>NZ_CP039690.1:0-1200000 GCF_005144885.1 Phreatobacter stygius
CTTCGACCGTGCGGACCTCCTCCTCCATGATCTCGGTGACGGTCACCGGCCGCTTGGTGCGCAAACAGCCGGTCGAGCCGGATATGGCCTTGCAGATGATAACCGGGATCGATCACGAAGACTTCGGTGAAGTCGTCGGGCAGGTCGTCGGCTTCGCGCAGATGGTCGATCACCTGGCCGACGGTCCAGAACGGCGGCACGGCGATGAAGTCGTCCTTCATGCGCCGGCCGGCGGAATCCTCGGGGTAGTCGAGCGCACGCTTCAGCGCGACCCCGCTCGACCGCCGGCATCTTTTCGAGGATCTCGGAGCGGTCCTCCTCGTCCAGGTCCTGCAGGATCGAGACGGCATCGTCGCTGTCGAGTTCGGCGATGCCTTCCGCCACGGTCTCGGCGGGAAGATCCTCAGGATCTCGACACGAATCGTTTCGTCGACTTCGGTCAGCACGGCGAAGTCGAAATCTGCTCCGAGCAGTTCGACCAGCTTGCGACGGTCTTCGGTGTCGAGCTGGGCGATCAGATCGCCCATGTCGGCCTCGTGGGCTTCGCCGACGAGATCCTTCAGCCTGGCGGCGTCGTTACTGGCGACGGCGCTGGTCACCGCCTCGACAATGTCCGATCTGAGCGCGCCGTCGTCGTCGCGCCAGTCGTCGGTCATGGTCGGGTGTGGCGTGGGAACGGCCATGGGCGCCTCGCTGATGGCATGCCACGTCGAGCGGCGGAGGGTGGCGCCTTCTTGGGCGTGCGAATGGCATTTGGCAAGGAGGCGGAGACGCCACGATGAGCAGTTTTGACAGCATGGATCGCCGCCGCGTCGCGGCCAAGATCGCGGCAGGTGTCGCGGCAGGGGTCGCGCCTCGGCGCTGGCGCCGGCCGCAGCGCTCGCGCCCCCGCCTGCCGGGCCGATGCGCTCGGCACCGCCCGGGTCCTGCCGGTGGCGACCGCGGGTGGCCTGCGTGTCGGGCGCAAGAGCTATCCCCGGACCTTGCCGCTCGGCCCGCGCGAAGTGGTGCTGACCTTCGACGACGGCCCCCTGCCCGGCCCGACCGACCAGGTGCTGGCGGCGCTCAAGCAGGAATGCGTGCGCGCCCCTTCTTTCTGGTCGGCCGCATGGCCCATGATGCCCCGGCCTCGCCGGCGGATCCTCGCCGAGGGCCACACCGTGGCGCATCACTCGATGACCCATCCGATGACGCTGGCGCAATTGCCGGTCGAGCGGGCGCGCGCGATATCGAGGCCGGGTTCGCGGCGGTCGACCGGGCGCTCTACGGCACCTATTCCGGCACGCCGCGCACGCCGTTCTTCCGCTATCCGGGCTTCGGCGATTCCGACGAATTGAACAACGGGCTGGCGGCGCGCGGCATCGGCGTGTTCGGCTGCGATTTCTGGATCAGCGACTGGAACGAGATGACCGTGGAGGCCCAGCTGGATCTGGCGCTGCGCCGGCTCGAACGGACCGGCTCCGCATCATCCTGATGCACGACACCCGGCAGCAGACCGCGGCCATGCTGCCGGCCTTCCTGCGCGAACTGAAGCAGCGCGACTTCAAGGTCGTGCACATGCAGCCGGCGTGACGACCAGGGCGGCCCAAAAACAAACGGCGCCCTGGATGGTGTCCAGGGCGCCGTCCGGAGACCGAAGTCTCGGATTTGGTGCGGTCGAGAGGACTCGAACCTCCACTCGGTTAAGAACTACCACCTCAAGGTAGCGCGTCTACCAGTTCCGCCACGACCGCATTCGCCAGGCAAGCCCGGCGAGAGCGGCTGTCTAGCAGAGCGATTCACCGGCCGCAAGGCTTGTCCGCGCTCTTCTCACAGCCGTCACTCGAACTCCATGATCACGGCGTCCACCGCCAGGCTGTCGCCGGGCTTGGCCGCGATCGACTTGACCTTGCCGTCGCGCTCGGCGCGCAGCACGTTTTCCATCTTCATCGCCTCGACCACCGCAGAGCGCCTCGCCCGCCTTGACCTCCTGGCCGACCACCACCGCGATCGACTTGACCAGGCCGGGCATCGGCAGAGCAGCTTCTTGCCCGTATCGGCGGCGACCTTGACCGGCATCAGCGCGGCAAGCTCGGCCTCGCGGCGGTATAGACATAGGCGCGGGTGGCGATGCCGCGATAGGCGAGCAGGAGGCCGTTCGGGATGGCGCGGACCAGCACGTTGACCGGCTTGCCGTCGACCGTGCCCGAGAACACGGCTGGCCCGGCGCCCAGGCCGAGGCAATGGTGTGGCTCGCGGTCTCGCGGCCGCCGGCGCCCTCGAAGAAGCGCACGGCGATGTTCTCGCCGTCATCCAGCACCTGCACGTCGTAGCGGCTCTCGCCCATGGTGACGACGCGGTCGCGGTCGAACGACACCCGGTGGCCCTGGCGCATCTGGCCGGAGATCTTGCGTTTGCGCGCGTTCAGCATGTGATCGATGAAGGCGGCGACCGCGGCCATGGCCTCGGCCGGCTCGCCGACCGGCTGGCGCGGCGCGAAACCTTCCGGATATTCCTCGGCGATGAAGCCGGTCGACAATTCGCCGGAGCGCCAGCGCGGATGCTGCATCAGCGCCGACAGGAACGGGATATTGTGCTGGATGCCGTCAATGGCGAAGGCGTCCAGCGCATCGGCCTGGGCCTCGATCGCCACCTCGCGGGTCGGCGCCCAGGTCACCAGCTTGGCGATCATCGGATCGTAATAGAGCGATATCTCGCCGCCCTCGGTGACGCCGGTGTCGTTGCGCAGCACCGCCGCGCCCACCTTGCCTTCGGCCGGCGGACGGTAGGTCACCAGGCGGCCGATCGAGGGCAGGAAATTGCGATAGGGATCCTCGGCATAGATGCGGCTTTCGACCGCCCAGCCGTTGAGCTTCACGTCGCTCTGCTGGATCGTGAGCTTTTCGCCATAGGCGACTTTGATCATCTGCTCGACCAGGTCGATGCCGGTGACCATTTCGGTGACCGGATGCTCGACCTGCAGGCGGGTGTTCATTTCGAGGAAATAGAACGACCGGTCCTGGCCGGCGACGAATTCCACCGTGCCGGCGGAATCATATTGCACCGCCTTGGCGAGAGCCACCGCCTGCTCGCCCATGGCGCGCCGGGTCTTCTCATCGAGCAGCGGCGACGGCGCTCCTCGATGACCTTCTGGTTGCGCCGCTGGATCGAGCATTCGCGCTCGCCGAGATAGATGACGTTGCCGTGCTTGTCCCCAGCACCTGGATCTCGATATGGCGCGGGTTGACGATGAATTTCTCGACGAACACCCGGTCGTCGCCGAACGAGCTTTTGGCCTCCGACTTGGCGAGCCGGAAACCCTCGGCCACCTCGCCCGCCGAATGGGCGATGCGCATGCCCTTGCCGCCGCCGCCGGCGGAGGCCTTGATCATCACGGGATAGCCGATCTCATCGGAGATCTTGACGGCATGAACCTCGTCTTCGATGACGCCGAGAAAGCCCGGCACGGTCGAGACCTTGGCGGCGGCCGCCGCCTTCTTCGATTCGATCTTGTCGCCCATGGCGGCAATGGCATGCGGGTTCGGCCCGATGAAGACGATGCCGTTGTCTTTTAGCGCCAGCGCGAAGGCCTCGCGCTCCGACAGGAAGCCGTAGCCGGGATGCACCGCTTCGGCGCCGGTCTGTTTGCAGGCGGCGATGATCTTGTCGATCACCAGATAGCTTTCCGACGCGGTCGGCGGGCCGATATGCACGGCTTCGTCGGCCATTTCGACATGGACCGCGTCCTTGTCGGCATCCGAATAAACCGCGACGGTCTGGATCCCCATCTTGCGTGCGGTCTTGATCACGCGGCAGGCGATTTCGCCGCGATTGGCGATCAGGATCTTCTTGAACATGCAGGGGGCCCTTCGAGGCACGCGACTTCATATGATGCCGCGTTCTAGGGCCCCAGCGCTAGTCCCGTCCACTCGGCTAATGGGATGACGGCGGGCGGCCTGATCGGGCCGGCCCGCCGCCTCGCCTCAGCGCAAGACCTTCAGCGCAGGACCTTCAGCGCAGGACCTTCAGCGCAAGACCTTCAGCGCGCCTGCCCACTTGTGCAGCTCGTCGAGCAGCGTCGCGGCGCTGGCATTGATCAGGTCGTTCGGGGTGAACTCGCGTTCCTCGTTCAACAGGCTGGTGAAAGCCGGAAGGGCGATGCCTTCCGGGATCGGCATCAGCTTCAGCGTGGTCAGCGTCGGCTTGGCCTGCTGAACCGCCCGGGTGCCGCCGGAAATGCCGCCATAGCTGAGGAAGCCGGCCGGCTTATAGGCCCATTCGGCGGACAGATAGGTCAGCGCGTTGATCAGCGCCGGCGACGGCCGTAATTATATTCCGGCGTGACGAAGACGATGGCATCGGCCGCCTTGACGCTGGCGCTCCACTTCTTCGTATGCTCATGCTGATAGTCGCCGAGCCTGGGGTGCTTCGGCTCGTCGAAGATCGGCAGGTTGAAATCGGCCAGGTCGACCAGCGTCGGGTCGAATTTGCCATGTGCCCTGGCGACCCCGTCGAACCATTTGGCGAAAATCGGCCCGACGCGGCCCGGCCGCGTGCTGGTGATGATGGTGTGAAGCTTCAATGCCATCGTAACAGGTCTCCTGGTCGGATCATCATCAGCCGCGGACCTATGCACCCGGGGGCGAAGCCACTAAGTTACTCTTTGTGACCGAGGCTATTTAGAGAACCGGCCACATGGCCCGCAAGGAGGCACATGCATGGACCTAGGGCACATCGATGTAACCGAGGACGAAGCCTGGTCCCACACCGGCGACTGCAGCGTGGTGAAGCCGATCCTGGCCCGCATCGGCGACAAATGGGCGGTTCTGGTGGTGCGCCTCCTAGGCGCCGGCCCGATGCGCTTCAATGAGCTGAAGCACAAGATCGGCGTGGTCTCGCAACGCATGCTGACGCTGACATTGCGCGGTCTCGAGCGCGACGGCCTGGTGTCGCGCACGGTTTTCCCGACCGTGCCGCCGCGGGTCGATTATGCCCTGACGCCGCTCGGCCGCTCGCTGATCGGTCCGATCCGGGCGCTCAGCGACTGGGCTTTCCGGCATCAGGCCGAGATCGTCGCGGCGCGCGAGCGCTTCGACCACACCTGTCCGCACCTGGCGCCGCAGCCCAAGCCGCGGTGGCCAAGACGGGCAAGATGGCGGCTGGCAAGATCGCCTGACGCCCGGCTCTTAAGGAACGCGCGCAATTCGCTGTCGCGCCCCGACCATGCGCCCGAGCGTGCGCAGGCGATTGACCAGCCGCTCACCGGCCAATCCCGACAGGTCGCCGGCGAGCGTCAGCACCAGCCGGCGATCCTCGACCGTCAGCGGCGCGCGCGGCAGGACCCCGGCATGGCCGCCGAGATCAGATAGGCGACCCGCATGGGCGCCGAGCACCCGGGCGCGATCGAGCAGCCTGACCCCGACCAGTTCGCGGATCCGGGGCGACATGAACTCGTCGATGATGCCTTCGTGGCGATAGAAGGTCGCCAGCGCCAGATAGGCGCGGCCGGGATGGTCGACGCCGGCGAAATTGGCGTGGGCGATGATGTTGAGGCTCTGCTCACCGCGATAATCGGGATGGGCGCGCCAGCCGATATCGGCGAGCAGGCAGGCGGCGTGGCGCAGCCGGCGCTCCTCCGCGGTCTCCTCGAGGTGAGAGACCTCCATGAAGGTCGGTCCAGGCGATCAGCTCCTCGCCATGGCGCGGCGAGCGCGAGCGCAACAGGCTGAGTTCGCGCGCCGCCGACAACAGGGGATCCTGGTCGCGCGATCTCGTCGAGCATCGAATAGAGCAGGCCCTCGCGCACGCCGAGCACCGAGATCACCACGCGATCGACCTTGGAGGCCCTGACACGGCTTCCAGCACCAGGCGCCATAGGCCAGCAGCGGCCGCCGCTTCCGCGACCACTCGATGCGCGAGATCGTATCGGTCGGCTGCCGGCTGACCAGATAGCAGAAGTCGGGATCTCCTTGCCGGTCAGGGCATAGCCATGCATGACGTTCAGGGATAGCCGCGCTGCCCATGTGCAGCTTGGCGAGCGAGCGCCACGTGCCGCGACCGCATAGAAGGTGTGGCCCTTGCCCTTCTTCAACAGGTCGACCTTGGCAATGGTCTTGCGGTGATCCGCTCGGCCTTCTGACGAATAGCCCGAGGTGTCCTGCAGCGCCGAGCCCGCCGAGCGGCAAGGTCACGCCCGCCGCCGATCCTGCGTCCTTGACGTCGACCAGCTCGAGCGAGCCGCCGCCGAGATCGCCGACGATGCCATCAGCCGGTAGGTGCCGGAGATCACGCCGGAGCGCCGCGAAATTGGCCTCCTCGCGCCCGACAGGAGCTTCAGCGGCACGCCGCAGATCGCCTCGCATTCGGCGATGAAGACGTCGCCGTTCTTGGCGTCGCGCACGGGCGGCGGTCGCCAGCACATGCAGCTCGCCGACATCAGCTGGTTGCACAGCACGCGGAAACGGCGGATCGAGGCCAGCGCCTTGGCCACCGCGTCATCGGCCAGCCGGCCGCTGATCAGCACGTTGCCGGCCGAGCCGCACAACGTCTTTTCGTTGAAGATCGGCGTCGGCGAGCGGGTCAGCGCCTCGTAGACGACGAGGCGAACCGAGTTGGAGCCGATATCGATGACGGCGATCGTCGGCCCGAGCTGGAGCCGGCCCGGCCGATCTCGGAAAAATCAGCTCGCTCCACGCTCTGCCCGACGGGAAGGTGGCGGGGAGATGATTCTTGAGCGATTTTCCACGTCTGACAGGCTCGGATTGGTCATGAAATATTTATGGGCATTGAACGCTCTTCGCCTCGGCCGGCTTGATACGCTCCGAGCTCCCGTCCGACAAGACCCGCCAGCTCTGCTGGTTGTCCTTCAGATTGGCCATCATGATCTGATCGAGCGCCTGTGATGCACCGTCGGGTGTTCAGCGGGCAGAGCGACTCGACCCGCCGGTCGAGATTGCGCGGCATGGCATCGGCCGAGGAGATGTAGACCCGGGCCTTCGGATGCGGCAGGCCATGGCCGCCGCCGAAAGCATAGATGCGGGTGTGTTCGAGGAAGCGGCCGACGATCGATTTGACCCGGATATTGTCGGAAAGGCCGGGCAGGCCGGGCCTGAGGCAGCAGATGCCACGCACCACCAGGTCGATCGCGACGCCGGCCCGGCTGGCATCGTAGAGCGCATCGATGATCTCGGGATCGACCAGCGCGTTGAGCTTCATCCAGATCGCCGCGGGCTTGCCGACCCGGGCGAATTCGGTCTCCTCGGCGATATGGTCGAGCAGCGCTCTTCAGGTTGAGTGGCGACACCGCCATCAGATCCAGTTCTGGGGCTCGGCATAACCGGTGATGAAGTTGAAGATGCGCGCGAACGTCGCGGGCCGATCACCTGGTCATCGGTGAAATAGGACAGGTCGTGTAAACCTTGGCGGTGATCGGGTGATAATTGCGGTGCCGAATGGCAATAGGTGACCAGCGCCTCGCCCTCGCGGCGCACCACCATCGACAATTTGGCGTGGGTCTTCAGTTCGATGAAGCCGAACACCACCTGCACGCCGGCGCGCTCCAGGTCGCGCGCCCAGCGGATATTGGCCTCTTCGTCGAAACGTGCCTTGAGTTCGACCAGCGCGGTGACCGATTTGCCGGCTTCGGCGGCTTCCGCAGCGCTTGACGATCGGCGAATCCGAGGAGGTGCGGTAGAGCGTCTGCTTGATCGCCACGACATTCGGGTCGCGGGCGGCTGGTTGAGGAACTGCACCACCACGTCGAAGCTCTCATAGGGGTGGTGGACGATCAGATCCTTCTGGCGGATCGCGGCGAAGCAATCGCCGCCCTGGTCACGGATGCGCTCGGGATAGCGTGGCGCATAGGGCACGAATTTGAGATCCGGCCGGTCGAGCGAGACCAGCTGCGCCAATTCGTTGACCGCCAGCACGCCTTCGACCCGGAACACCTCGTCGTCGACCACGCGAGGGCGCGGGCAATGAAATGCCTGAGGTCTTCGGGCATGCTCGCCTCGACCTCCATGCGGATGACCGAGCCCGCCGCCGCCGCTTCAACGCCGATTCGAAGTGGCGGACCAGATCTTCCGCCTCTTCCTCGATTTCCAGATCGCTGTCGCGAATGACCCGAAAGGCGCCCTGCCCCTTGACCACATAGCCGGGGAACAGCCGGCCGATGAACAGGCCGACGGTCTGCTCCAGCGTGATGAACCGGCGAGCGCCGGTCTCGGCGAGGTCGGGCAGCTTGATGAATCGGTCGATCTTGGCCGGCACCCGGATCAGCGCCCGCATGGCCCGGCCGTCGCCGGCGCGCTGCAGCGACAGGGCAATGGTGAAGCCGAGATTGGGAATGAACGGGAAGGGATGCGCCGGATCGATGGCGAGCGGCGTCAGCACCGGGAAGACGTGGCCAAGGAAATGATCCTCCAGCCAGGCCCGCTCGGCCTTGGTCACATCGGGGCCGTCGACCAGCACGATGCCCTCGGCGAACAGGTCCTCGCGCAGTTCGCGCCAGCGCTGCTGCTGGTCGGAGGCCAGCGTCGCCACGCTGTCGCTGATCTTGACCAGCGCCTCGGCCGGGCTCAGCCCGTCGGGCGAGAGCGTGCCGACGCCGGCCAGCACCTGGCCGCGCAGGCCGGCGACCCGGACCATGAAGAATTCGTCGAGGTTATTGGCCGAGATCGACAGGAAGCGCAGCTGTTCGAGCAGCGGATGATTGCGGTTCGACGCCTCTTCCATGACGCGCCGGTTGAACTGCAGCCAGGACAGCTCGCGGTTGATGAAACGCTGCGGCTGATGGCGCAGGTCCACCGGCGGCCCCTGCTTTTCGGCGGGCGCCGCGAGCTTGACTGCGGTTTGGCCTCGGTGCGGAGCTCGACGATCGGCTCGTGCCGCGGAGCGTCCTTCTTGGTCTCGAGCGTTGCCATGTCTTTCCCTCGGGCGATAGGCGATACCCATCACCTGCGATCATGACGCCGCTGTGACCGGCGTCAAAGAGAAGTCTTCGTCAGATCAGGCTCGGCTGCATGACCCGCTCGAGCACCTGGGCGGCGAGCGGACGGGTCAGCCGGCGGCCGGTTTCCAGCGTCTCACGATCGAGCTCGGTGACCAGACGGCGCGCGGCATCGAGCGAGCGCTCCATGCGGCGGGCCAGATATTCGACGATGTCGGCGTCAGCAGCAATTGACGGTCGGCGAACAGCTTGACCAGGACGGCGCGCAGCAGCGCGTCTTCGGGTTCGGCCAGCGCCACCGCCGGAATGGCGCGCAGCCGCGACGACAGGTCCTTCAGGCCGGTTCCCCAGCTGACCGGCGGCTCACGCGTGGTCATCAGGACGAAGGCGCCCTCCTCCTTGGCGCTGTTGATCAGGTGGAACAGCGCCAGTTCCGAGGTTTTCGGGCCGGCATCCTCGAGCAGCAGCGCGCCGGTCGCCAGCGCATCGGCCGGCACGGCGCCGGCCAGGTCGCGCGCCGCCAGCCGGCGGGCCCCGGCATGGTCGGCCCAGATCGCGCCGAGATGGCTCTTGCCGGCGCCCGGCGGGCCGACCAGGGCAACCACCGGCGCCGGCCATTCCGGCCAGGTCTCGATCAGCGCCAGCGCTTCGGCATTGCACGGCGCCTCGAGAAAATCGTCGCGCGCGAGGGACTCGGGCAACGCAAGATCGAGCGCCATCTGGCGCGGGCCGGCACGAAACGCATTCGGGAACATGATCACTTTTCCGACCGAGCCGGACCTTCCCGGGGCACACCCGTATAGAGCGGGCTTGCGAGGTACTGCCTGATGGCGAAGCGGGTCAAGACACCGATCGCAGCCGCCAGCGGCACGGCCAGCAGAAGTCCGACGAAACCGAACAGGGCGCCGAAGGCGAACAGGGCGAACATCATCGAGACCGGATGCAGGCCGACCGATTCACCGACGAGGTTGGGATAGAGCACATAGGCTTCGAGGAATTGCCCGACCACGAAGATGCCGATGATGATCGCCACCATCGACCAGTTCGGCCAGAACTGCACGATGGCGACGCCGAGCGACAGGATCAGCCCGGTGAGCGAGCCGACATAGGGGATGAAACTGAGGAAACCGATGGATATGCCGATCAGCAGGCCGAAATTGAGCCCCGACGCGGTCAAGGCGACACCGTAGAAGATCATCAGGATGCCGCAGACCGCGGCCTGGCCGCGCAGGAAGCCGGCCAGCGCCCGGTCGATCTCGCGCATCAGGCCGAGGATCGTCTCCCTGTGCTTCAGCGGCAGCCAGGAATCGATCTTGACCATGATCTTCGGCCAGTCGTTCAAGAGATAGAAGGCGACCACCGGCGTCACCACGATCAGCGAGAACAGCGAAATGAAGGCGGCGCCGCCGGACCACAGCCCCTGCAGGAAACCCGCGGCCCAGCCGACCGACTGGGAGACCAGGTCGCCGACCGAGCGCGACACGTCGGGCAGCCGCTCGCCGAGCACCTTCTGGAGCCATTCCCGGTTCTGCTCGGTCGCCAGCGTCTGCAATTGCACGACATAACCGGGCAGCCGCGCGATGAAGGCGGTGAGCTGATTGGCCAGGATCGGCACGATCAGGAACATCAGGCCAATGAACAGCACGACGAATGTGCCGATCACGAACAGGGCGCCGAGCGTGCGCGGCAGGCCGAGCTTGGCCAGGCGCCGGACGATCGGGTCGAGGAAATAAGCCAGCGCCAGCCCGGCGACGAAAGGCAGCAGGACACCGCGCAGGACATAGAGGGACAGGATCAGCAGCACCAGGCCGCCGATCCAGAACCCCACTTGCTTTTGAAGCGTCAACGGTATCCCTCGCGGATCGCCACCGATCGTACCGACAAGGTCGCAAGACGCCGCGTCGGTTTCAAGGCCTCATGACAAGGGATCGTCACGTCGACATGTGGCGCACCCAGGCCACCAGATAGGCGCCGGCCGAGGCGAGCGTCAGCACCGCGACGGCCCACATCGCCACCTCGATGGCCAGGTCGAGATCGAGCCCCAGCCCCTTGGAGGCCAGCACCAGCGCGGCAAACACGATCTGCGCCACCGTATTGGCCTTCGAGACGAGCAGCGGCTGGATCGCCAAGGGCTTGTCGACAAATGTCGACAACAGCACGCCGCCGACGATCATGAAGTCGCGCGACACCACCAGAATGACCACCCAGGGCGGAATGAAGCCGAAAATGGCGAGCGAGACATAGATCGAAACGATCAGCGTCTTGTCGGCCAGGGGGTCGAGATAGGCGCCGAGTTCGGTCCGCTGGTCGAACCGCTTGGCGATATAGCCGTCGACCGCATCGGTAATGCCGGCGAAAACGAAGATGCCGAGCGCGACGCCCATCCGCCCCTGGGAAATTGCCCAGACCACGACGGGGACGAGCAGGATCCGCAGGATGGTGAGGAGATTGGGAATGCTCACGGTTGCGTTATCGATCCGGCCCCAGGGACGCGGACACTAAGGCCGGCGCAACGGCTTGCCAAGACTATCAAAATGGAGATCGACTATCAAAATGGAGATCGACCACCAAAATGCAGACCGACCGCCGAAATGCGGATCGGCACGGAATTTCCGGGCCTTGCGCCGGCGGCACCGGGGCCGGCCGCCGCCCGGCCTCAGGCCGGATCGCAGCGGCGGGCAAATTCGGCGATCCGATCGATCGACGGCCGGTCGGTCAAAAGCGGCGCATGGCCCTGGCCCGGCACATCGAACACCCCAAGGTCCGGCCGGCGCGCGACCATGGCGGCGACCGTCTCGGCCGAAATGATGTCGGAATGTTCGCCGCGGATCACCATGGCCGGGACATTGGCCAGGCCATCGAATTGCGGCCAGAGCGTCGGCAGGGGCGCATCGAAATTCATCGTCTCCATCGGCTTGGTCAAGGCCGGGTCGAAGGCCGGCACCAGTCTGCCGTCCCTGGTCATCCACATGCCCTCGGCCTGCCGATACCAGTCGGCATCGGAAAGTGCCGGAAACTTGGCGCTGCCGATGCTTTTCAGCAGCGCCACTGCCTCGTCGAGGTTTTTCGGCTCGGGCAATTTGCCGAGATAACTCTTGATCCGGGCCAGGCCGGTGCCGTCGATCACCGGCCCGATATCGTTGAGGATGGCGCCGGCGATCAGGCCCGGCCGCGCCGCCGACATCAGCATGGTCAGGATGCCGCCGCGCGAGGTGCCGAGGAAGATCGCCTTGTCGATGCCGAGCACGGTGGTGACGGCGAGCAGATCGTTGAGCTCGACCGGCAGCGCATAATTCTGCCAGTTGGTGTCCCAGTCGGATTGTCCGCGGCCGCGATAATCCGGCGCGACCACTTGGCGCGTCGCCGACAGCGCGCGGGCGAGCCGGTCGAAATCGGCGGAATTGCGCGACAGGCCGGCGAGGCAGATGAGCGGCCAGCGGCCGGGCTGCGGCACGCCATAGACCCGCACATGCAGCCTCAGGCCGTCGGTCGCGCCGACGAACCGGCTCTCGTAGCCCGCCTCGCCCATCGCCTCAGGCTTTCGGATCGATGGCGAGCCGGATCGACAATTCGCGCAGCTGGCGGGGCGTCACCTCCGATGGCGCGCCCATCAGCAGGTCCTCGGCGCGCTGGTTCATCGGGAACAGAGAAATCTCGCGCAGATTGGTCACGCCGCAGATGAGCATGACGATACGGTCGACACCGGCCGCCATGCCGCCATGCGGCGGCGCGCCATACTGGAACGCCCGGTACATGCCGCCGAAGCGCTCGATCACCGTTTCCTCGCCATAACCGGCGATCTCGAAGGCCTTCACCATGGCCTCGGGCCGATGGTTGCGGATGCCTCCGCTGGCGATCTCGTAGCCGTTGCAGGTGATGTCGTACTGAAACGCCTTGATGGTCAGCGGATCCTGGCCCTCCAGCGCCTCCAGCCCGCCTTGCGGCATGGAGAAAGGATTGTGCGAGAAGTCGACCTTCTTCTCGTCCTCGTTCCACTCATACATCGGGAAGTCGACGATCCAGGCGAGTTCGAAGCGGTCCTTGTCGACAAGGTTCAGCTCCTCGCCGACCTTGGTGCGGGCAAGGCCCGAGAACTTGACGAATTTCGCCGGGTCGCCGGCAACGAAGAAGGCGGCGTCGCCTTCTTTCAGTCCCAGCGCGTCGCGGATCGCGGCCGTGCGCTCCGGGCCGATATTGTTGGCGATCGGGCCGGCGCCCTCGCCGCCCTCGCGCCACATGATGTAGCCGAGGCCGGGCTGGCCCTCGCTCTGCGCCCAGGAGTTCATCCGGTCGCAGAAGGCGCGCGAGCCGCCACCGGGTCCGGGGATCGCCCAGACCTGGTTCTTGGCGTCCTCCAACATGCGCGCGAAGACCTTGAAGCCGGAACCGCGGAAATGCTCCGACACGTCCTGCATGACCAGCGGGTTGCGCAGGTCCGGCTTGTCGGAGCCGTATTTGCACATCGATTCCGCATAGGGAATGCGCGGGAAGGCCTGGGTGACCGGCTTGCCCTCGGCGAAGTCCTCGAACACGCCACGGATCACCGGTTCGACCGCCGCGAAGACGTCGTCCTGGGTGACGAAGCTCATTTCGAGGTCGAGCTGGTAGAACTCGCCGGGCAGACGGTCGGCGCGCGGATCCTCGTCGCGGAAGCATGGCGCGATCTGGAAATAGCGGTCGAAGCCCGACATCATCAGCAGCTGCTTGTACTGCTGCGGCGCCTGCGGCAGAGCGTAGAACTTGCCGGGATGGATGCGGCTCGGCACCAGGAAGTCGCGCGCGCCCTCCGGCGACGAGGCGGTCAGGATCGGCGTCTGGAACTCGAAGAAACCGGTGTCCTTCATGCGCCGGCGGATCGAATCGACCACCTGGCCACGGGTCATGATGTTCTTGTGCAGCTTCTCGCGACGGAGATCGAGGAAGCGGTATTTCAACCGGGTCTCTTCCGGATATTCCTGGTCGCCGAACACCTGCAACGGCAGTTCCGCTGCCGGACCGAGCACTTCGATCTCGGTAATGAACACCTCGACCTCGCCGGTCGGGATCTTGGCGTTCTTCAGGCTCTCGTCACGCCCCTTCACCTTGCCGTCGATGCGGATGACCCACTCGGCGCGGCATTGCTCGAGCGCCTTGAACGCCGGGCTGTCCGGGTCGGCCAGGCACTGGGTGATGCCGTAGTGATCGCGCAGGTCGACGAACAGGATGCCCCCGTGGTCGCGGATACGGTGGCACCAGCCCGAGAGCCGGACGGTCTCGCCGACATCGGTGGAGCGCAATTGGCCGCAGGTGTGGGAGCGGTAGCGATGCATGGAAGGCCTCGGCAAACGGAACGGCAGCGCGGATGCGCGCGAAAGAATGTGCGTCCGTTTAGCGGAAGCGCGCGCCCGCTTCAAACGGAACCGACGCAAAACAGCCGCCGCGACCCTGAGAAAGCGCCCTCCGCCGCCCGGATCCGGGCTCGATCAGGCCTTGGGCTTGCCCCGCGGCTTGGCGCGCGCGGCTCCCGGAGCCGCCGTCGCCGGCTTTGACGGGCGCTTCGCCGCCCGCGTCTTTCCGGCCGGCTTGCCGTCAGGCGGCAGGCCCGCCGGCAGCATTGCCGCCGGCGGCTTTTCCCCTTGCGCTTTCCTGGCTCGCGGCTTGGCGACCTTGGCCGGCGCCTCCGGCGACGCCGGTGCCGCTGCGGCCTCCGGCGGCACAGCCGGAAGCGGCATCGCCTCGACCGGCACAACCGCAGGAACCGGCGGCGAAACAACCGCCAGTTCGGAATCCGGTTTGGCTGCGCCGCTGCCGAGCCGGCGCAGCACGGCGCCAATGCCGCAGCCGAGCACATAGGCCCCGGTCATTGCCAGCGCCATGTCGAGCCAGAGCCCGTGCCGCCCCCTGAGCCAATGAAGGATTGCGGCGGCGACCCCGACCGCGAGCAGCGCCGCGATCGCCCAGACCAGCAGATCCAGGGCGAGACCGCTCCGCCGGGTTTCGCCGGGCTGCCGGGGGCGGCCGGTCGCCGCCCCGACCACCATGCCGAGCAGGATCGCCGCGACGACCCAGGGCCAGAGTGTGGTCACGAGATAAGCCATCGATCCCCCCTCACGGCCTGACGACGAAATCGATACGGCGGTTCTTCGCCCGGTTCGCCGCCGAGTCGTTCGGCACCACCGGACGCGTCTGGCCGAACCCCTGGGCCGTCAGCCGCGCCGCCGGAACACCCCGCCGGATCAGATATTTGACCACCGACAGGGCGCGCGCCTGCGACAGGTCGAGATTGCGTTCGGCCGAGCCGGTGTCGTCGGTATGGCCCTCGACAATGAAGGCAGCGGCCGGACATTGCCCGAGGCTGCGCGCGATACGGGTCAGGACGGCAAGGCTGTCCGGCCGGATGGCATCGCTGTCGGGGCGGAAAGCGACGCTGCCCGTCGTCAGGATTTCGCGGATCTGGACCGCACAGGGATTGCTCGAGGGCGCGGGCGCCAGGCCGGCCGGCGGCGCGACCGGGCCGATCAGCTCGTGGTGTGTGGCGAAACCTTCCGGCCCGGCCGGCGGCAGCTGGCCGCGGATGTCATTGGCGACCGCTTCGGACGAAGCCCGCCCGGCGACGCGCAAGGTCCGGTCGAGGATCGAAGCCCGGCCTTCGGCGAGCCGCGCGACCTGCGCCATGGCAAACAATGCAACTTGAGCGAACCCATCCGGCGCGCCGGCGGCGAGCTCCTGGCTGTCGCGCACGGCGAGCGGCGCGAAGATCCGCTCGGCCGCCTCGCGATTGGCTTGGCGCAGCGTGTTGGATGGCACGAAGCCCTGCAGCAGGACGCCGCTTTCAGTCTTCTGGACGAACCAGGGGTAAGGCGAAACCACGGGTGGCCTGATATCGACACCGGCGAGCCGGCCGCCATTCGGAAACGGCTCGGTGCGCACCGCCTGGTTGGCGGCGACAAATCCCGGCCGGTCGATCGCATCGCCTTCGATGGTGAAGGCCTGGTCCTGGTAGCGGGCGCTGCCTTGCCGGAGCCGCGCGACCTGCATCAGCGCGAAACGGCCCGCTGCCACCCAGTCCATATCGGCCGGCTGGCCCTCGGCAACCCTGATCTTGTCGGTCACCGTGACGCCGGGCAGCGTGGCGCGGGCGGCCTCGACCAGCGCCGTCTTGTCCGCCTCGCTCGCGGCAAAACCGTCGAGCGTTACCCCTTGCGCAGTCCTGATGATGTTGAGCAGGAACGGCCGGGCCGACAGAATGGTCGCCACCACATCGTTCTGGACGATCCTGGCGCTGCGCGGCAATCCTTGCGGACCGGACGCGGCAGCCGCCACCTCGGCCGCGCCGACCGTGTCACGCCCGGTACCGGTGATCGCGAAACTGCCGTCGGAGAGCGAGACGGCCCCGTCCTTCAGCCGCTGCAGCTGGCCGAGGCCGAACAGGGCGGCAGCGGCAAAATCGGCCGATGCGCCCTCGGCGACCCGCATGCGATCGACCACCTTGGCATTGCTGGCAATAGAACGCGCGCGCGCAAGGACCTGATCGCGGACGCCGGTCGAAGGCACATGGCCCTCGAGCACCACATCCGCCCCGTCGAGCCGGGCTGCCCAGGTGAACGGCCGGACCGTCGGCGGCACCAGATCGATGCGTGCAACCGTCAGTCCGGTCGGCGGCTGCCTGAGCATCGCGGTGACCGCATCGAGAACGGCGAAGGTCCCTGCCCGGCCCTGAATGGTCAGCGCCGTATCGGCAAGCAGGGCGGAAGCCGGGTCGAGCCGCGCCGCCTGGCCGGCGACGAAAGCCGCCATGGGCTGGAACCCCTGCGGCGCGCCAAGGCCGATCTCGGCCCGATCGGCAATGGTCAATGTCGGCGCCGCCGCCCTGATCGCCGCCAGCACATCGGCGCGGACGTTCTCGTCCGGGATAAAGCCGCCAACGGCAATGGTGTCGCCCTGGCGGATGACCGAGAACCGGTAAGGCGCGATCACCGGCGCGGTGATCGTGGCGGTGGCCGAACTCAGCACCGCCGGCAGTCCGCTGCGCACGGCCCGCGTCACGGCGGCATAGGTCGCGCCATCGGGCGCCGCGCCGCGCAGCGCCAGGGCGCCGTCGCGCAGGCTGACCCGGCCCGCGCTCAGCCGGCCGAGCTGGGCCAGCGCGAAACCGGTCATCGCCTCGTAGCCCGACGGTGCGCCTTCGGCGAGCGTCATCCGGTCGGTGATCGCCACGCCGGGCAGGACCTGCCGCGCCATGGCGAGAACCGAAGCTCTGGTGGCTTCGTTCGGCACATGCCCCGACAGGGCGAGGCCCGACGGGTCGCGCTCCGCTTCGAACAGATAAGGCGTGGCGCGCGGGGGCCTGATCGTGATCTCGGCGACCGAAAATCCCGCCGGCGGCGCGCCGATCGCCTGGCTGACGGATGAAATGACTTCCGTCGTGTTTGCAGTGCCTTGCAAGGATATCTTGAGATCGGAAAGGGCGGCGCGGCCTTGCTCGAGACGGCCGAGTTCGCGCAGCAGCAAGGCCGTGGCATCGGCAAAGCCGTCAGGCGCGCCGCGGGCAAGCTCCAGCCGGTCGACCACTTCGGCGCCACCGGTGAGCCGACGTGCCTGCGCGATGATCTGGCCGCGGGACGCCTCACTTGGCACCACGCCGGTCAAGGTGATGACCTCGCCGGCCTTGTCCGCGGTCCAGAGATAGGGCTGGCGAACGGCAATGATGCTGGTCGCGTTGTCGACCAGCCGCGCGCCGGCGACCTCAGCCGCCGCGCGCGCCGCGAGCGCCTGCGCTTCCAGGCTTTCCGCCTGGCCGGTCATCCTGATATCGCGGCCGATCGCCTCGACCTTGGCCCAGTCGAACCCTTGGCGAGCCAGTTCAGCGCTGACCCGCTTGCCGACATCGGCGGTGACGGGGGCCTCGGTGAAGGCAATGGCCAGGAGGACGAGCAGCGCCAGCGGCGGCAGACCCCAGATCCATTGCTTCGGCCGAAACATGTCCCAATTCCCTCTCCGCCGGATCGCGTCGCCGCGCGACATGGCGAGACCTGCGGGCGCGCAGTGTCTGCGACGCCACCCTCTGACCGCAACCCCCAGCGGCGACCGGCCACAGGTTTCGTCGCTTCTGTCCGGACCGGCGTCGCCGGTCGGAGCCATGCTGCGACTGTTGCGGCTGCGAGACGCTGCTTCAAGGCAAAAAGAAACCCCGGCGGTTGCCCGCCGGGGTCCTTTAACTCAGGATCTGAGGATCAGATCAGAAGTTGCGCTGAACGCGGAAGGTACCAACCCAGGCACCTTCCTGGCCGCGCGCCACGCCGCCGCCGGTGATGGCCGGAACGCCACCAGCCTGCGTGCGGGCATTGATGTTGTGATAGACAACTTCAAGGCCGAGGTCGAGGTTACGAACCGGCGACCAGATCGTGTTGACGCCGACGTTCCAGTACTTGATGTCCGAGAGACCAACACCGGCAGCCGGCTGGTTGATGTCGGAATAAGCACCGAAGATCGACGAACGCAGAGCCGGGGTCCAGAAGTGACGGAAGCCGGCGGCAACCGACCAGGCCTTGGTGGTCTGGATCGAGGCATTGCCGACGACCGGAACACCACCGAGGTTGTTGGCGACGACGGCGTCACGCAGGTTGCTGTTCAGAGCATTCACGCCAGCGAGGTTGCCCGCACCGGAGATCGTGCCGCGGTCACCACCCTGGTTGGCCGTGCCGAAAGCGTAGTCGAGAGCGCCGTCGGCATAGACTGCCTGCAACCACAACACGTCGCCACGGGCGAGCATGTCGAGGTTCAGACGCAGACCGGCACCAACAGCCCAGCCGAACTTGTCGCCAGCGGCGTTGGTCGGACCACCGAAGTTCAGGCCAGTCGCCGTGGTCACCACGGCAGCGTTATAGCCATAATCGGTCAGCTGGTGCAGGGCACCCATGATCTGAGCCGAACCCCAGGCCTGATCGACGCGCAGGTTGGCGACGATGTCCGGGAGCTTCTGGGGGCCGTAGGTCATGCCGTAGACGCCCGAGAGCGGACGCGCCAGGCCAACCGTGTTGACGCCGACAGTGCCGTCGAGCCAGGTATCGCTGTTCGAGTAGCGGCGATACATGCTGTCTTCCAACGACACCGTCGCCGAGAAGCCCGAACCGAACGAGGCGGTATAGGCCAGCACGGTGGTCGAGCGCGCGGTCGCGGCGAAGTTGCCGGAGAGCTGCACGTCGCCCTGGTAGAAGTTGAAGAACGAGGCCGAGAAGCCGAAGGTGAAGCCAGCGAACTGGATGAAGGCACGCTCGACGTTGATGGCGGAAGCACGCGGCGACTGATGCACGCCTGAGTTGACCAGGCCCTGCGAAGAGAAGGCGCCGCCGTACTGACCGCGATAGGCCGAGAACTGGCCGAAAGCGCGGAGCAGGCCGTATTCGGTGTTCGAACGGGCGTCGACGTTCAGCGTCAGACGCACCGAGGTGCCGTAGAGCGAGTCGAAGTACGAGGTGCCGAGAACCTGCTGGCCGGGGACAGCGGTGCTGCCGTTAGAGCGGCTGCCCGGAGTGGTGTTGACGCCGTAGTCGACACGCACGAAGCCGCCGATACGCAGGCAGGTGTCGGTGCCCGGGATGAAGAAGAAGCCCGCGCCGTAGGTGTCGCAGATGCGCACGTACTCAGCGGGGGCCGCCTTGCCCGGAAGATCGGCAGCCTGAGCGCCGGCGATGGCAACGAAGCCCGCCGCGGTGCCGAGAAGAAGGCTCTTGACCGTCTTCATGTTGTAGACCTCCAAAGTTTCTCCTGAAAGGGAGCTGGGGTTCGTTGATCTTGCCGGTATCCCGACGAGCCTTCGGCCCTTAATTCCCCGCGAGCCGACTTTCTTGTCTTCGGGGGTTACGAACCTTCGAACCCAAGAAAGGCGGTGCGACCGGGGTGCCCCCCTTCGTCGCAGGGTCACCATTGCCGATGGCATCGCGCCAATCAACGGAAACAACAGTCCGCACAGCCTCTGGAGGTGGCTTTGCCCGGAACTGTTGCAAGAAGGCCACGCCGCCGTTAACCGGCCAGAAAGCCCGCATCGGCACCGCAAGCCCTTAAAGAGATAGATCAATTTCGGCAGCCCGGGCGACAGCCGCCATTAACCAATAGGGCGCGGAGCGGCTCTGCGCCCACCCGGCGCCAAGGCCCGGCGGCGGTCCGCGCGCCGCTTGCGGAGAGAGAGCTGGACTCGGGCGAATCCGGAGCCGAACGGCGGCAATTTTGCGCATTTCACGCCTCCCACCGGCCATTCCGGTGGATTTGCCGTCTTTCGGATCGATCTGGCGGCTTTGGCATCGGGCCGCGCGGGAATCACCCGGCACGGGCCCAGGCGCGAATCTCACAAGCCTGGATCTCGGCGAACGCCGGATTCGCCCCATCAGCAGATTCGGGTGCCGAGTCGATATGGCGGCCCGATCCGGCGCTTGGGGTGTCAGATCGCCGCCCCGTCGATGACGAGATCCCCCTCGAGCGCGGCGCGCACGGCAAGTGCCGTGTTCTGCAGGCTGTGATCCTGGCGCCGGCGCGGATGCGGCAGGTCGATGCCATGCACGCCGGCAATGCGGCCCGGCGAGCCGGCGAGCACCACGATGCGATCAGCGAGATAGGTCGCTTCGTCGATATCATGGGTGACGAACAGCACGGTTTTGCCGGTCGTCTGCCTGACCCGGGTCAACTCGTCCTGCAATCCCTCGCGGGTGATCGCATCGAGCGCCGAAAACGGCTCGTCCATCAGCAGGACTTCGGGATCGACGGCGAGCGCGCGGGCCAGTGCGACGCGCTGGCGCTGTCCGCCCGAAAGCTGGTGCGGCCAGCGTTCGGCGAATTCGGCGAGACCGACGACGGCAAGCGCATCGGCCGCCTTGTTGCGCCTTTCGCTCCGTCCGAGGCCGGTTTTTTCGAGCCCGAAGGCGGCATTGTCGATGACCCGGCGCCAAGGCAGCAGCCGGGCATCCTGAAACACGAAAGCGAGCGCCCGCCGGCCAGGCGCCGGTTGCGCGACCTCGACTGCGCCGGCGGTCGGCCGCGCCAGATCCATCAGCACGCGGAGCAGGGTCGATTTGCCGACCCCGGACGGTCCGACGATCGCCAGGAATTCACCGCGCCGGACCGTCAGGTCCAGGCCGGACAAGACTTCGGTGCGCTGGCCGTCGCGCTCGAAGGCGAGCGACAGGCCCTTAATGTCGATCACGCCCTCCATCGGAGCAACCATCCCTGCAGGGCCACGAAGGCAGTGTCGAGCAGGCCGTAAAGCCCGGCCATGGTCAGCATATAGACCACCACGATATCGGTCGCGAGCAGGCTGGACGCCTGCATCATGCGCTGGCCGAGGCCGGCCACGCCGAAGATTTCGGCGGCGACCACCGCCATCCAGGCCTGGCCGATGGCGGTGCGCAGGCCGACCAGGATGCCCGGGGTCGCGGCCGGCAGCAGAACCTTGATCAGCCGTTCCGGTCCGGAGCGGAAGCCGAAGGCATCGGCCACCTCGATCAGGTCGCGATCGACATGGCGAACCGCGCCATGAGCGGCAAAATAGACGATCCAGAACACACCGATGGCGATGATGAACACCGCCGCCGAGGGCGCGACGCCGAACCAGATGATCGCGAACGGCACCCAGGCCAGACCCGGGATCGGCCGGAGCAGGCGCACCACCCAGGAGGTCAGGCTCTCCATTGGCCGATACATGCCGGTGACCACGCCGAGCCCGACGCCGAGCGCCGAACCGGTGACCAGCCCGGTGGTGTAGTGGCCGAGGCTGCTGCGGATGGCTTCGAGCCAGGCCCCCGACGCGAGTTCACGCCAGAACGCCGCCGGCAGCACGCTGGGGGGCGGCAGGAAGGCGGCATTGACCAGGCCAAGCTGCGGCACGGCCTCCCAAAGGCCGAGGAATGCGGCGAGGCCCGCCAGCGGCAGGAGCAAATTCAACGGCTTCACGGCGTCACTGGCTGGCGGCGGCGTGTTCGAAAAAGCGCGTCTCGAACAGTCCGTCGAGCGGCAGTTCGCGGTCGAGCGAGCCGAGCTTCACCTGGTAGCGCTGCAGCGCCGCGGTGGCTTCGATGATGCTGCGCGGATCGGCGGTGAATTTCGACGCCGGCGACACCAGCGCCTTGGCAATGGTGGCAACATCGACAATGCCCTTGCCCAGCGCCTGCTCGACATGCGGGGCGACGCGGGCCGGATCGCTCTTGATCAGGGCGACGGCCTTGACCACACCGGTGACCAGCGCCTGGACCTTGTCCGGGTGGCGCTGCAGGAACGCCGCCGTCACCGCGACCACCGTGCCCGGCTGGTTCGGGAACATCTCGCCGCCCAGTGCGACGATCTTGATGCCGGGATCGCGCTGCGTGACGATGGTCACCGCCGGCTCGCGAATGGTCGCGCCCTCGACCGCGCCGACCAGAACCGCCTGCTGGGTGGCATCAATGCCCATCGGCACGACCGTGGCATCGGCCTTGTCGGTCCTGGTCACCTCCCAGAGCCAGTGCTGCAATGTCGTATTGGGAACCGAGCCGGCCGGCTGCGTGGCCATGCGCGCGGCCTGGCCGGTGGCGGCGCGATAGCGTTTGAACGCCTCGGCCGGCGCGACGCCGGCCTCGAAGAAGCGGGCGAGCTTGGGCGTCACCACCGCGGTCATCTCCTCGACCGCCGTCGTCGACACCACCTTGATGTCGATGCCGCGGGTGCGCGCGACGCCAAGCGGCGCGACCCCGGCGACATAGATGTCGATGGTGCCGGAGGCGAGCGCCTGGATCATGTTCGGGCCCGACTCGAAGGTCGTGTAGCTGGTGTTGAGCCCGGCCTCCTTCAGCCAGCCCTGGCGGTCGGCCACGAAGACCGGCGCCGCCGCCAGGATCGGAATGACGCCGATCCGGGCCGCGACCGGAGCCGCGCCTTGCGCGCCGGAGCGGGTTGCGAAGGTCACCACCATGGGCGCGGCGAGGACGAGACGGCGGGACAGCGACATGGTCAATCCATTTGATGGCAGGCGGCGCGAGGCGGTCATTTCAAGTCAGATAGAATGATATGGTTTCGGATCGCAAGACGGTCGGCATGGGCAGATATTTCATTCTCGAAAATGGCTTGATGACGACAATAAAATGCTCTTCAGCGCCGATTCACTGGAATGAACCTGCGACGCCGCTGCCACGCCTCAAGGCTTCGGCAAGGCCGGCACCTGATAGGCGGTGGTCGACTTGATGCGCTCCATCGCGAAACGCGACGTGACGTTCTTCAGCGGGATCGTCTCGATCAGCCGCTTGTAGAAGGCGTCATAGGCGGCCATGTCGGTCACCACCACGCGCAGCA
This sequence comes from Phreatobacter stygius, assembly GCF_005144885.1. Taxonomy (NCBI): domain Bacteria; kingdom Pseudomonadati; phylum Pseudomonadota; class Alphaproteobacteria; order Hyphomicrobiales; family Phreatobacteraceae; genus Phreatobacter; species Phreatobacter stygius. Next base: position 23,219 of record NZ_CP039690.1, read on the forward strand.
TATAGTCGACGTCTCCGGCCATCCGGTAGAATTCCATCACCTCGGGAAGCGCCGAAACCGTCTCGGCGAACTTGCCGAGCCATTCCCGCGAATGGTCCGACGTCTCGATGGAAACGAAAACCGTCAGGCCGAGACCGAGCTTTTCCGGCGAGACCAGCGCGACACGGCGGACGATGAAACCATTCGTCTCGAGCTTCTGAATCCGCTTCCAGCACGGCGTCTGCGACAGGTGAACCCGCTCGGCGAGTTCGGCGATCGAGATCGTGGCGTCATCCTGAAGAATCGTCAGGATCTTGCGGTCAATGGCATCCATTCTCTGCTTAGCCCCGAATGTGACATGGCGTTTCACCAAACTGGGCTTATGAGAAAATAATTTCTGATAGGCTCAGATTTCATCCGGATATGAGAATATTTATTCTGTTTTGGCAAGAGCGCAGATGCTGGCGCGGCGCCGTGGCGGCGCCTGTTCCGCTGAGGCGGTCGACCCGTTGACCGCTTCGGTCAGGGCAAAAAACAAAAGGCCGGCGCGAGGCCGGCCTTTCCAAACTGATCAGATCGCCTTCGATCCCACCGACGGCTTCGTCGGCGGTCATCGGGCTTGAGAAGACTTAGCGACGCGATCCGCGCTGGGCGCGCTGCGTGGCGTAAAGCACGGCCTCGCGCAGCATGGCTTTCGGCCGGTCGGCCTCGCGCTGGGCCTGGCGCTCGGCCTCGAGAATACGCTCGGCTTCTTCGCGTTCGGCCCGTTCGGCGGCCTCCTGCGCGGCCTTGGCGGCGCGCTCGGCTTCGCGCGCGGCCTCGCGGGCCTCGCGCGCTTCGACCACGGCGCGGCGGGCTGCCTCGCGCTTGATGGTCTCCGGATGATCCGGCCCCGGGCGCGAACGGAATTTTTCCAGAAGGCTCTGCTTGGCCTTCTCGGCGGTTTCGCGACGTCCGGTAAAAGTGGTCTGCTGGTGGATCGACAAAGGTTAGCCTTGGTTCGTGCTGGGTGGGACTTATTTAGGAATTCACTGGCTTCATCGCCATGGCAATCGCGCATTTCCGATAAAGATAATGCGATTTGCCGTGACAGCTTGGGGATTCGCTTTGGCGGCCGGAATCGGGCCGTTGCGCCGAGGCTGCTTCACATCGCTTATCTTGAATGGCGATCCGCTCCGGCAGTCCATCGAACCTCTGCGCATGATTTGCACCGGTTCAACGCGTGGCACTGTCAAATGGTTCCCGCCAAAAGCGCGCTAGATCGAGCAGGGGCGCTCTTGTCACTGATCTTGCAACCGGCCTCACATCTCCAGATTATCGTCTGCATTACCTAAAGTCTGGCGGAGACGGAGGGATTCGAACCCTCGGTACACCTTTTGAGCGTACACTCGTTTAGCAAACGAGCGCCTTCAGCCTCTCGGCCACGTCTCCGCGATGGCCGTCTCTATGCCCGCGAACGCGGCAATTGGCAAGGCGATCGCCGAACAAGATGGCCAGTTCTTTTATGCAGGCCGGAGACCGACGGGCCAAGGCGCGGCCCTGCCGTTGGCGCCAGCTTCCGGTCTTGGCCGGCCATCGGCGATGGCGACCGCGCCGGGCGGATCGCCAAGGTCTCTCAAGGTACCGAGTCGCCTGTCGGAGCAGAGCCTTCTTCTCGGCACCGCGGCGGGCTTCGTTGCCATCGCCGGCGCTCAGGCTGCCGATCTTCCGGGCAAGGCGGCCCCCGCTGAGTACGTGCGCATCTGCGACACCTACGGCGCGGGCTTCTTCTTCATCCCGGGCACCGACACCTGCCTGCGTATCGGCGGCTTCGTGCGCGTCGACTACACGGTCAACACCACTCCGGGCAGCCGCGCTACCGGCAGCACCGCTGTCCCCGGCCAGCGGGTTCTCGGTACCTCGTACTTCGACTCGCTCTACGGCACCTCGGCGCGTCTGACGCTGAACTTCGACGCCCGTTCGAACACCGAATACGGCCTGCTCCGCGCTTTCGGCCAGTTCTCGGCCTATCGCGGTCAGTTTGACGGCGCCTTCTCCTCGCAGGGCCTCGTCAACTCGGGCACGCATCAGTCGCCGCGTGCTTCCGCCATCAACGTCGAGCGTGCCTTCATCCAGTTCGCTGGCTTCACCTTCGGCTTCTCGGCCTCGTTCTTCAACTTCTACCAGGGCGACGTGCAGCTCTCCGGCAACTTCGCCGCGACCGCGCGCTCGACCACCGTGCTGGCCTATACCGCCTCGTTCGGTTCGGGCTTCTCGGCGACGGTGTCGTTGGAAGACAGCATGTATCGCCGCTACGGCAACCAGGACGTCTGGGTCGACAACGCCGCCGGCGCCAACATCACGCCGCTGACGCGTCCGCTCTCGGGCGTCTACGGCCTGACCTACGGCGCCCAGAAAGTGCCGGACATCGTCGCCAACCTGCGCGTCGATCAGGCCTGGGGTTCGGCTCAGATCATGGGCGCCCTGCACCAGCTGACCGATTACGGCTATGCCGGCACGACGACGACCCAGATCCCCGCCCTTACTGGCCAGAACTTCGGCAATCCGACCAACGCAGCCGGCGACAAGTTCGGCTGGGCTGTCGGCGCCGGTGTCCGTCTGAACCTCGACATGCTCGCCCGTGGCGACGTGTTGTGGTTGCAGGCAGTCTATGCCGACGGCGCTCTCGACTACGCCTTCGGCACGGCCAACCAGGGTGGCGATCGTCAGACCATCTCCGGCGCCGGCAACCTGTCGGGCGTAAATGCTCTGAACAGCCAGCTGCGTGACGCGGTCGTGGCGAACAACCTCGGTGGCGTTCCGGTCGTCGGCAATGCCTCGATCCAGACCACCAAGGCCTGGTCGGTTGCCGCTGGCTTCCGTCACTTCTGGACCCCGGCTCTGCGTTCGTCGATCTTCGGTGCCTATTCCGACATCAACCAGCCGGCAGCGGCTGTTGGCCTCTCGGACATCAAGTACTGGAACGTCGGCGTCAACACGATCTGGTCGCCGGTTCGTAACCTCGACCTCGGCCTTGAAGTTGTCTACCACAACATCAATGCCCGCACCCAGGCTGGCCTCGTTCCCGCCATCTCGGGCGGCGGTGTGCCGCGCGGCCAGGAAGGTGCCTGGGTTGGTACCCTCCGCGTTCAGCGCAACTTCTGATCTGATCCTCAGATCCTGAGTTAGAAGACCCCGGCGGGCAACCGTCGGGGTTTTTCTTTAAGTTAAACCCAAACAGATCAGAAAATACGAACAGCGAACAAGCTGTGGCTATCCCTCAATGACTGAGAGGGTCAGGAATCTTCTTCAATTCATCGAACATGACCGGCACGGATACAGCGCCATAACGCCGCGATATGCTCGCCTGAGCGTGACCAACGATGGCATCCGTGATTTTTTCGGGAATGCCGACCTCGAAAGCCTTCTCCTTGAACCAATGTCGCCAGGCATGGTTCGGGTCCTTGCCGGAGGATCGGCCAATGTCGAGGCCAAGCGAATGGATCCACTCGGTCAGTCGATTCCGGGTGGTGCGGCCAGGATTATACGGCGCAGGGATCGACGAAGTCGTCGTCTTCCCGTCCAGAATGAAATCGTCGCGCGTCTTGTTGATGAAAAGACGATCGCGCCCTGTCGAATGAACGAAGTCTATAAATCCACGCTCGAGAATAAGCGGATGAATAGGAACAATGCGCTCGGACGCAGCGGTCTTGATTGGCCCCGCCTGCCGTGAAATACGGATGCACCAGACGTCATCGATCTTCACGACATCTTCGTGTCGCAGATTGACGATGGTAGAAATACGGCTGCCGGTCAGCGCGGTCAGCCACGGGATCCATCGTCGCGATGGTTTGTCTTCGAGATCGGCGGCGCGCAACAATGTCCGCGCCTCATCATCGGAAAACGCCATCATCTTCCGGCTCGTCACCAGCCGGCTGCTGCGGAAACGAACGCCGGATGTCGGATCCGCGATCGGCAGCAAACCCTGTTCGATCCCGAAACGGAAGATCGACCGGAGCGCCGCGAGGTCCGAATGCCGGGCGGTTCGCAACAGCCGGCCGCTCTTGATCAGGTGATCCCGGTAATTCCTGACATCCTGGGTCGAAACGCGCGCCGGATCCGAATGCCCGAGATAAGCGACGAAGCGCTGAATCAATGTTTCCCAATAGGGCGGCGTCGTCGGCGCCCCGCCGGACAGCAGATGTTGCTCGCGCCATTGTTCGAACAGCTCGTCGAACGACAATTCCGGCTCGCGTCCGGGTGGCGCGGGCTGTCGATCCCGCTTCCGGGGCGGCTCCAGCCCGGCCAGGTGAAAGGTCGGCGCAGTTTGCGCCGGCGCGAGTTCGTCAAATCGAACGGCAGCCTTGAACGGAACCACCACCCTCGCCTCTCCCCCGCCGGCGAGCTCCTGAGCTGCGACCGTGGGAGAGGCCGTATTGACCGACGACAATTCACTAACATGGACCAATATCTGAAACGATATCGCCATTGCGAAGTATTTTGCGTCCTGAATCGACCGGCAAACCGGAGGGATCTGGATGGAGGAGTCGATTACAACGTTGAAGACAAGACCATCGACGTTGACCCTGACCGAAACTCCAAAAAAATCCTCGACAATGCTCGGTGCGATAGGCAGCGCAAAGCTGAATGTCCCGTTGGGCGCACAAGTCAATTCGGGTTGTGACGCGACTGAACTCAAAGCTTGAATTCCTCAATCCAAGACCGTCTGCCAACCGAAATCATTCAGCCGACCGACAACCGCTGCGCCTCACATAGGTCCGGAGTCGTCAAAGCGTAAAGGACAGACCAGAAATCGGTCACCTCGCCACATCCAATTGTCAAATACCCGACATTTGAAGCATCATAGCCATATGGCTGCTGTGATTACAAGCATTGAGTCAGTTCGGTGACAGGTTATGGCCAGAAACATTGCTTGTTTTTTGGCCAATCACAGGCCTACCAGATTCCAGGTATTCCATCGGGAAGCTGAGGCCGGCCAATTTTCTCGCCCGCACAACCCATGCGGATACATCACGACCCCAATCTGAAAAATTATCCGCCGACGACGGGCGAGGTGCCGATCAACGGATGAGTCCACCGGCAGGTACCTTGGGCATCGCGGTTTTCACGGGCCGTTGCAGTTGTGCCACGCTGGGCAACCCGGCGGACTCTCCGGCTGGACCTGGCGGCTCGACCAGCCGCAAATGCCTGCCCGGTCATCATCTCGCGACCCGTGAGAGGCGAAACAACCCATTGTTATAATTGGCTTATCTGAACGCGCCGCGTCCGGCCCGCCGCCAAGACCGCGAAACCCGACGATCGGCAAGACCGCGCAATCGGCGGAACCGATCCGGCCATGAATCTGAGCGGGCCGCCACCTTTCACTATGCCGTGATGACCGAGAAGTGCTCCTTGACCACCGCAACTGACGCATAGGTTGCATATAAAACACACGTTATAGTTTATCAATTGGATTCTACAACCACGAGACCAAGACGGATGAGGCGGCCCATTTGACCTCGGAACGGGCCCGTCGGGCGGAGGCACGAACGCAGCACAGGCTGATCCCGGCAGCACGACGCGGCGATGCGCGCCTTCGGAGAGGCGGCCGCCTCGGCCGGCGAGGCGAAGCGACCGTCGACCGGCTTCGCGACACCTGCGCCGGAGCGCTCCGCCCGATTGGCGCCTGCCCGCCGCGCTGGGCTTTTCATACGAAGCGGTATCCACTTCGCGCGGAAATGCTCTAGAACCCCGGGCGTGAACGCCGTACCCACGCAACCGCCTGCCGCTAACACCGCCCTCCCCGCCTGGACACGGCGGGAGACGCTGCTCGTCGCCTTCGCCATCCTGGTTTTTTGGGGGCTGACGGCGGCCGCCTATCAGATCGGCGGCGTGACCATCCCGTGGGACGCCAAGTCGCAATTTTATAATTTCTTCCGTTTCGTCGGCCGCGCCTTGTCCCAGGGCGAGCTGCCCCTGTGGAATCCCTATCACTTCTCCGGCTTTCCAAGCGTCGCCGATCCGCAATCGCTGCTGTTCTCGCCGACCTTCCTGCCCGCCGCCTGGATCCTTCCCCAGGCTTCGATCGGACTGTTCGACACGATCGTACTGGCCCATCTGGCTGCCGGCAGCGCGGCTGCGGCGGCACTTTGCGCACGGCGCGGCTGGCGTCCCGAGGCCGCGACCCTGGCAGCCGCGATCGTCTTCTTCGGCGGGCCGGCCATGGGCCGCCTCCAGCATGTCGGCCTGGTCGTCTCCTACGCCTATTTGCCGGTCTGCCTCCTGCTGCTGGAACTGGCGCTCGATCGCCGCTCCTATGGCTGGAGCATGGCCTTCGGCGCGACGGCGGCCTTCATGGCACTCGGACGCGACCAGATTGCCTTCCTGAACTGCCTTGTCCTGGTCGCTTTTGTCCTCGCCCGCGGCCTTCGTGCCCCCGCCGCCGGCCGCTGGTTCCTGGCGCGCCTGCCGCTGCTCGCCGTGATGGGCCTGGTCGGCGCCGCCATCCTGGTCGTCCCGCTGCTGCTGACACTGCAATTCGCAGCCTTCTCGAACCGGCCCATGGTGGCCTTCCAGACCGCCGCCTACGGCTCGCTCGACCCGTTCAACCTGGTCGGCCTGTTCGCCGCCGACTTCTTCGGTGGCCTGCACAAGGCCGACCTCTATTTCGGTCCGGGCTCGCCCCATTGGCCGGCGTTCGACTGGACCGACCGCTCGGTCAACTTCCTGCATGTCGGCGCGGCGGCCACCGTGCTGGTGGCCTGGATCGGCATTGCCACGGGCCTTTGCCTTGCCCCGGGGCTGCGTTTCTTCAGCGCGCTTGCCGCGGCCAGCCTGGTCTATGCGCTTGGCGCCCACACGCCGGTGTTCCGCCTGATCTTCGACCTGATGCCCGGCATCTCGCTCTACCGGCGTCCGGCCGATGCCTGTTTCATCCTGGTCTTCGCCATTGCCATGCTCGCCGGCGGCTGTCTCGACGCAGTTATGCGCGGCAAGACCGGGGCGACCAACCGGGTCCTGCTCGGCATGCTCGCGGCCGTTGCGGCCGGCCTCGCCCTGTTTGCCCTGACACGCGCGCCGTCGATGACCCACGTGCTGGTCGCCGTGCGCGCGCTCGCAGGCGCCGTGTTCGCCGGAGCCATTGCCGTCTGGCTCATCAGAACGCTCGCCGCGGGTCGGGCTGGCCGGGCTGGCCCGGCTTTCGGTCTCGGCTTCGTGGCGCTCGCCGCCGGCGAACTTGCCATCCACAATGTCACGACGCCGATCAATGCCGAGGCGAAAAGCGTCTATGCCGTGTTCAGCGCCGAGCCGTCGCCGGATCGCGATGCGCTGCGCCAGTTGCTCGGCAGCCTGGAAGCCGAGCACGCGCGCGGCCGCCGGCCGCGGGTCGAGATCCTCGGCCCCGAGAATGGCTGGCAGAATGCCGGCATGACCTATGGGATCGAAAGCACGCTCGGCTACAATCCGCTGCGCTTCGCACTCTACGAACGGGCAACCGGCGCCGCCGAAACCGCCCATGAGCCGCGCCTGCGCCCCTTCCCGAAAACCTTCCGCGGTTACCGCTCGAGGCTCGCCCGCCTGCTCGGCATCGAGCTTCTGGTGTTCGACCAGCCATTCGAGCGCATGCCCGCGGCGCTGCCCCGGCCACGCATCGCCGAGCTGCGCGAGGGCCCGCCGCTGTGGATCTACCGGCTGCCGCCGGCAGCCCCCCGCGCCATGCTGGCCGCTCGCGTCAAACGTGTGAACGTCGAGGCGGCCCTGGCGGCCGGCGAGATCCCGGACGTCGATCTGGCCTCCGAAGTGCTGATTGGCCAGGACGACCCGATCGACAGCGTCCCCGCCGCGACCGACGCGCCTGGTCGCGCCACCGCCGGTCGCGTGGCCATCGCCGAATATGGCATCAACCAGGTGCGTCTGGTCGCCGAGACCGAGGTGGCGGGCGTTCTGGTCCTGCACGACCTCGACTACCCCGGCTGGACCGTCACGGTGAATGACGAAAGGCGGCCGCTGCTGCGCGCCAATGTTCTGTTCCGCGGGGTCGAGCTGCCGCCGGGCCGGCATGAGGTGGTGTTCCGCTTCGAACCCTTCGGCGGCGAAAATCTGGCCGCCGCGCTGGCCACCGTGATGGGCCGCAAATGACCAGGCCCGACCGTCGGTTCAGGCAGTGGGCCGATCAGACACCGGGCCGGTCAGGCGATGGGCCGGTCAGGCAATAGGTTCCTGAATCTGCCGGTCGAGCCAGGCGCGCGCGCCCGCAAGCGCCCGGGCAATCTCGTCCTTCGACATCTCGCCGGCGATTTCCTGGCGCTGGCGCGCGGCCTCGCGGTCGCCCTTCAGCGCCGCGATATTGAGCCACATATGGGCGGCGACCAGATCGCGCGGCACCACCCGGCCGGCGGCATAGAGCATGCCGAGTTCGCGCGGCGGCCGGTCCGCCAGTTCCAGCGCCGTCAAATCGGCCGTCGTCGGGCCGGCCGGCGCGATGGACGGCGTGTCGCTCTCTGCGAGGATCATCACGGACATCATGCAACTCCGCGGCCTTCGCGACGGCACCATGGCCGCCTGCTCCATTCCGACGCCGCAGTTTGCTGTCCAGAGGTCAACGATTCATTAACGCTACGATTCGGGCGCCCGGGGCCGATTCGGCCGCTGGACGGCGGCTTGCCGGTTGAGCGAAACTGTCGCCACGGCGCGCCAGACACCACAGGCCAGCAATCAACGGACAAGCGCCGGGAGGGACCCCAATGAAAATCTTGACGATGATCGGCCTCGTCGCGGCGGCGGCCGTCATGCTGAGCGCTCCCGCCCTCGCCAATGATCCGCGCGGCACCTGGCTCAGCCAATCCGGCGAAACCCGCGTGCGTTTTGCCGATTGCGGCAATCAGCTCTGCGGCACGATCGTCGCGGCATCGGGCCAGGCGCGCGACGAGAAGAACGAGAACGCCGCGCTCCGCAGCCGCAACCTGGTCGGGATCCGCATGATCACCATGCGCGCCAACGGCGCCAATGCCTGGCAGGGATCACTTTATAATTTCCAGGACGGCAAGACCTATAACGGCCGAATGACCATGCCGTCGGCCAATTCGATGAGCCTGTCGGGCTGCGTGCTCGGCGGCCTGATCTGCCGCAGCCAGACCTGGTCGCGGGTCAACTGAGACAGGCGGCCGGCAGGCGATGAGCGGGGCCCAAAAACCACCGCCCAGGCCGCCGGCGCCCAAACCGCCGCGACGATCGTCAGCGCGCCGTCTGGCCGAACAGGACGGCGCGCACGCCTGGATCCTGCATGGCCTGGGGGTTGCGGTCTTCCTTGTTGACGGAAAGGCCCGCCTTGACCGCCGGCCGCGCCAGCATCCGTTCGATCCAGGCCTTCACATTGGGGAACTGCGCGATGTCCTGGCCCTGGCGTTCCCACGCTTTGGCCCAGCCGATACAGGCCATGTCGGCGATCGAATAGTCGCCGGCGATATAGTCGCGGCCCTCGAGCCGCCGGTTCAGCACGCCATAGAGGCGATTGGCCTCGTTGGTGTAGCGGTTGATCGCATATTCGATCTTTTCCGGGGCGTAGATACGGAAATGGTGGGTCTGGCCGAGCATCGGGCCGAAGCCGCCCATCTGCCACATCAGCCATTGATCAACCTCGACGCGCTTGCGCTCGTCAGCGGGATAGAACTTGCCGGTCTTGCGACCGAGATATTGCAGGATCGCGCCCGACTCGAACACCGAGATCGGACGGCCGTCCGGCCCGTCCGGATCGACGATGGCGGGGATCCGGTTGTTCGGCGAGATCGCTAGGAATTCCGGCTTGAACTGATCGCCCTTGCCGATGTTCACGGTATGCACTGTGTAGGGCAATCCGCACTCCTCGAGCATGATGGAGACCTTCCATCCGTTCGGGGTCGGCCAGTAATAGAGATCAATGGATTTCTGGGACATGGTCCGTCTCAAGCGGCGGTTCTGAACGATTTCTTCGGTGGGCCGCGGTGGCGTGAAGCTAGGCGCATCGAGGCCATCCGCCAAGGGCCCGAGCCCTCCATCCGTGCGATGCCTCATTTGCACCGGAATAAAATCCTGGCAAGATGCAACCGGTAATAGGCAGCCCCGCCGGCTTGCAGGCTTTGGCGCGGCCCGCCCCAGGGAGGATTGTTCATGCGCCTTCATCTGATCGCGGCCGCGGCCGCCGTGCTGTTCGTCACCGATATCGCATCGGCCCAGGCCCCGGCCACCACGCCGGCAGCCCCAGGGGCGACGGCACCGGCAACCACACCGTCGCGCGCCCGCACCCGCGCTCCGGCCGCTACCGCACCAGCCGCGACCACCCCCGGCGCCGCCGCGCCGGCAACCACCACCCGCCCGCGCTCAGCCGCTCAGTTGCGCAACGATCAGCTGATGCGCGACTGTGGCGCGGAATGGCGGGCCGGCAGGACGCAGTTGCAGGCCGCCGGCAAGACCTGGCGGACATTCCTGCCGGAGTGCCGGGCTCGTCGGCGCGGCGCCTGACGCCAAGTCGGTCCAACGTCGGTCCAACGTCGGTCCAACGTCGGTCCAACGTCGGTCCAACGTCGGTCCAACGTCGGTCCAACCTCAGTCCAGCACCATCTTGAAGCCCTCATGGCTGCGGGCAAAGCCCAACCGCTCGTAGAAGCGGTGGGCGGCGCCCCGGCGCTTGTCCGACGACAATTCGAGCAGGCCGACGCCGAGCGCGCGGGCCTGCTCGACCGCATGGCGCATCATGATGGCGCCGATGCCGCCGCCGCGCAGCTCCGGGTCGACATGGACGCTCTCGATCTTGCCGCGGATACGACCGCGCTGGGCGATGCCCGGCAGCACGGTGAGCTGATAGGTGCCGATCACCCGGCCCGCCTGTTCGGCGACGAACAGATGATTGGCGGCCGAGCTGCGAATGCGGTCGAACGCCTCGGCATAGGCCGGATGCCGCGCTTCGGCCTCGGCCGCCACCCGGTCGGCCGCATCCGCCGCGCCGCCCATCGCGATCAGGGCGGCGATGGCGGCGACGTCGGCCGCCATGGCCGGCCGGAGGTCCGGCACGGCGGAGGACGGAGCCATGCTCATGCGCGGTGCTCCTGCGGCACCACGGCCTGCGCATTGCCGAAGCCCGGAAGGCCTTCGAAACGCTTGGCCCAGGCCGCGACATTGGCATGGGCGGTAATATCGAAGCCGGCCTGGCCGGCCATGCAGGCCACGCCATAGATGTCGATATCGGCGATTGTCGGGCTCTTGCCGACCAGCCAGTCGCGTCCGGCCAGATGATCGTTGAGCGTCTTCAGCGCCAGATTGGCCTCGGCCGCATACATTTCCATGATCGGCTGGTTGAACGAGCGAAGACCGGCGCGGCAGGCCCGCGACCGGTAGATCGGCGGCGCCAGCTTGTCGAAGTCCCAGAACATCCATTCGCGCGCCCGGATCAGGTCGCCTGGCTCGTCGCCCTTGAACCGGCCGAGCTCGAGGGCCAGGTGCTCCAGGATCGCCGCCGACTGGCACAACGAAACGCCCAGCTTGGCATCGTCCAGCGCCGGCACCTGGCCGAAGCGGTTCTTGGCCAGGAAGTCCGGCGTCTTGTGCTCGCCGGCCCTGAGATTGATTTGCCGGAAGGCGAAGGGTTCGCCGCACAGCGACAGCATGAGCGCGACCTTGTAGGTCGGTCCGGACAACCAGAAACCGTGAAGCGTGAAGCGTTTCGACATGAATATCCTCCCGATGCGGGCGGCATGGGAAACGAGCTTCTCCTTTCGCGCAAGTGCGCGGCTTGCAAGCGAGGTCAGCTGATAATGCCGATGGGATGAGAACCCCACGAGAGGAACCATCGCCAGTCCATTGCCGACCCGCAGGCTTTCACTGCGCCATGGCCGCGCTCGTCACGGCCATCCACGTCTTCCCGGTCAGGTCATGCGTTGATGGCCGGGCCAAGGCCGGTCAAGACGGAGGGGCAGTGCGGTACTACCCGCGCGCCGACCGCACGAAGGCCAGGAGTTCGGCGTTGAAGCGCGGCGCGTCTTCCCAGAATGGCAGATGGCCGACGCCGTCGTAGAACGACGTCTTGGCGCCCGGAATGGTCGCCGCGGTATATTCGCCGACCGCCGGCACCACCGCCTTGTCGGCGCGGCCATGGGTGACCAGCACCGGCAGTTTCAAGGCCTTGAACATCGCCTCATAAGGCGTCGGCCGTCCCAGCATGTTGCGGCGGATGGCGGCCGGCGTCATCGCATTGAAGGCCACCATGGTCTCGAACTCCTCCTGGGTCGGCGCCTTGGCGAAACAGGCGCTGAGGAAGGCGCGTGTCTGGCGGATCTGGGTGCCGAGATCAGGCGCCACCATGCCGGCCGAAACCGGGCCGGCCGGCGCCTGCATGTTCAGGGCGGCATGGGTGACGGCATTGACGAAATTGACGCCCGAGACCGCGTCAGGACCATGCACCATGAGGTAATCGGCCATGACCCGGCCGGCATAGGACCAGCCGACCAGCACCGGGCGCACCGCGCCGGTCGCCGCGATCACCGCCTTGACGTCGTCGGCCCAGACCTTGGCCGGCTGATAGGCGTCCCGCCCCGGCGGCTTGTCGGACAGGCCATGGCCGCGCAGATCGAAGCTGATCAGGCGCAGCTCGGCCGCGAGCGCCGGATCGGTCACCTGCTTCAACCAGCAGAGATGCGCCTGGCTGAAGCCGTGGATCAGCACGACCGGCAGCCCCGCCGGATTGCCCCATTCCTGCACGGCGAGCGCGGTGCCGTCGGCCGACATGGCCATCGAGAGCTTGGGCTGGACCGCGGCCGCCACCACTGACGGCCCCTGGGCAAGCGCGGCCGGGCCAGGCGGGCTCGCCGACATGGCGGCGGCAGCGATCAGCGTCGCGCGGCGGGTCATTGCGGTCATGGACGGTCTCCCGGAACCTGCCGGCCCATGGGCGGGCTTCTGGCGCATCAGGATAGGAACGGCCCGGCCGTCGCGGCAATGGTCGAGGCCTTGCCCGGCTGCCCGAAGCGCCATGAAACTCTTATGTCCCCGATAGACCGGGGCTATCGCGGCCACGCGAGATCCGGCCCAGGCGGCGGCCCCAGATGACGTCCCCCAATGACGTCGCAAGATGTTTCGGTCTTGCAAATGGCTCGCATGTGCGTGCAAATGATTTGCATGTGCGAAAATATCATCCGAACTGGGGAGTGAATCATGTCCTTCTGGAAACGCGCCGTCGCAGTTGCCGCCTTGGTGGCGCTGAGCTGGGGCGCCGCCCTGCCCGGCCGGGCCGCCGGCAACCTCGCCGGCCAGACGCCGATCGAGGTGGTGGTCGAGCTCGGCGCACCCGGGCGCCACGCCTTCTTTCCCGACAAGCTGAGGTTTGAAACCGGCCGGCTGTACAAATTGGTGCTGCGCAATGCCAGCGACGCGCCGCACTATTTCACCTCGCACAGCTTCAGCCAGATGATCTACACCCGCAAGGTCCAGGTGGTGCAGCGCCAGGGCGAGCGCCTCGTCACCCTCGCCGAATTCAAGGGCGCCATCCGCGAGATCGAGGTCTATCCGGGCCAGACCGCCGAGTGGTGGTTCGTGCCGGTGGCGACCGGGCGGGTCACCGACCTGCGCTGCGGCATCGTCGGCACCGACGGCAAGACCCACGCCGACCACGGCATGGTCGGCGAGATCGTCATCGAATAGCCAGGGTCCGCCTCGGCCGGTCGCCGCTTGACCGCGGCGGCCGCCTCAGATGCCGAGCTTCTGCTTCAGAATGTCGTTGACCGCACCCGGATTGGCCTTGCCGCCGGACGCCTTCATCACCTGGCCGACGAACCAGCCGAGCAAGGTCGGCTTGGCCCTGGCCTGCTCGACCTTGTCCGGATTGGCGGCGATCACCTCGTCGATCACCTTCTCGATCGCGCCGGTATCGGTGACCTGCTTCATGCCGCGCGTCTCGACGATAGCGGCGGGGTCGCCGCCCTCTGTGAAGACGATCTCGAACAGGTCCTTGGCGATCTTGCCGGAAATGGTGCCGTCGGCGATCAGGTCGATGATGCCGCCGATCTGCGCCGGCGAGACCGGCGAGGCGGTGACGTCGTGGCCCTCCTTGTTGAGGCGGCCGAACAGCTCGTTGATCACCCAGTTGGCGGCAGCCTTGCTGTCGCGGCCCTTGGCCACCTCCTCGAAATAGTCGGCGCTTTCGCGCTCCAGCACCAGGATCGAGGCGTCATAGGGCGTCAGGCCATATTGCGCGATGAAGCGGGCTTTCTTGCCATCCGGCAGTTCCGGCAGATGCTGGGCGAGATCGTCGACATAGGCCTGGTCGAATTCCAGCGGCAGCAGGTCGGGATCCGGGAAATAGCGATAGTCATGCGCTTCTTCCTTCGAGCGCATCGATCGCGTCTCGCCCTTGACCGGGTCGAACAGGCGGGTCTCCTGATCGATCGTGCCGCCATCCTCGATGACGCCGATCTGGCGGCGCGCCTCGTGGTCGATCGCCTGGCCGATGAAGCGGATCGAATTGACGTTCTTGATCTCGCAGCGCGTGCCCAGCTCGTCGCCGGGCTTGCGCACGGAGACGTTGACGTCGGCACGCAGGTTGCCCTTTTCCATGTCGCCGTCGCAGGTGCCGAGATAGCGCAGGATGGTGCGCAGCTTGGTCACATAGGCCTTGGCTTCGTCGGCCGTGCGCATATCCGGCTTGGAGACGATCTCCATCAGCGCCACGCCGGAACGGTTCAGGTCGACATAGGACAGCGTCGGGCTCTGGTCGTGAATCGACTTGCCGGCGTCCTGTTCCAGGTGCAGCCGCTCGATCCGCACGGTGAAGCTTTCGGTCGGCGTCAGGTCGACGGTCACCTCGCCCTCGCCGACGATCGGGCTCTTGTACTGGCTGATCTGATAGCCCTGCGGCAGATCCGGATAGAAATAGTTCTTCCGGTCGAACACGCTCTTCAGATTGATCTCGGCCTTCAGGCCAATGCCGGTGCGGATCGCCTGCCGGACACATTCCTCGTTGATGACCGGCAGCATGCCCGGCATGGCGGCGTCGACCAGGCTGACCTGGCTGTTCGGCTCGGCGCCGAAGGCGGTCGCCGCGCCCGAGAACAGCTTGGCCTGCGTCGCGACCTGGGCATGGATCTCCAGGCCGATCACGACCTCCCAGTCGCCGGTGGCGCCGGGGATGAGCTTCTTCGGATCGACAGGCACGGTCATGGCGGGCTCGTACAAACTTGGGGTGCTGTGCCGGGAGTAGCGAATGGAGCGCCCGAGAACAAGGGTCGCCGCATCGCCGCCGGCCGATTGGCCTGTCGCATCGGTTGTTTTTGCGTCATCGCAGCCGGTATCGGCTCGACCTCTCACCCTACTCGCGCTTCGCTATTCGCCGCTCCGTCTAGAGCGGCGTCGCGCCGCGCCCGACAAACAGGATCGGACCGGTCGGCCGGCCGGTCGGCGAGCCGCCGGCCGGTTCCAGCGTGATCTCATAGAGCTGGTCGGCCACCGGCGCCGGCAAGCCGGATGTCCGGTAGTCCTGGCCGCGCGCGCTGGTCATCAGGCCGATCGAGCGCGGACCGACGGCGCGATCCCAGAGTGTCCAGACCTGCAGGGTGCGGCCCTCCGGAACCGGGATCGGGGTGAGCGGCACGACCCGGATGCGACCGTCGGCGAAGGCCTCGACAATGGCGCCGGCGGTCTGTGTGTTCGGCGCGTTGAGCACGGCGACCACCACCGGGCCGGCCGGCGGCCCGAGCGGCCGGACCAGCAGGACCGCCGCCAGCACGAAGGCCGCCGCGACGCCGGCGAGCGCGGCGATCCTGAGCGCCCTGACATCGGCCCAGAAGGCCTTGGCGCGACCGACGAGGCCGGTCGAAGCGGGCGCGGCCGGCGCGGCCGGAGCCGCACCGATGGCGCGCTCGATGCCGGCCCAGAGCTCGGCCGAGGGCTCGATCGGTGGAGCCGCCTCGTCCAGCGGCAAGAGCCTGGCGCGCCAGTCGGCAACGGCGCGGCGGACCTCCGGATCGGTCACCATCAGCCGCTCGAAGGCCTCGTTCTCGTCCTTGCTCATGAGCCCCGCCACATATTCGCCAGCGGATGCGATGATCTCGTCGGTCATCCCATGCACTCCCTGAGCGAGATCAGCGAGCGGCGGATCCACGCCTTCACCGTGCCGAGCGGCACGGCGAGCCGTCCGGCGATTTCGCCATGCGAGAAACCGTCGACATAGGCCATCAGGACACTGGTCCGCCGGCGGGGATCGAGCCCTTCCAGGCAGCGCTTCAGCGCATTGGCCTCGGGCAGCATGTCGGCCGCCGAATAGGCCTGGACGGCATCGGCGGTGTTCTCCGGCACCTCTTCGACCAGATCCTCGCGCCGGCCGTCGCGCAGCACGTTCAGCGCCTGGTTGCGCACGATGGCATAGAGCCAGGCCTTGGGCGGGCCGAGTTCCGGATTGAACCGGTGGGCATTGCGCCAGATCTTGACGAAAGCCTCCTGCACCACCTCTTCCGCCAGTTCGCGCCGTTTCACGATGCGCATGGCAACCCCGATCATGACCGGGCATTCGCTCTCGTAGATCACGCGCAAGGCCGCGCGGTCACCCTTGGCGCAGCGCGCCAGCGCATCCTTCAGGTCGGCGGCGGGTAGCGCCATGATGCACTCCGGAAGCCTCGATTGCGGCCATTACACGCGCGTTCGGCATGTGGATGCAATCGCGCGGGGGAAATTTTGGCGCAGCGCCGCCGCGACCTGCGACCCCGCGTCTTCACGAACCCGTGATCGACGCATCCGCCGGGCCGGCGCGCCGGGTACCCCTCACGACGGCGCAGCAGCGACCGATCAGGGGAGACCGCCCATGTCCAGCAAAGCCACGTTTCTTGCCGCCACCTTCGCGCTCGCAGCCCTTGCCGCGCCGGCTCAGGCTGATCGCCTGGTCGGCCTGGTCGACGGCCGGACGCTCGTCTCCATTGATCCCGCGACCCGCATGGTCTCGCGTCCGGTCGCGATCTCGGGCGTCGGCCAGCTCGTCGGCATCGACCGCCGGCCGGCCGACGGCCTGCTCTACGGGCTCGCCGCCGACGGCTCGATCGTCACCATCGATCCGCAGACCGGCCGCGCGACGGTGAAATCCAAACTGTCGGAGACGCTGCGCGGCGGCACCTCGATCACCGTCGACTTCAATCCGGTGGCCGACCGCCTGCGCGTCATGACCCCCGACGGGGTCAGCCTCAGGGTCAATGTCGATGACGGCAAGGCGACCGTCGACGGCAGCCACAAGTTCAAGGAGGGCGACGCCAATGCCACCCGCACGCCGCGCGTGGTCGCCGGCGCCTATAGCAATTCGGTGAAAGGGACGACGGCCACCGCGCTCTACGACATCGATGCCGGCTCGAATGCGCTGGTGACCCAGGTGCCGCCGAACGATGGCGTGCTGAACACGATCGGTGCGCTCGGCATCACGCTGTCCGGGCCGGCAGCCTTTAATATCGCCAGCATGAACGGCACCAATGCGGCCTGGCTGGTCACCGCGGGCAATGTCTATTCGGTCGACCTGCAGACCGGTCGCGCCACCATGAGCGGCGCGCTGCAGGGCCTCACCGGCGCGCTCAGCCACATTGCCTGGGTCGACTGACACCGCTCCCGTTGTGACAGTCGCCTGAGCCGGAGCGGTCCCCACGCCAATGTGGGGGCCGTTCTCGCGCGTCCCGGACGCTCAGCCCCGGGATGGGCCTTCGATGCGGCCGGCGAGATAGCGGCAAAGCCCGCCGCCGACCAGCGCGCCGGCCGCCAGCACCGTCAGATAGGTCAGCTTCAGCGGCGGATCGCCGCTGTACCAGCCCATCGCCAGCAGGATGCAGAACAGGCCCGTCGTCACCCACAGGAGCCAGGCGAACACCGTCAGACAGGCGATCGCGATGGCGCGGGTGATGATCATCTCAAGCCCACCACTGGTCCTGCACCGGGAACGACCCCTTGGCCTTTTCGATGACGCTGGCCACCGAGAACAGCGTCTCCTCGTCGAAGGCGCGGCCGATCAGCTGAAGCCCGAGCGGCAGGCCCTGAGGATCGAGGCCGGCCGGAACCGCGATGCCCGGCAAGCCGGCCATGTTGACGGTCACCGTGAAGACGTCGTTCAGATACATCTCGACCGGATCGCCCGATCCCTTCTCGCCGATGCCGAAGGCCGCGGACGGCGTCGCCGGCGTCAGGATCGCGTCGACGCCCTGGGCGTAAGCGTCCTCGAAATCCTTCTTGATCAGGGTGCGCAGCTTCTGGGCCCGGACGTAATAGGCGTCGTAATAACCGGCCGAGAGCACATAGGTGCCGATCATGATGCGGCGCTTGACCTCCTTGCCGAAGCCCGCGGCGCGGGTCTTCTCGTAGAGGTCGGTGATGTCCTTGCCCGGCACCCGCAAACCGTAACGCACGCCGTCGTAACGGGCGAGGTTGGAGGACGCTTCCGCCGGCGCCACGATATAATAGGCCGGCAGCGCATATTTGGTGTGCGGCAGCGAAATCTCGACGATCTTGGCGCCGGCGTCCTTGAGGATCGCCGCCCCCTCTTCCCAGAGCTTCTCGATCTCCGGCGGCATGCCGTCGACCCGATACTCCCGGGGGATGCCGATGGTCATGCCCTTGACCGATTTGCCGACCGCCTTGGCGTAGTCGGGCACCGGCAGATCGACGCAGGTCGTGTCCTTGGCGTCGGCGCCGGCGAACGAGCGCAGCAGCATGGCGGTGTCCAGCACCGTGCGCGCGATCGGCCCGGCCTGGTCGAGCGACGAGGCGAAGGCCACCACGCCCCAGCGCGACACCCGGCCATAGGTCGGCTTGATGCCGACCGTACCGGTGAAGGCGGCGGGCTGGCGGATCGAGCCGCCGGTATCGGTCGCGGTGGCGCCGGCGCACAGATGCGCCGCGACCGCCGAGGACGACCCGCCGGACGAGCCGCCGGGCACCAGATAGGTGCCTTCGACACCGCCGGCTCCGCCGCTCACATTCGAGCCCTTGCGCCGCCAGGGGTTGATCGCGCCGGGGAAGCAGCTCGTCTCGTTCGACGAGCCCATGGCGAACTCGTCATTGTTCAGCTTGCCGAGCATGACCGCGCCGTCGCGCCACAGATTGGTGGTGACCGTCGATTCATAGGTCGGCACGAAATTGGCGAGGATCTTCGAACAGGCGGTGGTGCGCGTGCCCTTGGTGCAGAACAGGTCCTTGACACCCAGCGGAATGCCTTCGAGCGGCCCGATCTCGCCCTTGGCGATGCGCTCGTCCGAGGCCCTTGCCATGGCCAGTGCCTTGTCCGGCGTTTCCAGCACATAGGCGTTGAGGCTGCGCGCCTTTTCCATGGCGCCGAGATAGGCCTTGGTCAGATCGGTGGCCGAGAAGTCCTTGGCGGCGAGGCCGGCATGGGCCTCGGCGATCGAGAGATGGGTCAGGTCGGTCACCGGTGTCACTCCACGACCTTGGGAACGGCGAAGAAGGTGCCCTCGTGTTCGGGCGCATTGGCGACGATCTGCTCGGCGATGCCGCCATCGGTGATCGCATCCTGGCGCTTCTTCATCGCCATCGGCGTGACCGAGGTCATCGGTTCGACGCCTGACACGTCGACCTCGCTCAATTGCTCGACGAAGGAGAGGATGGCGTTGATCTCGCCCTGGAGGTGCGGCACCTCCGCCTCGGTGACGGCAATACGCGCCAGATGCGCGATACGCCGCACGGTCGCCTGATCGACGGACATGGAAGTGTTCACCCGGTCGCGTGAGGAATAACGATCGGGCCTCATAGCACCCGGTCGTTTCGCGCCGCAACCGCGCAGGCGATCAGGTCTCGGCCGCGGGACCTGCCTCGCGCCCGTTGTCACGCCCGTTGTCACGCCCTTGGGTCTCGCCGTTGCGGCCGACAAATTGCCCGGCAAGTCTCGGCAGCTCGCTCAGTCGGAAGCGCAGAATGGCGGCGGAGGGAATGCTTGGCCTCGGCCGGCCGTCACCTGGCCCGCCCGGTTCATCGGCCCGGTCGGCGCCTGGTTGAACCGGTGTAAAGGGACCCCGCTCCGCCGGCCCGCCTGATGACGTGGCCCGCTCCGGCGCAACCGCGCCGCCCTGCGCTCCGGCCGCTCCATTGTTCTCGGAGCGCTGCCGCGTCGTCGAAACCGCCGGCATGGCTTGCGCCGCCCGGGTTTCGGCGATCAGCCGGGCCCGCAGGGCCCGGGCAACGGCGGCGCCGCCTTGCGGGATCGGTCGCGGCCGCGCGACGATGACGGCCGGCTCTTCGCGAACCGTCGAATCGAGCGCCCCATAAAGCGCGGCATGGGCCTTGAGCGCTGCTGGGTCGGCGATTTCGGAGGTCGAGAATGTGTTGCGCGGATCGTTCATAGAGCCCTCTCGCATCGGGCTGCATTTTGCCAGCGCACCACCGGCGTCGCGAGTGGAACTATTCGTTAACCCTGACGAACATGGTTTACCTCAGGTTAAATTCCGTCAGGCTTTGGCTTAAGCGTCTGAGCACGCTAGAACCGGGCGGAAGCCTGTTCCCCGGACTTATCCACATGTGTGCAGACTGCAACGACCTGTTTCCGCTTCCCGGGTCCAAGCCGGACCTGGAGGAAGGCGACCGACTCACTCCGCGATTCGGCCCTGATGGCCTGGTCACGGCGGTCACCAGCGATGCCCGGACCGGCGAATTGCTGATGGTCGCGCATATGAACGCCGAGGCGCTGGCCCGCACCGTGGAGACCGGCGAGGCCTGGTACTGGTCGCGCTCGCGCCAGTCGCTCTGGCACAAGGGCGACACGTCGGGCCAGATCCAGACGGTGGTCGAGATGCGGGTCGATTGCGACCAGGACGCGGTCTGGCTCAAGGTGACGGTCGGCGGCGACGGCGGCTCCTGTCATACCGGCCGCAGGTCCTGTTTCTATCGCGCCGTGCCGATCGGCAAGCCGGTGAGCGAGGCTCGCCTCGAACCGCGCGACGCCGAGCGTCTGCGCCCGGCTTTCGGCTGAGCCATGCTGCGTCTCCGTCGCACCCGCAGGCGCCAGAACGAAGAGCCGGCCGAGCCCAAGGCCGCTCCGGTGCCGCCGCCGCGCCCGACCATTGGCCTGGCGCTCGGCGGTGGCGCGGCCCGAGGCCTGGCGCATATTGGCGTGCTGCGCGCCCTGGTGCGCGCCGGTTATGCGCCCGACGTCATTGCCGGCACGTCGATCGGCGCGGTGGTCGGCGGCCTCTATGCCGCCGGCAAGCTGGAGGCGCTCGCCGACTGGGCCGTCGCGCTGAAGCGCCGCGACGTGATCTCGCTCGTCGACATCGCGATTTCCGGCGGCGGGCTGATGGGCGGCTCGCGCATTGCCCAGCTGCTGGAGCGCGAGATCGGCGACAGCCGCATCGAGGACCTGCCGATCCGTTTCGCCGCGATCGCCACCGAGATCGGCACCGGTCACGAGGTCTGGCTCACCCGCGGCCTCATGATGACGGCGCTGCGCGGCTCTTATGCCCTGCCCGGCATCCTGCCGCCGGTGCGGATCGGCGGACGCTGGCTGATGGACGGGGCCTTGTCGAACCCGGTGCCGGTTTCGGTCACCCGTGCACTCGGCGCCCGCCTGGTGCTCGCGGTCAGCCTCAATGCCGATGCGCTCGGCCGCGCGACCGTCATCCAGGATCACGGCACCAGCCCGGAAGACGAGGCCTTCCCGCTCATCGAGCGGCGGCCGCGCGTCAGGGCGGTGGTCAATCTCGGCCGGGGTCTCGGCCGCGGGCTGGGCCGGGCGTTGTCGCGTCCGCTGCGCGCGCGCCTGAGCGAGACGGTCGACGACGGCGCCATCGACCCGCGCATTGCGCTGGCCCGTTCACCCGGCATCCCGACCGTGCTGGCCAAGGCCTTCAACGCGACCCAGGAGCGTATCGCCCGCACCCGGCTGGCCGGCGATCCGCCGAACGTCCTGATCGGCCCGCGCTTGTCGCGCCTCGGCCTGTTCGAGTTCCACCGCGCCGCGGACGCCATCGCGCTCGGCGAGGAAGCAACCGAACGGCTGCTGCCCGACATTGCCGAAGCGATGAAGGCGGTCGCTTGATCCGGGACCTGCGGTCGATCCCGGGTCCGATCGGCGGCGCGCGGCGCCTGGCGATCAGGAGTTCATGATGTAGTCCTTGAGCGCGCTCTGCTCGTGCTCCATCTCGGCGACCCGCGACTTGACCACGTCGCCGATCGAAATGATGCCGACCAGCTTGCCGTTGTCGAGCACCGGCAGATGGCGGAACTTGCCTTCGGTCATGCGCTCCATGAGATCGCCGATCGAGTCGGTTTCGGCGCAGGTCACCACCTTGCTCGTCATGGTCTGCGAGACATTGCTGTCGAGCGCGCCGGCACCGAGCTTCGCCACCGCGCGAACGATATCGCGCTCGGACAGGATGCCCGCAATGCCCTTGCCGGAACCGGTGACCACCACGGCGCCGATCTTCATGTCGGCGAGCATGTGAACGGCATCGGCAAGCGAAGCGTCCGGCGAAATCGTCGCGACGTTGCGGCCCTTGCTGTCGAGTATGTGGCGAACGACACTCATAGTGGTTGCCTCCGTTCCCAACGGGACAGTCACGCCGACATGCCCCAGTCATGCCCCGGTCGTTCCGGACGACAAGGATTTACCGAGTAGGCGCCGGACGCAAGCCGGTTGTCGTGCGCTGCGGCATGACGAAGCTAACTCAGGCAGCCACGGGATCGAAGAGTCGGAATAAGACCAATCCTGCGACAAATCCGCCGAGGTGGGCTTGCCAGGCGATCTGGCCCTCGGCGCCGGGGATCGGCAGGCTGACCGCGCCGAACACCACGTTCAGCAGGATCCAGACCGTGATCATGCCCATGACCGTGCCGTTGCGGACCAGGTCCGGCAGGCTGAGCGCCGGGACATGATAGGCGTCCGGATGGGCCGAACGCATGGGGCCGAGCGGACCGCCGCTCTGGAACACGAAACGCACCGCCGCCGCGGTGAAGCCGGACACGGCGGCTGACGCCCCGATCATCGGCGCAAGCTCGGCGCCATTGGCGGCAAGATGCGCCGCCGCGCCGATCGCCGCCGTCACGACGAAGAAGGCCAGGCTGCGCAGCGTGCCGAACCGTCGCGCCACCGGGCTGCCGAACACCACGAACCACAGCACGTTGACGCCCAGATGGGTCCAGTCGGCGTGCAGGAACGCATAGGTGACGAAGCTCCAGATATCCGCGGCGATCCCGCCGGGAAACCCCCAGGAGGCCGCCAGCGATCGCTCGAAACGGGCGGGAATGAAGGCAAAGGTCAGCAGGACCTGGATATCGGTCTCGGGATCGAGCACGAAGACCCGCCAGCAATGGACAAGGATCATCACCCCGGCGAGCACCGCGATGACGCCGGGAATGTTCAGGATCGGTTCGCGTTGGGACAAGTGCAGGGGCTTTCGGCGGCCAAGGCGGCCGCTCGGGGCAGCGGCTTTGCAAGCCTCACTAGAGCCAATCGGGCCCTCAAGTCGAGAGCCGGCACACCGGAAGGCAGGGCGATGCCGGGCAGTGCCGCAAAAAAGAGGGGGAGATCTCGCGATCTCCCCCCGGCCGAAGCCGCGCAAGCGGCAAGCCGCCTGCGATGGCCACGTCACCATCTCCTCCGGTCCCCGGAGACAAGATCTTCGTGTCGGATCGCCGGTGGATCTGTCCCGGCCCCGAAAGGCAACATCGCCACCACATCACGGCGGCTCCGGCCCGGGCAATCGAAAGGTTCTGTTTACCTTAACCCGTCCCAGGGGCCGTCCCGCCAATGCCTCGGATCGGGGCGGCTTTGCCCTGGCATGGCCCATGCGTAGAGACCGGCAGAAGTGTCCGGCGGACCGAATTTTGTCCCAGGACGGTACAGTCTGGTTACGAGGAATTCCATGCGACATGCAGCGAGCCGCACCCTGTTCAACTATTGGGACGGCCTGCGCGCCGGCGGGATCGCTCCCGACCGCGCCGATATCGAGCCGCGCGGCATTGCCGGCATCCTGGGAGACACCTTCATCCTGGAGACCGATCGGCTCGGCGTCGTGCCCTATCGCCTGGCCGGCTCCCGGGTCTGCGCCATTTTCGGACAGGAGATGAAGGGCCTGCCCTTCCTCGGCCATTTCACCGGACAGGACCGTGCCAGGGTGGCTCAGGGGCTTGCCGACGCCAATGCCGCACCGACCGGCCTGCTGATCGCCGCCGAAGGCATCAGCGCGGCGGGACAGACGGTGCCGCTGGAACTGGTCGTGCTGCCGCTCGCCCATCGCGGCCGGATCGGCGCACGCATGGTCGGCGTGATCTCGATGCTGGAGAGCCCCTATTGGATCGGCCGCGACGAAATCACCGAGCTGAAGGTGGTCCATGTCAAACTGATCTGGCCGAATTGGCAGGACCAGCAGCCGGCGCAGCCCCGCGTGGCCATCGCCAACGCGGCGAGTTCGGCGATTTCCGCCGTGTTTCCGTCCCGCCCGGCGCTGCGGGTCATCGAGGGCGGCCGCATGGCCTGAGGCGTCGCAGGTGACGGGTCGCTGCAACGCAGCGTTAACGACATGACACTAATGTCCGGGACGTCGGTTCGCGAATATCCCTGATCATGCCAGCGCTCGCCAAAGTCCTGTCCGTCGCCTCGGGCGAAGAGAGCCGCCGCTTTCAGCGCGTGCGTGTGGATCTGCTCGGCCGTTTCATGCTGAGCGACCGCCGCGAATTCCCCTGCCAGGCCATCGACATGTCGCCCGGCGGCGCCCAGATCGTCGCCCCCGTGGTCGGCAAGCTCGGCGAGCGGGTGGTTGCCTATCTCGACCATATCGGGCGCATCGAGGGCATGGTCGTCCGGGTCGTCCCGAACGGTTTCAGCATGACCATCGAGGCTTCGGCGCGCAAACGCGACAAGCTTGCCGATCAGCTGACCTGGCTGGCCAACCGGCAGATTCTCGGCCTGCCCGAGGATCGCCGGCACGAACGCATCGTGCCGACCAACCCGTTCACCACCATCACCGTGCCGTCAGGTGAAAAGCTGCCGGTCCGGATCATCGACATCTCGCTGTCCGGCGCCGCCATTGCCGGAACCGACAGCGTCAAGGTCGGCGACATCGTCCAGGTCTCGCGCACCATGGCGCGTGTCGTGCGCATGCTCGACAAGGGCTTTGCGGTGGAATTCTCCGGCCAGCAGCCGATCGAGACCATCCTGCAGCTGGCCCGCGAGGTCGGCGCGGACCTCGGCGCCGACATCCGGTCCGACCAGGACGACCGCTTCCCCACGCGCTGAGCCCCGGCTACGGTTGGCCACAGGGCTTCGGCTGGTGCTGAACAAGCCCTGAAGATCGCCCCGACATTGCGCCCTATCGGCTTAATCGCAGGCCGCGCCCGGCCCGTTCTGTCGGCCCCCTCGCGAGCGTCTCGCCGGGCCTCTCGCCGCCGGCGGCCGTTTCACGTCAAGGCCTTAGCCCCGACGCCAACGATTTTCACCGGATTCCACCGGCTGAATCCACGTCCCGTTAAACTGAACAGACCCTCACCGGATCGCTTAGCCTTTCACCGATCCGCTTCAGCCCCCCGCAAAGCCCGCCTGCCATGGTGCGGCCATCGACGGAGGGACACGTCATGCAGGGCCGGTGGACAACGGTATTGGGAGGCTGCGCCTTGGCGCTGGCGACCGTGCTCGCGCCCGCCTGGCATGGCGTTCGGGCCGGTCCGCAGCTCGCCTATCTGACCGAGGCCGGCACCACCAGCGTGCCGATCGGCTGGGCCCAGTTCTGCGAGCTCAATGCCGCGGATTGCCAGGCCCGTCCGGCCCGCGTCGAGAACGTCACGCTGAGCCGCGCGGTCTGGACCCAGCTCGTGCGCATCAACGCCCATGTCAACGCAACCGTCGAGCCGGTCACCGACATCGACCAATATGGCGCCGACGAGGTCTGGACCTATCCGATCTCCGGCCGCGGCGACTGCGAGGACTATGTGCTGTTGAAGAAGCAGATGCTGATCCGCGCCGGCCTGCCGGCCAGCGCCCTGTTGATCACCGTGGTGCGCGACCGCAAGGGCGAGGGCCACGCCATCCTGACCGTCAAGACCGATCGCGGCGACTACGTGCTCGACAACGAGACCGACGAGATCCGCCTCTGGCATGCGACCGGCTATCGCTTCGTCAAGCGCCAGTCCCAGGACGACCCGAACCGCTGGGTGACGGTCGGCCCCGCAACGGCGCCGACCGCCGTCGCGTCCCCATAAATCAGGAGTTTCGCGTCCTCGGTCACGTCCCACCCCTCCCCGTCCCCAGACCGGGTTCGCGATCGACGGCCGGTGCCTCAGAATGAGGACCGGCCGTCACCTTTTTTCGATGGCGGCAGCGCCCGGGTCACGCGCCCCGGGCGGCCCAGGCCACCGCCTGGTCGAGCCGGTCATTGCCCCAGAACAATTCGCCGTCGGCGGTCACGAAGCTCGGCGCGCCGAAGATGCCGGCGGCCTTGGCCGCCTCGACCGCGGCCCTGAGCGCCTGCTTGACCGCGTCGCTGCCGGCCGCCACCAGCAACGGCGCCGGCTCGACGCCGATGTCGCGCAGCAGCCGGCCAAGCACTTCGGCGTCGGCGATCTGCGCGCCGTCCCCGAACGCGGCGCGATAGACGGCGCGCGAAAAAGCCGCGCGCTTGCCGTCATCCGGCAAGGCGGTCGCGACGCGCGCCGCCAGCAGGCTGTTCTGCGGGAACGGATCGGGCATCCGGAACGGCAGGCTGGCGGCCGCCATGGTTCGCTGCAGGTCGCGCCACATGTAGCGGCCCTTGGCCGGCTGGGTGTTGAAGGGCGACGTGGTCAGGCCGAGATCGGCGAAGATCGGCCCGAGCAGGAAGGGCCGCCAGCGCAAGGTGACACCGGCGCGCTCCGCCACCTCCCCGGCCCGCATCGCGGCCGGATAGGAATAGCTCGAGGCGAACTCATAGAAGAAGTCGATGGACGGTGCCGCCATGGTTCACCCGATGACCTTGAGGCCGTTCTTGAACCGGTTGGCGTTCTCGACATAATGCGCCGCGCTCAGCTTCAGGCGGGCAACCGCCGCGTCGTCGAGGCTGCGCACGGCGCGCGCCGGCGAGCCGACGATCAGTGAATTGTCCGGGAACTCCTTGCCCTCGGTGATCAGCGCATTGGCGCCGACGAGGCAGTTCCGCCCGATCTTGGCATTGTTGAGAATGGTTGCGCCCATGCCGACCAGCGTATTGGCGCCGATCGTGCAGCCGTGCAGGATCGCCTTGTGGCCGATGGTGCAGTCCGGCCCGATCACCAGCGGGTAGCCCATATCGGTGTGCAGCACGCACATTTCCTGGATATTGCTGCGCTCGCCGACCTCGATCCACTCGTTGTCGCCGCGCAGCACGGCGCCGAACCAGATGCCGGCATCGGTCTTCAGCCGCACCGCCCCGATCACATGGGCGTCGGGCGCCACGAAGAAGCGCTGATCGGCGGGAAGCTCCGGCGCAATGCCGTCGAGCGCGTAAATAGGCATGGGCTCCTCCAGGGTGTTGGAAGAGCTATGCCACGGCGATCCCGCGAATTGAAGGTGACGAACGGCCGATCAGAAGCCGAAAGACATGATCACCATGGCGACCACCCGGCCCGACATCAGGCTCCAGATGCCGGCCAGCACGGTGGCCAGGAACACGAATTCGAAACGCCGGTTCTCGATCAGCCGGCCGCGAATGGTGTTGCGGATGATGATCGCCGGTGCGGCGAAGGCCAGGAACGGCACCGCGAGCACCGCACCGAAACCGCCGGTCTGCAGCAGCCGGAAGCTCGCCGGCTTTTCCGTCAGCACCCGGTAGAGCGCGACGAACAGCCCGGCGACGGCAAAACCCAGCGCGAGCGAATGGATGAGTTGCAGGCTCAACAGCGACATGACGCGGCACTCGACATGATCCGCCGACACGGGTCCCGTGCCGGTTCGGTTCAATTGCTACCGCGTCATTAGGTTTTTGTTAAGCTTGGGCGCCCGATTCCTTAAGGAACGGTTAATGCGCCGCTCCCCGCCTATTCGTCCTCGAGATCGATATCGAGGATCGAGATGGTCACGGTGTAGGAGGTCTCGCCGTCCTCGACATCCTTGTAGAGCGTGCCGATCTGCTCGTCGCCGATGGTGACCTCGATCATCTCCTTGCGGCGCGGATTGGGCGTGAGCTTGATCGTCGTGTTGCCGAACTTGCGGCGCAGGTAGTCCTGCAGCTTGGTGATTTCCTGCTTGTCCACGGCTGATGCCTCCGGTGTTCCGACGCATGTCCTGCGAAGCGGCAACCGTTTCGCCTCCGGGACATGCGGCAAATCAAAACTGAGACCGCCGTGTGCCATGGTCGCCGGCCGCAGTCAAAGGCCGAGCGGCTTCACAACGGCATCAGCCGCCGCAATCCCCGGCGATCATCTGGTCCATGCTGCGCGACGGCTCCGGACAGCCGGCCTCGCCGACGATCTTGGCCGGCACGCCGGCAACCGTCTTGCAGGGCGGCACGGGCGACAGCACCACCGAGCCGGAGGCGATCCGTGAATGATGGCCGATCTCGATATTGCCGAGCACCTTGGCGCCGGCGCCGATCATCACCCCGCGGCCGATCTTCGGATGCCGGTCGCCGGTTTCCTTGCCCGTGCCGCCGAGCGTCACGTCCTGCAGGATCGACACCTCGTCCTCGACCACCGCGGTCGCGCCGACGACCAGGCCGGTGGCATGGTCGAGGAAGATGCCCCGGCCGATCCGGGCGGCGGGATGAATGTCGGTCTGGAACACCACCGACGAGCGGCTCTGCAGATAGAGCGCGAAATCCTTGCGCCCGGCCGCCCAGAGCCAATGCGCCAGCCGGTGGCTCTGGATCGCGTGGAAACCCTTGAAATAGAGCAGCGGCTCGATCGCCCGGTCGGTGGCCGGGTCGCGATCGACCACCGCCATGATGTCGGCGCGCATCGACACGCCGATCTCCGAGGCGGTGTCGAGCGCATCGTGGAAGGCCTGGCGGATGATCGCCATGGGCACGTCGGGATGATCGAGCCTGGTGGCGACCCGCGAGGCGACCGCCTCCTCCAGCGAATGCTGCGAGATCACCGAGCCGAACAGGAAGGTCGCCAGCGCCGGCTCGCGTTCGGCCGCGGCACTGGCTTCGGCCCGAATGCGGTGCCAGACCGGGTCGACCGATTCAAGGCCCTGGACGCGCTGGCGCACGTCCGAACGAAAGCTCGCAGACATCACCGTCTCCTGTCACGCAACAGCGCCGGATGGAGCCCCATCCCGCGCCGGGCCTTGGCAGGATCGCGACCCTGCAGCAGTGCACGCATCATAACGCAAGGCGTTGGATTTAAGGACCCTCAATCGGAATCAAATCCTGAGGAGCCACGACATGAAGCATTTGAATCAGAATCAGAACCTGAACAAACCTTCTCTAACAGACTGATTTTACGAAAGGTTGAATGCGAAACGGGCGCCCGGCCGTCAGCCGAGGAAGGCCAGGATGGCGTCGGCGAAGACATCGTTCTTGTCGCCCGCCACCATGTGGCCGGCGCCGCTGACATCGATGAAACGGGCATGCGGCACCAGCGCCAGGAAAGCCTCGGCGCTTTCCGGGCTGACGATGTCGGACGAGCCGCCGCGCACCAGCAAGGTCGGCATGGTCAACCCACAAGCCGCTCTTTCAAGCCGCGCCACCAGTTGCTCAGGGTCGCTATTGACGGCGCGCGGTCCGTCGAAAAAGCGCGGGTCCCAGTGCCAGTACCAGCGTCCGTCGGCGCGCTGGCGGAGGTTCTTGCGCAGGCCCTCATTGGACCGGGGCTTGGTCCGGTGCGGCAGATAGGCGGCCACCGTGTCGGCCGCCTCGTCGATGCTGGCGAAGCCCTCCTTGGCCCGCGCCATCATGAAATTCTGCACATGGGCAACGCCGCGCTGTTCCATGCGTGGGGTGATGTCGACCAGCACCAGCGCGGAAAAGCACGCGGCGTCGCCAAGGGCGTGGAGCGAGGCGAGGCCGCCGAGCGAAGCGCCGATCGCCACCGGCTTGGAACCGAATTGCCGCTCGATCTGACGCCCGAGCGCCACCGCGTCGTCGCCAAAGTCCTGGAAGGCATAGGCGCCGGTGTCGACCCAGGCGCTGTCGCCATGGCCGCGCTGGTCGACCGGAATGGCGGTGAAGCCGCGCTCGGCGAGCTTGCGCGCGGTCGCCCGCCAGGCGTGCCGGGTCTGGCCGCCGCCATGCAGCAGCAGCGCCGTGCGCTCGCCATGGCCATAGACGTCGCCTTCGAGCCGGTTGCCCTCGGCGCCGGTGAAACGCGCATGCCGCGGATGGATCGACATATCAGGGACGACGCGACAGGAACTGGACGACGCCGGCCTTGAACACCTTGTCGCCGACCGCCGGCATATGGTCGCGGTCCGGGATATCCAGCGCCTCGCCTTTCGGGATGAGGGCTGCCAGCGGCTCCGGCTCGCCAGCGATCTGATCCTTGGTACCGACCGCGACCAGGGTCGGGCAGCGGATCTCGCCGACCTCCTCGGCCGTCATCAGGTTACGCGAGCCGCGGATGCAGGCGGCCAGCGCCGCCCGGTCCGACCGGGTCTGGTTGGCGAAGGCGCGGAACATCCGCCCCTGCGGATCGGTGACCTCGTCCAGCGACGGCGCTTCCAGCGCGTCGGCAATGGTCTCGGGCAGGCCGACGCCGTCGACCAGCTTGATGCCGAGGCCGCCGAGCACGGCGGAACGAACCCGTGCGGGGTGGCGCAGCGCCAGGAAGGCGGTGATCCTGGCGCCCATCGAATAACCGAGCACGTCGGCCGTCTCGAGGCCGAGATGGTCCATCAGGCCGCGGGCGTCCTCGGCCATGACAGTGGTGTGGTAGGCAGCGGGATCATAGAGCTTCTCGGACGCGCCGTGGCCGCGATTGTCGAGCGCGATGACCCGCCGGCCGGCCTTGGTCAGCGTCTCGACCCAGCCGGGATAGACCCAGTTGACATGGGCCGAGGAGGCGAAACCGTGAATGCACAGGATCGGCTCGCCCTCGCCGACATCGAAATAGGCGATGGCGACGCCGGCGGAGGCAAAGGTCTGGAGCGGCAGGGGCGTCGGAAGTGCGGGCATGGAGGCTTTCTAGCCGGCTGAAGCGGCCGGCGGAAGAGCTCTGGCGTGGCGCGGCCATGCACGACCCTGCGCCGCCATGACGCCGGGGGCGGTATGATGACAGGGCCTGCGCCACGCGCTACCCATGGTCCTCATTGTTGCGGAGCACCATCAGACCCCATGCCCACCGTCCTCGTCCGAGCCCTCGCCTTCACTCTGATGACGCTGTCTCTGGCGACGCTGTCCGCCGTGCCACTGTCGGCCCAGGCCGACCGCGGCCTCGCCTGGAGAACCGGCGACGAGGCCCAGGCGATCGAGCGGCGCGTCGAGGCCTTGCTGGCGCGCATGACGCTCGACGAGAAGATCGGCCAGCTCAACCTGACCGGCCGCGGCGACGGCTTCGATCCTCAGTGGGTGGCGACCGGCCGCTCCGGCGCGGTGATGAATTTCATCGATCCGGCCGAGGTCCGCCGCCTGCAGGATCTGGTCCAGGCGAGCCGCCTGAAGATCCCGCTGATCATTGGCCTCGACGCGATCCATGGCTTTGCCACCTATTTTCCCCAGCCGATCGGCCAGGCCGCGACCTTCGACCCGCGCCTGATCGAGCTTGCCGCCTATTGGACCGCCCGGGAATCGCGCGCCGCCGGCGTCAACTGGACCTTCGCGCCGATGGTCGACCTGACCCGCGATCCGCGCTGGGGCCGGGTCTTCGAGGGCGCCGGCGAAGACGTCCATCTCGCCACCATCGTCGCCGCGGCCCGGGTCCGCGGCTATCACCGCGGTGGGCTTGGCACCAGCGTCAAACATTTCGCCGGTTACGGCGAGGCCGAGGCCGGACGCGACTATAACAGCGTCTGGATCCCGCCCTCCAAGCTGCTCGACCTCCACGTGCCGCCCTTCCTGGCGGCGATCCGCGCCGGCGCCTTCACCGCCATGACCTCGCTCAGCGCCATGAACGGCGTGCCGGCCACCGCCGACCGTCCGCTGCTCACCGGCCTGCTCAAGGGCCGGCTCGGCTTTCGTGGTTTCGTCGTCTCCGACTTCGCCTCGATCGAGGAGCTGATCAACCACGGCGTCGCCGCCGACGGCGCCGAAGCGGCGCGCAAGGCCCTGCTCGCCGGCGTCGACATGGACATGTTCTCCGGCCTGTTCATCCGCCATCTCGCCGATGAGGTGCGCGCCGAACGGGTGCCGGTGGCCGCCATCGACGAGGCGGTCCGGCGGATCCTCCGGGTCAAGTTCCATATGGGCCTGTTCGACGCCCCACCGGTCGACCCGGCGGCAACGGCTGGCCAGATCACCACCCAGCCGGCGCGCGAGGCGGCCCTCGAGGTCGCGCGCGAGGCCATGGTGCTGCTGAAGAACGACGGCGACATCCTGCCGATCCGTCCCGACGTCCGGTCGATCGCCGTCATCGGCGCGCTCGGCATGATCGATGACGACTGGCAATATGGCGACAATGTCGGCCTGCCGCGCATCCGCCGCCCGACCGTCCAGGGCGAGCTGGCCCGCCAGCTCGGACCGGATGTGAAGATCACCGCCCAGGCCGGGCTGACCACCATTTGCGGCACCGAATTCGCCGATCGCGAAGCCACCCTCCGCGCCGCCCGCGAGGCCGACCTGATCGTCGCCGTGCTCGGCGAGGAATGCGAGTTCATGGGCGAAAGCGCCTCACGCACCAGGCTCGACCTGCCCGGCGTCCAGGGCCAGCTGCTCGACGACCTCATCGCCACCGGCAAGCCGGTGGTGCTGGTGCTGAAGACCGCGCGGCCGCTGGTCCTGACTGATATCGCGGCGCGCGTGCCGGCGATCATCCAGAGCTTCCATCTGGGATCACAGGGCCGTGTCGCCATTGGCGAAGTGCTGACCGGCCGGGTCAACCCGAGCGGCAAGCTGCCGATGAGCATGCCGCGTTCGGTTGGCCAGATCCCGGTCTATTACGACCAGTTGCCGACCGGCCGGCCGCTGCGCAAGGGCGAGCGCTACGAGACCTCCTTCGTCGACGAGCGCAACGAACCGCTGTTTCCCTTCGGTTTCGGCCTCTCCTACACCCGCTTCACGCTTGACGCGCTGACGCTCGACAGCGCCAGCGTGCCGCTGAACGGCACGATTGCCGGCTCGGTCCGGCTCGCCAATGTCGGCAGCCGCGACGGGCGCGAAGTGGTGCAGGTCTATCTGCGCCAGCGCGTCGGCTCGCGCTCGCGCCCGCTCCGGCAATTGCGGGCCTTCGACAAGGTGACGCTTGGCGCCGGCGCCAGCCAGACCGTGCGCTTCGCCGTGCCGGTGGAAGCCCTCGGCTTCCATGACGACCAGGGCCGGCGCCATCTCGAGCCCGGCCTCTACGACGTCTTCGTCGGCACCGATTCGCGCGCCGAACTGACCGCGACCGTGACGGTGAGAGGGCGAGTGGCGAATAACGACTAGCGAATGGGGAATGGCGAATGGCGAATGGGGATGATGCGGCGAGCGAAGTGCGCGTAAACCCTCTCCCGCGAGCGGGAGAGGGTGGCGCCGTCAGGCGCCGGGTGAGGGTCTAAAGCAGCACCCGACCCATCATTTCCGGCGGAAATGCACGGCGCGCGGTGACGCAACCACCCTCACCCGGCCGCTCCGCGGCCACCCTCTCCCGCGAAGGCGCGGGCGAGGGTTCGCGCAGCCCTCTTCGCCGGGCTGACGCCTTCCCTACTCGCTATTCGCCGCTCGCCATTCGCCCACTCACTTGCCCACATTCGACCCCGAATAGGGCGGCGGCGGAATATCCATATGGGCCTTGCGCAGCGCCGCCGACCAGCGCTCGCGCAGGTCGTGGAAATAGGGCTCGCCCGGCTCGATCCGGTAATTGGTCTCGACCTTCGCCTCGCCGCGCGGCATCACCGCGATGTCGATCGGCATGCCGACGCCGAGATTGGAGCGCATGGTCGAATCCATCGACACCAGGCCGATCTTCAGGGCGTCGTTGAGGGTGGTGTCGTATTTGATCGCGCGGTCGAGGATCGGCTTGCCATATTTGTGCTCGCCGATCTGCAGATAGGGCGTGTCGACCGTGCATTCGATGCAATTGCCCGCAGCATAGATCATGAACAGGCGCAGCCGCCGCTGGCTGATCTGGCCGCCGAACAGGAACGACGCCTCGAACTTGATGCCGTCCTGGTCGAGGCCGGGACCGTCGAGCGAACGCACCATGCGGATCGCCCGGCCGACCCGCTGTGCCGCCTGGAACATGGTCGGCGCGTTCATGATCGTCTCGATCTCGCCGGTCTCCTCGTTGCGCAGGCCCTCGTTGAGGAAGCCAAGCACCGACTGGGTGATCGACAGGTTGCCGGCGGAGGCGAGCGCGATCGCCCGCTCGCCCGGCTTCTCGAACACCTGCAGCTTGCGGAAGGTCGAGATATTGTCGAGGCCAGCATTGGTGCGGGTGTCGGCGATCATCACCAGACCGTCGCGCACCAGAATGCCGCAGCAATAGGTCATCGGGGTTCTCCAATCGCGATCGGCATAACCGGCGGGCCTTGCCCACGCAACCGCCCGCCGGAGGCCGTTCGCTGTGCAGATGCGAAAGGCCCCTTCCCTCCGGCGGTATTTTACCGCTAGCTTGGTCGTCGAAGCATTCAGACCGGTCCGTCAGAGAAAGGCGCTGCTTCGTCTTCCAGAGGGGATCAACTGCGTATGCCGGATGACGTAGCGGCCTTTGACGAAATGAACATTGCGGGCGGTGGCGTCCGTCCGGCCTACGAAACTCTGGCGCATTGGCTGAAATCGGTCCCTGAGGGCCTGCTCGAAACCCGGGCCCGCGAGGCGGAAGCGCTGTTCCGGCGCATCGGCATCACCTTTGCCGTCTATGGCGACGCGGAATCGACCGAGCGGCTGATCCCTTTCGATGTTGTGCCGCGGGTGCTGACCTATGCCGAGTGGGCGACGCTGTCGGGTGGCCTGACCCAGCGGGTCAAGGCGATCAACGCCTTCCTCAATGACGTCTATGGCCGGCGCGAGATCTTGCGAGCCGGCATCGTTCCGGAAGACCTGGTCTACCGCAATCCGGCGTTCCGTCCGGAGATGAACCAGCAGCCGGTGCCCCATGGCATCTATGTGATGATTGCCGGCATCGACATCGTGCGCGTCGACGGCGACACCTTCTACGTGCTCGAGGACAATGCCCGTACCCCCTCGGGCGTCTCCTACATGCTGGAGAACCGCGAGGTCATGTTCCGGCTGTTCCCGGAACTGTTCGCCCAGCACCGCGTGGCGCCGGTCGAGAACTATACCGACGACCTGCTGGCGACCTTGAAATCGGTGGCACCCATTTCGGCTTCCGCCGACCCGACCTGTGTGCTGCTGACGCCCGGCCAGTTCAACTCGGCCTATTACGAGCACACGTTCCTCGCCGACAAGCTGGGCGTCGAACTGGTCGAGGGCCGCGACCTCTTCGTCAAGGGCGACATCGTCTACATGCGCACCACCCAGGGGCCGAAGCGGGTCGACGTGATCTATCGCCGCCTCGACGACGAGTTCCTCGACCCGCTCACCTTCCGGCCCGATTCGGCGCTCGGCGTGCCCGGCCTGATCTCGGCCTATCACCACGGCAATGTGACGCTCGCCAATGCGGTCGGCACCGGGGTTGCCGACGACAAGGCGGTCTACAGCTACATGCCGGAGATCGTGAAATTCTATCTCGGCGAGGAGCCGATCCTGAAGAACGTGCCGACCTTCCGCTGCCGTGAGGCCGACGGGCT
Organism: Phreatobacter stygius; assembly: GCF_005144885.1. NCBI lineage: Bacteria > Pseudomonadati > Pseudomonadota > Alphaproteobacteria > Hyphomicrobiales > Phreatobacteraceae > Phreatobacter > Phreatobacter stygius. Next base: position 58,938 of record NZ_CP039690.1, read on the forward strand.
CGGCTACGTGCTCGACAACCTGAAAGACCTGGTGGTCAAGGAAGTCCATGGGTCCGGCGGCTACGGCATGCTGATCGGGCCGAAGGCGACCAGCGCCGAGATCGAGATCTTCCGCCAGAAGCTCAAGAAGGACCCGGAGAACTTCATCGCCCAGCCGACCTTGGCGCTGTCGACCTGTCCGACGCTGGTCGAGGAAGGCGTCGCGCCGCGCCATGTCGACCTCAGGCCCTTCGTGCTGACCGGTCGCGACAAGGTGCGCATCGTGCCGGGGGGATTGACCCGCGTCGCGCTGAAACAGGGCTCGCTCGTGGTCAATTCCAGCCAGGGCGGTGGCACCAAGGACACCTGGGTATTGGATTGCTGAGGTCTCAGGATGCTGTCCCGCACCGCCGATAACCTGTTCTGGCTCGCCCGCTATGTCGAGCGCGCCGAATATCTCGCCCGCATCATCGAAGCCTCGACCAGGCTCGCCAATCTGCCCTCGGCCTATGCCGGCTCGTCGAATGAATGGGAATCGGCGGTCGCCACCGCCGGCTGCGCGCCGCTGTTCTACCAGAACTACGACAAGGCGACGCGCGAGACGGTGATCGATTTCCTGGCCTTTTCGCCGGACAATCCCTCCTCGATCCGCTCCTGTTTCGAGGTCGCCCGCACCAATGCCCGCTCGGTGCGCACCGCGCTGACCATGGACATGTGGGACGCGATCAATTCGGCCTGGCTCGATCTCGGCAAATACCGCGCGAGCAACCTGAAGCAGGACGAACAGCTCGGCGGCTTCCTGTCCTTCGTCAAGGAAACCGGCCTGCGCTTCGACGGCTCGGCCTACCGGACCATGCTCCGGAGCGACGGCTACTGGTTCTCGCGGCTGGGCGTGATGATCGAACGTGCCGACAACACCGCCCGCATCCTCGACGTCAAATATCATGTGCTGCTGCCCGACGCCGAACATATCGGCGGCTCGCTCGACTATTTCCAATGGTCGGCGATCCTGCGCGCGGTGTCGGCACTGACCGCCTATCACTGGGTCTACAAGGAGAGCCTCAAACCCTGGCTGGTCGCCGATCTGCTGATCCTCAACGACCAGATGCCGCGCTCGCTCGCCGCCTGTTACGAGAGCCTGGTGCGCAATCTCGACAGTCTCTCGCTCGCTTATGGCCGCCAGGGCCCGGCCCAGCGAGCGGCCCGCGCCATCCGCACCAAGCTCGAAAACGCCCGCATCGACGACGTCTTCCAGTCGGGCCTGCACGAGTTCGTGTCCGACTTCATTGCCGACAACAACCGGCTTGGCGCCGCGATCACCCAGCAATACCTGACCTGAGGGCGCGCGCGGCGCCGGCCGCCGCGCCTGTTCATATCCGGCCAGCGCATATTGACAGGCAGGGCGGCGGTCCCATCCTTCGACCCGTCCCCTCGAGAATCGACCAGCAAGGCCCCGATCATGCGCATCCGCATCGCACATGAGACCATCTACAGCTATGGCACGCCGGCCCAGGCGGTGATCCAGACGCTGCGCCTGACGCCGCGCAATTTCAGCGGCCAGCATGTCGCGAAATGGCGCATCGAGGTCGACCAGGACTGCCGCCTGGACGCCCATGAGGACGCCTTCGGCAACATCACCCATACCTTTTCGGCGACCGGCCCGATCGAGCGGCTGGCGGTCAGGGTCGAAGGCCTGGTCGAGACCACCGACACGGCCGGCGTCGTGCGCGGCTCGGTCGAGCGCTTCCCGCCCGGCCTGTTCCTGCGCGAGACCGACCTGACCCGTGCCGACGACGCGGTGCGCGGCTATGCCACCGAACGCCAGGCCGCCGCCGGCGGCGAGAGGCTCGCCACCCTCCATGCCCTGATGGACGGGCTTTACGAGGACATGCAGTTCGACAAGGACCCGACCCATTCCGCCACCACCGCGGCGGAAGCATTCCACTTGAAGCGCGGCGTCTGCCAGGACTTCGCCCATATCTTCATCGCCGCGGCCCGCCACCTGGCGATCCCGGCGCGCTATATCGGCGGCTATTTCCTGCATGACGACGGCACCGTCGACCAGGAAGCGGGACATGCCTGGGCCGAAGCTTATGTCGACGGCCTCGGCTGGGTCAGCTTCGATCCCGCCAACAATGTCTGCCCGACGGAAGCCCATATCCGCATCGCCGCCGGCCTCGACTATCTCAACGCCGCCCCGGTGCGCGGCACCCGTTATGGCGGCGACGGCGAGCACCTGTCGGTCAAGGTGCAGGTCGACCAGGCCGCGCGTCAGGTCCAGAGCTGACGCGCAATCTTGAACGTGCAGTCGTGCCGGCGCGGGCGTAAGACAGAGCGGCCACCGCCCGAACGCCAGCCTGCCGGAGACCCGCATGCCCGAGACCGTCACAGCCGCCATCCTCGTCATTGGCGACGAGATCCTGTCCGGCCGGACCAAGGACAAGAATATCGGCTATATCGCCGAATATCTGACCGCTATCGGCATCGACACGAAAGAAGTCCGCGTCGTTCCCGACGAGGAGGACGAGATCGTTGCCGCGCTGAACACGCTGCGCGCCAAATTCAATTATGTCTTCACCACAGGCGGCATCGGCCCGACCCATGACGACATCACCGCCGACGCGGTCGCCAAGGCTTTCGGCGTGTCGATCGATGTCGACCCGCGCGCCCGCGCCCTGCTGCTGGAGCGGATCCCGGAAAAGGACCTGAACGAGGCGCGGCTCAGGATGGCGCGCATCCCGGCCGGCGCCGACATCGTCGAAAATTCGGTCTCCAAGGCGCCCGGCTTCATGCTCGGCAATGTCATCACCATGGCCGGCGTGCCGGCGATCATGCAGGTCATGCTCGACGCCGTGGCGCCGAAGCTGAAGACCGGCGCCAAGATGCTGCAGGTGACCATCGAGGCGGCCGGCCTGAAGGAAGGCGATATCGGCACGCCCTATGGCGTCATCGCCAAGGCCCATCCCGGCGTCATCATGGGCAGCTACCCGATGATGAACGACAAGGGCTTCTATACCCGCCTCGTCCTGCGCGCCAAGGACCCGGCCTTGCTGGCGCCGGCCGAGGCCGCGGTGACCGCCATGGTCGCCGCCTACAAGCCGGCCGGCTCCGAAATCCTCATCACCAGGGGGGCTTGAGCGCCGACAGCGGTGGATTTCCGGCGGAATCGGCGCCGGCGCGCTTGTCACGCCCCGCGACGTGGCTAGTGTGCCCGTCCCTTGATCACGCGCCGACCGTGCGGAGTTCTCCATGGCCACGCCGAACCCAGACAAAGCCTTTCCCGTTTCCTGGGATCAGTTCCACCGCGATGCCCGGGCGCTGGCCTGGCGCCTCGCCGGCCAGGGGCCGTTCCGGGCGATCGTCTGCATCACCCGCGGCGGCCTGGTGCCGGCAGCCATCGTGACGCGCGAGATCGGCATCCGGCTGATCGAGACGGTCTGCATCGCCAGCTACCACGACTACCAGAACCAGGGTCAGCTGCAGGTCATCAAGACCATCGCGCCGGACCTGCTGGCCGATCGCGGCGAAGGCATCCTGGTGGTCGACGACCTCGTCGACACCGGCAAGACCGCCAAGGTGGTGCGCGACATGCTGCCCAAGGCCCATATCGCCACCGTCTATGCCAAGCCGCAAGGGCGCCCGCTGGTCGACACCTTCGTCACCGAGGTGTCGCAGGACACCTGGATCTATTTCCCCTGGGACATGGGCTATACGTTCCAGCCGCCGATCCGCGACGGCGCCTGACCGCCAGCAAGCCTTGGTCTCGCCGCGATCGAGACCGGCGCGCGAAGCCATGGCCGGCTCAGAACTCCAGACGGGGTGACGCTGGGCCGAGGACCGCGATCTTTGGCGCGCTCGACCAGATGGCGTCGAGCTCGTCCGCCAGCGCCGCCATCAGCTTGCCGACATCCTGCCCCGCCGAGGCGTGCAGCGCCTCCGCGACGATCAGCACGGCCTTGGTGTCGTCGCGAACCGCCGACGTGCCGCTCTGCCGGTTGGTCCAGCGCCGGGCATGAGCCCTGTCGGCACCGTCGGCGAAAATGACCTCCCCGGCTTCGGGATGCTCGATTTCGCCGGCGAAGGTCAGATAGGTCTCCTGGCCGCCGGCATGGCGAACCTCGAGATGATCGGCGATGTGGGCGACATCGAACACGGCGATCGGAATGGCAAAGGCCATCGAGACCGCGTTGCACAGGTCGATCAGCGGATGGATCCGCGGCAGCGCCTTGTCCTGCCGGAAGCGCCTGAGCAGTTGCTCCGAGGCGCAGCGATATTGCGTCGGCTTCAGCCCCATCTTCGAAAAGGCCCGCCGCCAGGCCTGGATCTCCGGCAGTTCGCTTTCCGGCCCCGCGGCGAGGCGTGATTGCGCTGTCGTGTTGAACTTGCCGATGCGACTTTCGACCGAAACATCCCGGCCAATCCCGGCGGCGAACAATGCGCCGGCGGCGAGCTCGGGAAATGCCGTCCAGATCTCAGGTGAATGGCCGAAATGCATGGGCTAACCTCGCCGGCGCGTGGATCGGAAGCGGCCATTGCCGGCCATGCCGCGCGGCGCAGCAAAGCGCCCGCGTCTCCTTCAGTCTTGAACGGAATTGCAGGGCGAAGCGCAATCCTGGAACGCGATCGACACCTCGATGCCCCGCTTCGCCCTGGCCTCTGCGAACAGCCGGCCGATGTTCGACAAGAGGGTCCGAACCGGCTCGGGGCGACCGCCGGCATGGCTGACCACGATGTGAAACGGCGGCTGGACGCCGTTGATAAGGCATGCCGGGTCCGGCCCGAGCCGCTGCGCGGCGCCTTCGGTCACCGTATCCCACAGCGCATCCAGGTTGCGGCCATGCCAGCCGGGCGCCTGGAGCGCCGCCAGAACAGCGGAATAGACATCGTCTTCGGTTCGCCATTCGCTGGCGTCGAGCGCGATCCGGCGCATGGCGTCGGTCCTCCGGCCGGCAAGACCATGGCGGAACGCGCCGCCGATGACGAGCCGCGCTAACGCCGGCCCCACATGGCGATCCTGAGGCTCGCCGTGCCGAGCCCATCCTCGATGGCCACGCCGACGCGGCGGCCTTCGGTGCCGAACAGCCCGAGCACCATGGGCGGGTTGATGAGCACGAGAATGACCATGAAGAACATCACAATACGCGTCGAGGTCATGGTCAAATCTAATCTCCGGAACCGATCCTCCCTCACCCATTCACAGATTAGCGCTGTCCATTGAACGGCTGGTTCACACGATCTCTCGACTTGAAGCGATCGCCTGACGCTGTGCGTTGATGACCATATGATTGCCACTCTCGCACCCGGAGCCGGTCTCAAGGCTCAGGACCAAGCAATGATCGTCGATGATCGCCGGGTCATCGACGCGGTTGGCGCGGCCGCGCGGCGCTCCTCCAAACGAGCCCTCCTATTCGAGCCGTCGCCGGCCGAGGCTCGGATCTCTCCGACCATCTCGCTCGATGGCGCGAGCGGCGCGCGGCTCTGGACAGACGAGCGCCAGAACCGTCTCGATACGGTGACGGCCCGGTCCACCGCGGAGAGCGGCCGGCTTCCATCGTGATGGCGGCGCCGGCCCTGCCGCAGGCACCGCCTGCGATCACCGGGAATGAAGCGCCTCCAGCGGAAGTCTCAGCGGAGATCCGCCGCCTTTTCGTCTCACATGGCAGCGTCCCCAAGCGTCGCCGAACCTCAACATCAATCCGCTCTGTGCTGCGGTGTGCGCGCAAGCCGGCTTCGGCAGCCCCTCACCAGCTCTGCCGCAATCCGACGCTGCCGCGGATGGAGCGGTGGCGCTCGCCGAGTTCACCGTCGAGGGCGAGGGAGACGCGGGTGCCCTGCCGGAAGCGCGCCTCCGCGCCGATCGTGGCGAGCGCCGTATGGGTCGAGGCGCGCGCGCCGAAGACGGTGAAGGTCGAGCCGGCAAGCGTCTGGAACTGGGCCGCAGCCCCGCGCTGGGTGTTGGACTGGACGGCATAGGCGAGGCGCGAGAAGGCGATGAGGTCGCCGGTCTCGCCGGCGGCGACGAGGGCATCGGCCCGGGCGCCGAACTCGCCCCGCAGCGTCGCGGTGGTGCGGCCGACATAGGCGAGCGCGAAGGCGCCGGTGGCGGGCGCGGTCCAGTTTTCCCGGTAACCCGGCGCAACATAGGCGATGGCCTCGGCGGCGGCATAGGGGGTCAGGCCGAGGCGGCCGAGGCCGAAGCCGCCGACCGCGAAGCGCCGTCCGGTCTCGATCCGGCCGCCGAACGTGTGGCCGACCGGGCCGGAGCGGTAGGTCTCGGTGAGGCCGAGGGCGGCGACGTTGCGCGTCACGTCGAAGCGGTTCCAGCCATAGGCGAGCGCCGCGGACACATAGCCGGGCCCGAGCCGCATGGAGGCATAGGCGCCGAGCTGGGCGAAGTCGCCGGTGCCCGAACCGAGCGCGCCGAGCCCGAAGCTCGTGCCGCCGCCGGCGAGCGCAAAGCCGACCAGCAGGCCGGGCGAGATCAGCCGGTCGGCGCCGGCCGCGACACCATAGAGCGAGGAGGCCGTTCCGGCCGCGCCAAGGCCTGTGTCGGAGGCGGTGCGTTCCGACTGGCCATAGGCCTTGGTCCAGATCGACCAGCCGGCCTCGACCCGCGCGGCGGGCGCGCGGGCGGAGGCGATATCGGCCATCTCGATGAGCGAGGAGCCGGGGGCATCCGCCATGGCGCCGCGCGCGCCGGCCATCGGGTCGAGCATGATGTTGAGGAAGGTCGAGGCGCCGGTGATGCCGCTGGAAACAGCGCCCGTGCCGGCCTCGCCGGTCAGCGCGTTCAACTGGCTCGCGAGGGGGGCGCCGGCGAGGCCGATAAGGGCATTCCAGGCGGCGGCGGGCACCGTGCCACCATTCAGCGCCCGGTCGATGCCGGTCGCGACGTTCTGCACGTTGACGCTACCGGTCCCAATCAACGATGCGGCCGCGCGATAGCCGTTGACCGTCAGCGTGACGTCGTTGGCCCCATAGATCACGCTGGCGGTGGAGCCACCTGTTCCCGCGAGCGTGAACGTGCCGTTGACGCCCCCCGAGGCCGTCAGGACGGTGTGGGTCTGGGCCTGGAAACTCGTGGTCACGAACGGCAGCGCTGCTCCGCCCAGGGTTGCCGATCCGTTGACCGTCGTCAGGCTGGACGGTGTGAAGGCGTAGACGGAAGCGGAGCTAAGGCTGAGCGCGCCATTGATCGTCAGGTTTCCAGCCTGCAGCGTGCCGCCGGTGATCGCCGTCGCCGCATTGATCGTGCCGGTGCCGCCGAGCGTGGCTCCAGCGCTCACCGTGACGCCGGAGCCGCCAATCGCGCCATTCACGACCAAAAGGCCGCCATTGACCGTGGTGGGGCCGGCATAGGTGCCGGTACCGGTCAATGTGAGGCTGCCCGTGCCGGTCTTGGTGAAGCCTCCGGCGCCACCCAACGCGCCCGACATGACAATCGAATTGCTCGCCGTGTCGATCGTGCCGCCGCCCGCGGCCATGGTCATGGCATTGGCGACGGCATAGCTCCCGCCGAAGCGCAGGGTTGGGCTGCCGGAGCCGCCGCCAAGCTCGATGACGCTGGTGCCGGCGGCGGTCGCCGACCCAAGCTCCAGCGTTCCCGAGCGGATCAACGTCGAACCCGAGTAGGTATTCGCACCGGCGAGCACGGTCGTGCCATTCTCCACCAGCACCGTGCCGTTGCCGGTGATGGCGGGGGCGAGCACGTAGTTGCTCTCGATGTGGTTGAGGACGAGCCGGCCGGTACCGGCCCCGAACCGCAGTTCTGCCACGTCGAGGGTGCCGGCGGCCTGGGCTGCCGACCCCGACGCGGCACCGATATTGACCGTGCCGTTCGAGCCGGCCAGGTTGGCGATGAAGATGCGCCCGGTGCCGCCACTGACGCGCACCATGCCGCCGTTGTCGACCGTCAACGTGCCGCCGCCGCCATAGCCGACGAGCAGATAGAGCGTGTCGTTCCACAGGGAGTTGGCGCCAGTCACCCGCAAGGTGCCGCTGCCGGAGGCCAGCCGGCCGAGCACGCCACCCAAGGCACTGACAGTGCCGCCGTTCGAGATGAGGACGGACCCGCTGCCCCCCCAACCCACGACCGAATTTGTGATGGGCGCCATGACATTCAGCGAGCTGCCGGCGCCGTCGACGGTCAGCGACCCCACGCCACCGGCCTGCCAGCCGACGACAAAATAAGTGCCGGCCTGCACATCGCCGCCGTTCGAAATCCCCAGATGGCCCGTGCCATAATTACCGACCACAAGGGTAAGCTCGACATTCAAGAAGCTGGCGTCGACGGTCGCGGTTCCGTTGCCGGTCGCCTTGTCGCCAAGCGTGGTAGCCCGCTCGTTCGCATGGGCGCCGTTGAGGACGTTCAGCACGCCCTGCCCTGAATCACCGGTGATGTGACCGTTGGCCGCATTCCACGCTGTCCCTGCGCCGGTGACCGTCACGGTGCCGGACGAGCCGGCGAAAGTGCCGGTCTGCACGAAGGAAGAGACATTGGCGGCGGCTCCGCCTGATAGCGTGAACACACCCGTCCCGCGGAATCCGGTATAGAGGTATTGGCTGTTCCACGTCGTGCCGGCTCCGCTGACCGTGACGCCGCCGGTCTGGCCGGCGAGGTCGCCGAGCGTCGCGGAATGGTGGGTGAAGGTTGATCCCGGCGAGACGCCCAGAGTCGCGCCCGCGCCGGCGGCGCCGATCTTGACGATATTGGCCGCGGCGGCGCCACTCGCGATCACGGGGCTGACCACCCCGCCACTGCCGATCACGACGTCGGTCACCGAGCTCGGAACGGCGTTTGTCGACCAGTTGGAAGCAGTCCCCCAATCCGATGTCGAACCCTGCCAGACCGACTGCGCGACAGCGGGGCTGGTGAGAAGGGCGAGAACGCTCGCGGCAGCGACCAAGGAAGCGACGACCGGGGACTTCAGCCCATACACAACATGGCTCATCATGCACTCCCCGGGGTTGAATTACTCTGGTACCACAATCGAATGTTCTGCATGCCGAATGTCAAGACGGTCGGCTGCGCTTTTCACAAGTCTGTCGAATAAAACATCGCGTGGTCGCAATCGGCATCTTGGAAAATCTCAATATCGTTTAGCGGAAGGACTGTAACGCGCCGCGATATCCACACGATATCGGCAAAATTACCAGAGTTGACGTAACTGACGATGCCGGCGTCGCTGTCCGCGTAGCGAGGGGGAGCGCTGAACACAAAGGTTCCGCTCGGGGATGCGCCCTAGTTGGTCGCCGCCGAACAGTCGCCGGTCGTTGTGGCCCTGTCGATGCCGCCCTAACCATCGGTCTGCGCCATTGCGGCGGACGATGTCGCGGTCAGCGCCGTCGTTGCCAGCAGAACCTGGATCAGCGCCCGCGCGCCCGAAAGGCGCATCGGCGAACCATACCCAACCCGCATGCCATGCCCCCCGCTTGCCCCGCGCAGGACGACAACGAGCCGATGCGCCGCCGCACGCTACGCACGTCGCGCGAGCGCGTCGTCTCATTCAGCGCAGAAGACCGGGGCACCTTGCCGCACCCGAAACGCGGATAAACTCGCCTAAGGGCAGCGACGCGGGTCGGTTCACACGATCTCTCGACTTGAAGCGATCGCCTCGGAACCCCGCGATGGCCCGCGACCGAAGGCCGCAGCCGGCGCAACCCAGATCGCCGGCAATGGGGTTTGAACTGGCGATGGAATCGTGGGACGCGTTCACGCGTGACGTGCATGTTCCGGGGGGAATTGTGTTGGTAACGCATCTTGGCGCGCTGGCTCGACGCGGGCGCTGTGCCAGTGTCTCATCGCTGCTTCTCGGTTCCGCTTTGGCCGTGATCCTGGCCGGCCGCGCTGGCGCGGACGACCGGCCGGCCCGCGCCGCAGCCCGCCCCGTGGTTTCGGCGCCATCGCCTCACGCCCTGCCACCCGCCACGGCGCGCCGGGCGCGCGCCGAGGGTCGCGCCCTGCTCTCGGGCCTGATCGAGCAGATCAGGCTCAATCCCGCCAGCCGGGATCGGCTGACCGCCGCCGCCGTGGCGGTGTCGCCGCTGATGAGCGCGGAGATCGACCGGGCCGCCGAGATCGGCCGCCTGCTCGCCGAACGCAGCGGCACCGGCCGGGCCGACCCGCTCGCGCCAGCAACGGCCACCCGCTTCGCCAGCGCCGCCGTCGCGACGACCGCGTCGGCGCCGGGCCCGGTTGGCGCGCGCGCGGCGCCGGCGACCTTTCCCTACCTGACCGACAATGGCACGGTCACCGCCACGCCTCGGACCGAACAGCCCTGGATGGCCACGCGCACCGGCCTCGATGGCAGCTACACGGCCGATCAGAAACGCGAGTTCGCCGCCAATTGGGGCAATCTCGCCGTCGGCCAGGGCACCGCGCTGAACGCCACCACCCGCCCCGACGGCACCGCCCTGCCGGGCAAGGGATTGACCGGCCGCGGCGTCACGGTGGCGGTGATCGACACCGGCCTCGACGCCACGTTCAATGGTGCGGGCACCGGCTTCAGCTATCTTCACCCCGAATTCGCCGGCCGGCTCGACACGCGCAGCCGGAACACGGTCGACAGCGCGACCGGCAGCCACGCCATCCTGGACGACGCCGGCCACGGCACCCATGTCGCCGGCAGCATCGCGGCCGGCCTCGACGGCCACGGCATGGTCGGCGTCGCGCCGGGCGCCAATCTCCTGGTGATGAAGAGCCTGGGCGACGACGACGGTCCGGACCGGGCCCTCATGCTCATTGCCGCCATGTCAGATGTGCGCGTGATCAATGGCAGCTACGGCCCGACGGTGAAGCGCGGAGCCGTCTGGGACACCGACACCTTGGACACCGAATGGCAGGCGGTTCGTTCCGTCCTGGCGGCCGGCAAGGTGCTGGTCATGGCCAATGGCAATGACGGCAATGTCAACCCGAGCGGCATTGCGCTCTTCCCCTTCATCACGCCGGCCAATGCCCGCGCCGGCATCTACAATGACGGCGGACGCAACTATGATTTCTCCGTGGCCAATTCCCCGGGCCTGCCCGGCCGCATCGTGGCGGTTGCCAATCTCGGCATCGACCTGACGATCTCGGAGGACTCCAACCGCTGCGGCGTCACCGCGGCCTGGTGCATCTCAGCGCCGGGTGGCGGTACCGGCGCCGAGCCGCCGAGCGCCAACGAGACCTTGTCGACCGTCCAGCGCGGCAACAAGGATCCGGTCTTCACCGCTCCCAATGGTGCGACCTACGGCTACATGACCGGCACGTCCATGGCCGCGCCCCATGTCTCCGGCGTCATCGCCGTGCTGATGGAGGCCTATCCAGACTATTCCGCCGCCGAGATCGTTCGCCTGATGTTTGCGACCGCCCAGGACCTCGGCGCCCCCGGCATCGACGCGATCTACGGCCATGGCCTGGTCCGGCTCGACCGGGCGCTCGCCGGCTCACCGGCGATCGGGCCAACCGCTTCCAGGACGACCACGGTTGCCGCCGGCCAGATCGAAACCTGGACGGCGCCGGTATCGACCACCGGAACCCTGACGATCGACAATGCCGCGGCCGCCGCCGGCCCGCGATCGAGCCACGCCCCTGCGCCCTATGGCCAGTTGCAGATCGCCGGCGAAGCGCAGTTCGGCGCCGTCGACGTGCGCAATGGCCAGCTCTCGGTCGACGGCACCTTGCGGTCGCCCACCATCACCGTCTTTGCCAACGGCCACCTCGGCGGCTTCGGCGAGATCTTCGGCAATGTCACGGTCCATGGCACGCTGAAGCCCGGCCACTCGCCCGGCGAACTGTTCATCACCGGCAATGTCGCGATGGGGCAAACCGGCATCTATCAGGTCGATATCGACGGCGCCGCCGACACCGGCGGGCCGGGCAGCTACGACACCCTGTTCGTGCTCGGCGCCGGTCACTCCTTCGCCGCCGGCGGCACCTTCCAGGCGCGGTTCCGCGGCATCGAAGGCGGCGCCACCAACTCCTATGTCCCGACCATCGGTAGCAAGTTCACCGTGGTTCGCGCCGAAGCCGGCGCGCGCGTGACCGGCCGGTTCGGCGATGTCGAGGTCGAGCCGGACGCCCAGGGCCTGACCGGCCTGCCGGTCAACAGCCGGCTCGACGTGCTCTATTATCCGACATCCGTGGTCGCCGCGGTGACGCCGGCCTCGTTCGCCAATCTGGCCCAGAACGGCATTTCGCTCAGCGCCCGTCAGTCGGCGGTCGCCGGCGCCCTCGACCGGGGTCGCCCGGCGCCGGGCGCGGCCATGAGCGGCAGCGAACTGCATGTCTACGATCTCATCTACGGCCTTGCGCCCGCCGGGCTGCAGAGCGCGTTCGACGAGATGTCCGGCCGGGGTTATGGCGGCATGACCAGCAGCGTGCTTAAGACCACGCTCGGCTTCGGCGCCATGCTGCAGCAGCGGCGCGACGGCCTGCGCAGTGGCAGTTCGCACGCGGCCTTCGCGCCGTCCTTCGGCTTCATGGGCGGCAATCGGCTCGAAATGTCCGCGGGCCTGCCGTCGGCGGCGCCCGCCTCTGCCGATGGCGATGGCGCGGGGGCTTCGGCCACCGGCTGGAGCCTCTGGGGCCAGGCCTTCGGCAATACCACGCAGGCCGGCGCCGACCGGCTCGGGTCCGGCTGGTCGAGTTCCGGCGGCGGCATCGTGATCGGTGTCGACCGGCTCATCTCGCCGTCTTTGCTCGTCGGCGTCAGCGGCTTCTATGCCAATGACAAGACCCGCAGCACGGGTTTCACCGGCACCTCCAACACCTTTGCCGCCGCGGTCTACGGCTCCTGGACGCTCGGCCGCTTCGAGGCCGACGCCGCCTTCGGTGGTGGCTGGACCGAAATGTCCGCCGATCGCAGCCTCAACATCCAGGGCATCCGGCTCGCCGCGCGCGGCGCGACCCAGGGCTTCGGCCTGCTGGCGACGGCTGAGATCGGCTACCGCTTCTCGGTCGCGACCGCGCTCGGCTCGGCCTTCCTCAAGCCCTTCGCCGGCTTTGCTTATGCCGACATCAACCGGGGTGCCTTCGGTGAAACCGGCGCCGGCGGCTTCAATCTCACCGTGCTCGCCGACCGGCCGTCGCGCGCCCTGGCGCAGCTCGGTCTCAGCGCCGGCCTGTCGGTCACTGGCGCGCATGGCGTGACCTGGCGTCCCGAACTGCGCCTGGCCTGGGGTCACGACTTCAAGGATCCCTCGGCCGCGACATCCGCCACGCTCCTCGGGCAAACCTTCACCACCAAGGATGCCAGCCTCGGCCGCGACGCCGCGCTGGTCGGCGTCCAGATCGCGGCGAGCCGTTCCGACCGGTTGCAGGTCTATGCCGGCTATAACGGCGAATTCCGCGGCGACGGCACGTCCCATCAGGGCCGGATCGGCGCGCGCCTGCGCTGGTGAGGCTCCTGCCCTTCCGAAACGCGTCAGCCGCATTTCTCCGTTTCCAAAGCCCGGCGGAATGTTCTAGAGGGCGATTGGAGCGCACGTGGTGGAATCGGTAGACACACGAGACTTAAAATCTTGCGCCTTCGGGCGTGCCGGTTCGAGTCCGGCCGTGCGCACCACAGTTTCGATCGCCGCCCGCGCAGCGCCGGCCTGCCCGCGCCCGCCCCGTGCCGGTCATGCCCGGAGCAAGCCAGGCTGCCATCCTTGAACCGCTCCTCATAGGCCGGTCCGGCGGCGCTCCGGCCCGGCCTTTCTTCATTGGCAAGGCTCCTTGCCGCGCCTCATCCGGCCGATGCCCGGTGCTCCCGGAAGGCCGCGGCAAGCGTGCGCAGCGCATCGCGCGACTTGGCATCCGACAGCGTCGAATGCAGCACGATCTCCGATGACGGCAGTTCCGGAAGCCTGAACCGCTCGCCGACATCGACCGTGCCGGGCGGCACGACGCGGCAGGAGAACACCGAGACCGCCAGGCCGGCCGAGACGGCAGCCATGACGGCCGACGACCCGCCGCCGAGAAACACCTCGGTCCAGGGGATGCCGGCGGCATCGAGCGCGCGGGTGGCAATGTCGCGCACGCCGCAGGCCGGCGCCAGCGCGGCCAGGCGCAGCGGCTCGCCCTGGCGATGTTCGAAACCCGGGGTCGCGAACCAGCCGAAATGTTCCGGCCCGAGCACCTCGCCGTCGCGCCGGTCGTCGTCGCGGCGGATGATCGTCGCGTCGAGTTCGCCCCGGTCGAAGGCATCCAGCAGGACACGCGAGCTGTCGAGCCTGACCTCGATGGTCAGTGCCGGGTCGTGCGCATGCAGCCGGGCCAGCAAGGTCGGCACTTCCGGCCCCATGACATGGGCGGCGATGCCGAGCGCGAAACGCCGGCGCGACGAGGCAAGGCCGGCGAGCGCGCGCTCATGGGCCGCCAGGAAGTCGCGAGCGGCGTCGAGGAACACCGCGCCGCGCGCCGACAGGCGGACCAGCCGCGGCGTGCGTTCGATCAGCCGGTGGCCGAGCCGGTCTTCGAGCCGCTTCAGCTTGACGCTGATCGCGCCTTGCGTCGTCCCCAACGCCTCGGCGGCACGGGTGAAACTCTGCAGATCGGCGATCGCCACGAAGGCCTTGACGGCATCGACATCGAGAGACGCCATGTCAAATATCCAAAACCGTTATCTCTGAAATATCCAACCATCCAATTCAGATATGATCAAGGCCGGACTATGTTGCCTTAACCCAAGCAACAGGCGGACCGGCCCAAAGCCGGGCATCCCGACAACCGGACATCCCCTGAGCGCCGGCAATGCCGCGCGCCCTGTCCGGCCGTCTCCGGATGTCGCGCCTGCCCGTCTCGACGCCGAAAGACCCGACCCATGACCCATGCCTCCACCGGCCGCAGCACGATCGCTCTGGCCGCCGTCTCCCTCTCGGCCCTGATGTTCGGCCTCGAAATCTCCAGCATCCCGGCGATCCTGCCGACGCTCGAACAGGTGCTACATGCCGACTTCAAGCAGCTCCAGTGGATCATGAATGCCTATACCATCGCCTGCACCACGGTGCTGATGGCGACCGGCACGCTGGCCGACCGTTATGGCCGCAAGCTGATCTTCATGATCGGCATCGTCGCCTTCGGCATCACCTCGCTGATCTGCGGGCTGGCGCAGGATGCCGCCGTGCTGATCGCCGGCCGCTTCCTGCAGGGCATGAGCGGCGGCGCGATGCTGATCTGCCAGGTCGCCATCCTGTCCCACCAGTTCCCGGCCGGCCGGCAGCGCGGCACCGCCTTCGGCTGGTGGGGCATCATTTTCGGCATTGGCCTCGGTTTCGGCCCGATCATCGGCGGCGCCATCGTCGCGGTGTCGAACTGGCAATGGGTCTTCCTCGTCCACGGCGTGCTGGCGCTGGTGACGCTCGCCCTCGCCATGGCCGGCGTCGGCGAATCGAAAGACCCGAAAGCCGAGCGCCTCGATGTCGCCGGCATCGCCACCCTGTCGGTCGCGGTCTTCTGCCTCGCCTATTTCATCACCCAGGGACCGGATCTCGGCTTCGCCAGTCCTTCGGCCCTGGCGATCATCGGCCTCGCCGCCGCGAGCCTGGTCGCCTTCGTCGTCGCCGAGACGCTCAACCCGCGCCCGATGTTCGATTTTTCGGTGTTCCGCATCCGCAGCTTCTCGGGCGCGCTGATCGGCTCGGTCGGCATGAATTTCAGCTTCTGGCCGTTCATGATCTACCTGCCGATCTATTTCCAGGCCGGCCTCGGTTATGACAGCGTCGCCGCCGGGCTGGCGCTGCTGGCCTATACGCTTCCCACCCTGGTCGTGCCGCCGCTGGGCGAGCGCCTGGCGCTGCGTTACCGGCCCGGCCTCACCATTCCCGCGGGTCTGTTCACGATCGGCCTCGGTTTCATCCTGATGTGGTTCGGCAGCGCCGCCGACCAGGCGAGCTGGCTGACCATGCTGCCCGGCTGCCTGCTCTCGGGCGTCGGGCTCGGCCTGACCAACACGCCGGTCACCAACACCACCACGGCCTCGGTGCCCGGCGAGCGCGCCGGCATGGCCTCCGGCATCGACATGAGCGCCCGGATGATCTCGCTCGCCGTCAACATCGCCCTGATGGGCTTCATCCTGGTCGAGGGCGTTCTGTCTCACCTGCGCGGCGCGCTGCCGTCCCTCGACGCGGCGCAATTGCGGCCGCTCGCGGAGCGTATCGCCGCCGGCAGCGTCACCGCCGCGACCCAGGCCGCGCCCGATCCGTCGTCCCTCGGCACCAGCGCGACCATCGTCCACCAGGCCCTGGTTCATGGTTTCGGCTGGGTGCTGCTGTTCGGCGGCATCGGCATCTGGCTGCTGGCGGCGCTGAGTTTCATCGCCTTCGGCCCCGCGGCGCCGGCCGGCGCGCCGACGCCGTCTCAGCGGGCCTCGTCATAGGCGCGGCGCAACCACTCGATCAGCTCGGCATCGACCTCGGCTGCATCCGCAATGCGCACGCGGTGGGTGACCATGCTGTTCCATGAGCCGGCGGCGGCGAAACGTTCGGTCGCGTCAGCGCCCTTGCGCTTGATGCCGATGTCCATGTGTCCGGCCGAGGGTTGCACGATGGCGAACTTCTTCTTGCCCCGCACCAGGCTGGCATAGCTGTCGGTCGGTGCCACCGCGACATCGTCGCCGAAGGCCTGAACCTGCCGCAGCAGCGCGTCGAACTGCGATTGCCAGACGGCCTTGCCGCCGGCGAACAGCTTGGCGAGCCGGTCATCGGGCGCGGCCCGCGGTCCGCCATTGGCTTTCAAGAGCGCGTAGATCGCCATCGCGTGGCCACGGCCGAGCCCGAAATCCTGCGCCAGCCAGGCAACGATATCGGCGGCCTTGGCGCTGGCGAGGCCCTTTTCCGCCGCCAGCGCCCTGAAATCGTCAGGCCCCTTGCCGGTCTTGGCTTTGATGGTGTCGAGATAGGCCTGAAATGACATGGGATTCTCCGAAAGACGATCGGCAACGTACCGCGGCCGCTGGCCGGCGCGAAGCCCGTTGCCGGTCGTCTCGGCGAGAATGATGGCGGCTTGCGGGCCGCCGGTCGAGGCAATCCGAGACACCGCTGACAAGCCGTGCGCGCCACTCTCGTGCCGTCGGGAATTGGGCCATGACTATAGACCCGCTAAACTCTACAGGCAGAAGACAGCGTTTCTATCGCTTTGAATTACCGGTCATTCTGTTGATCGAGGGCATTGGCGATATTTAGCCCTCCTCGCCCCGAATGGACGATGGATCCGTTGCGCACTTGGCGCCGGACCCGTGCCTGACACAGCAGCCAAGGAACACCATCTCTCATGACCCTCGCGACCAAGACGCCCACGGCCGGACAACGTGCCGGTGGCGCGTCCTTCGACGCCTTCGCAGGCCATCCCGGCTATCGCCGGATGTTTGCTCCCGATCAGCTCACCCTTGGCATCTTCCTGCCCTTGCGCTTCTTCCGCGGCGACATGCGCGTGCTGGCGGATCAGGCCGATCTTGTCGCCGACGTCGACCGGCGCGGCTTCGCGGCCGTCTGGGTTCGCGACGTGCCGCTTTTTGATCCGGGCTTCGGTGATGCGGGACAGGTCTTCGACCCTTTCACCTACCTCGCCTATCTGGCTGCCCGGACCGAGCGGGTGGCGCTGGCAACCGGCAGCGCGATCTTTTCGCTGCGCCACCCGATCGATCTCGCCAAGATGGCAACCACCATCGATCGTCTGTCGGGCGGACGCCTCGTGCTGGGCATCGCATCCGGTGATCGGCCCGTCGAGTTTCCGGCCTATGGCATCGATATCGATACGCGCGGAGACCGCTTCGCGGCAACCGTCACCTATTTCCGGCAATTGATCGGGGGCGATCGTCCCTCGGTCCACTCGCCGCTCGGCACCATGGATGGCGTCGATCTCCTGCCCAAACCGGCGGCCGGGCGCATACCGCTCATCGTCACCGGCTCGAGCCGGCAGGACCTGTCATGGGTTGGCGACCATGCCGATGGCTGGCTGACCTATCCGCAGTCGACCCACACGCCGGAAGGGCCGCGGCAGCTGTCCGATAAGATCCGGGCCTGGCGCGCGCTCATCCCGGATGGCGGTTTCCGGCCCCACCTGACCAATGAATGGCTCGACCTCGCCGAAGATCCGAACTTTCCCAGGACGCCGCTTCAGGGTGGTTACGTTCTGAAGACCGGCCGCAAGGCGCTGATCGACCTTCTCGGCGAATGGCGCGCGGCCGGCGTGAACCATGGCGCTCTCGGCATTCAGTTCGCCGCGCGGCCGGCAGCCGAGATCATCCAGGAGCTGGCGGAAGAGGTGCTGCCGCTGTTCCCGTCGCATCCGGGCCCGCCGCCACTGACGCAGAAATGGTGATCGTCGGCGAGGAATGGCCACCCTCGCCCCGAAATCACTCCCCCTCGTCGCGCAACAGGCCGGCGATCAGGCGGCGAACCTGGCCGATCTCGTCGTCGTTGATGGTATGGCCCATGCCCGGATAGATCCGTTCGGTGACGGTCGCGCCGAGGCCGGCCAGCACCTTGCTGGTCTCCTTGACCCGGCCGAGCGGGATGTGGCTGTCGACATCGCTGCAGCCGAGGAACACCGGCGTGCCGCCGAGCGTTCCCGCATAGTCGCGCGGCGTCCCCTCAGGGCCGATCAGGCCGGCGCTCAGGCCGGCCACGCCGCCGAAGTGGCGGGCATTGCGCGCGGCATATTCCAGCGCCAGGCAGCCGCCCTGCGAGAAGCCGGCGAGGATGATGCGCTCCGGCGCGAACCCCTCCCCGGCAAGCGCCTCAACGGTCGTTCCGACAATGCCGAGCGCGCGCGTCAGCGACGGCTCGTTCTGGGCCAACGGCGCCAGGAAGGATTGCGGGTACCAGCTGTGGCCCGGCGCCTGCGGCGCCAGATAGGCAAGGTCCGGCTGGGCGAACACCTCCGCCAGCGACAGCATGCCCTCGGCGCTGGCGCCGCGGCCGTGCAGCAGGATCATGGCGGCGCGGGCGCGCGACAATGGCGCGCCCGCACGTGCGATCGAAAGGCTCTGGTCGGTGGCCATCAGGCGGTCTCCAGGGGCAGCAGGATCTTTTCGAGCTCGCCACGGCGGGCTTCCAGGAAGCGCGGCAGTTTCAGGTCCTGGCCGAGCGTCGCCAGGGGCTCGTCGACGGTGAAGCCCGGGACATCGGTGGCGATCTCGAAGATCACGCCGCCGGGTTCGCGGAAATAGACCGAGCGGAAATATTGCCGGTCCTTCTGCTCGGTCACCTGCAGGCCGTGCCGGGCGCCGAGCTTGCGTGCCATCTCGGCCTGCGCGGCATCATCGGCGGCGCGAAACGCGACGTGATGCACCGCGCCGCGGCCCATGGCGCCGCGCGCGCCGCCCTCAACCTGCCTGATGTCGACGATGCCGCCGGCCGCCTCGCTGCCGCGGAAGCGGATCAGGGCGCCGTCGCGGCCGGCCTCGCTGAAACCGAAGACGTCGGTCAGCACCGCGCCGGTGGCCGCCGCCGTTTCGATCGCCAGGGTGACCCCGTGGAAGCCCCTGATGGCATGGTCGGCCGGAATGTCGTCGCGGGCCCAGCCCGCTTCGGTTTCCGCGCCGGTGACGCCGGCCAGCGCCAGCCGCATGCCGTCGGGATCGGCGAAAGCCAGCACCGGCTCGCCGAAACGCTCGGCCACGGCGTCATGGGCGACGCCCTTCTCGGCGAGACGGCGGGCCCAGAAATCGATCGAACCCGCCGGCACGCGGAACCGCGTCTCGTCGGTCAGGCCGACGCCGGCCCGCCCGGGACCGGCATGCTCCCAGGGGAAGAAGGTCAGGATCGTGCCGGGATGGCCGGCCTCGTCGCCGTAATAGAGGTGATAGGTGCCGGGATCGTCGAAATTGACCGTCTTCTTGACGAAGCGCAGGCCAAGGCTACGGACGTAGAAGTCCAGGTTGCGATGGGCCGAGCCCGAAATCGCCGTGACGTGATGAATGCCAGACATGAGTGGGTCCTCCTCTTCCGTCGGGTGCGACGGGTCAATGCTGTCTCTGCGGACATATTGATCCGAGCCCAGGAGAAGACAATTCCATCAGTTTTGCAGACACTGTCTATGAAACAGCGACAAAATCTGGCGAGCCGTCGAGCAGCCTACTCCGCGCGCACGAAAAAGGCGCCCCTGGGAAACCAGGGACGCCTTCGTATCGGCGGATGATCGGGAGGAACCGGCGCTCAGCGGAGTTTGGCGGCGATCCCGGCGACATGGCGGCCCTGGTAGCGGGCGCCGTCGAGCTCGATCCTGGAGGGCTGCCGGCTGCCGTCGCCGGCGGCGATGGTGGAGGCGCCATAAGGCGAATTGCCCATCACCTCGGTGACGCCCATCTGGCCCTGGAAAGCATAGGGCAGCCCGACGATCACCATGCCGAGATGCAGGAGCACCGGGTGGAAGGTGAGGATGGTCGATTCCTGGCCGCCGTGCTGGGTCGCCGACGCGGTGAACACCGAACCGACCTTGCCGGTCAGCTTGCCCCGCGCCCACAGGCCGCCGGCCTGGTCGAGGAAGTTCTTCATCTGCGCGGTCATGTTGCCGAAGCGCGTGCCGGTGCCGAAAATGATGGCGTCATAGTTCGGCAGGTCGTCGATGCTGGCGATCGGCGCGGCCTGGTCGAGCTTGAAGCCGGATTTGCGCGCGATCTCTTCCGGCACCAGTTCCGGCACCCGCTTGATGGTCGCTTCCGCGCCCGCCTCGCGCACCCCTTCGGCCACGGCCCGAGCCATGGTTTCGATATGGCCGTAGGACGAATAATAGAGCACCAGAACCTTGGTCATCACTGTCTCCGCGTTGAATTCCGCGGCGACTATTGACATGCTACGCTTTGACGACAATCTCTTAATTCATGGCAATAGCGTCTTCAATCTGGCGACAATTGCTGACCCATTCCCGGTGAGGCCATGGACAAGCTCAGCAGCATCAAAGCCTTCACCAAGGTGGTCGAGCACGGCAATTTCTCCGAGGCCGGCCGCGAATTGCGGCTGTCGCGCTCGGCGATCAGCAAATATGTCATCGAGCTGGAGCGCGAGCTCGGGGTCCAGCTGCTCAACCGGACCACCCGCAGCGTCAGCCCGACCGACAACGGCCAGGCCTATTACCGCCGCTGCCTGGCCATTCTCGCCGACCTGGAAGAGGCGGACATGGCGGTGACCCAGGCCCAGGTCGAGCCGCGCGGCATGCTCAGGGTCAATGCGCCCATGTCCTTCGGCACGCTGCATCTCGGCCAGGCCATTGCCGATTTCATGGGGCTCTATCCCGAGCTGACCATCCAGCTCATCCTCGGCGATCACTTCGTCGATCCGGTCCAGGAGGGCTTCGACGTCACGCTCAGGATCGCCGATCTCGCCTCGTCCAGCCTGATCGCCCGCAAGATCGTGCCGGCCCGGCGCGTGGTCTGCGCGGCGCCCGACTACCTGGCGCGGCGCGGCACGCCGCAGCACCCGAACGACCTGCGCGACCACGACTGTCTCACCTATGATCATCTCGCCACCGGCACCCAGTGGAAGCTCTCCGGGCCGGACGGCGACCATTGGATCCAGGTCTCGTGGAACCTCTGTTCCAACAATGGCGAGGTGCTCGGCGACGCGGCGATCAAGGGCCGCGGCATCGCGCTCCTGCCGACCTTCCTGGTCGGCCCGGACCTCCAGGCCGGCCGGCTGACCGCTATCCTGACCGACTACAAGGCGCCCGATCTGGCGCTCTACGCGATCTATCCGCCGACCCGCCACCTCTCGGTCAAGGTCCGGTTGTTCATCGACTTCCTGGTCGAACGTTTCGGCGGCCAGCCGGCCTGGGACAGGGCCAGCGCAGCGGCCTGACGCCAGATTCGCCACGCGCGCCGGCGCGCCACATATCGGCATACCGCCCAGGCGGCTTGCTCCCTTGCAGAAGCCCGCAGAATCCCGGCCTGTTCGTTGGGTCCGACCTGCGGGAATTCCACCATGGCAAGCGGCTCGACGGGCCTGCACCTCGATCTGACCACGCTGCTCTTCATCTCCCTCCTGGTCACCGTCACCACGGGCGCGATGTTCGTGCTCGATGCCGTCAGGCGCGGCGACGTCCGGTCCGGGCGCTGGTGGAGCCTCGCCTTCGGCGCGGCGACATTGGCCTCGTTCACCTATATCGCGGCGGCGCAGAGCCCGGCGCTGGCCTGGGCCTATGTCGTCGGCAATGGCCTTGCCGGCACCGCCACGGCGCTGATCTGGGTCGGCGCCCGCAGCTTCAACGGCCGTCCGCCGCTGGCGGCGGTCGGCGTCGCCGGCCCCTGGCTCATGGCCGGCGGCACGCTTCTGAGCACGCCGTCATTCGATGCCTGGAGCGGCGCGGTCAGCTTCCTTCTGGTCGTCGCGGCCTATGCGCTCGTCGCGGCACACGAATTCTGGCGGGCCAACGGCACCCGGCTGCTGAACCACGTGGTGCTGGCGGTGGCTTGCGCCGCCAGCGGGCTGTTCTATGCGGCCCGTGCCACGGCGCTGGTGCTGCTCGGCCAGGACGACCCGGTCTTCCTGAGCGTTTTCGGGCCTGAGGTCGCCGCCACCGTGGTGCTGCTGCTGATCGTCATCCTGACCTTCAGCCTGGTGGCGCTCGGCAAGGAGCAGTCCGACATCGCGCTCTATCGCCTGGCCACCCGCGACGCGCTGACCGATGTGTTGAACCGGCGCGAATTCGCCCGCCAGGCCGAGCTGATCCTGCGCCGCCTGGCCTTCGAGCGCGCACCGGTGGCCGTGCTGCTGCTCGATCTCGATTTCTTCAAGACGATCAACGACACCCACGGCCATGCCGCCGGTGACCTGGTGCTGGCGCATTTCGCCGCCGCCGCCGCCCACTGCCTCAGGCCGTCCGACCTCCTGTGCCGTTATGGCGGCGAGGAGTTCGCCGTCGTGCTGCCGCGCGTCTCGCTCGACCAGGCCGAGATCGTCGCCGAGCGCATGCGCGCCGCCGCCGCCGCGCTGGCGGTGCCCGCCGCAAGAAGCGAGGTGCGGCTGACCACCAGTATCGGGCTGGCCTTTTCGGCGACCTCGGCTGCCGACCTGTCGGCCTTGCTCCAGCGCGCCGATACCATGCTCTACCGGGCCAAGGCCGAAGGTCGCAATCGCGTCATCATCTCTGCGGTAGAGCCGGAAGCCGCAGCGGCGGCCGCCTGATTGGCCGGCCCGTCGCCAGGCCGCGGCCCTCCGGAACGTCCCGGATGCCGTGGAACGTCAACCTGTCGCACCTCGTCCTGGCGCCCTGGCCTGGGCTAGGGTGGCCACAGACCGTCTGGTCTTCGCTTCACGGGCTCCGCCCTCCCCGCCATCAACCAGAGATCTGACATGCGCGCCATTCCGCTTCTCGCCCTGCCCTTCGTCGTCGCCTCGATCAGCCCCGCCCTGGCCCAGGCCACCGTCGAATTTCCGGCCCGCCGCACCGGCCAGTGGGAAATCCGCATGGGAGCCGCGCAGGTGCCGGGAATGCCGGAAATGGTCGTCAAGACCTGCGTCGATCCGGCCAGCGACCGGCAGATGATGCAGGCCGGCATGAACATGCTGGCGCAGAACTGCGAGAAGCGTGACATGCGGCGCGATGCCTCGGGCATCGTGATCGATTCGATCTGCCAGATGGGCCCGATGCGCATCACCTCGAGCACGGTGATATCGGGCGACTTCCAGGCCAGCTACTCGGTGCGCAGCAGCGCCACCGTGCAAACCCCGAATCAGCCCAATCCGCAGACGACGACAACCGTCCAGGAGGCGCGCTGGGCCGGCGCCACCTGCACCGACGGCATGGTGCCGGGCGACATCCTCATGCCGGGCGGCCAGAAGATGAACATCCGCAGCCTGCCGGGCATGGCGCCTGGCCAGCAGCAGCCGGCGACGCCGACGCGCTGAGGGGGCGAGTGGCGAATGGCGAGTAGCGAATGGCGAGGAAGCGAAACGCGTAGCGCGCGTAAACCCTCGCCCGCTTGCGGGAGAGCATCTGTGTTTCGGGTCAAGCCTGTTTTGGAGCGTGAGTGGCCCAAGTGCGGTCCTGAGCGATAAGGGTGTTGGCGAGGACGACGAGCTTTCGAGCCACGGCGATGAGGGCGCATTTGGGCTTCTTGCCCTTGGCGATCAGGCGGTCGTGGAAACTTTTCATGTCGGCGTTGCAGCGCGTGGCCGAGAGCGCCGCCAGGTAGAGAACGCGGCGCACCCGGGAGCGTCCGCCCCAGATGACGCGGACGCCCTGTCGTTCACCCGAATCATCGGCGATCGGGGCTAGTCCCGCCAACAGGCTGATCTGTTTGATGTTGCAGGTCCCCAGCTCGGTCAGGGCGGCCACCAGGGTCGTGGCGACCGCCGGGCCGAACGAAGGGATCGAGATCAGAATGTCGTGGCGTCTGGCCAGGCATGGATCGGCCGCGATGCGTTTGGCGATCTCGCCGGCGATGGCTTCGATAGCCTTGGCGATCCGGGTGAGACGGTGAGCGAGATGGCGGATCAGGAACTTGTCGGTGACCGCGTGCCGCTGGTTCTTGAGGGCTGTCTGTTCGTCGACGGCCGCATCGCGGGCGCTGACCAACTCATTGAGCGCATCGAGGGCTTCCGGTGCCGGCGGTCGCTGGGCCGGGTTCATGGCCCGCGCGAACAGGGCCAACACGCGGGCATCGAGCCGGTCGGTCTTGGCCAAGGTGCCCGTGGCACGCGCGAACATGCGCACGCGATAAGGATCGACCACGGCAACCGGCACGCCCGAGGCATGCAGGCTTCGGCGAACCTGGCGGTGCCACTTGCCGGTCGCCTCGACCACGACCAGCGCCAGATCAAAGCGCTGAAGCCAGCGCTTCAACTGCCGGATGCCCAACTCGGCATTGGCAAAACGGTGGGTCTCCCCGCCGGGCAGAACGTGGATGTCGAGCCAGCTCTTGCTGACGTCGATTCCCACGGTAGACTTGCCTTCGGTCTCTTGTTTGGACGCTTCCTTGCCTTGCATACGGGACTTCCTCCCCAGCATCTGTTCAGGACAAGAGCCAGAGGACGGCCGGACCATGCTCTCCCGCGGTGCTGAGCCAAAGGGTGAAACGGTCCCGGACATCCGCGTCGAGGCCGGTGGCCACCGGCCTCGACGCACCTCTCAGCCTGCGCTGAGTCGGTCCCGCAAACATGCAAGGGTGGCGCCGTTAGGCGCCGGGTGAGGGTCTCAAATTCCACACCCCATCAATCACTTACAACCGAAATGCACCTCACGCACCGACGCAACCACCCTCACCCGGCCGCTCCGCGGCCACCCTCTCCCGCGAAGACGCGGGCGAGGGTTGACGCGCGTAAACCCTCGCCCGCTTGCGGGAGGGTTGGTTTCACCGCGCGTGTCGCATCATCCCCATTCGCCACTCGCCATTCGCCACTCGCTCTGCCCCGCTCAAGCCCGGAAACGGTAGATCCAGTCATAACCGGCGACGAGCTGGCGGCCGCCGAGCACACGCATCGCGGTGTCGCGTGCCCAGCCCATCGGGCCTTCGAGGTGATAGATCCGGCCATTGGCGCGGGCGCCACGCTGGACCGCAGCGACCCGGCGGGCGCGCGCCTGTTCATAGGCGCGGAAGCCCCCGTCGAGGTCGTCCGGACGCGCCGCCAGCGCCTTGGCCAGCACCGCGGCATCCTCGATCGCCATGGCCCCGCCCTGGGCGAGGAACGGCAGCATCGGATGGGCGGCGTCGCCGAGCAGGGTCAGCGGCCCCTGTCCTTGCCCGAACCAGGGCGCGCGGTCGGCGAGCGACCAGGTCGTCCAGGCCTGCGGCGCGGCCACCAGCGCCTGCGCCTGGCTGGTCCAGCCGCGAAACCGGGCGATCAGCGCCAGCCGGTCGCCGGTCCCGCTCCAGCCGGTGCGGGGTTCGGGATCGCTGACCACCGCGACCAGGTTGAGCGCCGCGCCGGCGCGCACCGGGTAATGCACGAGATGGGCGCCCGGGCCGAGCCAGAGCCCCAGCCGGCGATCCGAAATGCCCTCGGGCACGGCGCTGCGCGGCAAAAGCGCGCGCCAGGCGGTGCGGCCGCCATAGGCCGGCGGCTTGCCGTCGCCGAACAGTTCACGTGTCGCCGACCAGAGGCCGTCGGTGCCGATCAGAGCCGCGCCACGATGGGTGCTCCGTTCGCCGACGCCCACGGCGGTGACCGCGACGCCGTCGCCGTCACGCGCCACGGTCTCGACGGTCCGGCCCATGGCAACCGTGACATGCGGGTCGTCATGCACGGCGGCCACCAGCGCCGCCTGCAGGTCGGCGCGATGCACCATCCACCAGGGCGCGCCATAACGCGCGGCGATCGCCGCTCCGAGGTCGGCCGACGCCAGCAGCCGGCCATTGCCGCCGGCCCGCACATCCATGCCCTCGGGGGTCACGGCAACCTCGGCCAGCGCCTTGCCCAGCCCGAGGTCGACGAGGATCCGGCTGGCATTGGGGGTGATCTGGATACCGGCGCCGATCGCCTCGAAAACCGCGGCACGCTCCAGGAGCTGGACGCGAAAACCGCCCCGCGACAGCAACAGCGCTGCGGTCAGGCCGCCGATCCCGGCGCCGGCGATGATGACCGTGCGGCGCCCGGCCGGAGCGGTGGCCATCGGCGCGCGATCAGGCGTCCGCCAGGGTCTGCACGAAGGCGCCCGCCGGCGTCGTCTGGTTGGCGTGCAGGTTGGAATCGAATTTGTAGAGGGTCGAGCAATAGGGGCAGATGATCTCGCCGTCCGAACCCATGTCGAGGAACACATGCGGATGGTCGAACGGCGCGCGCGCGCCCATGCATTTGAATTCCTTCACGCCGACATGGATGACCGCGACGCCCTGGTCGTTGGCGAAATGGGGCACGACATGATCGGCCATGGGTCAAATCCTCTCGGCAATGGGCAGACGCGGGACCATAAACCCGGCGCGCGACAGCTGGTCAAGCCTCAACCGATCAGCCAGGCCGCGCCGGCGATCACGCCGCCGACAATGACCACGACCAGCAAGGTCGCCAGCAGGCCCAGGATATGGGCCGCGCCGACCAGCAGCCCGTCCTCCTCCAGGAACCCCACGGACATGATCAGCAGGGCCACGCCGGGCGGGAAATTGCCGATCCACGACAGCGGCAGGGCAAGCACCACGCCGAGCATCACGAACATCGCGCCGATCAGCATGCGCATCACGCCGCGGGTCATGAACAGCGCCCGCGGCCGGGCCAGGGATTCGAGTTTTTCGACCCAGGGAATCGCCCGCTCGATCATCTTGGCGGTCTCGGCGCGCGGCAGGCCCCGGTCGGCGATGAAGGCCGGCAGCCAGGGATCATGCCGGCCGATCAGCATCTGCAGGCCGACAATGGCAATGACCACGCCCGATATGGTCGAGACGCCAGGGATCATCGGAATGATGTTGGGCAGCGCGAAGATCAGCACCAGAAGGCCAAAGGCCCGGTCGCCGAGCGCCTGGGTCAGGGCTCCCAGCGGAATGGTCTCGCCCTCGCCGAGGCGGGTCAGCCCGCGAAACACCTCGGAGGTCCGGACGGTGGCTTGATCGGCATTCAGGTCCACGCGCAAAATCTCCGGCGGCGGTTGGGGTCCAAGGTCGCGCTATCAGAAGATCGCCTGCGCCCCGGCGAACACCGTGTAGCCGATGCCGGCGCCGATGGCGGTGGCGATCGCCGCCAGAATGAAGCCGCAGACCACCAGCACGCCGTCGCGCTCGGTCAGCCCAAGCCCGAAGACGCAGAGCGCAAGCCCTTGCGGCATCGAACCGATCCACGGGATCGGCACCAGAACCAGCAGGACCGCCAGCACCAGCACGGCAACACCGACGGCGCGCCGCGCGGTCGGCCCTGCCGCCAGCCCGAGCCGCGGCCGCGTCAGCGTCTCGAGCTTGGTCAGGAGCGGCATGGTCCGGTTCATCACGGCGGTCAGCTTTTCCCGCGGCAGCGCCGTCCGGGCGATCCGGTCGGGCAGCCAGGGCACGTCGCGGCCGACGACGATCTGCAGCGCCAGCAGCACCAGAACCAGGCCGGTAATGATCGGCAATCCCGGGATCGGCAGCAGGTTGGGCAGGCCGAACAGGATCAGCGACAGGCCGAAGGCGCGGTTGCGCAAGGCGGCCAGGAGGTCGCCGATGGTGATGGTCGACAGGATCTCGGAATGGGTCGACGCCTGAGCCGACATGAGAGAGGAGATAATTTGCGACGTCTTTTCGGGCGCGCTGGTCACGATCGGTTCTGGTCCTCGAAATTCGGCCGGACCATAAGGGGTCGCGCGGCAAGTTTCCATGCCGAAGGCTGAGATCGGTCAATGCAGATGTGTCAGGGTCCGCGCGACGGCCAATTCGCAAGGCCGGATCAGCCTGGCCGAGGCCACCCTCACCGTGTGCAGCCGGCCCTCCAGATTGTGCTGCCAGAACGCCAGGAAACGCTGCAGCACCGGGAAATGCGGCGCCTGATCGTAATCCTGCCAGATATAGGCCTGCAGCAGCAGCGGATGATCCGGCATGCGGTAGAGGATTTCGGCCGTGGTCAGGGCGTAACCTTCGATCTGGCGCAAGAAATCGCCGTCGACGGCAGGGGCCGGGCGCGCTGCGGAATGAAGCATGACAGCCTCCAAGATGCGAAAACGCATGCACTGTCGATTGGCCGGTCTGTTGTCGTCTGTCGCCTCTCGAACCCTCCCGGTTCATCGAATTGAGCGACCGATATGGTTACCGCGGGCTTAACGACACATTCGGCCATGCCTTCATCTGGATACGGATGAACCGGCCAGTTGGTGCTGTCGGCCGCCGCCGGAGCCAGCGAATATCCGGCGGCAAGCCGGCGGCGCACCTCCGGCGGGCGAGGCGCGAACCGGTTGCAGCGCAAGACAATGAGCAAGACCAGTCACTTGAAGCACATTTCGGATCAGAAACGTGAAAGACCGGCCGCCCCCCTTCGGGGACGGTGATCGCCCCGGCGCGGAGGGCGACCAGCCGAACCGCAAGGCCGGTCAATAGGGCGTGCCGATATCCGGAAAGCCCTCGCCGATCGGGTCGGCGACCAGGAACAGCGACAGGGTGTCGACATAAGAACCGGCCGCGAAGGACCAGAGCGGCGCGCGCCAATGCCGCTCGACGCTGCCGGCCCGCGCGACATGGCGAAACCGGCGGCCGAGCGCGGCGTGGACTTCGCCGTCGCGCCGGCTTTCGGCGACCACCAGGATCGGCCGGGTGCGCAGCCGCGCGACGTCAGGTGCGGGTTCCATGGCGAAACGCAGCCGCTCGTTGAGCTGCACCACCGGCGGCTGGCCGCTGCCATGGAAGCGCAATTCACCGGTCATCGTATAGGAGGCGGTGCCAATGGTGCCGGCGCCCTTCTCGGCCGCCGCGCGCTCGATGCCGGCGACCGCATCGCGCCAGCCGAACAATTGGGCCGTCGGGTCCGGGGTCAGCGGCACGATGCGCCAGACCGCATGGGCGACGACGAACAGGCCGAGGCCAACCCCGACCACGATGCTGAAGCGGAGCGAGACACGCAGGATCGCCGCCAGCACGCCCTGGGCCGGAAACGCCCTGACACCGATGACGGCGGCGGCGATCGAGGCCGGCAGCAGGCAAGCGGTCCAATTGCCCTGGACCCGGCCGAACAGGCCGTACCAGAGGAGATAGAGGATCAGCGGAACCGTGGTGGCGACGATCAGCGTCGCGCCGGCCTCGCGCTCGCGCCAGGCCCGGCCCAAGACGACGAACAGGCCGTAGAGCACCAGGATGCCGACCAGCGGCGTCAGCAAGGCCGCCTGCCCGGCGAAAAATTCCGGCACGAAACGCGGGTCGAAGGCCTGCGGCACGGCACGGCCGAACTGCTTGGTCAGCGACGCGCCGCCCTGCATCAGGTTCCAGGCGACGACCGGCGCCATGACGGCGAGGCACGCCAGGCCGCCGGCATAGGGCCAGGGCGAGGTGAACCAGCGCCGGAGCTCCGGCACCCAGGCGAGCCAGATGAGAATGCCCAGGCCGAGAAACACGGCGCTGTATTTCGAGATGAAGGCCAGGCCCACCGCCAGGCCCACCGCCAGCCACCAGGCGCCCTGGCCGGTGCGCCAGAGCTCGGCCAGCGCCAGCAGAGCAATCGTCCAGAACAGCACCAGCGGCGTGTCCGGCGTGACCAGCATGGCACCGGCGCCGAGGAACAGGGTTGCCTGCACCAGGCCCGCCCCGGCCAGCGCCGCCACGTGGTCGTCGGTCAGCCTGATGACCAGGCGCCAGACGCCGAGACTGGCGGCGGCGCCGAGCAGAACCGAGAGCCAGCGCACGCCGAAAGCGGTGTCGCCGAACACCGCGGTCGAGGCGCGGATCAGCAGCGCCACGGCGGGCGGATGGTCGAAATAGCCGAAGGAGAGGTGTTTCGACCAGATCCAGTAATAGGTCTCATCCGCCGCAAGCCCGAGCCGGCCCGCGGCCCAGAGCCGGATCAGCGTCAGGACCGCGACCAGCGCCAGGACGGCGCCGAGACTGCCGGCGCCGAGACTGCCGGCGCCGAGCGGGCGCGGCCCGAACGGGCTGGGATCAGCGGCGCCAGACAATGGCTGATGAGGCAGCATAATTGAACACCGCGCCCATCAGCGCACCGGCAATGCCGGCGAGCCACCATTCCGCCGCCTCGGCGTAGAGCCAGCTCGCAACCCCGACATTGGCGAAAGCGCCGAGGCTGCAGACACCATAGAACAGCACCAGGCCAACCAGGAAACGCGATCCCTTGAGCCGGCCGTCGCGATAGGTGATCTCGTTGTTGATCAGGAAGTTGGAGGTCATGGCGACGAAGGTCGCCAGTGTCTGCGCCCATTCGAACTGCAGGCCGGCGCCCAGCGCCAGGTAGAGCGACACCATGTGGACGACGAGGCCGGTCGAGCCGACCAGCGCGAAGAAGATGAAGCGCAGCGGGATGAGGCCGCCCGACAGCTTGTTGAGGATGAAACCGAGATAGTCGAGCGCCACCTTGGCGTCGAGCTTGCTCTCGCCATGGACCCGCTCGCGGAACACATAGGGCACTTCGGCGAAGCTCGGCCGCGACGACACCGACGCCGCGATATCGGCCAGGATCTTGAAGCCGGCGGTGGCAAGCTTCGGCGCGACCTGTTCGACCAGGTCGCGCTTGATCATGAAGAAGCCCGACATCGGATCCGACAGCGGCGCCTTCAGGATCATCGCCGACAGGCGCCGGCCGAGATCGGAAATGGCGCGGCGGATCGGCGACAGGCCTTCGGTCTTCGAGCCGCCCTCGATATTGCGGCTGGCGACCACCAGGTCCTTGCCGGCACGGATATGGTCGAGCATGGCGGGCAGGATCGTCTCGTCATGCTGCAGATCGGCATCCATGACCGCGACCACCGGCGCCGAAGACGCCAGCATGCCCTCGATGCAGGCGCCGGCCAGGCCGCGCCGGCCGACCCGCCGGATGCAGCGGATGCGCGGGTCGCGGCGCGCCAGGTCCTTGACCACGCGGGACGTTCCATCCGGGCTGTCGTCGTCGACGACGATCATCTCCCAGGCAATGCCTGCGAGCACACGATCGAGCCGGGCGGCGAGCTCGGGCACGTTGTCGCGCTCGTTATAGCTCGGCACCACGACGGTCAGCTCGGGGGCGATGGCGATAGCGGGGAAATCAGTCATCTGGCCGCGGGTGATAGCCCTCGCCCGTCGATGGGGTCAAGCGGCGGCGCGACGATCGCGGCCCGCAGATGCCGGGATGGTTCCAATTGGCGCGGTTGCGCAAGCCGATCGTTAGGGTCAACCGGTAGGGTAAAGATGGGGCTTTTGTTGTCACCCAAGACCGCTCCCGCCATGGTTGAGCGGCAATGACGTCGTGCCCGGCGTCCGATCTTGCCTCAGGTTTACTCCGCGTCCACGGAGCGACACATTGGCCTCGAACCCTCAGTTCGAGGCCTTTTTTTGCGCGGAACGGTCGATGACCCGCCTATCAGGGCGCGATCTCGCCGCCGGCCGCGGCCAGCGCTTCCTGGGTGTCGAAGTCGAGATGCACGCTGTCGGTGCCCGCTTCGACCTCGGCGACGGCTTCCGGATTGGCGACCAGAACGGCCCGACCGCCCTGGTCGCCGGTAACCCTGCCGAGCTCGGCAAAGAAGCGCCGGCCCCACAGCACCGGGTTGCCGCGGCGGCCATTGGCTGTCGGCACCACGACATGGAGGCCCTCGGCCGGCGCGAAACCGTCGACCAGCCGGCCGACCAGTTCGGGCGAGATGCGCGGCATGTCGCCGAGCATCACCACCACCGCGTCGATGTCGGGCCCAAGCGCTGCAAGCCCGGTCTTGAGCGAGGTCGACAAGCCCTCGGCGAAATCGGGATTGTGCACGAAACGCACGCCGAGATCGTCGAGCGAAGCTTCCACGGCATCCGCTTGGTGGCCGGTGACCACCACGATCTCGGCGAGCCCGGCGCCGAGCGCCGCCTTGGCGGCATGGCGGACCAGCGGCGTGCCCTCGAGCGTTGCCAGGAGCTTGTTCGGCCCGCCCATGCGGGTCGATCGGCCCGCCGCCAGCACCAGGGCGGCGATGCGTGGCGCCGCCGGCAGCTCCGGTTCGCCCTCGCGCGGCTGCGGACGCGACACGATTTCCATCAGAAGCCCTCCGACCCCCATGCCGGTAATATCCGCTTTCGTCACCGGCAGGCCGGCGAGCAGCCGGGTCAGCACCCAGTCGAAGCCGTTCTCCTTCGGCGAGCGGGCGCAGCCCGGCGCGCCCAGCACCGGCACGGCGCCGAGCCGGCCGACCATCAGGAGATTGCCCGGATCGACCGGCATGCCCAGATGCTCGATCTCGCCGCCCGCCTGTTCGAGCGCCGCCGGAATCACGTCGCGACGGTCGGCGATGGCCGAAGCGCCAAACACCAGGACGAGGTCGATGTCCTCGGTCGCACCGGCCTGCAAGGCAGCCCTCAGCGCCGCCGCCTCATGGGCGATCCGCCGCTCCGAAACGATGGTCGCGCCCGCCGGCTTCAGGCGGTCTTCGGTCACCCTGAGCGTCTTCTCGATCACCTTGTCGGCAAGACCCGGGAGCAGCGTCGAGATGACCGCGACACGGCTGCGGACGAACGGCGCGACGCGCACCAGCGATCGCGCCGCGGCCGCGCGCGTCACCGCGGCGGCCGGCGCCGCATAAGGAATGATCTTGACGGTGGCGATCATCTCGCCCGGCTCGACGGCGGCAAATGCGCCGAGCGTCGCGAAGGTGATGGCGTCATCGAGGCGGTTGACCTGATCGACACCGGACCGATCGACCAGCAGGACGCCGGCATGTTCGGCGAACAGATTGGCGCGGCCGGTGAAGGCCGGATCGACCCTGACCCCGCGTCCGCCGACCGCGGCAGCGATCCGCGCCGCCGCCTCGTCCTCGGCGACATCGTCAGGTTCGGCCAGTGCCACGGTGACGCTGGCGGCGCCAGCCGCATGCAGGGCGGCGATTTCGGCCGCGCCGATCCGCGTGCCCTTCTTCAGGACAAGCCCGTTCGACCTGACCGCGTGAGCGACCACGCCGCCGAGCGCCTCGTCGACCGGCACGGGACCGAACTTCATGACGTCGCCCCTGTCGCATCCATCTCAGGCAATGCCCTGGCGCCAGGCCTGGGTCACCTCGGCCATGATCGAGACCGCGATCTCGGCCGGCGTGATGGCGCCGATCGCCAGCCCCACCGGCGCCTTGATGCGCGCCATGGCCTCGGCCGAGACACCTTGCGCGCCAAGCCGTTCGACTCGCTTGGCATGGGTCTTCCGCGAGCCCAGCGCGCCGATATAGAAGCAGTCGCGTTCGAAAGCATGGATCAGCGCGGGATCGTCGATCTTCGGGTCATGGGTCAGCGCGATGAAGGCGGTATAGCGGTCGACATTGAGCGGCGGCAGCGCGACATCGGGCCATTCGGCATGGACGGTCACGTCGGGAAACCGCTCCTTGGTGGCAAAGGCGGTGCGCGGGTCGACGATGACGGGATCGTAGCCGAGCAAACGCGCCAGCGGCACCAGGGCCTGGCTGATATGAACCGCCCCGATCACCACCATCTGGGCCGGCGGCACCTGCACGGTCAGGAAGGTTCTGGTCTCGCCGACCACGCCGCTGCGGCCCGACCGCAGCGCGGCGCGGATCGGTTCTTCCAGCCTGTCGCCGGCCAGCACATCCTCGGTGACGATCCGCGCCGGGCCGCCGTCGAGATCGGTCACCAGCACGGCGGCCTTGCGGGCCCGGCGCGCGGCATTCAAGGCCGACAGGAGTTTCAGGTCCATCAGCCGACCTTCTCGACATAGACGGCGATGCGTCCGCCGCAGGATAGTCCGGAGCGCCAGGCCGTCTCGTCGGCGACGCCGAATTCGAGTAGGCGCGGCTTGCCCGAACCGATCACGTCGAGCGCCTCGGTCACCACCTCGCCTTCGACGCAGCCGCCCGAAACCGAGCCGAGAAAGGTGCCGTCCTCATCGATCACCAGATGCGAGCCGACCGGCCGCGGCGCCGACCCCCAGGTCTCCACGACGGTCGCGACCGCAACCCCCTTGCCGGCTTTCGCCCAGGTTTCGGCCTGGGCCAGAATGTCGTCGTCGGATGTGAGCATGACGGCCTCCCTATCCAGTTCACGTCGTCGTGGTGCGTCGTCTTCACGCCTCGTCTTGGCCGGGCTTGTCCCGGCCATCCGCGCGTCAGGTCAGTCGACCATAGAGATCGGTCCAATCCGGGTTTTCCGCAAGGATCAGTCGGACCTTCGCGATGCTCCCATGCGCGACGCGACAGGCCGCTCGTCGCGCCGATATGGAGCGCGCCATTTCCCCGCACACGTCTCCCTGCAGATTATTCTCGTCTTGGCCGGGCTTGTCCCGGCCATCCACGAATTCAGCCGAGTTGGTCATAGAGATCGACCCAATCCGGGTTTCCGCGAGGATCAGCCGGACCTTCCAGGCGCGCGGCCAGTGCTTGATGTTTCTCTCGCGCTGAATGGCATCCCTGATATCCTCGAACCGCTCGAAAAAGACCAGCATCTTCAAGCCATAGCGACGCGTGAACCCAGGCATTGCGCCCTCGCGATGCTCCCATGCGCGACGCGAAAGATCGCTCTTCACGCCGGTATAGAGCGTGCCGTTGGGCCGGTTCGTCATGATGTAGACCCAGCCACCATAGGCCCTTGGCACGGGAGGCGCGCCTTCTCGCAATGGTTGAGTAAAACCAAAGCGAGATAAGAACCGGTTGTTTCGATGCAGACAAGTCGTGGGTGGCCGGGACAAGCCCGGCCAGGACGATGTGTTGAGCTCACGCTATCTTGCGTCACCGCGCAGGCCCTGCGACCGGTCAATGCCGCGCGCGTCCCCAGGGAGCCACCCTCGTCTTGGCCGGGCTTGTCCCGGCCATCCACGAATTCAGCCAGGTTGGCCATCCGCGCCTTCAGCCGAGCTGGTCATCGAGATCAACCCGATCCGGGCCTTCCGCGAGGATCCGCCGGCACAAGTCGTGGATATCAGGGACAAGCCCGGGCAAGACGATGCGTTGAGCTCACGCCATCTTGGGTCCCCGCGCGGGCCCTTCGACCGGTCGTTCCCCGGCACATTTCCAGGGCAACGGCTCTCGTCTTGGCCGGGCTTGTCCCGGCCATCCACGAATTCAGCCGAGTTGGTCATGTCCCGTAGCGTGGTGTAGCTGGCGCAAGGCCCCACGATCGCCGGCATAGGCCGGGCTGGTCAGGCTGCCACGGCTGGCAGGCCGACACTAGGATCATCGCTCAGGCCGGCCATGGTTTCCAGGGTCATGTAGCGGGCCCGCTGGACGGCCCATTCATCGTTCTGTTCGAGCAGGATCGCGCCGACGAGCCGGGCGATGGCGGCCTCGTTGGGGAAGATGCCGACCACCTCGGTCCTGCGCTTGATCTCGCCGTTGACGCGCTCCAGCGGATTGGTGCTGTGGAGCTTCGCCCGATGTTGCGTCGGGAAGGTCATATAGGCCAGCACGTCGGTCTCGGCGGTATCCATCAGAGCCGCCAGTTTCGGCACCGTTGGCCTGAGCTGGTCGGCGACCCGGCGCCATTGCTGGCTGGCGGCGGCGGCATCGTTCTGGGCGAAGGCGGTGGCGATGAAGGCTGAGACAACGCGCCGCCCGCTGCGGCCGGCATGGGCGAGCGCATTCCTCATGAAGTGCACGCGGCAGCGCTGCCAGGTCGCGGTGAGCACCTTGGAGACCGCCGCCTTGATGCCTTCGTGGCTGTCGGAGACGACGAGTTTTACGCCGCGCAGGCCGCGTCTGGCCAGTTTGCGCAAGAACGCCGTCCAGAACGTCTCTGCCTCGGAGGGGCCGATATCCATGCCCAGCACCTCGCGCCGACCGTCGCCGCTTACACCGACCGCCACGATCACCGCCACCGAGACAATCCGGCCGGCCTGGCGGACCTTCACATAGGTCGCGTCGATCCACAGATAGGGCCAGTCGCCCTCGATCGGCCGGTCGAGGAACGCATGGACGCGCTGGTCGATTTCCTCGCAGAGCCGGCTGACTTGGCTCTTCGAGATGCCGCTCATGCCCATCGCCTTGACCAGGTCATCGACCGAGCGGGTCGAGATGCCCTGGATGTAAGCCTCCTGGATCACCGCGGTCAGCGCCTTCTCGGCCAGCCGGCGCGGCTCCAGAAAGCCCGGAAAGTAGGAGCCTTTGCGTAGCCTCGGGATGCGCAGCTCGACCGTGCCGGCGCGGGTCTCCCAATCCCGCTCGCGATAGCCATTGCGCTGGGCCAGGCGGTCCGGGCTCTTCTCGCCGAAGCCGGCGCCGGCAAGGCCGCTGACCTCAAGCTCCATCAGCCGCCCGGCGGCAAAGCCGATCATCTCGCGCAGCAAATCGGCGTCGGGGCTCTTCTCCAGCAGCCCGCGCAGGTTCATCATCTCGTCGGTCATCGGTGGATCTCTCGGTTCGGGGTTGGTCGTCGCAACCCAAACCTAACCGGCAACCGCCGATGACCACCCGTCAGTTACACCACCAGTCGGGACACGACCGCCGAGTTGGTCATCGAGATCGACCCAATCCGGGTTTTCCGCGAGGATCAGCCGGACCTTCCAGGCGCGCGGCCAGTGCTTGATGTTCTTCTCGCGCTGTATGGCGTCCCTGATATCCTCGAACCGCTCGAAAAAGACCAGCATCTTCAAGCCGTAGCGACGCGTGAACCCAGGCATTGCACCCTCGCGATGCTCCCAGGCGCGGCGGGAAAGGTCGCTCGCCACGCCGGTATAGAGCGTGCCGTTGGGCCGGTTCGTCATGATATAGACCCAGCCGCCATAGGCCCTCGGCACGGGAGGCGCGCCTTCTCGCAATGGTTGAGTAAAACCAAAGCGAGATAAGAACCGGTTGTTTCGAAGCAGACAAGTCGTGGGTGGCCGGGACAAGCCCGGCCATGACGAGGTGTTGAGCTCACGCCGTGCTGGGCCACGGGGGCGTGGCGACCGACCCTGCATGCTCCCGGGGAGCAATCCTCGTCTTGGCCGGGCTTGTCCCGGCCATCCACGAATTCGGCCCAATTGGCCGCCGAAGCTGACGGCCACCCGGCATGGGCCCGGCATGAGCCGGCACAAGCCGCGCTGCCAGGAGCCCAAACAATCCCGCCGTCCCTACTTCGTCGCAAACAGCCCGGCCAGCCGCGCCACCGCCGCCTCGGATGCCGCCCGATCCACCGTCGTGTCGGCATTGCCGAAATCACCATCGGCCTGGGCCTGCACCAGAATGCCGTCCCGGCGCGGCACGACATAGAGATTGTGATTGCGGTAGAGCACGCCGTAATTGACCTGCGGCTGCGGGATCAGCCGCGCGGTCTGGCCGCGCACCGGCACGATCGTCTCGTCGCCGAGCAGGGCGCGCGCGCCATAACCCGTGCAATTGACCAGCGTCTTCTCGCGCAGGTCGGCGAACTGGCGCGGGCTTTCGAAAGCGCGGGTTTCGATTTCGCCGCCGAGCCGCAGGAAGTCGTCCAGCAGCAGCCGCGCATAGGCGGTGATGTTGAAGATCATCTGGGAATAGCGCCGCGCATGGGGCACCTGGAAGGGATGCTGCCCCGGTTCCAGGGCCTGCATCGGCCCGCGGATGTCGGCGAGCAGGCGCCGCTCCAGATCCGGATAAGGCGGCTCGCGCTCGTCGCCATGGCCGGCCGGCTGGTCGAACGGCGTGTCGGACAACATGTAGCCGTCGCGCCATTCGATCGGGCTGTCGGCGAGGCCAAGCAGGGTCTGATAGGTCCGGAACGACAGGCGCGCCATGTCTTCCCAGCGCCGCTCGAACTCCGGTGTCGCGTGTTCCACCGTGCAGATGCGCGAATCCGGCGACCATACGCCGGTGGCGTTGAACGATCGCGTCTCGGGCGGCCGCTCCTTGGCGTAGATGCGCACGTGCAGGCCGGCGCGTTGCGCGACCAGTGCCGTGGTCAGGCCGATCGCGCCGCAGCCGATCACCGCGATCCTGGTTTCGCGGGTCACCTGGGCCAGGCGCACGGCCAGCGCCGCCGAGCCCCAGGACAGGGACCAGCCGCTGCCGCCATGGCCGTAATTGTGCACCACCGTCTTGCGGCCGATCCGTTCGGCCTCGATGCGCGGGCCTTGCGCGCGAAACGGCCGCGAGCAGACATTGATCGCGACGATGCGGTCGGCGCGCGCCCGGATCGGCACCAATGGCGGCGGCGGCGCGAAGGAGATCGGTTGCGCCGGCGCACGGGCCGACGATGGCAGGCTTTCATCGGCGGCGGCACCACCGGACAGCGCGACGACGGCGGCCCCGGCCCCATAAAGGAAATGACGGCGTTGCATATCGATCCTCGGTCAATCCTTGTCACGCCCCGCGCCGAGCAGCGTGTCTAGCCGCAGGGCATCTCGAAGGCCAGACATCGGGTGAGGCGCCCGCGCATGGTGACCATGCGAAGCGGCCCGATCTTGCGCAATGCTGCGGCAATGCTCGCTCCCGGCCCGGCCCTCACGCCGCCTTGAGCCACAGGCGCGGATCATGCGAGCGATCCACCCGGCGCGCGTCGAGCGCGGTCACCAGGTCGGCGACGGCGGCGATATTGTGGACGGTGCGGAACTCGTCGACATGCGGCAGCAGCGCGCGGATCCCCTGCGCCTTGGCTTCGAAACCATCGAACCGCAGCAGCGGGTTGAGCCAGACCAGCCGCCGGCACGACCGGTGCAGCCGGTCGGCCTCGCGCGCCAGATCCCCCGAGACATCACGCTCCAGCCCGTCGGTGACCAGCAGCACGACGGCGCCACCCGACAGCACCCGGCGCGACCAGAGCTTGTTGAAGGCGTGCAGCGACGGCGCGATGCGCGTGCCGCCCGACCAGTCTTGCACGGCCGAGGTGGTGGCCGCCAGCGCCTCGTCCGGGTCCTTGGCCTTCAGGGCGCGGGTGATATTGGTCAGCCGGGTGCCGAACACGAAGGCATGGACGTGCCGCCGCCGGTCCATCAGGGCGTGAATGAAATGCAGCATCACCCGAGTGTACTGGCTCATCGAGCCCGAGATGTCGCAGAGCACCACCAGCGGCGGATGCTTGTCTTTGGCTCCGCGCATGGCGAGATCGATGATCGCGCCGCCCTGCCCGATCGAACGGCGCAGCGTGCGCCGGAAATCGATGCGATGGCCACGCGGATCGGGCGCCAGCCGGCGCGTCGGCACGGCATCGTCGGGCAGGACCAGGGCCGCGACGCGCCGCTGCGCCTCGGAAATCTCGGCCGCCGTCATCTGGGCGAAGTCTTTCTGCTGCAGCACCTCGACATCGGAGACCGTGAAACGGGCGTCCACCTCGAGCTCCGGCCGCTCCACCGGCGTGGCTTCGGTGTCCTTGAAGAAAGCCTCCTGCAGGCGCAGCGACACCGGGTCGGGTTTGGCCTGCGGCGCATGCGCCACCGGCATCAGCACCTGCAGCAGTTTTTCCATCAGGTGCCGCCGCTTCCAGAAGATCTCAAAGCCGTCATGGAAGATGATCGAATGTTCGTGTTTGCCGACGAACACCGAGTGCAGCGTCCAGTAGAAATCCTCGCGCGAACCGATGCCGGCGGCTTCCACCGCGTGAACGGCGTCGATCACCGTGCCGGGCCCGACCGGCAGGCCGGCGACCCGCAAAGCCCGGGCGAAATGGGCGATGTTCTCGGTCAGCGCATGAGCCATGGTCACGCCTTCAAGCAGAGGGTCTCAGGAGAAAGGCCCAGACCGGCGACAGGCCGATCGAGCCGAGATTATAGACCGCATGGGTCAGCGCCACCGCGCCGAGCGCAAACCAGCGCCGGCCGGACCGCGCGAACCAGCCGGCATATTGCCAGGCGAAGACCAGGAACAGCACGGCGGTCACCGGCGCACGCGCCAGGGTGATCGGCATATGGGCGGCCACCGCGATCGCCGCGAGAACAGCCACGAAGAGCGGCACGGCCAGCCGCAGCTTGTCGACCGCGAGCCAATGGACCATGGCCAGTACCGCGGTTTCGAGCAGAGGCGAGGCAATCACCGCGGCGAGCAGGATGATCACGATCGTCAGCGGCGAGGCCTCCGGCACCGGCGGCCGATAGGGCGTCAGCCACAAGACGCTCCACCAGGCGAGCGGGACGGCGAGCAGCGCCGCGCCGATGCTGATGGCCTTGAGCCAGGGCCGCTCGCCGGGCTCGCCGATCCAGCGCAAAACCGACGTCACCGCCCTGCCCTGACCTCGTCGAGGATGGCCTTGGCTTCGCCGCCCTGCATCTTGACGATGTCGTCCTGGTATTTGAGCAGCACGCCGAGCGTGTCGGTGACCCCTTGCGGATCCAGCCCGACGGCGTCGAGCTCGGTCAGCGCGGTGGCCCAGTCGATGGTTTCGGCGACACCCGGCACCTTGAACAGGTCGGTCTTCCTCAGCCGCTGGACGAAAGCCACGATGTCCTTAGTCAACCGCTCCGGCGCGCCCGGCGCCTTGGCCTTGAGGATCGCCAGCTCGCGCGTCGCATCGGGATAGTCGACC
The DNA here is from genome assembly GCF_005144885.1 of Phreatobacter stygius. Lineage (NCBI taxonomy): Bacteria > Pseudomonadati > Pseudomonadota > Alphaproteobacteria > Hyphomicrobiales > Phreatobacteraceae > Phreatobacter > Phreatobacter stygius. The sequence goes on from NZ_CP039690.1 coordinate 99,785, forward strand.
CAGTGATAGAGGCAGCGGCGTTTCAACGCGTCATGGATCTCGCGGGTCCGGTTGGAGGTGACGATGACGATCGGCGCGTGCGGCGCCCTGATGGTCCCGAGCTCGGGCACCGTCACCTGGTAGTCCGACAGCACTTCCAGGAGGAAAGCCTCGAAGGCCTCGTCGGTCCGGTCGAGTTCGTCGATCAGCAGCACCGGTGCGCCGCGCGGATCCGGCTCGAGCGCCTGCAACAGCGGCCGCTTGACCAGATAGCGCTCGGAGAAGATGCCGGCGGTGAGGCTTTCCTTGTCGACCGTGCCCTCGGCTTCGGCCACCCGGATGGCGATCATCTGGGCGGCATAGTTCCACTCATAGACCGCCGCCGAGACGTCGAGCCCCTCGTAACATTGCAGCCGGATCAGGCCGCGGCCGAGCGTTGCCGCCAGGACCTTGGCGATCTCGGTCTTGCCGACCCCCGCCTCGCCCTCGAGCAGCAGCGGCCGACCCATTTTCAGGGCAAGGAACAGGACGGTGGCGAGCGAACGATCGGCGACATAATGGCCGCGTTTCAGCAAGGCCAGGGTTTCGTCGATCGAGGTGGGCAAGGCTGAAGGAGAATGAACGGTCACTTAGGCACTCCGGCTGCGCGCCCACAATAACGCAGCCTGCGCCCGGCGCGAGGGGTCAATCCGCAGAGGCGCGCCGCGCTACCGGCAGGCCGGGATTGAGGTCGAGCTTGGTCGCCTGCGCGACGCCGGTGCCATAACCCGTGGTCAGCGAGATGCGCGCCGGGATCAGCGTGCGCGACCCCTGTATCGGCACCAGCGTGATTTCGGCCGAGCGTCGCCGCGCCGCCTGGATGTCGGAACGGTCGGTGCGATAGCCGGCAACCGGCTCGAAGCGGACGCTGCAAATGGCGGCATCGCCCTTGTAGCCGGCAATCTCGACCTGGCGCGTGCCGACAAAGGCATAGATCAGGTCGAAGCGGACCACGCCGTTATAGATGCGCGAGCGCCGCTCGCAAGCCGCCGCGCCGGTCACCGGGCCGGTGCCGCCGGCAATGAAGATGCCCGCCGACAGGGGGTCGACGACACCGCGCAGATGCTCGGCGGTGACCGGTGTCGCGCGGGTATGCGGCGGCTTGTCGGGATTGCGCACCACCGAGCGGACATTGCCCTCGGCCATGGCGATCCGGGTGGTTTCGACCTTGCCGCCGGAATGGACCTCGATGTTGAAACTCGCCGGAATGGCCGCGGCGCCGGCGATCCGCCCGGTCGCCGTCGCCGTGCCCGAACCGCCGGCGAACATCGCCGCCACGCCGGTCACCCGGGCGTTCAGCGTCGTGCGATAGGTCGTGCCGTCGGTCGACGAAACCATCGTGCCGGTGCCGATCGGCAATCCCAAGAACGACACGGCATATTCCGCCGAAACCTGGCCGTTGATGGCCAATGCCGGCGCCGGCGCTCCGGTCCCGAGCGCAAGCGCCAGGCCGGAGACCTGCAAGAGCCCTGTGGTGGTCAGCCGTGTCGTCATCTTTTTGCCCCGCGGCGATACGGGCGCAGGCGGGCCCGTCGGTCCGAAAATCATGATGCGCAAAACATGGTGCGCAAGACATCGTGCACAACAAACCCGGCGCAACGGAATCAGGTTCGCCGCGGCTGTTGGCGATTTTGCGGCAGGCTACGGGAAAACACCAAGTCCGCTTCGGCCAGACCCGCTTCGACCAAACCCGGAAACGGCAACGGCCGGGGCAGCTTGCGCCACCCCGGCCGCCAATGCCCTGATCCTGGTGGTCAGGCCGCCGCGGCCACCGCCCGGCGCGCCATGACGCCGACCAGATGCGCGCGATAGTCGGCGGAGGCATGAATGTCGCCGTTCAGGTCCTTGGCTTCCGTTGCGATGCCTTCGAGCGACTTGGCGTTGAAGCGCTTCGACAGCGCCTCCTCCATGGCGGCATGGCGGAACACGCCGTTATTGCCCGCGCCGGTCACCGCGACGCGTACCGAACGGCCCTTCTTGGCGACGAAAACGCCGACGATGGCATAACGCGAGGCGGGGTTCGGAAACTTGACATAGGCCGCCTTGCCCGGCGCCGGGAAAGCGATCTTGGTGATGATCTCGTCCTCGTCCAGCACGGTCGAGAACAGCCCGGCGAAGAACTCCTCCGCCGGCAGCTTGCGCTTGTTGGTGTGCACGGTCGCGCCAAGCGCGATCAGCGCCGCCGGATAGTCGGCGGCCGGATCATTGTTGGCCACCGACCCGCCAATGGTGCCTTTGTGGCGCACCTGCGGGTCGCCGATATTGCCGGCGAGACGGGCGAGCGCCGGGATCGTCGCCTGCACGGCGGCCGAACTGGCCACCTCGGCATGGGTCGTCATCGCGCCGATGACGATGGTGCGGCCCTTCTGCTCGATGCCGGAAAGGCCGGCTCCGGCCAGGTCGATGATCGCCTTCGGGCTGGCCAGCCGCTGCTTCATGGTCGGGATCAGCGTCTGCCCGCCGGCGAGCAGCTTCGGCTCCTCCGCCTTCTTGAGCAGCGAGACGGCGCCACGAACCGTGGCGGCCTTGTGGTACTTGAAAGGATACATCGTGCTCCCCCTGAACCTTACTCGGCCGCCTTGGCCGTCTTTGCCAGTTTCTGGATGACGTTCCACACCGCGAGCGGTGTCGCCGGCATCGGGATATCTTCCGTGCCGAGCGCGTCGGTGAGTGCGTTGATGACCGCCGGTGGAGAGGCGATCGCGCCGGCCTCGCCGCAACCCTTGATGCCCAAGGGATTGGACGGGCACGGTGTCACCGTCATGCCGACGTCGAAGGACGGCAGGTCGTGCGCCCGCGGCATGGCATAGTCCATGAACGAGGCGGTGATCAGCTGCCCGTCCTTGGTATAGACCGTGCCTTCCAGCAGCGCCTGGCCGACGCCCTGGGCGATGCCGCCATGGACCTGGCCTTCGACGATCATCGGGTTGATGACATTGCCGAAATCGTCCACCGCCGTCCATTTGGCAATGGTCGAAACGCCGGTCTCGGTATCGACCTCGATCTCGCAGATATGGCAGCCGGCCGGAAAGGTGAAATTGGTCGGATCGTAGAACGACCCTTCCTTCAGGCCCGGTTCCAGCTCCTGCGGATTGAACTTGTGGGCGATATAGGCATTCAGCGCCACCGTGCCGAAATCCACCGACTTGTCGGTGCCCTTGACGGTGAACTGGCCGTCCTTGAAGTCGATATCGGCTTCGGCCGCTTCCAGCACATGGGCCGCGACCTTCTTGGCCTTGGCCTCGATCTTGTCGAGCGCCTTGGATATCGCCGACATGCCGACCGCGCCGGAGCGCGAGCCATAGGTGCCCATGCCGAACTGCACCTTGTCGGTATCGCCATGGACGATCGAGACATTGTCGATCGGAATGCCCAGGCGGTGCGAGACGAGCTGGGCGAAGGTCGTCTCGTGACCCTGGCCATGGCTGTGAGAGCCGGTCAGGACCTCGACGGTGCCGACCGGATTGACCCGGACCTCGGCCGATTCCCACAAGCCGACGCCGGCGCCAAGCGAACCGACCGCCTGTGACGGCGCGATGCCGCAGGCCTCGATATAGGTGGAATAGCCCAGGCCCCGGAGCTTGCCGCGCTTGGCCGCCTCCCGCTTGCGCTTGCCGAACCCCTTCACGTCGGCCATGTCCATCGCCTTCAAGAGCGAGGCTTTGTAGTCGCCGACGTCGTACATCATGATGACCGGCGTCTGGTGCGGGAATTTGGCGATGAAATTCCGCTTGCGGAAGGCGGCCGGGTCCATGCCGATCTCGCGTGCCGTGACCTCGACCAGGCGCTCGACCACGAAGGTCGCTTCCGGCCGTCCGGCGCCGCGATAGGCGTCGACCGGCGCGGTGTTGGTATAGACCGCATCGACCTCGGCATAGATGGCCGGAATGGCATATTGGCCGGACAGCAGGGTCGCGTAGAGATAGGTCGGCACCGACGAGGCGAAGGTCGAGAGATAGGCGCCCATATTGGCGATCGTCTTGACCCGCAGGCCGGTGATCTTGCCTTCGGCGTCGGTGGCAAGCTCGGCCCGGGTCACGTGGTCGCGGCCATGGGCGATGGCCAGGAACTCCTCGGTCCTGTCGGCCGTCCACTTGACCGGCCGGTTGACCTTGCGCGCGGCCCAGACGCAAACCGTCTCCTCGGCATAGATGAAGATCTTCGACCCGAAGCCGCCGCCGACATCCGGCGCGATCACCCTGAGCTTGTGCTCGGGCGCAATGCCGATGAAGGCGGACAGCACCAGGCGCGCCACATGCGGGTTCTGGCTGGTGGTATAGAGCGTCAGCGCGTCGTTGCCGGCATCGTAGTCGCCGATCGCCGCCCTGGGCTCCATCGCATTGGGCACCAGGCGGTTGTTGATGATGTCGAGCTTGGTGACGTGTTTGGCCTTGGCGAAAGCCGCGTCGGTCGCCGCCTTGTCGCCGATATGCCAGTCATAGACCGTATTGGCCGGGGCTTCCGAATGGACCTCCGGGGCGCCCTTGTCCTGCGCCCTGGCGGCGTCGGCATTGGCCGGCAGCACGCCGTAATCGACGACGATCGCCTCGGCCGCGTCCTTGGCTTGCGCCAGCGTCTCGGCGATGACCACCGCGACGTGGTCGCCGACATAACGCACCTTGCCCTGGGCGAGCACCGGATGCGGCCCTGCCCGCATCGGCGTGCCGTCCTTGGAATGGATCATCCAGCCGCAGATCAGCCCGCCGATCTTGTCGGCCGCGATGTCCTCGCCGGTGAAGATCGCCACCACGCCCGGCATGGCCCGGGCCTTGGCGGTGTCGATTTTCTTCAAGGTCGCGTGGGCATGCGGCGAGCGCAGGAAATAGGCCTGCGTCTGGCCCGGACGGTTGATGTCGTCGGTATATTGGCCCTTGCCGGTGATGAAACGGAAATCTTCTTTGCGGCGTACAGCCGCACCAATGCCGGTCACAGTCATGGCGCCCTCCCTGGGGATCGCTCGAGACGGAACTATCAGACGGAAATGCGAGAACGGTCGCGCGCCGTTATTCGGCGGCTTGTCGGACCGGTGTCTTGCCCGTCATCGCCTGGGCGCCGGCCTGAACCGACTTGACGATGTTGTGATAGCCGGTGCAGCGGCAGATATTGCCTTCCAGCTCCTCGCGAATGGTGTGCTCGTCCACCGCGCCCTTGCGGTTCACGATGTCGATCGCCGACATGATCATGCCGGGCGTGCAGAAGCCGCATTGCAGGCCATGGTGCTCGCGGAAGGCCTCCTGCATCGGGTGCAGCTTGCCGTCCTGGGCCAGCCCCTCGATGGTCAGAACGGTGGCGCCCTCGCATTGCAGGGCAAACGTCGTGCAGGACTTCACCGCCTTGCCGTCGACATGGACCACGCAGGCGCCGCATTGCGACGTGTCGCAGCCGACATGGGTGCCGGTCAGGTGCAGATTTTCGCGCAGGAATTGGACGAGCAGCGTACGCGGGTCGACGTCGGCCGAAACCGAGCGTCCGTTGACCGTCATGGTCACCGTCGGCATGGGCGTTCCTCCTCACAAAACGGTCGGGTAAAGGCGATTTCGGCCGTTTTTTGTTATGACCGTTGTTTTTCACCGCCAGAAACTGAGTGTTTTCAGCGTGATTTGCAGTTTGGACCCGTTCTTAACGGGACGTCAAGCTGTCACGGCCGGGCCTTGGCCCGGGAGTGGTTGCAAGGCATGCATGTCTCCCCCTTTCCCTGCGCGCGGCAGCCGGCCTAGTGTCTCGCCAAAGCATTTTCCCAAGGGAGAGACGGATGCCGCGCTTCACCACCTCCGACGGCCTGTCGCTGCGCTATGAGGACACCGGCGGGGCCGGGCCGGCGCTCCTGCTGTCGAACTCGCTCGGCACCCGCCTGGAGATGTGGGATCCGCAAATGCCGGCCTTTTCCAGCCTCTATCGGGTGGTGCGCTACGACAAGCGCGGCCACGGCGAGAGCGACCTGAAGGCCGGCCCGACCAGTTTCGCCCGGCTGACCCGGGACGCCGTCGAATTGCTCGATCATTTGAACATCGACAAGGCCGACTGGTGCGGCCTGTCGATGGGCGGCATGAGCGGCATGTGGGCCGGCACCCATCATGGCCGGCGCTTCGGCAAGATCGTCCTGTGCAACACCGCCGCGTCGATGCCGACCGCCGACATGTGGAACCAGCGCATCGCCATCGTGAAGAGCCAGGGGCTGAAGCCGCTGATCCCGACCATTGTCGACCGCTGGTTCACCAAGCGGTTCCAGGCGGCCGACGGCAAGGCCGTCGCCCGCGTCGTCGAGATGCTCGAGACGACCCCGGCGGAAGGTTATGCCGCCGCCTCCGCCGCCATCCGCGACATGGACCAGCGCGAGGCGATCCGGTCGATCGGCAATCCCGTGCTGGTCATTTCGGGCACCCATGACGGCTCGACGCCGCCCGAGCGCGGCCGCGAGATCGCCGCCGCCATCCCCAAGGCGAAATATGTCGAGCTCGACGCCGCGCACCTGTCGAATATCGAGCAGGACAAGGCATTCACCGCCACGGTCACCGATTTCCTGAAGAGCTGAGAGACACCAACGCCATGGACGAGAAAGAGCGCTTCGAGGCCGGCCTCAAGGTGCGCCGCGCGGTACTGGGCGATGCCCATGTCGACCGTTCGCTCGCCGCCCGCGACAGCTTCACCACCGAGTTCCAGGACCTGATCACCCGCTATGCCTGGGGCGAGATCTGGACCAGGCCCGGCCTCGACCACAAGACCCGCAGCTATCTGGTGCTCGCCATGACCGCCTCGATGGGCCGGTGGGAAGAGTTCCGGCTGCATTGCCGCGCCTCCTTCGCCAATGGCGTGACCACCGACGAGATCAAGGAAGTGCTGCTGCAGATCGCCATCTATGCCGGCGTTCCCGCCGCCAATACCGCGGTCAAGGAGGCCAAGGAGGTCTTCGCCGAAATGGGCATCAAGACCTGAGCGGCAAGCCCGCGCCCTTTCGGCGGAAGCGGCAAAATTGCGCAAGAACCCTGCGAGCCAAAAACCCTGCGAACAATGCCAGGTTCGGCGAGCTTAATGTTGCGCTCGTCGTGGGGCCCTCACGCGGAGAATCCGATGTTCTTGCAAACCATCGCCGAGGCCGAAGCAACCGGCAGGGTTGCCGAGATCTACGCGGCGCAGAAGGCGCAGATGGGTTTCGTCATGGCCGCCGCGCAGTGCTTCACCACGCGCCCCGACCTGCTGCCGGCCTATACCGAGTTTCTCGACAAGATCCGCTCCGGCTTCTCGCTCGGCCCGCGGGAATGGCGCCTGATCACGCTGGTCGCGGCAAAACATGTGCCGTCGACCTATTGCTCCTATGTCTACGGCAAGCAGCTGATCGGTGACCTCGGGTCGAAAGAAGCGGTCATGGCCGTCCAGCGCGACTTCCGCACCGCGGGCCTGTCGGACCGGGATGTCGAGATGCTGGCCTATGCCGAGCAGGTCACGACCGATGCATCGAAGATTTCGCAACATGATATCGGCCGGCTGCAATCGCACGGATTCACCGATCAGCAGATCTGCGACATTGCCCTTTGCGCCGCCTTTCGATGTTTCGTCAGCCGGTTCTTCGACGCCGTGGGCGCCGGTCCCGAGGCTGCCTTCATCGACAGCGACGCGGAGTTTCGCGCGGCCATGACCGTCGGCAAGGCCTCCTGAGACCGGGCGTTTTGACCTGCCGGTCAGCGCCGGCCGAACGGGAACATCGGTACGCTATCCTGGCGGGCGAGCTCCCAGCGCAGCAGCTTTTCGGCGTCGAGGCGCTCCGCCACCGCCGCGACCAGGCTCAGCGCCAGCCCGCCGGCCATCGGCCAGAGCGCCATCGCGACCGGGCCGGCGCAATGCGCCTGGACTGCCGCGACGAAGACGATGGCAAGCGAGGTCAGCGCCATGGCCAGTCCCAGGATCAGCATGGCCGAGCCCGGCAGGATGTCGGCGCTGTCGCCGGTCGCCATCTCATAAAGCGCGGCGAGCAGGAACATCGCGATGGTGATCTCCCAAGCGCCGACGAAGGGCTCCATCAGGCCGATCTTGGCGAGCGGCCAGTTGAGCCCGGAAAAGATCCTGACGGCATGGGGCAAGATGTCGGCGCCGTACCCGTGCAACGGCCCGATCATGGTCGGCGGCAGCCACCGCAGGAGGCCGTCGACGACGAACAGCGAGCCCCAGAACGCGGTGAGCCCGCTGGTCAATCGGTTGTGGCAATGCCCGGCGATGCGATCCATGGCGCCCTCTCGCGGCGGGGCTTGCCCGCTCGTCAGATGGCGCGATCATGGCCGGCGCCGGCTTCGGCACACAACCGAAACCCTTTATTTACCTTAAGAGCCGAGCCGGGACGGTGACCAGCGCGGGCTCGGCGGGCGGCGGGGCAAGGAAAATCCGGCCGCGGCCAGGCGGGTTGCCGACCGCATCAGGTCGATCGGCGCGTGCCTGGGCGACGCCGCGACCGGCCGGCCGGGACGCGTGCCGGGCGGCTGTGAGCGCTCGATCGGCGGCCTGCCCGATGGGATGGCCTTTGCTCTCGCGCCAAGCGCGGAGGCGAGGCGGTGATCCCTCTGCGGGTGATCCACACGGCGCGCGATTGGCCCCGGGAGCGTTGGCCGGGCTGACCGGACCTCGCCGAAAGCCGGCGTGACCCCGCCAACGCCGATCACTCGTCGCGGTCGCGCGAGACGATCGAGAAATCGACCTGGCTGAGCTTCAGGTCGTATCGCTGGCCGTCGCGGGCGACCGCCTTGGCCACCTCGAACTGGCCGTTGCCGTAATCGATCTCGCCCCATTGGGTGAAACCCTCGCCGCGCAGGATCTGTTCGATTTGCCTGCGCTCCTCCGGCGTCGGCAGCCGGTCGCCGGCGCGCGCCGCGGACAGAGGCAGCGGCGCGACATTCAGCATGGTCACCACGAGGGCGAGGTGCAGCTTGTTCAGCAGCATGATCGTCTCCTTGGATTTGGCGCTTGGGATCGAGGGTTTGCGTCTCCCTAACGTCCGAAAGCGGCGAAGGATCGATCAGGTTCGGGACTTTTTGTGTTCAGACAGCCGGGCTCCGGCCGACGCCATCAGGCGTGGGACTGGCGCCCGGCGCGATCGTTCAGCGCGGAATCGACCGGTAGCCGCGGCCGAAATAGGCCAGCGCCGGACCGCCGGGACCAACGCGGAGCGCCTCGACCTGGCCGATGAAGATCGCGTGGGTGGCGATCGGCTTGACCTCGATGACCCGGCAATCGAAGGTCACCAGCGCCGTGTCGAGGGTCGGCGAGCCGGTGACGAGCTGCGACCACAGGCCTTCCTTGAACCGCGCCGCGCCGGCCAGCCCGCGCCGGCCGGCAAAGGTCTCGGCCAGCACCTCGGCCCCGGCGGCGAGCGCATTGACCGCGAACACGCCATTGGCCTCGATCAGGCCGCCATTGGCGGACTTGCGGTTGAGACAGACCAGCAGGGTCGGCGGATCATCCGAAACCGAGGCGACCGCGATGGCGGTGAAGCCGCTGGTGCCCGACGGCCCGGCGGTGGTCACCAGATGGACATGCCCGGCGACCGAGGCCATGCCGTCGCGATAAGTTTCCGGCGTAATGCTCGCGCCCGGCACAATCATGCTGCGGTTCGTTCCGCCTTCCATCGTCGACACCTCAAATCTCGGCCGGATATAGGCGCTCGGCAACCGTTCGCCAATCGCGGCGGGGACAATACTGACATGAGGGCGGTTAACCCTTCGGATAAGCCGTTGGCCGTCAAACCCAGCAGGAATGGGCGGTCGGGCCGGTTTTGGCCCGGACCTATCCCCTGCCGGCCGAGAAAAACGCACGACAGCCATTGTCGCCCGGCAGAGCGCTTGCTACCCATTTCATCAGGCTGGTCTTCCAACCGAACCGCGCGACAGTCGCGGAGGGGCAGAAGGCGCAGCCGCGGCGCATCGTTTGCGCCGAGGGGAAAAAGCAATGGGATGGTGTCGGCATGGAAGTCTTCTTCCAGCAGCTGATTAACGGGCTTACGCTCGGATCGATCTATGGCCTAATCGCCATTGGCTACACGATGGTCTTCGGCATCATCGGCATGGTGAACTTCGCCCATGGCGACGTGTTCATGGTGTCGTCCTTCATCGCGCTGATCGCGCTGATGGTGATCACCACCTGGCTCGGCGTCGGCTCGATCATCCTGGCGCTGCTGATCGTGCTGATCATCGCCATGGTCTTCACCTCCCTGATCAGCTGGACCATCGAGCGGATCGCCTACCGGCCGCTGCGCGGTTCGTTCCGGCTCGCCCCGCTGATCTCCGCGATCGGCATGTCGATCGTCCTGATGAATTTCGTCCAGGTCGCCCAGGGCCCGCGCAACAAGGCGGTCGATCCCATCCTCAACACGGTGATCATCCTGTTCGACAACGGCACCTATGCGGTGACGCTATCTTACAAGCAGATCATGATCGCGATCACCACCGCCGTCCTGCTCATGGTGTTCTGGTGGGTGGTCGCCAAGACCCCGCTCGGCCGCGCGCAACGGGCCTGCGAGCAGGACCGCAAGATGGCGGCGCTGCTCGGCGTCGATGTCGACCGCACCATCTCGGTGACCTTCGTCATGGGTGCCGCGCTGGCCGCCGTCGCCGGCACGCTCTACCTCGTCTATTACGGCGTGGTGAATTTCGCCGACGGCTTCACGCCGGGCGTCAAGGCCTTCACCGCCGCGGTGCTCGGCGGCATCGGTTCCTTGCCCGGAGCGGTGCTGGGCGGGCTGCTGATCGGTCTGATCGAGACCTTCTGGTCGGCCTATTTTTCGGTCGAATACAAGGATGTGGCGGCCTTTTCCATCCTTGCCGTGGTGCTGATCTTCCTGCCCCAGGGCATTCTCGGCCGCCCCGACGTCGAGAAGGTGTGACCGCGTGACCATCGCCCCCTCGCAGCCCGTCGCCGCCGCCGTCGCTTCCCCTGCCCGCGACTTTGCCGGCGCGATCAAGGACGGCCTGTTCGCCGGGCTGATCGCGCTCGGTGTCTTTGGCCCGCTGATCGGTTTCAAGACCGTCGTGGACATGCAGAACCGGCTGATCCTGGAGACCCGCTGGGGGCTTCTGGCCAGCATCGTGCTCACCGTCGCAGCCGGCCGCTTCCTCATTTCGGCCTATCAACGCCGCCGGGCCGATACGCCGACGGCGAAGCCCGCCTTTGTATGGCCGGCTGCCGTCTCCAAGGGCCTGCCGCCGGCCGCCCTGCTTGTCCTGTTCGTCTACCCCATGATGATCTACGGGGTCACCGGCGGCTCGGGCGCGCTGAAATGGATCGACAATTTCGGCGTTCAGATCCTGATCTACATCATGCTCGCCTGGGGGCTGAACGTCGTGGTCGGCCTCGCCGGCCTGCTCGACCTCGGTTATGTCGCGTTCTACGCCGTCGGCGCCTATGCCTATGCGCTGTTGGCGACCCAGGTGATCCCGGCGACCTTCCCGCAGCTCGGCGTCTGGGCGTTCTGGATCTGCCTGCCCATCGCCGGCATGCTCGCCGCCTTCTGGGGCGTGCTGCTCGGCTTTCCCGTGCTCAGACTGCGCGGCGACTATCTCGCCATCGTGACGCTGGCCTTCGGCGAGATCATCCGGATGGTGCTGGTCAACTGGAAGGACTTCTCCAACGGCTACGAGGGCATATCGACGATCCCCCGGCCCTCCTTCTTCGGCATTCCGTTCAATGCGTCCGACACGGGCTTCGCCGCCGTCTTCGGGCTCGAATTCTCTCCCGTCTATCGAACCATCTTCCTCTATTACGTCATCCTCTGCCTGGCGCTTCTGACCGCGTGGGTCTCGACCCGGCTGCGCCGTTTGCCGGTCGGCCGGGCCTGGGAGGCGCTGCGCGAGGACGAGATCGCCTGCCGTTCGCTCGGCATCAACACGGTCAACACCAAGCTGACCGCCTTTGCCATCGGCGCCATGTTCGGCGGCTTCGCCGGCTCGTTCTTCGCCGCTCGCCAGGGCTTCATCTCGCCGGAAAGCTTCACCTTCCTGGAATCGGCGACGATCCTGGCCATTGTCGTGCTCGGCGGCATGGGCTCGCTGATCGGCACGGCGATCGCCGCGGTCGCCATGATCGGCGGCACCGAACTGCTGCGCGAGCTCGACTGGATGAAACTGATTTTCGGCAATGATTTCGACCCCGCGCAATATCGCATGCTGATCTTCGGGCTCGCCATGGTCGCCATCATGATCTGGAAGCCGCGCGGCTTCGTCTCGACGCGCATGCCGACCGCCTTCCTGAAGTCGCGACGCAAGATTTCCAGCGATCTCGTCAAGGAAGGCCATGGATGAGTGATCCCATGAGTGATCCCATCAGCAATCCGGCCAGCGATCCGATCCTCACCGTCGAGCATCTGACCATGCGCTTCGGCGGCCTGGTTGCCGTCGGCGACCTCTCGTTCGAGGCGCGGCGCGGCGAGATCACGGCGGTGATCGGCCCGAACGGCGCCGGCAAGACCACGGTGTTCAACTGCATCACCGGCTTCTACAAGCCGACCGAGGGGCAGATCACCCTGAAGAACCCGGTATCCGGCGATTACCTGCTCGAGCAGATGCCGGACTTCATGATCTCGCGCCAGGCCAAGGTGGCGCGCACCTTCCAGAACATCCGGCTATTCGCCGGCATGACCGTGCTGGAGAACATGCTGGTCGCCCAGCACAACCCGCTCATGCGTGCCTCGCTGTTCTCGATCGGCGGCATCCTGGGCCTGCCGGGCTATGGCCGCGCAGAAAAGGAGGCCATCGCCAAGGCGGCCTATTGGCTCGAGCATGCCGGGCTGACCGCGCGCGCCGATGATCCCGCCGGCGACCTGCCCTACGGCGCCCAGCGGCGCCTGGAGATCGCCCGCGCCATGTGCACCGAGCCGGTGCTGTTGTGCCTCGACGAACCAGCGGCCGGCCTCAATCCCCGCGAATCGCTGGAGCTGAACAAGCTGCTGCGCTTCATCCGCAAGGAGCACGGCACCTCTCTGCTGTTGATCGAACATGACATGAGTGTGGTGATGGAAATTTCCGACCACGTCGTGGTGCTCGACTATGGCCGCAAGATCTCCGACGGCTCGCCCGCCGAGGTGCGCGAGGATCCGAAGGTCATCGCCGCCTATCTCGGCGTCGACGACAGCGAAGTCGAGAAGGTCGAAGCGGAGGTTGGACTATGACCGCGCTGCTCTCGGTGCGCGGGGTCGAGACCTTCTACGGTTCGATCCAGGCTTTGAAGGGCGTCGACATCGATGTCGAGCCGGGCGAAATCGTCACGCTGATCGGCGCCAACGGCGCCGGCAAGTCGACGCTGATGATGACCATTTGCGGCAGCCCGCAGGCGCGCCGCGGCTCGATCGTTTATGACGGCGTCGACATCACGCGCATGCCGACCCACGAGATCATGCGCCGGCGCATCGCCCAGTCGCCCGAGGGACGACGCATCTTCGCGCGCATGTCGGTCTACGAGAACCTGCAGATGGGCGCCTCGCTGTCGGACCCGGCCTGTTTCGCCGAGGATCTCGACAAGGTCTTCGCCCTGTTTCCGCGCCTGAAGGAACGGCGCGACCAGCGCGGCGGCACGCTGTCGGGTGGCGAGCAGCAAATGCTGGCGATCGCTCGTGCCCTGATGAGCCGGCCCAAGCTCTTGCTGCTCGACGAGCCCTCGCTCGGCCTGGCGCCCTTGATCGTCGCCGGCATCTTCAACGCCATCCGCGAGCTGAACCGCCTGGAGGGGCTGACCGTCTTCCTGGTCGAACAGAACGCCTATCACGCCCTGAAGCTCGCCCATCGCGGTTATGTCATGGTCAATGGCGCCGTCACCCTGTCGGGCACCGGCGCCGAACTCCTGGCGCGCGAAGAGGTCCGCGCCGCCTATCTCGAGGGAGGACGGCACTGATGCAGGGCATTCTCTACGAAGAACCCTCGATCTGGCTGTTCCTGCTGGTCACCATCCTGATGGGCGGCTGGGGCGCCTGGATGACCGGCAAGGCCTGCGCCGAAACCTGGCGCGGCATTCCCCAGACCGTGCTCTATCTGCTGATCCTCGGGCTGGTCATCCGCTTCATCCATTTCGCGCTGTTCCACGGCACGCTCCTGTCGCTGCGCTACTACCTGGTCGACACCGTCATCCTCATCGCGATCGGCATCATCGCCTGGCGCGCCACCCGCGCCCGCCAGATGTCGTCGCAATATTGGTGGCTCTACGAACGTTCCGGACCGCTTTCCTGGACCAGGCGGCCGGCCCCTCTGTCTTCCCGTCCGGAAGGTTCCTGATGACAGCAGAGAACACCAACGAACGGCTGACAATTCACGTGAAAGGGTGTTCGATCTCGCCAAGGGCGGCGTCTTCCGTCCTCGACTGGGACGTCCACCAAGCTTCAACTCTCTAAGGGAAGGATGAGAGATGACCAATAAGTTCCTAGCCGGGCTGACGCTCGGCCTGGGTCTGGCCCTGGCGATACCCGCCCAGGCACAGATCCGTCTCGGGGTCGCAGGTCCCATTACCGGTCCCAACGCGGCCTTTGGCGCCCAGCTGCGCCAGGGCACGGAACAGGCCGTTGAGGACATCAATGCCGCTGGCGGCATTCTCGGTCAGCGCATCACCTTGTCGGTCGGCGATGACGTGTCCGATCCCCGCCAGGGCGTCAACGTCGCCAATAAATTCGTCGGCGACGGCATAAAATTCGTGATCGGTCACTTCAACTCCGGCGTCACCATGCCGGCTTCTGAAGTCTATGCCGAGAACGGCATGGTCTTCATCACGCCGTCCGCCACCAACCCGCGGATCACCGAGCGCGGTCTGTGGAACGCGTTCCGCACCTGCGGCCGCGACGACCAGCAGGGCGCGGTCGCCGCCGCCTATCTCGTCCGCAACTACCAGGGCAAGAAGATCGCCATCGTCCACGACAAGACGACTTATGGCAAAGGTCTCGCCGACGAGACCCAGAAGGCGCTCAACGCCGCTGGGATCCGCGAAGTGATCTATGAAGGCGTCAATACCGGCGAAAAGGACTTCTCGGCGCTGATCTCCAAGCTGAAGGCCGCCGGTGTCGACATCGTCTATTGGGGCGGCCTGCACACCGAAGGCGGCCTGATCGTTCGCCAGATGCGCGACCAGGGCGTCCAGGCGCCGCTCATGTCGGGCGACGGCATTGCCGACGATGAATTCGCCGCCATTGCCGGTCCCGGCGCCATCGGCACGCTGATGACCTTCCCGCCGGACCCGCGCAACCGTCCGGAAGCCCGCGCCATCGTCGAGCGCTTCCGCACCGGCCGCAGGTTCGAGCCGCAGGCCTATACGCTCTACAGCTACGCGGCCGTGCAGATCTTCCAGCAGGCGGCAATTGCCACCAACTCGCTGGATCCGAAGAAGGTCGCCGAGTACATGCGCTCCGGCGTGGTGTTCAAGACCGTGATCGGCGATATTTCCTACGACAAGAAGGGTGACATCACCCGCGCCGACTACGTCACCTATACGTGGCGCCGCGGCGCGGACGGCAAGATCACCTATACCGAGAACTGAGCCGAATCCGAGGCCTCAAGGCCTCCCGTCCAGAGGGGACGCCGCCCCGCCCGGAGCAATCCGGGCGGGGTTTTTCATGGGGCGGACGAGACGCGTTGCAGACCGGCAGCGCAGCGGGGTCTCGATCGAAATCCCCTCACCCGATCGCGGCAAGCGCCGGAAAAGTCTCGAGCAACCAGAAAGCTGCGGTCGCCATTCCGCCGGTGAGGAAGGCGATGCCGGTGGCGACCAGCAGCCCGCCCATCACCATTTCGATGGCGCGCAGCCGCTTCTTGACCGCCGCGGCGAAGCCGAGGAACCGGCGGATCGCCAGCGCCGCCAGGACAAAGGGAATGCCGAGGCCGACCGAATAGGCCGCCAGCAGCAGCGCGCCGCGATACACGGTCATTTCGGAAGCCGCCACCGCCAGGATCGCCGCCAGCACCGGGCCGATGCAGGGCGTCCAGCCGAAGGCGAAGGCAAGCCCCATGACATAGGCGCCGACCGGACCGGCCCGCGGCACGACGTCGACCTTGGCCTGCCGATAGAGCAGCGGAATGCGGAACAGGCCGAGGAAATGCAGGCCCATGATGATGATGGCGACGCCGGCAACGCTGGCGAGCGTCCCCGAATGGACCCGCACCACCTGCCCGATCATCGAGGCCGAGGCACCGAGCAGCACGAAGACCGTGGTGAAACCGGCAACGAAGACCAGCGCCAGCGATACCGCGCGCTTGACCAGCGCGCGGCCGGTGTCGATTTCGGCGAGGTCGTCGAGCGTCGCCCCGGTCAGATAGACCAGATAAGGCGGCACCAGCGGCAAGACGCAGGGCGACAGGAAACTGACAAGGCCCGCGATCAATGCCGCGGTGATGGTCACATCAGGCATTCAGGTTCCGCCAACACGTCTGCCGCATCCATGCGATGCCGCGGCAAAGGCCAGATGCGCCATCGCCGGATGCCTTCTCGTCTATCGCCCTCTTCGGCCAATCGGAAGCGTTGACTTCAGCTGATCGCACAGGCGTGATCGTTCGTGAAGACAATCACCGGATCACCATCATCGTGCTGAACGCCATTACCGACGTCGCCGGGCTCACCGTCGGCCATGCCACCGACCTCGTGCGCGCCACCGGCGTCACCGCCATCATCTTCGACCAACCGGCCGTTTGCAGCGTCGATGTGCGCGGCGGCGCGCCCGGCACGCGCGAAACCGACCTGTTGGATCCGGAAAGGACCGTCCAGGCCGTCGACGCCATCGCGCTGTCGGGCGGCTCGGCCTTCGGACTGGAGGCCGCCGCCGGCATCGGCGCCTGGCTGGTCGCCCAGGGCCGCGGCTTCGCCATTGGCGCGACGCGGGTGCCGATCGTGCCCGGCGCTATCCTGTTCGACCTGTTGAACGGTGGCGACAAGTCATGGGGCCGCTATGGGCCCTATCGCGAGCTCGGCTTCAGCGCTGCGGAGGCGGCACGCGCCGGCCCGGTCGCCATGGGCACCGTCGGCGCCGGCACCGGTGCCAATACCGCCGACCTCAAGGGCGGGCTCGGCACTGCCTCCGCCCTGTCGCCCTCGGGCCACCGGGTCGGCGCGCTGGTCGCGGTCAATGCGCTCGGCAGCGTCACCATCGGATCGACAGGGCATTTCTGGGCCGCCACCGACGAACAGCACGGCGAGTTCGGCGGCCGCGGCCTGCCCTCGCCCTGGCCAGCGGACGCCAACCGGATCAAGCTCAAGGGCACGACGGCGGCCAATACCACCATCGCGCTGGTCGCTACCGACGCCGTCCTGACCAAGGCGGAAGCCCGCCACCTCGCCGTCATGGCGCAGGACGGGCTCGGCCGCGCGATCCGGCCGATCCATACGCCGCTCGACGGCGACACGGTGTTCGCCGCCGCCACCGGCAAGCAGCCGCTCGCCGATATCCCGCGCGATATGGCGCTGATCGGCGCGACCGCCGCCAGCGTGCTCGCCCGCGCCGTGGCGCGCGCCGTCCACGAGGCGACCGCGCTCGCCGTGCCCGGCGCCTTGCCGGCATGGCGCGCTGAATTCGGAGCATCGTCATGACCGACCCGAGCGCGCCCGACAGCCTGCACGTCACCTATCTGTTCGATCCGCTCTGCGGCTGGTGTTACGGCGCCGCGCCCATGGTGCGGCAGCTCGCCGCGACGCCCGGCATCACGGTCGAGCTCGCTCCGACCGGGCTGTTTTCCGGTGATGGCGCGAGGCCGATGGACCAGGGCTTCGCCGCCTATGCCTGGTCCAACGACCAGCGCATCGAACGCCTCAGCGGCCAGCGCTTCACCGAGGCCTACCGGCAGAAGGTGCTGAACGCACCAGCCTTGAATGCCCGGCCGCAAATGTTCGATTCCGGGCCGGCGACCCTGGCGCTCACCGCCGTGTCGCTGACCGCGCCGGACGCCGAGCGCGACGCGCTGAACGCGATCCAGGAAGCGCGTTATGTCGATGGCCGCGACATCGTCTCGCCCGCCCGGCTCGCCGAAATCCTGCGCGAGGCCGGCCTCGACGCGGCCGCCGGCCTGATCGCGACGCCAAGCGACGCGCTGGTTGCCGCCAACCGCGCGCGCACCAACAAGGCCCGCCAGATGATGGCCGCTTTGGGCGCTCAGGGTGTGCCGACCCTTGTCGTCACCGACGCAAGCGGCCGGCGCATGCTGCGCTCGAACGCCCTGTTCGGTGGTTTCGACGATCTCCTGGCGGCGATCCGCGCGGCCTGACGCCCAAGAACGCCTCGACCTTGACGCCTCGGCCGTCAGTTCTGCCCGGCGCGCAAGCCGACGGTTGCCACGCCCGCGCCGATCAGCAGCGAGCCGCCGACCCGGTTGAACAGGCCGATGGCCCGGGCATTCGCCACCAGGCCGCGCGCCTTGGCCGCGACCAGCGCGTAGCCGAAGGCATTGGCGAAGGCGAGCACGAGGAAGGTCGTCTCGAACACCAGCATCTGGGTGAGGAAATCGACCTTCGGATCGAGGAACTGCGGCAGGAAGGCGACGAAGAAGGTGATGCTTTTCGGGTTCAGCGCGGTCACCAGCCAGGCATGGCCGAGCATTTTCGCGGCCGACACCGCATCATGGCGCGGTTCCGCCTGCAGCGCGCCGCCGGCGCGCCAGAGCTTGATGCCGAGCCAGATGAGATAGGCGGCGCCGATCCATTTCAGCACGGTGAACACGGTGGCCGACGTCGCCAGCAGCGCACCGACACCGAGCATGGACAGCGTCATGGCGGTGAAATCGCCGAGCGCCACCCCGACCGCCATGGGCAAGGCGGTGCGCCAGCCCTGGCCGAGCGCGTAGGAGACGACCAGCAGAACCGTCGGCCCCGGGATCAGCAGCAGGATGGTGGATGCGGCGGTAAAGGCGAGCCAGGCTTCGATGGTCATGATGGGTCTCCCGTCAGGCCAGACTAAGCCATGGGCCGTGCCGGTTGTCGAGACAGCCCGATCGGTTCGGGCAAGATGTTGCTAACCATCAAGCCAACAACCGGTCCGCCGGCCGGCCCGATTTAGGGTAATGGCAAGGGCGGAAACCTACATTACAGGATTGTACTAAAGGGAGCGTGTCGCCATGATCCCGATCATCAATGGCTATGCATGCGTCACCAGCGAGGACGCGGCCCTCGCCCGGCACGGGTTCGACCCCCAGAACCCGACCAACGACCCGGCCAAGGCCGAAGAGCTTGCCGCGAGCGTCGGCCGGGCGGTCATGCCCGAAGAAGCCTTCGATGCGCTGATCGCCCATCCGGAGGCCGCCGTCGAAGAGGTCCGGGCCAATGCCGGTCCCAAGCCCTCGACCGGTCCCGGCCGGATCTTCGACTTCAAGGCTTGACGTCCACGCTCGCCTTCAGCGCCGCCGCCGCGCGTTTCGATATCGCCACCCGCTCCGCCAGGAACGGCGCCAGGACAGCGGTGACCGCGCTGACTGTCGCGGCCGGCGCGGTCGACGGCGTGCCGCCGGCAAAGGGCGGCTCCGGGTCATATTCCATGCCGAGCTGGGCTGCCCGCGCCCGCTCTTCGCCGAACAGCATGGCGGTCAAGGTCAGGCCGAAATCGATGCCCGAGGTGACGCCGGCACCGGTCACCCGGTTGCGGTCGACCACCACGCGCTGGCACACAGCTTCGACATCGAACAGGGTGAGCTGGTCGATCGAGGCCCAATGGCTGGTGGCGCGATAGCCGGTCAAGAGGCCTGCCGCCGCCAGCACCAGCGAGCCGGTGCAGACCGAGGTGATCCAGCTTGCCCCTTTCGCCTGGCCACGCAGGAAGTCCAGGGTCTCCTGGTCTTCCATCAGCGCCATCTGGCCCGGCCCGCCCGGCACGAACAGGATGTCGGCCGGCGGACAGTCGGCGAAGGTCTTGGACGGGACGAGGCGAAGACCCGAGGCGTCGGTGACCGGCCCGGCCGTCTTCCAGACCAGGTCGACCTGCAACTCCTTGAACCGGGTGAACACCTCGAACGGCCCGGTCAGGTCGAGCTGGGTCATGCGCGGAAAGGCGAGCATCACGACATGCATGGGTGAAACTCCCGTAGGCGACGAACCGGTTGAACCGTGGCAGCCGGCAGCCCGGAGCGAAGGCCGGCCCGGTTCGCACCGGACCCTGGTATTCAGCCCCAGCGGCCCATCCGATAAGGCGTCAGGTCGACATGCGGCGGCTCGCCGGACATGGCCGAGAGCAGCGCCTTGGCGGTCGCCGGGCCAAGGGTGAACCCCCAATGGCCGTGGCCGAAGGCGAACCACAACCCCTCATGGCCGGGTG
The DNA here is from genome assembly GCF_005144885.1 of Phreatobacter stygius. Taxonomy (NCBI): domain Bacteria; kingdom Pseudomonadati; phylum Pseudomonadota; class Alphaproteobacteria; order Hyphomicrobiales; family Phreatobacteraceae; genus Phreatobacter; species Phreatobacter stygius. The sequence goes on from NZ_CP039690.1 coordinate 120,039, forward strand.
CCGGCCCGATGATCGGCCGCGAATCCGGCGTTGCCGGCCGGCGGCCCATCCAGGGTTCGGCCTCCACCGGCTCGCCCAGGTCGAACAGGTCGCTGGCGGCGCGGAAGGCGCGCTCGACCTGCACCGGCGTCTTCGGCGCCTCGGCAAGCGCGATCTCGACCCCGGTGGTCAGCCTTATCCCCTGTTCCATCGGGCAGAGCACATAACCGACATCCTCGTCGCAGACCTGCCGGGACAGGAAGGCATTGCCCTTCGGCTGATAGTGCCGGTGATAGCCGCGCTTGGCGGCCAGCGGCACCGAGTAGCCGAATTTGGCGACCAGATCCTTCGACCAGATGCCCAGCGCCACCACCGCCTGACGGGCGAGCACGCGGCCCTCGTCGGTATCCACCGCGAAGCCCTCGGGCACCTTGGCGAGCGTCATGGCGTCGCCCTTGGCGAGCCGGCCGCCGGCCGCGACGAAGGCCTCGGCATAGGCCTTGGTGACGCCGCCCGGGCTCGACACCGTATCGGAATCCTGCTGCCAGATCGCGCCGGCGAAGGCGCCCTTCAGATGCGGCTCCAGCTCCAGCGTCTCGCCCATGCTCAGCTTGGTGCTGTTCAGGCCGTATTCCTTGGCAAGCTTCAGCCGGCGCTCCTGGGCGTCGAGGCTCGACTGCAGGCGGTAGAGCTCCAGCCAGCCGTCCTGGCGGAAGAAGCGCTCGGCACCGGCGATCTTGGCGAATTCGCGATGGCTGCCGACCGCCTCGGCGAAGAACGGCCGCATGACACGCGCCGTCTCCTCCAGCTTGTCGACCGCCGACCAGCGCCAATAGTCGAACATCCAGCCAGCCACCCTCGGCAGCGCCGCGAGATGGTAATGGGATGCGGTCTGGCGGTTCAGCGCATGTTTGAACAGGGTCGGCAGGTCGCGCGGCATGGCCACCGGATAGAGGTTGCCGCCATCGATCACCCCGGAATTGCCATAGCTCGTTTCCTCGCCCGGCCCGCGCCGGTCGACCAGCACCACCGACAGACCCCGGCGGCGCGCCTCGAGCGCCGCGGAAACGCCGACCATGCCGGCGCCCAGAACCAAGACATCATGGATTGCAGTCATTGCCCGACCATCATTTCAATGCGGTCGTCACAGTGCCGTTTCGCCATGCGCCAGACAAGCGCAGGCCAGCTCCTCATTGCCCGGGCACCTTGTCGCATGGTACCGGCGACACGACACGGAGACTGCGATGACCAATCCCATCCTGATCGCCCCCTCGATCCTGGCCGCCGACTTTTCCAAACTCGGCGAGGAGGTGCGCGCGGTCGACGCCGCCGGCGCCGACTGGATCCACCTCGACGTGATGGACGGTCATTTCGTTCCGAACATCTCGTTCGGACCCGATGTCATCAAGGCCATGCGCCCGCACACCAGCAAGGTGTTCGACGTGCACCTGATGATCCAGCCGGCCGATCCCTATCTGGAGGCCTTCGCCAAGGCCGGCTCCGACATCGTCACCGTCCATGCCGAGGCCGGGCCGCATCTGCACCGCTCGCTGCAGGCGATCCGCAATCTCGGCAAGAAGGCCGGCGTCTCGCTCAATCCGGCGACGCCCGAGAACGTGCTCGACCATGTGCTCGACCTCACCGACCTGATCCTGGTCATGACGGTCAACCCAGGCTTCGGCGGCCAGGCCTTCATCGCCTCGCAGGTTCAGAAGGTCGCCCGGATCCGGCAGATGATCGCCGGCCGCGACATCGTCATCGAGATCGACGGCGGGATCACGCCGCAGACCGCGCCGCTGGTCGCCGCCGCCGGCGCCGACGTGCTGGTCGCCGGCTCCGCGGTGTTCAAGGGCGGGCCGGCGCATTACGCCGCCCATATCGAGGCGATCCGCACCGCCGCCGACGGCGCTCGCGGCACCATGGTCTAAGGCGGTGGGGCGCTCGTGCCGTCCGGGGTCACGAGCGCCTCTGAGCCCAAGGATCATTGTCGTCCACGAGCCCCCAGGCAATTCTCGTCCTGGCCGGGCTTGCCTCGCCCGACAGCGACTTCACCCCCCTGCCCCCAACGTGATTCAGACCCCGTCAACCGCTCGCCGGTAAGCTCGGTGTCATGGCGACGACTCAGGCAGCGAAAGTTCAAGTCGACGGTGCGGACGAGGCCGGCGAAGCCCCGGTCCGCCGGCCAAGGCGTCCACGTGCGGCAACCACCGCCGCCGCCGCCCCGCGCCGGGCCGTCAAACCGGCCCCCGCGCGCGACGACGGCCCGTGGCGGCGCGCCTTCAGGGTCGGCTTCTGGGTCATGCTGGTGGCGATCGCCGCCGCTGCGACACTGTCGATCCGGGCCGGACACGCGCCCTCCTGGCGCAGCCTGTCGGTGGTCTGCCTGCAGGCCTTGCCGCTGTTTCCCGGCATGGCGCTGTTCTGGCGCGCCCTGGAAGGGCTGCGTCGCCGCTTCGACGGCGCCCCCTTCGCACTCTGGCTCGGCTTTGCCCTGATCGGCGCCGCCGCCACCATGCTGATCGCGCCCGGCATCGTCTTCGCCGTTCATTCCCGCTCTCTGGCGATCTCCGAGGACCCGGACGGCGAGATGACCCTTTGGCATCACGTCTTCGGCCTTGGTTATGCCTTCACGCTTTATGTCTCGACCGCCTTCCGGCTCTGGTGGCCCTGGGGAGCGCTGCTGCCGGTGATGGTCGCCGGGCTGTTCTGGCGCGCCCACCGGCGCTGATTGCCGGATCGCCCGGCGCCTGCCAGGCTGCGTCTCCGGTGGGGAGCGCCCGATGATCCGCTTGCTGATGCTGCTTTGTGCGGTTCTGGCGCCTGCCGCGGCGGCGGCCGGCGACATCGCCAGCCGTTCCCTGCTCGGCTTCAACGCCGACGGCAGCCGGTTCGCCTTCGAGGAATATGGCACCGCGGACGGAAGCGGTTTTCCCTATGCCACCATCTATGTCGTCGATACCGCGCGTGACACCTGGGTGCCGGGCACGCCGGTGCGCGTCCGCCTCGAGGACGAGACCAGGACCATAGCCCAGGCGCGCGCCGCGGCAGCCGCCCGCGCCAGGCCGCTGCTGTCAGGCATATCGCCGCGCGGCGAGCTGGTCGCCAGCAATCCGATCTCCGAGATCTCGGCCGATCCGCACCGCGTCGCCTTCGTGCCGCGGATCGTGCATCCGCCGGTCGACCCGCCGCTCACTCTCGAGCTTGCCGAATATGACCTGCCCTCGCCGTCGCCTTACGACGAGACCAAGGGCTTTCGGCTGGTGCTGAAGACCGGCGAGACCGCCCGCACCCTGCACGAGGACCGGGCGATCCCGCCAAACCGGGGCCTGCCCTTCGGCTACCGCATCGCCGATGTCGTGACCTATCATCCCCCGGTCGGGACCAATGCGCCGCCGGTCCTGGTCGTCCTGATCCTGGTCCTGGCCAAGGGGTTCGAGACCCCCGACGGCCGCCATCTCGCGGTGGCGGCGAGGCTTGGCCCCTGAGACGGCGCGCGCCCGCATTTGCGGCGATGCCGCCCGCCTGCTAGACCGCGCACGACCCCTTTTTCCGCCGAGGCCCCGCGATGATCCCGCGCTATTCCCGTTCCGAGATGACCGCCATCTGGGAGCCGCAGACCAAGTTCCGCATCTGGTTCGAGATCGAGGCCCATGCCTGCGATGCGCTGGCCGAGCTCGGCGTGATCCCGAAGGAGGCTGCCGCCAATATCTGGGCGCGCGCCAAGGACGTTACCTTCGATGTCGAGCGGATCGACGCCATCGAGCGCGAGGTCAAGCACGACGTCATCGCCTTCCTGACCCATCTCGGCGAGTTCATCGGGCCGGATTCGCGCTTCGTCCACCAGGGCATGACCTCGTCCGATGTGCTCGACACCTGTTTCAACGTCCAGCTGGTGCGCGCCGCCGATCTCCTGATCGCCGACACCAAGGCCCTGCTGGCGGCGCTGAAGCGGCGCGCCTTCGAGCACAAGCTCACGCCGACCATCGGCCGTTCGCACGGCATCCATGCCGAGCCGACCACCTTCGGCCTGAAGCTGGCGCAAGCCTATGCCGAGTTCGACCGTTCGCTCGCCCGCCTGGAGGCGGCGCGCGAGGAGGTGCGCACCTGCGCCATTTCCGGTGCGGTCGGCACCTTCGCGCAGATCGATCCGCGCGTCGAAGACCATGTCGCCAAGGCGATGGGACTGAAGGTCGAGCCGGTCTCCACCCAGGTGATCCCGCGCGACCGCCACGCCATGTTCTTTGCGACCCTTGGCGTGGTCGCGTCGTCCGTCGAGCGGCTGGCCGTCGAGATCCGCCACCTGCAGCGTTCGGAGGTGCTGGAGGCCGAGGAATTCTTCTCCGAGGGCCAGAAGGGCTCGTCGGCCATGCCGCACAAGCGCAATCCGGTGCTCACCGAAAATCTCACCGGCCTTGCCCGCCTCGTCCGCGGCATGGCCATGCCGGCAATGGAAAACGTCGCGCTCTGGCACGAGCGCGACATCTCGCATTCCTCGGTCGAGCGGATGATCGGCCCGGATGCCACCGTGACGCTCGACTTCGCGCTGGTCCGCCTCACCGGCGTCATCGACAAGCTCCTGGTCTATCCGGCCAACATGCAGAAGAACCTCGACCGGCTCGGCGGCCTCGTCCACTCCCAGCGCGTGCTGCTGGCGCTGACCCAGAAGGGCGTGTCGCGCGAGGATGCCTATCGGCTGGTCCAGCGCAACGCCATGCCGGTCTGGCGCGGCGAAGGCGACTTCCTGACGCTGCTGAAGGCCGACGCCGATGTCCGCAAGGCGTTGAGCGAGGCCGAGCTCGAGGAGAAGTTCGACCTCGGTTACCACCTGAAACACGTCGACACGATCTTCAGCCGGGTATTCGGAGCAAGCTGATCCGATGCGCACTGCCGACGCCGATATCCTGATCGTTCCCGGCTACACCAATTCCGGCGAAGACCACTGGCAGTCGCGCTGGGAGGCCAAGCTGCCGACCGCGCATCGGGTCAATCTCGGCGATTGGCACAAGCCTGAAAAAGCGCGCTGGGTCGACAGTCTCGCCACCGCGGTCGCCTCCTGCACGCGGCCCGTCGTGCTGGTCGCCCATTCGCTTGGCGTCATCACGGTGGCGCATGCGGCGCCGCTGTTCCCGAGAGGCGTCGTGCACGGCGCCTTCCTGGTCAGCATGCCCGACATCGAACAGGGCGCCGATATTCCCGACGTCGACCGGGCCTTCGCACCGATCCCGCGCGATCCCCTGCCCTTCCCCTCGGTCCTGGTCGCCAGCCGCAACGACCCGCATTGCGCTTACGCGCGCGCCGAGGATTTCGGTTACTCCTGGGGTTCGGCTCTGTCGGACGCGGGCGAAGCCGGCCACATCAACACCGCGTCCGGCCACGGACCGTGGCCGGAGGGTCTGATGCGGTTCGCCGGCTTCATGAAGGCGCTCGGCTGAACCGCCGGGCGCGCGCGGATCAGCCGCGCACCACCTTCAGGGCGGCTTGAGCACCACCGCGGATGATGATGGCGTCGTTGACCAGCGTGATGAAGCCCCAGCCTTGGCTCGCCAGCTCCTTGGCTTTTTCGAAGCTCGGCGCATAACAGCCGGTGAGCTTGCCGGCCTTTTTCGCCGCCGTCATGATCTTGTCGAAGGCGTCGACCACGACCTCGTTGTTGGGGTCGAGCTTCGCGCCCTTGAGCAGGGTGATCGATAGGTCCGAGGGGCCGGCGAAGACGCCGTCGATACCGGGCACGGCCAGGATATCGTCGACCGCGGCAAGCGCCGCCGTGGTCTCGATCATGGCGAGCGTCACGGTCATCGTATTGGCCTTCTGCAGGTATTCCTGCGGACCCAGGCCGGTGAGCTGCTGGAACCGGTTGCCACCCCAGGAGCGGTCGCCGAGCGGCGGGTATTTGGTCGCGGAGGCGAAACGCTTGGCGTCGGCGACCGAATTGATCATCGGCGCGATGATGATTTCCGCGCCGACGTCGAGCAGCCGGGCCGCACCACCGAAATCCTCCAGCGCGACCCTGACGCCCGCCGGCTTGCCGGCATGGTTGACCGCCGAGATGCCGCGCATGGCGCCCATCAGGTCGATCGAGGAGTGCTGCATGTCGAAGGTGACGGCGTCGAAGCCTTCCCGCGCGATTGCGTCGGCGATCAGCGGCTCGGGCATGCTGAGCCAGGCGGTGAACAGGCTCTCGCCGGCGCGCAGGCGTTCGGCAAGCGTATAGGGCTTCGGCGTCTGGTGCATCGGATCCTCCAAGTTGAATGGCAAACCACCGGGTCTTCGATGACCGGATTTTCAACGATTAAGTGGCCGGGATTGGCGCGCTCCGTCAACGCCGAGATAGCGCGCATCTGGGATGCCTTGGACCAGAGCCGCCGGAACCGGCGCGGCGCGCATCGGGTCACCGGCACGCTGGCGAAAACTTAACGCTTTTCCACCAAAATCCGGCCAATTGTCGCGTGAAGGTTCGTGATGCGTATCACCTTCGACTCCAGGACTTTTGATCCGTTTGCCGGCATGCACCAGACGATCAAGCCAAGCGCCGACATCTTGACCCGCGCGCCGACCATCCTGGTGTTCGATTCCGGGCTCGGCGGGCTCACCGTCCACCGCGAGATCGTCAGGCTCAGGCCCGACGCGCGCTTCGTCTATTGCGCCGACGACGCGGCCTTTCCTTATGGCCGACTGTCGGAAGACCATCTGATATCAAGGGTTCTCGCCGTCATGGAACGGCTGATCGCCACCCACCAGCCGGATTGCGTTGTCATCGCCTGCAACACGGCGTCGACACTGGTCATGCCGCACCTGCGCCAGCGCTTCGCGCTACCCTTTGTCGGCACGGTGCCGGCGATCAAGCCGGCCTGCGAGCAATCGGCCTCGCGCCTGGTCAGCGTGCTCGCCACCCCCGGCACGGTCGCCCGCGACTACACCCGGTCGCTGATCGCCGAATTCGGGCTCGGCTGCACCGTGACGCTGGTCGGCTCCGTGCATCTGGCAAGCCTTGCCGAAGCGGTCATGCGCGGCGAGCCCGCCGACGAACCGGCGATCGCGGCCGAGATCGCGCCCTGTTTCGTTGTCGAGGGCGACAGGCGCACCGACACCGTGGTGCTGGCCTGCACCCATTACCCGCTGCTGGTCGAGACGTTCCGCCGCGTCGCGCCCTTTGCCGTGACCTGGATCGACCCGGCGCCGGCCATTGCCCGGCGCGTCGTGCAATTGCTCGGACCGGCCCGGCCGGCGGCGAAGGCGGCGCCGGCTGTCGCGCTGTTGACCGACGGCGCCGCCCGCGGCGCGCTCGCAGCGGTCTTTTCCGGCTTCGGCATCGGCGAAACGCTCATCGATCCGCTGCCGCTTCATTGACATGAGCGGCCGGCCTCTGTAAGCACGCCGCTTCTCGACGGATCGCTCTCGGGCGACCCGTGGGAATTTTGCGCACCCGCGATCGGGCTTCGGCCTGGTCTGTCGTGTCCCCCCAGGGGACAAGAGGAGGGCGCGTCTCCTATCGATTGATAACGACAAGGGACACGCGATGTCGAAGCGTCACGCCGCCAAGTATAAAATTGACCGCCGGATGGGCCAGAACATCTGGGGTCGTCCGAAGAGCCCGGTCAACCGCCGCGAATATGGCCCGGGCCAGCACGGCCAGCGCCGCAAGAGCAAGCTCTCGGACTTCGGCACCCAGCTGAAGGCCAAGCAGAAGCTCAAGGGCTATTACGGCAACATCTCCGAGAAGCAGTTCCACGCGACCTATACCGAGGCCGTGCGGGTGAAGGGCGATACCGGCGAGAACCTGATCGGCCTGCTCGAGCGCCGTCTCGACGCGGTGATCTACCGCGCCAAGTTCGTGCCGACCGTGTTCGCCGCCCGCCAGTTCGTCAACCACGGCCACATCAAGGTCAATGGTCGCCGCGTCAACATCCCGTCCTACAAGGTCAAGGTCGGCGATGTGATCGAGGTCAAGGAAGCCTCCCGCCAGCTCATCCTGGTGCTGGAAGCCGTCCAGTCCGGCGAGCGCGACGTTCCCGACTACCTGAGCGTCGACCACGGCAAGATGTCGGCCACGCTGGCGCGCATTCCGACCCTGTCGGAAGTGCCCTACGCGGTCCAGATGGAACCCTCGCTGGTCGTCGAGTTCTATTCGCGCTGATTGGTTTCAGCGACCGAGACTGCAAAAGGCCGCTCTTCGGAGCGGCCTTTTTCGTTGCGGGCGCGAGGACGCCCGAAGCGACGGCGAAACGGCCCAACCGGCTGCCGGAAAAACGCTACGTCATCCCCGGCCGAGCGAAGCGAGGGGAAGGGGATCCAGGAGTTGAAGGGCTGAAACGACGACGCTGCGAAATCCCCGACGCGGAGCGCTCTCCGCGCCCGATCACGCGTTGAAAGCGCGGCCAAGCGGCCCCCTGGATCCCCTTCCCCTTGCTTCGCTCGGCCGGGGATGACGTAGTGTGTAAGTTGGACGCCCAGCGCATATTGGCGACGCAATCTACCCCCTCTCGCAGGATAAGGCCCCAGGCGCAGAGTGCGTCACGGCGCCATCGACCGGCCCCCTCCACCCTCACGGCGTCTCCCGGTCGATCGGCCAGTGCTTGAACACCTCTGTCGCCTCGCAGCGCGCGGCATGGGCCGCCAGCGCCGGGAAGGCATCGGCCGGCACGACGTCTGGAATGGTGAAGCGGATGAAGCCCCAGGCGACCGCGGCGCCGATCGCGCCAGGGCTCCAGGGCCCGGGGCCGGTCTTCCACTGGTCACAGGCGATCATGTCGAGCGCGGCCAAGGCCTCCTGCAACTGGTCGCGCACGCGGTCGAGCCAGGGCTGATAACGGACCGCCTCGGGGCGTTTGCGCTCATATTCGATGCCGATCGCCTTCTCGCAGGTGACGATGGCAAGACCGGTCGCGCGGAGATCGGCGATGCGTGCCGTCGGCACCACCGGCCGCAGCGATTTGCCGGAGACATCCTCGAGGTGCTGGATGATCAGCTGCGATTCCATCAGCACCGTGCCGTCGTCGGTGACCAGCGACGGCGCCTTGATCAAGGGATTGATGGCACGGAACCGGTCCATGTGCCGGAACACCGAAACCGACTGATGTTCGAATGTGACGCCGAGCAGCGTGGCGGCGATCGCCGAGCGCCGCACATAGGGACTGTCGAGCATGCCGACGAGCAACATAGGAGCCTCCTGCCGTTGCGGCAGAAAGTGATCGAGAATGGTGCTGCGCGCAAATGGAGTGATCTGATCGGTGGATCACCGGATTTGATCGATCTCCGCTCGCCGGTCGCGCCGGCGCCCTCACCAGGAGCGGCGCGGACCGTCGTCGATATGGATCAGGCCGTTACGATAGCGCTTCACGCCACCGAGATCGGGCCGCATGCGCAGGAAGGCAATCACCGCCGCGCCATTGCCGCTGACCCGGAAATCGGCCGCCCGGCAATCCCTGTGGTAGGAGCCGCGCCAGTCGTCGGTGCGCACGAAGCGGCCGTTGCCGCGGTGGGTCGAGCGCACCAGGATCGGCCCGAAGCGCATGGCGACATCGTTCAGCGCGCGCCGGACCGGCGGTGGCAGGCAGGCCAGCGCCACGCCCGGATCGGGCATCACCCGCTCGCCGGCGAGACCGGTATTGCGCTCGACCCCGGCGGTGCCGGGCAGGAAGCGCGGCCAGTCGCGGCCGCCGCCGTCAGGTGGCAGCGACGCCAGCACCGGCCCACGCGCCGGTGTCGGCGTCGAAACGACCGGCGGCAGCGCCATGCCGGGAGCGGCGCCCGCGGGTGCCGCCGGGATCACCATGGTCGTGGCGCTGCCGTGAGAGGCCAGCACGACCGGGTTCGCGGTGGTCGAGGCCAGTGCCGGGGCGCCTGCCCCGCCGGCAGTCGACACGGCCGCAGCGATCGCCGCCTCGCCGGCTGGCCGGGCCAGCGGCACGGGCGCCGCGAAGGCGACCACGGCGGCGGGCAAGGCCGGAGCCGCTGCCTCCTGGGTCTCGGCCGCACGCGCGGCCGAACGCGCGAAGGCGCCGGGAATGATGATGCGGTCGCGCGGTTCGTCGTCGGACCAGCCTTGTGTGGTCGGCCAGGCCGGGGCTTGCGGGGCGGCAGCCGATTCGTCGCGAAGGGGCTGCGACTGGGGCTGCGACTGGGGCTGCGACTGGGGTAGCGGCAGCGAGGCCAGGCCGGCGGCGACCGCTGCCGGCGCCGAGGCCTGTGTGATCACCGGCCGCGGCGCCGCGGCCGGGCGCGGCAAAGGCAGCGGCGCGGCCAGCGCGGCCGTCTCGGCCTGCGCCGGGCTGAGACCGGCACCCGCCGACGGCAGGGCGTTGCGCGGCGTCGGCGCGATGAAACTCGGCGACAGGAGATTGAGCGGCGCTCCGACGCCGGCCGAATGTCCGGCCTGAAAGCCCAGGCCCTGCTGCGCCAGCGCCGCCGAGGTGGCCCCTATCGAAAGGCCCAATGTCACGGCGACGACTTGCGATCGGAACAGGGGAATGGACATGTCTGTCGGGCGCTCTCGGGCTTACGACCGCGCCTTGTGCGCGATCCTGGGCTTTGCGAAGCGCCGGCCAGCGGCGCGCGACGGAGAGGAGGCCCTCTCGCGGTGCCTCCGTTCTAGCTCGTGTCGCAATCGATTGTGGCAACTTCTTGGCAAAGACTTAACGGCGGCCCTTTGGACCGCCGCAGCAGGCCGGAAAACCGGTGGGCCAAGCCGAGCCGCTCGTCGGCTTTGCCGCGTCAGCTCGCCAAATCAACTCACCAAGTCAACTCACCAAGTCAGCTCGTCAAGTCGCGAACCGGAATGCCCTTGCTCTTCATCAGTTCGAGCAGCTCGCCGGACTGGAACATCTCGCGGGTGATGTCGCAGCCGCCGATGAACTCGCGCTTGACGTAAAGCTGCGGGATCGTCGGCCAGTTCGAATAGTCCTTGATGCCCTGGCGGATATCGTCGGCATCGAGCACGTTGACGCCCTTATAGGGAACCCCGAGATAGTCGAGGATCTGAACGACCTGGCCGGAGAACCCGCACATCGGAAACTGCGGGGTGCCCTTCATGAACAGCACGACGTCGCTGCTGTTCAATTCGGCGTCGATCTTGGCATGTGCCGGGTTGGTCTGGGCTTCCGTGGTCATGGCGTTCTCTCGCTCGACGATAGGCTTATGCCAATCAATGGGGTGCGCTGGTCGTCAACGCAAGGGCATGCAGCACGCCGCCCATCTTGCCCTTCAGCGCGGCATAGACGATCTGATGCTGCTGCACCCGCGATTTGCCGCGAAAGCTCTCCGACACGACGGTGGCGGCGTAATGGTCGCCATCGCCGGCAAGGTCCTTGATCTCCACGGTAGCGTCGGGCAGCGCTTCCTTGATCATCTGCTCGATATCGGCGGCTGCCATCGGCATCGTCGTTCCTCCGCTCAGGCCGCCTGGCCCATATAGGCCGGCAGCCACGACTCGAACGTCGCCGCCAAGTCCTTGGTCAATATGGGAGGCTCCCCCGGGAGGGTCAACGCGGCCCCGCCGGTCTTGCCGAGCCGCGTCAGCATGACGCCCGCGCCGGCCGCGCGCGCCGCCAGCTTGTCCATGTCGCCGGCCCTGACGGTCAGCACATAACGGGCCTGATCCTCGCCGAACCAGAAGCCATGCGCCGGCACGTCGTCGGGCACGGTCTCGAGCGCGATGCCGGTCTTGGCGGCCATCGCCATCTCGGCCAGCGCCACCAGCAGGCCGCCGTCCGAGACGTCGTGGCAGGCGGTCAGGAGCCCCACGGCGATCAGCCCGCGGACGAATTCGCCATGGCGGCGTTCGAGTGCCAGATCGACCGGCGGCGGCGCCCCCTCCTCGCGGCCCAGGATGTCCCGCAGATAGACCGACTGGCCGAGCCAGCCATCGGTATTGCCGAGCACGAAAACCTCGTCGCCTTCGGCCTGCGGCGCGATGCCGACGCTCCTGGAAAAATCGTCGATGACGCCGACGGCGCCGATCGTCGGGGTCGGCAGGATGGCCCGGCCGAAGGTCTCGTTGTAGAGCGAGACATTGCCCGAGACGACCGGGAAGTCGAGCGCCCGGCAAGCCTCGCCGATGCCGCGGATGCAGCCGACCAGCTGGCCCATGATTTCAGGCCGTTCGGGATTGCCGAAATTCAGGTTGTCGGTCACCGCCAGCGGCGTGGCGCCGACCGCCGAGATGTTGCGATAGGCTTCCGCCACCGCCTGCTTGCCGCCCTCGAACGGATCGGCCTCGCAATAGCGCGGCGTCACGTCGGCGGTCATGGCGAGCCCCTTCGGGCCGTGCTCGACGCGCACCACCGCGGCATCGCCGCCCGGGCGCTGGACGGTGTTGCCGAGGATGATCGAGTCATATTGCTCGTAGACCCAGCGCTTGGAGGCGAGATCCGGCATGCCGAGCAGCTTGACGAGTGCCGCCCCGTTCGACAGCGGCGGCGTGATGCTCTCCGGCTCGATCACCGCGAGCGGCGCGGTCGGCACATGCGGCCGGTCATAGAGCGGCGCCTCGTCGCCGAGCTCCTTGATCGGCAGGTCGGCCTTGACCTCGCCATGGTGCTTGACCACGAAACGCAGCGTGTCGGTGGTGTGGCCGATGACCGCGAAATCCAGTCCCCATTTGCGGAAGATGGCCTTGGCCTCTTCTTCCTTCTCGGGCTTCAGCACCATGAGCATGCGCTCCTGGCTTTCCGACAGCATCATTTCATAGGCCGTCATGCCGGCTTCGCGGGTCGGCACGTTCTCCAGGTGCAGCTCGACGCCGAGATCGCCCTTGGCGCCCATTTCGACCGCCGAGCAGGTGAGCCCCGCAGCACCCATGTCCTGGATCGCGTTGACGCAGTCGCTCGCCATGATCTCGAGGCAGGCTTCGAGCAGAAGCTTCTCGGCGAAGGGGTCGCCGACCTGGACGGTCGGGCGCTTTTCCTCGGCGCCCTCGCCGAATTCGGCCGAGGCCATGGTGGCGCCGTGAATGCCGTCGCGGCCGGTCTTGGAGCCGAGATAGACGATCGGCATGCCCACCCCGGTCGCCTTGGCGTAGAAGATGCCATCGGTGCGGGCGAGCCCGACCGCCATGGCATTGACCAGGCAATTGCCGTCATAACGGGTGTGGAAGCCGACCAGGCCGCCGACCGTCGGCACGCCGAACGAATTGCCATAGCCGCCGACGCCGGCGACCACGCCCGACACCAGATGGCGGGTCTTGGGATGGTCGGGATCGCCGAAACGCAGCGCGTTCAGGGCCGCGATCGGCCGGGCGCCCATGGTGAAGACGTCGCGCAGGATGCCGCCGACCCCCGTGCCCGCGCCCTGATAGGGCTCGATATAGCTCGGGTGGTTGTGGCTCTCCATCTTGAACACGGCGGCAAGACCGTCGCCGATATCGATCACGCCGGCATTCTCGCCCGGCCCCTGGATCACCCAGGGCGCCTTGGTCGGCAGGGTCTTCAGGTGCAGGCGGCTCGACTTGTAGGAGCAGTGCTCGTTCCACATGGCCGAGAAGATGCCGAGCTCGGTGAAGGTCGGCTCGCGGCCGATCAGCGTCAGGATGCGCTGATACTCCTCCGGCTTCAGGCCGTGGCTCGCCACCAGCTCGGGGGTGATCTTCGGTTCGGGCAAGTTCTTGGGTTCCGGAATGATCTTGGGTTCGTTCGGGTTCATGCCGTCTTCCGCCGCGGGGCCAAGCTCATGCCGGCAGCGGACCTTGGCGTCGCCCGTCCTGTCGCCGGCTCAAGCGATGCAAGTAACCGTCCAAGGTCCATTTCGCAACGGCGAAACGGTCTGCCATGCCACGCTGGAAGAGCCTGCCCGCAATTTCCTGGCCCGGACGCCGCGCGGCCCGCAAGCCTCGCGCGCCGGCAACTCAGGCCGTTTCCAGCGCCTCGGCCAGGCTCTCGAACAGCGCCCGGCCATCGGTCGAGCCGATCGACGGATCCACATGATTCTCCGGATGCGGCATCATGCCCAGCACCCGGCCATTGTCGGAGACGATGCCGGCAATGGCGTTCATCGCGCCGTTGATGTTGGACGACTGCGAGACCGTGCCGGCCGCGTCGCTATAGCGGAACAGCACCCGGCCCTCGGCCTCCAGCCGCTTCAGGGTCTCGTCGTCGGCAATGTAATTGCCCTCGCCATGGGCCACCGGCACTTCGATCACCGCGCCGGCATTGTAGCGGCGGGTGAACGGCGTGTTCGACCGCTCGACCCTCAGATGGACGTTCCTGGCGATGAATTTCAGCGAGGAATTGCGCATCAGCACGCCGGGCAGAAGCCCTGCCTCGCACAGGATCTGGAAGCCGTTGCAGACGCCCAGCACCAGCCCGCCCTTGGCGGCATGGGCGCGAACCGCATCCATGATGGCCGCGCGCGCCGCGATCGCGCCGCAGCGCAGATAGTCGCCATAGGAGAAGCCGCCGGGCAGAACCACCAGGTCGGTGCCCGCGGGCAGCGCGCTATCGCCATGCCAGACCATGGCCGGCTTGACGCCGGAGGTCAGCTCCAGCGCATAGGCGATGTCGCGCTCGCGATTGGAGCCGGGGAAGACGATGACGGCGGCTTTCATCGGGAAGTCTCCTTCATCGCGGACCCCTACCCGACCCGCGCGCTGGCGTCAAAGACGTGGTGCCGGCGCGCCCGCCTGGATCACCTGCCGGGCCGGAGCCGCCGGCCCGTCCGGGCGCGGCCCCTCGCGGATCTCGATCCGGTCCAGGATCTGGTCGCGGTTGCGCCGGGCCAGCGCCCGGTCGGTCGAGAACGACTGGACCGAAATCATCAGATTGCCGGCAAAGGCAAAGCCGCCGACCTGATAGATGACCGGGGATTGGGCGTCGCGCCGGCGCTCGATTTCCACCGCGATGCCCGGCTGGCCCTTGAAGGTCGCGACCCGGCTCAGGATGATCCGGTGGACGGCGCCGTCGCCGCGCGCCGAGGCGACCAGTTCGTTCAGCTCGTTGCGGCCGGGCATCTGCTCGGTGGCGATGCGTTCGAGCGCGCCGCGGTCGGGTGCGCGGGTCTGGGTCGGCGTGTAGGAGACCACCGCGAAGGCCGGGCTCGGGCAGGACAATTGCCGGCAGATGTGGAAGGTCACCTGCTGCGGCGGCCGATTCGGCCGGCTGAGCGCGCCCGAGCGGATCAGCCACTTGTCCGGGTCGATCGGCCGCTCGGAAATGCGCGACGCCCCCAGCGCGACCGGCGTGTCGGGGTCTGCGGCGCGGAACCCGGTCTGGGCGCCGGTCCGGGCGCAGGCCCCGAGCGAAACCGCCAGGAGGACGGCGAGAAGCGACGATTTCACGGCTCTGTTGCGCCCCATGACGAGCCCCGGTTGTCCGCCCCGGGCGCGGTTTCCGTCCATGGCGATTGGCACGGACCGCACCCGGGCGCCATCAGCGATTCACAAGATTTCGATCCGGTAGTTTTCCACCACCGTATTGGCCAGCAGCTTGTCGCAGGCCGCCTTGATCGCCGCCTCGGCGGCGGCCTTGTCGGCGCCACCGAGCTCCAGGTCGAACACCTTGCCCTGGCGGACGCTGTCGATGCCGTCGACGCCGAGGCTCTTCAGCGCGCCCTCGATGGCCTTGCCTTGGGGATCCAGGACGCCGGTCTTCAGCGTGACGGTGACGCGGGCCTTCATCGCTTGGCACTCCTCGGCGGCTCGGCAGGATCAGGTCCCTCTAAACCGTGGCGCGCGCCGGATCAATGCGATCGCCCGACCATTCGTCTCAAAAACCGATCGGCCGGCGTGACGCTCAGCGCGCCGGCGCCGGCTTGCCGCCGATCTGGGCAGCCAGCATCACCACCGGCAGGAACACCGCCAGATTGGCCCTGACGACACGCTCGTCGGGCCCCGACGACACGAGGCTGTAGTGGCGCTGGCCATCGGAGAACCGCGTGCTGGTCAGATATTCGCGCTGGCCGCCGGCCTGGGTGATCACTTTGACGGCGGTCTGCACCTTGGCGCCGGCCACCTCGGTTTCGATGACCTCCAGGATGTCGATGCTCAGCACGCGGCCGGCGCTGCGTTCGATCAGGTTCCGGTCGACGGTCTCATTCTGGGTTCGATAGGTCGCAAGGCTCGACAGCGGTCCGTCGGCCTGTTTGCGATAGCTGACCGTCGCGCCCTGGCCGCAACTGGCCACCGCCGTGCAGCGATAGAAGACCGTGCCGGTCGCCGCCTCGCTGCGCGCCCAGCCGTCGACCGACATGGCGACACCCTGGGCGGAGGCCGTGCCGGCGGAGACGAGGCCGGAAACGGCCAGGCTGGCGGCGGCAAGGATTGAAAGCAGGGCGCGGCGCATCATGATCTCCGGAAACGCGGCCCAGGCGGACGGCCCGGACCCGGGCGACACGTGCCCGGCGCGCGTTTCGATTTTATCACGCGCGGTCGCGGCCGCTGAAACAGCCGGGGGCGGCTCAGAGATTGGCCTCGGCGGCCGCCTTGACCGTCGCCTCGACCGCGCCCGGCCGTTCGCCGACCACCACGACCACCCTCAAGCGATCGCGCCGGGCCCGCGCCAGCACCGCCGCATGGGCGACCCGCTCCGTGCCTTCGGTACGCCGGATGGTCAGCGTGAAGCCGCTGAAGCCGCGATGGCGCAGCCGCTGGGCCCGGGCGTCGACCCGTTTCGGCATGCGCCGGGCGGCGATCTCGGCCGGCACCGAGCGGTTCGCCTCGGCCACCAGCCTGCGCCGGGTCTGGTTGCCCGAGACCACGATGCGGGCGACCTCGGAGGGGTTGCGCAGGCTGCGCGTCAGGCTGCGCGCCTCGGCGCCGCGCGCCTCGAAAACGGCAACCGCCACCTTGCTCGGACAGGCCGCGGTCTCGCACATGCCGACCGCGCGCGGCTCGACCGTGTCGCGGGTGAGCCAGATGCCGACCGGCACGAACATCCAGGGATTGTCGCTGCGGTCGCTGCCGATCTCGACCGGCGCCAGGCCCTCGATGGCCACCGGCGCATAGGCGCAGGAGGCAAGCAGCAACAGGGCGGCGGCACCGGTTGCCGCCGCACGCATTGCCGGCCGAAGCGCGCCAAAACCCATTGCCAGTCTCGAAAACCCTCTGGGCCGGACATTAAAACGGGGACCTCCAGCCCGCATTCCTTGCACCGGCCATGGCCTGCACGGCCGGTGTTTAAGAAATCGGGTGTGGTCCCCGTTCGATGGTCGTTCAGGCCAGCCGCACGGCCGGCGTTACTGCACCAGGACCGGGCCGGTGGCCCGTTCGTTCTCGCCCATCACGCCGAGCCGCCGGGCAACCTCGGTATAGGCTTCGATCAGGCCGCCCATGTCCTTGCGGAACCGGTCCTTGTCCATCTTGTCGCTCGACTTGATGTCCCAGAGCCTGCACGAATCCGGCGAGATCTCGTCGGCGACGACGATCCGCATCAGGTCGTTTTCCCACAGCCGCCCGCATTCGATCTTGAAATCGACGAGGCGGATGCCGGCGCCCAGGAACAGCCCGGACAGGAAGTCGTTGACCCGGATGGCCAGCGCGATGATGTCGTCGATCTCCTGGGGCGTCGCCCAGCCGAAGGCCGTGATGTGCTCTTCCGAGACCAGCGGGTCGTTCAGCGCGTCGTTTTTGTAATAAAACTCGATGATCGAGCGGGGCAGCTGCGTGCCCTCCTCGATGCCGAGCCGGGTCGACAGCGAGCCGGCGGCGACATTGCGCACCACCACCTCGAGCGGAATGATCTCCACCTCGCGGATCAACTGCTCGCGCATGTTGAGCCGGCGGATGAAATGGGTCGGCACGCCGATATCGTTCAGCTTGAGGAAGATATATTCGGAGATGCGGTTGTTCAGCACGCCCTTGCCGTCGATCACCTCATGCTTCTTGGCATTGAAGGCGGTGGCATCGTCCTTGAAGTGCTGGATCAGCGTTCCTGGTTCGGGCCCCTCGTACAAGACCTTAGCCTTGCCTTCGTAGATGCGGCGTCGGCGGCTCATTGGGATATACCGTGGCTTGAGGAAGTCCATCTCTCTCCGGGGCTCCGGGCTGCCGGTTACCCGCAGCGGGACGGGCGAGCGCTGGTCGCGATCGAGGGAATCGATAGCGCGGGCGCTTTTGCCCGCTAGTCTCTCCTATCCGATCGTGCGGCGCAGCACAACGACGCCACCGGTCCGGAATTCGCGACCTGCGACGCCTTATGCTATCGCCAAAGTGGGGAGGCCGCGCCTATATGCAAGCCCGTCGGGGTCAGCCCCATAACCATTCCGATGTCAAAGCAAGAGACCACTGCGCCATGAGCACTTTCGACAAACGCGAGGATGAGTTCGAAAAGCGATTCGCTCACGACGAGGAATTGCGCTTCAAGGCGACCGCCCGGCGCAACAAGCTGCTCGGCCTGTGGGTCGCCGAGAAGCTGGGCAAGACCGGCGCCGAGGCCGACGCCTATGCGAGGGAAGTGGTCCAGTCGGATTTCGAGGAAATCGGCGATCACGACGTGCTGCGCAAGGTCAAGGCCGATCTCGACAAGGCTGGGGTGGTTCAGTCCGAGCATCAGATCCGCCGGACCATGGACGAGCTGATGGCAACCGCCATCGCCCAGATCAAGGCCGCCTGAACGGCCCGCGCAGACCGACCGGCTGGCGCTGCCGGCCGGCCGGCCGGTACGCGCCATGCCGTCGTCGAAGGGCCATTGCGTCCAAGCGCCATTGCGCTTGCCGATCGCTGGTTCGCCCCGGCCGGGCGGGGCGCGGAGGTTCACACCGACAGGCGCAAGCGGGTGATCAGGTCGGAAATGGACTTGAACGCCGCGTTGATGCCAACCGCCGAGGTCACCGAAAAATAGAACGACATGTTGTCGACCGGAGGCGAGGCGCAGGCCTTCAGCAGAGCTTCGTCGCCGTCGATGACCCGCACCGTGAACAGGGTGATGCGGTTGGCGGGAAGCTTGATCGCGTCGCACATCAGTTTGGCGCGGGCATCGATCGCCGACGACGAGTTGCTGAACCGGTTCTGGGTATTTTCGCCATCGGTCAGCAGGACCATGAAGCGCTTCACTTCTGGATCGGCACTGGCCGTCTCGGTGAACGGAGCGCCCGTCGAAAGCGTCGCAAGGCCCAGCTGCATGCCAATGGTGATATTGGTATTGCCGGAAGGCGACATCTTGCCGATGACCGTACGCAGCGTATCGAAATTCGAGGTCAGCGGGTTCATCTGAGCGAGCGCATCGTTGGCGCAATCGGCGGCCCGGTAGCGCGTCGCGGTGCTGTTCGGCGTCGCGTCGTTGACGTCGTTCGGCTGATCGCGATCGGTCAGGCAACCCCGCCAGTTCTGCTGCGTCGTCCGCAGGGCCGTCGGCAGGTCCGTCGTATCGAAGCGGATCCAGTTCGAGTTGCGGAAGGTGGTGCCGATGGTGCCGGTGCCGATATTGACCAGGGTGTCGAACGGCACGATCGAGATGCGCACCTGTTCGGTGGTCAGGCGGATATCCTCCATGTCCTTGAGGAACTGGAGGACAGCCTTCTTCAGCTCGGTCATCTTGTTGTTCGAGCTCATCGAGCCGGTATTGTCGAGCACCAGCGCGATTTCGATGTTCGGCGTGTTCCAGCGCACCTGCGACACGACATTCACGTCCAGGCTGTTGATGCCGACAACGCCCCAGATCGAGGTCTGCATCGATGAATCGACCTCGACGCGGACGCTGCTGCCGACCTTGGTCACCCGCACCGCGCCGAGCGTGGTGGTGGTCTCGCCGATCATGTTGCCCTGGAGCGCACGCTCCACTGCCTTCTTCAGGTCCGCATCCGACATGCGCCCGGCATTGCGGGCGGCGGTCAGGGTCGCAGCGTCGACCGCGGCCTGCAGCTTGGCGCGGGCGGCAGCCCCCCGGCTGTAATCGACCGCCGCGCCGATCATCGCCATGATCGGCACGATCGCAACGGCGAAGATGACCGCCACATTGCCGCGTGAATCGCCCCGGAAACGCCGGAGGCATCCCGCCGGCGGGCGCGCCGGGCCAGGTGTCGGGGCAAGCGCGGCCGGGCCGCGATCGCCAGGGAAACATGCACGCCAAGCGCCGAAGAAGGGGCCGAAGAGGGACATGTCGGGACGATCCGGGGAACGAAAACCAATGGCGAATACCCCGTCGTCCTAGCCAAAAGCCCTTTAAGAACCTCGTAATCCGATCGTCGAAAAACCGGTCAATTCGCTTAAATTTGGCACTATTCGTGAAAGGTCATGCGAATGGTTTACGCAACGTAACAAGAGACCCGAAAACCTACCCCTCCCCGCGTGGCACGATCTCGGCCAGCCGGTCGAGCGCCGCGGCAAGGTCGGCCTCGACCTCGCGCGCCGGCAGGATCACCACCTGGTAGCCGCGCTCGGCCAGCCACTGGCGCTTCTCGGCCCGGCTCGCCGCGGCCGCCTCGCTTTGGGTCAGCGGTTCGAAATCGATCACCAAGCGCAGGTCGAACGAAACGATGTCGACGACATGCGGACCGATCGGCACGGCGCGCCGGAAGCCGCGTCCGGCGAAGCGCCGGTCCTTCATCATCGCCTCCCACAACAGCCGCTCGGCCTCCGTCGGGTTGCGCCTGAGCAGCCGGGCGATGCCGCGCACCGGCGCGGTGGCGCCGCTCTTGTCGGTGGCGGCCCGTTCCAGCATGGAGCGCAGCGTCTCGGCGCCGTCCTTGTCGAGCGAGCCGGAGCGTGCCGGCCCGCGAGCGCCCTCGGCAATCCCCGAAATCGCGCCGTGCAGCGTCGCCAGGTCCTGGCGCGACGGGTTCATCCGCTGGATGATGTTGCGCAGGTTGACCACCATGCTGTCGCGCTTCTCCGCCGGACGGAAAAAATCGACCCGGTCGAGCTCGCGTTCGAGCATGGCGTAGAAGGCGGCGAACTGCGCCTTCGCGGCCGGCTTGGACCGTTCCATCATGGCGAAGGGCAAGGCCGCGTCATGGGCCTGGGTGAACCACTCGTAACCCAGCACCAGCACGGCTTGCGCGAGATTCAGCGAGGAAAAGTCCGGATTGACCGGATAGGTCAGGATGGCGTCGGCCAGCGCCACCTCCTCGGCGAGCAGGCCGTTGCGCTCGCGCCCGAAGATCACCCCGACGGTCTCGCCGCCGGCGATCCGGGGCCGCATGGCGGTCACCGCCTCGCGCGGGCCGACCACCGGCTTGACCTGGCCATGCATGCGCGCGGTCGCGGCATAGGCGAGCGTCAGGTCGGCGATCGCGTCGTCAAGCGTCGCGAACAGCTCGACCTCGTCGAGGATCTTGTTGGCGCCCGAAGCCGCCGGATAGGCCCTGCCGTTCGGCCAGCCGTCGCGCGGCGCAACCAGTCTCAGCCGCGCCATGCCGAAATTCGCCATGGCGCGCGCGGTCGTGCCGATATTCTCGGCCATTTGCGGCTCGACGAGAATGATGACGGGACTGCCCTTTTCCTGGGCGAGGCGGGTGATGTCGATACCGGGCATTGAGGTCTTTCGAACGGACGGGCGGCGCGAGCCTATAGACGGGAATGGCCGGCCTGTCGCGGCGTCTCCGACTTTGTAGGCCCTTATACCCGTCGCCAAGCTCTGCTAAGAGGCACGCGCCAGTCACGGGAGCGCTGGATCTTTCGGGCGCATGTCCGGATGCACCGTGGCTGAGTCCTCCTCCGCTATGCGCTCTCAAGGCCGACCCATGTCGAAGATCAAGGTCGCGGGTACAGTTGTCGAACTCGACGGCGACGAGATGACCCGCATCATCTGGGACCTCATCAAGAAGAAGCTCATCCACCCCTATCTGGATGTGAATCTCGAATATTACGATCTCAGCGTCGAGCATCGCGACGCGACCAATGATCAGGTCACCGTCGACTCGGCCAATGCCATCAAGAAGCATGGCGTCGGCGTCAAATGCGCCACCATCACGCCGGACGAAGCGCGCGTGAAGGAATTCGGCCTGAAGGACATGTGGAAGTCGCCGAACGGCACCATCCGCAACATCCTCGGCGGCGTCATCTTCCGCGAGCCGATCATCTGCAAGAACGTGCCGCGCCTAGTGCCCGGCTGGACCCAGCCGATCATCGTCGGCCGCCATGCCTTCGGCGACCAGTACCGCGCCACCGACTTCAAGTTCCCCGGCAAGGGCACGCTGACCATCAAATTCGTCGGCGAGGACGGCAGCGTCATCGAGCGCGAGGTGTTCAAGTCGCCGGGCGCCGGCGTCGCGCTGGCCATGTACAACCTCGACGAGTCGATCAAGGATTTCGCCCGGGCCTCGTTCAATTACGGCCTGCAGCGCAACTATCCGGTCTATCTGTCGACCAAGAACACCATTCTCAAGGTCTATGACGGGCGCTTCAAGGACATCTTCCAGGAGATCTTCGACGCCGAATTCAAGGCCGAGTTCGACAAGCGCAAGATCACCTACGAGCACCGCCTGATCGACGACATGGTGGCAGCCTCGCTGAAATGGTCGGGCGGTTACGTCTGGGCCTGCAAGAACTATGACGGCGACGTGCAGTCCGACATCGTCGCCCAGGGCTTCGGTTCGCTCGGCCTGATGACCTCGGTGCTGCTGACCCCCGACGGCAAGACCGTCGAGGCCGAGGCCGCCCACGGCACGGTGACCCGCCATTACCGCGAGCACCAGAAGGGCAAGGAAACCTCGACCAATTCGATCGCCTCGATCTTCGCCTGGACCCGCGGCCTCGCGCACCGCGCCAAGCTCGACGACAACGCCCAGCTGAAGCGTTTCGCCGACGAGCTGGAAAAGGTCTGCGTCGATACGGTGGAAGCCGGCGACATGACCAAGGACCTGGCGCTGCTGGTCGGCGCCGACCAGAAGTGGCTGTCGACCACCGGCTTCCTCGACAAGGTCTCCGACAACCTGTCGGCGGCCATGGGCAAATGGGCCTGAGGTCCGGGGGCCCAAGTTCCGGAGCTCAAGTTCCGGAACTGACGTCCGGGACCTGAGCCCGTTCACGCCTTGACGACGAAACCCGGCGGGTGGTGACATCCGCCGGGCTTTTGGGCGCATGACCGTGAAAGAACTGCCATGAACCGTTTTCGTCAATTGCTGCTGGCCGGCGCGAGCCTCGCCCTCGCCGGACCTGCGATCGCCCAGACCTTGCCCGCGGAAGTGGGCGCGGATCAAAACGAAGTCGAGATCACCACCGTCCATGCCGAGGGCGTGCAGGTCTATGAATGCAAGGCCGGGGCGTCGGGCCAGCTGACCTGGCAATTCCGCGAGCCGGTCGCGACCCTCATCCGAGACGGCCAGACCGTTGGACGGCACTATGCCGGCCCGCGCTGGGAATTTGCCGATGGCAGTCTGGTCGAAGGGCGGGTTTCGGGCCGGGCGCCCGGCACGCGGCCGAACGACATCCCGATCCTCAAGCTCAGCGTCGTCGAGCGTCGCGGCACCGGCGCCCTGTCGGATGCAAGCTCGGTCCAGCGGCTGAAGACCGTTGGCGGCGTCGCCACCGGCGCTTGCGAGCGGGCCGGCAGCTTCCGCAGCGTGCCCTATACCTCCGACTACGTGTTCCTGCGCCGCCGCTGATCCGGGACCGGTTCGGCCGGTCGGGGTTGCGCCTGGCCGGTGCCCGGCCCACATCATCTGATCGAATGATGGGCCCGGCGACATGCCGGGTTTTCTGTGTCTCGCAGCGCGATGGATCACGGCATGAACTTTCCCGGTGGCGGCAACGATCCTTTCCTCTGGCTCGAAGACATCCATGGCGAGCCGGCGACTGCCTGGGTCGACCAGGAAAACCGCCTGACCGACCAGGCCTTCCGCGGCGCCGCCTATGAAGCCGACGTCGCGACCGCCCTGACCATCCTGAATGCCCAGGACAAGATCCCGTTTGTCGGGCGGGTCGGCGACCATCTCTACAATCTCTGGCAGGACGAGAGCCACAAGCGCGGCCTGTGGCGGCGCACGACGCTGGACAGCTATCGCACCGACCAGCCCGACTGGGACGTGCTCATCGACCTGGACGCGCTCGGCGCGGCCGAAGCCCGGCCCTGGGCCTTCGGCGGCGCGGTGCTGTCGCCCGACCGCACGCGGGCGCTGGTCCGCCTGTCGCCCGACGGCTCGGACGCCGCCGAGACCCGTGAATTCGACCTCGGCATCAGGCGTTTCGTCGAGGGCGGCTTCCTGATCCCGGAATCGAAGGGCCAGGCGAGCTGGCAGGATGCCGATACGCTGCTGGTTTCGGCAGCGATCGGCGCCGCCAACATCACCCGGGCCGGTTATGGCCGGACGGTCAGGCGCTGGCGGCGCGGCGACCCCCTGGAGACCGCCGAGACGATCTTTTCGGTCGAGGAACAGGACGTCGCCGCCTGGTTTTACGTTCAGCATCGCCCGGGCCACCAATATGTGTCGTTCACCCGCATGATCGACTTCACCCGGACCGAGACCTTCATCGAGCGGCGGGGCCAGGCCCGCATGCGGCTGGATCTGCCCGAGGAAATCTCGCTGTCGATCTATGCGCGCCGCCTGCTCGTCCAGCCGAAACGCGACTGGGCGGTTGACGGCGCGATCATCCCGGCCGGCGCCCTGGCGGCCTTCGATCTCGCGCAATTCATCGACGGAAGCCGCGCCTTCGACATCGTCTTCGCGCCGACGCCGACCCGCGCGCTGCAGCAGTGGGTCGAGACCCGCCATGGCGTGGTGCTCGACATTCTCGACCAGGTGCGCAGCCGCGTGGCGCTCGCCCGTCCCGAAGGCGGCACGTGGGTCGAAACGCCGATGGCCGGGCTCGCCGACAATGCGGCGATTTCGATCGCGCCCCTCGGCGGCGAAGACGATCCCGATCTCGGCACCGATATCATACTCACCACCATGGCCTTCGATCGCCCGCCGACCCTGTCGTTATGGACCGGCGCCGGCGCGCCGGCCGTGCTCAAGCAGGCGCCGCACCGCTTCGACGCCAAGGGCATCGAGGTCCGGCAACAGCACGCGACGGCGCAGGACGGCACGCAGATCCCCTATTTCCTGGTCGGGCGCGACCTTGGCTCCACCACCCCGCGCCCGACCCTGCTCAGCGGTTATGGCGGCTTCGAGATCGCCGTCACGCCGGCTTATCCGAGCCTTGCCGGCAAGCTCTGGCTCGAACGCGGCCACTTGCTGGCGGTCGCCAATATCCGGGGCGGCGGCGAGTTCGGCGCGCGCTGGCATCAGGCGGCCAGGCGCGCCACCAAACATGTCTCGCATGACGATTTCGCCAGTGTCGCCCGCCATCTGGCCGAGACCGGCGTCACCACGCCCGCGCGGCTCGCCGCTCGCGGCGGCAGCAATGGCGGCCTTCTGGTCGGCAATATGCTGACGCGCTATCCCGAATTGTTCGGTGCGATCTGGTGCGAGGTGCCGCTCCTCGACATGGCACGCTACACCAGGCTGCTCGCCGGCCAGAGCTGGATCGCCGAATATGGCGATCCGGACGACCTGGCCGAATGGGCCTTCATCCGCGACTTCTCGCCTTATCATCTGGTCCGCGAGGACAGGTCCTATCCGCCGACCCTGATCACCACCAACCGCACCGACGACCGGGTCCATCCAGGCCACGCGCGCAAGATGGTGGCGCGGCTGAAACAGGCCGGCGCCCCGGTCCGGCTGCGCGAGACGGTGGCCGGCGGCCATAGCGGCGCGGTCGATTCGGCAACCATCGCCGCGACCACGGCGCTCGGCTTCTCGTTTCTCCGCCATACCATTGCGGCGGAGCGCACGGGCTGAGCCGCCGCGGCGATCAGCGGCGCTCATTCCTGCAATCACTTTTCGGCGATGGACGGGGAGCGGCAAAACACGGCATGGGAGGGCCCAGGAGGAAAAGCCCATGCCTGTCACCATCCGTCCGCTGACGCCGGCCGACCGCGCCGCCTGGGAGCCGCTCTGGCGCGGCTACCAGATCTTCTACAAGACCGACATTCCGCAAGCGACGACCGATGCCACCTGGCAGCGCTTCCATGACGCCGGCGAGCCGATGCGGGCCTTCGGCGCCTTCGACGGCGACCGCATGATCGGCATTGTCCACACCATCCTGCATCGCTCGACCTGGACGGTTGGCGACTATTGCTACCTGCAGGACCTGTTCGTCGATCCGGCCGTGCGCGGCAGCGGCGCCGGCCGGGCGCTGATCGAGGCGGTCTATGCCTATGCCAAGGACCAGGGCGCCAGCCGGGTGCATTGGCTGACCCACGAAACCAATGACCACGCCATGCTGCTCTATGACCGGATCGCCGACAAATCCGGCTTCATCCAATATCGCAAGATCCTCTGAACGGACGAACCAGGGCGGCTCGACCGGGCCGCCCCTGCCGGTTTCCGCGTCCTTTACGTCATCCCCGGCCGAGCGAAGCGGGGGGAGGGGATCCAGGAGTCGACAGGCCGTGCTTTCGGCGCACAAACCTGTCGGCTGGCGCTTCCGTCCCGGAGATTTCGCGGCTTCGCTGTTCAGCCCTGCGGCTCCTGGATCCCCTTCCCCTCCTTCGCTTCGCTCAGTCGGCCGGGGATGACGTAGAGCCAACCCCGGCCGGCGCGCGCCATTCCTCGATGACCGCCCGGATGACCACGCCGATGGCCGGATTTTCCTGCATCAGGTGATGCAGGTCGGCGGTATCGAGCGACAGCACCTTGACCCAGTTGCGCGCCCGCAAGGTGGCGCCGCGGGTGGCGCGTTCGAACGCCGCCGCCTCGCCGAAACACTGGCCGGGCCCGATCACCGTGCGTCCGGCGTCGGCCTCGACCAGCACCTCGCCCTCGGCCACCACGAACATGGAATGGGCCGGCTCGCCGCGCCGGCAGATGACTTCGCCCGGCTCGAAGGTCTCGCTCCTGAGCGCGCGCATGATGTCGGCGACCGCGGTTGCGTCCAGCCCTGAAAACAGCGGCACACCGGCGACCATGCTCCAGGTCACCACGAAATCGCGCCGCTGGATTTCGCGCGCAAAGGCGGTGGCAATGATGCCGCAGGGCAGCGCCAGCATGGCGATGCCGAGCATGGCGGTGACGCCGGCGACCATCTTGCCGGCCGTCGTGATGGGATAGACGTCGCCGTAACCGACGGTGGTCAGCGTGATCACCGCCCACCACATGGCATCCGGAATGGTGCCGAACTTGTCCGGCTGGGCCTCGTGCTCGGCCAGCCGCATGGCGGAGGCGGCGAACAAGAGTGCGCTGAGGAAGATCAGCAGCGACGCGCCGAGCGCCCGCCGCTCGTTCCACACCGCGTCGATCAGGCTGGTGAAGCCCGGCGAATAGCGGGCGAGCTTGAGGAAGCGCAGCAGCCGCAACAGCAGCAGGAAACGCAGGTCGATGTCGACGGCGAGGCTCAGATAGAACGGCAGGATCGCCACGAGATCGATGATCATGGCGGGCGACGCGGCAATGCCGAGCCGCGCCCTGAGCCCCGACTGGCCGGCGAGCGGCGCGTGCTCCACAGCGCTCCACAGCCGCGCGGCATATTCGACGGTGAAGACCGCGACCGAGACGATTTCGATCGCCTTGAACAGCGTGGCATGGGCCGCTGCCAGCGCCGGCACCGATTCGAGCACCGCCGCCAGGACATTGACCAGGATCAGGCCAATAAGCACCCCGTGCACGGCGTCGGTGACGCCGTTGCCGACCATGCCCCGGTCCAGCGCCTCATAGACCTTCCGCCGAAGCGAAATGCCATCCATCCGCCCGTCCCTCCGGTCAAGGCGCTCAACGCCGGCCGGAAGGGTGCCCGCAGGCATGCCCAAGGGTCAAGACGGCCAAGTCAAGACGCCCAAGTCAGGGCGGCCAAGTCAGGGCGGCCAAGTCAGGGCAACGGGTCCAGGGCAACGGGTCCAGGGCGTCAGGCCGCGGCGAGCGCGGCCTCGATCGCGGCAAGAGCTTCTTCGGTCTTGGACCCGTCCGGGCCACCGGCCTGGGCCATGTCCGGCCGGCCGCCGCCGCCCTTGCCGCCGAGAGCCTCGGAACCGAGCTTGACCAGATCGACGGCATTGAAGCGCGACGTGAGATCCGGCGTCACGCCAACCACGATCCCGCCCTTGCCGTCGGCCGTGCTGTTGGCGATCGCGACGACTCCGGAGCCGACCTTCGCCTTGGCCTCGTCGACCAGACCTTTCAGATCCTTCGCATCGACGGATACCGACAAACGGAAAAATTTCACCCCCGCGACGTCCTTGATGTTGGATCCGCCATCCGAGCCCCCGCCGCCCATGGCGAGCTTCTTCTTGGCGTCCGACAATTCGCGCTCGAGCCGCTTGCGGTCCTCGATCAGGCTTTCGAGCCTCGCCTCGATATCGGCGACCGGCGCCTTCATCAGGCCGGCCACCATGTCGAGCTTCCTGGCCTGCTGGCCGAGATGGTGCCGGGCGACATCGCCGGTCATCGCCTCGAGACGGCGCACGCCGGCCGCGACCGCGCTTTCGCCAACCACCGAGATCAGGCCGATGTCGCCGGTGCGCGCCACATGGGTGCCGCCGCACAGCTCGACCGACCAGCCCGACGCGTTCGAGCCCTCGGGCGTCAGCCCCATCGAGACCACCCGGACCTCGTCGCCATATTTCTCGCCGAACAGCGCGCGGGCGCCGGAGGCGATGGCGTCGTCGACACCCATCAGCCGGGTAACCACCGGCGCGTTTTCCAGCAGCACGCGGTTGGCGATGTCTTCGACCCGGGCAAGCTCCTCGTCGCTGATCGGCTTCGGATGGGAGAAATCGAACCGCAGGCGGTCGGGCGCCACCAGCGAGCCCTTCTGCGCGACATGGTCGCCGAGCACCTGACGCAGCGCCTCGTGCAGGAGATGGGTCGCCGAGTGATTGGCGCGGATCGCGCCGCGGCGGGCATGGTCGACCTCGAGCTGCAGCGCCTGGCCCGGCTTCAGCCTGCCCTCCTCCACCATCACGGCGTGGATGAACAGGTCGCCGAGCTTCTTCTGCGTGTCGGTGACGCGCACGCGCAGGCCCTCGGCCGTCATCAGCCCGCGGTCGCCCTGCTGGCCGCCGGATTCGCCGTAGAACGGCGTCTGGTTGAGAATGACCAGGCCGGCCTCGCCGGACTTCAGCTCAGCCACTTCGGCGCCGTCCTTGAGCACGGCGAGAACCTGGCCCTCGGCCGTCTCGGTGTCGTAACCGAGGAACTCGGTGGCACCGGTCTTGTCCTTGATGCCGAACCAGACCGTGTCGGTGGCGGTTTCGCCGGAACCGGCCCAGGCCGCGCGCGCCTTGTCCTTCTGCAGTTTCATGGCGGCGTCGAAGGCCGTCGTGTCGACCACGATGCCGCGCGGCCGCAGCGCGTCCTGCGTCAGGTCGAGCGGGAAGCCATAGGTGTCGTAGAGCGTGAAGGCGGTATCGCCGGAGAACACCGCGCCCTCGCCCAGCGCCTTGGATTCGTCGTCGAGAATGGTCAGGCCGCGCTCCAGCGTCTTGCGGAAGCGGGTCTCCTCGAGCTCGAGCGTCTCGGCGATCAGGCTCTCGGCGCGCACCAGCTCCGGATAGGCCTGGCCCATCTCGCGCACCAGCACCGGCACCAGCTTGTGCAGCAAGGGCTCCTTGGCGCCGAGCAGCGAGGCATGGCGCATGGCGCGGCGCATGATCCGGCGCGCGACATAACCGCGGCCCTCGTTGGACGGCAGCACGCCCTCGGCGACCAGGAAGGACGAGGTCCTGAGGTGATCGGCGATGACCCGGTGCGAGACCTTGTGCTCGCCATCCGGCTCGACGCCGGTGGCAACGGCGCTGGCCCCGATCAGCGCCCGCATCAGGTCGATCTCGTAATTGTCATGGGTGCCCTGGAGCACTGCCGACATGCGCTCCAGCCCCATGCCGGTGTCGATCGAGGGCCTGGGCAGCACGATGCGCTCGCCGCCCGGCTGATCCTCGTATTGCATGAACACCAGGTTCCAGATCTCGATGAAGCGGTCGCCGTCCTGGTCGGCCGAGCCCGGCGGGCCGCCCCAGATCGTGTCGCCATGGTCGTAGAAGATTTCCGAACACGGGCCGCACGGGCCGGTATCGCCCATGCGCCAGAAATTGTCCGAGGTCGGGATCCGGATGATCTTCGAATCCGGCAGGCCGGCGATCTTCTTCCACAGCTGGAAGGCGTCGTCGTCCTCGGAAAAGACGGTGACCAGCAGGCGCTCGACCGGCAGTTCGAATTCCTTGGTGATCAGGTTCCAGGCGAGTTCGATCGCGTGGTCCTTGAAATAGTCGCCGAAGGAGAAATTGCCGAGCATCTCGAAAAAAGTGTGATGGCGGGCGGTATAGCCGACATTGTCGAGATCATTGTGCTTGCCGCCGGCGCGCACGCATTTCTGCGCCGAGGTGGCGCGCGAATAGGGCCGCTTCTCGACGCCGGTGAAGACGTTCTTGAACTGCACCATGCCGGAATTGGCGAACATCAGCGTCGGATCGTTGCGCGGCACGAGCGGCGAACTGTCGACGACCGCATGGCCGTTCTTGGCAAAGAAATCGAGAAAGGTCTTGCGGATCTGGTTGACGCCGGTCATGGCCCGAACTGAGTGTTGGGACGGGAAGCGCCGTCCGATGTCGCATTGGCCGGTGTTTCTAGAGCATTTTCGCGCCCAGTGGGAACCCGGATTTCATCATGGCTCGCTGCCGGCGCCATGGCAGGCCTCCCGAACCGCCGCCGCGACCGGCCGATGCGTCGTCAAAGCGGCCGTGGCGGCCATGAAAAAAGGCCGGGATGAACCCGGCCTTGATCTCGATCAGACGAATGGCGGCGCGCCGTCACACCGGCTCTTCGCCGTCGGCATCCGGCTCGACCTCGCCCAAGATCTTCTCGGCGATCAGCCCGGAATTCTGCCGGATCGCCGCTTCGATCTTGCCCGCCATGTCGGGGTTCTGCTTCAGGAAGGACTTGGCGTTCTCGCGGCCCTGGCCGAGCCGCTGGCTGTCATAAGAGAACCAGGCGCCTGACTTTTCGACCACGCCGGCCTTGACGCCGAGGTCGATCAGCTCGCCCATCTTCGACACGCCTTCGCCATACATGATGTCGAACTCGACCTGCTTGAACGGCGGCGCCAGCTTGTTCTTCACCACCTTGACGCGGGTCTGGTTGCCGACCACCTCCTCGCGCTCCTTGATCGCGCCGATGCGGCGGATGTCGAGGCGCATGGAGGCGTAGAACTTCAGGGCATTGCCGCCGGTGGTGACTTCCGGCGAGCCGTACATCACGCCGATCTTCATGCGGATCTGGTTGATGAAGATGACCATGGTGTTGGATTTCGAGATCGAGGCGGTCAGCTTGCGCAGCGCCTGGCTCATCAGGCGGGCCTGCATGCCCGGCTGGTTGTCGCCCATCTCGCCTTCGAGCTCGGCGCGCGGGGTGAGCGCCGCCACCGAATCGATCACCACGATGTCGATCGCACCCGAGCGCACCAGCGTGTCGCAGATCTCCAGCGCCTGTTCGCCGGTATCCGGCTGGGAGATCAGCAATTCGTCGAGATTGACCCCGAGCTTGCGGGCATAGACCGGGTCGAGCGCATGTTCCGCGTCGATGAAGGCGCAGGTGCCGCCGCGCTTCTGGCCCTCGGCAATGGTGTGCAGCGCCAGCGTCGTCTTGCCCGACGATTCCGGCCCGTAGATCTCGATGACCCGGCCGCGCGGCAGGCCGCCGATGCCGAGCGCGATGTCGAGCCCCAGCGACCCCGTCGAAATCGTATCGATCTCGATCGACTTGTCGCTCTTGCCGAGCCGCATGATCGAACCCTTGCCGAAGGCCCGCTCGATCTGGGACAGGGCGGCGTCGAGCGCTTTGGTTTTATCCATGGAAGAACCTTCAACGAGTCGCAGTGCGGCCTGACTCATGGCTTGAGCTCCTTCGTGCGGCAAGGGGTATGGCGGGATTCCGTCGATGAATCGACCGTACACGGTTTGTTCTTAACAACAAGTTCTTTTTTTGTTCTCCCGGAAAATTGGCGATCGGGCGGAAGCTCGACCACGCCGGTTCGGCCGAGAACGACTTCAAGCCTGACGGACGGCAAGGCCCGATGGAAGCTTCGCGGCGGTCGCGCGGCAGTGCCGGGAATACCCTGTCGGTGCGGGTATGACTGACGCAAGAGAGCCCTCGAGTGGAGGGGCGCGAAAGCGCGCCGCCCGCGTTCGCGCGGCCTGGCTGAACACGAATGTGAAGATCCGGCCAGCGACGGCGTTTCCCAGTGAATCCGTGAAAGGCAGTGGCGTGCATCTGCGGAGAGCCTCGGTAATGGCAGCGGCAACCTGTTCCCGGTCGCCGCCGGCCTCGAACGCCGAATAGGTCACGGCAGGCCTGCCGATCAGGCTTCCCCGGCGGTTGAAGCTCATTCTGATCGTGACCGTGTAGGACCGCGTCACCTGCGGCGTGCTGAAGCAGGCGCGCAGCGCCGGGCCGATCTCCCGCAGGGTATTGATCTTCGGGCGGTTGTCGGCAGGCGCCGATGGCTGCGCATGTGCGGGTTCCGTCGCGACCTGGCAAGCAAGCCAGGCGGCCATCGGGGCGAGGATGATCCAAGGCTTCATAGACATCGCCCCATTCGCGACGAAAGAGATCTCGCGTCCCCGCTCCAGTTGCCGGGACCCGATCGCCATCTGACCGAACGCCGGCATCACGTCACATCGGCCCCTGTCCGCGCGTCTCGGAGCGCCAGCGACGCGCACCGGGCCGGACCATGCCTGCAATGCCCGAGCCGCCGCATCCCGCGGGCAAATGTCTCGATCCGCCAGAAACCGTCATAGTCCCGCGCGTTCACGCACAAGATCAATGTGATTTTTTGACTGCCCGCGCCGCGCGGCTGCCATGCCTGGCCGGTCATCGCGCGGATTTCCCTTGGCGTCGCAGCTATCGGCCCGTACCCGGGATCACCGGGCGGCGCATTGTACCGTCGGGCGCGTGGAGCGATCGAGTGACGGTTGAGACAGCGAAGACCGAACGGCCGCCGGATGCTTCCGCGGTGCTCGCCATCGGCTTCGTGCTGCTCTCCGGGCTGCTCTATGTCTTCGGCTATTCGCTGTCGAAGGCCCTGGTCAACACCCATGGGCTCACCGCCCTGCAGGTGACGTTCCTGCGCTGCGCCCTGGTCCTGGCCGTCAGCCTCGCCGCCATGCCCTGGCCGGACAGTGGCGTGACCTGGGCCCGTCTGTGGCGGCCGCAGCGCGCCTGGGAACAGCGGGCCGCCGCCGCGGCACTCGTCGGCTCGAACGTGCTGGCTGTGCTGGCCTACAGCATGATGCCGGTGACCGCCGCCTCCGCCCTCGGCTTCACCGCGCCGCTTCTGCTGACCGCGCTTGGCGGCCTCGTCCTGCGCGAGCGGATTTCCCTCGGCCGCGGGCTCGGCGCCGCCCTGGGCTTTGCCGGAATGCTTTTGATCGTCAGGCCGGATGCGAGCGCGGCTTCGCTCGGCATCGCGGCGTCGCTCGGCGCCGCCACGGCCTATGCCGTCTATCAGCTGCTGGTGCGCCGGTTGCGGGCTGTCGCCTCCAGCGTCGACACCGCGATGCAGGTGGCGCTCGTCGGCGTCATCCTCCTCTCCGGCACCATGATCTGGTTCTGGCGCACGATCGGGTGGGAGGCCTTCGGCGTGGTGGTCCTCTTCACGCTCGTCCAGACGACGGCGCTCGCCAGCATCGCGGCGGCGCTGCGCCGCAGCGAGGCCTCGCGGCTGGCGCCCTGGCAGTTCTTCGGCCTGCTCTGGGCCATGCTCATGGACGCCGTGATGTTCGCAACCTGGCCCTCGATCGGTTCGCTGCTGGGCGGCGCGCTGATCATCGCCGGTGGATTGCTGGCTCAGGGCGGCTTCATCCGCATGCGCCTGCCGCGCTGAGGCAGGGCCGGCCCTCACCCCTCCGGCGCGCCACGCTTTTTCAGCAGGCCGTCCCTGGCGAACAGGTCGGCGATCCAGTCGACGAACACCCGCAGCTTGTTGCTCAGATGCCGGTTCGGCGGATAGACCACGTGCAGCGGATAGACGCCGGTCGCCCATTCCGTCAGCACCGGCTTCAACCGGCCGTCCAGCAGATAGGGATAGGCCATGAACACCGGCACCTGGGCAATGCCGAGGCCGGCGAGCGCTGCCGCCATGAAGGCATTGCCTTCATTGACCGCGACGACATAACGCGCCCTGATCTCGTGCTGTTCGCCATTGGACGCGAAGTCGTAGGTCTCGACGCGGCCGGTGCGCAGATGCATGAAGCCGATCACGTGATGGTCCTTCTCGAGATCGAGCGGATGGCGTGGTTCGCCATGACGCGCGAGATAGGACGGCGCCGCGCAGTTCATCATGTGGATCTCGGCGATGCGCCGGGCGACCAGCGACTGGTCGGTGATGGTGCCGGCGCGGACCACGCAGTCGACGCCCTCGGCGATCAGGTCGGCCGGCCGGTCGGAGACGCCGAGATCGATCTGGATCTCCGGATAGCGGGCGTGGAAATCCGGCAGCGCCGGCAGGATGATCAGCGAGGCCGCCGCCGTGCCGACATCGACCCTCAGGCGACCCTGCAGGCTCGCCTGCGACATGGTCATGCTGGCGTCGAGCTCGTCGATATCGGCGATCAGCCGCACCACCCGCTCGTAATAGGCCGCCCCGTCTGGCGTCACCGTCACCCGCCGGGTGGTCCGGTTCAGCAGCTTGGTGCGGACATGGCCCTCCAATGACTGGACCAGTTTGGTAATCGTCGGCTTGGGCGTGTCGAGCGCCTCGGCCGCACGGGTGAAATTGCCGGTCTCGACGACCCGGACGAAGGCGCGCATGGCCGCCAGCTGATCCATTCTCATCTCCTCGCGCGCGCGAAGGCCCTTGCCGAAGCGAGCGGCATTTTCGAGCTATTATTCACCAATAGAAATAATGAAGTCATTTTAGGCCTATTTATTGGCCGCACAAGCGTTCCTACCTCGTGTGCATCGCAGCATGACGGGGCCATCCCGGCCCGCCGGATTTTGGCACCCCGACGTGCTGGCGAAGAGGCTTTTCGACACACATGACCATCACCAGGACCAACGACACCATTCTGAACGGCACGGCGGATCCGATGCGCGTGCGCATCTACCGCGGCGGCCGGGCGGAGCGTGCCGCACCCCTGGTGCTTCACCTGCATGGCGGCGCCTTCGTCGGCGGCACGCTCGACGACGGCGCGGTGATTTCGACCTTGCTGGCCGAAGCCGGCGCGGTGGTCGTGTCGCTCGACTACCCGCTCGCGCCGGGCAATCCCTTCCCCTACGCGCTGGAGGCCAGCTACCGGGCGCTGGTCCATCTCTACGACAACCGCGCCGCGCTGGCCGCCAAGTCGTCGCGGCTTTACGTCGCCGGCGAGGAATCGGGTGGCAACATCGCCTCGGCCCTGGCCTTGATGGCGCGCGACCAGCAGTCGCCGCCGCTCGCCGGCCAGATCCTGCTGTCGCCCATGCTCGACCCTTGCCTGGCCAGCGGCTCGATCCGAGATGCCGATGCCGGACCGGTCGGCTGCAAATGGGCCGACGGCTGGCAAGGCTATCTCGGTTCGGCCGACAAGGCCGCCCATCCCTATGCCGCGCCGCTCGGCTCGTCGCGGCTCGGCGATCTCGCACCGGCCCTGGTGCTGACCGCCGAGGACGATCCGATGCGCGACGAAAGCCTGCGCTACGCCGACCGGCTCGACCTCTGCGGCGTCTCCGCCGAACGCGACGTCCTGGCCGCGCCGACCGGCTGGCCCTGCGCGCTCGGCGGCTGCGGCGATCTCAAGGCGCCCTGGGTTTCCGAACTCAGGCAGCGTTTCGCTCTGTTCTTCGCCGAAACCGCCCACCGGCGGGCTTCGGCTTCTGCCCCCCTGCCCGTCCGGGCCTGACCCTGACGAAAATTTTCTCAATCGACGTGTCGAATGCCTGCCCTTCGAAACGTCTTTCTTCGTGACCGACCGAGTGACCGATCCGCATTCCCGGAGATGACCGTGACCGATATTTTGACCGCCAAGACCCCCGCCGTTTCCACAGAAATCCTTTCCACCTCGAACCTTTCTACCGAAGCCACGCTCGATCCGGCGACCGCCAGGCTGCATGCCGCGATCTGTGTCGACGAGCCGCAGGCGCCGGCGCCGAAGCGCACCAGCCTCGGCGGCAAGATCGCCGCCGGCCTGATGGTTGCCGGCGTGCTTGCCGCCGGCGTCGCGGTGTTTGGCGCGCCGAGCCAGAAGGCCCGCGCCCAGGATCCGCAGCCGGCCGCCGCCGCACCGGCGACGCCGGTGTCGGTTGCAACCGTCGAACCGCGCGATTCGATTGCCTGGGACGAGTTCTCCGGCAGGCTGGAGGCGGTGGAGCGGGTCGATGTCCGCTCCCGTGTCGCCGGCGCGGTGCAATCAGTGCATTTCCGCGAAGGCGCGCTGGTCAACCGGGGCGACCTGTTGATCACCATCGATCCCGCGCCCTTCGCGGCCGAGGTCGATCGCGCCGAGGCCCAGGTCACCGCGGCGGAAGCCCGGGTGGCGCTGGCCAAGAGTGAACTCGCCCGCGGCCAGCAATTGCTCGATTCGCGCGTCGTCTCGGTGCGCGACCTCGACCAGCGCACCAATGCCTATCGCGAGGGCGAGGCCAATCTGCGCGCCGCCCAGGCGGCACTGCAGTCGGCCAGGCTCAACCTGAGCTACACGGAAGTCCGCGCGCCGGTCGCCGGCCGCGTCGGCCGGCTGGAAATCACCATTGGCAATCTCATCACCGCCGGCCCCGGCGCGCCCATGCTGACCACGCTGGTTTCGGTCAATCCGATCTATGCCAGTTTCAACGCCGACGAACAGGCGGTGGCCCGGGCGCTCAACTCGCTCGGTTCGGGTGGCAACGTCGCCGGCGAACTCGAGCGCATCCCGGTCGAGATGTTCACCGCGACGCGCGCCACCGAAAGGGTACGCGGCCGGCTGCAACTGCTCGACAACCAGGTCGACGCCCGCACCGGCACGGTGCGCATGCGCGCCGTCTTCGACAATCCGGACGGCGCCCTGATGCCGGGCCAGTTCGCCCGTCTGCGCATGGGCCAGGCGCGCGCCGAGCCGACCTTGCTGATCTCCGAGCGTGCGGTTGGCACCGACCAGGACAAGAAGTTCGTCCTGGTGGTCGATGCCGACAACAAGGCGACCTATCGCGAGGTGGTTCTGGGCGGTGCGGCCGACGGCCTGAGGACCGTCACCAGCGGCCTGAAACCCGGCGAACGCATCGTCGTCAACGGCCTGCAGCGCATTCGCCCCGGCGACCGCGTCGCACCCGAGGCGGTCGCCATGGATGCGCGGGTCGCCCAGCGCTGAGCCTCTGACCGACGTTTCGAACTGATCTGTGGCCGGCCCGCGGGCCGGCCGCCTCGCAGCCATCCGGCTGACGAGCTGACCTTTTGCTTTCCCCATCGTGGGAGGACGCCATGAATCTGTCCAAATTTTTCATCGACCGCCCGATCTTCGCCGGCGTCCTGTCGATCCTCATCTTCCTCGCCGGCCTGATGGCCCTCAGAGTCATGCCGATCTCCGAATATCCGGAGGTTGCGCCGCCTTCGGTGGTGGTGCGCGCCCAATATCCCGGCGCCAATCCGCGGGTCATCGCCGAGACGGTGGCGACCCCCATCGAGGAGGCCATCAACGGCGTCGAGGGCATGCTCTACATGTCCAGCCAGGCGACCACCGACGGCCTGATGACGCTGACCGTCACCTTCCGCCTCGGCGCCGACCCGGACAAGGCCCAGCAGCTCGTCCAGAACCGTGTCTCGCAGGCCGAGCCGCGCCTGCCCGAAGAGGTCCGCCGTCTCGGCGTCACCACGGTCAAGAGCTCGCCCGACCTGACCATGGTCGTGCATCTTCTGTCGCCCGACGACCGCTACGACATGACCTATCTGCGCAACTACGCCGTCCTCAACGTCAAGGACCGGCTGGCGCGCATCAATGGCGTCGGCCAGGTTCAGCTGTTCGGCGGCGGCGACTATTCCATGCGCGTCTGGCTCGACCCCCAGAAGGTCGCCGAGCGCGGCCTGTCGGCCGGCGACGTGGTGCGCGAGATCCGCGCCCAGAACGTCCAGGCCGCCGCCGGCGTGGTCGGCGCCTCGCCGAGCCTGCCCGGCCTCGACCTGCAGCTCTCGATCAATGCCCAGGGCCGCCTGGCGACCGAAGAGGAGTTCGGCGAGATCATCGTCAAGACCGGCGCCAATGGCGAGGTCACCCGGCTGCGCGACATCGCCCGGCTCGAACTCGGCGCCTCGGAATATGCCCTGCGCTCGCTCCTGGACAACAAGGCGGCGGTGGGCATCGGCATCTTCCAGGCGCCCGGCTCGAACGCCCTGCAGATCTCCGACGACGTGCGCAGCACCATGGCCGAGATCAAGCGTTTCATGCCCGACGGCGTCGATTTCCGCGTCGCCTACGACCCGACCCAGTTCGTCCGGGCTTCCATCGACGCGGTGATCCACACCCTGCTCGAGGCGATCCTGCTGGTCGTCCTGGTGGTGATCCTGTTCCTGCAGACCTGGCGCGCCTCGATCATTCCGCTGATCGCCGTGCCGGTGTCGATCATCGGCACCTTCGCGGTGATGTATGTCTTCGGCTTTTCGATCAACGCGCTGACCCTGTTCGGCCTGGTTCTGGCGATCGGCATCGTCGTCGACGACGCCATCGTCGTGGTCGAAAATGTCGAGCGCAATATCGAGGAAGGCCTGTCGCCACGCGAGGCCACCTATCGGGCCATGCGCGAGGTCTCCGGGCCGATCATCGCGATCGCCCTGGTGCTGATCGCAGTGTTCGTGCCGCTCGCCTTCATCACTGGCCTCACCGGCCAGTTCTACAAGCAGTTCGCCCTGACCATTGCGATCTCCACCGTCATCTCGGCGATCAATTCCTTGACCCTGTCGCCGGCGCTCGCCGCCCTGCTGCTCAGGAGCCACGACGCGCCGAAGGATTGGCTGACCCGCGCGCTCGAATTCGTCTTCGGCTGGCTGTTCCGCGGTTTCAACCGGGCCTTCGCACGCGGTTCGGCAGCCTATAGCGGCGGGGTGGGCCGGATCGTTTCGCGCAAGGCGCTGATGATGGGCTTCTACCTCGTCATGGTCGGCATGACCTTCGTCTTGTTCCGCGCGGTACCGGGCGGCTTCGTGCCCGGCCAGGACAAGCAATATCTGGTCGGTTTCGCCCAATTGCCCGACGGCGCAACGCTGGACCGCACCGAAGAGGTGATCCGCCGGATGAGCGATATCGCCCTGAAGCAGGCGGGCGTCGAAAGCGCGATCGCCTTCCCCGGCCTGTCGATCAACGGCTTCACCAACTCGTCCAATTCCGGCATCGTCTTCGTCACATTGAAGCCCTTCGAGGAGCGGCGCAGTCCGGCGCTCAGCGGCGGCGCCATCGCCATGCAGCTGAACGGCAAGTTCGCCGCCATCCAGGAGGCCTTCATCGCCATGTTCCCGCCGCCGCCGGTGGCCGGGCTCGGCACGATCGGCGGCTTCAAGCTGCAGATCGAGGACCGCGCCGGCCTGGGCTATGGCGTGCTCGACGAGGCGACCAAGGCCTTCCTCGCCAAGGCGCGAGCCGCGCCGGAACTCGCCGGGCTGTTCTCGTCGTTCCAGATCAACGTGCCGCAGCTCTATGCCGATATCGACAGGACCAAGATACGCCAGCTCGGCGTCGGCCTGACCGACGTGTTCGACACCATGCAGATCTATCTCGGCTCGCTTTACGTCAACGACTTCAACCGCTTCGGCCGCACCTATTCGGTGCGGGTCCAGGCCGACGCGCAATATCGCGCGCGGGCCGACGATGTCGGGCAGTTGCAGGTGCGTTCGGGCAGCGGCCAGATGATCCCGCTCGCCGCCGTGCTCAAGGTCAATGCCAGCGCCGGGCCGGAACGCGCCATGCGTTATAACGGCTTCGCCACCGCCGACATCAATGGCGGCGCGGCGCCCGGCTTCTCCACCGGCGAAGCCCAGGCGGTGGTCCAGCGCATTGCCCAGGAGACGCTGCCGCGCGGCATCAGCTTCGAATGGACCGACCTGACCTATCAGGAGATCCTCGCCGGCAACTCGGCCTTCCTGGTGTTCCCGCTGGCGATCTTCCTGGTCTTCCTGGTGCTCGCCGCCCAATATGAAAGCCTGACCTTGCCGCTCTCGATCATCATGATCGTGCCAATGGGGCTCTTGGCCGCCATGACCGGCGTCTGGCTGACCAATGGCGACAACAACGTGTTCACCCAGATCGGGCTGATCGTGCTGGTCGGACTATCAGCGAAAAACGCCATCCTGATCGTCGAATTCGCCAGGGAACTGGAATTCGGCGGGCGAACGCCGGTCCAGGCGGCGATCGAGGCGAGCCGGCTCCGGCTCCGGCCGATCCTGATGACCTCGCTCGCCTTCATCATGGGCGTGCTGCCTCTGGTCACCTCGACCGGCGCCGGCGCGGAAATGCGCCAGGCCATGGGCGTCGCGGTGTTCGCCGGCATGCTCGGCGTCACCCTGTTCGGCCTGTTCCTGACGCCGGTCTTCTACGTGCTGCTGCGCGCGCTGAGCGGCAACCGGCAGCTCAAGCTGCATGGCGCGGTGCCGCACGCGGCCGCCGACGCCAGCGCCGCCTGAGGCGGAACCGGACGACAGTTCAACAGCTTGGAG
Organism: Phreatobacter stygius; assembly: GCF_005144885.1. Classification (NCBI taxonomy): domain Bacteria; kingdom Pseudomonadati; phylum Pseudomonadota; class Alphaproteobacteria; order Hyphomicrobiales; family Phreatobacteraceae; genus Phreatobacter; species Phreatobacter stygius. The sequence continues at coordinate 160,498 of NZ_CP039690.1, forward strand.
CGCTCCTGTGATTCATCCTCATAGGAGCGCTCCGGACCGGAACGATGAAGCCCCGCTCAGTGGCAGCCGCTCTCGCGGCCGCCCCGCGAGCCCAGCGATGGGAAGGGGTCCAGGAGCGGCTTGAACGACTGATGCCGCCTCATCGGTCGTGACAGCCCGCGGGCGACGGAACCGGCGCGAGTGGTTTTGCCACCTGTCGGTTCCGCCCCCTGCAACTCCTGGATCCCTTTCCTTCCCTGCGCTCGATTGGCCGGGAGCGTGAATGGCGACTGGCGAATGGGGATGAAGCCAAACGCGTGGTGCGCGCGAACTCTCTCCCACGAAGCCGTGGGCAACCGGAGCCGGATCGGCGACGGGCATCCCCCTGCCTCTACCGCCGCTCGAGGATCTCGACCATCGCCTGATAACCCCTGGCCCGTGCCAGATCGAGCGGCGTGCGGCCCTGGCGGTCGGCGAGGTCGCGCCTGGCGCCGGCCTCGACCAGCGCCTTGACGGTGGCGACATGGCGCGGCCCGCCGCGGCCGAGGATCACCGCCTCGATCAAGGCGGTCCAGCCGAGATTGTTGACATGGTCGAGCGGCGCGCCGGCCTTGATCAGGTCGCGGACCACGCCGTCATGGCCGAGATGGGCGGCGGCGATCAGCGCCGTGCCGTCATAAGGACTGGTGATGGCGCGCGCATCGGCGCCGAGCGCGAGCGCCAGCTTCAGCGTCGCGACATCGTCGGCGACGGCGGCGATGGTGACGATGTCATAGTGCCGGTGCTCCAGCGCGCGCGGATCGGCGCCGGCCTCGACCAGGGCGCGCATCGCCTCGTGCCTGGCCAGAAAGGCCGCGACATGCAGCGGCGTGCGGCCGGCGGCATCGCGCGCATTGGCATCGGCGCCGGCCTGTTTCAGCCGCCGGATCGCCGCTGCATCGCCGCCGGCGGCAGCCGCATGCAGGCCCCGATAGGCGGCGACCTCGGCAGCCGAGGGCGGCGTCTGCGCCGCGGCGGTTCCGGTCATGGCGCCGAGCGCCAGGCCGGCCAGGAGGGCAGTCACGGATGTCAGGCGCATGCTGCCCTCCCCTTGGCCACAGCCGATCAGCGCAGCCGGGCCTTGACCGCCTCGATGCCGGCATTGGCGCATTCTTCGTCGATATGGCCGCCCGGTGCACCGCCGACGCCGACCGCACCGATCACCTCGTCGCCGACCTTCACCGGCACGCCGCCGCCGAGCAGCAGGAACCCCTGGATCGAGGCGAGATGGCGCGCCGCCGGATTGCGCTCGGCGGCTTCCGCCATGGCGCCGGTGGCATTGCGGGCGGACGCGGCGGTATAGGCCTTGGCGCGGCTCGCATCGATGGTATGCGGCCCGGCGCGGTCGGCGCGCAGCATGGCGCGCACCAGGCCGGCGCGATCGACCACGGTGGCGGTGACGTTGAAATTCTTGGCGGCGCAGGCGGCGACCGTCGCCTGGGCGATCTCCTGGGCGAGGCCGAGCGGCATGTTGCGCTCGCTCGGCACCTGGGCGCCGGCGGCGGTTGCCAGCATCAGGCCGGCGGCGGCGAGGCAGGAGGTCATCGACAGGCGCGAAATCGACATGAGCTATCTCCGGTTCCGAGGCGAAGCCCGCTGGCCGCCTTCGGCACCGGAGATGCCACGCGCGCCCGGCACCGTGGATCGGGGCGGCGACCGAGGGGCATCCGTAGCGCTACCGAGAGGCGGCGTCCTCCAACATCAGCCGGACCATTTCGGCGACCGAGGTGGTGCCGAGCTTTTCGGCCAGATGCGCCCGGTGGGTGTCGACGGTGCGCGGCGACAGCGCCAGGGTTTCGGCGATCTCCTTGGTGGCGAAGCCGCGCGAGACCATGTCCAGCACCTCGCGTTCCCTCGGCGTCAGCCGCGCCAGGAGGGCGCGCGCTTCCGCCGCCTCCGCAGCCTTGGCGCTCTGGGTCTCGGCCCTGGCGCGCATGCCCTCGATCGCCTCGATCAGGGCGTTCTCGTCGACCGGCTTGGTCAGGAAGTCGATGGCACCGCCCTTGAAGGCACGCCGGCAGGCATTGACGTCGGCATGGCCGGTCATGACGACCACCGGCCGGGGATCGCCGTCTCGCGCCAGCTGTTCCAGGAGTTGCAGGCCGGACATGCCGGGCATCCGGACATCCATGATGATGCAGCCGGCATGGCCGGGCGGCCCCTGGCGCAGGAAGGCCATGGCATCGGGGAAGGTTTCGACCTTGTAACCGGCGGTGCGCAAGAGGAAGCCCAAAGCCTCGCGCACGTCGCCGTCGTCATCGACCAGGTAAACGGTGAATCTGGCGCTCATTCCGCGGCCTCGCGCCGCTGCGGCTCGGCCCGGTGGAGCGGCAGGGCAATGGTGAAGCGTGCACCGCCGTCCGGCCGGTTGCCCCCGGCGATCCGCCCGCCATTGGCCTCGACCAGACGCTGCGACAGCGCCAGGCCCAGTCCCATGCCGTTCGGCTTGGTGCTGCGGAACGGTTCGAACAGCCGGGCCAGAAGTTCGGGCGCGAGGCCCGGTCCCCGGTCCTCGACCACAATCTCGACCATGCCGCCGTCGAAACCGGTGGAGATATCGATGCGCCGGCGCTCGGGGGCCAAAGCCTCGACCGCCTCGGCGGCGTTGCGGACGAGATTGTGCAAGGCCTGCTCGACGGCGATCGGCTCGACCAGCACGCTGGCATCGGCGGCGAGCGGCCCGACGCTCAGGTGCACGCCGCGGCCTGCGACGTCGCCGCGGATCAGCGCCACGACATGGCCGACGAGTTCGCCCGCATTCGTCGGCTGCCGTTCCGGCGCGCCGGGCCGGACATAGTCGCGCAGCCGGTCGAGAATGGCGCCGGCGCGCTTGGCGAGCCGGGCATTGGCCTCCAGCGCCTGGATCACCGCCTGGCGGTCGAGCGGTTCGCTGCGGACGAGACGTGCGCCGGCCTGGGACTGGCTGAGAATGGCGGCGATCGGCTGCGCCAGTTCATGCGCGATGCCGGAGGCGAGTTCGCCCATGGCATTGACCCGGGTCGCCTGGGCGAACCTGGCCTCGTCGGCGCTCAGGCTGGCGTGCCGGCGCGCCGCCTCGGCCTTGCGCCGCTCGGTCACGACACGGTGGCCGAGCCAGGCGACGAGGCCGAGCGCCGCCGCGATCGCCGCGATGGTGCTGAATGGCACCGTCTCGGCCAGGCCAAGATTGCGCGTCAGCGACAGGGTGAGCGGCTGGCTCTGGCTGCCGAGGACCTTCTGGAAGTCCAGCACCGGGCCGCGCCAGCCGGCGACCGCGCCGCCAGCCGGAATCGGGGCGACGATCGCCGTGCCGTCCTCCGCGGTCAGGCCAACCGCCGCCGTGACCATGCCGGGCTCGGCTTCGATCAGCCTCGCCGCATCGACGGTCAGCAGCAGCGCCAGCGGCTCCGAGCCGGCGCGCTTGACCACGTGGTAGAAGCCGGAGCCGGCCGCGCCCGGCAGCACGACGCTGCGCCCCGGCGGTTCGGTTGCAAGCCTCGCCGCGACCGCGCCTGCGGGCGGATTGATGGCATCGTCGGGATGGGTCGAGAACAAGACCTTGGGTTCGGCGCCGATCTCGACCACCGCGATGGTGCGGACGCGCGGATAGAAGCGCTGGACGCTCTCGGCGAGCACCGCGACGAGATCGCTGCGCAACGGCCCGGGCACGCGGACGACGGCGCCGATGCTGGTCAGCAGCGCATCATGCTGGTCGGCACGCTGCGAGATCACCCGGTGCAGGGTCTGGCCCACGGCCTGCATCTGACCATCGAGCGCCTGGACATGAGCATAGGTCGCGAGCCCCGCCGCGATCAGCGAGGCCACCGCCCAGCCGGCAAGCCAGCGCCAGGCCGATCGCCCGCCCTGGGTCGGCTCCACGGCCATGTCGCGGTTCGCAGTCTCGGTCAAAGGCCCTCCCGCCCCCGGATGATGAACGGCAGAACAAGGCATAGCGGGAGAGAACAATCAAATCGAGAGAGGGAGAAAGGCCGGGCGCGCCTGCGCGATATCCCTCACTCCAGCTTGTAGCGACGCGCCTCGGCTGGGCACAGGAATGCGAACTGGCTGGTGTTCGTCTCGAAAGGGCTGCGCTCGTTGTCCTGGCGCGCCCGATTGACCGGCTCCCAATGCTCGTGCGGGTCGGTCGAGCCGGCTTTCGCCGCCGCCGTGAGCCGCCAGCGGTCGCCACGCGGAGTGGCGAGAATGCCCGCACCGCAATCGGCGGAAATGCGATGTTCGCGCCCGCCATCTTCTTTCATCGTGTCCCGCACGCAGGATTGCAGCCCACGCAGCCCGCCCTCTTCTACCCAGTTCGGACGCACATATTCCGTGCAGAAGGTGATCGCATCAGCTTCCCTCATCCGAGCCGTCGCCGCGGCGGCATTGGTGTCCCGGCCGCGAACGCTCGTCACCGTCGCCGTGCAGCCGGCCCGTGAGCAAATAAAGAATGTCTGCCGGGCGGTATCTCCGATGGCGGCCCTCGGCGCCTGCGCGAGGCTGGATGAGCCCGTGAGGGCGAGAGCAAGGCCTGCCAGAAGTACAATTTTCATCGGTTTTATAACCCTGGCCGTCAGACCGCGCTGGCGACCGCACCTCGACGACAGCCTCACGGTCCAATCCGAAATAAACGCAACGGTTGCAGATCCGTCAAGCGTACTATCGACGGCCCGCACATCGATCGATCCTCAAATCGCCGCTTCCACCTGCTCCAGCGCAGCCGTCAGCTTCGCCACGTCCAGCTCCGCCTCGATCTGCCGGATATAGGGCGCTTCCGCGATGGTCCGCTCCGCGATGGTCCTGAGCGCCGCCCCGCGATCGCCGGTGAAGCCGAGATCGGCGAGCTTCAGCGGCAAGCCAAGACGCTGGTAGAAGCCTCTGAAATCGCTCAGAAAATCAGCCGGCCGCCGCTCCACCACCAATTGCGCCAGCAGGCCATAGGCGACCTGTTCGCCATGCAACGCCGCCGCAAGCTCGGGGATCGCTGAAAAGCCGCGGGTCAGCGAATGGGCGAGCGACAGCCCGCCGCTCTCGAAACCGAGCCCGCTCATCAGGATGGTCGCCTCGACCACGCTCTCGACCGCTTCCGTCGCGGTCCTGGCGCGCACATCGGCGGTGGCCTTTTCGCCCTGCGCGCGGATCACCTGATAGCAGCGGTCGGCGATCGCAAGAGCCAGTTCCGGCGGGCGGGCCTTATAGAAATTCAGCCCGCCGGTGCGATAGCACTGCTCGGCCTCGAATTTTTTGGTCAGGGCATCGCCGATGCCGGCCACGAAGAAGCGCACCGGCGCCTGGACGATGATCTCGGTATCGACGATGACGGCATCCGGATTGGTGGCCATCAGTCGGACTTCGCTCAGCACATGGTCGGCGGTGTAGAGGATGGCCAGCCGGCTGGTCGGGGAATCGTTCGAGGCGATGGTCGGCATGATGATCAGCCCGCCGCCGCGCGCGATCCTCACCCCCTTGGCGGTATCGATCGCCTTGCCGCCGCCGAGCCCGATGACCACGTCGGAACCGGCCGCTGTTGCCGCCGCCGTCATCCGGTCGATCTCGGCCGCCGTGCATTCGCCGCCGAAATCGCCGAAGGTGATGGCTTCGAGATGGTCAGCGGTCGCCGCCGTCAGCCGGTCCTTCAGCAGGCCGGCGACGATCCGGTCGGCGACCACGAAGGCGCGCCGGCCATAGATCGCCAGCATGGGGCCCAGTTGATCGAGCGCGCCCGGCCCCTGGATATAGCGGTGCGGCGCACCGAAGGCCCGGATGGTCATGCTTCCTCCCAGTGGAAATCGCGTTTGCCGCCATCCATGCAGATCAGCGCGCCATTGATGAAGGCGGCCTGCTCAGAACACAGGAAGGCGATCAGCGCGCCGACCTCGTCCGGCTGGCAGAACCGGCCGAGCGGATTCTGGCCGGTGATCACCTGGCGCTTCTCGGGCGAGAAGCCGGCGATCAGCTCGGTCTCGACATAACCGGGCGCGATGGCATTGACGGTGATGCCGCCGGCGCCGACCTCCTTGGCGAGCGTCCGGGTGAAACCGATGACACCGGCCTTGGCGGCGGAATAATTGGTCACCCCTGGCCGGCCGCCGCCAGTGACGTTCATTGAGGAGGTGTTGACCACCCGGCCGAAACCGCGCTCACGCATCAGCGGCACGGCATATTTGCTGCAGAGAAAGGTCGAGCGCAGGTGGGTGCGCAGGATGATGTCGAAATCCTCTATTTGCATGTCCTCGGCCATGGCACCGAGATGGCGGCCCCCGGCGCCGGCATTGTTGACCAGGATCGCCAGGCCGCCGAGCTCGGCGGCGGCCTGGCGCACCACCTTCTCGGCGCCTTCGGGCTCGGAGACGTCGCCGATACAGGCGACCGCCCGGGTCCCCGCCTCCCGCAACTCCCCGACCGTGCGCTCGGCGGCGGCCGCATCGATATCGTTGATGGCGATGGCGCAGCCTTCCGCCGCGAGCGCCAGGGCTTCCGCCTTGCCGATACCGCGGGCCGCACCGGTGACCAGCGCCACCTTGTCCTTCAGTCCGAAATCCATTGTCAGTTCACCCCTTGACGGCGCCGGCACCGAGGCCCTGGATGAAATATTGGCTGAGCAGCGCGAAAGCGCCGAACAGCGGCAAAGCGATGAGCGTCGAGCCGGCCATGATCTCGCCCCAGCGCAGGTCGAACGAGCCGACCATCGAGGACAGCCCCACCGGCAGCGTCTTGTTGGCATCCGAGCCGATCATGATCAGCGCGAAGGTGTAGTCGGTCCAGGACAACAGGAACGAGAAGATCGCCACCGTGATCAAGCCCGGCAGCGACAAGGGCAGCACGACGCGCAGGAAGGCGCCGAGCCGGGTGCAGCCGTCGACCATGGCCGCCTCTTCCAGTTCGAACGGCATGTTCTTGAAGAAGCCCCAGAGGAACCAGACGCCGAGCGGCAAGGTGAGCGTCAGATGCGAGGCGATCAGGCCGGTCAGGCTGTCGCTCAAGCCCAGCTTGGCGAAGATCGCGAACATCGGAATGGCGATCAAGAGCGGCGGGAACATATAGGCGTAGAGCATGGCGCCGACGATCAGCTTCTTGCCGCGGATGCGGTGGCGGGTCACCGCATAGGCGATCATCACCGAGAAGATCATGGTGACGACCACGGTGATGACCGCGACCACCACGCTGTTGACGAAATGGGCGGGGTAGTCGGTCAGCTCCAGGAGGTTCCGGTAATATTCGAACGTGAACGGCCCCGGCATCAGCGAGATCCGGTGCAGGAGGCTGGTTGGTTCGCGCAGGCTCGACACCACCATCCAGTAGATCGGAAAGGCCGAATAAACGGAGATGACGACGGCGGCGGCTAAGAGACCCAGGCGGGCGGGCAAGGACCTGGTCATGGCGGTCAATCCGTTTCGAGCGGGAACAGGCGGAAATAGACGAAGACCACCGCCGACAGGATCAGGAACGAGATGGTGGCGATCGCCGCCCCACCGCCAATGTCGAACAGCGAGAAGGCGTGGCGATAGGACAGGATCGCCAGGTGCTCGGTCGAGCTGACCGGTCCGCCGCGGGTCAACAGCCAGATCACGTCGAACTTGTTGAACATCCAGATGGCGCGCAACAGCACGATCACCGTCAGGATCGGTTTCAGCATGGGCAGCGTGATGTGGAAGAAGCGCTGGATCGCGGTGGTGCCGTCGACCCGGGCGGCCTCGTAGAGCGAGGCCGGAACGGTCTGCAGCGCCGCCAGGAAGCAGGTGGTGACGAAGGGTGTCCACATCCAGACGCTGACGAAGATCACCGAGGCCATGGCGGCGCCCGGGCTCTCGAACCAGTTGACCGGCGGCAGGCCGAGCGCGGCAATGCCCGCGGTGACGATGCCGATCGAACCGTCGACCATCCATTTGAACGTCAGCACCACCACCACGGTCGGCAGGAGATAGGGCAGGATCGACAGGCCGCGGACGAAGTTGCGGCCGGGAAACACCTCGTTCAGCACCAGCGCGAAGCCGATGCCGAGCACCAGTTGCAGCACGATCGAGCCGAGCGAATAGATCAGCCCGTTCTTCAGCGCGTTCCAGAATTCCGGCAGGCGGACGACGGCGATGTAGTTGTCGAGGCCAACCCATTGCGGCGTGCCGATGAAGGAATCCATCCGGTAGAACGACAGGCTGATGGCATAGGTGACCGGCGCCACGATCAGCACCAGCGTCACCACCAGGCCAATGCCCAGGAAAGAATAGATCGTTGCTTTGGAATTCACGGCCTGCCCTCGCAAGGAACCCGGCCAGCAGGCGCTGACCGGGTCGCGTCCAAGATCACGCGACGACTTTGCGCATCTTCTCCGCCGCCGCCTTCAGGGCATCGGCCGAGGACATGTTCTTCAGCACGCGGTTCTGCAGCATTTCCGGCACGACGAAGGCCTCGAACACCTTGCCCGGCCGCAGGTCCGGCTCCGGCCCTTCGGTGTCGATCGAGGTGAGGATCATCGATTTGTCGGTGATGAAGCCGCGCATCGTCTCGACCGCGTCCTTGTGCTTCTCGATCAAGGGGTGGGCGCGCCAGCGCTCGTCCTCGTAGACGTCGAGCCGCGGCGGCTGGAAGTGCAAGGGCGCCGTGTGCAGGAAGTTAATGTAGTGGTTCTCGGTGAACCAGGACATGAACTTCATCGACTCGTCGGAATTGCCGGTCTTCAGCACCACCCAGCCGTCATAGCCGTGGTTGACCGCCTTGGCCGCGCCCTTGCTGTCCATATAGGGCATGATGCCATATTTGCTGGCCAGCGCCGGCGAGTTGCGTTCCAGCGCCTCGATGATGCGCCCGGCATAGGCGGTGTGGCCGAGCTTGTCGGACGAGAAATTGCTCAAGACCTCGCCGAAACTTGCCTGGCTCGAACCGCTCGGCATGGTCTTGTAGAGCTCGGCGAAGAAGTCGAGGTAACGCGTCACCTTCGGCGCCATCTCGGCATTGTCGATGATGACGTTCCACTTGTCGTCGAACAGCTTGACGCCTTCGGCCCACATGAAGCCGGGCGAGAGCCAGTTGGTCGCGCCGTTCGAGCCGATCGGGAACAGCGCGCCGGAGCGGCCGTCGGCGGTCAGCGCCTGCGAATTCTTGAGCATGTCGGCCCAGGTCTTCGGCACGCTCAGGCCCTTCGCCTCGTAGAGATCCTTGCGGTAATAGATCCAGGCGAGATTGTAGTCGTAGGGGTACCAATAGACCTCGTTCTTGATCGGAAACAGGATCTTCGGACCCCATTGCCGCTTCGAGGTCAGTTCGGTCAGCGGCATCAGCTGGCCTTCGGAGGCCAGGATCAGCACATGGCCGACAAAGGCGAAGGTGGCGATGTCATAGGGCTGGCCGCCGCGCAGCGAGGTCGTCACCTTGGTGAAGGCATCATCCAGCGGCACGCTGTCGACCACGACGCGGGTGCCGAACTGGCGCTCATATTCGGCGCAGGCAACGCGCAATGCGCGGATGCTGTCGATCGAGGTCTCGGTGTTGAGGAACCTGAGCGTCTTCTTGCCCTGGGCGCGCACGACGGGTGCACCCAACATCGTCGCCGCGGCGGTCGCGCCCGCGGCCGTGATCAGCCTGCGCCGATCGAGCCCGCCGGGCTCTGTCCTTCTGGTCATGGTCATTCCTCCCTTTTTTACGTCCGTTATGAACGGAGAGCGTCGAGCCGCTCGCCGGTGGACTTCGAAAACAGGTGCAGCCGATGCGGCTGGAAGCCGATGGCAAGGCTTTGGCGGGCGCTCAGCGTGTCGGAGCGCTCGGTCAAAACGCGCAGGCGCACGCCATTGGCTTCGCCGATCGACAGGGTCTGGGCGCCCAGCTGTTCGAGCACGTGGATGTTGAAGGGGACGGCGCCGGGCGCATCCGCGACGGTGACATGTTCGGGCCGGATGCCGAGCACCACCTCGGTGCCCTCGCCGGCCGCCACGCCGTGCCCAAGCCCGACGCTCAGTCCGCCCGACACGAAGCCGCCATTCTCGATGCGGCCCTCGATCAGGTTCATCTCGGGCGAGCCGATGAAGCCGGCGACGAACAGATTGGCCGGCCGGTCATAGACCTGCAACGGCTGGCCGACCTGCTGGACATGGCCGTCGCGCATGATGACGATGCGGTTGGCGAGCGTCATCGCCTCGACCTGGTCGTGGGTGACATAGACCATGCTGGTGCCGACCTCCTGGTGGAGGCGCGCGATCTCCTCGCGCATGCGCACCCGCAGCTTGGCGTCGAGGTTGGACAAGGGCTCGTCGAGCAGGAAGACGTCCGGGTTGCGCACCAAGGCGCGGCCGAGCGCCACGCGTTGCATTTGCCCACCGGACAGCTGCTTGGGTTTGCGCGCCAGATATTCGTCGAGGCCCAGCATGGCCGCGGCCTTGCGCACGCGGGCATCGATCTCGGCCGGATCCATCCGCCGGATGCGCAGCCCGAAGGCGAGATTTTCGTAGATCGTCTTGTGCGGATAGAGCGCGTAGTTCTGGAACACCATGGCGATGTTCCGGTCCTTCGGTTCGAGCCCGGTGACGTCACGCGCCCCGATATGGATGGTGCCCGAGGTGATCTCCTCCAGGCCCGCGATCATCCTGAGCGTGGTCGACTTGCCGCAGCCCGACGGCCCGAGGAACACGACGAATTCGCCGTCCTGGATGTCGAGATCGAAACCATGCACGGCGACCACGCCGCCATAGGCCTTGCGCACGCTGTTCAGACTGACCTTGGCCATGTTCAGCGCCCCCCGACGAAATCGTGGATGCGATGATTGAGCGGCGCCAAGGCCCGCTGAATGTCGCGATAAATGGGAAAACCCCGGTCATAGACCGCGGAGCGCGCCGGATCCGGCCTGTGGGTGGCGACGATGCCGACCGCCTTGGCCGCCGCCTGCTCGTCGGCGAAGACGCCAACCCCGACACCGGCCAGCAAAGCCGCGCCGAAAGAGGCGTCGGCGACCGCCGGCAATTCGACCGTCACGTTCAAGACATCGGCGACGATCTGACGCCAGAGCGGGCTTCTGGCACCACCACCGGTCAGCCGCGCGGTGGTGAAACCGAGGTCGCGCTCGCGCAGCACCTCCAGGCAGTCGCGCAGCGAATAGGCGACGCCCTCGTAAAGCGCCCGGACGAAATGGCCGGGCCCATGGTTGAAGCCGGCGCCGACAAAATCGGCACGCAGCAGCGGGTCCCAATGGGGGCTGCGCTCGCCATTCAGATAGGGATGGAAGAACAGCCCTTCGGAACCGGGCGCGACCGCCGCGGCCAGCCGGTCCATATGGTCGAACACCGGGCCGCCCTCTTCGCCCGGCCGCTTGAAGAAGGTGTCGCGCAGCCATTTATGCGCCGAGGCGCAGGAATTGGTCGCGGCGATGACATACCAATGGTCGGGCACGACGTGGAAATAATTGATCAGCGCGAAGTCCGGCCGCGCCGTCTTCGAGAGAACGTTGACGGTGGCCGCGGTCGCGAGCTTCACCACGCCGAGCCCTTCGCGGACCATGCCGGCGCCGAAGGTTTCGGCCGCCGTATCCGAGGTGCCGCAGACGACAGGCGTGCCCTCGGGGAGGCCGGTGAGGCGCGCGGCCTCCGCCGTCACCCCGCCGACGACGGCGCGCGGCTGAACGATCGGCGGCAACGTGTCCATCGGCCAGCCGATCATGGCGCAGAGCTCATCCGACCAGACACCCTTGTGGGCATCCAGCATCAGCGTGCCCAAGGCGTCGATCGTGTCGGTCTCGAAAGTGCCGGTGAAACGCGAGCGCAGCCAGTCCTTGGCGAGATAAAGCCGCTTCACCCGGGCGAAAGCCTCGGGTTCCTGACGCCTGACCCACAACATCTGCGGCAAGGTCCAGGTCGGATTGGCCCGGTTGGCGCCGATATCCAGAATGCGCTGGTCGGCAAGGTCGCGCAGCTCCTGGGTCTCGGCCCGGCTCCGCTGGTCGTTCCACAGGATCGCCGGGCGGATCACCTGGCCCTCGGCATCTTCGAGCACCTGGGTATGGGCGCCGGCGGAAAACGAGATCGCCGCGATCGAACCGGCCTTGCAGGCCGCCTCCGCCACCGGCGGCACGGCGGCGATCACCGCGCGCCACCAGTCGAACGGGTCCTGCTCGCTCCAGCCGGGATGCGGCGTGGCGGTCGCGACCGGCGCGCCAGCCTCGGCCACCAGGCTGCCATCGGCCCTGATGGCGCTGACCTTCAGCGAACCGGCGCCGAGATCGATGCCGATGAGAATGGGATCGGGCTTAGACATTGCGGATATCCACCGCGCCTTGTGCGGGCCTGAGACCCAGCTTGCCGGGATTGAGCAGGTTGCCCGGATCGAGCGCGTCCTTGATGGTTTGCAAGAGGTCGAGACCCGAGCCGAGCTCGCGCCGGATCCACGGATTGCGGAACAGCCCGACACCGTGATGGTGGGCGATCGAACCGCCGAGATCGAGGGTCAGGCTCTCGATGGTTTCCCAGAGTTTCGCATGCAGCGGAAGTGCGTCGGCTTCCGGCATGGGCGGCAGGCGGATGGTCATGTATTGGCAGGCGCCTTCCGGATAGACATGCGACCAGTGCGCGCCAAAATGCACCGCCGGATAGATCGCGCGCACGGCCTTGGCGATGCTGTCATAGAGCTCCGGCAGCACCGACCAGTTGCCGGTCACCTCGATGGTGTCGTTGAAATAGCCGGCCGCGTGCCATTTCTGCGAATAGGCGACGTAGCGATTGGCGATCCAGTGGTCATAGGGACCGCTTGGCGCGGGTTCGCCGCCGAACTCCGCGGCGATCGTCAGCGCCATCTCCCGTTCGGTCGTGACCAGCGGTTCGGCGCCGGCAAAGGCCAGCACGGCGAGGATCGGCTTTGCCTTGAACTGGGCGAGATCGGCGGTGCGCTCGGCGCTTTCCACCGCGTCGTAGAGCCGGACGATGCTCGGCCTGAGCTCGGCCTGCATGATCGCCCGCGCCGCGTCGAACGAAGCCTGCAGCGTCGGGAAGGCCAGCACGACGCCGCGCTCGACCTCGGGCTTCCGCCAGATCCTCAGCGTCAGTTCGGTGATGACGCCGAAAGCGCCTTCGCTGCCGACCAGCAGGTCGCGGATCGACGGCCCGACCGAGCGGCGCGCCACCGGCCGAACCTCCAGGAGCGTGCCATCCGGCAGCACCGCCTTCAGGCCGGTGACGATGTCTTCGATCTTGCCATAACGGCTGCTCGCCTGGCCGCCGCCCCGGCAGGCGGCCCAGCCGCCGACGGTGGAGATCTCGATCGATTGCGGCAGGTGGCCGGTGGTGAACCCGGCGGCGTTCAGCGCCTGTTCGAAAGCCCAGCCATTCATGCCGGCGCGCACCGTCACCATGGCGTCGACCGGATTGATCGAGACGATGCCGTCGAGCCGGCGCAGGTCCAGCATCACCTCGCCGCCGAGCGGGATGGCGCCGCCGAGCACGCCCGAGCCATTGCCATAAGGGATCAGGCGGATGCCCTGCTCTTTCGCGAGCCGCACCACCCTGGCGACCTCGCCGGCATCGGCCGGCCGCACCACCAGTTGCGGCACGGCGCCCGCCAGCAGGCCGGCGCGTTCGCGGAACACGGCGAAGGGCAGCCGGTCGCGGGCATAAGGCAAACGGTCGTCGAAAGCCGAGAGCACATGGGTCGCGCCGACGATCGCCGCGAAGGCCTGAACCATGTCGGCGGCAACCACATCCTGGTCGCGCGCGGCTGATATCGAACGTTCGGTCATGAACACCTCCATGTGGAGGCGCGAAGCGACGAGCTCATTCTGCACCCTCCCTTGATGCTGTCGTGCGTTTTGCACAATCGTTTGTTCAAGACTGTCGAAAACGGCTGACGTCGTCAAGCGGCAATTGCGGGGGGTGGTGATTTTCGGGGGGAAGCACGGGGTCAACCAACCCTCTCCCGCGAAGACGCGGGCGAGGGTTGATTCATCGGCGCTTTTCGCCTGACGGTGCGCGCAAGCTGCCGCCCAACCCGGCAACCGGCCCGGTCGAGGCTCTCACCACCAACCCCTCAGGCGCCAAGGGCGCGACGCCCTCAGGGCTCTCGCCCGCCACCAGCCGCACCAGCAATTCGGTGGCGAGCCGGCCCATCCGCTCGGTCGGCATGCGCACCGTGGTCAGCGCCGGATAGAGCATGGTGGCGACATCGGCGTCATGCAGGCCGATCACCGAAACGTCCTGCGGGATGCGCCAGCCGGCCTCGTGCAGCACCGCCATGGCGCCGGCGGCCGAGACCAGCGTTGCCGCCAGCACGGCGGTCGGCTTCCGGTCGATCAGCTGGCGCATGGCCGCAGCACCGCCCTCCGCGGTATAGCCGGCCACCGCCACCAGGTCCGGATCGAAACCGATGCCATGGGCGGCAAGGCCCTCGCGATAACCGGCCAGGCGCTCGCCGGCGTTGAACCCGCCGGGCCGGCCGGCGAGATGGGCGATACGCCGGTGACCGAGGCTGACCAGGTGGTCGAGCGCGATGCGGGTGGCGGCCCGGCTGTCGAGCACCACGGAATAACGCGCCCCGGCGAGCGTCCGGTTGAGCAGCACATAATCGGTCTCGGTCGCTTCGAGCTCGCTCAGCAGCACGTCGTCGTCGTCGAGGCTCGCGACCAGGAGCCCGTCGACCCGGTTGCCCTCGCTCAGCCGCTTATAGACCCCGGCATCGCGCGCGCCCGGCGCACGATGGGCGATCAGCAGCGAAAAGCCGTGTTCGGCGGCGGCGGCCTCGGCGCCCTGGATCGCCGCGGCGAACACCGGGTTGTCGAGCTGCGGCACCACGATGCCGAGCGTCGAGGAGCGCGCCGTGCGCAGGCCGCGGGCGAAAGCATTGGCCCGGTAGTCGAGCTCGCGCGCCACCTGGACGATGCGCTCGCGGGTCTCCTCACGGATGCGCTGCGCCGCCTCGCCGCGCAGCACGCGCGAAGCGGTCGAGACATCCACGCCGGCCAGGCGGGCCACATCGGAAAGCGTCGGTCGCGCCATATTGGTGATCGATATGGCATGAGGCGGCGCTTGGGAACAGGGTAGACTTGGGAACTGGATGGAGACGTGACGCGACGTGATCCGGGCCGGCGCGGCAGGCTGCCCCGGCCCAAGGACGAGGATGAAGACGCGTGAGCAATCTCTTCGACGACCTCCCCCGCCAGGCCGATGCGGAACTGTTCACCGAACTGCTCGCGCGTGACGGCCTGCGGATCGAGCGGATCGTTTCGACGGGGCAGTCGACCCCGGCCGACCAGCCCTATGACCAGGAGCACGACGAATGGGTCCTGCTGGTCAAGGGCGCGGCCCGCCTCTGGATCGAGGGCGACGGCGAACGCGATCTTCGTCCGGGCGATCATCTGCTGATCCCGGCGCGTCGTCGCCATCGCGTGCTCTGGACACCCCCTGACGAACCGACCGTCTGGCTCGCCATCCACTTGGGCTGATGACCCCCGACTCCTGGATCAACAGCCGGCCGGTCGATGCGGCAGAACGGAACTGCCAGGCGGCAACATAGTCCAGGTCGTTCAGCCAGGCTTCGACATGCTGCTTTCCGGGAAATTCCAGAACCCCCATGCGCTCGCTGCACGGCTCGCCCTCGGCGGTCGTCACCGCGTCGGCGCGGGTCAGGAACCGGCCGCCATGCCGCTACACCAGGGGCGGCGTGAGATCGGTATATTTCCGACAGGCCTCGGGATCCCGGATCGCCATCGTCACTATCACATGGGCCGGCATGTCGTTCTCCTCGCGTCGAGAATAGCACCGGTATGCCGGCGAGCGCGGGATCGCGGCGCGACGGTATGACCGGCCATGGCCCGGCGCGGGCGACGGCGATCTCAATCCTTGTCGTCATCGATGGCCAGAAGGTCGCCCGCATCACGGTCATAGCGCAGCAGGTCGGCCAATTCGCAGTCGAGCACGAGGCACAACTTGGACAGGGTCGAGAACCTTATGCCGCGCACCTTGCCGGATCGGAACAGCGACAATTGCGTCTCGCTGATGCGGATCCGTTCGGCCACGACCTTGGCGGTGAGGCCGCGCGCGCCGAGCACGGCGTCAAGCGTCACACGGACCGGCATCTAGATGAACCCGTCGAGAACGGCCTCGACCCGTGCCGCCCGGCGGAACATATGGGCCAGGACGATCAGGGCGAGCCCGACCACGCCCAAAGTCAGCGCGGGGACATTGAAGCTCGCAAACCAGCCGGTCATGCGATGCTGCAACACCATCATCTGGATCGGCCCCATGACAAGCGACGCCACCGATCCGAGCGTCAGTGCCCAGCCGACCTTTGCGAGTGCCCGGGTCACGGCGGGCTGAAAGCTTGGCCCGCCGCGCGCAAGAGTCTGGAACAAGCCCCTGAGCGTCCATAGTGCCCACAGGTAGAACAGGGCCGGCGACCAGATCAGAGCGACGCGCGTAATGGCTTGAACCCGCATCACGCTGCCTTGCAGCAGCATCGCGACCAATGTCACCGCCATGATCGCGCCGATCGCCAGGATCACCAGGGTCGCGCCGATGGAGAACTGGCGATTGCGGCGCTGGAAATGATCGCGTTTCGGATCGGCGCCAGACATCGCGGACATGGCTCGGGTCTCCTTCTGGAAGGGATGAACGGGCATCATCGTAAGGGGCTGCATGTCGCCGGCCTCACCCGATTGTCGGCCTTCCACTGCATGGCCATCCGCACCCGCGTCGCGCCCGACGGGTGGTCGAAAAACAGGAACTCCTCGATTCGCCCGGGCTCGATCTTGCGATAGTCGGAGAGTTTCATCGCGATGCTGGCGAAACCGTCAGGTTCGCAAGCCGTGGCGAGGCCGAACAGGTCGGCCTGGCTCTCCTGCGCGCGGACCAGCGTATTCATCACCGGCATCATGACCAGGAAGAAAACGACGGCCAGCGCCGAGAACAGCGGCGCCACGGCGGGATCGCCGACATCGCGCACCCCCCATGTCCCGCCCCAGCGCGCCAATATCGCCGGCGCCAGCCGATAGAGCAGCCAGAACCCGGCGAGGAAGACCAGCGCCAGCAGGCCGATCAACTGCCAGGCATGGCCGAGCACATAATGTCCGAGTTCGTGCGCCATGACCGCCGCCGTCTCCGCCTCGCTGGCCTGGTTGAGCAGATTGTCGTTGAGCGAGATGCGGATCGTCGGGCCCAGCCCCGAGACATTGGCGGAGATGCGCTTGTCCTGCCGCGACTGGTCGAACAGATAGATATGCGCGGCCGGAACATGGCTCGCCCGCGCCATCGCGACGATGCGATCGCGCACCGGCCCGGCCGGTAGTTCGGCATAAGTGTTGAACAGCGGCGCGATGAAGACGGGTGCGATCAGCGTGCCGAGGCTCGTGAACAGCGCCAGCGCGGCCGCGCCCCACAGCCACCAGCGTCTCGGCGCACGGCGGATTACCGCGAAGATCACCGTCATCAGCAGCGCGCCGACGGCCACCGCGATGCCGAGGCCGATGGCCTGCTGGCCAAGCCAGCCGGCAAGGCTCTGGCTCATGAGGTCATAACGCTTCTCGCGGACGAAGCCGGTGTAGAACGACCAGGGAAAGACGATCAGCGCGCTGGCGACGGCATAGGGTGCGGCGTAGAGCGCCGGCACCAGCCAGCGACGCGGCGTCGCCCGCTCGGCCCAATCACGAAAACGCGCCGAAAGCCCGGTGCGCAACATCAGCCACTTGGCCAGCAGCGTGACGAGCGTGCCCCAGATCAGCAGCCAGTATCCGCCCTCGAAATATGCGTCCGATGTGGCGCGCGCCGTGCCCTGCAACGTGTCGAGATAGGCACGGGTCGCGGCCTCGACCTCCATTGACGCGGCGCCATTCGCGGCCAGCGCCAGCCCCGGCACCATGGCTGTCACGGCCAGCGCAAATCCCGTCCGGCCGATCTGCATCGCCACATCTTCCCACTATCCCCGCGCCAAGCCTGGCAGCTGCAGGAAATAATTTAACTCTCATATTGATAATTTAACTCTTATATAAATTCAATGACCAAATGAGAGTGGCACTGAGATCATCCAATGGTCGCACCAGCCTGGTCGCATGCCGTCCGAGACTTCCCCCCAGGCGTCTGCGAGGTCCTCGCCCCTCTCGCGAGCCTGCCCCTACCTGCCCCACTGCCCCCACACCGCCATCACCGCGCTCGCCAGCAGCACCACCGCGAACAGGATGTTGACCACCCGCGACACCCTCGGGTGATGCAAGAGCCGCGCGAACGACGCGCCGGCGATCAGCCAGCCGGTGTGAATGAGCACGATCATGATCGTCAGCACGGCGATCTTGAGGGCGGCTTCGGCGATCGGCGGCGCGCCGGCGAAGGCCGAGCCGGCATAGACCGCGGCGATCGCCACATAGGCCTTGGGATTGGCGACGGCGAGCAGGAAACCGCCGGCAAGGGATGGCGTGCGGGCCTGGCCGTTCTCGGCCGACAAGGGTGGCGCGGTGGCGATCTTGACGGCGAGATAGACGATATAGACCGCCGAGAGGCCGATCAGCACCGGCGCCAGCCGCGGCTGCGACATCAGCATCGAGACGACGCCGGCCGCGACCGCCAGCAGCACGGCGATCGCGCCGAGAACGATGCCCGAGAGATAGGCGAGCGAGCGGCGAAACCCGAAAGCCGCGCCGACCGCCGTGACGCTGATCGTCGCCGGTCCCGGGCTGCCCATCACCACCAGCGAGGCGAGAATCAGCGTCGCCAGCGGCTGCCAGATCGTCATTGCCGGAAGTCCCTGGCCCATCGTTGAAATCCCCGTCATCGTGGCACGATGCCGGGAAAGCTAGGCCAGGCGGGCGGCCCGCGTCTTGAAGGTTTGTGCGAAAACGCCGGGCCCGGCCGCGGCGCGGCGAAAGCCGGCATCCGGATCGGCCGGGGCGGCAGCGGGATCACGCGGTTCGCGGCACGTCTCGTGGGCCAGGCCTTCTCGCCGCACCGTCACGACACCTATGCCATCGGCCTGACCGTTTCGGGCGTCCACACATTCAGCTACCGAGGCGAAAGGCGGCACTGCCCCGCCGGCCAATGCCACATCCTGCACCCCGACGAGACCCATGCCGGCGGCGCCGGCACCGAGCACGGTTTCAGCTACCGGATCCTCCACATCGATCCCTGCCTGGTTCAGCATGCGCTCGGCGGCAAGCCGTTGCCTTTCATTGCCGACCCGGTGATCCGGTTGTCCGCGCGGCACGCGAGCCTCATACGATCGATCTGGACCGCCGGCGATCCCTTGGACGAGGTCGCGCGGGTCGCGATCGCGGTCGGCATCGCCGACATGCTGCAGGCCCTGGCCATGCCGGGCCGCGCCGCCGAGCCCCCGCTGCCTCTGGCATCGCTCGCACGGGTTCGCGACATGATCCTCGAAAACCCGGCGGTCCGGCTGTCCTCCGAAAAGCTGGAAGGTATCTCCGGCTTGGACCGCTGGACGCTGGCCCGCCAGTTCCGCTCAGCCTTCGGCACCAGCCCCTCCGGCCTCCGCACCATGCGGCAGCTCGGCCAGGTCCGTTCGCTGGTGGCGCGCGGCTCAGGTCTCGCAGACGCCGCCCTGACCGCCGGTTTCGCGGACCAGAGCCACATGTCGCGGCAGTTCAAGCGCGCCTATGGACTGACGCCCGCCACCTGGGCCGGCCTGCTGCGGGCGTCCGGCCTAGTTGCAGCACCCGCATCGCGGTTCACGGCTCTAGCGTGAAGCCGCCTTCAGCCAGGCTCTGGCCGTTGACCAGCAATTCCAGCCGGTGATGGCCGGCATGGTGCTTGCGCGTGGTGAAATCGCGGATGACCTGGCTGATCGAAAGCGTGCATTCACCTGACGGTTCGAGCAGGATTTCCCTCAGCTTGAACACCTTGGCCGAGGCGGCCCCGCTCTTTTTGACGTAGTGGACGGCATAGTCGACGATCAGCTTCTGCGGCTCGGCCGCGGTCGAGACGAGCCGTGCCGACAGCGTCAGGCGCTCGCCGAGCGACAGCCGCGCCGGCGTCACCGCGAAAGCCTCCACCCGCACCGCCGCGCCGCGCGCCGCGCCGACCAGGTCGAGCGCCCGCTGGTCGCCGCGCTTGATCAGTGTCCGGAGCGCCTGTTTGGCGATCCAGGTCGTTCTGGCGTTGTCGCGCGGCCAGCCGGCGATTGTGGCGAGCACCCAGTCCGGATTGTCCTTGGTGATGTCGTTCAGGTGGTTGGCGACCGATTTGCGCACATAGAGACTGTCGTCGGCCTTGAGATTGTCGAGGATCGCCGCCACCGGGCGCGGATCGGCCATCAAGGGCTTCAGCTGGAACGACCAGGGCAGCCGCGGCCGGCAGCCTTCGCTCGCCAGCCGCCGGACATGCTCGTTGTCGTCCTGCGACCAGCGCTCCATCACCGCCAGGGTGCGCTTAAGGTCGCGTTGCAGGAAATGCCGGATGGCGAATTCCGACGACCCGAAACGGGTGAAATAGTGCAGTGCCGTCATCGAGGCATCGAAATGGTCGGCGCCGTAGAGCGCGACATATTCGGGCAGCACGATCGACGCGAAACCGTGGTTGATCCGTGGCGCGAGGGCATGGAGCACGCGGAGATTGGCCTCGAACGGACCGGCCAGGACCTGGTGGAACGTCTCGGCGATCTGCCGCAGCCGCTGCATGATGCTCAAATCGTCGAGATTGGCCGAGGCCAGGCGCAGGAAAGCCTTGGCGTCGAAAGACGGATCGATGCCGGCCGTCTCGGTCGCCAGATGTTGCAGGCGCTGCCGGTTGAAGATCTCTTTCAGCGCGGGCGCGCTCTCGGTCGTCACGTCGGTCATGCCGGGCCCCGATTTCAGCGGATCGAATCGGCCTGCATGAAACGCCATCGGCGCGGTCTTGTCGCGGCCGGAAGGCGATTGGCATGGCATCGCCGGCCCGGCCGGCAGCGGTCCCGGCCGCTGGCCGGAACGCGCGCGCGGCACGGCCAAGGCCAGCAAGGAACAGGCGGAAAGCCGACTATGGTCGCGCCCAGCACCCCTTGCAAGCGGGCTCGGCAAGCCGACGCGGCCGGGGCTGTCGTCATTCTGTCAAGAACATCTGATCAGCCCCAATGGAGAAATACTGACCCGGCTAAATCGCCGGACGGTATGGCAAGATGGACAGGCCGCATCGCGCGGCGGGTCCAGTCTCTCGCCTCGGGCCATGACCACGATGACCAAGCCGAATGCAGTGCTTGAGATCTTCTACATGGACGCGGGCGGCGGCCATCGCAGCGCCATGAACGCGCTCAAGGACGTGCTCGCCGAACGTTATCCCGGCTGGCAGGTCAAGCCGGTCGACCTGCAGAAGCTGCTCGAGCCGATCGACCCGATCCACCGGATCACCCGCAGAATCACCCGGCCGCTGCAGCGCATCCTCGGGCAGATCGCGCCCAAGCTGGCGCTCGAGCCGGTCCAGGCGCAGGACGTCTACAACACCGCCCTGAAACACGGCTCGACCCGCGGCCTCGGCGCCATCCTGCCTATCCTCCAGGCCTTCATCAGGCTTTTCGCCCTCGAGCTGGAGGAGATCCTGCGCCAGCACTGGCGCGAGCCGGGTCATGACAAGCCCGACCTCGTCGTCTCGGTCATCCCGAATTTCAACGGCGTCATGTTTCGCGCCTTGAAGGACGTCCACCCCGATGTGCCCTTCGTCACGATCATGACCGACATGGTCGACTGTCCGCCGAATTTCTGGATGGAGGACCAGGACCAGGTGATGATCTGCGGCACCCAGAAAGCCGTCGAGCAGGCCAAGGCCTCGGGCTTCTACCCGGCGGCAAACCTCATCGAGGTCTCCGGCATGATGCTGAAGGGCTCGTTCTACGATCAGCCCGACGCGGCGCGCCTCAGCCACTCCGCGCTCGGCCTGTCGCCCGATCGCGCCACCGGCCTCATCATGTTCGGCGGCAACGGCTCGCTCACCGCGTCCCTCGCCATTCTCAACCGGCTCGAAAAGGCCGGGCTCGAGATCCAGACCATCGTCATGTGCGGCAACAACAAGAAGCTCCACGACGCCTTGCGGGGCCGCGCCGGCTGCCATGCCGTCGGCTTCGTCTCCAATGTCGCCGACTACATGCGCCTGGCCGATTTTGTCATCGGCAAACCCGGCCCGGGCAGCATCAGCGAGGCCATCCACATGGGCTGCCCCGTCATCGTCGAGCGCAACGCCAACACCATGCCGCAGGAACGTCCCAACGTGGACTGGATCCTGGACATGAGCGTCGGCATTGCCGTGAAGAGTTTCGAAAAGCAGATCGTCGGCGCGGTCCAGCGCCTGCTGAACGACATCGAGAGCTATAAGCGGAACATACGGACCAACGTGCCCTATAATTGCGCGGTGTTCGAAGTCGCGACCCATCTCGGCCACCTCGTGGCGGCGCGCGGACGGTGAGTGGTAACATCCTTTGCACAACGGTCGGTCGCAGGACGGCCAACCGTTGTGCAAGACTGGCGCCGCAGTCTCCGGCACTGGCCCGTTGATGCGCGACTGTCCGGTTCAGTCGCGCATGCCGTCAAGCTCCTGGCGCAGCCGCACCAGCGGATCGATGGCGGCGGCGAACGGCGCCTCGCCGATCGCCGCCACGAGCGCCACGAGCATCGGCCCCAGCCGTTGGATGCAATCGGCATGCATGGCGCGGCCGGCCCCGGTGATCTCGACCAGGCGGCCGCGGCCGTCACTGGCATCGGCGGCGATGACGACCAGCGCCTTGGCTTCCAGCCGCTGCAGGGTCGAACTCATGGTCGCCTTGGTCAGCTGGAAGGCGCGCGCCAGGTCGGACGGGCGCCGGCGCCCGCCCAGCCGGACGAAATGGTTGAGCACGGTGAACTGGGCGAGCGTCATGCCATCGGGCATCGCCCGCTCGAAGGCGGTGGTCGAGAGCTGGCTGATGATGCCGATCTCGTTGAACACGCGGAAGGCGAGATCGGTGGCGGTGGTCGGAACTGTGGTCATGCGGGCCGGATGCGGGTCGCCGCCGCCCAGCGCGGCGTCTGCGGAACCTCAGGACCGTAACCCAAACGGGCCAGCATGTGCAGCCGTCGCGGCGCGGCCGTGTCGAGCATCGCCTCGATCGCCGCGCGGGTTGTGGTCATTTCGGCAAACTCCTGCAGGGCCTGGCTGACCGGGTGCAGCGACAGCCCCAACGCCGCGGCGGTCAGGTTGGCACGCAGATAGGTCCGCCCGGCGGCGAAGGCGCCGGTCCGGCCGTCGTCCGGCGCCGTCACGGTCAGATAGGCCGGCGTGCCGGCGAGCATGGCGCGATACATGTCCTCGCCCAGCCTGAAGGCAGTGGAGCCGGGGTCGGCGAGCTGCGCCCGCGACAGCTGGCCGAAAACCGACAGTCCCTCCAGCAGAGGTCCGCCGAGCGAGATACCATCGGGATTGGCCTCGATTTCCCGGCGGCCGATGCGCATCAGCTCGACACTTTCCAGATGGGTGTGCTTCGTCCGCGCCTCAATGCCCCAAGCTTCCCAGGTGAGCGCCCGGACCCGGCCAACCCGCCCGGGATCGCTGACGGTCGCGACCGTGGCGAGAGGAGAAGACAGCGCCGCCAGGTCGCGCATCGCCGCCTCCGGCACGCCGCGCGCCATGTCGTAGGGCTGCTTGGTCGAGCGGCGCGCCTTGATGCGGGCGAACAGCGGATCGGCGGCAACCGGATCGGCGCGCACCAGCCGCAGAAACGCCACCGGCCGCTGGTCGAGCCGCGCGCCCGGCTCGCCCTCGGGAAACGCGGTCACCTCCAGGCGATAGCCGATCGCCGTCGCCGCAATGCTGGCGAGTTCGGTGAAACAGCCGAGGCCAATGGTGATTTGCCGGTCGAACGGATCGGTCTGCGGCAGCCTGCGGGCGAGATCGCACCAGAGCGTCATGCTGTCCGACCCGGTGAGTTCGACGATCCATGGCTGGCGGTTGTGCGGATTGGGCGCCAGCACGGCATGTTCGACGACGAAGCGGCGCGGGTCGGACCGGAACGCGCCGGCCTCGGCCCAAGGCTGCAGCGCACGGTGCGGCGTACGCGTCAGGGCGAAGGCGGCGATGCCGGTCGCGGCGACGAGGCCGGCTGAAGCGGTGGACAGGAAAAAGATGCGGCGGTTCATGATCTTTCTCTTTGGTTAGATATCGAACTACATAATTCGATATCTAACCAAATCGCCGCTGTCAATGGGCTGCCTGCGCGGTCTCCGGGACGCTGCCTCCCGGATGGCCCTGTCGACTTGGCCCGAGACATTCCCCTAGGATCGCCGGAGCTCTCGCCGCCCCTGCGACGCCCTCCCCCGACCTGGAGCCAAGCCTTTCCGATGAACGAGACGACATTGCCTTCGGCGCAAGCCAACCAGCCCGGCCCCTATGACCTCGTGATCCGCGGCGGCCGGTTGGTCGATCCCGAGACCGGCCTCGATATGACGGGCGACGTCGCGCTCAGCGGCGGCCGTATCGCGGCTATCGGCACGATTGCGGCCGAGACCGCCCGCGCCATCGATGCCTCCGGCCTGGTGGTGGCGCCAGGTTTCATCGACCTGCACGCCCATGGCCAGTCGATCGCCGCCGACCGCATGCAGGCCTTCGACGGGGTAACCACCTCGCTCGAACTGGAAGCCGGCGTCCTGCCGGTCGCCCGCTGGTATGACGATCAGGCCCGCAAGCGCCGCGTGCTGAACTACGGCACCGCCGCCAACTGGGTGTTCGCTCGCATCGCCGCGATGATCGGCGCCGATCCGGAACCGGAACTCGGCTTCATGTCGCGCAACTCCCACGACAAGCGCTGGGTCGACAATGTCGCGACCGACAAGGAGATCGCCGAGATCGTCGCCCGCCTGACCCAGGGTCTCGACGAGGGCGGCATCGGCATCGGCATTCTCAACGCCTATGCGCCGGGCGCCGGCGTCAAGGAACTCTCGGAGGTGGCAAGCCTGGCCGCCGCCCATGCGGTGCCGACCTATACCCATGTGGCCTATGCCTCGAACGTCGATCCCAGGAGCTCGATCGAAGCCTATACCCGGCTCATCGGTTATGCCGGCTCGACCGGCGCCCATATGCACATCTGCCATTTCAACAGCACCAGCCTGCAGGACGTCGAGCGCGCCGCCAGGCTGGTGAAAAAAGCGCAGGACCAGGGCCTGAAAGTCACCGTGGAAGCCTATCCCTATGGCACCGGCTCGACCGTGCTGGGTGCCGCCTTCTTCGCCGATCCGGCCTTTGTCGAACGCACCGGCAGCGGCTATGGCGCGATCGAGATGGTCGATACCGGCCGCAGCTTTTCCAACCGCGACGAAATCCTGCAGGCCCAGGCCCAGGACCCGGGTTCCCTGGTGCTCTGGCACTTCCTCGACATCGAGGCCAATCAGCGCCATCGCGACCTGCTCGACGTCTCCATCCTGTTTCCCGGTGGCGCCATTGCCTCCGACGCCATGCCCTGGTCGCTCGCCGACGGCTCGTTCTACGAGGGCGATGCCTGGCCGCTGCCGGCGGACGCCTCGTCGCATCCGCGCTCGTCCGGCACCTTCACCCGCTTCCTGCGCCAATGGGTGCGCGAGCGCCGGGCGCTGTCGCTGATCGACGGCCTCGCCAAATGCACGCTCATCCCGGCGCGCATCCTGGAGGAGAGCACCCCGGTCATGCGCAAGAAGGGCCGCCTGCAGGTCGGCTGCGATGCCGATATCGTGGTGTTCGATTACGACACGCTGACCGACCGCGCCGAGTTCAAGGCGATGAACCGGGCCGCCGAAGGCATGCGCCATGTCCTGGTCAATGGCGAGGCGGTGATATCGGGCGGCGAACTCGTCACCCAGGCGAGACCCGGCCGGCCGGTGCGGCGCCCGGTCAAAACCGCCAGCTGACCCATGGCCATTCCGGTTATCCTGGTCACCGGTTTCCTGGGCGCCGGCAAGACCACGCTGATCAACCACCTGTTGAGCGCCGCCGATGGGCGGCGGCTCGCCGCGGTGGTCAATGATTTCGGCGCGATCAATATCGACGCCGACCTGATCGCCGGTGCCGCCGACGGCGTGGTCAGCCTCGCCAATGGCTGTATCTGCTGCTCGCTGCAGGGCGACCTCCTGCGCACCCTTGGCCGGCTCATGCGCCGCGACCCGCCGCCCGACGGCATCATCATCGAAACCAGCGGCGTCTCCGACCCGGCCGAGATCGTCACGAGCCTGCTCGATCCGGTGATCTGGCGCGAGGCCGCGCTGGAAGCGGTGATCGCGCTTGCCGATGCCCGGGCGCTGACCGACAAGCCCGACCTGCTCGACGACGCCTTGTGCCGGGCGCAGATCGCGGCGGCCGACATCGTCGCGCTCAACAAGGCCGACCTGGTGACGCCGGACGAACTGGTTCGCGCCCGTGCCTTGCTGGCCGCGCTCCGGCCGGCGCGGGTGATCTTCGACGTGACCGAGGGGCGGATCGCGCCGGAACTGGCCTTTGCCGGCGAGCCGCAGGCGCCGCGCGAGCCGGGCCAGGCCGGCCGCGCCCACGGCTTTTCGACACCGCGCTTCGAAACCATGAGCTGGACCGCCGATGCGCCGCTGTCGCTACCGCGTTTCCAGGCCGCTATCGGCAAGCTCAGCCCTCACCTGGTTCGCGCCAAGGGCTTCGTCGCCTTCCGCGAACAGGCCGGCCGGCCGCTGCTGTTCCAGCTGGTCGGCGAGCGCGCCACGCTCGGCCCGGCACCAGCAGGCCGCGACGGCGCGCCGCTGGTGCGCCTCGTGCTGATCGCCGAGAACGGCAAGCTCGACGCCGACGCGACCCGCGCCATGCTGGAGGCCTGCATCGAGCGCGAGGTCTAGCCGCGTTCAGAGCGAACCGGCTCCCCCCGATCGGCACCAGTCGACCGCCGCGACCTCGCGGCTGATCCACGCGTGAAAGGCCTTCACGTTGGTCAGGCCCTGCTTCCGCCGGGGACAGACGAAATGATAGGCGCGGCCGGTGCGCAAGACGAGGCCATAGGCGATCACCAGCCGCCCGGTGCGCAACTCGTCATAGGCCAGCACGTCATGCGCCAGGAACAGGCCGCCGCCTTCGATGGTCACATCCAGCGCGTGGTCGGGGCTGCTGAAACGCAGCCCGCGGTCGACATCGACGCCGGTCACGCCAGCCGCTTCGAACCATTCGGGCCAGCCCGGCAGTCCCGCGCGATAGTCGTCATGGATCAGCGGCAAGCCGCCGAGCGCCGCCGGCGTGTCGAAGGGGCCGTGGGCGGCCAGCAGCTTGGGGCTGCACACCGGCACGAAGTTGAGGTCGACGAGTTTTTCGACCGACAGCTCGGCATCCGGCGGAGCATCGGTGCGCAGCATGCGAATGGCGATATCGACCCCATCGGTGCGGAAATCGGCGAGCGCCATGGTTGAGGAAATCCGCACGTCGATGTCGGGATGGGCGGCCGCGAAGCGGTGCAGCCGAGGCGCCAGCCATTTGGCGGCGAAGCCGGTCGGCGTGCTGACCACCAGCACACGCTCGTCGCCGGGGGTTTCCAGGCCCGCGACCGCCTCGCGGATCTGGTTGAAGCCGGTCTGCAAGCCCGGATAGAGCTGTTTTCCGGCGCGGGTCAGCGCGATCGCCCGCACCCGCCGTTCGAACAGTTTCAGGCCGAGCAGATCTTCGAGCCCGCGGATCTGGTGGCTCAGTGCGCCCGCCGTCACATGCAATTCTTTCGCCGCCTTGGTCAGGCTCAGATGCCTGGCCGCGGCTTCGAAGGCACGCAGCGCGTTGAGCGGCGGCATCGGCCCATGCATGAGATTACCTCAACTATCGGCTGAGACCTCATCCTTTGTCACGGCGGTGTTTCGGCGTCAATCATGGCGTCATCGAGCGTCCTGCCCCGGCATTTGCCGGACGCCGGGCGCCAGACCCAACCCGGAGCCAGCATCATGGCCTACGTGACCCATTCCAGTTTCGACCCTCACGACGACACCACGGCCCTGCGCCCGCGCGGCCTGCTGGCGAGCCTCGGCCACCTGCTGGCGCGGCTGGGCGGCAGGATCACCGAATCCAGCCAAAGCACCACGGAGCGGGCCATCGAAAATCTGGTCATGCGCTCCGGCGGCCGGCTCACCGACGGCATCGAGCGCGAGATCGCCCGGCGCATGATGGGCGCGACCTCGCGGCGCGGCTGCTGGTGACGGGCGCAGATCGCGGCGGCCGACATCGTCGCGCTCAACAAGGCCGACCTGGTGACGCCGGACGAACTGGTTCGCGCCCGTGCCTTGCTGGCCGCGCTCCGGCCGGCGCGGGTGATCTTCGACGTGACCGAGGGGCGGATCGCGCCGGAACTGGCCTTTTGCCGGCGAGCCGCAGGCGCCGCGCGAGCCGGGCCAGGCCGGCCGCGCCCACGGCTTTTCGACACCGCGCTTCGAAACCATGAGCTGGACCGCCGATGCGCCGCTGTCGCTACCGCGCTTCCAGGCCGCTATCGGCAAGCTCAGCCCTCACCTGGTTCGCGCCAAGGGTTTCGTCGCCTTCCGCGAACAGGCCGGCCGCTACTGTTCCAGCTGGTCGGCGAGCGCGCCACGCTCGGCCCGGCTCCGGCAGGCCGCGACGGCGCGCCGCTGGTGCGCCTCGTGCTGATCGCCGAGAACGGCAAGCTCGACGCCGACGCGACCCGGGCCATGCTGGAGGCCTGTGTCGAGCGCGAGGTTTAGCTGGCCAGCCTGGGCGCCGGCATGTCCTGGCCGCCCTGATGCAGTACTGCCTGGACCGCTCGGCCCTGGCTGTCGGTGTCGAACGACAGCTGGGCGTCGATCTCGTCGGTGAAGAAATCGGTGGCGCTCTCGGCGAGCACTTCCACCTTGGGCTGGCCGGTCGCCTGGACGAATAGCCGGCCAGCCTCGTGGGTCACCGTCAGGACGAGGGCCGGGTCCAGCTGGTAGCGACCGGCATAGCTTTCCAGCACATCGGGCGCCACCGCCACGGCCACACGCGGCCTCACCGGCGGCGCCAGCGGCAGATCGCGGTTGAGCAGGTGCTGGCCGATATCGTGGACCCCGACAAGATTGGAGGTATTGGACAGGACGACGACGCCGGTCCGCGCCCTGGCCAGGTAACCGATGAAGGACTGGTGGCCGCCGGTGCCGCCATTGTGCCAGATCATCTCGTCGCCGCTCGTCTGGCCGCCGCTTTTGGCGATCACCCAGCCGAGGCCGGTCTCGACATCGGCGATGCCCATCGGCCGGCGAAACGCCAGCATCGCCGTGACGGCCGGCGAAAGCGGCGTCTCCCGATGGCCGAGGATCGCCTCCAGGAAATTCAGGAGGTCGCGGGCGGTCGAGCGCAGGGCGCCGGCGCCGGCAAGCGTCGGCAGGTCCCAATGCTGCACGCGCTTCAGGCGCGGATTGTGGGCACCGGCAAATCGTGTCCTGGCCTCGCCGGTGACCGTCGCCATGGTGCTGGTCATGCCGAGCGGCGCGGCGATGCGGGCATGAACCAGGGCCTCGTAGTCCAGGCCGGCCCGCCTGGCCAAGGCCTGGCCGAGCAGGCCGTAGCCGAGATTGGAATAGGCATATTGCGTGCCGATGTCGCGCGTCAGCACATGGCCGGACAGGAAGGCATAGAGCGCCGCCACCGAATAGTCGGCATAGGGATTGCCCGGGTCCTGCGGCGCGAAGTCCTCCGGCAGGCCCGGCAGGCCGGAGGTGTGGGTCGCCAGATCGGCAAGCGTGATCGGTCGCCCGCCGCGTTCCGGCGAGGCGACCCCGCCGGGGAGATATTTGGCGAGCGGGTCGGCCAGCGCCGCCTCGCCGCGCCTGACCATGTCGGCCAGCAGCAGCGCGGTGAAGACCTTGGTCACCGAGCCGATCTCGTAGAGCGTGTCGGCGCCAACCGGGCGGGCGTCGTCGCTTGCCATCACGCCATGGGCGACGATGCGGCGGCGGCCGTCGGGCGCGACCAGGCCAACGACCATGCCGAGGCTCTGCTTCTGCACGTCGATGCGCTCGGTGAGAATCGCCTGGATGTCGGCGTCCGAAGGACTGTGATGCGGGGTCGAAGCCTGCGCTGCGCTGGCCGATGCCATGGGAAACGGTCCTCCTGATAACAGCTGGCGGGTCGCCGCCACGGACAAGTCGGGTCTCGCCGCGCGCCGGGCGATTGGTGCGACCCTGCGTGATAGCCCGGGAATCCAGGCGCGGAGCCGCGGCGCGATGGTCGCCGCGAATGATTGCAGCGGCATTGCGATCCGCCGCACCGTGGCAAGGGGCCGCAGGCAAGGGCATCGCCTGAGCCACACGCCTTGACGGCCGCCGCGCCGGCGTCGCAGAACTTGGAAACGTCGCGCCAGCCCCGGCCAACCCGCAATCGGGCCAAGCCCCGTTCGCAATCGCCAGCATGGGATCGTCAAGCCGTGAACATGCTGAGGGCCTGGTGGAAAAGCCTGACGTCGCCGCGGCTCGACCTCACGCTGTCGATCCATAGCGGCCTGACGACACGCATCGTCGGACGTCCCGGCGCCATCCTCGACGATGCCGAACTGGCGGAGCTCGTCGACAAGCTGCGACAGGTCGCGGCGCGCACCCTGTCGGCCGGCGAGCTCACCTATGGCGTCTTTTCCGGCGACCGGCAGCGCCTCGCCTCGACCATCATCACGCTGATCGCCGACACGGCGACCGGCCAGCCGATCGCCTTCAACGCGCTTGCCCTGATGGAGACGGACATCGACGGCGACCGGCAGGAGGTGATGCATCTCGGCCTGGTCATGGTCGATCCCGGCGTGCGCGGCAAAGGCCTGTCCGGCGTGCTCTACGGCCTCACCGTGCTGATCCTGTTCCTGCGCGGCGGCCTGCGCACCCGCTGGATCTCCAATGTCACGCAGGTGCCGGCCGTGGTCGGCATGGTCTGCGAGACCTTTTCCGACGCCTTTCCCTCGCCCGACCCCGGCACCCGCCAGAGCTTCACCCACCTGAGCCTTGCCCGGCAGATCATGCGCCGCCATCGCGCGGTCTTCGGCGTCGGCCCGGAGGCCGGTTTCGACGAGGCCCGCTCGGTCATCACCAATGCCTATACCGGCGGTTCGGACGACCTGAAAAAGACCTTCGCGGAAGCGGCCAAGCACCGCGAGGAACGCTACAACGCCTTTTGCGCTGGCCTCTTGGACTATGGCCGCGGCGACGACGTGCTGCAATTGGCCAGGATCGACCTGCCGGCGGCCCGCCGCTACCTGATCGGCCAATTGCCGCGGGGCTCGCTGCCGGCGGTCGCCGGCGCCGGCCTGTTCCTCCTGCTTCAGCGCCTGATCCTGCCGGTGCTGCACTGGCTCGACACCGGCAGGAGTTTCGGCACGCTGAGGCCGGCCAAGGACAGCAAGGCATGATGGCGGATTTCGACTATAGGCGGTTCACCACCCGCAATATCGGCTTCGTCACCGAGGCGGAGCAGCAGCGCCTGCGGGCCGCCACGGTCTTCGTCTGCGGCGTCGGCGGCATGGGCGGAGCCGCCTTCATGGCGCTGGTCCGCGCCGGCATCGGCCGCTTCGTCATCGCCGATATCGACGTGTTCGAGGTCTCCAACCTCAATCGCCAGGTCTTCGCCAATGCCGCGACCATCGGCGCGCCCAAGGCTGAGAGCGCGGCCGCCGCGGCGCGCGCCATCAACCCGGAGATCGAGATCGAGGTGCTCGGCGCCGAATGGGTCGACCGGCTGCCCGAGATCGCGGCCCGCTCGCCGATCATCGTCAACGGCATGGACGACATCCCCGCCGGCATTCACCTCTACCGCACGGCGAGAGAAGCCGGCGCGACCGTGATCGACGCCTATATGTCGCCCCTGCCCTCGGTGACCGTGGTGCGGCCGACGGACCCCAGGCCCGAGGAGCGGCTCGGCTATCCGACCCTGGGCAAGGCCTGGCGCGCCATCGGCGAGGCCGACCGGCGGGCCGCCATGCTGGCCGAGATCGAACATGTCATGCTGCACTCCTCGTCGCGCCGGCATGTCGACCTCGCCATCGCGGCCGAGGTTGCCGCAGGCCGGCGCAGCCGGATGTCGTTTGCCCCCATGGTCGTCACAACAGGCATGCTGATGGCCTATGAGGTCATTGCCCTGGTGCTGGCCAAGCCGAGCGGTACCGATTGCCGCGGCTGGTTCTTCAATCCGCATGGGCCGAAGGTCGAGCGTCCGCTGCCGGCTTTTGTCGCGGCACTGCTCCGGCCGCTGGTGCGGCGGGCGCTGCGCCGCATGGTGGGGACCTGATGGATCCGGTCCTGGCTGCCGACTCGGCCGTCAATATCTGCGGCGCCATGGGGCTGGCCGTCGCCGTCCTCATTTTCCGTGCCCGCGATCGCCACGGGCCGCTGACACGCCGGTTCAGCCTTGTGCTCGGCCTGGTCGCGCTGGTCTTCCTGCTGCGCGGCGCCGGCTGGCTGGTTGGCAGCCTTTGGCTCGAGCAATGGGCGGTCGCCTGCGCCGCCTTCATCCCGCTCGGAGCCGTGGTGGTGATCGAGGGCATGTTGCGCCGCCATGCCCCGCGCGCGCTCAAGCTCGCGGTGCTCGCCGGCGGGCTCGTGCTGGCGCCGGCCGGCCTGTTCGCCCCGGCCGCCCTCGGCGACACCGTCGAAATCACGCTGGCCCTGTTCCAGCTCGCCACCTTCGGCGCCTGCGGCGTCCTGCTGGTCACCCGCGACCGCGCCTCGCTGTCGGAAGCCGAGAACCGTAGCGTCGGACGGCTCGGCATTGCCGCCTTCTGCATGCTGCCCTTCATCCTCTCGGATTTCCGCGCCTTCTTTCCGGCCATTCCGGTGCGCGCCGGCGCGCTCGGCGCGCTGCTGCTGGTCACCTTCGCCCTGGTCGCCGACACCGCGAGCGAAGCCCGGCGCGGCCATGCCGCCGTCCTGGCGCTGCGCATCGCCGCCGGCCTGCTGCTCGGCCTCGCCTTGTCCGCCCTGGTGCCCGGCGGCGATGCCGGCGAGACCCTGCGCCTGGCTGCCGTGACGCTCGCCGGCACCCTGGTGATCGGCCTGCTGGTCGATACCGCCAGAGCCCTTCTCGCCGCTGGCTCCCCGGGTCTCCTCGATCGCATCGCCAATGCCGAAGCCGAGACCCGCGACGGCCTGATCGCGGAGATCGCCCGCCACCCGCCCTTCGAGGGCGCCCGGCGCCTGTCGGAAGCGGCACTCGCCGATTTCGACCCGCCGATCCTGCGCCAGGCGCTCGCCAACCGCATCGTCATCCGCCGCGCCGACCGGCCCTGGTCGCGGCCGGCGGACGACCCGGCGACCGAGCGGCTGGCGGCGCTGATGGCGACCCATGGGGCGAGCCACCTCATCGTCATCGGCCGCGATCCGCTCGACCTCGTCGCGCTGCACGTGCCGCTGGTCATGGCCGACCAGGCGACCGAGACGGCCATGCTGCTCGCCGGCCGGCTGATCGCCGCGGCCCCCGGGGCCGGCAGATGATCCGCATCACCCGGGGCGACCGGGCCGCCGCCTTCGCCGTCACGGCAGAAGTCTATCCGGCGAGCTCGCCCTACGTGCCGCCCATGTGGTCTGACTTCGACCGCATGTTCGATCCGGCCAGGAACCCGCTGGTCACCGAAGGGCATGGCCGGTTCGAGCTGTTCGTCGCCTGGCGCGACGGCCGGCCGGTCGGACGCATCGGCGCGAGCCTGCATCAGGCCTCGAACATCAGGCACGGCACGCGCCGCGCGCAGTTCGGCTTCTTCGACTGCGCCGATGATCCGGAGGTCGCCGCGGCGCTTTTGACGGCCGCGGAGGATTGGGGCCGGGCCGCCGGCATGACCGAGATGGCAGGCAATTTCAACCTGACCGCCATGCAGCAGATCGGTGTCGTCACCGAGGGTTTCGAGCGGCAGCCCTATTCCGACATGGTCCATAGCCCGCCGCATATCGCGCGGCTGCTCGGCACCAACGGTTATTCCGCGACCTTTCCGATGACCACCTTCGAGACCGACCTGACGGCGCTCGACCCCGCGGCGCTGCTCGGACCGGCCCAGGCGGCGATCTTCGCCGACCCGGATTTCGCCTGGATGCCGATCGACCGGAAAAGCTTCAGGACGCGGCTCGCCGAGGCGCGCACCGTGCTGAACGACGGCTTCGCCGACAATCCGATGTTCGTGCCGACCAGCCCGGCCGAATATCTGTTCCAGGCCGGCGACATGATGTGGGTGATCGACAAGCGCATTTCCTGCGTTGCCCATTACCGCGGCCAGCCGGTCGGCGTGATCCTGGTCATTCCTGACCTCAATCCGCTGGTCAAGGCGGTCGGCGGGCGCATGGGCCTCGGCTTCGCCTGGCATCTGGTCAAGCAGCGCCTCACCAACCGGCGGGCCGTGCTGATCTACCAGTCGGTGTCGCGCGCCATGCATGGCCGCGGCATCAACGGCGCCATGCTGTTCAAGGTCGCAAGCGCCATGAAGGCCATTGGTTACGACCGGCTCGGCACGACCTGGATTGCCGACGTCAACGGCGCCAGCCTGAGGCAAATGGACAAGCTCGGCGCCCGGCCGCTGCACCGGCTGCACCTGTTCGCCAAACCCCTGTTCGCCCCGCCCCTTGCGCCTGCCAGCCCGCCGGAGGCCGCGTGATCGCTGTTGAACCCGATCTGCTTCGCCGGCTGGTCGCCGAGGCGCGGCTGGCGCCGAGCGTCCACAACATCCAGCCGACGCGGGTCTCGCTCGACGCCGGTGCGATCCTGCTGCAGGACGACCCGGCGCGCCGGCTGCCCGCCGCCGATCCGACCGGCCACGACGTCAGGCTGTCGCATGGCGCTTTCCTGGAAGGCCTGGCCCTGGCGCTCGGCCGGGCCGGCCTGGCCATCGCCGAGCTGACCGTGGCTCCGACGGGCGCCGCCGGGCCAATCGCCCGGATCGCCGCGGCCGCTGGCACCCAAGACCCTTCGGCAAGCCCGGACCCGCTCGCAAGCCATGTTGCCGCGCGGGCGAGCTGGCGCGGCGGCTTCACGCCGGCCGACGACAC
This sequence comes from Phreatobacter stygius, assembly GCF_005144885.1. Classification (NCBI taxonomy): domain Bacteria; kingdom Pseudomonadati; phylum Pseudomonadota; class Alphaproteobacteria; order Hyphomicrobiales; family Phreatobacteraceae; genus Phreatobacter; species Phreatobacter stygius. The sequence continues at coordinate 195,350 of NZ_CP039690.1, forward strand.
GACGCGCGCGGCGCTGGCGCGGCTCGCCGGCAACCAGTCCGATCTCCTGATGGTGACCGAACCCCAGGCCGTCAGGCGCATTGCCATGCTGGCCGATCGCGCCGGCCTGTTCTTTCTCCGCGACCAGGCCCATCGGCGCGAGCTCACGCACTGGATGCGGCTCTCCAGGGCCCATCCCGACCATGACCGCGACGGCCTCAATGCCGAGGCCATGGCGCTCGGCCGCATCGAGGCCTTCGGCGCCGGACTTGTCCTCGGGCCCCTGTTTCCGCTGCTCGACCGCCTGGGCCTTGCCGGACCGGTCACGGCAGAGGCCGGCAAGGCCGGTTCGGCCGCCGCCATGGCACTGTTCCACCGTGCCGAGGGCGAGGATCCGCTGGTCACCGGCCGCGCCTTCTATCGCGCCTGGCTCGCCGGCTGCCCGGTCTCGGTGCTGGCCGACTGGCCGGAGGCCAATGCCGCCTTGCGCGCCGCCCATCCGCTGCCGGCCGGCCGGCGGCTGGTCAATGTGTTCCGCATCGGCGTTCCCGCCCGGCCACGGCGGATCGGCCATGCCCGGCTGCCGGTCGAGGCGCTGATCAGGCCGGCGTCATAACAGCTTCAGATAGTCGATCAGCGCCTGGCGTTCCTCGGCGGTGAGATCGGCGACCTCCCGGTCGTGGCCGCGGTTGGAGAAGCCGGGCTTGCGCGTGTCGATCTCGACCCCGCGGGAAAACGGCTGGTAGTCGCCGAGGTCGCGCCAGAGGCCGCTCGCGTCTGGCGCCAAGGCCAGGCCGACGCGGACGAAGTCGAGCCGGTGGCCGCCGACCATGAACCGCTCGGGTCGCGTCGCCGGTTCCAGCAGGTGCCACAGCGTCGGCACCGATCCGTTGGTCAGATAGGGGGCGGTCGCCCAGACCCCGCTCAGCAGCGGCGCGGCCAGCTTGCCGGTCGCCGCGGCGGTCATGTGGCGCCGATAGACCGTGCCGTTGACCCGCGCGGCGAGCGAGCCGTCAAAGGCGCGCGCACGGCTCATATCGGTGCCGACATCCCCGGCCCAATTGGGGAAGCTGACCAGGCGCGGCCGGTCCAGATCGCCGTCATAACTGCCGTGGCATGCGGCGCAGGCCCGCGCATAGGTCGCCTGGCCGAGCGGCAGGCGGGCGCGGTCGATCGCGCCGGGAAAGCGCTGCGGCCGATAGGTCGCCAGGAACCGGGCGATATCGGTGAAGGCGGGAATGGCGGCTTCCGCCCGCTCCGGCGCCATGCCCATGCTCGGCACGGTGAAAAACGAGCCGATGCTGGCGAGCTCGCCCGGGTCGGCGCGTGCCGCCTCGTCGGCCGAGCGTGGAACGAAGCGAGGCTTGCCGACCGGCGCATAGGCACCGTCGGCGAGCAGGGCCGAGCGGAAGCTGCGGTCGGCAAGATCGGGGATCGAGACATAACCGGCGCCGGCCAGGCGATAACCCTCGACCTCGCCGAGCCGGAACTTCAGCGCGGCGACCCCATTGGTCAGGCCCGGGGCGCCGTTGGCAAAGGGCAGCGGCTGGTCGCCGTCCCTGCCGAGTTCCGCCATGCGCGCTCTTGCTCGCGGCAGCACCAGCCAGCGCAGGCTCAGCCGCTCGCGCCAGGTGAGGCCGGGATGAAGCCGGTCGATCGCCCGCCACAGCATGGCCTCGTCGGCGAAGGCCCGTTTCAGCGCCCGATAGACGGTCTGCGCATAGGCCTCCAGATCGAGCGAGCTGTTGGGCATGCCGAGCGCCGGGCGCTGCGGTGCCGGCCGGCCATCGGGGCCATAGGTGACGCCGGCATGGCAGGAGGCACAGCCGAGATTGGCCGCGGTCACCCGCAAGGGCGGCATCGAGCGCTCGACCCGCCCAAGCGTCAGGCCGAGCGGCGCGCGCGGCAAGCCGTCCGCGGCCCCTTCGCCCGCCGGCCGTTCGGGGTAAAGAAAGCCGACCGCGCGAAAGGCCTGCTCGACCAGCGCCGCCGAGACCCGGTCGGCGTCGCCCTCGGCCAGGTCCAGCGCCAACGCCGCGCTCAGCACCGTCCAGGGCAGCGCCGATGTCTCCAGCGTGTCGAGATCGAGGACGCCAAGATCGCCATGGGCGAACTGCATTTCGCCACGCGAGACGGGATCATCGGCGAGGCGGGCCGGCAGGCTGGTCGAGCGCGCGGGCGCGGCGCGCGACAGCTCCCAAAAGGCCCAGGCTGCGATGACAATGACCACGGCGATGCCGGCGAGCAGACCCTTTGCGACCTTGCCGCGGCTCTTGTCCTTGATCCAGGTCACGGCGCCAGGGAACTCTCATGCTCAGATCCGAGGACATTCAATAGGCGCTGGCGCGGCCCTTGGGCAAGGCGGTCCTTGGGTAAGGCGGCGCGTGGGCCAATTGCCGCGACGGCGGCGACCGGCTACCAAGGGCCACGGCGAAGCAGACTGAAACAACCGGGCGGCGGCAGGTCCGGCTTGCGGCTGTTCGGAGCCTCGATCGCATCCCATGACCATGCAGCCATGACCATGCAAGACGCCGCCCCCGGTGCCACGCCGCAGCCTTTGCTGTTCTCGACCGCCGAGCTCGGCACGCCGGACGAGGCGCTCCAGCGTTTCCGCCAGCTGACCACCGACATCTGCGACGTCACCGTGCTCGGCGAGCCGCAGGAATTCCATGTCGCCACCTCGACCTGGCATCTCGGCAACGCGGTCCTGTTCGAGAGCCGGTCGAGCGCGCTGCGTTACGACCGGACCCCGCGCCATGTCGCGCGCGGCATCGACCATCTCCAGCTGACCTTGCATATCGCCGGCGGCGCCGAGTTCCTGGCCGGTGACCACACGTCGATCCAACGATCCGGCGACGTCTGCCTCATCGACATGGCCAAGCCGAGCCGGACGCGCGAGATGACCGCCGACGACGGCCGCGTGCATCTCCTGAGCTTCATGCTGCCGCGCATGCTGCTGGCCTCGGTGTTCGGCGCGGCCCAGGCTATTCCGGCGCTCGCCATCCTGCCCCGCGAAAGCGCTTTCGGACGGCTGACCGGCGAGCACATGCTGATGCTCCGGCAATGCGCCGCGGGCCTGACCCAGGCCGAGAGCCAGGCCGCCATCCAGTCGCTGGTGCATCTGGCGGTGGGTGGTCTCGCCGGCCGTCGCGATGCCGACGCGCCGACCGTCGCCGCATCGCAGGAAGCCTTGCTGTCGCGCATCCGGCGGCATGTCGAGGACAATCTCGGGGCCGCATCGCTGACGGTCGACAGCCTGTGCCTCGCCTTCGAGCTGTCCCGCGCCAGCCTCTACCGCCTGTTCACGCCGGACAGTCCGGCGAACTATATCCAAAAGCGCCGCCTGCACCGCGCCTTCGCCATGCTGATCTCGCCGGCCTTCCGGTCGTGGCGGATCATCGACATCGCGCTCGAATGCCATTTCAGCAGCGACGCCACCTTTATCCGCGCCTTCCGCCGGCAATTCGGCATCACGCCGGGCGACGCCCGCGGGCTCGCCGGCCGGACCATCGGCGGCGCGCTGCCCGGCAATGGCGGCGCCTTGCTCAGGACTGACGACGAGGCGATCCGCTGGGTCACCCAACTGACCGGCGCCATGCCGCACATGCGCCCCGGCCAGACATGATCCGGCCTGCGCTGACCTGAGACGACGGGCATGTTGCCCTGCGACGTCAGGCAAAGCCCGGCCAGCCGCCCTCGGCTACGACTGGTCCGCCCCGGATCGCCGCCTCACCCATCCGGGCGGGAGTGCAGGCGATGCCAGTGACCAGGACGACCACGCCGCGTCCGATCTACTATTTCGACATCGTCCATGATTATCCCTCGATCGGCGGGGTGGTCGAATTCTCACAGACCTTGTTCGGACAACTGAAGCAGCGATTCGGCGCGCGGCTCATCTCGGTCCGCCACATCGCCGCCGGCCGGGCCATGATGCACTCCGGCACGGGCCTGGCCTATCTCGATCGTGAAAAACATGTCGCCGCGCGGCTCGCCAAGGCCGATCCGGACGGCATCTTCGTGTTCCCGAACTTCCATTCGCCGATCGCCCGCGGCCGGCATGCCGCCGGGCCGACCATCATCAATGTCGTGCACGATGTGCAATTCGCCTTCTTGCCGGACTTGTTCGAGCCCTCACATCTCGCCTGGCTGCATCAGGCTTTCGCCGCGACCCGCGCCAATGCCGACGCGATCGTCTTCGTCAGCAAGACCACCCGCGACCAGTTCATCGGCCGTTTCGGCGCGCCGCGGCGCCACCGGGTCATCTACAATCCGGTGGTCGCCACGCCCGGCCCGGGCACCGGCGACAGGGCAGCACCCGTCCTGCTGGCGGTCGCCCATGGCGACCATCATCCGCACAAGAATATCGACGGCCTGCTCGGCCTGTTCGCCGGCCTCGCCGCGCGCCGGGACGATCTGAGGCTTCTGGTCACCGGCCACGGGCGCCAGGCGTTCCAGCGCCATCTGGCGGGCCTGCCCGCGCCCTTGCGCGAGCGCGTCGTCCATCTCGGCCATGTCGAGCGGAGCGCGCTCGACCGGCTCTATGGCAGCGCCCTCGCCTTTCTGTCGCTGTCGCGTTTCGAAGGCTTCAACATGCCGGCGGCGGAGGCCGCCTGCCACGGCACGCCGCTGATCCTGTCCGACCTGCCGGTTCATCGCGAATTGTTCGGCGGGTCCGCCTGCCTGCTCGATCCGCTGGCACCATCGGTCGACGCGGCGGCGCGTTTCCTCGACCAGGCCAGTGCTCGGGCTCGCCCAGCCTGGCCTCGCCGGCAGGCCTGCTCGCCTGACCATGCCGGCGCGGCCTATGCCCAGCTGATCGAGGCCCATGCCGGGCGACGGCTCCGGTCGCGGACCGACCGGCGGCAGGAAGCACAGGCCTCGATTGCGCCGACGCGGCCCGCCCACCCGGCCTTCGGCGCACAGGCGCGCATCCTGCTCGCCGGCACCATGCTGTCGGGCGCGGCGGCGCTGATGCCGGCCATGCCGGCACGCGCCGATGGCGGCGCCGGCGGCGGCGTGATGGTGATCGGCATCGGCTATCCCTGGACCGGCGGCGCCGGCGGCACCGGTTACGCCGGCGGCAACGGCGGCGCGGGGCAACTCGCCCCGTTCCTCATCGTCGGCGGCGGTGGTGGCGGCGGCGCAGCCGGCGGCGGGGCCGGTGGTGGCGGTGGTGGCGCCGGCGGCACCGGCACCGGCGGCGCGGGCGGCACCGGCGGCACGGCGCTGAACCTCGACGGCGCGGCTGGCGCCAATGTCAATTACGGCGCCGGCGGCGGTGGTGGCGGTTATCACGGCACCGGCGCCGGTGTTCCGCTCCTCATCAATCTGTCGCCGCTGCGCGGCGGCCATGGCGGCAATGGCGGCACCATCCCGACCGGTATCAACGACGGCAACGGCGGCGGCGGCGGCGGCGCCGGCGGTTATGGCGCCGTCGTCACCGGCGCGGGTTTGTCACGCAACACCAGCAGCATCAGCGGCGGCCATGGCGGCCATGGCGGCGGCACCGATTTCGGCATGGCCGGCGGCGGTGGCGACGGCGGCATCGGCGCATTGTTCGAAGCGCCCGGCGCAAGCTTCAGCAATGAAGCGGGCGCAATGGTCACCGGCGGCAATGGCGGCATGGGCGGAGCGTCGGCCTATTATAGCGGCGGCGCGGCCGGCGCGGGCGGTACCGCCGTGGTGATGGCGGGCGGATCGCTCGACAATGCCGGAGCCATCCGTGGCGGCACTGGCGGCGAAGGCGGCCTGGCCACCACGGCCGGCGCTGCCGGTATCGGCGGCGCGGGCATCGACGGTACGAGCCTGGCCATCGTCAATCGCGTCACCGGCACCATCTCAGGCGGCACCGGCGGCATCGGCGGCACGAACGGGCACATTTACGGGGGAGCCAATGGCGGCCGTGGCGGCGCCGCGATCCAGGGCTCGGCGCTCAGCATCGTCAATGCCGGAACCGTGTCGGGCGGCGCCGGCGGTGCCGGCGGCAATGCGCCGATCGGCGCTGGCGGCAGTGGCGCCGTCGGTGGCGCCGGCATCGACGGCTCCCATCTGACCATCGTCAACAGCGGCACGATTTCGGGAGGCGCCGGCGGCGCCGCCGGTCTTGGGCCGGTCGCGGGCTTGAATGGCGCGGCCGGCACGGGCGGTATCGGCATCACCGGATCGTTCATCAACATCGTCAACAGCGGCACGATATCAGGCGGCCTTGCCGGCGACGGCACCACACAGGCCGCCGCCATCGTCTTCACCGGCGGCACCAACCGGCTGGAGCTCTGGGCCGGATCGCGCATCAACGGGGTCGTCGACGCCACCGCCGGCGTCGGCAACACGCTGGCCTTGGGCGGCACGGCCGATGGCAGCTTCGACGTCTCGGCGGTCGGTGCCGCTGGCCAGTATCGCGGCTTCCAGGCCTTCGAAAAGACCGGCTCGGGCACCTGGACGCTGACCGGCGCGACCTCCGCCGTAACGCCCTGGACCTTGTCGCAAGGCAGCCTGTCGGTTGCCTCCGACGCAAGCCTCGGCGCGGCAGGCAGCAGCCTGACCTTCAACGGTGGCACGCTGCGGGTGACCGGCACCGGCTTCACCAGCACGGCCAGGACCATCGTCTGGGGCGCCAATGGCGGCGGCTTCGACATCGCCGACGGCGCAAACACCTTCACCGTCGACCAGTCCCTGGCCGGCGGCGCCCTGACCAAGACCGGCGCCGGCACGCTGACCTTGAACGGCCAGAACAGCTTTGCCGGCAGCACGACAGTCACTGCCGGCCGGCTGGTGGTCGGCGACGCCGGCCATGCCGGCGCCAGCATCGCTGGCTTCGTCACCGTCAATAGCGGCGCGAGCCTCGGCGGCATCGGCACGGTCGGTGGACTGATGGTCAATGCCGGCGGCACGGTCGCGCCGGGCAATTCGATCGGCACCTTGCAGGTTCAGGGCAATATCGGCTTCGCCGCCGGCTCGATCTACCAGGTCGAGATCGACCCGGCCGGCCAGAGCGACCGGATCGCCGCGAGCGGCATGGCGACGCTGGCCGGCGGCACGGTGGCCGTGACCAAGGCGCCGGGCGCCTATCTGCCCGGCCGGCGCCATACCATCCTGACCGCCCAGGGTGGCATTACCGGCCAATTCGCCGATCTGACCCAGAACCTGCCCTTCGTCGATCTCTTGCTCGCCTATGGCTCAAACGACGTCTATCTCGATGTCGCCCGCAACCAGGTGGCCTTCCCGACCGTCGGCGTCACCCGCAACCAGGTCGCGACCGCCACGGCCGTGGAGGCGCGCGGCTCCGGCAACGCGCTCTATGACGCGGTGGTGCAGCAGGCGAGCGCAGCCGGCGCGCGTGCCGCCTTCGACATGCTGTCGGGCGAGCTCCATGCCGGCATCAGGGGAGTGCTTCTCGACGACAGCCGTTTCGTTCGCGAGGCGGTGACCGACCGCCTGCGCCAGGCCACCGCCGCCGCGGGCGCGCCCGCCCTGGCCGCCGGCCCGCAGCAGATGGCCTTGCTGACGCCGGGCAGCGACGTCGCCTTGTGGAGCCAGGCCTATGGCGCCTGGGGCCATCGGAGCGGTGACGGCAATGCCGCGGCGCTGTCCCGTTCGGTTGGCGGCTTCCTTGTTGGCGCCGACATGCCCGTCGGTCCGGATATCCGGCTGGGTCTTGCCGGCGGTTATGGCCGGTCGTCCCTCGGCATCAACGGGCGGCTGTCGGGCGCCGGCAGCGACGGCTACCATCTCGCGCTTTATGGCGGCGGCCAATGGGGCGCGCTCGGCATCCGGCTCGGCGCCGCCTCTACGTGGCACCAGTTGGAGACCCGCCGGACCGTCGCCTTTTCAGGCTTCGGCGATGTCGCGACCGCGCGCTATCAGGCGCGCACCGCGCAGGTCTTCGGCGAGCTTGGCTACCGGCTCGACCTCGGCGCGGCGGCACTCGAGCCCTTCGTCAATCTCGCCGCCGTGCGTCTCGATACCGACGCCATCAAGGAGAGCGGCGGGGCGGCGGCATTGAGCGCCGGCGCCGGCAGCATGGGCGCGACTTACGTCACCTCTGGCCTGCGTGCCGCGACGAGCTTCGCTCTGGCCGGCTCCGCCGTCCTGGCGGCGCGCGGCACGCTGGGCTGGCGCCACGCCTTCGGCGATGTCAGGCCGGAGGCGACGCTGGCCTTTTCCGGCGGCTCGCCTTTCGGCGTCGCCGGCCTGCCCATTGCCAGGGATGCCCTGGTGGTCGAGGCCGGCCTCGACCTGGCGGTCTCCCCCGCCGTCACCATTGGCCTGTCCTATGGCGGCCAGATCGCCCGCGGCATCACCGACCACGGGCTCAAGGGCAATCTCAGCTGGAGGTTCTAGGAGCGCGCGAAAGCCGGGCGATGCCTCAGACGGCGAGCCGCGTCACCCAGGCGACGTATTTGTCCATCCAGCCTTGCAGGAAGGCCTTGATGCCGTCGCCGGCATCGCCCGACGCGGTGAACAGATCGGCCTTGGCCTGGACGAAGGCCTCCGGCTGCCCGAGCGTCGGCACATCCAGATAGGCGAGCACGTTGCGCAGATGCTGCTGCGCCATGGCCGTGCCCAGCGAGCCAACGGAAATGCCGATCACACCGGCCGGCTTGCCGGCCCAGGCATTGTGGCCATAGGGCCGCGAGGCGTGGTCAATGGCGTTTTTCAGGACGCCGGGCATCGAGCGGTTATATTCGGCGGTGACGAACAACAGGCCCTGGGAGCCCGAGATCTCCGCCTTCAGCCGCTTGACTGCTGGCGCCTGGTTGCCGTCGTCGTCCTGATTGTAGAGCGGCAGGTCGCCGATCTCGACCTGATGGAACGAGAAGGTCGGCGGCGCCAGTTTGGCGATGGCGGTGGCCAATTTGCGGTTGAGCGAATCGCGCCTCAGGCTGCCGACCACGACGGCTATCTTGTACTGGGTCATGAGAGCCTTCCCATCAAAAGCGGGGTGCAAGAGAGAGAGAGACTTGGACAAGCACCCGGACTTTAGCCCTTGCCCGCCGCCTTGTCGTTTGCCTTCGGGCCGAACTGCGATTGCCGCCATGCAAGCCGTCGGCGGCCCGGCGTCGCGACGATGGCGGCGCGGCGCGATATCGGCGATAAGCGCCTCCGGCCGGCCACGCACGCCCGGCTCGCAGTCATCCGGAAGAAGCTGTTGCCATGATCGCGCGCGCCCGTTCTCTCGGTCTCATCTGCGGCGCGCTGCCGCCGGGTCCCCTCAACGCCATCACCGATGTCGAGGGCGTCAAGGTCGGCCATCACACCTTGCGTGACGGCGATCTCCTGACCGGTTTCACCGCGATCCTGCCGCATCCAGGCGACCTGTTCCGCGACAAGGTGCGTGCCGGTCTCGACATCATCAACGGCTTCGGCAAGAGCGCCGGCCTGGTCCAGGTCGCCGAACTCGGTCAGATCGAAACGCCGATCCTGCTCGGCAACACGCTGTCGGTCGGCACCGGCTTCAATGCGCTGGTCACCCGCGCGCTCGCCGCCAATGGCGATATCGGCCGCGACACCGGAACGGTGAACCCGGTCGTGCTCGAATGCAATGACGGCTGGCTGTCCGACATCCGGGCGCGGGCGCTGACCGAGGCCGATGCGTTCCAGGCCCTCGACGCGGCCAGGACCGGCCCGGTCGAGGAAGGCGCGGTCGGCGCCGGCACCGGCATGAGCGCCTTCGGTTTCAAGGGCGGCATCGGCACCGCCTCGCGCCTCGTCAGCCTCGACGGCCGCGGCTATACGGTCGGCGTGCTGGCGCTGGCCAATTTCGGCAATGCCGGCGACCTCGTCCTGCCCGACGGCCGCCGCCCGCTGCCGCCGGCGGGCCCGGCGCCGGGTGAGCCCGAGCGCGGCTCGGTCATCCTGGTGCTGGCCACCGACATTCCCCTGGAATCGCGCCAACTCGCGCGCATCGCCCGGCGTTGCGGTGCCGGGCTCGCCCGGCTCGGCGCCTTCTGGGGCAATGGCAGCGGCGATATCGCCGTCGCCTTCACCACCGCCGGGCGCATCGGCCATCACGATCGCGCCGACCTGGTCGCGCTGGTGGCGCTGAACGAGAACCGCATCGACCTGCCGTTTCGCGCTGCGGCCGAAGCGACCCAGGAGGCCGTCATCAACGCGCTGCTGGCGGCACCGGCGACATCGGGCCGCGACGGCCATTGGCGGCCGTCCCTGGCCGACGTGCTCCGCGCGCCATCCTGACCCCGGCCCTCAAAGCCAGCGGCGCGTCCGGTCGAGCAGCGCCTCATAGGTCGCGCCGAACTTGCGCCGGAGATAGGCCTCCTCGCGCACCACGATCAGCCGGTCGAGCGCCAGCCACAACACCGGGGTGAGGATCACGCCCCATTCGAGCGAGAAGATCAGGCTGAGCCCCAAGAGAGCCAGCACCATGCCGAGATACATCGGGTTGCGCGAGAACCGGTAGGGCCCGCCGGTGACGATGGTCAGTGTCGGCTGGGTCGGAATGACATTGGTTCCGGCCTTGCCGAACAGCCTGACGGCACTGATGCCGAACCACAAGGCGGCGGCCAGAATGACCGCGCCGGCGATCACCTGCAGGTTGAAGCCGACCGGCGGCGCTAGGATATGCGGCGGCAGCCAGTCCAGGACGATGGCCAGGGCCAGGGCCGCGGCCGGCAGGACCGGTGGCAGCACCGGCAGCCCGGGATTGTCGTGATCGCGATCGGCCATGGCGTCCTCCGCGTTTGATCATGCCACAGATTGATGACCCACTGACGTCGCACAAGGTGGCACACGCTTGCCCGGAACGGTCGGGCACAGCGCCGGCCGGCCAACGCTTTCGCCGATCCCCTCGCCGAGCGCATTTGATCTTCCAACCCGTGCCGCCTCTGCAATAATGCCGGTGTACGCACGAGAGAGAAGATCGCAGCCATGAGCATGATCAACGTGCCGGACAATGAGGCAACGCCACCGCTCGAAACCTTCGACGTCGTTGTCGTCGGCGCCGGGCTGTCAGGGGTCGGCGCCGCCTATCACCTGACCCGGCAATGCCCCGATCGACGCTTCGTCGTCCTGGAATCGCAGGAGAGCTTCGGCGGGACCTGGCTCACCCACCGCTTTCCGGGCATCCGTTCCGACAGCGATCTCTATACGCTCGGCTACCGGTTCAAGCCCTGGACCGGCCCGCCGATCGCCACCGCCGCCGAGATCCGCCGTTACATGGGCGAGGTCATCGCTGAGAACGGGCTCGCGGCGCATATCCGCTATCGCCACGCCATCGTTTCGGCCGACTGGTCGCCCGACGACAAGCGCTGGACCATCGTGGCGGTCAGGACCGATACCGGCGAAAGGCTGCTTTTTGCCGCGAATTTCCTCTGGATGTGCCAGGGTTATTATCGCCACGCCGAGGGCTATACGCCTGACTGGGACGGCATGGCCGCGTTCAAGGGCCAGATCGTTCATCCCCAGACCTGGCCCGACGACCTGGATTATACCGGCAAGCAGGTGCTGGTGATCGGCTCGGGCGCAACGGCTGCGACGCTGGTGCCGGCCATTGCAGGCGATTGCGCCCATGTCACCATCCTGCAGCGCTCGCCGACCTTTTACCGCACCGGCCGCAACGCCATCCCGATCGCCGACGAGCTCCGGCAATTGGACATCAAGGAAGAGTGGATCCACGAGATCGTCCGCAAGAAGATCCTCTACGAGCAGGCCGCCTTCACCCGCCGCTGCCTCGCCGAACCCGAAGCGGTGAAGGCGGACATGCTGGCCGATGTCCGGGCACATCTCGGGCCGGAGGCGGCGGTCGACCCGCATTTCACGCCACGCTACCGGCCCTGGCGCCAGCGCATCGCCTTTGTCCCGAACGGCGATCTGTTCGCCACCATTCGCTCCGGCCAGACCTCGGTCGTGACCGACGAAATCGAGCGTTTCACCGAAGCCGGCATCCTCCTGAAATCCGGCAAGACGCTCACCGCCGACATCATCGTCACCGCCACGGGTTTCCACCTGAGCGGCCCCGGCGCCATCGATTTCTCGATTGGCGGCCAGGCCCTCGACTTCACCGATACGGTCACCTATCGCGGCATGATGTTCACCGGCGTGCCCAATCTCGCCTGGATCTTCGGATATTTCCGCGCCAGCTGGACCTTGCGGGTGGACCTGGTCGCCGACTTCGTCTGCCGGCTGCTCAACCACATGCAGGCGACCGGCGTCAGCGAGGTCCAGCCGGCCTTGCGCGCCGAAGACCAGGACATGCCGATCCTGCCCTGGACCGACCCGGAAGACTTCAATCCGGGCTATCTGATGCGCGGCATGCATCTCCTGCCGAAACGCGGCGACAAGCCCGACTGGCAGCACAGCCAGGACTATTGGGCCGAAAAGGACCAGTTCCCCGCCATCGACTTCGCCGATCCGGCCTTCGTGTTCAAATGAGGCGGCGGTTGCCCGATCCGATGGTTCCGCCGAGCCATGACCTCAGGCCGGGTCGCTTTGGCCGCCGGAAGCCGATCAGTGCTTTCCGTTCGATCGCCTGCGGATAGCCTTGGCTAGACCGCGGGCGCATCGGCGTCATTCCGCAGCGGATTGATGAAATCGATCTCCGCGAAATCCCTGGTATTGTCCGTCACGACGACGCAGTCATTGGCGGCGGCAATGGACGCGATGATCATGTCGAGGCTGCTGCGCGGCCGGCCGGCCGTCTTGCCATCGGCCATCAGGCGCGCCCAGATCAGACCCGCGCGTTCGTCGAATGGCAGGACGCGGCCGGCAAAGAGGGCTTGCGGGCCTTCCGGTCCGGCGAACCATGCCTCCAGTGCCCGGCGCTTGCGGCCCGGTGGCTTCTCCAGGATGCCGCGCTGGATCTCGGCTACGGTCAGTGAAGCGATGAAGAGGTCGTCATCCTTCTGCGCGCCCAACCATGCAAGCAGGGCCTCGGATGGCTCCGGCTTGATGACATTGCTGATGACGTTGGTGTCGAGAAGATACCGCGTCACAGATCGACCTTGCGCCCTTCGACATGGGGACGGCTAAGATCAAGATCACCGCCGACCAAGGGAGAGCGCCGGAGCGCAGCGAGAATACCGCCGGTCTTAGGCGGCTTGCCGGACAGGGTCCGGGTCACGGTCGCGCGGATCTCCATGGCATCCGGACCGTCTTCAGCGAGGCGACGCGCCAGCGATCGGATAAGGTCACGGTCGCCGTCGAGCCCGAGCACTTCGAAGCGCGCGAGGCCCCGCGCGCCGAGTCGAGCGCGATAGTTCTGGATTGCACGCTTCTGGGAGCTGTTCATCCCGTGTTCTCACTATTTCCAGTAATATAGCCAGAGAAGGCTTGTTCCGCAAGGCGAGCGCCGATATCCCGCTCGACCTGGCCCGGTCGCGCCGAGGGAATGGGTTCCCCCCGCCCCTCATCCCACCAGCGGCACGGCCAGCCCGACCTTCACCCGGTCCATGGCGACGAAGGTGCGGAACCGCTTGACGTTGTTATTGCCGAAGAACAGCCGGCGCGTCAGGGCCTCGTAGTCGCCCATGGTCGGCACCACGATGATCAGGATGAAGTCGGCCTCGCCGGTGACGTAATAGCACTGCTGCACTTCCGGCGCGGCGGTGAACTCCCGCTTGGCCGCGTCGATCAGCGCGGCGGTTTCACTGATCACCTCGACCTCGACGAAAATGGTGATCGGCTGACCGACCTGGGCCGGATCGACCAGCGCGACATTGGCCCTGATGACACCGGCCTCCTCCATGCGTTTGATCCGGCGCTGGACCGCCGGCGCCGACAGATTGACCGCCGCGCCGATCACCCGCTGCGGCGTGGTGTTGTCGCGCTGCAGGATGGCGAGAATGGCGAGGTCGAACCGGTCGAGTGCGACCGAAGCGGACTGTGTCTGGGCCAAGGATCGCTCCGGACGAAACAAACTTGCATTTGGCGGCCCCAATTGCAGCGCTCATTTCGTCTGCCGCGCAATATGTTTTCAGCGTTTCCGAGGCGCGAGGACGGCGATGTTTTATCTCAACCGGCACCCCGACCACCAGAAGCCCCTCGCCCCGGTGGACGCGGAAACGCTGGGCGTCGCCGCGGCCACCGAGGTCGAACGCTTCCTCGGGTTTCGCGACAACCATGCCGAGACGCCGTTGCGCGCGCTCGACGCGCTCGCGACCGAGCTCGGCCTTGGCGCCATCCACCTCAAGGACGAGGGCTTTCGCCTCGGCCTCGGCAGCTTCAAGGCGCTGGGCGGGTCCTATGCGGTCATTCGCCTGGTGCTCGAAGAGGCGAGCCGCCGGCTCGGGCGGCCGGTCGATGTCGCCGAGCTGCAGGGGCCGGAGATCAGGGCCATCGCCCAAGCCATGACATTTGCCTGCGCGACCGACGGCAATCACGGCCGCTCGGTGGCGCAGGGCGCCGCGCTCGTCGGTGCGAAAGCCGCGATCTTCGTCCATGCCGGCGTCAGCGATGCCCGGGTCGCGGCGATCGCCCGCTTCGGCGCCGAGATGATCCGGGTCGAGGGCACCTATGACGAGTCGGTTGCCGAAGCCGCGCGGGTCGCAGCGGAGAAAGGCTGGACCACCGTCTCCGACACGTCCTGGCCGGGCTATGAGCGCATTCCAGGCCTGGTGATGCAGGGCTATACGGCGATCATGCGCGAGGCGCTGCGCGGGCTTGACCAACCGCCGACCCATGTCTTCGTCCAGGCCGGCGTCGGTGGCATCGCCGCTGCGGTGGCCGGCCATCTCGCCATCGTGCTCGGCGACGCCAGGCCGACGGTCGTGGTGGTCGAGCCGGCGCGCGCCGCCTGTCTGTTCGAGACCGCCAAGGCCGGCCATCCCGTCAAGATCGCCCATGGCGAGCCAACGGTGATGGCCATGCTCGAATGTTACGAGCCCTCGCTGGTCGCCTGGCGGGTGCTGGCGCGCGCCGCGGATGGGTTCATGACGGTCGACGAGGACGATGCGGTGGCGGTGATGAACCGCCTCGCCCGGCCGGCCGGCAACGACCCTGTCGTCGTGGCGGGCGAAAGCGGCGGCGTCGGCCTTGCCGGCCTGATCCGCGCCGCCGCGGATCCCGCGATCAGGACGACGCTCGGCCTCGATGCCAAGTCCCGCGTCTTCGTCATCATCACCGAAGGCGCGACCGATCCCGAGCGTTATGCTCAGCTGGTTCCGGCGCGGTCACCGGCGGCAAGAACCTGAGACAAGAACCTGAGACAAGGGGAGCCCGGCCATGACAGCGCTGTCGATCGACGCGGAACGCCTGATCGGCCGGATCCGGGAGCTCGGCGAGATCGGTCGCGACGGTGACGGCAGGCTCACCCGGCTCGCCGGCTCCGACGCCGACAAGGCCGGCCGCGACCGGTTCGTCGCCTGGCTCAGGCAGGCCGGACTTGCGGTCGCAATCGACCGCGTCGGCAATATCTTCGGCATCTGGGCCAGCACCGACAACGCCGACAAGAAGCCCATCCTGATCGGCTCGCATATCGACACCGTCATCGATGCCGGCATTTTTGACGGCTGCTACGGCGTGCTCTCCGGTCTCGCCGTGATCGAGGCGCTGCAGGCCGCCGGTTTTATCCCGGCCCGGCCGATCGCGGTCGCCGCCTTCACCAATGAGGAAGGCGTGCGTTACGCCCCTGACATGCTGGGCTCGCTGGTCCATGCCGGCGGGCTGTCGACCGAGGCGGCCTTGGCGATATCCGGCACCGATGGAACGCAGCTCGGCGCCGAACTCGCCCGCATCGGTTATGCCGGCGCGCAAGAGCCCGGCTTTCTCAAACCCCATGCCTATGTCGAGCTGCATATCGAGCAGGGCCCGGTGCTCGAGCGCGAGGGTTTGAGGATCGGCGCGGTGGAAAACCTGCAAGGGATCTCCTGGCAGCGTGTCACCATCGACGGCGAGGCCAATCATGCCGGCACGACGCCCATGTCGATGCGCCGCGATGCCGGTCATGCCGCGGCGCGCGTCATCACCTTCCTGCGCGATGAGGCCCGGGGCTCGAACAGCCCGACGGTCGCGACCGTCGGCTGCATGCGCTTCGAGCCTGATGCCATCAACGTCATCCCGTCGCGCGCCGGTTTCACCGTCGACCTGCGCGATCCCGACGAACAGCGCCTCACGGCGGCGGAGGCGGCGCTCTCAGGCTATCTCGACGAGCTGGCCGCGGCCGAGCAGGTGACCATCACGGTCGAGCGGCTGGCGCGCTTCGCGCCCGTCGCCTTCGACCGGACCATTGTCGAACTGATCGAAGACGCCGCCAGGACGCACGGCCTCGCGGCGAGGCGCATGACCTCCGGCGCCGGCCACGACGCCCAGATGATCGCCCGCGTCGCGCCGTCGGCGATGATCTTCGTACCGAGCATCGGCGGCATCAGCCACAGCCCGCGCGAACGGACCAATGACGCCGACCTGATCGCCGGCGCCACTGTCCTGCTCGATGTGGTCGCCCGGCTGGCGGCCGCGGAATGAGCCTTGCTTGCCCGGACCGGGACGCCGCAGACTTGACCAGAGAACGATCCACCGAGGGGGAAATTCGGCTCCATGACCATGAAGATCAACCTGAATGCCGATATCGCCGAGGGCTTCGGCGCCTATGATATCGGCAATGACGCGGAGCTCATGACGATCATCAGGTCGGCCAATGTCGCTTGCGGCTTTCACGCCGGCGATGCCAATTCCATGCATCGGCTCGTCACCCTGGCGAAGACCGAAGCGGTCAGCATCGGCGTCCATTCAGGCTTCAACGATCTCTGGGGTTTCGGCCGCCGGAAGATCGACATGGATCCCAAGGACCTCGAATTGATGGTCGCCTACCAGATCGGCGCGTTGAAGGCGATGGCGCGTTATGCCGGCCTGGCCGTGACCCATCTGAAGCCGCACGGCGCGCTCAACAACATGGCGGCGGTGCGCGAGGACTATGCCCTGGCGATCGGCCGGGCCATCCAGGTCGTCGATGCCGAGCTGATCTATGTCGCGCTCACCGGCTCGGAGATGGAGAAGGCGGCGCGCAAGCTCGGCCTGAAACTCGCCCGCGAAGGTTTCGCCGACCGGCAATATGAACAGGACGGCAACCTGACGCCGCGATCCATTCCGGGCTCGGTCTACGAGGACCCGGCGGTGGCGCTCGCCCAATGCCTGGCAATGGTCAGGGACGGCCATGTCGTGTCGCGCCAGGGCAGCCGTGTCGCGGTCGCGGCCGAGACGATCTGTGTTCACGGCGACGAGCCGACCGCCGTGGCGCTGGCGCGCCACGTCCGACAAGGCCTGGAGGCGGCCGGCTGCCGCATCGTGACCATCCCGGAAATGCTGAACTGACCCCTTCCCCGCGACCGAGGACCCGACCCATGGCAGCGACAAAAACCGTGCTTTCCGCTTTCGTCTGGTCCGCGGCGATCCTGCTCGCGGCAACCGGCATGGCCTTGGCGCAATATCCCAACCGGCCGATCAGCATCATGGTCGGCTTTTCGGCCGGCGGCACGAGCGATGTCGCGGCGCGGATCCTGGCGGAACGCATGAGCCAGTCGCTGCGCACACCGGTCATCGTGGAAAACCGTCCGGGCGCCGGCGGTTCGGTCGCCGCCGCCGCGACGGCGCGGGCAACCCCCGACGGTTATGCCATCATGCTCTCCGATCCCGGCGCCTTCGCCATCAACCCCATCGCCTTCCCGCAGAACGCTCGCTACGATTCGCTGACCGATTTCGTGCCGATCGCCCTGGTCGGCCAGTCGCCGCTCGTGCTGGTGGTGCCGGCGAACCGGCCGTTCACCACCATCGCCGCGCTCAATGCCCATTTGCGCAGCCATGCCGGCACCGCCAATTACGCGTCGTCGGGCAATGCCGGCATCTCCCAGTTCGGCGCCGAACTCTATCTCAAGCGCGCCGGGGATCTCGCCGCGCTGCACATTCCCTATCGTGGCGGCGCCCCGATGATGGAGGCGCTCTACAAGGGCGAGGTCGACTTCGGCGTGGCGGTGCTCGCCTCGGCGGTCGCGCTGATCGAAGGCGGCGCGGTGCGCGCGGTGGCGCTGGCAGCGCCCAGCGCCACCCCGGCGGTCGCCAATGTGCCGCTGCTCGAGCGTCTCGGCTTTCCGAACAGCACGATGACCTCCTGGGTCATCATGATCGGGCCGCGCGGCATGCCGCCCGACGTCGTCGCCCGCCTCAATGCGGCGATCAACGACGCGATCTCCGATCCGGGCGTCCGTCAGCGGCTGCTGAGCGCCGGCATCGAGACCTATCCGCCGGCAACGCCCGCGGAGACCGGCGACTATCTCAAGGGCGAGGTCGAGCGTTATCGCGCCTACCAGACCGAGCTCGGCGATCGACTGACCCGCTGACGCATCGGCGGCCGGCGGCGAACCGAAGGGAGTGACTGACCTATGGCGACCTTGGACCTCGGCCTGCTCGAACGCGACATGACGGCCTGGCGGCGCGACCTGCACGCCCATCCGGAGTTTGGCTTCGAGGAAAAACGCACCGCGGCCTTTGTCGCCGCCAAGCTCCGGGACTTCGGCCTCGACGCGGTGACCGAGGGCGTCGGCGGCACCGGCGTGGTCGGCACGCTGAAACGCGGGACGGGCAACCGGGCAATCGCGCTGCGCGCCGACATGGACGCCCTGCGCATCGCCGAACAGGGAGGCCTGGCCTATCGCTCGCAGGTGGCCGGCACGATGCACGCCTGCGGCCATGACGGTCACACCGCCATGCTGCTCGGCGCCGCCTGGATGCTGGCCGCCGATGGCGGCTTCGACGGCACCGTGCATTTCGTCTTCCAGCCCGCCGAGGAATGGGGCAAGGGCGCGCTCGCCATGCTGGCCGACGGGCTGATGGAGCGTTTTCCCTTCGACGAGATCTATGGCCTGCACAATATGCCCGGGCTGCCGGTCGGGCATTTCCAGACCCGCGCCGGGCCGATCATGTCGGCCGAGGACAATTTCGAGATCGTCCTGACCGGCGTCGGCGGCCACGCCGCCCGGCCGCATCATGGCAACGAGGTGCTGGTCGCCGCCTGCGCGCTGGTCACCAGCCTGCAGACCATCGTCTCGCGCCGCCTGAGCCCGACCGATATCGGCGTCGTCTCGGTCACCGAGCTGATCACCGACGGCACCCGCAACGCCTTGCCGGGGCTGGCGCGCATCCTGGGCGATGCGCGCAGTTTCCACCCCGAAATCAGCGCCGAGATCGAAAAGCAGATGCGTGTCATCGCCGCCGGAACGGCGCTTGGCTACAACGTCGCGGCCGCGGTGACCTATACCCGCGAATTCGTGCCGCTGTTGAACGACGCGGCCCTGGCGGAGGCGGCCTTCGCGGCCGCCCGGACGGTGTTCGAAGCCGGCCATGTCAGCACCGCCGGCGAGCCGATGACCGGCTCGGAGGATTTCGCCCGCTTCCTCGACCACGTGCCCGGCTGCTTCGTCTTGGTCGGCAATGGCGAACGGTCCGCGCCGCTGCACAATCCGGGTTACGATTTCAACGACGCCGGCCTGCTCCACGGCGCCCGCTTTCACGCGGCGATCGCGCGGCAGCGGTTGGCGCCGACCTGATCGTCTCAAGGCGTCATTTGGGGCTCCGGCGCCGTCAGCCGTTGGCGACCAGGAGGTCGATCAGGCCCGGAAACCGCGCGTCGAGCTCCGCGCGCCTGAGCCGGGTGGTCTTGCGGTTGCCGAGGTCGGTCTGAAAGATCAGGCCCGCCTCGCGCAAGACGCGGAAATGGTGGGTGCGCGTCGCCTTGGTGACCGGCAGGCCGAAGGAACCGCAGGCGCGTTCGCTGCCCGGCGGCTCGGCCGCCAGCAGCCGCACGATCCCCCGCCTGAGCGGATCGGCCAGCGCCGAGAAGATCGTGCCGAGCTGCATTTCCTCGGCTGAGGGGTGCCCTTCCGGGTCAGGCATGTCGGTTTCCGCCAAAGGTACGACTTGCATCGTACCTCGATCCAGGCTCATATGCAGGTACGACTGGTGACATACCTAACCTGATTTCCCCACGATGGCCATGGCCTCGATCGCCGGCGGTGGCGAGGCTCGGATGACACGAAGGACGCGACCATGACCAAGGCGAGAGCCGTCCAGCTCACGGAATTCGGCGCGGCCGAGGTGATGCAAGTCGCGACATCGGACCTCGCGGTCCCGGGCCCTGGCGAGGCGCAGCTCCGCCAGACGGCAATCGGCTTCAACTATATCGACGTCTATCAGCGCAGCGGCGTCTATCCGCTGCCGTTGCCGACCGGTCTCGGCTTCGAGGCCGCCGGCACCGTCGAGGCGATCGGGCCGGGCGTCGCCTCGGTCAAGGTCGGCGACCGGGTCGCCTATATGAATGCCGGCGTCGGAGCCTATGCCGACAGGCGCAACGTGCCGGCCGACAAGCTGGTGGTGCTGCCATCGGAGATCAGCGACGAGGCCGCGGCAACCCTGCTGTTCAAGGGCATGACGGCGCAATATCTCATCCGCAGGACCCACCCGGTCCAGGCTGGCGAACTCATCCTGGTGCATTCGGCGGCGGGCGGCGTCGGCCAGATCCTCACCCGCTGGGCCAAGGCGCTCGGCGCCACCGTGGTCGGAACCGCCGGCTCGGCCGCCAAATGTGCGGTCGCCCGGCAAGCCGGCTGCGACATCGCCATCGACTATTCCCGCGACGACTGGGTCGAGGCCTTGCTGGCGGCGACCGGCGGGCGCAAGGCGCGTGTCGTCTATGACGCGGTCGGCAAGGACACGCTGTTGAAATCGCTCGATTGCACGGCGCCCTTCGGCCTGGTGGTCTCCTATGGCGCCGCCTCCGGCCCGGCGCCGGCGATCAGCCCCGATCTGCTCAACAAGAAGGGCTGCCTGTTCCTGACCCGCCCCTCGGTCTTCCCGCACAATGCCGACCCCGCGACCTTCCGCGCCAATGCCGCCGACCTGTTCGCCGCGATCGTCGCCGGCAAGGTCAAGATCGATATCGGCGCACGCTTCGGGCTCGACGACATCGCGAAAGCCCATCAGGCGGCCGAAAGCCGGGCCACGACGGGCGCGATCCTGATCACGCCCTGAGGCCCGAGCTGCGAGCCGCCCCCTATCCCGCCCGCAACGCCTTCTGAATGTTGCGGCCGGTGCGCTCGATATGGTCGCGCAGCAGCCGGGTCGCGTCGCCGGCGCGGCGCGCGATCATCGCTTCCGCGATCGCCTCGTGCTCGGCCGGCACGTTACGGTCCGGTTCGTGGCTCTTCAGGAAGATCCGCCGATAGCGGTCGCTCTGGTCATGCAGTGTCTGGCAGAACTGGCCGAGCAGCGGCATGCGCGCGGCGGCGATCAGTTCGGCATGGAAGGCCCGGTGGGCGACCTCCCATTGCTCCTGCTCCTCGGCTGAGCGCACACCGCGCTTGCAGCGATTGAGCTGGTGCAGGGTCGAAAGAATCCGGCCTTCCCAGGCGGTGTCGCCGTGCAGGATGGCTTCTTTCGCCGCCAGGCATTCGAACTCGACGCGCAGGCGGATCACCTCGGCGAGATTGTCCAGCGACACCGGCGCGACGCGGTAGCCGCGCTGGTCCTCGATCGCCACCAGGCCCTCGCTCTCCAGCCGGCACAGCGCCTCGCGCAACGGGCTGAGGCTGACACCATAGGCCGCGCGCATGCGGTCGAGCACCAGCTTGGTTCCCGGCATCAGGTCGCCGCGCATGATCGCGGCGCGCAGCCGCGCCACCAGGCTCGACGACAAGGTCGTCGCGCCGGTTTCGCTGGCGTCGAGCAGGCGGCTATCGATCATGGCCTCATCGCGGGCTGGTCCCGAATCCATAGAGTTCGGCGGGATTATCCACCAGGACGCGCTGCCGTGTCGCCTGATCCGGCAGCCAGAGCGGCACGAGATCGACGAGGTCGCCGTCATTGGGCATCGGCACCGGGCAGATCGGATGCGGCCAGTTGCTGCCCCACACCAGCCGGTCCGGCCGGTGGGCGACCACCCGTTCGATCATCGGCAGCATGTCGCGATGCGGATAGGGTTCGGCGGAGAGCCGGTAGAGGCTGGCGAGCTTGACCCAGCCGCGGCCGGTGTCGAGGAGGCGCATCAGCGCGGTGAAGGCCGGCGACGCAATGCCCTCGGCGGCGCTGATGCGCGCCATGTGGTCGAGCATGAAGCGGCTTCGCACCTTCATCAGCCGGGGCGCGACGTCGCGCAGTTCCTCGGCGCGGTGGAAATGCAGCACCAGATGCCAGCCGAGATCGAAGGTCTCGTCGGAAAGCCGTTCGAGGTGATCGAACGAAGCGCCGCCGCTGACCACCGTCGACATGCGGGCGCCGCGCATGCCCAGACGGTGCATGTCTTCGAGTTCGCCGCGCGGCAGGCCGGAGGGGATCACCGCGACACCGCGCAAGCGATCCGGCCTGCGGGCAAGCGCTGCCAGGGTCACCCGGTTGTCGGTGCCATGCGCCCCGCCATGCACGATGACCGCGCGGTCGATGCCGAGCGTCCGATGCAGCCGTTCGAGATCCTCGAAGGTGCAGTCCTCCGGCGTGTAGCTGCGCTCGGGGCTGAACGGAAACTCGGCTTGCGGGCCGAAAACATGGACATGGCAATCGCAGGTGCCGGGCGGCATGGCGAAGACCGGCCGCCGGGTCGCCCGGTCGGGCCCGGCATAGCCGTCGTTTGGACGTTGCGCGCCTGTCTCTGCGGTCATGTCTCGTTTGCTCGTCACCTTGTTGTCGCGCGTCGCGGCCCGGCCGGTCCAGCGCGGCTCGCCTCGCCATGCCGGCCAGATGTGCTGCCGCCGATTTGACGCGAGCGTCCGAACGTGTAACAGAAAAATCGATGATTTCAAAATAATCGATGATTAAAGGAGACAACATGCTGCGCCGGGTTCTCTTAGGCCTGACGGCTTTCGCGATGATGGGTCTGGCCGCCGGACCGGCCGCCGCCGCCTTCCCGGACCGGGCGGTCAGGATCATCGTTCCCTTCCCGGCCGGCGGCTCGAACGACGTCATCGCCCGCCTCATCGGGCAACGCCTGTCGGAGATCTGGAAACAGCCCGTGGTCATCGAGAACCGCCCGGGCGCCGGTGGCAATATCGGCACCGAGGCGGTCGTCCGCGCCGATCCCGACGGCTATACCTTGCTGGTCACTGCGCCCGGTCCGCTGGTCATCAACCCCGCGCTTTATGCCAATCTGGCGTTCAAGCCGCTCGACGACCTGGCGCCGGTGGCGCTGGTCGCCAATGTGCCGATCGTCCTGGCGGTCAATCCGCAGGTTGGCGCGACCACGGTCGCCGAGCTGATCGCACTCGCCAAGGCCCAGCCGGGCAAGCTTTTGTTCGGCTCGTCGGGCAATGGCACGACCAACCATCTCGCCGGCGAACTCTTGAAGACGCTGGCCGGCATCAACATTGCCCACGTGCCCTATCGTGGCGCCGCGCCGGCGATGAGCGACCTCATTGCCGGGCATATTCCGATCCTGTTCGACAACTTGCCGGCGGTCAGGCCGCAGGTTGCCGGCGGCAAGATTCGTGCGCTGGCGGTGGCCGGCGCCGCCCGCTCGCCGCTCTACCCGGAACTGCCGACCATGATCGAGGCCGGTGTCGCCGGTTTCGATGCTTCCGCCTGGTTCGGCCTGTCGGCGCCGGCCAAGACGCCGCCCGAGGTGATGAAGGTACTGGTCGATACCGTCACCACGATCCTGCGCGAGCCGGAAACCGTGGCGAAATTCGCCGAACTCGGCGCCGAGCCGGGCGCGCTGTTCGGCGCGGCCTTTGGCGAATACCTCAGGACCGAGACCACCAAATGGGCCGGCATCGTCCGCTCGGCCGCCGTCAAGGTCGACTGAAGCCCCTCGCCTCAACCGAAACGGGAGACGACATGACCCGCAAAGCCCCTACTCTCGGCGAGCTCGAAGGCCGCTACACCGACATGCTCGGCTTCACCCCGCCCAAGATCGCCAAGCGGCTGAAGCTCGGCCTGAGGGTCGATCCGCCGCTGGTGGCGGCGCTGGAGGACTGGCGCATCGCGGCGCTGACGCCCGACGCGCTCGACCAGAAGACCGTGCAGCTGATGTCCTTTGCGATCCTCTTGACCCAGACCTCGGAAGCCGCGGCCAACCATGGCCGCGCCGCGATCAAGGCCGGCGCGAGCCTCGAGGAATTGCATGCCGCCGCCGGCATCGCCGCGCTGTTCCGCGGGGTCGCCGCCTTCAATCTCGCCGGCGAGATCCTCGACGGGCTGTTCCCCGAGACGCCGTGACCGGCTGCCAAACGGATTCAACTGCCCGCCACAACCTCTTCTGATCGCTTAAGGAAAATCAGATCATGCTGTCCGATGCCGACCGTCACAGGGCCGCCGATATCCTCATCGAGGCCGAACGGACGCGCACCCCCGCGCTGCAATTGTCGAAGACCTGGCCAGAGATCGCGATTGAGGATTCCTACGCCATTTCGAGTCTGGTCACTGAGCGCAAGATCGCCGGCGGCGCGAAGCTGATCGGCCACAAGATCGGCCTGACCTCGAAGGCCATGCAGCAATCCTCCGGCATCGACGAGCCGGACTATGGCCACCTGCTCGACACCATGCTGCTGAACGACGGCGCCAAGGTGCGCTTCGACGACTATTGCGTGCCGAGGGTCGAGCCGGAGCTGACCTTCGTCCTGAAGGAGCCGCTGAAAGGCCCGGGCATTGGCCTCGTCGACGTCTTGCGCGCCACCGAATGGGTCATCCCGTCGATCGAGATCATCGATGCGCGGGTGCAGAACCCGCGCCAGATCACCGACACGGTGGCCGATAACGGCGCCGCCGCCGGGATCGTTCTTGGCGGCCGGCCGGTCCGCCCGGATGCGGTCGACCTGCGCTGGGTCGGCGCGGTGTTCTACCGCAATTCGGAAATCGAGGAGACCGGCATTGCCGCCGGCGTGCTCGGCCATCCCGCCATGGCGATCGCCTGGCTCGCCAACAAGGTCGGCCGCTTCGGCACCGTGCTGGAACCCGGCCACCTCATGCTGTCAGGCTCGTTCACCCGGCCGGTCTGGGCCGCCAAGGGCGACACCCTGCATGCCGATTTCGGCCCGCTCGGCGGCGTCGCCGTGCAGTTCGTCTGAGCCGCGGGGACGGCTGCCAGGTCTGATCCTGGCAGCCCGCCCTAGACGCCCTGTACCACTTCGATCGCCCCGTCTTTCTCGGCGGCCCGCTTGGCCGCCGGGCGGTCGGCGATCCGCGCAAGCCAGGCGTCCAGCGCCGCGCTGGGAGGCGCAAATTGCCGGGCCCAGCCCAATGTGCTGCCGATCAGAACGTCTGCAGCGGTGAAGCGCTCGCCCATCAGATATGGCCCCCGATCGAGCGCCCCGACGACCCGGGCGATCGCTGCCGCGAAGGCCGCCTCGGCCTGTTCGCCGGTTTCCGCTGCCGCTTGAAACCTGGCCATCAAGGCGGGCTGCAATTCTCCCGCGTACCACGCCAGCCAGGTCAGATAGGCTCCCCGATCGGCCTCGCCCGCCTGCGGCCCGAGTTCCGCTCCTGGCAGGAGGTCGGTCAGGTACAGCACGACAGCCGCCATTTCGGTGACCAGCGCGCCGTCGTGCACCAGGGCCGGCACCTTGCCATCGGGATGGGGATTGCTCGCGTCCCACCCGCCCGAGCCGTCTTGCCGGCGGATCGTGCAGTAGTTGATTTTGTAGTCCACGCCGAGCTCCTCGAGCAGCCAGACGACGACCGAGGAGCGCGATTGCGGGGCGTGGTGCAGGGTCAGCATGGTTTTCTCCAGGTTCGGTGATCCGCAGGGCTGTGCGTGCCCCTTGCCTAGCGAACCGCTGCTGCCACCATGCTGTCAGCAGTCCTGCTGCCACCACGCTGTCAGCAGAGCGCCCGGCTGATCTTCCTGCCGCCCTACTCCCCCGGCCTGAATCCGGCCGCGCTCGCCTTGGCCAAGCTGAAGACCCTGCTGCGGATGGCAGCCGGACGCGCCTTCGATGCCCTCTGGGGCCGGATCGGCCAGTTGCTCGCCGATTTCACGCCAGAGGAATGCGCCAGCGACATCACCCGGGATGGATAGGTGCCGCTGAGGTGTCGAATGGTCTAGGCGACCCTGCGGCGGTAAGTGACCATGGCGAAGCTGTACGCGACGATGAGGATGCCGACACACCAGGCCAGCGCGATCCAGATGTCGGTGCCGACCGGCTGCTGGGCGAACAGGTGGCGGATCGCGTTGACGATGGCCGTCACCGGCTGATGCTCGGCGAAGGTGCGCAGCGGGCCGGGCATGGTGTCGGTGGGCACGAATGCCGAGCTGATGAACGGCAGGAAGATGAGCGGGTAGGAGAACGCACCTGCGCCATCAGCGGACTTTGCGGAGAGACCGGCGATGACGGCGATCCAGGTCAACGCCAGGATGAACAGGATCAGGATGCCGGCGACCGCGAGCCACGCCAGCACGCCCGCCCCCGAGCGGAAGCCGATGAGGAGGGCGACGAGCAGGACGACCACGAGCGAGATCAGATTGGCGACCAGCGAGGTCAGCACGTGCGCCCACAGAACGGACGATCGTGCGATCGGCATGGACTGGAAGCGCTCGAAGATGCCGCTCTTCATATCCAGGAAGAGCCGGAATGCGGTGTAGGCGATGCCCGAAGCAACCGTGATGAGCAGAATGCCGGGCAGCAGGTAGTTCACATAGGACTCCGACCCTGTGTTGATCGCACCGCCGAACACGTAGACGAACAGCAGCAGCATGGCGATCGGCATGATCGCGGTCGTGATGATGGTGTCCAGGCTGCGCGTGATGTGGCGCAGGGATCGTCCCAGCAGGACGGCGGTGTCGCTGAAGAAATGCTTGGTCATCGTTGGTCCTTACCTGTCCGTGCCGACGCCGTGGTCATGGCCGGCGTCGCCGACAATGGCGAGGAAGACGTCCTCGAGCGTCGGCTGCTTCTCGACATATTCGACCTTGGCGGGCGGCAGCAGCTGTTTGAGCTCAGTCAGGCTGCCGTTCACGATGATCCGCCCCTCGTGCAGAATCGCGATCCGGTCGGCGAGTTGCTCGGCCTCGTCCAGATATTGCGTCGTGAGCAGCACCGTCGTGCCGTGCTCGGCGAGTTCCTTGACGATCTGCCACACCTCGATGCGCGCCTGGGGGTCGAGCCCGGTTGTCGGCTCGTCGAGGAAGATGACCTGCGGAGTCCCGATGAGGCTCATCGCGATGTCGAGGCGGCGGCGCATGCCACCCGAATAGGTTGACACCTTGCGCGCGGCCGCGTCGGTCAGCGAGAAACGATCGAGCAGGTCATCCGCGATCGTGCCCGGGTCCTCAAGGTGCCGCAACTGGGCGACCAGCACGAGGTTCTCCCGCCCGCTGAGGATTTCGTCGACGGCCGCGAACTGCCCGGTGAGGCTGATGGACTGCCGCACGTCCGCAGCCTGCGTGCCGACATCGAAGCCGTTGACGCTTGCGGTCCCCGCGTCGGCCTTGAGCAGCGTGGACAGGATTTTCACGACCGTGGTCTTGCCCGCCCCGTTCGCGCCGAGCAGGGCAAAAATGCTGCCTCGCGCCACCTCGAAGTCCACGCCGCGCAGAACCTTCAGCGTCTTGTACGACTTCTCCAGGCCCTGCACGTGGATCGCGGGCCCCTGGACCTGATTGGCTGTCATCTGAACATCCGTTCTCTGTGTCGTTACGGTTGATTGCCCGCGAGCGCTCGGCCGAGCGCTGACACCCGGCGTCAGAGCGCCATCGGTGCGTCGAGGAACGGTTGGGTGATCGCCGCGACCAGGTCGCCGCAGGTCAGCATGCTGAAATGGGTGGTGTCCGGCAGCACGGCGAGCCGGCTATGGGACAGGCCGCCAAGTCCCGCGGCGGATCCGCCACCGAGCCCGCCGCCGGCGCCGCCGCCGAGCAGCCGGAACATCTCGACCGCGTGCTCGGTGCGGACGAGATCGCAATCGCCAACCAGGATCAGCACCGGCGCCGTGATGGCTGCGACCGCCGCCGACCAGTCATAGTCCCTGGCCAGCAACTGGCCGGTCTTGGCGACCAGCACCGGCCAGTCCTCGGGTTTTGGTGCGACCTCGACATAGAACTGGTGCATCAGGCTGCCGGTCATCGCCGCGGCCTTGTCCCACGTCAGCGCGGCCATGCCGGCCAGCACCTCGGGAAACCAGCCGTCGCGCCGGTAGGGCGTCGAGGCCACCACCAGCTTGCGCACCACCTCCGGGTGCCGAATGGCGGCCTGCAGGGCCACGCCGCCGCCAAGCGAAAAGCCGAAAAGGTCGGCGGTATCGAGCCCGAGCTGCCTAATCAGCGCGGCGATATCGTCGGCCATGGCCTCATAGCTCAACGGCCGGTCGATATCGGCGGTATGGCCATGGGCCTGCAGTTCGACGGCGATGACCTGCCGGGTCCGGGCGAGCACCGGCAGAAGCTGCCCGAACAGCATGCCGATGGTGCCGAGCCCGCCATGCAGCAGCACCAGCGGCTCGCCGCTGCCGTGGCTTTCGTAATAAAGCTTCAGGCCGTTGACCGAGACATATCCGGTCGCCGGAGCCGGGCCGGTCGTGGGCGTGGTCTCCGGCGCGAGCGCCAGGCGCGGCGCCGTCTCGGCGCGGCCGAGGCGCGGCGCGCCGAGCGACAGGCCAGCGGCGGCGGCATTGATGATGAAGGTGCGTCTCAACATGGCGGTGGTCCTGAAACCGTCGATCGGCGCCGGCATCGCTGTCGTTGCGAGGTTCGCCGTGACCCGCGCGGCCCCCTCCGCCCGGGCCGACGGGTGAGAGCCGAGCCAGCCGATCATGGCGTCGGCCCCCCGGCCTGGGAGATCAGTTTGGCCGATCGGCGGATCACGATGTCGCCGTAAGCCGTGCGCGCACGGACCTCGGCCGTCTCGTCGGATTGCGCCGGGCCGTCATGGGCCTCCAGGGAGTTGCGAACGGTGCCGCGCTTCGAGCTGACGTCGAGCCAGACGGCGGTCCCCTCCCGGATGCCGACCTCCACTTCTCCGCAAGCGGTCTCAAGCACGACCGAGCCGCGCATGATCTCGTCGACCCGAACGTTGCCGTTGGCGGTCTTGGCCACCACCGCGGCATGTGCCCGACCGACCGAAATATCGCCGTTGGCGGCGCTCAGCTGCAGATAGCCGGTAATCTCGCCGATCTTGGTCGCACCGTTGGAGTTCTTGATCGCTGCCTTGCCGTCGATCCCGCCGATCGATACGGCTCCGGTCCCGGTGGCGATATGGGCGTCGCCGGCTGCATGGCCGGCGACGATGTTGCCAATGCCGGTGTCGAGGCTCAGCGCGCCGGTCCGCTCGAGGTTGATGTCGCCGCTGCCGGTCTTGATACGGCATTCTCCGAGCCGGCCCTCGGCCCGGAACCCGCCCAAGCCGACCTCGCCAAAGAGGTGAGAGCCGGCCGGCAGCTCGATCGTCACATCGACCGCCTCACGCCTGCCGATACCGAGGTGGAAATATCGTCTCGGCCCTTTGATCAGCAGCCGGCCGTCGGAATGTTCCAGCTGGATCCGCTCCACCGCCTTGACGTCGGCGCTTCTGCCCTGGTCTCTCGGCCGCACCTCGACACTGGTGTCGGCGCGCTCGCTGGCGGTGATCCTGACGTCGGCGACGAACAGATCAATGGTGACGGTGATCGGGTCGGGTGTCGGAAAAATCGGCATGACGATGCAGCCTCCGCTGAAGGTGTCGGTGTTCCAGGCGATTGAAAGCAGCGTGCGCGCTAGCGGACCCAGCCGGTGTAGCGCTCGCCGCCGCGTGCGCCGTGCTGCGCGGGACCGCGAGCCTTGGTCTCGATGGCCGTGGCGACGGCGCGCACCAGCCAGGCATTGGCCGACAACCCCTCTCGAACGGCGGCCTCCTCGACCCGAAGCTTGAGCTGTTCGGACAGACGCAGCGTTATCCGCGACGTCCCGCCATCGTCGGCCTCTGCCGTCGCTGGCGGGCCAGACGGCGGGGCGCTCTCGGACCTGCCCTCGGCGACCTCATCGGAAAGATGGCCGGCCGGCGCCGGCGTCACGACGAACGCCGGCTCACGCCCACGCAGCCGCAAATCGACCGAACCCGGCGCGAGCTCGCGGGTGATCTCGCTCGCCGCCGCCGACAGCGCTTCCAGCAGGACCAGCCGCGCCGCTGCTTCGAGTGGCGCGGTCAGGCGCTCGGCCAGCGCCCTGGCCTCTTCACCGCCAGCCTCCGCGGCGACGGCCAGTTGATGGCGGAGATCGTCTATGTATGGCGTCAGGTTCATGACGCCATATTGACGTCAGATAGACGTCATGTCAAGCGACAAGCGCGCCAATCAGACGTCACCATGACGACGGCCTTGTCGCACAGTCGGGCGAGGTCGGGCCGATCGACCAATATCGGTGGCCCCTGGGGCTCGATCATCCTGGGCTGCCGGAGGCTGTTCGATGGCATGAGGACGACGCGTTCAGGCGGCAAGCGGCGGCCGCCGCCCGCCCCGGGCAACGTCCCGCGCGAGTGATGTCGCGCAGACCATCGATGATGATGGTATCGGCCGGCGCCTCAGCTCGCGCGGCGAAACCCGCTCTCGGCGGCGATGACCCGGTCGCGACCCGAGCGCTTGGCCTCGTAAAGCCCGGTGTCGGCCTCGTCGAGCAACTGGCTCAAGGTCACCGCACGGCCCTGGATCACCGAGACGCCGATGCTGACGGAGACCCGGATCGGGGCCCCGTCGCTGCGAATGTCGAGATTGGCGATCCGGTGGCGCAGGCCCTCGGCAACGACGAAGGCGGCTGCCTGCGAGGTCTCGGTCAGGAGGCAGCCGAACTCCTCGCCGCCGACACGGCCGAACCTGTCGCTCGGCCTGAGATGCGCGCGGATCGCCTCGGCGACCGCCACCAGCACGCGGTCGCCGCCGGCATGGCCGAAGGTATCGTTGATCGTCTTGAACCGGTCGATGTCGATGACCAGCACGGCGGCCGGGCGCCCGTTCGAGACCGCATGGGCGACGCCGCATTCGGCCCGTTCGAAAAAGGCCCGGCGATTGGGCAGGCCGGTCAGCACGTCGGTCTCGGCGGCGGTCCGATAGCGGTTCTCGGCGCGATCCTTGGCCATGGAGAGCTGCAGGAACGCCATGATGGTCGCATGGAAAAGCGCTTCGAACAGCATCAGCGTCACGGCTGGCGACCCGGTGACCTGGTTGATGCCGGGCATCGGGATGATCAGCACGATGGGCACGCGCACGAAGAAGGCCAGCGCATGGATCACCAGCCAGCCGATGGCCGGATAGCGCGACACCAGGCGCTCGCCCTTGAGCTTCCACAACGTGCCGGCGCCGGCGAGCGTGATCAGCCCCATGATCGCGCTGTTGACCGCGATCCGCCATTCGACGCTGGCATGGAAGGCTGGCCATTGGCACAGCGCCAGCCAGACCACCAAGGGGGCCAGCAGCCATGGCCAGGACACCGGGCGGTGACAGAAGCGGCGCACGCCGGCAAAATTGATCAGATGGCCGAGCAGCAGCAAGGCATTGGCGAGATCGACGGTGAGGCTCTGGTCGGCGACGCCGCGCAGCCCGATCAGGGCCAGGGCGATCGCGCCGATGAGCTTGGCGACGCCCCACAGGGCGAGCGAGGTCTGCGACCGGTCCTGCCGCGACGAGATCAGCAGAAGCACGCCGGTGCTGAAGGTCACCACCACGAGGGCGAGCAGCAAGGTCGTTGGGTCAAGCGGCGGCATCGACACGGTTCCTGCCGGGTCGCCCACGCGACTGTCATGCGACCGGCCTTCGATCGCTACAATCATTCGGATCATTCTGACCAATGGTTAAGGCCGGCGCGTCGCCCTGACCTATGGTAAATCAATCGCCGGGGCAGCACCGGAACAGGGGCCGCGGCTGGCGCTCGCCGCACCGCTCAGCTGGCCCGGCGCAGGCCGCCATCGGCGGCCATCACCCGGTCCCGGCCCCGCCTTTTGGCCTCGTAGAGCCCGGCATCGGCCTCGTCGAGCAATTGGCTCAGGCTGATCGCACGGCTGTCGAGCGCCGAGACGCCGATGCTGGCGGAGACCCGGATCGGCCGCCCGTCGCTTCCGCCTGGAATATCGAGGCCGGCGATCCGGTGCCGCAGGCCCTCGGCGACGACGAAAGCGGATGTCGGCGAGGTATCGGCCAGAAGACAGCCGAACTCTTCACCACCCAGACGTCCGAACGCGTCGTCGGGCCTCAGATGCGCGCGGATCACCGCCGCGACCGCCACCAGCACGCGGTCGCCTCCGGCGTGGCCGAAGGTATCGTTGATCGTCTTGAACCGGTCGATGTCGATGACCAGCACCGCGGCCGGGCGCCCGCCGGCCGTCGCCGCGGCGACCGCCCGTTCGGCCCGTTCAAAAAACGCCCGGCGGTTGGGCAAGCCGGTCAGCACGTCGGTCTCGGCCGCCATGCGATAGCGGTTCTCGGCCCGGTCCTTGGCCATGGACAGCTGCAGGAACGACATGATGCTGGCGTGAAACAGCGCCTCGAACAACATCAGCGTCATCGACGGCGAGGCCATGATCTGATGGCCAGGCGGCACGGGCGTCGACAGCGCGAAGGGAATGCGCACCAGGAAGATCGAGGCATGGATCATCAGCCAGGCAACCGCCGGAAACCGCGAGACCAGGCGCTCGCCTTTCAGGTTCCACAAGGTTCCGGCGCTCGCCAGTGCGATCAGCCCCATCATCGCGGAATTGACCGCGACACGCCATTCGACGCTCGCGTAGAACGCCGGCCATTGGCAGAGCGCCAGCCAGACGATCGACGGCGCGGCCATGCATGGCCACACGATGCTGCGGTTGCAGAACCGGCGCATGCCCGCCCAGTTCAGCATGTAGCTGAGGAACAGCATGGCATTGGCGGCGTCGATGCTCAGCCGGTCCGACGCGACGCCGCGCAGCCCGAGCAGCACCAGCCCTGCCGATCCCACGAGATTGGCCACGCCCCAGTAGAACAGCGAGGTTTCCGAGCGGTTCTGCCGCGACGAGATGAGCAGCAGCGTGCCGGTGCAAAGGGTCACCGCGACAAGCGATTGCAGCAACGTCGTCGAATGGAGCGACAGCATCGGCGGGTTCCCGGTCAAGTCCGGCCGGCCGTACGGGTTCTCGCACGACCGGCTTTGATCGTCACAATTGTTCGGATCATTCTGATCATTGGTTAAGGCCGGGCCCGCTTGCTGACCTATGGTAAATCAAACCCGATGCCGGCATCGCAGGGCCCCGCGGCGCCCGCCGCCCTTACTTGGACGAGACATTCGCGCTTCCACTGGATTTCGCTATCAAGGTCTCGTCGCATATCTTCGCCGCAGACGACTCGACCAACCGGCGGCGGCGCGCAAAACACCACGCCAACGCCGGACAATCGCCCGCCGGCCCCCAAGGGAATATTCGCGTGACATACGATGCCGCACGGGCTTTGGAACTTCTGCAAATCGGCTCGGGACGGTCAGATGCTGTCTTCCGCGATGGCCAGGAGGTGGCCATTCGCCACGTCGTCGACGGTCAGGGGCGCCTGTTGGTGGTGCAGAAAACCGGCTGGGGCAAGAGCTTCGTCTATTTCATCGCCACCAAACTGCTGCGCGAGGCTGGCCACGGCCCGGCTTTGCTGATCTCGCCCTTGCTCGCTCTGATGCGCAACCAGATCGCCGCCGCTGAGCGCATGGGCGTGCGGGCCGCCACCATCAATTCCGACAATCCAGCCGATTGGGATGACGTTGAAGCGCAACTTGGTCGTGGCGAGATCGATATCCTGCTGATCTCGCCCGAGCGGCTCGCCAATGAGCGCTTCCGCACCGAGGTGCTGGCCGGCATCGCCTCTAGGATCTCGCTCCTGGTGATCGACGAGGCCCATTGCATCTCCGACTGGGGCCACGACTTCCGTCCCCATTATCGCTTGTTAGAACGTATCGTCAGGACCTTGCCGGCGAACCTGCGACTTCTGGCCACCACCGCCACCGCCAACAACCGGGTGATGGACGATCTCGCTGCCGTACTAGGACCGCAGCTGGCGGTATCGCGCGGCGATCTGAACCGCAGGTCGCTGTCACTGCAAACTATACGCTTGCGTAGCCAGGCCGAGCGCTTGGCCTGGTTGGCCCAACAGCTCAGCGTCCTTCCGGGCCACGGTATCATCTACACGTTGACCGTGCGCGACGCGCACCAAGTTGCCGACTGGCTGAAGACGCGAGACTTCAACGTCGAAGCCTATACGGGCCAATCAGGCGATCGCCGGGAAGGACTCGAGCAGGCACTACTCAACAATCAGTTGAAGGCTCTGGTCGCAACCACGGCGCTCGGGATGGGCTATGATAAACCCGATCTGGCATTCGTTATTCACTATCAGATGCCCGGCTCGGTCGTCGCCTATTACCAGCAGGTCGGACGTGCCGGACGCGCGCTCGACGCCGCCTATGGCGTGTTGCTGAGCGGCGAAGAAGAGGCCGAGATCAATGACTGGTTCATCCAGAGCGCCTTCCCGACGCGCGAAGAGGTGGGCCAGGTGCTTGAGGCGCTCGACGCAGCGGCCAACGGGCTGTCTGTCCCCGAACTTCTTGGCCGCGTCAATTTGAGCAAGGGCCGTGTCGAAAAGACGATTGCGCTGCTCTCGCTGGAAGCACCCTCCCCCATCGCCAGGCAAGCAAGCAAGTGGCAACTCACAGCCGCAAGGCTGAGCGAGGAGTTCTGGCGGCGCGCCGAGCGGCTCACCGCACTACGTCGCGACGAGCAACAGCAGATGCGCGACTACGTCAGCCTGCCCTTCGGCAAGCACATGGGGTTTCTCATCGAGGCCCTCGATGGCAACCCAAATACTGCCAACCCGCCTGCCCTGCCCCCCTTGCCAACGAATGTGGAAGCCCCACTGATTCAGGAAGCTGTCGCGTTTCTGCGCCGAACCAATCTACCGATCGAGCCCCGCCTCCAGTGGCCCCCCGGGGGCATGCCGCAATATCAGCTGGCCGGGAGAATTCAGGAGACCCTGCGGGCCGAGACGGGCAAGGCCCTGTGCATCTGGGGTGATGCCGGCTGGGGGGGGCTCGTGAGACAAGGCAAATATCGTGATGGCCACTTTGCCGATGCCCTCGTGACGGCTTGTGCCGACATGTTCCGCCAGTGGAACCCTCAACCCACTCCCACCTGGGTCACCTCCGTTCCATCGCTGCGTCATGCCAAGCTCGTGCCGGATTTCGCCAACCGCTTGGCTGCGGCACTGGGGCTACCGTTTCATGTGGTCCTCACGAAGAGCGACGACAGGCCAGAGCAGAAATCGATGGCCAACAGCACTCAGCAAGCACGCAACATCGACGGCTCCATCGCTCTTGGCGGTCAGCCCGTTCCTCACGGTCCGGTGCTCCTGATCGACGATATGGTGGACTCGCGCTGGACGCTAACTGTGTCCGCGTGGCTTTTGCGCAAGAACGGCAGCGGCGTGGTTTGGCCGATTGCGCTGTCGCAAACGGGACACGACCAATGACCCAGGCCCTTTCGCCCAACGCCCAGGCCATCTTGCTGCTGACAGCACCGTTAATCGCTGGACGCAGCCGGGCGGCGCCCGAGCTGCTGTCTGCCGGCGAGTACAAACGACTGGCCCGGCACCTCTGGGAAATGAAGCGCCAGCCGGCGGATCTGTTGTCTCTGGATGCCGCGGACTTAATTGGCGCTTGCCAACCCGTGATCGATCCCGCTCGTCTTCAGGACTTGTTGGCTCGAGGGTTCTTGTTGAGTCAGGTCTTCGAACGCTGGCAAACCAGGGCGATCTGGGTCGCAAGTCGCGCCGATGCCCACTATCCTCGGCGCCTGAAGACTCGACTGAGAGAAGACGCGCCAGCCGTGCTGTACGGTTGTGGCGACATAAGTCTGCTGGATACGGGCGGACTGGCTGTTGTCGGATCTCGCAACGTGAATGACGAGCTGATCGGCTATACGGCGAGCGTCGGCCGACTAGTTGCTGATGCAGACGCGACGCTCGTTTCCGGCGGAGCCAGGGGTGTCGATCAAGCGGCAATGCTCGGTGCCCTCAACCAGGGCGGCAGGGCCATCGGCGTTCTTGCCGACAGCCTGGAAAAGGCCGCGATGAACCGCGAGAATCGCAATAGGCTCATCAATGGCCAACTGGTACTGATTTCGCCCTACGACCCGAGTGCCGGATTCAATGTCGGCAACGCGATGCAGCGCAATAAGTATATCTATGCGCTTGCTGATGCTGCTCTGGTGATAAATTCCGACGTCAACAAGGGCGGTACCTGGGCCGGGGCGACCGAGCAGCTGGATAAGCTTCGGATGGTTCCCGTCTACGTGAGATCAGCCGGAGAGAATTCCACGGGCATCGATGCCTTGCGTAAGATGGGCGCTATCGCTTGGCCAAACCCTCAAGATGTGAGCGCGCTCAAGGCAATCCTTGAGGAGACGATGCCTAATGCTCTTGGTGGAGCACAGTCTGCCCTCTCCTTGTTTCCGAAAGACAGCACGACAGCTCTGGCTCCTGAGACCCCGCAGGCTGTTGCGCTTGATCCGCGCTCCGTGCCTGAAGCTACGGAGCATCCGCCGTCCGTTGGCGTTTTCCGAGAAGATCCGCCCGCCGACGAGCCACCAGTGCAAACACCGGAAACGAGAGCCGAGTCGGACAGTTCCAAGGCGCTGGCTTCGAAAGAAATCAGGCCAGCGGATGCTCTATTTGCGGTGGCACGTGAAGTTCTTCGGGACCTTCTAGTCGTTCCTATGAGTGACATGGAGGTCGCGGAAGCTCTTGAGGTCTCCGTCCGCCAAGCCAAGACATGGCTGAATCGCCTTGTCGACGAAGGAAGCATCGAAAAGCAAAAGCCAAACATCTACGTTGCGAAACAGTCTCGACTGTTTGGGTGAGAAAAAAAGCAGCGCGAGCTGCATCAGAACTGGATGAGCCCCCGCCTCACGTCCCCGTCAGATTGCGCTCCCCGTTCAGCACCTTGAGGAACTCCCGCACGATCTGCGATTTCGGCCGCGCCGGCGACGTGCTCATGTCCGGCGAGGCCGGCAGGCGTCCCTGCCTCAGGACCGGCGCCACTGCCTCGGATTGGCCGCGTCGTTGCAGCCCCAGGGCGGCATGGTCTTGCCCTCGAACCTGAGCCTCAGCTGCTCGCAGCCCCAGGCCTGGATCGGCGCCGGCATGTAGCGGTTGAGCTCGATGCCGACCTCGTCGAACGGGCTCTCCGATTTGGTCGCCCAATCGTAATAACGCTTGCCGATCAGGCCGCCAAAACCAATGACGAAGGCGACAAGAATAAGCCCGAGTTTTTTCATGCCATGCCCTGTCGGAGAAGCAGCGGAGAGCTGCGCGCCGACCGGGTAGCAGCCGACCCTGTCGGCATCAACCGCTCCGGGCGTCGACGTGAGCCCAGGCTGGCACGCGGTCCGATGCCGTTCAGGGCGCGCCGCGTTGAAACGACAAGCGATCGAGGCGCTTTTCGACAACCGCCGCGGCGACGGACGCTTCCATCGTCGATGGGACACGTGAACCTCGACGTCACCCCCGGGCGAGCGAAGCGAGCGAAAGGGGGCCAGGGGCGGCTTGGACAACCGATGGCGCTTCATCAGTCCTCGTGTCGCCGGCGGATAGCCTCGCCTGTCGACTCCTGGATCCCCTTCCGCTCCTTCGCTTCGCTCAGTCGCCCGGATGACGTAGAGTGCGTGCCGGCAGCCGATTGGCGCCCCTCCATTCCCCACTCGCTATTCGCCACTCGCCCACTCACCCGGCGTCGGGTTTCACCGCCGCGCCCAAGGTCGTCACCCAGATGATCCGGGCCACCGTCTGCGACGGGTTGTCGAACATATGCGGCACGGTGCTCGGAAAGCGGAAACTGTCGCCGGCATCGAGCTCGTGAGCCTCGTGGTTGAGCCAGAGGCGCAACCGGCCGGCCAGCACATAACCGGCCTTCTCACCGGTATGCTGGAAGAAATCGGTGCCCGACGAGCCGCCGGGATTGAGGGTGAGTTCATAAAACTCCAGCTCGCCCTTTTCCTCCGGCGTCAGCGCTTCCTTCAGCACGCCGCTGGCGGTCAGTCGCAACAGCCGCCGGTCGTTCTTGCGCACGATGTAGCGCGACGTCTCGTCGGTCGCATGCGGCTCGAAGAAATAGGAGATCGGCACGGCGAGCGCGATCGACAGGAGCCTGAGCGTGCGGATCGACGGCGTCGCCAGCGCCCGTTCGAGCTGGCTGATCATGCCGGTGGACAGGCCCGTGCTCTTGGCCACGTCCTGGATCGACAGGCCGGCGCGCTGGCGCAGCAGCCGGACGGTCTCGCCCAGGCGCTGATCGCCGGCGTCCTCCGGAGCGGCATCCTTGCCCGGCACTGCCGCGCCCCCGCGGGCGCTTCGAACGCTCATTAAAACCTCCCGATAGCCGGCCCGCGCCCGACAGGGTCGGGCCCGAGCCACGCGCTGAGATCATGGCCCCTAGCACATCCCTGTCCGAACACGATGGCATTGACAGTGGTGTTTAGCCATGTTGAACTTACTATCACATAATTCAAAACTGCTGAAGATACGCATCACGTCGGCCACATCTCGGCCCGGATCATCCGGGCCGAGCCGTGTGAGCCGCGGGAAGCGTGCGCGCGGCAGACGGAGGCGGAACATGGCAAGCGATTTCGGGCCTTTCGGTCAACCGACCAGGCGTGGGCTTTTGGCAATCGGCGCGGGCGCCGCGGCCGGGCTCGCCACCCCGCCATCGGCGCTGGCGCAGCCAGGCCGGCCGGCCAATCCGCCGGACAAGCCGCGCGGCCAGGTGGTCGCGGCCCTGTCGCAGGAGCCGACCGTCTTCAATCCGCTGATGCCCGGCATCGAGGTCGACCAGGGGGTGTGGTGGAACCTGTTCTCGCCGCTCTGGTACATCGATCCGCAAGGCCATTTCGTGCCGGACCTGGCGAAGGAGGTGCCCTCGCTCGAGAATGGCGGCCTGTCGGCCGACGGCCTGACCTGGAAGATCAAGCTGCGCACCGACGTCAAATGGCATGACGGCACGCCGTTCACCGCGGACGACGTCAAATACAGCCTGGATCTCATCAACAACCCGAATTTCCGCGTGCGCAACCGCGTCGGCCACAGCCTGGTGAAAGACATCAAGGTGGTGGCGCCCGACGAGATCCACTGGCGGATGGAGAGCGCCTATTCGCCCTATCTGTCGATCCTGGCGCTGACTTTCCTGGTGCCCAAGCACATCCTGGAAAAGGCCGCCGATCCGAATACCGCGCCGTTCAACAACGCGCCTGTCGGCACCGGCCCGTTCCGCTGGGGCACGCGGGTCGCCGGCGACCACATCCTGCTCAACGCCCATACCGGCTATCACCTGCGCGGCCCCTTCGTGGAACGGCTGGTGTTCAAATATATCCCCGATCTCACCGTGCTCTACACCCAGTTCCGCACCGGCCAGGTCGATTACACCGGCATCCAGGGCATCCTGCCGAATTTCGTCAAGGAGGCCCAAGGCCTGCGCGGCCGCAAGGTCACGGTATCGCCGACGGCTTCCGTCGAACATATCGCGCCGAACCTGGAATTCGGCGCGCTCGCCGACCGCACGGTGCGCGAGGCGCTCTATTTCGCCATCAACAAGAAGGCGCTGATCGACGCCTTGAACTACGGCCTGCCGGTGCAGACCGAAACCTTCGTGCCGCAGCAGGCCTGGTCGTTCCAGGCAGGATTGCCGGCCCATGCCCATGATCCGGCCAAGGCCAATGCCATGCTCGACGCCGCCGGCTGGAAGCGCGGCGCCGGCGGCATCCGCGAGAAGGACGGGGTGAAGCTCGAATTCACCAATTCCACCACCTCGGGCAATGCCGTGCGCGAGCAGACCCAGCAATTGCTGATGCAGGACTGGCGCGCCATCGGCGCCGGCATGCGCATCAACAACATGCCGGCCGCCGTCATCTGGGGCGAGTTCTGGCAGCAGTCGAAATTTAATTCGGTGCTGGTCTCGGTCAATTTCATGCTGGGCAGCGATCCCGACGTCACCCCGCGCTTCGGCTCGGGCGCCATTCCCGCCAAGGGTGGCCGCGGCTTCAACACCTATCAATACAGCAATCCGACCGTCGATCGGCTGCTCGCCCAGGGCGCCACCCAGTTCGACCAGGCCTCGCGCAAGACCACCTATGGCGAGATGCAGAAGATCATCCGCAATGATCTGGCCATCCTGCCTTTGTTCCAGGCGGTGATTTCCGAGGGCATCAAGGACGGGCTGCAGGGGTTTGCCCCCAATATCAACTGCTCGTCCAATTGCTGGAACATTCGCGAATGGTTCTGGGCCTGACGGCCGGCTCCCCGGGAAAGCCCTGACATGGCCAAGTTCGCGCTTCAGCGCCTGGGACAGGCGGTCGTCCTCCTGCTGCTGGTCTCGATGATCGGCTTCGCCATCCTGCATCTGGCGCCGGGCGGACCGCTGTCGCAATTCGCGCTCTCCTCGCAGATGAGCCAGGAGGATCTCGACCGCATCGCCAGCCAGCTCGGCCTCGACCGGCCGCTGCCGGTGCAATATGCCGACTGGCTCTGGCGCATGCTGCGCGGCGACTGGGGCAATTCGTTCCGCGACGGCGAACCGGTGCTGAAAGTCATCGGCTCGCATCTCGGTGCCACCATCGAGCTGATGGCGACCGCCACCCTGATCGCCATCCTGCTCGGCTGCTGGGTCGGCATCCTGGGTGCCATCAGGCGCTATTCGCTGTTCGACACGCTCGCCACCGTCGGCGCCATGATCGCCCTGTCGATCCCGACCTTCTGGTTCGGCCTGGTGGCGATCTATATCTTCTCGGTCGAGCTCGGCTGGCTGCCGGCCGGCAATCGCCACACGGTGGGCGATGCCTCCTTGCTCGACCTGATCCACCACCTGATCGCGCCGGCCATCGTGCTGGCCCTGGTCGAGACCGCCATCTGGGCGCGCTTCATGCGCTCCTCCATGCTCGACGTCATTGGCCAGGACTATATCCGCACGGCGCGCGCCAAAGGCCTGCCGGAATGGCGCGTGCTGTCCGGCCATGCGCTGCGCAACGCACTGTTGCCGATGATCACGGTCGCCGGCCTGCAATTCCCCACCCTGCTCGGCGGCGCGCTGGTCACCGAGACGGTGTTCACCTGGCCCGGCATGGGCCGCCTCTTCCTCGATTCCATTGCCTACCGCGACTATCCGGTGGTCATGGGCATCCTGATGTTTTCGGCCGTCATGGTGCTGATCGGCTCGTTCCTCGCCGACATGCTCTATGCCGCGGTCGATCCGCGCATCCGGGTGGGCTGAGAGCCATGGCAGGATCCCCCGACATGACCGACACGGCCGTCCAGTTCGCCCCGCCGACCTCGGGCAGCGCCGCCTGGCGCCGGTTCCGCCGGCACAAGCTCGCCATGGCCGGCGCCGTCACCATTTGCATCCTGGCGCTCGGCTCGGTGTTCGGGCCCTGGCTGCTGCCGTTCGACGACACCTTCATCGACATCATGCAGCGCTTCGCGCCGCCGTTCTCCGGCGCCCATGTGCTCGGCACCGACGAGCTCGGCCGCGATATCCTGGCGCGCCTGATGATGGGCGGGCGCATCTCGCTCGCCATCGGCTTCGTCGCCATGGCGATCGCCATGGCCATCGGCATCGTGGTCGGCACCATCGCCGGTTTTTACGGCGGCTGGATCGGCGCGGTGCTGATGCGTTTCGTCGACGCGGTCCTGTGCTTCCCGGCGATCTTCCTGCTCCTGGCGCTGGCCGCCCTGATCGAACCCGGCGTGCTCTCCACCACATTGCTGATCGCCGCCACCGCCTGGATGAACGTCGCGCGCATTGTCGAGGGCCAGATCCGGTCGCTGCGCGAGCGCGATTTCGCTGTTGCCGCCGAGGCCATGGGATCTTCCGACATGCGCACCATGTTCCGCGAACTGGTGCCCAATGCCATGGCGCCGATCGTGGTCGCCGCGACGTTGAATGTCGCCAAGGCGATCCTGCTCGAATCCTATGTCAGCTATCTCGGCTACGGCATCCAGCCGCCGGTGGCGAGCTGGGGCAATATGCTGAACAACGCGCAGATCTATCTGACCAGCGCGCCCTGGCTGGCGATCCTGCCGGGCATCGCCATCACGCTGGCGGTGACCAGCTTCAATTTCATCGGCGATGGCCTGCGCGATGCGCTCGATCCGCGGATGGACATCCGATGAGCGAGCATCAGGACCGCAGTCCCGCGCCGGCGCAAAAGCCCCTGCTCGAGGTCGACAACCTCGCGGTGCGCTTCCGCACCGACCACGGCGAATTCGCCGCCGTCTCGGGCGTGTCGCTGACGCTCAAGCGTGGCGAAACGCTGGCCGTGGTCGGCGAATCCGGCTCGGGCAAGAGCGTCACCAGTCTCGCCGTCATGGGCCTGCTGCCGAAATCGTCGGGCTGCCGGGTCACCGGCGCGATCCGGCTGGCCGGCGCCGACGGCACCACCCGCGATCTCCTGGCCATCAACGAGGAGGCCATGCGTGGGGTTCGCGGCAAGGACATCGCCATGGTGTTCCAGGAACCGATGACCTCGCTCAATCCGGTCAAGACCATTGGCGGCCAGATCACCGAGGCCGTCCGCCTGCACCGGCCGATGGACCGCCGCGCGGCGGAAGACGAGGCCTGCCGCCTGCTCGACCTGGTTGGCATCCCTGCCCCGCGCCAGCGGCTGTCGGCCTATCCGCACCAGCTCTCCGGCGGCATGCGCCAGCGCGTCATGATCGCCATGGCGCTGTCGGGCGAACCTTCGATCCTGATCGCCGACGAGCCGACCACCGCGCTCGACGTGACCATCCAGGCGCAGATCCTCGACCTGATCCGCCGGTTGCAGGACACCACCGGCATGGCGGTCATGTTCATCACCCACAATCTCGGCGTGGTCGCCGAGATCGCCGACCGGGTCATGGTGATGTATTCCGGCCGGGTGGTCGAACAGGCCGATGTCCGGCCTTTGTTCAAGCGTCCCTTGATGCCCTATACCTCGGGCCTGCTCCGCTCGGTGCCGCGGCTCGACCTTGCCGGCCGGCGCGCCAGCACGCTCGCCGCCATTCCCGGCAACGTGCCGGACCCGCGCTTTCCGCCCTCCGGCTGCGCCTTCCATCCGCGTTGTTCCGACCGGGTCGACGGCCGCTGCGATGTCGAGACGCCGGAGCTGGACGAGGCCGGCGGCAGCCGGCGGGTGCGCTGCCTGCGCTGGCGCGAGCTGGCGCCGGAGGCCGTGTCATGAACACCGGTAAGAATTTGAGCGGCGACGATCCGATCCGCGCCGGCAACGGCCAGACCCCGATCCTGGAGGTCGCCAACCTCAAGAAATGGTTCCCGGTCGGCGGCGGCCTGTTCGGCCGCGGCGCACGCCAGGTCAAGGCCGTCGACGACGTCTCCTTCACCATGCGCCCGGGCGAGGTCCTGAGCTTGGTCGGCGAGTCCGGTTCGGGCAAGACGACCGTCGGCCGCACCGTGCTGCGGCTGACCGAACCGACCGGCGGCAAGATCGATTTCGAAGGCACCGACATCACCCATATGTCGCGCCGTCAGCTCCGGCCGCTGCGCCGGCGCATGCAGCTGGTGTTCCAGGACCCCTTCGCCTCGCTCAATCCGCGCATGACCATTGGCGAGATCGTGGCAGCCCCGCTCGCCATCCACGGCGGCTTCAGCCGTGACGAGCGCGCGGCCAAGGTCGCCGAGACGCTGCAACTGGTTGGCCTTTCCGCCCATTTCGCCGAGCGCCACCCGCATGAACTGTCGGGCGGCCAGCGCCAGCGGGTCGGCATCGCCCGCGCGCTGATCCTCAGGCCGAGCCTCTTGGTCGCCGACGAGCCGGTCTCGGCGCTCGACGTCTCGATCCAGGCGCAGGTGGTCAACCTGCTCCTGGAGCTGAAGGAGATGTTCGGCCTGACCATCCTGTTCATCGCCCACGACCTGGCGGTGGTCGGCCATATCTCCGACCGTATCGCGGTGATGTATCTCGGCCGTCTGGTCGAGATCGCGCCGACCCGCATCCTGTTCGAGGCGCCGCGCCATCCCTATACCGAGGCCTTGTTCTCGGCGGCCCCCATTCCCGATCCCGAGATCCGGCGTGGCCGGATCATCCTGACCGGCGATATCCCGAGCCCGCTCGACCCGCCGTCCGGCTGCGCCTTCCGCACCCGCTGCCGTTATGCCCAAGACGCCTGCGCGGTGGCGGTGCCGCCGTTGCGCCAGGTCACGCCCGGCCATTTCTCCG
Organism: Phreatobacter stygius; assembly: GCF_005144885.1. NCBI lineage: Bacteria > Pseudomonadati > Pseudomonadota > Alphaproteobacteria > Hyphomicrobiales > Phreatobacteraceae > Phreatobacter > Phreatobacter stygius. Next base: position 239,407 of record NZ_CP039690.1, read on the forward strand.
CCTGCATCCGTGACGACATCGTCTTGCAGGCCTCGGTTTCCGGTTCCGCCGTCGACGTCCCGGCCTGACCGCCGGCATGATGACCGAAGCAACGCTGAGCGCATTCAGGAGTGCACCCCATGTCCCCGCCCCTTAACCGCATCGCCAGCGACGAGCGCCTGCCGGAGGCTGCCGACGTGGTGGTCATCGGCGGCGGCGTCATTGGCGTCTCCGCCGCCTACCATCTGGCCAAGAAGGGCCATTCGGTCGCCCTCGTCGAGAAGGGCCATGTCGGCGCCGAGCAGTCGAGCCGCAACTGGGGCTGGTGCCGCCAGCAGGGTCGGGCGCGTGCCGAAATCCCGCTGGCGCGCGAGGCGCTGAGGCTGTGGGACGACATGCAGGCCGATGCCGGCCAGGATGCCGGCTTCCGCCGCACCGGCGTGCTGTTCATGACCAAGGATCCGGCGGAAGCCGCCGCCTGGGAGCGCTGGGCGGCGATCGCCCGCGACGAGCAGGTCCATTCGACCGTGCTGACGCCGGCCGAGATCAACGCCAAGCTGCCGGGCAATACCGAAAAATGGACCGCCGGGCTCTACACGCCGAGCGACGGCCGCGCCGAACCGTCCATGGCGGTGCCGGCGCTGGCCGCCGCCGCCCGCAAGCACGGCGTCACCTTGCACCAGGACTGCGCCGCCCGCGGCATGGAAACCGAGGGCGGCCGGGTCAGCGCCGTCGTCACCGAAAAGGGCCGCATCCGCACCCGGTCCGTGCTGCTTGCCGGCGGCGCCTGGTCGTCGCTGTTCTGCCGCCGCCACGGCATCGACCTGCCGATCGGCCTGGTCGATGCCACCGCCTGCCGCACCACACCGGCGCCCGAGATCACCATGGGTGCGCTCGGCACCACGGATTATTGCGTCCGCCGGCGGCTCGACGGCGGCTTCACCCTGGCGCTGCGCGGCCGCGGCACGGTGCAGCTGACGCCCGATATCCTGCGTTATGCCAAAGCCTTCTGGCCGACCTTCCTGGAGCGCCGCAAGGGCCTGAAGCTGCGCTTCGGCGCGGCCTTCTTCGAGCAGCTGACGCGCGACAGCAAGTGGAGCTTCGACAAGCCCTCGCCCTTCGAGGCCGAGCGCGTGCGCGATCCGGCGCCCGACATGCAACTGGTCGAGACCGCGCTGGCCGGTTTCGTCGCCTCCAATCCGGCGCTCGCCGGCATCACCATTGCCGAGGCCTGGGGCGGCACCATCGATTCGACCCCCGACACCGTGCCGGTCATCTCAGGCGTCGAAAAGCTGCCGGGCCTGACGCTCGCCACCGGCTTCTCGGGCCATGGCTTCGGCATCGGTCCGGGCGCTGGCCGGCTCGCCGCCGACATCGTCGCCGGCGACACGCCTTATGTCGATGCCAGCGCCTATGACTACAAGCGCCTGATCGACGGCCGGCCGCTGGCGCCGGTGGGGCTGTTTTAAAGGACTTGATTGCAGGATGAGGAGGTTGGGTGAGCTGCATCAACGTTGCTCATGAAGCGTGACGGCTGCGGCGCATCCGGCACCGCCCCTGATGCCAATCTCCACTCTCCTCATGCTGAGGTGCGAGCTCTTGCGAGCCTCGAAGGACGACTGACCGGACTGCAACATCACCTTCCAAGCGAACAGAAGCTCATACCTCTTTGAACTCCCGACCGGAAGCACAGCCATGACCGTCCTCTACAAGGCCAATGCCGCGCGCGGCGCGGTCTGGGCGAAACTCTTCGCCGAACGCGCCCCCGGCATGGCCTTCCGGGTCTGGCCCGATGTCGGCGACCCCGCGGCCATCCGCTATCTCGCCGCCTGGCAGCCGCCGGAGCGGATCATGGAGACCTTCCCCAATCTGGAGCTGGTGTTCTCGGTTGGCGCCGGCGTCGACCAGTTCGACTTCTCGTTGCTGCCGCCGGCCCTGCCGGTGATCCGCATGCTCGAACCCGGCATTGCCGAAAGCATGGCCGAATACGTCACGCTCGCCGTGCTCGGCCTGCACCGCGACCTCGTGCCCTTCATCGACCAGCAGAAGCGCCAGGTCTGGCAGGAGATCCAGGTCCGTTCGGCCGCCAGCCGCCGGGTCGGCATCATGGGGCTCGGCCAGCTCGGCCAGGCGGCGCTCGACAAGCTCAGGGCCTTCGGCTTTCCGCTGTCAGGCTGGAACCGCTCGCCGCGCGCCATCGACGGCGTCGCCTGCTACACCGGCGAAACCGAGCTCGACGCCTTCCTCGGCCAGGTCGATATCCTGGTTTGCCTGCTGCCCTTGACGGAGGCCACCCGCGGCATCCTGAACGCCAGGCTGTTTTCGGCGCTGCCTGCCGGTGCGGCCCTGGTCAATTGCGGCCGCGGCGGCCATCTCGTCGAAGCCGATCTGCTGGCGGCGCTCGCCTCCGGCCAGCTCTCGGCGGCGGTGCTCGATGTCACCGAACTCGAGCCGCTGCCGCAAGGCCACGGCTTCTGGACCCATCCGAAGATCCTGCTGACCCCGCATATCGCCAGCATGACCCGCCCCGAGACGGCGGTCGATTTTGTCCTCGACACCATAACCCGCCACCAGGCCGGCCAGCCCATGCCCGGCCTGGTCGACAGGGCCAGCGGCTACTGAGGCAGCCGAGGCTCACACCTTAGAACCGCTTCAAAAGACCTCGCCGATGGCTTATGTAGCCCGCATCGACCGAGGATCTCACCATGAACGCTCCGCTCACCGCCGGCTCCTATTCGCTGTTTCCGCTCGGCAAGGACGAAACGCCCTATCGCAAGCTGACCGCCGAGGGCGTGCGGGTCGAAAAGGTGCTGGGCGAAGAGGTCGTGGTGGTCGATCGCGAGGCGATCCGGCTGCTGTCGGAAACCGCCTTCATCGACATCAACCATCTGTTGCGCCCGGGCCACCTCGCCCAGCTGGTCAAGATCATCGACGATCCGGAATCGACCTCCAACGACAAATTTGTCGCTTACGACCTGCTGAAGAACGCCAATATCGCCGCCGGCGGCGTGCTGCCCATGTGCCAGGACACCGGCACCGCCATCATCATGGGCAAGAAGGGCCGGCGCATCTGGACTTTAGGCGAGGACGAGGCGGCCGTCGGCCAGGGCGTGCTCGATGCCTATGAGAAGAAGAACCTGCGCTATTCGCAGCTCGCGCCGATCTCGATGTTCGAAGAGCGGAACACCCGGAACAACCTGCCGGCGCAGATCGAGATCTATGCCGAGGGCGACGACGCCTACAAGTTCCTGTTCATGGCCAAGGGCGGCGGCTCGGCCAACAAGAGCTTCCTGTTCCAGGCGCCGCCCTCGATCCTCACCCATGACCGCATGGTCAAGTTCCTGCACGAGAAGATCCTGACGCTGGGCACCGCCGCCTGCCCGCCCTATCACCTCGCCATCGTCATTGGCGGCCTGTCGGCCGAACACACGATGAAGACCGCCAAGCTGGCGTCGGCCCGTTATCTCGACGGCCTGCCGACCACGGGTTCGGAATTCGCCCATGCCTTCCGCGATATCGGCATGGAAGCGGAAATCCATGGGCTGACCCAGGCCATGGGGGTCGGCGCCCAGTTCGGCGGCAAATATTTCTGCCACGACGTGCGCGTCATCCGCATGCCGCGCCATGGCGCCTCTCTGCCGATCGCCATTGCGGTATCCTGCTCGGCCGACCGCCAGGCCATGGGCAAGATCACCCGCGACGGCGTCTTCGTCGAGGAGCTGGAACACAATCCGGCGAAATATCTGCCCGAGATCGACACCGAGGCGCTCGGCGGCGAGGTCGTGCGCATCGACCTGACCCGGCCGATGTCGGAGGTCCTGGAGACCTTGTCGAAACACCCGATCAAGACCCGCGTCTCGCTGACCGGCCCGATGATCGTCGCCCGCGACATGGCGCACGCCAAGATCCGCGAGCGGCTCGATGCCGGCGAACCCATGCCGCAATATCTCAGGGATCACCCGGTCTATTACGCCGGCCCTGCCAAGACCCCGAAGGGTTTCGCCTCCGGCTCGTTCGGCCCGACCACAGCTGGCCGCATGGACGGCTTCGTCGACCAGTTCCAGGCCGCCGGCGGCTCCATGGTCATGCTCGCCAAGGGCAACCGCTCGCGCGACGTGCGCGAGGCCTGCGCCAAGCATGGCGGCTTCTATCTCGGCTCCATCGGCGGCCCGGCGGCGCGCCTTGCGCAAGACTGCATCAAGAAGGTCGAGGTGCTCGAATATCCCGAGCTCGGCATGGAGGCGATCTGGAAGATCGAGGTCGAGGATTTCCCCGCCTTCATCGTCATCGACGACAAGGGCAATGACTTCTTCAAGGAACTGAATCTGGGGTGAAGTGGGGGAGTGGCGAATAGCGAGTGGCGAGTGGAGAAGGTGCGAAAAGCGCAGTGCGCGTAAGCCCTCTCCCGCGAAGACGCGGGCGAGGGTTTATGCGCGGCCCCGGCCATTCGCCATTCCCCACTCGCTATTCGCCACTCGCTATTCGCTATTCGCTATTCGCCCCTCTCGTGAAAAAATCGATGAAGGCCCTCAATGCCGGGCGCATCTGGCGACGTGACGGGTAATAGAGAAAAAAGCCCGGAAATGGCGGGCACCAGTCGTCGAGCACCCGCACCAGCCGGCCCGATGCGATCTCCTCGGCGACCATCGCCTCCATGACATAGGCAAGGCCGGCACCGGCCAGCGCGGCTGCGCTGATCAGCCGGCCCTCGTTGAACACCAGCCGGCCGTCGACGGCGATCTCGAGCGGCTGGCCGTCCTTTTCGAACTCCCAGCGATAGAGCCCGCCGCCGGTGAAGCGGCGGCCGATGCAGACGTGCTGGCGGAGGTCGGCCGGATGTTGCGGCCGAGGGAAGCGGGCGAAATAGGCCGGGCTCGCCACCGCCGCCATGCGCATGTCCGGCCCGATCCGAACCGCGATCATGTCCTGTTCCAGGCTTTCACCGAGCCGGAGACCGGCATCGAACCCTGCCGTGACCAGGTCGACGAAACCGTCCTGGACCAGGAGCTCCAGCGTGATATCCGGATAGGCTTCGGCGAAACGTGTGGTCTGCGGCGCGATCAGCAGTTCGGCTGCCTGCAGCGGCACCGTCAGCTTGAGCCGCCCGGCCGGGCGGCCGCCGGTGGCGACCGTATCCTCGAGCGCCGCCTCGATCTCCTCGAGCGCGGGCGCAAGCCGCGCGACCAGCCGGGCGCCGGCCTCGGTCAGCGCCACGCTGCGGGTGGTGCGCGCCAAAAGCCTGACGCCGAGCTCGGCCTCCAGGCCACTGACCGCATGGCTGACGGCGGAAGGCGACACGCCGAGCGCGGTCGCCGCGCCGCGGAAGCTGCTGTTGGCGGCGACGCTGGCAAAGACGGTCAGGGCGGCAAGGTCGGTGCGGGCCATTGGTGAACAATATCGAACAGCCCGTGCATTCCAAGGCCAATTATAACGATCAGCTCAACTGTCTATCTCCTGGTCGCAAGCCGGCCCCATCCCGGGCTGGCGAGCCAACCACCCGGAGTGAATCACCATGAAACAGCGCAAGCTTGGATCCGAACTTTCCGTGTCGTCCGTTGGCCTCGGCTGCATGGGCATGAGTTTCGCTTATGGCGGACAGGACGAGAAGGACGCCATCGCGACGCTGCGCCGCGCCGTCGACCTCGGCGTCACTTTGTTCGACACCGCCGAGGTCTATGGCCCCTTCGACAATGAGATCCTGGTCGGCAAGGCGCTCGGCCCCGTGCGTGATCAGGTGGTCATCGCCACCAAGTTCGGCTTCAGGATCGCCGACGAAGGCACCGGCCCCGCCCGCATGGTTGGCGTCGACAGCCGGCCTGAACACGTCAAGGCCGTCGCCGAGGCCTCGCTGAAGCGGCTCGGCATCGAGGTCATCGACCTCTATTACCAGCACCGCGTCGATCCCACCGTACCGATCGAGGACACCGTCGGCGCCATGGCGGACCTGGTGCGTGAAGGCAAGGTGCGGGCGCTCGGCCTGTCGGAGGCCGGCCCCGCGACCATCCGGCGCGCCCATGCCGTCCATCCGATCGCCGCGGTCCAGAACGAGTATTCGCTGTGGAGCCGCGAGCCGGAAGACGAGGTACTGCCGGTCTGCCGCGAACTCGGCATCGGCCTCGTGCCCTTCAGCCCGCTCGGACGCGGCTTTCTGACCGGGGCCATCCGCGACCGCGCGGCGCTCGGCGATGACGACTTCCGCCGCGGCCTGCCGCGCTTCCAGGACGGCAATCTCGAACGCAACCTCGTGCTCGTCGATCGGTTGAACGGGCTCGCCGGCGGGCTCGGCATCACCGCCGCCCAATTGGCGCTGGCCTGGGTGCTGCATCAGGGCGACACCATCGTGCCGATCCCGGGCGCGCGCCGCATCGCCCATCTCGAGCAGAACGCCGCCGCCGCCGAGGTCACGCTCAGCCCGGCGACGCTTCAGGCCATCGCCGAGGCGATGCCGGCCGAAGCGATCGCCGGCAAGCGTTACACCGACGCCGCCCTGGAACTTGTCGGCCGGTGAACCGTTGGAGGCCTGAGTGCGTAAACAGGTAAGTGCGTAAACGGTGGCAGCCGCTGCCCTGTAACCTCCAGGAAACAGAGCAACGGCTGTCTCGCAATCCTGGCGAAACAGCGGCCGGCAATTGTGCCAGTCATGCCAGAGGGACACGCCATGCCCAGGTCGAACGCCACTTTTGCCGCAGCAAAGCCCGCTTCCGCCGATGCCCAGACCCTGGCGCTGATCGCCAGCTCGCTGGTTTTCGCGACCATTATCGCGTTCTTCGCCATGGTGCTCACCGCCTGGCCGGTCGCGGCCCAGGGCGGCACGCTGCAGATCGCCGCCTTGCCCTCGTCTTTGCTGCAGAGCCAGACGATGACTGAGACCGCGCCGCAGCCGCTCATTCCGCGCAACACCGAAGCCGTTGACGTCACCGCCCCGCCGGCCACCGCCCAGACCGCATCGCTGCAGTCCATGCCGCTCGCGGCGCGCCCGTGCCATGACGAGCTGGTTGTGGTCGAAGCCGAGATGAACGCCACGCTCGCCAGGTTCGAGGCGCTGGACGAGCAGGACATGAGCCTGCAATGCGCCGCCTTGCGTGATCACCTGGCGTCGCTGTCGCGCGCCGCCGCCGCGACCGACCGCTGCACCGCGGGCCTGGAGCGCCGGACCAAGGTGAACCTGATCCGCCAGACCGCCGCCGAATGGCGCGGCGTGGTGTCGTCGAGCTGCCGCTGATCCGGCCGCTTGGACCGTGAAACTGCTGGATCCGAAACGCTGCGCAAACAGTTGAAAACCCGCACATGCATTTGAAAACGCTGGCGTTCGTCCTGGCCGCCGTCATGCCGGGCCTGGCCGCGGCCTCGCCGTCCGAGGCATTCTGCGCCCGCGATCTCTCGGCGACCGACACCCGGCTCCGCCACGCTCTGATCCGGCTCAACGAAACGCGCGACCTGCCGATGAGCCAGCGCTGCAACGTCATCCGCGATCACCTGCGCGCCTTGACCCAGGCGGCGTCGGTCCACGAGCGTTGCAGCACCGGCCGGGCGCGGGCTGAAAATGTCGGGCAAATGGTCGGCTCGATCACCGACTGGCGCGAGGTCATCGCGCGGAACTGTCCATAAGCCAGTCGCATTGGACCGGCTCTCGAAGGGCGGCCAAGCCGATCTGCAAAGAGCCGACGAGCTCTCGCCGTCACGCCTTGATCTGTTCCTTCACCGCCTCGATCAGCTGCTTGAGCGAGAACGGCTTGGGCAGGAAGGTGAAATGGGAGCCCTCGGGCAGGTCCTTCTTGAAGGCGTCCTCGGCATAACCGGAGACGAAGATCACCTTCAGGTCGGGATTGGCCTTGCGCAATTCGACCAGCAAGGTCGGTCCGTTCATTTCCGGCATGACCACGTCGGAGACGACAAGATCGACCGATCCGCCGGCGCCTGCCATCACCTCCAGCGCCTCGACGCCGGAGGCCGCCTCGAGCACCGTATAGCCGCGCGAGGCGAGCGCGCGCGAGGCAAAGGCCCGGACCGCATCCTCGTCCTCGACCAGCAGGATGGTGCCGGCGCCGGTGTCGTCGCGCGGCGGCGCCGGGGTCCGCGGCAGCGGGGCGGCATCCTTGGCCGGCGCCTCGATCTTGCCGGCCACCAGCATGGCGGCCGGCGGGGCGGCGGCGATGGCGGACGGCGCATCCTCGGCCTCCGCGACATGGCGCGGCAGGAAGATGCGGAACGTCGTGCCCTTGCCGACCGCGGTATCGACGAAGATATAGCCGCCCGACTGCTTGACGATGCCGTAGACGGTCGACAGGCCGAGCCCGGTGCCCTTGCCGACATCCTTGGTCGAGAAGAACGGGTCGAAGATCTTCTGGACGATCTCCTCGGGAATGCCGGTGCCGGTGTCGGCCACCTCGATCAGCACGCAATCGGTCGCCGGCACTTCCACCGGGTGATCCTTGCTGTCGTAGCGGCGGATCTCGGCGGCCGGCACGTTCAAGGTCTTGATCGTCAGCTTGCCGCCATCGGGCATGGCGTCGCGGGCATTGACCGCCAGATTGAGGATCACCTGCTCGAGCTGGGTGACATCGGCGCGGATCGGCCAGAGATCGCGGCCATGCACCATGTCGAGGCCAACCCGCTCGCCGAGCGAGCGGCGCAGCAGCATGGACAGGTCCGACAGCACGTCGCCGAGCTGCACCACCTGCGGCCGCAGCGTCTGCTTGCGCGAGAAGGCCAGGAGCTGGCGCACCAGGCTGGCCGCCCGGTTGGCGTTCTGCTTGATCTGGGTGATGTCGTTGAACGACGGATCGGCCGGCTTGTGGTTCATCAGCAGCAGGTCGGCATGGCCGATGATCGCCTGCAGCACGTTGTTGAAGTCATGCGCCACGCCGCCGGCGAGCTGGCCGACCGCGTTCATCTTCTGCGACTGGGCGAACTGCTCCTGCAATTGCCTGAGCTCGGTGGTCTCCACCGCATAGACGATCGCCGCCTCGCCCGGCTGGTCGGGATCGTCGACCGGAGCCACGAAAAAACGGGCGAAACGGTTGGCATCGCCCTGTAGCGCGCCGTCGACCGGCACCAGGTCGCCACGCCCCTCGGCCGCCTCGCCGATCGCCTGCGACAGGCCCGGCCGGGAACTGTCCTTGACCAGCGACAGGATCGACCGCGGCCCGACCTCGCCGGCCGGCAGCAATTCGGCCGACAGTCTGGCGAAGATCGGGTTGGACCGGCCGACATGGCCCGCCTTGTCGACGGTCGAGATGCCCAGAGGCGAATTGTTGAAGAAGCGTGCGAAGCGCACCTCCGCGGCGCGCAGGCTGTCGCCGGTATCGCTGCCGCGGCCGCGGTGGATCACCAGGGTGCGCGACGAACCGGCGGTGCCGTCGCCCGAGAAAGCCACCTTGTGCAGGAGCCGGACCGGCAGGGCCTCGCCGCCGCGCTTCTTAAGGTCGAGATCGAATGTGGCGGTGCGCACCTCGCCCGGCGCCGGCGTCACCGTCCTGAGCAGGGCCGCGCCATCGGCCGCCAGGATATCGGCCAGCGCCAGGCCGCCCGGCCCGACCTCGGCCAGATCATGATCGAGCCAGCCGGCAAGCGTGGCGTTCATATAGGCGATCTCGCCGTTCGGCTCCATCGAGAAGAAGCCGGCGGGCGCGTGATCGAGGAAATCGATGGCCTTCTGCAGGGTTTCGAAGGCGCTCTCGGCGTTTTGCCGGTCGCGGGTGATGTCCTCCACCGTCCAGACGGTCGCCTTGTTCATGCCGCGCGGCGCCGGCAGCCCGTCGCGGACCAGCGGGCGGACGCGCAGGCGGAACCAGCGGGCGCTCTCGGCGTCGGGCTGGCGCACCTCCTCCTGGTGGCGGCGGCCTTCGCGGGCCGCCTGCGACAGCCGGTAGATCGCCTCGGAAACATCCGGCGCGCTCGAGAAGGCGCGTTCGACGCCGCGCACGTCATGCTCGCCGCTGGCGCCGGTCAGTTCCAGATAGCTCGGATTGGCGTAGAGCACCCGGCCGGACGGCTCGGTGACGACGGCCGCATCGGGCGTGCTGTCGACCATCGACTTGGTGAAATCGTTGCGGCTTTCCTCGGTCGCGAAACGCAGGATGCCGGCCGCATAAGCAAACAGCGCGAACACCCCGACGACCGACAGCAGCGCCAGGAGACCGATGACATAGGGATAGGCATTCTCCCGTCCGATCGCCAGGAAGAACAGCGCGGCGCCGACCAGGACCAGCGCCACGGCCAGTACCATCGTGGTCGAACCGGATCGATCGGCACGGTCGACCGCGCGCGGAACGGTCGCTTTCTGCGATGTGGTACCCGCCTTCGGGCGAGCACTCTTTTCGGCGATAGCCATGGCGTAACGTGCCGTTCTGGGAGCCAAGAGAGAGAATCCGGGCAAGCCCCTGATCTGAGCGTAGTGGTGCAGGTTCCCGGTCGAACTAGCAAGAGCACCGCGTCCAAACTTTGGCCGCGAACGCGGGGCGGGGCTGCAACCGCAAGCCTGTCGGGCCGCCGCCCGCGTTCCTATATCGGCGCTGTTGGCCTGTCGCGCCGGCGACGACTGGTATCGCCCCGGCGCTTGATTGCGCGAAAGGCGCCCGCCACGCGCCGCCATGGGCAGTGCCGATGTTTCGCCACCCATCGCGACAGGGAACCGCATGGCACCGCATCTCGAACTCGGGCTGGACACTTTCGGCGACGTCACCAGCGGCGCCGATGGCCGCCTCCTGCCGCATGCCCAGGTCATCCGCAACGTCATTGAGGAAGCCGTGCTTGCCGATCGGCTGGGCGTCGACTTTTTCGGCGTCGGCGAGCATCACCGCGCCGACTTCGCCATTTCAGCGCCCGAGGTCGTGCTGGCCGCGATCGCCGGACGCACCAGCCGGATCCGTCTCGGCTCGGCCGTGACCGTGCTCAGTTCCGATGACCCGATCCGGGTCTTTCAGCGCTTCGCGACGCTCGACGCGGCGGCGAGCGGCCGGGCCGAGGTCATTCTCGGGCGCGGTTCGTTCACCGAGTCCTTTCCCCTGTTCGGCTACGCGCTCGACCAATACGAGACGCTGTTCGAGGAAAAGCTCGACCTGTTCGCGGCGCTGATCAGCCAGGAGACCGTCACCTGGCAGGGCACCACTCGGCCCGCGCTGACCAACCAGCGGGTTTTCCCACCCGTTGAGGCCGGAACACTGAAAACCTGGATCGGCGTCGGCGGCAGTCCGGAATCGGTCATTCGCGCCGCCCGCTACGGCCTGCCTTTGATGCTTGCGATCATTGGCGGCGACCCCAAGCGGTTCAAACCCTATGTCGATCTCTACCACCGCGCGCTCAATCAACTCGACACGCCGGTCCAGCCGATCGGCGTCCATTCGCCGGGTTATGTCGCCGACACCGACGACCAGGCCCGCACCGAACTCTGGCCGAGCTACAAGCAGATGCGCGACCGGATCGGCGCCGAGCGCGGCTGGCCGCCGATGGGCCAGGGCGAATTCGACCAGGAGGCCGATCAGGGGTCACTTTATGTCGGCTCGCCCGAGACCGTCGCGCGCAAGATCGCCGCCACCGCCAAGGCGCTCGGCATTGGGCGTTTCCAGCTCAAATACAGCGCCGGCCCGCTGCCGCATGACAAACTCATGCGCAGCATCGAGCTCTATGGCAGCAAGGTGATGCCGCTGGTGCGCGACATGCTCGCTTGAGTGTTAGGCGGGCGGGCTTGCCAGGGCACGCTCGACCGCCGCTTCGGCATGGATGCCGGTGGTGTCGAACAGCGGCACGGCACTGTCTTCCGGTTTCACCAGCAGCATGATTTCGGTGCAGCCGAGGATCACCGCCTCGGCGCCGCGGCCGATCAGCCGCGCGATCACCGCCTTGTAAGCGGCGCGCGAGGCCGGCTCGACCCTGCCCTGCACCAGTTCCTCGTAGATGATCCGGTGGACGACGGCCCGGTCCTCCACGTCGGGCACCAGCACGTCGAGGCCGAAGCGCTCCGTGAGGCGGCCCTTGTAGAACGCCTGTTCCATGGTGAAGGCCGTGCCGAGCAGGCCGACCCGCGTGATGCCACGCGCCTTGATCCGCTCGGCGGTCGGATCGGCAATATGCAGAAGCGGTATGCCGACGGCGGCCGCGACCTCATCGGCCATCCGGTGCATGGTATTGGTGCAGATCAGGAAAAAGTCGGCGCCGCCGCGCTCCAGCCGTTGCGCGGCGTCGATCATCAGCGCCGCCGCATCGTCCCAGCGGCCGGCATGCTGCAGCGCCTCGATCTCACCGAAATCGAACGACCACATCAGGCAGCGCGCCGACCTGAGCCCGCCCAGCCGCTCGCGCACCGCCTGATTGATGATGCGGTAATATTCGGCCGAGCTTTCCCAGCTCATGCCGCCGATCAGTCCGATGACGCCTTGTTGCGGCACGCGAAAGCCTTGTCTGCGATGTGATGGCCAAGCCGGGCGGTGATGCCCTTTGCCGATCGCTCCAGCATGGCCTGCCCGGCCCGGCCAAGGCAACGGCTGATGCTGTTGAGCGCCTAGCCTGCATTGGCCTTGAGCCGATAGGCATGTTCCTTGGGGTCGCAGGTGACACGGCGCCGATCTCAACGCCGCGCCGCCGTAGCGGCTGGCCCGCCTCGCCTCAGCGCAGCATGCCCTTCAGCCGCATGACGTAGCCGATCACCTCGGCGACCGCCTTGTAGTGCTCTTCCGGCACCTCCTGGTCGATCTCGATTGTGGCGTGCAGGGCGCGCGCCAGCGGCGGGTTTTCGACGATGGGCACGTCGTGGGTCGTCGCCAGTTCGCGGATCTTCAAGGCGATCAGGTCGGCGCCCTTGGCGACGCAGACCGGTGCCGCCATGCCGGTCTCGTAGCGCAGCGCCACGGCGAAGTGGGTCGGGTTGGTGATCACGACCGTCGCCTTCGGCACATTGGCCATCATGCGCTTGCGCGAGCGCTCGCGGCGGATCTGCCGGAGCTTGCCCTTGATCTCGGGATTGCCGTCGGACTGCTTGAACTCGTCCTTCAGCTCCTGGAAGGTCATGCGCTGGCGCTGGTACCAGCTGCGGTACTGGTAGAAATAATCGCCCGCCGCCAGCACCGCCAGGATCGCCACCACGGCATAGAGCACGCTCAGCACGATCCTCAGCGTATGCGGCAGCAGCGCCTCGACATCCATCCGCACCAGCGCGTCGATCATCTGGCGCTCGGGCCACAGCACGGCGAACATGACCGAGCCGACAATGGTGATCTTGGCGAGGCCCTTGAGGAAATTGACGAAGGCCTCCTTGCCGAAGATCCGCTTGAAGCCGGCCATCGGCGAGATCTTGGAAAATTTCGGCTTCAGGCTCTCGCCCGACAACACCAGCCGGTGCTGGATCACATTGCCGGCGATGCCGGCGAGGAACAGGCCGACGAGCGGCAGGCCAATGGCGGTGGCCACCGCCAGCGCCATGGTGATGAGCAGGCGCATCAGCCCGGCCCGGTCGACCGTGACCAGGTCGGCATTGGCCATCAGGTTCTTCAGGGGATTGGCGAGATTGCCGGCAGAGCCGATGGCGGTGACGGCGACCATCAGGGTGGCCGCGAACAGCATGAACCAGGAGACCAGATCCTGGCTCTTCGCCACGTCGCCCTTCTGCAGGGCGTCGTCGAGCTTCTTCTGGGTCGGATCCTGTGTTTTCTGGTCCTTGTCGTCGTCGCCCTCAGCCACCGCTCATCTCCGGTCGACCGCGAGTTCGTTGAGCAGGTTTTCCAGATGGCCGGTGTAGTGGACCATCATGACGCCAACCACCAGCATCAGGATGAGGAAACCGACGCCGATCGAGATCGGCATGCCGACGAAGAACACCTGCATCTGCGGCATCAGCTTGGACAGGACGCCGAGACCGATATTGAACACCAGCGAGAACACCAGGAATGGCGCGGAAAGCTGGATCGCCACCAGGAAGGCCTTCGACAGGACGCCGACCAGGAACAGCGCGGCATCGCCCGAGACCGGCAGCACGCCCGGCCGCAGCACGGTGAAACTGCTCGATATCGCCGCGATGACAAGGTGATGCAGGTCGGCGGCAAACACGATCGCCACACCGACCATGGTCAGGAAGGTGCCGATGACCGCGCCCTGCTGGCCCTGGGTCGGGTCGACTTGCATGGCAAAGCCCAGCCCCATGGCATTGGCGATGACCACGCCGGCGGTCTGCAGGGCCGACACCGCGATGCGGCCGGCCATGCCGAGCGTGAAGCCGATGGCGAGTTCCTGGAACAGCAGCATGACCACCACTGCCGGGCGCGCCAGGTCGACGGCATAGAGCAGCCGGTGCAGCGGAAACAGGGTCATGGTCAGGAGCACGGCGACGCCGAGCCTGGCCCGCATCGGCATGGCCCGTTCGCCCAGCCCCGGCATTAGCATCATCATGGTGCCGACGCGCGCGAACATCAGGACGAAGATCACCGCGAAGTCGGGTGCGAAAGAGAAGGTCATCGGGTGAGCCTCCTCTTCAGCCGGTCCCCTCGATATCAGCGGGATCAGACCTGATTCACCCGCCGCTGACCACCTTGGCCATCACCCGCGTCATGCAGCCGGCCATCAGGTCGCCCATGAACGGCAGGGCCAGCAGCATGGTGGCGAAGATCGCGATGATCTTCGGCACGAAGACCAGCGTCTGCTCCTGGATCTGGGTCAGCGCCTGGACCAGCGAGACCGCGACGCCGACCACCAGGCCGACGATCATCAGCGGCGCCGAGACCAGGATGACGGTGAGAATGCCGTCGCGCGCGACGTCGAGAATATCAGCGGGGGTCATTGTCGCGCGCCTTCAGATCTGCATCCGCATGATTTCGTCATAGGCCTGCACCACCTTGTCGCGCACCGAGACCAGCGCCTCGATCGCCACTTCGGTTTCCGACACGGCGGTGACCACGTCGATCAGGTCGGCCCGGCCGGCGGCCATCTGTTGCGAGCGCTGGTCGGTGGTGCGCGTCGTCTGGTCGAGATGCTGGATGGCCGAATTCAGCACGGCGCCGAAACCGCCGGTTCCGCCCTGGCCTGCCGGCCGCGGGCCACCGGCCGGCGAGAACAGCCGCGCGGCGCTGGCATAGGCATTGGCCGCGATCGAGGATGTCGACATGATCAAGCTTTCAGAAGATCGATGGTGCGCTGCAGCATGCGGCGCGTCGAGGTGACGACGTTGAGATTGGCCTCGTAGCTGCGCTGGGCCTCGCGCATGTCCATCGCCTCGACCAGCGAGTTGACGTTGGGAACCTTGACCATGCCGCGGGCGTCGGCGGCCGGATGGTTGGGGTCGAATCGGGTCTGAAACTCGCCCTGCGGCTGCCGGACCGGTCCGAGCTGGACGGTGGTCGCCTGCAATTCGCGGTCGAACGAGGTGCGGAATGTCGGCACCTTGCGCCGATAGGGATCGCCGCCGGCCGTGTCGGCGGTCGAATTGGCATTGGCGATGTTTTCCGACACCACGCGCATGCGGCCGGCCTGGGCGCGCATGCCGCCAGTGGCGATGCGGATCGACCTGAGGAAATCCATGGACATCGATCAGTGCTCCCGAGGCATTTTCGTGCGCGGCGAAGACCGCTTCGCAACGGCCAAGACAATGCGGTGAAACAGGGATAAGCGAGCGGTTTCCGTCGTGACGGAGCCGCTTTCTAGCGTTTGCCGAGCGCCGTCCGGATCAGTCCGAGCGAGCGCTGGTAGAGGCCGGTGACGGCCTGGTAGTCCATCTGGTTCTGGGCGACCTTCAGCATCTCGTCTTCGAGGTTGACCCGGTTGCCGTCGGGCGTGGTGACCACGCCGGTGTCGCGCCGGACCTGGAATCGCGAACCGCCCTGGACCGAACCGGTGATATGGCGCTCGTTGGTGCGCAGCGTGCCGATGCCCGACCCGGCATTGCCCTGGACGAGCTCGTCGAAGCTCGGCGAGCGCAGGTCGCGCGCCCGGTAACCCGGCGTCTCCGCATTGGCGACATTTTCAGCGAGCAGCTTCTGGCGGTCCTGATGCCAGCGCATGCGATCTCTGAGCATGGAAAAGATCGGGATATCGGCCGCCGCCACGGGAATCTCCAGCCCTGTCGATGGGCAAAGAATGCCGAGTGCGTGGTTAACGACACGTTAAGCGAAAGGCGCTATTAACTTTTGTCACCGTGGATTAACCATCCGGTGAGGTCGAAGCCGGCAAGCCTTGCCGGGCTCGTTAACCTCAACATAGACTTAACGGGCCTGATTGCGCCCGCCGCCGGCATGCATGGGATCGGTTCTGATGAATTTCATATCCAATCTTCTCGGTCCCAATGCGCCGCTCGCGGCGACGTTCATAGTCGCCTTCGCTGTGGTCCTGGTGCTGATCGGGCTGATGACCTGGGTGATCCGGCTGATCCGCGGCCGGGGCCTTGGCATCGGATCGTCGGCGCGCGGCCGCCAGCCGCGCCTCGCGGTGCTCGACTATGCCGATGTCGACGCCCGCCGGAAGCTGGTGCTGATCCGGCGCGACAATGTCGAACACCTGATCCTGCTCGGCGGACCGACCGACGTGGTGATCGAGAACAATATCGTGCGCGGCGTGCCGGTGCAGGCGAGCGCGCTGCGCGAGGCCGCCGCGGCACCGGTCAACGAACTGCCGCTGCCGCTGCCACCAGGCGAGGCGCCGTCGCGGCTCACCATGCGCGAGGCTGCCCGCCAGGCCGCCGGCGAGCCGCCGGCGCCGCCGCGGCCGGTCAATCTCGACAATCCGGCGCCGCCGCCAAGGCCTGAAGCAAGGCCCGAGCCCAGGCCTGAGGCAAGGCCGGAGCCAAGACCCGAGCCAAGACCGGAACCAAGGCCCGAACCGAGACCGGCGCCGCCGGTCGCGCAGCCCGCCCCGGCGCCCGTACCGGCACCGGCGATCCAGCCGAGCCGGGTCGAAACGACCCGGGTCGAGCCGAGCCGCGTCGAACCATCAAGGCTCGAGCCGGCTCGCCCGGCACCGCCGCCCCCGCCGCGGCCCGAACCGGCCCGGATGGAACCGCCGAGAGCGGCGTCCCCGGTTGCCGCCGCGGCACAGCCGATCGCGACGCCGCCGCTGCCGCTCAGACCCGCCAATGTCCAGCGGACCGACGCGCCGGCGACGCCCCCGGCCTCGGTCGCGACGCCAACCATCAAGGCACCGCCCACGCCTCCTGCCCCGCCGGCCAGACCGTCGGCCGCACCGCCGGACGACATTGCCGCGCGCCTGGAAGCAGCGCTGCGCAAACCGATCGTGCCGACCTCGGTCATGGCGCAGCGGCCAAACGAACAACGGCCGACCGAGCCGCGTGCGGCCGACCAGCGGCCGGCCGAAGCCCGTCCGGCCGAACCGAAATTGGCCAACGCGGCTGGCGCGGCGCCGCCGCAACCCGCGGCACCGTCGCGCGCCTCGACGCCTCCAGCCTCGGCTCCGGCTCCGGCTCCGGCAGCTGCCCCGGCGCAGGCACCGGCTCCGGCAAGCACGCCGCCCAAGGCACTCACGGCGTCGGAGAAATCGGTCTTCGACAGCCTGGAAGAGGAAATGGCGGCGCTGCTCGGCCGCGGTCCGGCGCCACCCAAGACCTGACGCCGACAGGATTGAATCCGGTAAAACCGGCCGCGCGCGACCGAACCCGGCGCGAGACCCGTCGCAGCACCTGTTAAGCTCACGCCAACGATTCGCGTGGGCGCGGGAAGCGATGCAGCCTCAATCGACAGCACAGACCCCGGGCACGGCGCGCCGCATCGGCGTGCCGAAGTCCGTTGTGCTCACCTCCCTGGTGTCCTTGCTGGCCCTTGGCCTCGTCGTGCTGGCCGCCCGCACCGCCCAGGCCCAGGACGTCTCGATCAATCTCGGCCAGGGCGCCGGCGTCAACGAACGGGTCATCCAGCTGATCGGGCTGATCACCGTCCTGTCGGTGGCCCCCTCGATCCTGATCATGGTGACCAGCTTCGTGCGCATCTCGGTGGTGCTGTCGCTGCTGCGCACCGCCATCGGCACCCAGACCGCGCCGCCCAATGCGGTGATCGTCGGCCTGTCCCTGTTTCTCACCGGCTTCGTCATGGCGCCGGTGTTCCAGCAGAGCTACGACACCGGCCTGAAACCCCTGATGGACAACCAGATCGAGATCCGCCAGGCGTTCGAGCGCGGCTCCGCGCCGTTTCGCGAGTTCATGCTGAAACATGTCCGCGAGAAGGACCTGGCGCTGTTCCAGGAACTGTCCAACGAGCCGGTGCCGGCGACGCCCCAGGAGGTGTCGTTTCGCGTGCTGGTGCCGTCCTTCATGATTTCCGAACTCCGCCGCGCCTTCGAGATCGCCTTCCTGCTGTTCGTGCCCTTCCTGGTGATCGATCTCGTCGTCGCCTCGGTGCTGATGTCCATGGGCATGATGATGCTGCCGCCGGTGACCGTCTCGCTGCCGTTCAAGCTGATCTTTTTCGTGCTGGTCGACGGCTGGAACCTGGTCGCCGGCAGCCTCGTCCGCAGCTTCGGGACTTAGCGGCGCTTCGGGTAGCGTCCGGCAGAAGCATCAATGAATCAACCCGCTCCCGAACGGGCTACGACATTCACACATCTCCAGAACATGCGGCCTTTCAATGCCTTGCACGGGGCTCAGTCGTCCTTCGAGGCTCGCGCAAGGGCGCTCGCACCTCCAGCGCAAAAGCGAGCTTTTGCGCGGGGATCAGGGGGTGTGGTGTATTGCGTTGATGTTGCAGGTGAAAATCGGACGGCGACGCGCGCGCCAGGCGCCGCCCTTGATGCCAAACCCTACGCTCCTCATCCCGACGCAAAAGCTTCGCTTTTGCGTGGAGGTGCGAGCTCTTGCGAGCCTCGAAGGACGGCTTTCCCGTCGTGCAAGGCATTGGAAATACTGCCGTTTCGAGATGTGCGAATGCAGTAGCCCATTGGGAGAGGGTTGATCGCCCGCTCCACGCCCGGCCTCAAAAGCCCCGCGCCATCAAGGCTCTCGCCACATCCCCTTAAATCAAATCGTCAGGATGTCCTGGGCTCGCTGCGGCAGACCGGACCGCCGGTCCGGCTGAGCACGTCCTGGTAGGGGAAGGTCCGGCGCATCAGCTGCAGGCGATCGCCAGGCTCGCCGACCAGCGACAGGGTCAGCGTACCCTGTGGCATCAGCCGGTAGACATGGCCGCGCACCGCATGCCGGTCGGCGCCGATGCGCCGGTCGAAGTGACCGGTGACCTGTCTGCCGAACGGCCCGGAATCGGGCGTGCCCGGGCTGGCGCTGAGCCGCATGGCGAGGTCGCCGCAGGTCGAGCCCGGTCCGACCCGGATGCCGCACCAGCCCTCGCCGCAGCGGGTCAGGTCCACGACGAAGCCATATTTGCCGCTGGACCAGCGTCCGGCCAGCTCTTCCGAGGCCGCCGGCTCGGTCCAGGGCGCAGTCCTGGCCGGCTCGGCGCGGGCAATGGTAAGCTGCAGCATGAGCGCGCCAGCGACCGCCCCCATTGCCGCGGCGACCCCGCCCCTGAGCCTGCCGGTCGATGGATCGAAAGCCCGGGCGCCAGCGCGCTTCATGGTCAAGCGGATCGTCCTCGCGGTCATTGTCGCTGTCCTCGTTCTACCGCTCGGCGCGGTCGCTGTCATGACCGCCGCCGGCTGGCTGGCGCTGCCGTATGAACTGGCCGTGGTGGACGAGCGGCTGCCCGGCCTGTTCCGTTTGCATATGGCCGCCGCCGCGGCCGCTCTCGTCCTGGTGCCGGTCGCCCTGCTCGTCCGCCGCCGGCCGGCCCTTCACCGGATCGTCGGCCGCGCGGCCGGCATCGCCATCCTGATCGCCGGCACCTCCGCCATACCGGTGGCGCTGTCCGGTCTCGCCTCGGCCATGGCGGTGGCCGGTTTCATCGCCCAGGCGGTGACCTGGCTGGTCCTCATGTCGCTTGGCTTTGTCGCGATCCGCCGGCGCCGGGTTCACTGGCATGCCCGCGCGATGGTCGCCGTGGCCGCGGTCACCTCGGCGGCGATCTGGCTGCGGCCGGCCATGGTGCTGGTGCGCGAGGTGCTGATGCCCCACGCCGACTGGTCCTTCGATACGGCTTATGCGGTCGTCGTCTGGGCGTCCTGGCTGCTGCCGCTCACCGCGGTCGCGGCGGTCATGGGCCTTGGCCGCTGGCCCGGTCGAGCCCGGATCTAGCCCTGGCGCGGTGCCCGGTTGGCCTCCGCCGACCCGGGCGCGGGGGTTCCCGGACGGCGCTGCTGGCCCGGCGCTTCCGACGGATAGCGCTCGCGGTAGTTCTGCAGGAAGGCATCGAGCGTATCGCGGTCGGCGATCGACCGGGCGATCTCGCGATATTCGACGCCGCGCGCCTCGATTGGCGCGGTCACCACGTCGAAGGCGCGGGCATCGACCGTGGCGGTCATCAGCGGCCGCCAGCGGCCACGCAGCCGGTCGAGGCCGAGCGTCTCGTCGCTCAGCGCATAACCGATGGCTGCGCGCAACAGATGCCGGCGCTCGTCGTCGTTGAGCGCCGCGCCGCCGGTGCGCCGGGCCGAGACCCATTTCTCGCTCTGTTCGGCGGATTCGCGATAGCGCTGCGCCGACCACAGGATGTCGGCGCGCAGCATTTCCGATTCCAGGCTCTTGACTTCGCCGAGCAGCTCGAGCGCCTGGTCCGGCCGGCCGGCATCGGCGAGCGCACGCGCCTCCAGGAGATAGCGCTGCACCCGCAGCTCCTCGGGCAGGTCGGCAAGCCGGGTGGTCCGCAGCGCCTGCAGGGCGGCGGCGGGCTTGCGGTTCATCAGATGCACCACGGCAAGGCGCGCGGCGACCTGCGAGCGCGCCGCGCCGGTCAGCCGCCGGTCGACCTGGTGCTGCAGCAGGGAAGCGGCCTGGTCGAGCAGGTCCATATTGGCCAGGCGATCGGCCAGCCGCCGGATGATCTCGTCGCCGCGGCGGCCCTGGGGCGTCATGTCGCGGAAGTCGTAATAGAGCGCCAGCGCGTCCACCGGCTTCATCGCATCGGCGTTGCCGTCGAGGAACAGCGCTTCGAAATGGCGCGCCACATCGTCCTGCATGCCGCGCACCGATTCCGACCGCGGGAACACCCGCATGGCGTTGCGCATGGTCGAGAAGGCGTCGCGGAACCGCCCCTGCTCGGCATAGAGCTTGGCCAGCAACGCCAGCGTGCGCGCCTCGACATCGTCGCCACGCCAGGCGTAGCTCATCACTTCCAGCTCTTCGGTGGTCGCCTTGCCGTCGATCTCGCCGAGCCGGTAGCGCAGCGCCAGTTGCCGCTGGTCGGCATCCGCCCTGACCGGTTCGTCGGGCCCGCGGCCGGCGCGCGCATAGGCGCCCAGCGCCTCGCGCTCCTGACCCTGGGCCTCGGCGACCCGGCCGCGCAGCAGCGCGAATTGCTGTTCGGCGGAAGCGGGAACGCCGAGCTCCTGCAATTCGTCGAGACGCCTCGCCGCCCGGTCGACCGCGCCGGTATCGAGCGCCGCCCCGATGGCGCCGGTCAGGATGTTGCGGGCGAACGGTGCCGGCAAGGTGCCGACCGGCGTCTCCGCGGCCTCGAAGGCTTCATGGGCTTCACGCGCGCGGCCGTCGAGCGCCAGTGCCGTCGCTCGCCAGGACGCGATGTCGGGCGAGGCCGAGATCGCCGGATGAGCCAGGTCGCGCAAGGCATCGGCCGGCCGGTGCAGCATCACCGAGACGACGCCGCGCAGGCCCTGAATCGAGCCGTCCTCGGCCACCCGGCGATCCTGGCGCAGGATCGTCTCGAGCACCGCGCGGGCTTCCGGCCAGCGCTGCTGGGCCATGTAGAAACGCACCAGATCGAGCCGTCGCGGCGTGCGCTGGGTGTCGTGCACGCTGGCCGCCGCGGTGACCAGGTCGGCCTCGCGCTCGCGGAATGGCGCCTTTTCGTCGAGCGCCCACAATTCCAGATCGAAGGCGATGGCGCGCGGCCGCCGGACCGAGCGGATCGGCGGCTGCGGCCGGGCATTCTCGGCGGTCAGGACCAGGCCGCGGGGCCGGCCGACCGTGACGCGGTCGCCCTCGATAGTCACCGCCAGGTCGTCGGCCAGCGGCTGGAACACCAGGCCGTGGCTGCCGGCCAGCGCATTGAATTCGACCATCTCGTGGTTGCGCAGGAACGAGCGCGCCGGCCCCGAGCCGGTGACCACGATGAGCTGGTCGCCGGCCAGCGGATCGCTCAGCCGGTGCACCGAGCCGGCGCCGGCGAATTCAGCCGATGCGATCAGCCGGTCGCCGGTGCCGGTCGCCCGCAGCAGCGCCACCGGGCGGGGCGGCTCCAGCACGGCGTCGGCCAGCGTCACGATCCAGGCGGCGCCGTCGCGGCCGGTCGAGGCCAGGCTCTGCTTGTCGAGGCCAATGCGGATCGCCGTGCCGCCGCGCGAGCGCGAGGCATCGACCGAGGTGAAGGCGCCGATGGCGTCGGCCTGCAGGCCGGCAAGGTCGATCTGCTCGCGCGCATCGAACACCAGCCACAGCGTATCGCCGCGCTGGAACACCGCGCCCGGCGTTTCCTGATTGAACGGCACGAGGATGCGAATGGTGCCGCCGGCCCGGCGGGCCTGCAGCATGACCGGTCCGGTGCGGGCGGGAGCCGCGGCGGCCGGCGGCGCGACCGGGCGGGCCGGAGCGGCCGGTTCGGCGGCGAGCGGCGGCACCGGCGCGGTCTCGACGCCGGCCGGCGCCGGCGCCGGAATGACCTCGGCGACGACAGGCGGGCGAACCTCGTTGCGGCCTGTCGCCAATCGCGGCGCCGGCGCGGCCGGATCCAGGATCGGGATCGGCAGGCCCGACGGCGTCGACAGGCCGCTGCCCGGCAGGTTGGTCACCGCGGCCCCGGCCGGCGGGCGCTGGTCGTTGCGCGCCACCGGCACGGCGCCGGCGCCGGCGCGCGGATCACGCATGCTGACATCGACCACATAGGTCCCCTCCTCGCGGAAGGCCCTGACGTCGGCATCGGGCGAAACGGTCATGCGGATGACCAGTTCGTCGTTATTGGTGGTCGCCTCGATGTCGGAGACGAAATGCGGCAGGCCCTCGCGGGTCTGGCGCAGGTCGGAGGTGAAGGGCTTGCCGACCTTCAGGCTCAGCCGGTCGCCGGCGCGATCCAGCGCCACCCCGACCGGCTCGGGCAAGGTCAGCACGAAACGGGTGAAGGTCGGGTGATTGCCGACCCGGACGATCACCGGCGGCATGACCCGCGCGGCGCGCTGGGTCTCGGCGAGCTGTGCCCGCCGCTCGGCGTCGCGGGCCCGGCGGGTCAGGTCTTCGACCACCTCGGCCGGCAAGGCCGGCGGCGGTCCGCGCCAGCTGTCGGGCAGCATGTCGACGAACAGCCGCTCGCCCGCTTCCATCGAATTGACCGTGACGCGCTGATCGAGCGCGAAGCGCAGCGACCGACCGTCGGGATCGCGCCGCACCGCCGTGACATAGCCGGCAAGCCGGCTGGACAGCGCGCCGGTCTGCACCGCGACCGGCCGGCTGAAGGTGACGATCAGCACGCCGCCGCTGACCTTGACCTCGGCCGGCACCTGCTGATTGAAACCGAAGACGATACGGGCGAAGCCATTGGCGACGGTGGCCGAAATGTCGGCCCGGGCGGCAAGCGCCGGCGTCGCGGGTTGCGAGGTCTGGGGCGATGAGGTCTGGGCCGGCGCAGTCTGGGCCTGGGCCTGGGCCGGCCGCAGCGCCGGCTGAACGAGGCCGAGGCCGAGCGCACAAAAGCCGGCCAGGGCGGTTGTTACACCACCCCTCGCCCAGCCCCCGATGCACTCCGCGTTCCCATCCATGGGTTCGCTACTCGCTACGCTTCGCCAGCCACACGACCCCGGCGTCCGGCTACTTCGTGCGACCGGTCGAGCGCATCATCGCTTTTTGGCTGTTAACAGGCCGTTTCGCCAATCGCCGATAAATCGGTCAGCGCGTTGGCCGGCCTTCGATTTTCGGCAATTCGCTGGCTGGCACCTGGCGTGGATCGGCGGCGGCGGTCTGGCCGGGCCGGCGGGCGAGCTCGATGGTCAGCCGCTGGGCCGGGGCCGCCTGCATCTGGGCCAGGATGTCGGCAAGCTTCGGCGGCCGCATGGCGCGCGCCACCTCGACCATGACGGTCAGCTCGAGCGTATCGAAGATCCGCGCCGCGTCCTTGGCCCGCATGGTCTCGTACATGCTGACGAAACCGCGGAAACGCTGCTGTTCGGCCTCGTCCCGGCGCTGCTCCAGGCCGGCGATGCGGCTCTCCAGCTCCTTCAGCTCGTTGGCGCGCTGCTCCAGCCGGCGTTCGGCGGCGCGGACCAGGCTTTCCCGCATGTCGAGCTCGCGCTGGCGGCCGTCCAGCTCCTGGCGGCGTTCCTGCAGGCGTTCGAGGATCGCCCGCTCGGAGGCCGACACCTGCGGCGGCTGCGGCAAGGCGAGATTGGTCGGCTGATGTTGCTGCGGCGGCGGAACCGGCGCCGGGCTCGGCTGCGGCGCCGGCACCGCACCGGTCACCAGCATGCTGTCGGGCCCTGGGATCGCCCCCAGACCCGGACCGTCCTGGGCGCGCACGAGCCGTGGCCCCGACGGGCCGGCATCGCCGCTGATCAGCCCCACCGCCTTGAGGAACAGGAGGCTGCCTATGGCAACGGTGACGATCGGCAGGAGGCGCAATTGCTTCATCTCGAGAGCCTCACGCCGCCCGGGTGCCGACGCGGGCCGCGAAGGCATTGGCCGCGGCCAGTGTCGATGCCGCGCTGGCATGCCCGGGGATCGTGCCCGGCTCGCGCCCACCGACCATCGCCGGCACCACCGGCTCGACCCGGGGGGCGTTGTCGCGCACGACCGCCGCGGTGCGCGCCGCCGCGGTGATCCGCGCGACCCGCTCGACCACCTCCTGGCCGGACTTCACCTCGCGCTCGATCTCGGCGACGAAACGTTCGGCGGTGCGCAGCCTTTCGCCGAGCGTGCTGTCGCATTCGCGCACGGTCAGCTTGAGCCCCTGGATGGCGCGCTCGGCGATCTCGGTCGCGGTGATCAGTTCGGCAATGGTCGCCTTCAGCGATTGTTCGTCCGAGCGCAGGCGCAACAGCCGCTTGTTGAGCAGGACACAGTAGCCGATGGTCACCGCCAGCAGGCCGGACACCATCAGTTCGACGATCAGCGAAACGACGAAGCTGGACATCATAGCTCCTGGCCCCCCGAAGTAATCTGCTGGAACTGCGTCAAGGTCGTCTTGGCGCGCCGCAGCGGCCGCTGCACGCGCACCGCCACCCGGTCGCCGACCCGGCCCATGCGCCCCTCGGTCAAGATCTGGTCGCCGCAGCGGACCTTGACCAGCGCATCCGGTTTCATGTCGAGCACCAGGGTGTCGCCGACCTTCAGGTTCATCAACTGGCGCAGCGGCAGGTCGGCCTCGTAGAGCACCGCTTCGACCGCGGTCCGGGCCTGGAAGATCTCGGTCGACAAATGGCCTTCCCAGACCGGATCGCGGCCGAGCTTCTCGCCGACGAAGGTCTGCATCAGCCGGTCGCGGATCGGCTCGATGGTGGCATAGGGCAGCAGGATCTCGACCGAGCCGCCGCGCTCCTCCATGTCGATGCGCAGGCGCACCAGGATGGCGGCATTGTTCGGCCGGGAGATCGCCGCGAAACGCGGATTGGTCTCGAGCCGGTCGATGCGGAAATTGACCGGCGAGATCGGCCGGAACGCGACCTCGGCGTCGGCCAGGATGACCTCGACCATGCGCTTGACCAGGCCCATCTCGATGGTCGTGTAGGGCCGGCCCTCGACGCGGATCGCCGTGACCCCGCGGCGGCCGCCGAGCAGCACGTCGATGATCGAATAGATCAGGCTGGAATCGATGGTGGCAATGCCGAAATTGTCCCATTCCTCGGCCTTGAAGATGGTCAGGATGGCCGGCAGCGGGATCGAGTTCAGGTAGTCGGCAAAACGCACCGCGTGAATACGGTCGAGCGAGACTTCGACATTGTCGGAGGTGAAGTTGCGCAGCGATGTCGTGAGCAGCCGCACCAGGCGGTCGAACACGATGTCGAGCATCGGCAGGCGCTCGTAGGCGACCATGGCCGAGTCGATGATGGCGCGGATGCCGCCATTGTCGGTGAGCGCCAGGTCCTCGACCGAGAAGCCGAGGAGGTTGTCGATCTCCTCCTGATTGAGGATGCGCTCGGCGCCGCCCTTGGCGGCACCGGCATGGGCAACGCCGTCTTCGCCGAGCGTCGCCCAGTCTTCGGCCGCATCCGTGCCGGTGGCGCCCTGCTCTTCGAGCGCCATGCCCCATTCGGCGGCAAGGGCGTCCTGGTCGATGTCGTTGGCGGCCATGTTAGCGTTTCACTGGACGATGATTTCGCGGAACAGGACGGCGTTCACGCGGGCCGGATGGACTGCGGTATTGACCCTGCGGGTCAGTTCGTCGCGCAGGCGGAAAATGCCCGCCGACCCCTCGATATCCGAAGGCCTGACCTCACGCAGATAGAGCTGGAAGGCATCGATGACCCGCGGCATGACCGGCTTGATCTGGTCGGCGGTCTTGGCGTCGGCGACCTCGAGCGCCACCCGGACGCGCAGATATTGCGCGCGGTCCTGGCCGACCGACAGGTTGACGGTCATTTCCGGCAGGTCGAGGAAGGTCACCGGCGTCGGGGCTTGCGACAGCTCGGCATTGCGCGCCTCGGCGCGCGGCTTCATGACGAAATACCAGCCGCCGCCGCCGGCGATGACCAGTGCCGCCGCGCCGGCGATCAGCATGATCTTCTTCTTCGAGCCGCCGGCCGCGGCCTCGCCCTCGTCGCCGTCTTCGACGGCGGCATCGGCCTTTTTCGGTTTCATTGCCATGACTTGCGCCCGCCAGACTCACTTCCTGGACGATGTCGTCGTAATGGTTAACGGGACGTTTATTTTCGTTAACGGGCGGCAAGATTTGCCGGGTCGTTCGGGCCGCTCCGGCGCTTTCTGCCGGGCTCATGGTTACCCAAATATCACGATAAGTGGTTGATATTGCTTGAACAGGCCAGTTGGCACGGCTCCTGCGAAGGCTGTGATGGGCGCCGAGCCGTTTGGGAGAACGGCTTCAAGCGCCCGATCTGGGGAGCAGCCCGCACGTCAAAGCCTTGGGAGAGGCGATGAACGCGCCGGCCAAAATCTGGGACTGGCCCGATGGAGAATATCTCTCTCGTCGGCCTCTCGCGGCAGGTCGCCCTGCAGCGGGAGCTGGACGTCATTGCCAATAATCTCGCGAACTTGAACACCACCGGGTTCAAGGGCGACGAGGTCGTGTTCCAGGAGTTCATCTCACCGACCGCCCGCGACGACACCTTTCAGCGCGGCGCCGACCGGCGGATGTCGTTCGTCTGGGACCGCGCCACCGCGACCAATCTCGGCCAGGGACCAATGGAGTCGACCGGCAATTCGCTGGATGTCGGGCTCGGCGGACGCGGTTATTTCGTCGTCCAGACCCCGGACGGCGAGCGCTACACCCGCAACGGCTCGTTCGAGATCAACGCCCAGGGCCAGCTGGTCACCAAGCAGGGCTACCAGGTGCTCGGCGACAACGGCCCGATCGCCTTCGACCAGTCCGATACCGGCATCACGATCACCCGCGACGGCACGATCAGCGTGATCGGCAACAACGCCACCAACCAGCCGGCCGGCCAGCGCGGCCGGTTGCGCGTGGTCGACGGCAATACGCCGCGCGCCATGGAAAAGGCCGGCGACAACCTGTTCACGCTCAGGGGCGGCGCCCAGGTCGCCAACCTGCCGCCGGCCAATGTCGACCTGCGCCAGGGCTATATCGAAAAGTCCAACGTCACCCCGGTGCTCGAAATGTCCCGGATGATCGAGGTGACGCGCGCCTATACCGCGCTCGCCTCCAGCATCGAGCGCCACGACCAACTCCGCCGCGATGCGATCCGCTCGCTCGGCAACCCGACAAGCTGAGGAGCCTGACCCATGCGCGCCCTCCACACCGCCGCCACCGGCATGATGGCCCAGGAGCTCACCGTCCAGGTGATCTCCAACAATATCGCGAACATGCGGACCACCGGCTTCAAGCGCCAGCGGGCCGAGTTCCAGGACATGCTCTACGACCAGCAGCGCCGCGCCGGCATGCAGAACTCGCAGCAGGGCAATGTGCTGCCGGTCGGCATCGCCATCGGCTCCGGCGTCAAGCCGGCCGCGACCTCGCGGGTGATGAGCCAGGGCAATATCCTGCCGACCGAGAAAGACTACGACGTCGCCATCCGCGGCGAAGGCTATTTCCGCGTCCAATTGCCCGACGGCCGCACCGCCTATACCCGCGACGGCTCGTTCGAGCTCAACGACCAGGGCCAATTGGTCACCGTCGACGGCAATCTGGTCGATCCCGGCATCACCATCCCGACCACCGCCCGCGGCGTCACCATCAATCCCTCGGGCACCGTCCAGGTGACCTTGCAGAACCAGGTGGCGCCGCAGACGGTCGGCACCATCCAGCTGTCGCGCTTCGTCAACAAGGCCGGCCTGGAATCGATCGGCGACAACCTGTTCCTGGAAACCGCCGCCTCCGGCCAGCCGACCACCACGGCACCCAATGTCGACGGCATGGGCTCGCTCCTGCAGAAGAACCTCGAACAGTCGAACGTCACGGCGGTCTCCGAGATCTCCGACCTGATCGCCGCCCAGCGCGCTTATGAAATGAACGCCCGCATCATCTCGGCCGCCGACCAGATGCTGCAATCGACCTCGCAGATCATGCGGTGAGGTGGTCATGAAAATCGCGCACCTGTCGATCCCCCTGATCCTCGGCCTGATCGGCCCGGTCGCGGCGCTCGCCGAAGCGCCGCCGACGCTCAGAGCCAGTGTCACCATCACGAGCGAGCTCGTCCGGCTCGGCGATCTCGTCGACAATGCCGGCCGGTTCAGCGACGTCGCGGTGTTCCGTTCGCCCGACATGGGCCATACCGGCTCGGTGCCGGCCTGGCGCATCCTGGATGCCGCCAAGCGCATGGGGCTTGCCCGCATCGAGACCGGCGACCAGACCGACGTCTCGGTCACCCGCGCCGCCCGCGTCGTGCCGCTCGCCGACATGGAGGAGCGCATCGCCGCGGCCATTGCCCGCTCGCTCGGCATTGGCGATTCCGCCCGCATCGCCGTCACCTTCGACCGCGGCATCCGGCCGATCGCGGTGGAGCCCAATGTCCGCGGCGAGCTCTCGGTGGCGCGCATCGATCACGATCCGCGCACCGGCCGTTTCGAAGCGCTGCTCGGCGTCCATGGCTCGGCGCTGGCCGAACGCGGCGGCGGCTTCCGGGTCACCGGCCAGGCCGCCGAACTCGTCGAATATGTCGTGCCGGCCCGCGCCATCGGGCGCGGCGAGGTGATCAAGACCACCGACCTCACGGTCGAGCGGCGGCCGCGCAACGAGCTGAACGGCGTGCCGGGCGATGCCATTTCCAGCCTCACCCAGGCGGTTGGCCAGGCGGCGCGGCGGCCGTTGCAGGCCGAGCGCCCGTTCCGCGCCACCGACCTGATGAAACCCGAAATCGTCGAGCGCAACGGCAATGTCCTGATCATCTACGAGGTTGCCGGCCTGTCGCTGACCATTCGCGGCAAGGCCATGGAGGCCGGCGCCGAAGGCGACATCGTCCAGGTCCAGAATCTGGCCACCCGCAAGACCATGCAGGCGACCGTTTCGGGGCTCAACCGGGTCACCGTCGTCCAGCGGCCGTCGATCACCACGCTCTCGGCCGCCACGCCCAGCCAGCCCAGCGTCCCCACCCAGCCACGCACGTCCACCCAGTGATGACCGCGTTCGCGCCAGGATCAGCCATGCGTACCGCTCAACTCCGTACCGCTCAACTCCGCACCGCCCGCCTCGCGCTCGCCGCCGCGGCCGCCCTATCGACCGCCGCCTGCGGCGCGCCGGACCGGCTGCGCAATATCGGCCAGCAGCCGGCGCTCTCGGCGATCAGCAATCCGCAGACCCAGTCGGGCTACCGGCCGGTCTCCATGCCCATGCCGGAGCCGGTACCGGTCTCGCACAATCCCAACTCGCTCTGGCGCAACGGCTCGCGCGCCTTCTTCCGCGACCAGCGCGCCCAGCGGGTCGGCGACATCATGACCATCAAGGTCAAGATCACCGACCAGGCCAACCTGTCGAACGAGACCAACCGGACCCGCGCCAATACCGAAGGTTTCGGCGCGGCCAACATGTTCGGCCTGGAAAACGGCATCCGCCGCGGCGGCGCCGATCCGGCCAACCTCCTGACCCTCAACAGCCAGAGCGGCAGCGACGGCAAGGGCACCATCAACCGCTCCGAGCAACTCGTCACCAATGTCGCGGCGGTGGTCACCCAGATCCTGCCCAACGGCAACCTGGTGCTGGAAGGCAAGCAGGAGATCCGGGTCAATTTCGAGGTGCGCGAACTGATCGTCGCCGGCATCGTCCGGCCCGAGGACATCGAAAGCGACAACACCATCGATTCCGCCAAGATCGCCCATGCCCGCATCGGTTATGGCGGCCGCGGCCAGATCACCGATGTCCAGCAGCCGCGCTACGGTCAGCAGGCGCTCGACGTCCTCCTGCCCTGGTGAGGATCGAGCGCCCGCACAGGTCCATCTGATCCGCCTTTTCCCAGCCGTCCCGCTCCCCAGGCGTCACGGCAACTCCCCAAGCCGTCCCCGCTCCCCAGGCGATACGGCCAACCGGCGCCGCCCGTGCTCCCACACGGGCGGCGTTCGATTTTTCATGCTTGGCCGAACGCTCACCGGTTTGTGAAATGCCTGTCACCGCCGAGCGACTAGGCTCCGGCTCCAATTCCATCCAGGGAGGCGACAATGACCATCACCGACGGCATGCCAAGCTTCGATCGCCGCGGCTTTTTGAAGGCCGCGGGCACCGGCCTCGTGACACTTGCCGCCGGCCCGGCGCTGGCCCGCGCGCCGCTCGCCGGCACGCAGGTTCCCGGCCTCTACCGGATGAAGGTCGGCACCATCGAGGTGACCGCGATCCTCGACGGCCATCTCGACCTGCCGCAGGCGCTGTTCCCCAAGGCGACCGATGGCGAAACCGGCCCGCTGCTCGACCGTGCCGCCTTGCCGCGCGCACCGCATGTCAACTCGCCGGTCAACACCTACCTCATCAACACCGGCGACCGGCTGGTGATGATCGACACCGGCACGGCCACCGCCATGGGGCCAACCCTCGGCCTGATGCCGAAAAACCTCGCGGCCTCGGGGGTGACGCCGGACCAGGTCGATGTCGTGCTGGTGACCCATATGCATCCCGATCACGTCAACGGCCTGATCACGCCTGACGGCAAGCCGTTCTTCCCCAATGCCGAAGTGGTGGTGGCCGGCGCCGAATATGGCTTCTGGACCGACCAGGCGATCATGAGCCAGGCCCCGAAGGACGTGCAGGCCTTCTTCCAGATGGCCCAGGCCGCGGTGAAACCTTATGCCGACAGCAATCGCCTGCGCCGGATCAGCGCCGACGGCGAGGTGGTGCCCGGCATCACCGCGGTGGCGGCCCCCGGCCACACGCCCGGCCATACCGGCTACCGCATTGCCTCGGGCAACCAGCAATTACTGGTCTGGGGCGACATCGTCCATGCCGCGGCGTTCCAGTTCGCCAAGCCGGACTGGTCGATCGCCTTCGACAGCGACCAGAACACCGCGGCTGCCTCGCGCAAGCGGATGTTCGACATGACCGCCACCGACCGCATCACGGTGGCCGGCATGCACCTGCCCTTCCCCGGCATCGGCAATGTCGTGCGCGACGGCGACGCCTATCGTTTCGTGCCGGTCTCCTGGCGGCCGATCTGAACGCAGGCCGGCAACCTTGCGGTCCCGGCGGCCCCGCCGGGACATCGGGTCCTGCCGTGCCGCGTAACGACTCGTTAAGCATGACGGTTCCTAATGCGCCGGCGACAATGACCCGAGGAATGCCTGATGACGACGATCGGCACCGGTATTGCTCAAGGTGATGATCTGCTCTCGATGCTCGCAACCGGTCGCGGCGCACGAACCCCGGCAGCGGCAGCACAATCGAAGGCGTCGGCCGTCGAGACCATCAACGGCGCGGGCGGCAAGCCGGCGCCCGCCGTCGTCGTCGAGATGTCCGGCCGCGCCAAGGCGTTGCTGGCGAAGAGCCAGGCCGACCAGATCGTCGCCGACCGGCTGGCGAGCCAGGTCGCGGCGACACGGGAGGGCAAGGCGGCGAACCCGGCGCGCGCGCCCGTCACCGATGATGCCGCGCGCCTGTTCGATGCCGCCTCGGCTCGCCCGGCCACCGAAGCAAGCGGCGCGACGCCGTGGCAGGCTGGCGCGCCTTATGGCGACCCGACCAGGTCGGACGCGCAATTCCTGGAGGCGAGCGGCCTCAACAGCTCCTTGAAGGGTCTCGCCGATCTCTATGAGCAAAAGGGCTTTCCGGCGGAATCCATGCAAGCGCTGCGACGGGCGGTCGACAGCGGCACGCTGAAGATCCAGAAGGCCGCCGACGTCGCCGACCTCAATTTCCGGTCGCAGCACAGCTTCACGCCGAGCGCGGTCGGTGGCGGTTACGACGTCTGGGGCACCACGTCGCAGAACCCGACCGGCGCCACCAAGGACGCCATCGACCAGGGCCGGGCGATCGCCATGTGGACCGCCGATCGCGGCGACATCTATATCAGCTGGTGAGGCCGGGCGCGGTGATCTGAGCCGGCTGCCCGGCCGCTGCGGTTGGGCGCAACCGGACCAGCTCAGCCGGCCAGCAGGTCGTGACAGTGGAGATCGTCGACCGCGAGGTGGATGCGCTCGAGATTGTTCCACCAGATCACCGGCGGGATCTTGCTCGCGTGCTGCCAGATCGGCGTGGTGACCTGCCAGAGCACCGACAGGCGGTAATCATCCTGCAGCGCGCGCCGGTCATAGCCCTGCACGCCGCGCGTCGTCAGCTCGTCGTGAAAACAGTCCAGCAGGTGATGTTCGAGCCTTTGCCTGAGCTCGGGATACCAATGGACCGCCATCATATAGGCGAGGTCATCCGAGCCGACATCGACCCGCCAGCTGTCCCAGTCGAACAGCCGGGCATCGTCGAGCCCGCCGGCCCGTGCCAGGAAGCAGTTCCAGACATGCGCGTCGCCCTGAACGATCGTCATGTGGCGACGCGTCTGATAGCGGGCCATCAGGCGCGGCCCGGCCGCCAGCAATCGCTCATAGAGCGCGCGCCGCTCGGCCGAAAGCCGGTCGCCGAGATCGTCGGCGAAGCGCGCGAACCGCTCCGCCAGGCGCTGCATCGCCTGATCGATGGCGCCGGCGTCGTCCCAGGCGCCCACACTTGCGCCCAAACGCGGATCGTCCCACCACGCGGCCTGGAAGTGCGCCCGCGTCCGGACAATGCGCTCGCATTGCCCTGATGTCGGGGGCAGCGGCCACTGCGTCGCGGCGATATGGGTCTCGGTCAGGTCCTCGAGCAGGAGGTGCCACGCGCCGCTGTCCGGGTCCGCATGAGCATCGAAGCAACGCGGCACCAGGCCCGCGGGCGTCGCCGGCGCGACCGCCTGGTAGAACGCGACCTCCTGCCGGCCGCCGGGCCATGGACCGCCGGGGCGGTCGATGAGACCGGCCTTCAGGATGAGCGAGCCGGGCGCGCCGGCCTCCGCTGCCTCATAGGTCAGGCGCAACTGGAAAATATGCGAAAGGATGGTTGCGAAGGATCGTTCGACCACGACATCGGCGACCCGGCCCTTGCCCAGCACGCCGGATCGGCGCAGCGCTTCGGTCAGCTGTTCGGCCTCGGCGGCTTTGGGTAACGCGTGCGTCGTCATGCCGGACCGCCTTGACAGCCAGCGCTCATCCTAACGCACCGCGTAACGAGCGCAAACGCGGGATGGCAGCAGGCTGTCCCGGCCCGGGCCTAGCTCTCGGCCGCCTCGCCGTGGACATCCTTCAAGATGACGTCATGGGCGCCACCCTCGCGGATGCTCACCGCGGAGGCCACCGTCAGCCGGGCGCGCTGGTAGAACTCGCGCAAGCTGAGCGCGCCGCAATTGCACAGGGTTGACCTGATCTTGGCGAGGCTCGCCTCGAGATTGTCGCGGAGCTTGCCGGCATAGGGCACGTAGCTGTCGACGCCCTCCTCGAACATCAGCTTCTTTTTCCGGGCCAGGTCATCGCCGCTGCCATGGTCATAGCGTTGCCAGTTGCGCGCGCGATTGCTGCCCTCGCCCCAATATTCCTTCATGAACTGGTTGTTGATCTGCACCTTGCGGCCGGGCGCCTCGTCGAAACGCGCGAAGTAGCGGCCGAGCATGACGAAATCGGCGCCCATCGCGAGCGCCAGGGTGATGTGATAGTCCTGGCTGATGCCGCCGTCGGAACAGACCGGCACATAGATGCCGGTCTTGCGGAAATAGTCGTCGCGCGCCTTGGCCACTTCGATCACCGCCGAGGCCTGGCCGCGGCCAATGCCCTTCTGCTCGCGCGTGATGCAGATCGAGCCGCCGCCGATGCCGACCTTGACGAAGTCGGCCCCGGCCTCGGCGAGATAGAGGAACCCCTCGCGGTCGACGACATTGCCGGCGCCGACATAACCCTGACCCGGATAGCTCGACTTGATGAAGGCGATCGCGTCCGCCTGCCATTCCGAATAGCCGTCGGACGAATCGATGCACAGCACGTCGGCGCCGGCCGCCAGCAGGGCTGGAACCCGGTCCCGATAGTCGCGCGTGTTGATGCCGGCGCCGACGATCAGCCGCTTGTCCCGGTCGACATTTTCCAGCGGGTGTTCCTTGTGGGCGTCGTAGTCCTTGCGGAAGATCAGGTAGCGCAGGCGCTGCTCCGCATCGACCACCGGCAGGCAATTGACCTTGTGTTTCCAGATCAGGTCGTTGGCCGCCGGCAGGTCGATGCCGATCTCGGCGCAATGGATGGCGGCGCGCGGCGTCATGATCTCGGTGACCGGCGTCGTCGGCGCGGTCTTGCCGCGGCGATAGTCGCGGCTGGTGATGATGCCGGCCAGCTTGCCGGTGGCCGTGCCGTCCTCGGTGATGGCGATGGTCGAATGGCCGGTCCGCTCGGTCAGCGCCACCACATCGGCAAAGGTCGCCTGCGGGTCCAGGTTTGAATCGCTGACCACGAACCCGGCCTTGTAGTTCTTCACGCGGCCGACCATGGCCACCTGGTCTTCGATGGCCTGGGAGCCGAACACGAAGGACAGGCCGCCGCAGCGCGCCAGCGCGATCGACAGCTCGTCGCCCGAGACCGACTGCATGAGCGCGCTGGTCACCGGAACATTGATCGTCAGCGGGGAGAGGCTGGCCTCGGGCAGGCCGCCGCCGGGGTCGGCCTTGAAGCGCACCACCGGCGCCAGCAGGCTCACCCGTTCGGGCAAGCAATCCCTGGCTGTCAGGTTCGGGATGAGCAGATATTCGCCGAAGGTCCGGCTCGGATGGTCGTATATATATGCCATGTCGTCGAATATTGTGCCGCCGGTGGCATGTCAATCGCCGTCCGGCGCGGTCAGCGCGACATCAGCAGGCGAACCCCGGCCAGGCCGAAAAACAGCGCGAGCGTGCCCTCGATCCCCCGGCGCGCCCGTTGGTACAGGCGGACCATCGGCCGGGTCGAGAAGGCAAGCGCATAGCCGCCGAACACCACGATGCCGAGCAGCGCGCAGCCGCCGACGATCATCGGCAAGGTGCTGGACGGCGCGTCCGGTTTCAGGCCGAGCGACATGATGGCGATCCAGGCCAGCACGGCTTTCGGATTGCTGAGATGCATCAGCAGGCCGCGCCGGTAGAGCCGGCCGAAATCGGGCCGCCCGGCCGCCGGCTCGGCAACGGCCGCCGGCTTCGACGCCGAAAACGCGGCGCGCGCCGATTTCCACCCGAGATAGATCAGATAGAGGCCGCCGGCGATCTTGATGGCGGTCAGGGCATTGGCATAGCTCGCCAGGATCGCCGAGATGCCGGTCGCGGCGAGCCCCGCCCAGAATATCGAGCCCGAGATGACGCCGGCCGCCAGCACCAGTGCCGGCACGCGCCCGCGGCTCATCGCCACCCCCATGATCGCCATGTTGCTCGGCCCCGGGCTGGCGGTCGCGATCACATAGGCCGCATAGACCAGCGCGATCTGTTGGACCTGCTCCATCGTGATGCTCGCCATTCTCGGGGTCTCCTTGCCGGCGTGACAGTGCGTGAGACCGGCACGCCAAGCCCATCATGCCGCGAGGCCGCCGCCCGGCGCCAGCCGGGCCCGCCCGATATCAGCCATGCCGCGGGAGCGGCGCGAAGGCGACCGTCTTGATCTCCACCAGGCCGCCATCCGGGTTCAGGTCGGCCACCGCCAGTTCCACCGCGACGGGATAGGGGCTTGAGAAGAATTCGTCGCGCACGCCGGCAATGGCCGCCAATTGCCCTGCCTTGTCGAGCGCCAGCCGGCCGCTGCCGAAGACGTGGAACATCTGCAGCTCGATGACGTCGGCCATCACCGCGTCGCAGGCGGCGAGCAGGTTTTCGATCTGCCGGAACACCTGGCGCAGCTCGTCGCGGAAGGCTTGCCCGCTCATTGGCGCCGGCTGCCGGTTGCAGGCGACGATGCCCGAGAGATAGACGAAGTCGCCGACACGGCGGGCCGGCGCATAATGAAACTGGTCGACATCGGCCTGCAGATCGGCCGGCACGACGACCTTGCCGGTCGCCGTCGCGATGTGACGCATCGCCTGTGTCGTCTGATTGTCCATTGCCATGACCTTTGATCCCAACCGTCGCGCAGCCGGCCGGTCACCCTTGACCGGACCGCCCTGCGCTCCATTTATGTAGCCAAAATTACATAAATGGAGCGATGAAGGAATTCAAGCGCCTGACCGTGCCGATGAGGCGGCCGTCACGGACGTCACCTGGCGCTGGCGCCGAGCGCCTCGGCCTCGTCGCGCGAGGCGATGACCGTGTCGACCAGCCCCCAGGCCTTGGCCTCCTCGGCGCTCATGAAATGGTCGCGGTCGAGGGTCTTTTCGACCTCCTCGTAGGAGCGCCCGCAATGGCGGGCATAGAGGCTGGTGACCCGCTTCTTGGTCTGCAGCATCTCCTCGGCATGGATCAGGATGTCGGAGGCCTGGCCCTGATAGCCGCCGAGCGGCTGGTGGACGTGCAGGCTGGCATTGGGCAGGGCGGCGCGATGGCCGGGCTCGCCGGCCATCAGCAGGAACGACCCCATCGAGCGGGCCGTGCCCATGCACAGCGTCGCCACCGGGCTCTTGATGAACTGCATGGTGTCGTAGATCGCCAGGCCGCTGGTGATCACCCCGCCGGGCGAGTTGATATACATCGAGATCGGCTTTTTCGGGTTTTCCGATTCCAGGAACAGCAATTGCGCGCAGATCAGCGCCGCCATGCCGTCCTGCACCTCGCCGTTCAGGAAGACGATGCGTTCGCGCAGCAGGCGCGAATAGATGTCGAACGACCTCTCGCCGCGGCTGGACTGCTCGACGACCATCGGGACAAGCTGCATCATGTCGCGCATGGCGAACCACTCCTCGATCGAACTGAAAGACTGAAACGGCGTCAGGCGGCGCGCAGCATCAGCGGCGTGTTGCTGTTCGCCGCGCCGGCGGGCGCCAAGGCCTGGACCGGCACCCCGACCACATGGACGATGCCGAGCGTCGTGCCGCCTGCCGCGTTGGCGTCGAGCCGGAAGGTCACGACACTGTCGGGCAGCCCGCCGCCGGCCTCGCGCCAGCGGTAGCGGATCCACTGGCCGGGCTCGCAATCCAGCACGTCGAGGCGGACCGCCGGCGGCCGCTGCGTCGCCTCCGTCCCGGGCCTCGGCCCGGCCGGCCGCGCCGGCAGCCAGCGCTCGACCAGTTCCGGCACGGTCAGCGCCCGCCAGACCTTGGCGAGCGGCGCCTCCAGCTCGACTTCGAAGCTCAGCGCGGCCGGGTCTTCATGCGTCTCGCTCGGCTGCTTCATTGGTCCATTTCCTTCAGAAGCTGTTTCAGCGCCTCGACGCGCTCCGGCCAGAAGGCGCGGTAGCGCTGGAGCCATTCGAACATCTGCGCCAACCCGTCCGGATTGACCCGGTAATTGACATGGCGACCCTGGCGCCGCTCGACCACCAGGCCGGCCTGGCGCAGCACGCCCAGATGTTGCGACATCGCCGGCTGGGATATGCCGGAGCCGGCGCGCAATTCGGTGGCGTTTTTTTCGCCGTCGGCCAGCCGCTCGAAAACCGCGCGGCGGGTCGGGTCGGCAAGCGCTCGGAAGATCTCGGCATCGGACATGCCAATACATAGGCACAGACTTATGTGATTCACAAGCCCGCGACAGGCCGGGCGAAATGGGGGCGCCATCCAGCCCGTTCTCGACACAATCGTGGAGCCTGATGGGATTGCCATGCGGCCGCCGGACGCGGCATCATGACGGGCACGTGACTTTTCGGCGCAAGGGGGATGCAAACACCCGGATCGACTCTATATTGTAGAAGGGCAGATATTCGGCTCGTGTACGGCGGTTTACCTGCTCCGTATCGCTGTGGAATGCCTTTGAAGTGATGGAGGTCTAGATGAAATTAGACGATATCGATCGCGTCATCTTGGTCAAAAGCGCAGACGTCGAGCTCGGAAGCGCCCTGCCCCAACACGTACGCGAATCCATCACTCGTGTTGCCCGCAAATACTTCGGAGAGTTGACCGCGGCTTCGGTCTATTTCAGCCATGAAGGCCCGTCCATCCGCAGCACATTCAACGTGCAGATGGGTTCGCTCAAGATGATCTCGGCCTCGAGCCTGGCGCCGGACTGCTACCAGGCCTTCGACATGGCGCTCGACAAGGCGGCGAAGCAGTTGCGCCGCAAGAAGCGCGAGCTTCGGGACACCCGGCCCGGCCGGCCGAACAAGCTGACGATCCCCTTCGAAAACCCCCGGATCTGAGCCGGCGGCGCGAGGCGCCGGGCTTGATCAAGCCGCCTCGATCATGCGGTTGTGGATGCCCTTTTCCAAAAGGGCATCCCGGTGCGTTCCGCGCGGGCCGGCAACCATGTCCGTGTCCATCTTCAATCGTCATGCCGCTTTCGCATGCTGCCTCGTCTTCGCGATCGCCTCGATCCCGCTCCTGAAGGTCTGGATCTGGCTCTGGCCGTTGACGCGGATCGCCATCCCGCTGCCCCTCATCGGGTTTGCGATCTCTGGCAGCCTGACCATGCGGGGCTGCGCAACTGCCCAGTGATTGGCCCTATCCGCCACGCTCATCGCGCCGCCATCGGCGCCAGACGCGCACCCAGGCCACGCAAGCAAGGCGGCTCCGTCGGCAGCCACTGAGATCCGCGCGCCGTCGCCAACGCCGCTTCCGCCGCGGGCTCGCGCCGGCTCGACAGAGCTCTCCGGAAAAATTATCTATAATCCATGCCCAAGGACAAAGACGAGACCATCGCCCTTCGCATCAGCCGGACTTTGGCCGAGCGCATCATCTCAGGCCTGCTGGAACCCGGCGCCCGCCTGCGCCAGGACCATGTCGCCGAGGAGTTCGGCGCCAGCCATGTGCCGGTGCGCGAGGCCTTCCGCCGCCTCGAGGCGCAGGGGCTCGCCGTCAGCGAGCCGCGGCGTGGCGTCAGGGTGGCGAGCTTCGACCTCGGCGAGGTCAGGGAGGTTGCCGAAATGCGGGCGGCGCTCGAGGTGCTGGCGCTCCGCCATGCCGCGCCGCACCTGACATCGGCCATTCTCGACCGCGCCGAGGAGGCCACCCGCGCCGGCGACAAGTCCCGCGACGTCCGCTCCTGGGAAGAGGCCAATCGCAGCTTCCACCGGTTGATTCTGGCACCTTGCGGCATGCCGCGCCTGCTCGCCGCCATTGACGACCTGCACGCCGCCAGCGCCCGTTTCCTGTTCGCCACCTGGCGCTCCGACTGGGAGGTCAGGACCGATCACGACCACCGGGCGATCCTGGTCGCCCTGCGCCAGGGCCAGATCGAGGCGGCCACCGCCGTGCTCGCCCGCCACGTCCAGTGGATCGGCCAGAAACCGGTCACCTCGGCCTCCGGCACGACCCGCAACGGCTTCGCCATTGTCGGCTGAGCCGCCCTCATCCCAATGATAGAGTTGCCCTGTCATAGATTATGAGGATTAGTTTAGAGATACAGAATCGAAATTATAGATAATTTTGATCCTGTCCCTCTGAAGGAGCTCTCATGACCAGCCCATCCCTGATGCTCGGCGCCCGCCAGCGCCTGCCCGCGGCCTTGCGCTTCGGGCTTGTCACCGTGGCCGGCGTCGCCCTGATGACGCTCAGCGCCAAGGTCCAGATCCCGTTCTGGCCGGTGCCGATGACCCTCCACACGCTCGCCGTCATGGCCTTCGCCGTGGCCTTCGGCCCGCGCCAGGCCACCGCGATCTTTGTGGCCTACCTGGCGGCCGGCGCCAGCGGCCTGCCGGTCTTTTCCGGCTCGCCGGCCCGTGGCGTCGGGTTAACCTATATGGCCGGCCCAACCGGCGGCTATCTCCTCGGCTATTTGCTGGCGACCCCGTTGGTCGGCGTCCTGGCGGCCGGCCGCGCCACCCTCGGGCGGATCGGCGCCATGCTGGCCGGCCTGGCGCTGGTCTATGGCTGCGGCCTTGCCTGGCTCGCCCTGTCGGTGCCCGCGGGTCGCCTGCTGGCGCTCGGCCTCAGTCCGTTCATCCTGGGCGACCTCGTCAAGATCGGCATCGTCGCGGCCGCCGCGCCGCTGGTCATCAGGCTTGCCGGCCGCTTTGCGCAGGTGCGGTCATGACCGCGGCCGACGGCACCAGCCGCCAAGACTCCACGACTCGTCACGACTGGACCACCGACGAAATCCTCGCCCTGCACGAGCTGCCGCTGCTCGAACTGGTCGGCCGCGCCAATGCGGTGCATCGCCGGCACCACGACCCGAACGCCGTGCAGCGCGCCAGCCTGCTCAGCATCAAGACCGGCGGCTGTCCGGAGGATTGCGCCTATTGCCCGCAATCGGCGTTTCACCGCGAGGTCGAGCTGAGCCGCGACCGCCTGATGGACCCGGACAGCGTCGTCGCGTTGGCCGCCACCGCCAAGGCCGCCGGCGCCGAGCGGTTCTGCATGGGCGCGGCCTGGCGCCAGGTGCGCGACGGCCGCGAGTTCGACGCCGTGCTTGCCATGGTCAGGGGCGTGCGGGCGCTCGGCATGGAAGCCTGCGTCACGCTCGGCATGCTGCAGCCGCACCAGGCCCGCCGGCTCGCCGAGGCCGGCCTCACCGCCTATAACCACAACCTCGACACCAGCCCGGAATATTACCCGAGCATCATCACCACCCGGACCTATGAGGATCGGCTGAAGACGCTCGCAACCGTCCGGGCGGAGGGCATCGCGCTCTGCTGCGGTGGCATTATCGGCATGGGCGAGACGGCGCGCGACCGGGCCTCCATGCTGCAGGTCCTGGCCGGCTTCGCGCCGCACCCCGAAAGCGTGCCGATCAACGCCCTGGTGCCGGTGCCGGGCACGCCGCTCGGCAAGCGCCGGCGCATCGACCCGCTCGAACTGGTGCGCATGGTGGCGACCGCCCGGCTGACCATGCCGCGGTCGATCGTGCGGCTGTCGGCCGGGCGCGCCAATCTCAACCGCGAAGCGCAGATCCTGTGCTTCGTCGCCGGCGCCAATTCGATGTTCTACGGCGAGACGCTGCTGATCACGCCCAATGCCGATACCGGCGAGGACGCGGCGCTGCTGCAGGCCCTCGGCGCCAGGCCCGGCGGCGACGGCGCTCGCCCTGCCCCGCCGGCCCATGCCGAAGCCCGCGCCGGCTGAACCGCGCGGGTATGAGATGCAAGATGTTGCGGAACGAAAAAATGAAGCCCTTCCGGCCGCCTGGCCGGAAGGGC
Organism: Phreatobacter stygius; assembly: GCF_005144885.1. NCBI lineage: Bacteria > Pseudomonadati > Pseudomonadota > Alphaproteobacteria > Hyphomicrobiales > Phreatobacteraceae > Phreatobacter > Phreatobacter stygius. The sequence goes on from NZ_CP039690.1 coordinate 281,147, forward strand.
TTGGTTATCGGTTATTCGTCGCGGTAGACCCGCTCGCGCCGTTCGTGGCGTTCCTGCGCTTCCAGCGACAGGGTCGCGATCGGCCGGGCTTCCAGCCGCTTCAGCGAGATCGGTTCGCCGGTCTCCTCGCAGAAGCCGTAGGTGTTGTCGTCGATCCGGGAGATCGCCGCGTCGATCTTGGCGATCAGCTTGCGCTGCCGGTCGCGCGCCCTGAGTTCGATCGCCCGGTCGGTTTCCGAGGAAGCACGATCGGCGATGTCAGGGTGATTCTGGTTTTCGTCCTGCAGGTTTTGAAGCGTTTCCTTGGCTTCGCGCAGGATGTCGTCTTTCCATGCCAGGAGCTTTTTGCGGAAATATTCGCGTTGCCGTTCGTTCATGAACGGCTCCGTATCCGTGGGGCGGTAATCCGCTTCCAACACCAAAGTCATCAACGAACCCCTCAATGAATCGCGACTATTAGACGCGTTTCGGGGCGCCTCATAGCATTGGCCCAGGGGGCAGACAACCGCAAAACCGGTCATCGAACCGTCACGCCCCGGCGTGGTTCACAAGCGCGGTTGATATATCGGGGATTTTCCGGGTCCGGATATCGATCCATTGACCCTCAGGATACGGCCCGCGCCGCCTCACGCTTGGCGATCTCGACCTGGGCCCTCAGGTCGATCTCGGCGAGCACGCCGTCGAGCCCGTCATCGCCCGAAGCCTCGAGTTTCGCCGCGGTCAGGCCGCGCAGCTTCAGGAGCACCGCCGGCATCGGCTCGCCGGACAGGAGCGCCAGCTTCAGGTCGTCGAGCAGGCCGAGCGCATCATGGCCGCGCTTCATCGCCCGCCGGCGTTTCTCGCGCCGGTCGTCGGGCATCATGCCCTGCACGGCAAGCAAGGTCTCGAGCCCGGCTGCGGCCATGCCCGGCCGCGCGGCCTCGGCCCGCGGCGTGTCGCTTTTCGCGCCGCCTGGCAGTTCGAATGCGGATCGGGGACGATCGGTACGCGCGGCAACCTGCGTCGACTGGACAGCGCCCAGCGGCGGCGTCGTCGGGATGCGCATCTTCTCCCCCCCAGAGACGAGCTCTTCACGAAGAGGCAACACCTCTTTCGATGTCGTTAAGAAAAGCCGATTTGCGGTTAAGAGGTCGTTAATGCCCGGCAAAAGCTGCCGGGCGGCAGCCACGACCAGCCTCACCCGCTTCACTCACGAATGAAATAGCGGCGCGTTTCCAATGACATAAATCCAATATCGGATTTGGCACGCGACGTGCGAGGGACGCGCCAAGAGGCCCCGAGGTCACCCCATGTTCCGCCGTTTCGTCGTCGCCGTGATGCTGATTGCCGCCGCCGCGATGCCGGCGAGCGCCAATACCTCGCGGATCAAGGACCTGGTCGACGTCGAGGGCATCCGGGAAAACCAGCTGATCGGTTACGGCCTGGTGGTTGGCCTGAACGGCACCGGCGACACGCTGAACAACTCGCCCTTCACCCGCCAGTCGATCCAGTCGATGATGGAGCGGCTCGGCGTCAACACCCGCGGCATGAACCTGCGCACCGCCAATGTCGCGGCCGTCATGGTCACCGCCAACCTGCCGCCCTTCTCCACCCAGGGCACCCGCATCGACGTCAAGGTCTCCGCCATGGGCGATGCCCGTTCGCTGCAGGGCGGCGAATTGCTGGTCACGCCGCTGGTCGGCGCCGATGGCGAGGTCTATGCGGTCGGCCAGGGCGCGGTGGCGATCTCCGGTTTCCAGGCCGAAGGCCAGGCGGCCCGCGTCACCCGCGGCGTGCCGACCGTCGGGCGCGTCTCCAACGGCGCCATCGTCGAGCGCGAAGTGACCTTTGCGATCAACCGCATGGCCTCGATCCGCCTGGCGCTGCGCAATCCCGACCTCACCACCGCCCGCCGCATCGCCGCCGCGATCAATGATTTCATCGGCGCGCCGACCGCCGAGCCGACCGATCCAGGCACCATCAACCTGAAGGTGCCGGCGCGGTTCGAGGGCAATATCGTCGCGCTGCTGACCGAGATCGAGCAATTGCGCGTGCAGCCCGACCAGGTCGCCAAGGTGGTGATCGACGAAGCCTCCGGCATCATCGTCATGGGCAAGGACGTGCGCGTCTCGACCGTCGCGGTGGCCCAGGGCAACCTGACCGTGACCATTTCCGAACGCCCCCAGGTGAGCCAGCCCAATCCGCTGGCCCGCGGCCGCACCGTGGTCACCCCGCAGACCCAGATCCAGGCCCAGGAGGACGGCCGCGGCCTCGCTGTCGTCTCCGAGGGCGTGTCGCTGCAGGAACTGGTCGACGGACTGAATGCGCTGGGCATCGGCCCGCGCGACCTGATCGCCATTCTCCAGGCGATCAAATCGGCCGGCGCCCTGCAGGCCGAGATCGAGGTGCACTGATGCGCAGCTACACCCCCGCCCCCGCCGCCATCAGCCCGGTGACGCCGGCCGCCGCCCGCGTGCCCGGCTCCCGCGAGGCCAAGGCCTGGAACAACGCCCAGAACTTCGAGCAGGTCTTCCTCAACACCATGCTCGGCCAGATGTTCAACGGGCTCGGCGGCGAAGCGCCGCTCGGCGGCAAGGAGAGCGAGCCCTGGCGCGGCATGCTGCTCGACGAATATTCGCGCTCGATCACCGCCCAGGGCGGCATCGGCCTTGCCCCCAACATCTACCGCGAACTGATCGGCGCGCAGGAAGCGGCCCCTCGCCGCCTGCCGCCCGTGCCGAGATCCTGAACCAAAAGCCTGAACCCAACGCCTGAACCCAACGTCTGAACCCTGGGGCAGAAACCCCTAGGACAACACGAGAACCCCACAGCATGTCAGCCGCCATCGCCCCGAAAGCCATTGCCGTCCTGACCACGCGCGCCGAAGCCGTGGCGCTGATCCAGCGCCTGGAAAAGACCATTGCCGAACTGAACAGCCTGCTCGCCGAAGAGACCGCGCTGGTTCGCGACGCCAAGGTCGGCCGCGCAGCCCCGGTCGCCGCCGCCAAGAGCGAGCTGTCGCGCCGCTACATGGCCGAGCTCGACTGCCTGAAGGCCAATGCCGCCTTCGTCCGCCACGCGGCCTCGGACCATATCGGCAAGCTGCAGGCCGACAATGACGCCCTGCAACAGGCGCTCGAGATCAATCTGGCCGTGCTCGCCACCGCCCATGCCGTCGCCGAAGGCATCATTCGCACGGTCGCCACCGCGGTCGAGGCCAAACGGGCGCCGTCGGGTTATGGCGCCAATGGCAAGGCGGCCGGCCAGCGGCCGCGCGCCGGCGCGCCGCTGACCGTATCGCGCCAGCTCTGAGCCGTCACGCCAGCGACATCGCCCCGGGCCATAAGAGGTCGGCACGCAGCACCGGCGCAACCGCCCCTGCAAGGTTAAAGAAACCGGCCGATTTCCGGGACAATTTGACGAAAGATATCGGCAATCTTTACTATACAAGCTTACCTGGGATTCAGCGGCATGCGCTAAGTTCCCCCAACGGAAGCACCAATTCTGGCGCCTTCCGTTAGGGAGTACCGGCCATGGACATCGGGTCCTCACGGCCGGCCGTCGGATCGGTTTACGTCGGGCGGCCGGAAACGGCTCTGTATCGCGAAGCGGTGCGGACCGAGCTGCCGCATGGCCAGCGCGTGGCCCAGCCGGTATCGACCGGCGCCACCGCCGGTGCCAATGACCGCCGCCCGGGCGACGGCGCGGCGCGCGACGAACGGACGCTGGCCGACCGCAAGGCGCGCATGCAGCGCATCGCCGACAGTATCCGCGAATCCCTGCAGAACCGCATCGACAAGGACGACGACGCCGGCACGCTGGTCTATCGCACCGTCGATACCGACACCGGCAAGGTGATCAACCAATATCCCGACGAGCTGATCCTCAAGCTGCGCGCCTATGCCCGCGAAATGCAGCGCAAGGACGAAGCCAAGCTCGCCGGCGCCAACGAGCACGCCCGGGTCGAAAAGGTCGCGTGAGGCGGGGACGCCATTGTGGACCATCGGTTTGTTGAGTTGATCGGCGATCCGCCACGCCCCAAGCGCCGCACAGGAACCCCGATGTCATCCCCGGCCGAGCGAAGCGAGGGGAAGGGGATCCAGGGGTTGCAGGGCTTATCCCTCGACGCTGCGAGATCGCCTCAACGACTTGCGCTGAAAGCTCGGCCTTTTGGCCCCTGGACCCCCTTCCCGCCCTCGCTCCGCTCGGGCGCCGGGGGTGACGTAGAGAACGTCCCGGCCATCGATTGAGCCGGTTCGCCGCCGCCAAAATCTCACACCTCGCCCAAACCTTACTTCAGGAACTGCAGCACGGCCTGATCGGCCTGCGAGGCGAACGACAGCGAGGTGGTCTGCAGCGACTGGCGGGTGTTGAGCGCGAGCAGGTTGGCGCCTTCCTCATTGGTGTCGGCGAGCGTCAGGTTGTCGGCGCCGACCTGCAGCGTGTTGATCATCTGCTTGGTGAAATCCTTGCGGTTCTGCACCGAGGAGAGCTGGCTGCCGAAGGACGACGAGATCGAGCGGATCGCGGCCAGCGCGTCCTTGATGATGTCGAGCTTGGCGTCGAGCACCGCGTCGGTGTCGAATTCCGGCGCGGTCACCGCATCGGTCTTCAGGAAGGCGTTGTCGATCGCGGTGGCCATGCCGGCCTTGTCGCGGGCTTGGACATTGATGAAGCTGGTGCCGGTCTCGTTCAGGGTCAGCTTCAAGTTGTCGCCGCGCAACAGGTTGACGCCGTTGAACGAGGCGTCGTCGCCGAATTTGGTGATCTGGTCGCGCAGCTCGTTGAACTGGCGGGCAAGCGAGGTGCGCACGCTGTTGCCGGCGATCTTGGCCGAGCTCGCCGAACCGTCGATCCTGCCGCCGGTGACACCTTTGACGTCCATTTCCTGGGTCGAGATATTCTGCAGGCGCAGCCGGCCGTTGTCGTTCGAGGCGGTGACCTTGCCGGTCAGCCCGAGCGTGGCGTTGATCGCGCTGACCAGCTGGTCGACGGATTTCGGGGCGTAGCTGGTGACCGGCGCTGCACCGAACACCGCCGCGGCCGTGCCGTTGACGTTGCCGGTGCTGTCGGCAACCGTCGCCGCCGTGCCGCTCGCGTCGGTCAGCGCGATCCGGCCGCCGACATTGGCCGCCACCGTGCTGCCGAAGGCCGCATTGATCTTGCCGATCTGAGCGGTGATGTCGTCGCCATTGGCGAGCGTCACCGTCTTGGTCACCGTGCCGATGGTCACGTCGATGTCGCCGGCGGTCGGCGCGGTCACCGCGGCGCTGGCATTGCCGGTGCGCACCAGGCTCTGCAGCTTGACGTCGATACCGGTCGTGCCGATCGCGCCGCCCGACAAGGTCAGGTTCTTGGCAGCCGCCGTGCCGATGAGGCCGGCGTCGACGTCATAGGACTGGCTCTGGAACGACTTGTCCTGGCGCGCCTGATTGAGGGTCGACTGCATCGACTGCAGCGCCGTGGTGATCGAGGTCAGGCCGTTATTCGCGGCCTGGATCGTCTGGATGCCATTGGCCATGCCGTCGAGCAGGTTCGACAGGTCGCTGGCGCGCGACGAGAGCGACGAAGCGGTGAAAAAATTGGTCGGGCTTTCGAGCGCCGAATTGACCTTCTTGCCGGTCGACAGGCGGGTCTGGACGACGTTCTTGAGCTCGGCGGTGCTCTGCAGGTTGAGCAGGTTCGAGCGGACGCCGGCGGAAAGCGTAATGCTGGTAGCCATCATGTTTTCCCTTCATGGGATAGCGGTGCTCTCTTTCTTGAGAGCGATGGCCACGTTACCGATGGGCTCCTAATGAGGCGTTAACCACGACGCCTTTTTCAACGCGCTGCGCGGCGCGCTTGATAAGGGTTCAAGCGCGGCCGGACATCGGCTCAAGAAACGGCGGCGCCGAAGCGCCGTCGTCGGACGTCTCCGTCAGGCCCTCAAGGGCCTAGCGGAGGAACTGAAGGACTGCCTGGTCCGCCTGCGAGGCAAACGACAGTGAAGTGGTCTGCAGCGACTGGCGGGTGTTGAGCGCCAGAAGGTTCGCACCTTCCTCGTTGGTGTCGGCGAGCGTCAGGTTGTCGGAACCAACCTGCAGTGTGTTGATCATGTTCTTGGTGAAGTCCTTGCGGTTCTGCACCGAGGACAGCTGGCTGCCCAGCGACGACGAGACCGAGCGGATCGAGGACAGCGCGTCCTTGATGATGTCGAGCTTGCCGTCGATCGCGCTGTCGCTGTCCAGATCCTTGGCCACCGTCGTGTCCACCTTCAGGAAGGTGTTGTCGACGGACGCGGCGTTGCCCGCCTTGTCCTTGGTCTGGACGTTGATGAAGCTGGTGCCGGTTTCGTTCAGGTTCAGCTTCAGGTTGTCGCCGCGCAGCAGATTGACACCGTTAAAGGAGGCGTCGTCGCCGAACTTGGTGAGCTGGTCACGCAGGTCGTTGAACTGCTTGGAGAGCGAGGTACGGACGCTGTTGCCGGCAACCGTGCTGGTCGAGCCGACAACGCCGTCGACCTTGCCGCCACCGGCGCCCTTGGTGGTCAGATCCTGGGTCGACAGGTTCTGGACACGCAGCTTGCCGTTGTCGTTGGAGGCAACCACCTTGCCGGTCAGCGCTGTGGTGCCGTTGATCGACGTCACCAATTGATCAACCGTCTTCACCGCACCTGTGCTTGCGACGACACCGTTGGTCGACGCGCGGTTGCCCGGGGCGAAGCCAGCGTTCGTCAACGTTGGCGGGCTGCCGGCAAGCGTGATGTTGTTGCCGGAGGCGCTGGTGAAAATGACCTGGCCGCTGGAACCATCGGCGCTAATGCCGGCCGCGCCGCCGGAAGCCGCGCCGAGAGCGGTGTTGATCCGGCCGGCGACGGTCGCGGCATCGTCGGCCGCAAGAAGCGTCACGTTTACCGCGGCACCGCCGTTGAGGCCGTTGGCCGAAATCGTGAACGATCCCGCGCCACCGGGGCCAATGGTTCCCAACATCCCCGAGCCGGTCAGCGTGGCCGGCGTTGCGGCAACATTTGCGGTGTTCAGAGCGATATCGACACCGGCCCCGCCGGCCGGTCCGATCGAACCGCCCGAGAGGTTCAGGTTCTTCACCGCGGCCGTGCCGATCGCGGTTGCGTCGATCTCGTAGGACTGGGTCTGGAACGACTTGTCCTGGCGCGCCTGGTTCAGCGTCGACTGCATCGATTGCAGCGTCGTGGTGATCGAGGTCAGGCCGTTATTGGCCGCCTGAATCGTCTGGATGCCGTTGGCCATGCCGTCGAGCAGGTTCGACAGGTCGCTGGCGCGCGACGAGAGCGACGAGGCGGTGAAAAAATTCGAGGGATTGTCGAGCGCCGAATTGACCTTCTTGCCGGTCGACAGGCGCGTCTGCGTGACGTTCTTCAGGTCCGCGGTGCTCTGCAGGTTGAGCAGGTTCGAGCGGACGCCAGACGAAAGCGTGATATTCGAGGCCACTTCATTTCCCTTCGTGGGACGGCACTCTCGTTCTCGAGAGCTTTCGATTTATTGCAGATGAACTTCTAAGACTGCGTTAATACTGACGCTGCGGAAGGTTGCCGCGCAAAATAACCGCAAGCGCGAGGCACTCTTCTTGACGCCAAAAAGAAACGGCGGCGCCGAAGCGCCGCCGCTGGAGGTCTCCCGTCAAGCCCTAGAGGACTTAGCGGAGGAACTGGAGAACCGCCTGGTCCGCCTGCGAGGCGAAGGACAGCGAGGTGGTCTGCAGCGACTGGCGGGTGTTGAGCGCCAGAAGGTTCGCGCCTTCCTCGTTGGTGTCGGCGAGCGTCAGGTTGTCGGAACCGACCTGCAGCGTGTTGATCATCTGCTTGGTGAAGTCCTTGCGGTTCTGCACCGAAGACAGCTGGCTGCCGAGAGACGAGGAGACCGAACGGATCGAGGACAGGGCGTCCTTGATCACGTCGAGCTTGCCGTCGATCGTCGAGTCGCTGTCGAGGTCGGCGGCAACGGTGGAGTCCACCTTCAGGAAGGTGTTGTCGACCGAGGTCGCATTGCCCGTCTTGTCCTTGGTCTGGACGTTGATGAAGCTGGTGCCGGTTTCGTTCAGGTTCAGCTTCAGGTTGTCGCCGCGCAGCAGGTTGACGCCGTTGAAGGAAGCGTCGTCGCCGAACTTGGTGAGCTGGTCACGCAGGTCGTTGAACTGCTTGGACAGCGAGGTACGCACGCTGTTGCCGGCGACCGTGCTGGTCGAACCGACAACGCCGTCGACCTTGCCGCCACCGGCACCCTTGGTGGTCAGATCCTGGGTCGACAGGTTCTGGATACGCAGCTTGCCGTTGTCGTTGGAAGCGACCACCTTGCCGGTGAGCGCGGTCGTGCCGTTGATGGCGGTAACAAGTTGATCGACGGTCTTCACGGCACCCGGCGCAACCGCGGCCGCGCCGTTGTTCGTGCCGTTGCTGATGCCCGTCGCGGTCGCACCGGAGGTGGTAGCAGCGTAGCCCGAAACCGTGACGTTGGCGGCCGCACCAGTGGCCGCGCTGGTGAACACGATCTGGCCGCCGGAAACGGATGCTGTAACCGACGTGTTCGAAGCGGCGGTCAACTCGGTGTTGATGGCCGTTGCGAAGTTCGCCAGCGAACCCACACCGGCGGCACCACCAGCGGTATTAAGTTTAGCCGCGTTGATCGAGATCGCGGTGCCGTTCAGCGTGAAGGCGACGGAGTCGCCACCGCCGCTCAGGTCGACGTTGGCCGTGGCGCCGGCGCCAGTGCGAACGGCGGCGGTAGCGGCACTGCCAGCACCGGTCGTGTTCAACGCGATATCGACACCTGCGCCGCCAGCCGGCCCGATCGAACCGCCCGACAGGTTGAGGTTCTTGACCGTCGCGGTGCCGATCGCGGTTGCGTCGATCTCGTAGGACTGGGTCTGGAACGACTTGTCCTGACGAGCCTGGTTGAGGGTCGACTGCATCGACTGCAGGGTGGTGGTGATCGAGGACAGGCCGTTATTGGCCGCCTGGATCGTCTGGATGCCGTTCGCCATGCCGTCGAGCAGGTTCGACAGATCGCTGGCACGCGACGACAGCGACGAAGCCGTGAAGAAGTTGGACGGATTGTCGAGAGCGGAGTTGACCTTCTTGCCGGTCGAGAGGCGCGTCTGGGTGATGTTCTTCAGGTCCGCGGTGTTCTGCAGGTTGAGCAGGTTCGAGCGGACGCCAGACGAAAGCGTAATAGCCATAGTGATTCCCTCCATGGGATCGAAATGCTCTCGTTCTTGAGAGCATCCGTTTTATCGGCGGCGGATTTCTAAGACCGCGTTAATCCGCATGGTTAACGAAACATGTTTGAAAGCAGCGGGATGGCCGGATGGAACCGCTTGGACCCTGGCCGAACCGGGCCTCTCGAACCGACCTCTTAAGGAAAATCACACGCCCGCGCGCGGAACCATTGCGCTAACCTTCGCTTAAGCCCGACGGCATTAGGGTCTTTCCTCGGCGCGCCGAAAAAGGATGGTCCTTGCCATGGCCGTGATCGGATCGAGCGGTTTCTACGATCTCTCGCCCTACCAGCAGTCGCAGGTCTGGAGCTCGAAGCGTGCTTCGGCGATCAGCGATTCCATGGGCGCGACCAGTCAGTTGATGAACTCGCTGAACGGCCAGGCGAATTCGGTGGCTTCCGTGCTCGCCGGCGCGGGCGGCGGCGGTTCGCTCAATGCCATTCTCGGCGGCTCGACCGATACGACGGCCTCGATGAACGCCAATGCGCTGTTCGGCGGCGGAATGGGCGGCTCGCCTGAAGAGGCACTGCAGAACGCCGCCAATGGCGGCAAGAGCGACGACGCCATTGCCCAGGAAAACTATGTCGCCGGGGTCATCAAGCGCCGGCAGGCCAAGGAAGCCGAAGCCAAGGCCGGCGCCAAGGTCAACATGATCGCCTGAGGCGATTGCCGGTCGCGGGCCGGCCGACAGCCACCCCGAGAAAAAGCTCAACTGAAACAACCCTCTCCCAGAGGGAGAGGGTGGCGCCGTCAGGCGCCGGGTGAGGGGTCGTCCATGTCCGGACAGGGCGGCACGTAGCGCGCGCGTTGGCCTCAGTTCTCCACGCTTACGCCCCTCACCCGCCGGCTCCGCCGGCACCCTCTCCCAATGGGAGAGGGTTGGTTCGGCGGCGCTTCGGCCTGCCGCGCGCTTCAGGGCCGACACTCCACTCACCCCTCCTTCCTTGCCGCCCGGCAAATCCTGCCGGTTAACTATTGCCGTGTCGCAGCAGTCACAGGCCGCCAACTTAAGCCCTTCAATTCCCGATGTTTTTTCGCCGAAACGGCCAGCATTAACTTTTGAGTAAGATTAACGGGTAAGAGTGCTCCGTGGATGGCGCGCGATAGATTCGCCGCACCGCGACCGGGGGCATCTCATGAGCGACATCGTTCTATCGAAAGGCATTCGCAGCAACCTGCTGTCGCTGATCGATACCGCTGGCCTCCGCGACCAGACGCAGAACCGCCTGTCCACCGGCAAGCGCGTCAACACCGCGCTCGACAATCCCGGCAATTATTTCTCGGCGAGCCAGCTCAACGGCCGCGCCGCCGATATCACCAACCTGCTCGACGGCATCGGCAACGCGGTGCAGACCCTGCAGGCCGCCGATAACGGCATCCGTTCGATCATCAAGGTGGTCGAGAACGCCCAGGCCATCGCCCGCCAGGCGCAAGGGTCGGCCTCGACGCAAGCCCGCCTCAACGGCGTGACGCCGAAGCTCGCCGGTGTGCCGACCGCCCTGACCGCCCAGACCAGCCTCTCCTCCTACGGCTTCACGGTCGGCGACACGATCACCCTGTCCACCGGCACCACGGTCAATGCCACCACGCTGACCATTGCCGCCGGCATGACGGTCGGCGATCTCGTCAACGCCATCAACAACAACACCAGCGCGGCTGCGGCCACCGGCGCCGGCGTCCTGATCGGCACCGGGACCGGCGCCGATGCGCGGGCTTCGCTCACCCCCGACGGTCGCCTGCTGATGGAAGCGACCGGCGTCCAGCCGCTGCAGATCACGGTGACGCCATCGGGCACCTCCACTGCCCCGGCAGTGGCCGCGGCGCTCGCCGGCATCGGCTTCGACGCGACCAATTCGAGCCAGCCGGCGGGCAAGGCCAACCAGACCCGCACCGACATTTCCGTGCAGTTCGGCGAGCTGCGCCGCCAGATCGACCAGCTGGCCAAGGATGCCGGTTATAACGGCGTCAACCTGCTCAATGCCGACACGCTGCAGGCAATGTTCAATGAGAAGCAGTCGTCGTCGCTGACCATCACCGGCGCGCGCATTTCCACCGACCGCGATCTCGCCATCAAGCCGGCCTCGAACAATTTCCAGACCGACAAGGACATCAACGATGCCCTCGCCGACCTGACCTTTGCGATGAACAAGCTGAGGGCCCAGTCGAGCGCCTTCGGCTCCAACCTGGCACTGGTGCAGATCCGCCAGAAGTTCACCCAGGAAATGGCCAATACGCTGAAGACCGGCGCCGACAACCTGACGCTCGCCGACATGAACGAGGAAGGCGCCAACATGCTGGCGCTGCAGACCCGCCAGCAATTGTCGACCCAGGCCCTGTCGCTGGCCAACCAGGCCGACCAGGGCGTGCTGAGACTGTTCAGCTAAAGGTACCCTTTCTTCCAGCCGGCCGAATGGCGGGGACCTCCCCGCCTTTTCGCTTTTTCAGGCGCCGTTCACCGCGTCGGGCGGGCATCGGCGCAGCGCGCCCCGTCGCCGTCGCGCATGTGATAAGCTCTTGCCTTGTTCCGAATCGCACACGGAGAGGCCGGATGGCGCTCAAGGTGGAATTGAAAGCTGGCGAGAAATTCATTCTCGGCGACAGCGTCATCACCAACGACGATCAACGCACGCGCCTGACCATCGAGGGCGAGGCGCCGATCCTGCGCGAAAAAGACGTGATGACCATGGAGACGGCGGATACGCCGTGCAAGAAGATCTACCTGGTCGTCCAGCTGATGTACCTGTCGCGCGACCCGATCAAGCATCACGAGATGTATTTCGAGATGGTCAACGACGTGCTGGAAGCAGCGCCTTCAACGCGTCCATACATTACCGAAATCAACAATCACATATTAACCGGTTCCCTCTACAAGGCTCTAAAGGCCACCAAGGGTCTGATCGAGTACGAAGGGGCACTGCTGGGTCATGCATCACGGAGCAGCGGCGTACGCGTCGACGGCTAGAATCACCGCGACGGCCAACCCGCGCGAACTGGAAGCAAGCCTCCTTCTGAAGGCCGCTGCCCGCATCCAGACGCTGAAGGACCAGTGGCCCGGCGCCAATGGCGAGCTGAGCCAGGCGCTGAATTATAATCGCAAGCTGTGGACCGTGCTGACCACCTCGGCGACCAAGGCGGACAATCCCCTGCCGCTGCCGATCAAGAACAACATCGCCAATCTCGGCATGTTCATCTTCAGCCGCAGCCTGGATATCGAGATCGAACCGGCGCCCGAGAAGCTCGCCGTGCTGGTGTCGATCAACCGCAACCTGGCGGCGGGGCTATCGGGACGGGGGTGAGAGAAGGTGCGCCCTCAACTGACCCTCTCCCAAAGGGAGAGGGTTAGTTTGGTGGCGCGCGGCCCCATTCGCCACTCGCCACTCGCCTCAGAGATAATTGACCAGGGTCAGCTTCGACAGCATCGAGCTGGTCTGGTAGCTCGCCTGCATCATGGTCTGCAGCGCCACGATCTGGGCGGCGAGTTCCTCATTGTTGACCCCGGTCACATCGCTCAGCAGCCCGGTCAGCATGGCGTCGGTTTCCTTGTGCCGCGCCTTGGCCGCGTCGGCATTGGAATTGGCCGAGGCGATCTCGATCTGGATCGAGGTGACGGTCTGCGCCGCGCCCTGGCCCGACAGCCCACTGGCGACCCGGCTGGCCAGCGCCTGGTAGCGCTCTTTCGCCAGCGTGTCGTCGTTCTGGAAGGTCACCGCGCTCGCCACCGCGAGATTCTGGATGGTCGCGCGCAGGGCCTCCTCGTCGGCGCGCGCGCCATAGGTCACCGACACCGCGGTATCGACCTGGGCCGCCGCGGTCGCCCTGGGATCCCCGGAGATCCGGTCGCCCTGATACCAGCGCAGTGTGCGGTTCTCGGCGTTGGCGGGCGTGTCGAAGGCGACCGCATCGGCCATGGTGCCGGAGACGCCCGGCACCAGCCGCTTGGCGACGCCCGGTTGCACCGCCGGCGGGCCGGCCAGGACCGCGGCATTGGTCTCGCCCTTGAAAAAATCCTCGCCGGCCTCCGTTGCGGAAGCCGCGGCGAGGCCGGTCGAGACCAGCTTGGCCAGGCCATCGCCCAGCGCGCCGCGCATATTGGCGAGCGTCTCGGTCTGGGTCGCGCCAATGCGGAACTGGCCGGGGCCGACCGTCGGGCTGTCGGCGGCGACCGCCGTCAGGGTGATCCGCTCGGTCGAGCCGTCGGGCAGCTTGAAGCCGATGGTCAGGTTCTCGCCGGCCTTGGCGGTGCCGGCGCCGGTGGCGATCGACAGCGAGGCCGGCGGTCCTGCCGTCATGGTCGCGGTGGCGCCGCCGACCGCGCCGGTGACATTGTCGAGCTTCAGCCCGAAGGCATGGGCGCCGTCCTCGGCAAGCGTGATCGGGCTCGCCGCGGCGCCCGACAGGGTCAGCCGGCCGGTGGCGCCGGCGTCGCGCTCGGGCGAGGCCGCCGACGAGCCGAGATCAGCCTGCATGCGCTCGAGCAGGGCCTGCTTGAAGCCGTCCTTGGTGCCTTGTCCGGCCATGATCGCGGCGCTGTCGAGCACCGGCGGCGTGCCGGTCTGGCGGCCGCCGAACAGGTAGCGCCCGCCATCGTCGCTGTTGAGCATGCCGATGACCGCATCCAGGCTGTTGCTCGCCGCCAATTGCCCGACGGTGCGGCCCGAGGCGAGCGTGAAGTCGATCGAGGTCAGCGAGGTCTTGGTGCTGGCGACCGTCTTCTGCACGCCGCTCAGCGCGGTATCCATGATCTTGATGCGGGTCTGCACCAGCGAGATGTTCTGCTGGTAGGACGCGACCTGGCTGCGCGAGCCCTGGAAGCTCAGAGCCAGCGAACGGTCGAGCCCGAGGCCGGCATAGGTCTCCGACTTCTTGCCCGAGCCGAGCTGGCGCTGCAGCTCGGCAAGCTGGTTCTTCATCTGCAGGAAATCGGTCCCGCCGAAGCCCGGAATGATGCCGGAAGTGCGGATGGCCATGGTCGGTCCTCACATCTGCCGGAGAATGTCGAACATCTCCTTGACCGCCGACATGACGCGCGCATTGGCGCCATAGGCGGTCTGGAGCTGGATCAGCATCGACATCTCGGTATCGATATTGACGGCGGAGCTGGCGTCGTAGCGGGCCTGCAACTGGCTGATCACCACCTGCTGGCCTTCGTTGAGCTGCTTGGCGACCGCCGCCTCGTTGCTCTGGGTCGAAATGACGTTGCGGGTATAGGACAGGAGCGAGCCCTGGAACGGCGTCCCGGCCGAGCCGATGCCGGCCTCGGGTGAGAAATAGCGGGTGGCGCTGTTCAGCGCGTTGCTCAGGAAGTTCGGCCGCGTCGCGTCCGAATCCTGGGTCCGGGGGCTGGTCTGCATCACCACCAGGCCGCTCGGATCGGCCTTCAGCGCGGCATTGATGTCGATCCGGCCGGCAAGCCCGGTGATCTGCGACCCCGAGGCGGTGATCCGGTCGGTATAGAGCCCGCCGGGCGCGGTATTGTCGATGAAGAACGGCAAGGCGGGCGCGCCGCCATTGATCGACTGGGCGGTGACATTGGCCTTGGCCTGGCCGACCGAGGCGCCGCCGGCGACCGTCGGGTCGGCCAGCACGCGCAGATTGCCGCCCGACACCGACACCGCGAAGGCGCCCGCCGGCGCGCCGGCGCCGGCCGCCCAGCTGTCGATCGCCGCCTGCATCTGGCTGGCGTGGCCGGCGGCCGAATTGCCGGTCAGCCGGAACACCTTGTCGTTCGGATCGGCCGACATGCCGTCGGTGATCGGCACCGCGGCGTCGTCGACCCGCTTGAAGGTGAATTTCTGCTTCACCCCGTTGACGGTGGCTTCCACCGTCACGGTGTCGCCATCCGACAGGCCGGGCCCGAGCGGCGTGTCGAAACCGGTGGTCGGGCCCGGGCCCGGAACGGTCACCGCGCTGGAGCTCGACGAGGTTCCGAGCGCCTGGGCCAGGCCGCCGGCGATCTGGTCGAGCTGGTCCTGGGCCGCCACCAGCGACTTGTCGCGCAGTTCCAGGAGCGCGCCGATCTTGCCGGACTTGAACACGCCCTGGGCGACCAGGTCGACGGTCGAGCCGCCGATCGCCGCGGTAATGGTGCCGACCGAGCGCTTGGCCGGATCCGGATCATATTGATTGGCCGGGCCGATCAGGCCGCGGGCGTCGAAATTCAGGGTCGGCGACGTGCCGCTGAGCAGCACGAAGCCGTTGCCGCCATAAAGCTGCACGCCGTCGCTGGAATCATAGGCCACACGCACGTCGACATATTGCGAGATCTGGTCGACCAGGTCGTCGCGCCGGTCCAGGAGCCCGGCGCGCGAGGCGTCCGAGGTGCTGGTGGTGCGCAAGGTCTCGTTCATCGACTGCAGGTCGCCGAGCAGCCCGTTGAGCGCCTTGGTCGCGTCCGCCAGGCCCTGTTCGGCATCCTGGCGCATGCCCTGGATGGTGCTGCTGAGCGACCGCAGCGACTGGGTCAGCACGGTCGCCGAATTGATCACGCCGGCGCGCGCGGTGGCGCTTTCCGGCGAGGTCTGCAGGGTCTGGAACGCGGTGGAGAAATTGTTCATCACCGTGTCGAGCGCGCGCGCCGAACCCGGCGCGCCGAAGGCCTGGTCGAGCCGGCCCATGAAATTCGCCCGGGTCGAGGCGTAATAGCCGTTCGACCGTTCGGAGATCAGCTGGCGCTGGACGAAGGCGTCGAATTCACGCCGGACGCTGCCGGCCTCGACCCCGCCGATGCCGGTGCCCGACAGCATCGAGATCGGGTCGATGGTCTTGCGGGTATAGGTCGAGTTTCCGGCATTGGCGATATTGGCGCCGGTCAGGCTCATCGCGGTCGAGGTGAACCGCAATCCGGACAACGCGTTGTTGAGGGCACTCGACAGGGCCATGTCCCGTCACTCCTTGACGCCAGATATCAAGATCCGCGTTCAGCGGATCATGTTGATGGTTTCCTGGAGCATCGCGTTCGCCGTGGTGACGATGCGCGTGTTCGAGGCATAGGCCTGCTGCGTCACGATCAGCTTGGTGAACTCCTCGGAGATATCGACATTCGAGCCCTCGAGGCTGTTCGACGAGATCTTGCCGCCGCCGCCAAGAATGGGTGAGCCGGATTCGGCGGTCTCGCCGAAGGCGCCGCCATCCATGCGCTTCAGGCTGTTCTCGCCCTGGAAGGTGGCAAGCGGGATCTGGAACAGGTCGAGCGCCTGGCCATTGGTGTAGTTGCCGCGCACCCGGCCGGTATCGGTGATCGTCACATTGGCGAGCTTACCGGCCGAATAGCCGTTCTGGTCGATCGTGGTGACCAGCACCGAGCCGTCGGTGCGGGCATACTGGGAGATGCCGTTGCTGCCGATGTCGAGTTTGACATTGCCGACATTGACGCCGTTGACGGTCAGGTTCGAGATCGTCGGGCTGGTCGTCGGCGCGGTCATCTGACCGGTGCCATTAAAGGTGAAATCACTGCCGATGCGGGTCCAGGCCTCGGTGCCGGCACCGGAATTCGACTGGTAATAGGCGTTCCAGGTCGCCTCGACCGCCGGCGGACCGGCCGAAGCATTGGCGGTCTTGGTCCAGCGCACCTGGACGTTGACCGGATTGCCGAGCGGGTCGTAGGCGGTGATCGAACCGCCGGAAACCGAGGACGCGACAAATTTCGCGGCGTCGCCCGGAACACTGCCATAGCTCGCCGCGCCAGCGGTCAGCGTCGGGTCGATCAGTTCGCTCCCCGCCACGGAGGCCTGGTAGCGGGCGGTGGCCGGCACCGAGGGCAGGCTCGCGCGGTAATTGATCGCCGAGGTCGACTTGGCCGGGATCACGTCATTGGTGATCTGGATCGCGGTCGGCGAGCTGCCCGACGGGTTGCCGGTGGTCGGGTCGAGTTTCAGGCCGCGCAGGTAATAACCGGCGCCGTTGACCATGTAGCCATTGGCATCGACGGTGAAATCGCCGCGCCGGGTGTAATAATTAACATTGGAGAACACCGGCTGGTTGTCGAGCGAACCGGTCGACTGCTGGACGATGAAATAGCCGCTGCCATTGATCGCCAGGTTGGTATTCACTCCGCTCGCCTGGACCTGGCCTTGGATCGTGTTGGTGGCGCGCGACTGCGCGGTCACCGAGCCGGCCAGTTCGCGCTTCGGCGCGCCGTCGGGGATCAGGTCGACAAAACTGGTATCGATCCGTTTGAAGCCCGAGGTCTGCGAATTGGCGATATTGCCGGAGATATTCTCGAGCGCGTAGGACTGCGCGGCGAGACCGCTGACCGCCGTGGTCATCGCACCGAAGATACCCATGACATTCCTCCCCCGGGCCAAACGGCCGATACCCTGCCGCGCTGCACTTGCATCGCTGTCGGCCCTGGCTCTGCAGCGGCCATGCCAAGGCAGGTGCGAGAGATTTCAATGTCTTAGCTGGTTAACCGGAGGTTGATTTGAGCCCGCCCGGCAAGATCGGTTGCCGGTCCGGCAAATTCTGCCGGGTGCTTGCGGCTGCAGGCCTCGCCCCCTACCCTGCCGGCCTGAAGCAGATTGACGCTGATTTTGGTTTCAAGGAGCATCCATGACGTCCCGGCGTTTCGAGGGCACCAGCGACTATGTCGCGACCGACGATCTGAAGGTGGCGGTCAATGCCGCGATCACGCTCGAGCGTCCGCTCTTGGTGAAGGGCGAGCCTGGCACCGGCAAGACCGTGCTCGCCATCGAGATCGCCAAGGCGATCGGCGCGCCGCTGATCGAATGGCATGTCAAGTCGACCACCAAGGCCCAGCAGGGCCTCTACGAATATGACGCGGTGTCCAGGCTGCGCGACAGCCAGCTCGGCGACGAGCGGGTCAAGGACATCGCCAACTACATCCGGCGCGGCAAATTGTGGGAAGGCTTCACCGCCGACGTCCGGCCGGTGCTGCTGATCGACGAGATCGACAAGGCCGATATCGAATTCCCCAACGACCTCCTGCAGGAGCTCGATCGGATGGAATTCTTCGTCTACGAGACCGGCGAGACGGTGAAGGCGGCGCAGCGGCCGGTGGTGATCATCACCTCCAACAACGAGAAGGAACTGCCGGACGCCTTCCTGCGCCGCTGCTTCTTCCACTACATCAAGTTCCCCGATGCCGAGACCATGGCGCGCATCGTCGATGTCCATTTCCCCGGCATCAAGCAGAAGCTGGTGTCCGAGGCGCTGCGCATCTTCTACGAGGTGCGCGACGTGCCCGGCCTGAAGAAGAAGCCCTCGACCTCCGAGCTGCTCGACTGGCTGAAGCTGCTGATGGTCGAGGACATGAGCCCGGAAACCCTGCGCGAGAAGGATCCGCGCAAGTCGATCCCGCCGCTCCATGGCGCGCTGTTGAAGAACGAACAGGACGTGCATCTGTTCGAGCGCCTGGCCTTCCTCGCCAGGAGAGGCTGATGCAGGGGCTGGTGCGGCCTGCCCTCGTCGCGGCAATCCTCGGTCTCGCCGGCTGTGCGCAGCTGGCGACCGAGGCGACCCCGCCGGGCCCGCAGCCGCCCGCCTCGCCCTGGGCGATCGAACGTCAGGTCGCCCGCTGCCGGCTGACCCAGTCCGGCGGCACCCAGTCGAGCCAGGCCGGCGGTGGCGGCCTGTTCATCGGCGGCTCGGTCACCGCCATCAGCCGCACCGTGACGCCCGAAACCGAGGGTTGCCCGGCGATCCTGGCGCTCACCGACGAAGATGTCGGTGAGATCCGCACCCTCGTCCAGGCCACCGGCGCCAGCAGCCGCGGCCTCGACACCAATTGGCGTAGCCGCACCGGGCTTCGCCGCGACATGACCTTGTCGGTCTATCCGGAAACCGGCGGCAACCGCGCCTGCCGGATCGTCTCGGCCACGCTTGTTGTGTTCGACGGTCCGGTCGCAGCCTTTGTCGGCGCGCCGCCGCCGGTGACGCTCGACGAACAGCGGCTCTGCCGGGCGCCATCGGGGGCCTGGGAGCCGCTCTGATCGTTTGAGTGTTTCGTCCGGCCGCGGAGGCCGGCGCCCGGCGACATGCCGCGGAAACAGACCCCCGGCACCATGCCGGGCATGAACACGATCACACTCGGCGTTACCTTGATCACCACCGGTCTCATTGGCCTCTTCGCCTATGTCGACAGCCGTGTCGATGTGGGCGCGGCGGCCAAGGATCGAACCGGCCAACGCGGCAAGCCCGGCGGACGCTGAGCCGCCGGCGAGGACAGCGCCATGAGCTCGACCCTCGGCCTTGTCATTGCGGTCATCGGCGGCGGCGCGGCCCTGATGGCAGTGCTGTTCGGCCGCGCCAGCGGCGACACGTCGGACAGCGACGGCGCCTCGGCGAGCGCCGGCGGCAGCGACAGCAGTTCGTCCTCGTCCTCGTCCTCGTCCTCCGATGGCGGCGGCGGTGGTGACAGCGGCGGCGGCGGTGGCAGCGACTGAGGCATAAGACCGCCCCACGGGCTCGCTGCGCCGCGCCGGAGCGAGCGAACGACACCAGACCAGACCCCGCTTGAACCTCTACGTCACCCCCGGCGAGCGCAGCGAGGGAAGGGGGTCCAGGAGTTGCAAGGCGCTTCGCCGACCACCGCGAAATCTCCCAAACACATGCGCTAAGGGTGCAGTCTGTTGGCTCCTGGACCCCCTTCCCTCGCTTCGCTCGCCGGGGGTGACGTAGAGGACCAGCCCCTCCCCCTCACCCCGCGCAGCGCGGCACCTTGTCCTGCCAATCCGCCGCGGCGATCGCAGCCCTGAGGTCGGTATCCTCGGTCAGGGTGATGAAGCTCTCCTCGCGCGCCGGCTTGAGAAAACTCGATATCCTGACCGGGCCGTCGGGGATCGCCGACCGGGCGCAGCCGCCCGCGACCCGGATCTCGACGCTGCCCCTGATGCGCGGACCGCTGGTCCTGGAGTCGCGTCCCAGCGCCTGGATCGCCGCCAGCCGTGGCACGTCGTTCGGGTCGACCCGCCAGACGCTGAGCGCGAAGCCCGGCCGGGCCTGGCCGGCGAGCCCGGCCCGTTCGGCCGGCGCCGTCGTTTCCACCAGCACGAAACGGTCGACCGTCTCGGGCCGGCCCTCGGCCCTGGTCTTGATGGACATCGTGGCGTCGCCCGGACGCAGCGCCAGCATGGCCGGCAGCCGCAAGCCGGCGCGCACCTCGTTGAAATCCATGGTCAGGAAATCGAGCCGCATCAGCCGCGGCAGGCTCGACACCGGCACGCCGAAACAGCCCGAGAGCCCCAGCGAAACGACCATCAGGACGAAGGCCCGCGACAGGCGCGGCAACAACAGGCCCAAACCGCCGGACAGCGCCAGCGCCACGGCCAGCAGGATGGAGGTCGTCGACGCGGGCGGCACAAACATGTTTCAATTCCAATTTGACGGCGATTAATTATCGTATTACAGAAATAAAATATCGAGTCAAACGGAGCCATTGCGTGACCCACATTGTCGACAACAGGAACATTGCCGGTCTCAGGGCCATCGCCGACCGGCGCGCGCGCTGGGCTCGCATCATGTCGGGAGCGACGCTTGTCTGCATGGCGATCGCGGTCGTCGGCTCGCTCTGGGTCTGGCTCGACCCTGAGCTCGTCAGGGGCATCCTGGCGCCCCATATTGGCCTCGCTGGCCACCCGGTCGCGGTCACCCCGGCGGTTCAGCTCGCCGGCATCGCGCTGTCGGCGCCGCCGCTCGCCCTGTTGATCTACCTGCTGCTGCAGGCACGCGCGGTGTTTTCCGGTTTCGCCACCGGCATCAGCTTCTCCGATCTGGTGGCCACCCGCGTCCGGCGCATCGGTTTGATCCTGGTGATCAAGGGCCTGCTCTCGCCGCTCTGGCGCGCCGCGGCCGGCGTGATCCTGACGCTCGCCAATCCGCAGGGACAGAAGGTGATCGCGATCACGATCGGGCTCGACGACATCCTCTGGGCGATCGTCGGTGGCCTGCTCGTCGCGATTGGCTGGACGCTCGGCGAGGCTGCCCGAATCGCCGAGGAAAATGCGAGCTTCGTCTGATGCCGATCCTGGTCAATCTCGATGTCATGCTGGCGCGCCGCAAGATGCGCTCGAAGGAACTCGCCACCCGGGTCGGCATTACCGAAGCCAATGTCTCGCTTCTGAAGTCCGGCAAGGTGAAGGGCATGCGTTTCGAGACGCTCGACGCGATCTGCGTCGCGCTCGACTGCCAGCCCGGCGACATCCTGGAATATGTCGCGCCCGACGACCCGCGCGCGGCGCTCGTCGGCAAGGACTAGCTCTAGCTTTCGACACGGGTGACGGCCGGCATTTCCATGCTTAAACTCGTGCCATGTTCATCACCTTCTTCCACGACCTGAAAAAGGCCGGCGTGCCGGTCACCGTGCGGGAATATCTGACGCTGATGGAGGCGCTCGACGCCGATGTCATCGAGCGCTCGCCGGAGGATTTTTATTACCTGTCGCGCGCCACCCTGGTGAAGGACGAGCGCAATATCGACAAGTTCGACAAGGTGTTCGGCGCCACCTTCAAGGGGCTGGAAACGGTGGTCGAGGGGATCGAGGCCGAGATCCCCGAGGAATGGCTGCGCAAGCTCACCGAGAAGTTTCTGACCGAGGAGGAAAAGAAACAGATCGAGGCGCTGGGCGGCTGGGACAAGCTGATGGAGACGCTGAAGCAGCGGCTCGCCGAACAGAAGGGCCGCCACCAGGGCGGCAACAAGTGGATCGGCACCGGCGGCACCTCGCCCTTCGGCGCCTATGGCTATAACCCGGAAGGCATTCGCATCGGCCAGGACGGCAACCGCAATTTCCGCGCGGTCAAGGTCTGGGACAAGCGCGAGTTCAAGGATTACGACGACACGGTCGAGCTCGGCACCCGCAACATCAAGATCGCGCTGCGCCGCCTGCGCAAATTCGCCCGCACCGGCTCGCCCGACGAGCTCGACCTCGACGGCACCATTCGCGAGACCGCCCGCCACGGCTTCCTCGACGTGCAGATGCGGCCCGAGCGGCGCAATTCCATCAAGGTGCTGATCTTCTTCGACGTCGGCGGCTCGATGGACTGGCACATCCAGCTCTGCGAGGAGCTGTTCTCGGCCGCCAAGGCCGAGTTCAAGCACATGGAATATTTCTACTTCCACAACTGCCTTTACGAGAAGGTCTGGAAGAAGAACTCCAGGCGCTTCGACGAGACCGTGCCGACCTGGGACGTGCTGCATAAATATGGCAACGACTACAAGGTGATCTTTGTCGGCGACGCCTCGATGAGCCCCTATGAGATCGCCCAGCCGGGCGGCTCGGTGGAACATTTCAACGAGGAGGCCGGGGTCACCTGGCTGAAGCGGATTTCCGCCGTCTATCCCTCGATGGTCTGGCTGAACCCGGTCCAGCAGAAGCACTGGGACTATACCCATTCGGTCGGCATGGTCCGCGACCTGATGGAGCAGCGCATGTTCCCGCTCACCCTCTCCGGCCTCGACAAGGCAATGAAGGAACTGGTGCGGTAGGGCCACGCGGAACGACGAGCGAAACAGGCCACCGGAAGTCGACACGACACTGACGTGCACACTCTCTGACCAGGCCATCCCACGGGCTTCTACGTCACCCCCGGCGAGCGAAGCGAGGGAAGGGGGTCCAGGAGCTGCAGAGCTCCCACTCCAACGTCGCGAAATCACCGGAACGCATGCGCGGAGAGGGCGGATTGTCGACTCCTGGACCCCCTTCCCTCGCTTCGCTCGCCGGGGGTGACGTCAGGGGTTCGCCCGCAATCTCCTTTCTGTCCTCTCCTTTGCCGGCCTTGAGCTCTCGCACGACGACGAATACTGGACTCGGTCCCGCCCGCCCCCTAGACCCCAGACCCATGACCGAGCCGATCGCCACAGCACCCGCCGATGCCCTCTGGCGTGACGCCAGGGGCCAGCCGTTCTTCCGCCACCGGCCGAAACTGGTCGGCGCCGAGATCACCTTCACGCTCGAGCCCGACGCGCTGGCCTGGAGCGACGGCAAGATCGAGGGCCGGCTGCCGCTGCACCAGATCGGCGAGGTGCGCATCGTCTATCGCCCGGCCAATCTCTACACGCGGCGGTTCCGGGTCGAGGTCAGCCAGCGGCTCGGCAAATCCGTCTGGTTCGCCAATCTCAGCTATCGCGGCCTGATGGAGGTCGAGACCAACGACGAGGCCTTCGCCGCCTTCGTGCGCGAACTGCTGCCGCGCATCGCCAAAGCCTCGCCCAAGGCGCGTTTCCTCGGCGGCGAGCCGGCCTGGCGCTACGGGCTGGTCGGCCTGTTCAGCCTGGTGCTCGCCGGCGCCGCCATCGTCGTCGGCATCGAGGCGGTCAAGACGCTGACCTGGGCACTCGCCGGCGCGGTGCTGGTGGTGGCCGGCTACATGGCCTGGCAGATGGCCCAATGGCTGATCCGCAACAAGCCCGTCACCATCGACCCACAGGATCCGCCGGCGGCCCTGCTGCCCTGAGGGGAAACAGGTGCCCACGCGGCCGGCCAGGAGCGTCCCGGAATTCCGCCAACTTGCCGCTGATGGTGACGTTCCGCGCGGCGACGGCGTGACCGCTGCGAGACACCGCCCCCCGCGGACGTGCCGGCGCGGCGGCCGGCGACCGCCTGACCACCGGACCAAGGAGCGGTCCGGCAGTCCGGCCGGGCGTCAGGCCGCTTGCGCGCGGCGCAGCGGTGGAAAGGCCAGGGCCAGCGCCACCGCGGCGAGGGCAACGAGGCCCGAGCCGACATAGAGCCAGCGATAGGCGTTGAAGGCATCGAAGATCCAGCCGCCGGCGAGCGGGCCGATCGCCATGCCGAGGCTGGAGAGCATCGTCGCCGCGCCGAAAACCGCGCCCATGATCCGCTGGCCGAAATGGTCGCGGGCGAGCACCGCATAAAGCGGCATGACGCCGCCATAGGCCGTGCCGAAAATGACCGACAGCAGGTAGAAGCCGCTGAGCTGGCTGACGAAGACATAGGCCGCGATGGCCACCGCCTGGACCAGCAGGCCGGCGACCAGCACCTGCTTGACGCCGACCCTGTCGGCGAGAACGCCGAGCAGCAGGCGGCCGCCGAGGCCGGCCAGCCCCTCGAGGCTGTAGATGCTGACCGCCGCCATGGTCGAGATGCCGCAGAACATGGCATAACTCATGGTGTGGAAGATCGGCCCGGAATGGGCGGCGCAGCACAGGAAGAAGGTCGCGCCGAGCACCAGGAATTGCGGCGACTTCAATGCGTCGGCAAGCGACATGTCCGGCCCGGTATCGGGCGCCTCGGCTTCGCTGGCCGCCGGCGCGGGCGGCAGGCGGACCAGCAGGGCCGCCGGGATCAGCAGCACCCAGGCCATGACACCGATGGTCGC
The DNA here is from genome assembly GCF_005144885.1 of Phreatobacter stygius. NCBI lineage: Bacteria > Pseudomonadati > Pseudomonadota > Alphaproteobacteria > Hyphomicrobiales > Phreatobacteraceae > Phreatobacter > Phreatobacter stygius. The sequence continues at coordinate 305,650 of NZ_CP039690.1, forward strand.
CATGGCGGTACGCCAGTCATAATGCGAGACCAGCCAGCCGGCGAGCGGCGAGATCGTCATCGGCGCCACGCCCATGCCCGCCGAAACGAGCGATACCGCGAGGCCTCGGCCGGTGTCGAACCAGGACGTCACCGTCGCGATCATCGGTGCGAAGAAGGCCCCGGCCGCAAGGCCGAGCACGACGCCGTAAGCGAACTGGAAGCCCAGGAGCGAGGTGGCCTGGCTTGCCAGCACCAGCCCGGCGCCGAGCAGGACCGCCCCGGCCAGCACCACGATCCTCGGGCCGTAGCGATCACTGGCCGCGCCCCAGCCGAAGCCGGCGACGCCCATGACCAGGAAGTCGATGGTCATGGCGCCGGAAATGCCGGCACGGCCCCATCCGGTTTGCGCCGACATCGGCTCGAGAAACACGGCCAGCGAAAACATCGCGCCGATGGCGACACATGTCATCAAGGCGCCAGCGGCGACGATCACCCAACGATATGACGGCACGATGCGGCTCCCCTGGAACTAGGCTTGTTGCGGACCGCGGATCACCAGTTCGACATAGCGGGCCAGATGATCGATGCTGTCGCGCGCGGCCTGCGCCTGGCCCTGGGCCTTGGCCAGGATGAAGGCGCCCTGGATGACCGTCTGGATATGCAGGGCGAGGCTGAGGGCGGTCCACGACGCTTCGACGCGATGCTGCCGGATGGCGGCCTCAACCACCTCGGCGAGCACGGCCGAATGGTCGGTCATGCCGCGCGCGCAAGCGTCGCGCAGGTCGGGATGGGTGGCATAGGTCTCCTGGACGACCGTGCCGGCAAAGCAGGTCCAGTCGGCCAGTTCGCCGGTCATCAGGGCCTTGCGCAGCGCGAGATAGCCGAGCAGCCGCTCCAGCGGATCCGGCGCCGCGGCGAATTCCGCTGCCGCGAACAGCCCCTCCGCGCAAGTTCCCCAGGCCTCGGCGGCGGCCAGCGCCAGGTCGTCCTTGCTGGCGAAATGATGGAAGAAACTGCCCTTGGTGACACCTGCCGCGGCGCAGATGTCCTCGACCCGGGTGGCGTTGTAGCCCTTGGCGCGCACCACGTTCAGCGCCGCCGCGATCAACCTGGCTTTTGACGGATGCTGCTCTTGCGCCATGATCGCTTCTTCCTCTCGGACCATACCCACCAGTTGGTATGGAGTCAATTCGGCCACCGACCCGATCCAAGGGCCGTTTGCCTGTGGGCCTTGCGCCTGCCTGGCGTGATGAGCCGGGGACCCCGCGGGCTAGTCCGGCAAGGCCTCGAACAAGCCTTCGTAACGCGACACCAGCCCGTCGCCGTCAACCTCGACCACCGCCTCGAAACCCTTGAAAACGCCGAGATCGACATAACACCAGCGGTCTGTCCCCAGCGCCTGGTAACGCTGCCTCGACGGCGTCACCGTCAGGCCGGGCGCCGCGACATAGGCCGTCGTCAGTTCGCCGGTGGCACCCGCCATCCGGCGGATCGCCAGGGTGTTGCAGAACGGCGTCGCCGACAGGTCGAGCTCGGCGCAGCCGTCAAGGTCGGGCCGTGCCGCGCCGTCGACCCGCCAGGCGGCAGCGCCCGCCCGCTCGATCGACAGCGAGCCGATGTCATCGGCCGCGAGGTCGAGATGCAGGCTGCGGGTCCGCCAGTCGCCGTCGAGTTGCCAGCGGTAATTCAGGCCGAAAGGCATCGCGCCGGCATGGACCAGCGAGGCTGTCACCAGCACCCCGTCGCTGGTCGGCCGCAGGCGGCAGACCTCCAGACCCGGCTCGTCGAGCCGGCGCCAGCGCCTGATCATGTCGTCCTCCAAGTCACCCGTGGATGCCGCTCACCCGTGGATGCCGCGCCATTCCGACAACATGACGCGGCCGAGATCGGGCCGCGGCGGCTCCGGCAGCAGCGCGATGAATTCCAGCGAATGTCCGTCGGGATCGGTGAAATAGACGCTCGCCGCGGGCATCCACGCCAGCACCACCGGCTCGTCGATCAGCCGGTTGCCGCCGTCATGCGGCGTCAACCCCTTCGCCCTGAGCAAAGCCACCGATTTTTCGACATCGGCCAGGTCGACCGAAAAGGCGATGTGCAGCCGCATCGACAGCGGCGCCGAGCCGATCGACCAGAGCCCCAGCATGGCGGTGTCGGGCTTCGGCACCCAGAAGAAGGCGACGTTGCGCGCGTCAATGATGAAGGCCAGCGGCAGACCGAGGGTATCGCGGTAGAAGGCGATCGAGCGGTCGAGGTCGCTCACCGTCAGATGGGCTTCATAAAGGCTCTTGATCGGCACGATCATGGGTCTTCACCGTCCCGGTCTCATGCGGCTCGGACGCGTCGACGGAACAGTGGCCCGGATAGCCATTGCGCACCTGCCGACGATCCGAGCATAGCCGGATCGGTTCGGCCGGCGAAGTCCACAGCCTGATGGTGAGGTTCAATCGCCGAGCATGGCCTGGAACGCCTGCCACGCTTCGCCGTGCAGTTCGAAGCCGATGCCCGGCGCCTCAAGCGGCGGCCCTGGCGCTCAGGACGCGCCGACCGCCGCGCCCAGCAGCAGCGCAGCCCCGGCCGCCAGAAGGGCAAAGCCCGGCCAGGTGGTTCCGTATGAACCGCCCCGCCGCGGCTCCAGCGTATCGCCGGCCCCTGCGGCACGTGACCGGCGCAACGCGCTGAGCGGTCCCTGCCAGAGCACCTCGTACGCAAGATAAAGCACGCCACCGACGAACAGCAGCGCACCGAGCCAGATCAATGTCATGATCGCCTCCTCCTGCAAGAGGGAACCGGCCGCACCAGATCGATCGATCAACACGCGAATTGTTCGCAAGTTCCGCGGCTTTGGCCCATTGGCCTTGAACGGCGCCCGGACGCGCCCTGTCAGCCTCGGGACAGGTTCACGCGCGATCGGCACATCCGCCGCGATTCGGCCAGGTCCGCGATCGGAGCCTGCTCCGCCTGGCCGCCGCCCGATGGCGTCAATCCTGCTTCCCGCTCAGGTTGCGCCTGCCGCTTTGACAGGCCGTCCGGAATGGGCCTTTCATGAAACCGTCGATGCGCGTGGAATTGGAAGGACATTCCGATGACCGACGTTTCTGCGAATGCCGCCGACCAGCCTCCGGTTGCGGTCGAGCCCAGCCTGCACAGGGTCATGGGCCCTTGGCTTCTCCTGCTCTTCATCGTCGGTGACATTCTCGGCACCGGCATCTATGCGCTGACCGGCCAGGTCGCCAAACAGGTCGGCGGCGTCGTCTGGCTGCCCTTCCTGGTGGCCTTCGTGGTCGCGGTCATCACCGCCTTCAGCTATCTCGAACTGGTCACCAAATATCCGAAGGCCGCCGGCGCCGCGCTCTATACCCACAAGGCCTTCGGCATCCACTTCATCACCTTCATCGTCGCCTTCGCGGTCATGTGTTCGGGCATCACCTCGGCCTCGACCGCCTCCCGGGCCTTTGCCGCCAACATGTCCAATGCCTTCGGGCTCAACCTGACCACGGTCGGCGTTACGCTGGTCGGGCTGGCCTTCATGGCGGCCTGCGCGGCGGTCAATTTCCGCGGCGTCGGCGAAAGCGTGAAGGCCAATGTGGTGCTGACCTGCGTCGAGCTGACCGGCCTGTTGATCATCATCTTCATCGGCCTCTGGGCGATCAGCGCCGGACAGGGCGACGTATCGCGCGTCATGCAGTTCAAGACCGGCGTCGACGGCAGCATGGTCTGGCCGGTCATCGCCGCCACGACGCTCGCCTTCTTCGCCATGGTCGGGTTCGAGGACTCGGTCAACATGGCCGAGGAATGCAAGGATCCGACGCGCCATTTTCCGGTCGTGCTGCTCACCGGCCTGATCATCACCGGGGCGATCTATGTCCTGGTGTCGATCTCGGCGATCACCCTGGTGCCGCCCGAACAGCTCGGCGAGGGCGAAACGCCGCTCCTGAAGGTGGTCCAGGCCGGTGCGCCGAATTTCCCGCTCGGCATCTTCGGCTTCATCACCATGTTCGCGGTCGCCAACAGCGCCCTGATCAACATGCTGATGGCCAGCCGGCTGGTCTATGGCATGAGCCGCGAGCATGTCCTGCCGCCGCTGCTCGGCCGGGTCCATCCCAGCCGGCGCACGCCCTATGTGGCCATCGCCTTCACCACCCTGCTCGCCTTCGCGCTGATCACCTTCGTCGGCGAAGTGCCGGCGCTCGGCGGCACCACGGCGCTGCTGCTGCTTGCCGTCTTCACCGTCGTCAACATTGCCGTGCTGATCCTGCGCCGCGATCCGGTCGAGCATAAGCACTTCCGCTCACCGACCATCCTGCCGGTGCTCGGCGCCTTGTCCTGCGCCTTCCTGACCGGCCCCTGGACCGGCCGCGATCCCGTGCAGTACCGCATCGCCGGCGTGTTGCTCGGCATCGGCATCGTGTTGTGGATCGTCACCGTCCTGGTCAACCGCGCCGCCGGCGTCAAACCGAGCGAACCGGACATGGAAACGCTTGGCCGCGGCGGCCCGGTCAACTGACACCTCTGGCCCTCATGCTAGCGCATGAGGGCCACGGCACCCGCCTTCCGAACGCCTTCCGCCGCTACGCCGCCTGGTCGCGAATGACCATCACCGAACAGGCGGCATGGCGCACCACATAGGTCGAGTTCGACCCGAGCAGATAGGTCGACAGACCCGGCCGGTGCGATGCCATGACGATCAGGTCGACATGGGTGGCGCGCGCCTCTTCCAGGATCTCGTGATAGGGCCGGCCGTGCCGGATCCGGACCTGGACCTGCTCGGCCGGCAGGCCGGTCTCGCGGGCGAGCCTGGTCAGCGCGTCCTGGGCCTCGCGGACCTGGTTCTCGCGAAAATCCGGCGGCAGATATTCGGCCGCCATGACGGGCGAATCCAGCACCACGGCGAGCAGCGTCAGCGTGCCGCCATTGGCCTTGACCATCGGCACCGCGGTGGCGATGGCCCGCGCCTCGAGGCCGGATTCGTTGACGTCGACAGGACAGAGCACAGTCTTGAACATCGAGGTCTCCTCGGTCTGACGGCCGGGCCCCGCGCCGGCAGGTTCTGCCCGCCGTGAGCCAAGCCCTTGATCAGCCACACCGTCGATCCAACCGTCGAGCCGCCTTATCGTTCCCGCTCGGCCTTGGTCGCCGAGAAGGTCAGCGCATCGCCGGCGAGATCGCGCAGATCCGGCCGTGGCGATTGAATATAGGGCAAGGGCCGCGTCACGGCGATGGCCGTAACGCCAAGCCGCGCGGTCAACAGGCCGTTGAGCACGCCCTCGCCGAGCTTGGCCGAGAGTTTCGAGGCAAGGCCCGCGCCGAGGATCTGGTCGAGCACGGTATCGCCGGCCGCCATGCCGCCGGTCAGCGCCATATGGGTCATCACATGGCGGGTCAGCTTGAACATGCCGAAGGTGCCGGGACGGCCGCCATAGAGTTCGGCGAGCCGGCGCACCAGCTGGATCGCCGAGCCGAACACCACGGCGAGGTCGACCGCCGCCCGCGGGCTGACCGCCGTGACGATCGAGACCCGCCGGGCGGCTTCCGCCACCAGCCGGATCGCCTCGCGATCGAGCGGCTCCAGCACCTCGCGTTCGACGATCCTGAGCCGCTGCGGCCCGTCGATGATGCCGCCCAGAATGGCCTCGCCGAACAAGGCCCGGCCGCGCGCCGTGCGCGGGTTGGACGACAGCGCCGCGATCAGGTCGTCGGCGACCACGGCGCAGGCCCGGTCGTCTTTCTCCGCCAGCGCCTTTTCGGCCCGCTCGCGCAGCCGGTCGAAACGGTTTAGCCGGCTGAGCGAAGCCAGTTCCCGGATCAGCAGGACGAGGCCGGCAAGCGCGAACAGCGCCACCGCCGCGACCCCGCCCCAGCCGAGCCAGGCGGCCCGTGCGAAGAGATCCTCGACCAGCCGCGACACCGCCAAGCCGAAGGCGAGCGACAAAAGGGCGCCGAGGCCGGTCCAGAACAGCTTGACCCAGCGGCTGGCCGGCGGCGGGGCTGCCGGCGGCGGCAGGATGGCCTCCACCGCCGGGCCGGAATGGTGAGGCACCGGCGCATCCGACGGCGCGGCGATCTCGACATCGGCCTGGTCCAGGCGGAAGGCCGCCGGCTTTTTCGGGGCGCCGCTCATGTCAGCCGGTCTCCGATCAGGAATTCCACCGCGCGGTCGAGGCGGATATGCGGCAGCGGCCGGAGCGGATCGGCCGGCGGTGGGCGGAACCGCACGAACCGGTAGTCCTCGCCGTCGAAGGCCGTCGGACCGGTGAACAGAGCAGCCGGATCGGCCGGCAGCTCGCCCGGAAACACCGCGATTTCGGACCGGCCGTCGAACGTCTCGTTGCCCGCGGTCTCGCCGGGCAAGGGCGTGCCGACGATACAGGCGAGCGCTTCGCCGCGCCGGTTGACCGTCGTCTCGCGGGTGGCGCGCAGCGACGCCAGCGCCACCGCGTCGACCTGGGCGCCGGCGAATTCGGCGCGCTTGATCGCCCGCTCGGTCAGCCGGCCGAGCAGTGCCTCCAGCCGGTCGTGGCTGACCTGGTGCAAATGGTCGGCCTTGGTCGCGGCGAACAGGATCTTGTCGATGCGTCGCGCCAGGATCGCCGAGACGAAGGAGTTGCGGCCCGGCCGGAACGCGGTCAGCACGTCGGCCAGCGCCAGTTCCAGGTCGGCCAGCGCCGGCGGGCCGGCATTCAGCGCGGCCAGCGCATCGACCAGCACGATCTGCCGGTCGAGCGTGGCGAAATGATTGGCGTAGAACGGCATCACGACGAGGCGTTTGTAGCTCTCGAAGCGCTTCTCCATCAGCGCCGCCAGGCTGTCGCCGGGCGGCTCGCGGCCACCGAGCTCCATCGGCGCGAAGGTCAGCGCCGGCGAGCCCTCCATCTCGCCCGGCAGCAGGAAGCGCCCGGGCGGCAAGGTCGACAGCGACACCCGCTCGTCGCGGCAAGCCTTCAGGTAGCTGGTGAACAGCTCGGCGAGCCGGCGCGCGGTCGTCTCGTCGGCGCGGGCGAACGGGTCGACCTCAGCCAGCGCCGCCAGCCAGGCGCCCGACAGGCCCTTGCGCGGCGGATTGCCGGCCGCCTCCAGGCTGCGGCGCGACCATTCGCCATAGGACTGGGCGAGCAGCGGCAGGTCGAGCAGCCATTCGCCGGGATAATCGACGATATCCAGCGTCAGCGTCTTCTCGGTGCCGCGCATCAGGCCGGAATTGGAGGCGAAATCGATGGCGAGCCGGATCTCGCTGATCCGCTTGGTGCCTTCGGGCCAGACCCGGTCGGGCCCGGTCAGGCTCGCCAGGTGGTCCTCATAGGCAAAACGCTGAATGCCGTCGTCGGGCTGCGGTTCCAGCCGCACCCGGGCGATCCGACCTTGCGCCTGCGCTTCGAACACCGGCCAGCGCGACGCGGTCAGCAAGCCGTGCACCAGGGCGGTGATGAACACCGTCTTGCCGGAGCGCGACAGGCCGGTGACGCCGAGCCGCAAGGTCGGGCTGACCCAGTCGGTGGCATAGGCGGCGATCGAGCGGGCGGCGAGCCGGGACTCGTTCAGAAAGCCGGTCCAGGCCATGTCATTCCGCCCCGGCGTCGAGGTCGCGCGGGCTGATGAAGGCGATGAGCGTGCCACATTTCGGCCGGATGTCGCGCCATGCGGCGATATCGCAGTCGATCACCGCGAGACCCCCGGTCGGATATTTGGTCGAGACCCGCTGGCGTTCGATCAGCGGCCCCTCGGCCACCAGGCTCCCCGCCAGTGCCTCCAGGCCCGGATTATGGCCGACCAGCGCCAGGCTTTTGATCTCTTCCGGGGTCTGGCCGATGACCGCCATGAGCATGCCGACCGAGGCATGGTAGAGCCGCGCATCCTCGCTGCCCTCCGGCAGCGTCCGCCCGGCCGCCTTGGCCAGCGCCCAGGTCTCCTGGGTGCGCCGGGCGCTGGAGACCAGCGCCCGCTCCGGCACATAACCCCGCTCGGCCATGGCGCCGCCGATCAGCGGCGCGCCACGGCGGCCGCGGCCATTGAGCGGGCGTTCGTGGTCGGCCACGCCTGCCGGCCAGTCCGATTTGGCGTGACGCAACAGGATCAGCCGATGCATGAGGGTCCTCTGAACTGACCTGATATGTGCGCGATCACCCCGGCCGAAACAAGCGGCGGTGTGTCGCGGCAGGGTGGGACCCGGATATCGAGGCCGGCCAAGAGTGCCGTCCGAGGGAGCTTGCGCTCGAATTTGAGCTCGCACCCCGGAACCAGGCTCAACACGGCTTTCCGAACCATGCACGTGAGCCCCCCTCACCTCGCCCCGGCGGGGAGAGGTGAAGGGCCAGCGGTTCACGTGCGAGCGGATTGATCGCGCCGCCGGCAGCCATTCGCCATTCGCCACTCGCCCCCTCTACCTCCGCTCGCTCAGGATCAGGTAGAGCCCGCTCGCCACGATGATCGCCGCGCCGGCGAAGACGTTCAGCGCCGGGATCACGCCGAAGATGAACCAGCCGGCCAGCACCGACCAGATCAGCTGGACATATTGCAGCGGTGCGGTGACCGAGGCCGAGGCCAAACGGAAGGCCACCATCATGAACTGCTGGGCGATCAGCTGGATCGCCGCGACGCAAGCGATGATCGCCATGATCCGCCAGGACAGCGGCTGCCACAGCGGCCAGGCGAGGCTGCCGGCGATGATGACCAGGAACAGGTTGAAATAGACGATGATCGCCAGGCTGCTCTCGGTGCGGGTCATGTCGCGCATGGCGACCATGGTGGCGGCCCAGGTGGCGGCCGAGACCACCACCAGGAGCGCGGCCATGGATATGCCGCTCGTGTCCGGCTTGATGATGACCAGCGCGCCGGCAAAACCGATCACCACGGCGATCCAGCGATTGGCCGGCACGCGCTCGCGCAGCGCCAGGCCGGACAGGGCGACGACGAAGAACGGCGTGACGAACAGGATGGTGGTGGCGACCGGCAGGTCGAGCTCACGCAAGGCCTCGAAATAGGTGACGATCGAGACCGCCGAGAGGCCGGCGCGCAGGACATGGGCGCCGATCCGGCGGGTGACGAGCCGGCCCGAGCCATCGGCCAGGCGCCAGAGGATGGCGGGCGCCAGCAGGGCCAGGCCGAAGCCGCTCCTGACTGCAATGATTTGCCAGCTCGGCAATTCCGCGACGATCAGCTTGACGATGACGTCGTTGGCCGAAATGAAGGTGAAGCAGACGAGCTGGGCGGCAATCGCGGCGAGCGGGCGCTCAGCCGTGGCTGGGGGCATGGCGGTTGTTTCGCTCCTTGGCCTCCAGTGTTTAGGCGATTTTCGCGACCAGCCAAGAGGCCGCGCGGACATGCCGCCCCTGCGCCGTCCTCCGGTTGACCAGTGGGGCGATGCTATTTGCGAGCGATGGTGTGTGCGGGGACGGCCATTGACTTGCGCAACGGTCAGCGGTCCCCTCGTCCTGAGCCTATCGAAGGCCGAAGCTCACGCAAGAACCACCGCCTTCACCTCACCCCGGCGGGGCTACGACATTCACACATCTCTCAAAGGGGCCTGAATTCGCCACCTCTCAAGGCTTCGCACGAGAACCACGGATAGCGCATGCGCCGTCCTTTTTCGTCATGGCCGGCCTTGTGCCGGCCATCCACGCATTGCCTTGACCGCGGAGGACGTGGATGGCCGTGACAAGCACGGCCATGACGAAGCGAGAAACACCGCGCCAAGACATGGATTGTCGAGATGTGTGAATCCGGTAGCCCCGGCGGGGAGAGGTCGGCCGTCGCGTAGCGAAGGCCGGGAGAGGGGGAATTGCCGTTTCAGCACAAGGCCGTATGCGCCTTGCACGGTGCTTCTTCGGAAGGCCCCTCGCCCCCTGTCCCGACCGGCCGGGGAGAGGTGAAGGCGGTGGTTCCAGAGCGCATCTCAAAGCAAGCCGACCGGACGGCAGCGCCATTCGAACGCACCGCGCTCAGCCCCCCTTCAAGCCACCCCGAGCTTCTTCTGCAGGCTCGACGACGAGGTGGTGTATTGGAACGTCAGGCGCCGCTCCGGATAGACGTAGCGGTGCACCTTCTGGGCAAACAGCGCCGCCTCGTGGAACCCCGACAGGATCAGCTTCAGCTTGCCCGGATACCAGTTGATGTCGCCAATGGCAAAAATGCCCGGCGTCGAGGTCTCGAACTTCTCGGTATCCACCGCGATCAGGTTTTCGTGGAGATTCAAGCCCCAGTCGGCGATCGGGCCGAGCTTCATGGTCAGCCCGAAGAACGGCAGCAGCATGTTGCAGGCGACCTGGAACGGCTGGTTGTCGGCCCCCCGGCACGACACCGCCGAGAGCGTCCGGCCATCGCCTTCGAGCCCGGTCATCTGGCCGAACACGAGGTTCATCTTGCCCGCCGCGACCAGGGCGCGCATCTGGTCGACCGAATGGGGCACGGCGCGGAACTCGTCGCGCCGATGCATCAAGGTCAGCGAGCGGGCGACCGGCTCAAGGCTCAAGGTCCAGTCGAGCGCACTGTCGCCGCCGCCGACGATCAGCACGTCGCGGTCGCGGAACTGCTCCATTCTGCGCACGGAATAGAACACCGACCCGCCTTCATAGCTCTCGATGCCGGGAACCGGCGGGCGCTTGGGCTGGAACGAGCCGCCGCCGGCGGCGATCGCGATGGTCTTCGCCTCGAACACCTGGTCGGCGTCGGTGGTGACCCGGAACAAGGGCTTTTCGGCCGAGCCCAGCACCTCGATCGCGTCGACCTGCTGGCCGAGATGATATTCGGCGCCGAACGGTTCGATCTGCTTCATCAGGTTGTCGACCAGCCCCTGCCCGCTGACCGAGGCAAAGCCGGGGATGTCGTAGATCGGCTTCTCCGGATAGAGCTCGGAACATTGCCCGCCGACCTTCGGCAGAATGTCGACCAGATGCGCCTTCACATCGACGAGGCCGAGCTCGAACACCGCGAACAGGCCGACCGGGCCGGCGCCGATGATCAGACAATCGGTCTCGATGGGGCGGGTCATGGGTTATCCCGGATGAGGTCCAGTCCAAGCCGTGCAGTCTCTAGCGCGAAGCCGGCCCGCGGCGAAAGCCGGGCTACGCCGGTCAGCCCTGCCGTTCCGGCGTGGTCACGATCAGGCCGTCCAGTTGATCGGTGATCTTGATCTGGCAGGACAGCCGCGAATTCGGCCGCACGTCGAAAGCGAAATCGAGCATATCCTCCTCCATATGGGAGGGCTCGCCGACAATTGCCGTCCATTGGTCGTCGACATAGACATGGCAGGTCGCGCAGGCACAGGCGCCGCCACATTCCGCCACCACGCCCGGCACGCCGTTCTTGATCGCCGCTTCCATCACGGTCGCGCCGACGTCGCCGGAAACCGGGCGCTTCTCGCCAGCATGATCGATGAAGGTAATCTGAGGCATGATGGCTCGGCCCTTGCGGCTGGAATGGTCGCTCAAACGCGAAACCGCCGCATCATCCGCGGCGGTCCCGACGTGCCGTTGAGATAGCGAAAAGGTCGGGCTTTTGCCAGGGGGCCGGCTCGCACGCCTGATCAGGCCACCTTGCGCAGCTCGGCGATGAAGGCATTGGCCTCGGCGACCTCGGCCTCCAGGCGCTCGAGTTCGGCGATCGCCTGGCTCGACAGGTAGTCGAGCTTGGCGCCCTCGACGGCTTCCGCCGCTTCCGCCACGGCGAAGGCGCCGATGCCGCGGGCCGAACCGATCAGGGTATGGGCGGCATAGGCCCAGTCCTTGGCCGTGGTGGCCTGGCGCAACCGTTCGATCATCGCCCGGGACTGGCGTTCGAACAGCGCCAGCACCTCCAGTTCAAGATCGCGGTCGCCGAAGGTCTGGCGGGCAAGATGCGCGAGATCGACGGGGCTGCTGTGCCCGGAAGGATCATCGGTCATGGTGGTTCTGGTGTCCTGCCTGTCCGGGAGAAGGTCGAGCCCTTCTCGCGTCATGTCGCCCGATCATCGGATGGGAACGGCAAGGCGGGGTTAAAACCAGGGCTCAATACTGGTGAAACCCGGACATTCGGTTGATAGGAGGTGAATCTCCGTCAATTTTTCGCTGATTTTGAACCAATCAGGCGGCGGCCGGCATCGGTCAGCTTGCACACCAGCCAGTCCGGCTTGAGCGGGTTGGCAAACCACGGTTCGGCCCAGCCGGCCTCGATACAGGCCCGGATGGTTGAATGCGGCACCTCGCGCCCGAGCGTGTCGAAAAGCGGCAACTTGCCGCCGGGCTGGCCGATGCCGCGGGCCAGCCAGCGGCGTTGCGCCTCGCTCGGACGGGACGCGGGCGGCGCGCTCACGGACTTGGTCGACTTCTCGATCATGGCGAAACAAGCCATCCAGGGAACACTCTCGACCGGATCGTGGCACGTTCGGCCAGACCGCGCCACGGGGATCACCGTCGCGGCAAGCCCTGCAACGGTCAGTCCCGGCCGCCGAGGGCCAGGCGGCAGGCCAATCCGGCAAAGACGGTGGCCAGCAGATATCGCGGCAGCCAGCGGAAACGGCCCGTTGTGCCAAGGCCGATCCGGATGCGATCGCTCAACAGGATGACCACGCCGTTCACCACAAGGCCGACGCCGTTCAGCATCGTCGCAAGCATCAGCGCCTGCAAAACCATCGCCCCCGCCTCCGGGCGCATGAACTGGGGAAACAGTGCCAGCACGAAGAGCACCATTTTCGGATTGAGCAGGTTGGTCGCCAGCGCCTCGGCGAGAATGCGCGCCTTGGACAGCCGCATCAGGCCCGATGACGGCGCAAACCCGGCCTCGCCCGACCGGATCGTCTTCCAGGCGAGATAAAGCAGATAGGCTGAGCCCACGGCGCGCACGATGTCATAGGCCACCGGCACGGCGAGAAAGAGCTGCGCCAGCCCGAGCCCGGCGGCGAGCGCATGGCAATAGGTGCCAAGCGCGATGCCGGCATAGGTGAGGAAGCCGGCGGCCCGCCCTTGGCTAACGCTGCGCGAGGCCATGAGCAGCATGTCGGGCCCGGGCGTGGCGGTGAGCACCACGGCGGCGGCGGCAAAAATCATCAGGGTGGAGACATCCGGCATAGCGTTGTCCTTCGCATGAGCCGGAATTTCCGATTATCAGATTCCCGCGCGGCATCAAGGTTGCCCGCCCGGACTGCGCTCCTGGCTGCCGCCGGCGAACAGGCTCCCCGCCTCACCTCTCCCCGGCGGGGCGAGGTCGAGGCGGAGGTTCCGGTGTGACCTTCGAAAGGCCGCCAAACGACAGGCAAGGAGCCACCCTGCCCGCCGTCATCAAACCCATCATCTTGCTCAACAGGTCACAGTGGACCGGCGCGGCGGCGCCTCACCGAAGCGCCGGAGCAACCAGTCCCCGGTGTGGCCTGACGGCATCGCCGTCATCTCTCCGCCGGTCGCGCGACGCTCGACGGGCAGGAATTGTAGGAACTGCGGATCACGATGCGATCGCCGCATTGATAGGAGCACCGCATCAGTCCCTCGGGCGTCAAACGAGACGACGAATAGAGAATGCAGGCCGGCAGTGGACTTTGGGCCAGCCGCTGCGACAGACCTGCCGGCGGTTCGTTATCGGCCGCCCGAACGCCCCCGGCGGAGGCATTTCCCGCAGAAAAAAGGCCAACGGCAATTACAACGACCTTAGGGAAGATTGCTGATTTATAGTTCAACTGCTTTCTCCATGCTTGAAATCCGCGCTTCCTCAACACGGATCAAGGGCAACCTTTCGCAAGGGAATGTGGCATGAAAATGCCGCGCCGGTCAGCCGATGCCGGAGGTCGAAGGCCGGTCTTCGGCCGGTGCTCCGAAGCCCGCGACGGGACCCGGTTTGCCGCCTGGCTTTGATCCCTGGGCTTCCCGGTCTCGGGATGTGCCGGCGATCGGGCAAGCCACCGCCAAGGTTGACAACGACCTGGACCGGCATGGTGCTGCGGTGGCGCGCTCTTGGCCTTGAGGGCGCGACCGGCGATCGCGCGCCGCGCGCCGGCCACCGGAAACGCCGGCCTCCGCAGCCGAGGCCGGCGGGCTTCGGAAATCGCGCGGCGTCCTCGCTTGCCGGGAGGCGGCGGCGATCGGCGCGGCCGCGGATAGCGGGCGGTTCGCCCTGATTGATCCACAGGTTAACGAACACAAAAGGAACGTTTGGCCGGGTGGGATTCCATCAACCAAGCCATTTCAAGTACTTGGCTAAAAACATGGTGAACAAGGCGTTAACGATGTTTGAGAAACGCTGGGGTGTCGCGGTATCTTTCCGAAGATCTCATCGGTAGATTATTGGTGCGGCGGACTGTTGTCCCGCCGGTCGTCGTGTTGCGTCCGAGAGGCACTTGGGCCGTGACACGAAGGCTGTCGGGGGCCTGTCTGCGAGAGTATGAGGACGCGGGCGACGACCATGGCGAACACTCCCAAGAAGATCCAGGATCCGGCTGAAGCGGCTCTTGCGGCGATCCAGGATGCGCTGAACCTCGCGACCGAGGAGGCCAAGGGCACGACGAAGCCGGCGGTTCAGGAACCCTCCAAGGTCCAGCCGGCGACCCGGTCGGCCGAGAACGCCAAGGCATCGGCCTCGCCGGTCAAGGTCGACGACGATCTGTTTGCCGACACCAAACGCGCCGACAGCGTGGTGGCGCCGAGCCAGGCCGCCGCCAATGACGACCGGCGCGACATCGCCCAATTGCTCGAGCGTCTGTCCAGGCGCGCCTCCGCGACACCGCTCTGGATCGCTTTCTTCATGTCGATCGCCTGGACCGGGCTCGGCCTGTTCCTCGGTTCGCGCCTGCTCGCCGGCGCCAGCGTCGACTTCGCCTCCCCCACCGTCCTCACCTTCCTCACCGCGCTGGTCCTGCCGGTCGTCTTCTTCTTCGTCATGGGCGGGCTGATCCGCCGCACCCAGGAAATGCGCATCGTCGCGCGCGGCATGAGCGAAGTCGCCATTCGCCTGGCCGAGCCGGAAACCATCGCGCGTGAATCCGTCGTCTCGGTCGGCCAGGCCATCCGCCGCGAGGTCGCCGCCATGGGCGACGGCGTCGAGCGGGCGCTGGCGCGCGCCAACGAGCTGGAATCGCTTGTCCATAACGAGGTCGCCTCGCTCGAGCGCGCCTATAACGACAATGAACTGCGCATCCGCAACCTGATCGAGGAACTGGTCACCCAGCGCGAGGCGATCGTCTCCAATTCCGAGCGCGTCCGCGGCGCCATCACCGGCGCCCACGAGCACCTCGCCTCGCAGATGGCCGAAGCCGGCGACAACCTGTCGCGCCGGATCGACGAAAGCGGCCTGCGCGTCACCGGCAGCCTGGCCGACAAGGCCGAGGCGATCACGGTGGCGCTCGGCCGCGCCGGCGATCACATGATCGACCAGATCCACGTGCGCGGCTCCGACATCGTCGAGCGCCTGGCGGCGACCAGCGACGACGTTACCCGGGCCCTGTCGACCACCGGCGACCGGGTCACCACGGTGCTGACCGACACCGGCAACAGCGTCACCATCGCGATGGCCGAGACCGGCTCGACCATGGCCGCCAAGCTGTCGGAAACCGGCACGACGATGACCGAGCACCTGGCCGCGACCAGTGCCGACATCACCCATGCCATTGCCTCGCGCGCCGACGAAGTGGCGACGCGGCTGAAGGACTCCGCCGAAGCCCTGGTCACCGAGCTGTCGAGCCGCGGCGGCGAAGTGTCGGTCCGGCTGAAGGATACCGGCGACGCCCTGGTCGCCGAACTGTCGAGCCGCGGCGGCGAGGTCACCTCGCTGCTGCGCGAGACCGGCCACAGCCTGGTCGCCGAATTGTCGAGCCAGAGCGGCGAGGTCACCTCGCTCCTCAAGGAGACCGGCGAAACCCTGGTCAACGAACTCTCGGTGCGCGGCAGCGACGTCACCTCGCGCCTGAAGGAAGCCGGCGAAACGCTGGTGTTCGAACTCTCGACCCGCGGCAACGAGGTCACCACCCGGCTGAAGGACACCGGCGAGACCATCGTCAGCGAACTGTCGATCCGCGGCGGCGAGGTTGTCGACAAGCTCGAATCGACCGGCGGCTTCGTCGCCGACAGCATCAGCCAGCGCGGCGACGCCTTTGCCGCCCGCATCGCCGAGACCGGCGACCGCCTGCAGGTCACCGTCACCGACGTGGTCGACAAGCTCGAGCTGACCGGTGGCCATATCGCCGAAACCCTCGGCCAGCGCGGCGACGTGCTCGTCTCCCGCATCGCAGAAACCGGCGACCGGCTGCAGACCACCGTCACCGACGTGGTCGTCAAGCTCGAACAGACCGGCGGCCATATCGCCGAGAGCATCGGCCAGCGCGGCGACCTGCTCGCCACGCGCATCGCCGAAACCGGCGACCGGTTGCAAGCCACCGTCATCGACGTCGTCGACCGGCTCGAAACGACCAGCGGACAGGTCGCCGAAACCATCGGCCAGCGCGGCGAAGCGATCGCCTTCCGGATCGCCGAAACCGGCGCCCGGGTGCACACCGCCGTCACCGACGTCACCGACAAGCTCGAAGCGACCAGCGGCCAGATCGCCGAAACCATCGGCCAGCGCGGCGACGTGCTCGTCGCCCGCGTCGCCGAGACCGGCGACCGGCTGCAGACCACCGTCGCCGACGTGGTCGACAAGCTCGAAGCGACCAGCGGCCATATTGCCGAGACCTTCGGCCAGCGCGGCGAGGCGCTCGTCAGCCGCATCTCCGACACCGGCGACCAGTTGCAGGTCACGGTTGCCAGCGTCATCGACAAGCTGGAATCGACCAGCGGCCAGATCACCCATACTTTCGGCGAACGGGGCGATGCGCTGGTGGCGCGGATCGCCGAAACCGGCAATATCTTCGGCGAGCGGGGCGACACGCTGGTTCAGCGCATCGCCGAGACCGGCGACCGGCTGCATTCCACCGTCACCGTCCAGGGCGACGAGCTCGACAAGCGCCTGTCGGTCACCGGCCAGCTGATCGCCGACGCGATCGCGCAGCGCACCAGCGAAGCCAAGTTCGCCATTGGCGATGTCGGCATTCAGGTGGTCGAGACCCTCACCGAAAAGGCCCAGGACGTGCAACTGGCGCTGTTCCGCGCCGGCGAAACCGTCACGACCGCCATTTCCGAGCGCACCACCGGCCTGAAGTCGGAGATCGAGCTCGCCGGCACCGACGTGCTCTCGGCCTTCGCCACCCAGGGCACCGACCTCAGCAATCGCCTCGGCGCCATCGGCAAGGACGTCGCCGCCATTCTGGCCGCCAAGAGCGACGATCTGACCAGCCAGTTGCAGACCGCGGCCAGTGCCGTGTCGTCGGCGGTCGGCGAGCATGGCGAAGCCATCATCACCCGCATCGCCCAGAACGTGGTGACGCTGGAAGATGCGATCAACCGTCACAGCTCCGGATTCGAATCCAGGGTTGCCGCCCATGCGGCGAACCTGGACGAGGCGATCGGCCGCCACAGCGCCGGCTTCGAGCAGCGCATCGCCGGCTATACCGGCAATATGGAAGACGCGATCATCCGGCACAGTTCCGGCTTCGAGGAGCGCGTGCTCTCGCACGCCGCCAATATCGAGGACGCGATCATCCGCCACAGCACCGGCTTCGAGGAGCGGGTCTCCAGCCAGGCCGCGAGCATGGAAGAGGCCATCGGCCGCCACAGCCAGGGGTTCGAATCCAGGGTTGCCGGCCACGCCGCGACGCTCGAGGACACCATTGGCCGGCACACCTCCGGTCTGCGCGAGCTGGTTTCGTCGCACGCCACCTCGCTCGAGGACGCGATCGGCCGCCACACCTCGGAATTCGAGATGCGGGTCGCCGGTCACGCCACCACGCTCGGCGAGTCGGTGGCGACCCATGTCGCCCTGCTCGACCACAAGCTGACCAACCATGTCGGGGCGCTCGAGGCGACCATTGCCGGCAAGGGCGGCGAACTGGCCGACCGGATCCTCAACGACACGCGTGAATTCGCCGACCGGGTGGCGAGCAAGAGCACCGAGATCACCGAGGCGCTGGACGGACGGCTCGCCCGCATCGACCAGGCGCTCGACAACCGCGCCCAGGCGTTCAATTCGACGCTCGCCAGCCGCACGCTCGAACTTGCCAAGGTGCTGGGCGACGGCGGCCGCAGCGTCACCGAGGCGCTCGAGAACAAGTCGGCCGAGATCACCTATAATCTCGCCAGCAAGTCCGACGAGATCACCCAGAGCATCACCGAGAAATCCGAGCAGATCGCTCAGAACCTGACCACCAAGTCGGACGAGATTGCCCAGAACCTGACCGCCAAGTCGGATCAGATCGCCCGGCACCTCACCTCGAAGTCCGACGAGATCGCCAACAACCTGACGACCCGCTCGGACGCCATCGCGCTGCATCTGGCCATCAAGTCGGACGAGATCGCCCAGAACCTGACGTCCAAGTCCGACGCCATTGTCGAACATCTCGCCGTCAAGTCGGACGAGATCGCCTACAACATCACCTCCCGCTCCGACGAGATCGCCCAGACGCTGGCCAGCAAGTCGGCCGAGATCGCCGACAACCTCACCGCCAAGTCGAGCGAGATCACCCGGACGCTGAGCGACAAGTCGGACGAGGTCACCTACACCCTCACCGGCAAGGCCGATCAGATCACCGCGACCCTCAGCGACAAGGCCGACGAGATCAACCGCACGCTCGGCAGCCGCGCGCAGGAGGTGGCCGAGACCCTCGACACCCGGGTTGCCCGGTTCGAAGAGGTCGTGGTCGGCCGGCTCGAGACCGTGTCGCAATCGCTCGACGAGCGCGGCACCTCGATCGCCGAAAAGCTCGCCGCCAAGGTCGAGGCGGTGTCCTCGACGCTGCGCTCCAATGCCGAAGAGGTCGAGCGGACGCTGTCGACCATTTCCAGCGACATCACGCTGGGCCTGTCGACCCGCGTCAACGAGATCAACGCGGTGCTGGGTGCCCGCTCGACCGAGCTTGCCTCGCTGCTCGACGAACGCGGCAGCAATCTCGTCTCGCGCATTGGCGAAAACGGCCAGACCATCACCTCCGAGGTCAGCCGCGTCGGCGACATCGTGGTGCGGGCTCTGGAAAACCGCGGCGCCACCATTGCCGAGGTGCTTGGCCAGAAGGGCGCCGAGATCACCCAGGCTCTGTCGGAAACCGGCATCGAGGTCACCCGCTCGATCACCGATTCGAGCGAGCAGGCGGCGCGCACGCTGACCGATTCCTCGACCGCCTTCCGCACCACCGTGGACGAAGGCGCGCGTGAATCGATCGCGGCGCTGACCACCACCAACGAGCAGCTGCGCGGCGAGATCGGCGGCCTCTTGAGCAAGCTCGCCGAGTCGAACATCGTGCTGCGCGAACTGTCGAGCCAGGCCGAGACCAATCTCGGCTCGATCAACCGCCAGCTCGGCAAGCGCATCGACGAGTTCCGCAACTCCGTCGACACCGCCTCGACGACGGCGGAAACCTCGACCCAGCTGCTCAACGGCCAGATCAGCCAGCTCTCGACCGTTGCCAGCACGGTGCTGCAGGACGTCTCGGCGCTGACCGAGCGGCTCGACACCCAGGCCGCCGTGCTGACCAGCGCCGCCGAGCAGGTCGACAAGATGCAGGACCGGCTCGACACGTCGCTCGACGAGCGGCGCGGCGTGCTGGAGCACCTGGTCAGCCACCTCGCGAGCAAGACCGAGGACATGGACAACCTGATCAAGAGCTTCTCCGGCCTGCTCGACGACAATCTCGGCGCCGCCGAGAACCGGGCCCGCGAGATCGGCCGGGTGCTGGTCGAATCCACCGGCCAGACCACCCAGGCGATCCACGAACAGGCCGATGCCTTGCGGCTGGCCACCGGCAAGGAGCGCGAGCGCACCACCCACGCCTTGCGCTCGGCCTATGACCAGGCGACCGGCGACATGAACGCCCTGTTCCATGACGCGGCCGAGCGCTTCGCCGCGCTCACCTCGGGCATGAAGGGCATGGCGGCCGAGATCCAGGCCGAGCTGGCTGCGACCCGCAGCGAGCTGTCCCGTGGCATGGTCGAGATCCCGCGCGAGACCCAGGAAAACGCCGCGGCCATGCGCCGCGTGGTCGCCGAGCAGATCAAGGCGCTGGCCGAACTGAACGACATCGTCGCCAAGTCCGGCCGGGCCTATGACGTGGCCGATCCCGCGCCGATCTCCTCGTCGCCGTCGCGCCGCGCCGAGCCGGTGCCCTTGCCGGTCATGCCGCTGCGCGGCGCCGGCGTTACCGAGCTGCCGCGCGCCGAAATCTCCCGAGCGGAAGTGCCGAGGGCCGAACAGCCCAAGCCCGAAACGCCGCGGCCGCGCGCTGCTGAAACCCGCCGCGAGGCCCCTGCCCGCACCGAGCCGGTGCGCGGTCCGGCCGATCGCGGCTGGCTGTCGGACCTGCTCGCCCGCGCCTCGACCGACGACAGCGACGGCGAGCCGCTGCGCCCGGCCTCGCGCCGGCCCCCGGCGCCTGCCGCCCTCGACAATCTCGACGCCCTGTCCTCGGACATCGCCCGGATGGTCGATCACGACGCGGTCGTCGACCTCTGGGAGCGCTGGCGCCGGGGCGAACGCAATGTGTTCTCGCGCCGGCTCTACACCACCCAGGGCCAGCAGACCTTCGACGACCTGCGCCGCCGCTATCGCCGCGACAGCGAGTTCCGCGACACCGTCGACCGCTATATCGACGAGTTCCAGCGGCTGCTCGGCGATGTCGACCGCAACGATCGCGACGGCTCGCTCGCCCGCACCTACCTGACCTCGGAAACCGGCAAGGTGTTCACCCTGCTGGCCCATTCGAGCGGCCGGTTCGACTGAGCCGGATCGACCCCGAGGACAGACAAAAGGGCGCCGCGAGGCGCCCTTTTTGTTGAGGCGCCGGGCCAGGACGGCTGCTGAAGACATCAGCCCATGGCTGGTCGCTCCGCCGGCCTGCGACCTTCGAAGGCTTCCGCCCTCACGGATCAGCCATTCCGAAACGCCGGCGACAGGCCGGACAGGCGGCGTATCGTTGCCGATACGAAGCGGCGTCGAAACGCCCGCGAGGACGAAGCCGGGGAGGATGTGATGCGGAGATGGATCGCAGCGGCGGCTCTGGTGCTTGTCGCGAGCCTGGCGCAGGCCGCCGAGACGCCGAGCTACCAGGTCGACGCGGCCTGGCCGAAGTCATTGCCGAACAACTGGCTCATGGGCCAGGCGGCCGGTGTCGCGGTCGATGGCGATGACCATGTCTGGGTCTTGCAGCGGCCGCGCACCCTGACCGACGACGAGCGTGCCGCCGCCCTCGATCCGCCGCGCTCGAAATGCTGCCGGCCGGCGCCGCCGGTGCTGGAATTCGACCAGTCGGGGACGCTGCTGCGCTCCTGGGGCGGGCCTGGCGAAGGTTACAACTGGCCGCAGAACGAGCATGGCATCCATATCGACGGCAAGGGTTTTGTCTGGATCGCCGGCAATGGCGAGAATGACGGGCATGTGCTGAAATTCACCCGCGACGGCAAGTTCGTGCTGCAGATCGGCCGGAGCGGACCTCAGACCAATTCGACCGACACTGCCCGCCTCGGCCGGCCCGCCAACATGACGGTCGATGTCGCGGCCAGCGAGATCTATATCGCCGACGGCTATTTCAACCATCGCATCATCGTCTTCGACAGCGAGACCGGCGCCTTCAAGCGCATGTGGGGGGCCTATGGCCGGCCGCCGACCGATCTCAGGCTGCCGGCGTTCAGCCCGGACGCGCCGCCCTCCCCTCAATTCGGCAATCCCGTCCATTGTGTCAGGCTGTCGCGCGACGGGCTCGTCTATGTCTGCGACCGGATCAACAACCGCGTCCAGGTGTTCCAGCGCGACGGCACTTTCGTGCGCGAGTTCTTCGTCGAGCGGCGAACGCTCGCCAATGGCTCGGTCTGGGACCTCGAACTGTTTCCCGATGCGAACGAGACCTTCCTGATCAATGCCGATGGCGCCAATAACGAGGTCCGCATCCTCGAACGCTCCAGCGGCACTGTCGTCGGCGCCTTCGGCCGCAGCGGCCGCAATGCCGGCGAGTTCCACTGGATCCACAACGTCGCGCTGGATTCACGCGGCAATATCTTCACCACCGAGGTCGACAACGCCAAGCGCGCCCAGCGCTTCCTCCTGCGCGGCGACATGGTGTTGCGCCGGCGGGCGGCGCAGTAGGGGTGGGGAGAATTCTCAGGACGCGGCCAGAAGGTGAAAAGCGCCACAGAATCGAACCTCTCCCTTGGGAGAGGGTTGGTTCAGCGCTTTCTCTCCGCGTGAAGCCCTAACCCCTCAAACCCGCGCCGAAGCCCAGACCACGACGTCGCGCAGCACGGTCTGCAGCGCCCGGTCGAAAGCGGCCGAGACGGTTGCCGCGTCGATGGCTCCGACCGCCGCGCGGCCGGAGAACACCTGGCCGGCCAGGATCCGGCCGGAGCGGTCGTTGACCAGCTTGACCGAGACCTCGACCACCACCTCGCCACCGGCGCCGACCACCACCTCGAACGAGCGGATTTCACTCAACAGCTGGAAGTCCGACGCCAGGCGGTCGCCCGGCCGGCCGACGGAACGCAGATGATTGGCGTTTTCGAAGGCCCGGATGATGCGTGCCTGCAACAGCTTGGGCAGGCGGTCGGCCCAGGCGCCGTCAGTCAGATAGGACACCGCGCCACCCGCCCCGCGCACCGCGATGCGCTCGGTATCGAGGCTGGCAATGGCCTTCGGTTCGACCACCATGAGCTGGCCGCGCTGGGCGCCCGGCCGCGTCGGAAAGCTGGTCGGCGCCGTCAGGTCATAGGTCTGCGGCGCGTTGCTGGAGGCGCAACCCGACACGGCGAGCGCGACGGCCAAGGCCATCCCGATCCGAAACTGTCCGCGCCGCTGACTCAATCCCAACCTCATTCCCTGTCCGCGTTCGGCGCGGGCGCTTGTTCTTCCCGAGCATTTCAAGCGACGTGGGCCCCGGCCCGTCAATAGTGACGCTGCGCGGGCGCGTGCAAGACATGACGACAAGCTGACACGCTAAAGCGTCCTGCCGATTCCAGGAACCGGAAAAAAGCTCAGCTGCGGTACTCTAACGCCGGTACTCCGGCACGCCTGAGCCACCGAAGATGAAACGTTGTGGGTTGCGCTCGAGCGAACGCAATGTCCGTTCGAGCTCCGACAGCGTGCGCCGGCCATCGGCCGACAGCGACTGGATATCCCGGATCGTCCGATCCGTGAAGCCGGAGATCGACGTGGTCAATTGCGCCGTCCGGCTGTCCAGGCGCTCGGCCAGTGTCCTCACCGCTTTCGCCGTATTGGTGAACTCGGCGAACATGTTGCTGGTTCCATTGCCCTCGAAACCGCGCAGCAAAGCGTCGACCCGATCGGCCATGCCGTTGAGCTTGGCCGAGACCTCCGCGGCATTCTTGGCGATCTGGTCGACATTGGCCGAATTGTCGCCGAGCGTCTGGGTGAACCGGTCGATATTGGCCAGCGCCCGGTTGATCCGGTCGCCGTCGAGCGCGGTCAGCGTCCGGCTCATCGCGCCGGCGGCGGTCCTGGCGTCGCGGATCAGCTCGGCGAAGGAATCGGTCTGGCCGGCGAGCCCGCGGGTCAGTTCGTCGACATTGCGCAGGATCGCGCCGACCCGGCCGGGCTCGATCCCCTGCAGCATCACCTCGATCTGGCTGGTGACGGCGTCGAGCCGCTTGGTCAGCGCCGCGATCTGCCTGGCCGCGTCGCCGGAATCCTTCAGGAGCGCGCCGACATTGTCGGCGTTGTCGCCGAGCGCCTGGGTGAAGCGCTCGACATTGCGCAGGCTGCGGTCGAAGCCGCCCTGGCCGGCGGCGATGGTGTCGTCGAGCCGGCGCACCAGATTGTCGGCATTGGTCATGATCTGCCGCGCGCCCTGCAGCAGGTCCTGGATCGCCGAGGGGTCGGCGCGCAGCACCGGCAGCTGGCCCTCGGCCGGCGGCGCCAGCGGCGGCGCATCGGCCGAACCGCCGGTCAGCGACAGGGCAGCGACGCCCGACAGCATCGCGACATCCAGGCTGACCCGGGTATTGCTGCGGATCGGGGTATCGGCGGCCACCGCGATGGTGCCGATGACCTGGCGCGGATCGGCCGGATCGACCCTGATGGTGCGGACCTCGCCGACCCGGATACCGTTGAAGAAGACATTGGCGCCGCGGTTCAGGCCGGCCACCGGCCCGGAGAAGATCACCTGGTACTGCACCCGGTTGGTGCTGTCGCCGGCACGCAGGAACCACCAGAGAAACAGGCCGAAGATCACCAGCACGACAAGCGTGAAGGCGCCGATCAGCGTGGTATTGGCCTTGGTCTCCATGCGCGCCCGCGCCTCGTTGTCAGCCTGAAATCCTGGCGGCGCGCGCCCGCTCGCCGCCAAAATAGCTCTTGAGCCAGGGATGGGTCTGGCGGAGCATGTCCGCCATCGTCCCTGTCACGATCACCTTGCCGTCGGCGAGAGCCGCGATTCGATCGCAGATTCGCGCCAGACTATCGAGATCATGGGTGACCATATACACCGTCAGCCCCAAAGTGTCGCGCAGGGTCTTGATCAGCGTATCGAACTCGCCGGCGCCGATCGGATCGAGGCCGGAGGTCGGCTCGTCGAGGAAGACGATCTCCGGGTCGAGCGCCAGGGCGCGGGCCAGCGCCGCGCGCTTGATCATGCCGCCGGAGAGTTCCGAGGGGTATTTTTCCGCCGCATCCGGGTTCAGGCCGACCAGCGCGATCTTCAGCCGGGCGATCTCGTCCATCAGCGGTTCGGACAGCTTGAGATATTCCCGCAAGGGCACCTGGATGTTCTGTTTCACCGTCAGCGACGAGAACAGCGCGCCATGCTGGAACAGCACGCCCCAGCGCCGCTCGATCGCCTTGTGCTCGGCGGCGGTCGCATCATCCAGGTCCTCGCCGAACACCGCGATCTTGCCACGCCGCTTCGGCACCAGGCCGATGATGCAGCGGGTCAGCACCGACTTGCCCGTGCCCGAACCGCCGACCACGCCCAGCACCTCGCCGCGCCGGACGTCGAGGTCGAGCCCGTCGATGATCAGCCGGTGGTTAAAGCCGACCGCCAGATCGCGCACGGAGATGATCACTTCACTGGTCATGTCATTGATCGATCGCTGCGAAAAAGACCGCGAAAACCGCATCGACCACGATGACCAGGAAGATCGCCTTGACCACGGATGCGGTGGTCTGCCGGCCCAGGCTCTCGGCCGAGCCCTGCACGCGCAGACCCTCGACACAGGCGACCAGGCCAATGATCAAGGCCATGAACGGCGCCTTGGCGAGCCCGATCCAGATGTGCCGCCGGCCAACCTCTTCCTGCATCCGGCTGAAGAACAGCTCGATCGGCAACTGGCCATAGACCTGTGACACGATGGCCCCGCCCATCAGCGCCGAGAGGTCGCCGATGATGGTCAGGAGCGGCAGGCCGATGATCAACGCGATGAGGCGCGGCAGCACCAGCACCTCGATCGGGTTCAGCCCCATGACGCGCAGCGCGTCGATCTCCTCGCGCATTTTCATCGAGCCGATCTCGGCCGTGAAGGCCGAGCCGGTCCGGCCGGCCACCATGATCGAGACGATCAGCACGCCAATCTCGCGCATGGTCAGGATCGAGACGAGATCGACCACATAGCTGTCGGCGCCGAAGCGGCGGAAAAAGAAGATGCCCTGCTGGGCGATGATCGCACCAATGACGAAGGTGATCAGCATGATGATCGGCACGGCGCGAAAGGCGATATGGTCGAGCTGGGTGATCACCGCCGGCACGCGGAACCGGCCGGTGCCGGTGAACAGGCTGCCGACCGCCATCACCACCTCACCGAGGAACGACAGCAGCGCCATGAAGTCGTCACGGGCGCCGACCGCCTGCTCGCCGACCTTCTGCAGCGCCTGGATCACCGGCGGCGGCAGCACGGGGCGTGCGGGCAGCGGCGCCGACAGGCCCTCGGCCACCTCGCCATAGATCACCGTCGCGGCCTCCGACAGACCGACCCGCTCGACCGGAACGCCCTTGTCGGCAAAGCCCTTCTCGATCGTGTGCGCCAGGGTGCCGCCCAACGTATCGAGCCGTTCGACCGCGGAAAAATCCATCACCACCGCGGCCGGCGTGCCGCTTTTGGTCAAAAGGCTCTTGGCGTCATCTTCCAGCGCACCGGCGGTCTCGGCGGTCCAGCAGCCGGCCAGCGTGATCGTCAGCCTGCTGGCCTCGACCTGGCTGGTCAGCTGGGCGGCTGGTACGGCGGTTGAGACTGTCACGGCTCGATTTCGCCAGGCTCGATTTTGATTGAGGCGCATGCGCGCGACCGGCTTGGCACGCGCGCCACTCCTCTCCATAAAGGAGGCGCCGGGTTCCGTCGAGGCGCCCTGCCAATCCCAAACCGCTTCGGATCGCCGCCATGGAAATCGCCAAGCCTTATCTCCTGTTCCTGGGGGATGTTCACGACCAGCTCGCCGCGAAGACCGCGCAAGGTATCGTCGACTGGCGCCGCGACTGGTGTGTCGGCCAATTGCGCCTGGAAGGCTGCAAAGCCGATACCGGCCTGCCCGACAAGACCATAGCGGAAGCCGCCAAGGCCGGCGCCAAGACCCTGGTGGTCGGCGTGGTCAATGCCGGCGGCGTCCTGGCGCCGCACTGGATCGATAGTATCGTGGCCGCCATCGAGGCCGGCATGGATGTCGCCACCGGCCTGCACACCCGCCTCGGCGACACGCCGAAGATCGCCGCCGCCGCCAAGAAGCACGGCGCCAAGCTGTTCGACGTCCGTCATCCGACCCAGACCTTCCCGACCGGCAAGGGCAATCTCCGGTCGGGCAAGCGCCTGCTGATGGTGGGCACGGACTGCTCGGTCGGCAAGAAATACACCGCGCTCGCCATGGAAAAAGGCATGCGCGACCGCGGTTTCGACGCCGATTTCCGCGCCACCGGCCAGACCGGCATCTTCATTTCCGGGCGTGGCGTGGCGGTCGACGCCGTCGTCGCCGATTTCATTGCCGGCGCCGCCGAATGGCTCACCCCGGATGCCGATCCGATGCACTGGGACGTGGTCGAGGGCCAGGGTTCGCTGTTCCACCCCTCCTTTGCCGGCGTCACGCTCGGCCTCCTGCACGGCGCCCAGCCGGATGCCTTCATCGTCTGCCACGAGCCGACCCGGCGCACCATGCGCGGCGTCGATACGCCGATCCCGTCGATCGGCGAGGTCATCGACCTGACCATTGCGCTCGGCAAGCTGACCAATCCGGCGATCACCTGCGTCGGGCTTTCGGTCAATACCGAACACCTCGGCGAGGACGCCGCCTTCAGCGTGCTCGACCGGCTGTCGCGTGAGTATGAACTGCCGGCCACCGACCCGGTGCGGTTCGGCGTCGAGCCGCTGGTCGACGCCGTCGCCGAGCTCTATGGCGAACCGGAGCCGAAGCCGAAAGCCCGTTCGACCGCCCGGAGGGCTCGCTGACATGGCCTCGCGCGATCTCGCCGTCTCGACCGAACGCTGGCCGATCGCCGGCACCTTCACCATCTCGCGCGGCTCGCGCACCGAGGCCGTCGTCGCGGTCTGCGAGATCCGGCAGGGCTCGGCGGTCGGGCGCGGCGAATGCGTGCCCTACCCGCGTTACGGCGAGACCGTGGACGGGGTCGCCGCCGAGATCGAGGCGATGATCGACCCGATCGACAACGGCCTCGACCGCCAGGGCTTGCTCGCCGCGATGAAGCCCGGGGCGGCGCGCAACGCCATCGATTGCGCGTTGTGGGATCTCGAGGCCAAGCTTGCTGGCAAGCGCGCCTGGGAGCTGGCCGGCATTGCCCCGCCGAAGCCGCTCACCACGGTCTATACGATCTCGCTCGGCTCGCCCGAGGAAATGGCCCAGTCGGCCGCCCATTGCGGCCGCAGCCACCTGAAGATCAAGCTCGGCGGTGACGGCGATGCCGACCGGCTGGCCGCCATTCGCGCCGCCGTGCCGGACGCGACCCTGGTGATCGATGCCAACGAGGCCTGGACCCCGGCCAATCTCGCCGCCAATCTGGCGGTTTGCGAACGTTTCCGCATTGCCATGGTCGAGCAGCCCTTGCCGGCCGCCGACGACGGCGCACTCGCCGGCATCAGGCGGCCGATCCCGATCTGCGCCGACGAAAGCGTGCACGACCGCAAGACCCTGGCCTCGCTGGTCGGCAAATATGACGCGATCAATATCAAGCTCGACAAGACCGGCGGGCTGACCGAAGCCTTCCTGCTCGCCGACGACGCCGAGAAGCTCGGTTTCAAGATCATGACCGGCTGCATGGTCGGCACATCCCTGTCGATGGCGCCAGCGACGCTGGTGGCGCAGCGCGCTTTCCTGGTCGACCTCGACGGCCCGCTGCTGCTGCGCGAGGACCGGCCCGAGGGCCTGCGTTACGACGGCGCCACCGTCTATCCGCCGGCGTCTTCCCTCTGGGGCTGAGGCTGGAAAACGGGAGCCCGCGGTGGCAGCGGCAGTGACCGCGCCACCAGCGTGATGATCAGCCCGGCCAGGCACAGCGCCGCCATGGCGAAATAGGCGCCGGCCCCGATGCGCGCGTAGAAATAGCCGGCGAGCAGGGTCGAGCCGGCCATGGTCGCACCCATGGCGATCGACACCGTGCCCTGGCCGCTGGCGCGGGCATGCGGCGGCAGCCGGTCGGCGAGATAGACCATGGTGCCGAGATGGACCAGGCCGAAGCCGCCGCCATGCAGCACCTGCAGCGGCGCCAGGATGACCAGCGGCGGGTCGAGCGCCATCACCCCCCAGCGGGCCATGCTGGAGGCCGCCCCGATGATCAGATAGGTGGTCGGACGCCAGCCCCGGGTGAACCGGCTGGCGAGCCAGAAGATCAGGATCTCGGCGCCCACCGCCACCGCCCAGAGCAGGCCGACGGTCGCCGCCGAATAGCCCATGTGCTCCTTCCAGTGGATCGACGAGAAGGTGTAATAGACCGCGTGGCTCGACTGCAGGGCGGCTGCCGCCATGATGACGAGCACGAAGCGGCCGTTGAAATAGCTCGGCCCCTTCGGCCCGGTGGTCGCCTCGCGCCGGTCGGCGACCAGGCCGATGCTCGCCGCCAGCAGCAAGAGGAAGCTCAGGCAGATCATCCAGACGATGTTCACCGGCGCCACCCGCAGCAGCAGCAGGCCGCCAACCACATTGGCCGCCATGAAGGCGACCGAGCCCCAGACCCGGATCCGGCCATAGTCGAGCGACCGCTTGGCGACGCCGGCCAGCCCATAGGCGTCCGACAGCGGCATCAGCGGGCTCCAGACGAAATGGGCGATGAGCACGCTGATCAGGATCATGCCGAAACCTTCGGCGAGGCCGACGCCGACATAGGCGACCGTGGTGGCGCTGGCGCAGATCACCACGGCGATCGACAGGATGCCGCCACGATCGGCGAAATAGGTGATGACGGGCGTGGCGACCAGCCGGATCATCAGCGCCGAGGCCAGCACCAGGCCGATCTCGCCGTCGGAAAGCCCCTTGGCGCGCAGCCAGATCGGGAAAAACGGCTGGTGCAGCCCGAAACCAACGAACAAAGCGGCGTAAAACAACGCCAAACGGGTCGCAAATAGCTTCGAATCGTTTGATTTTGCTTGCGGCTCGGAGCGCATTAAGATTTCGCAGGAGATTCGCGTGTCAGCATTCTTTCTAGACTGTCCACGCCCGTCCCGCGAGAGCGCAAATCGGCATGAGTGACGATACGAAAACACTGCCCGCCCGGCTCGACGATTACGACGCCATCGCGGCGGCGGTGATGGAGACCGCCCGCGGCCGCTGGTTTCTCGCCGAATATGCCAGGCGCCACCGCGCCGCCGACACGGCGGAAGTGCTCGATGCCATCGGCAAGCTGGAAAAGGTGATGGGCGCGGCGCGTCCCGCGCCCGAGATCGACCGCATCCGCATGGACATCCGCGAGATGGCCGGCGCGATCGCCCGCACCAAGACGGAAATCGCCGCGATCAAGCCCGAAGGCGTCGAAGGCGGCCGTTTCGAGGAAGCCTCCGTCGAGCTCGACGCCATCGTCCAGGCGACCGCGACGGCCACCGGCGATATCCTGAGCGCGGCCGAAACCATCCAGGAAATCGCCTGGACGCTGCGCGAGATGGGCGCCGAGGGCGAGGTCTGCGACCTCATCGACACCAAGGCGACCGATATCTACGCCGCCTGCTCGTTCCAGGACGTGACCGGCCAGCGCACCCGCAAGGTGATCGGGGTGCTGCGCTTCCTGGAGGACCGGATCGATTCGATGATGGGCATCTGGGGCGATGCCGGTGTCGCCGCAGCGCCCTTGCCGGCCAAGGCCGGTGAGCCGTCGCTGCTGAACGGCCCGGCCCGGCCCGGCGAGGGCCTGGCCCAGGACGATGTCGACCTGATGATGGACGACGGCCTGTTCGAACAGCCCGCGGCGGCCCTTGCCGTCCGCCCGGCGACGTCTTCCGTCGTCCGTCCGGCGGCCTCTTCGGTCGTCCAGGCGGCGCCTTCGGTCGCGGCCGCGCCGGTCGCGCCGCATGACGTTCCCGTCGCGGCGCGCGCCACCGCGGCGGCGGCGCTGTCGACCGCCGACACGCCGCTGGCGCCGAGCCCGCGGCCTGCCCGCGCCGGTGCCGGCACCGGCGGCAAGGCGCCGGAAGGCCTGCCCTCGATCGAGGATATCGAGAAGCTGAGCTTCGTCGAAAAGGTTGCGGTGATGAGCTGAGCCGAGCCCGGCTCGACGCGCGAGCCGGTGCCTTGGCCCGGTTGAACGAGATCATCGATGACGTCGACATGCCCGATATCCCGCCCACCCGGAGGCCGATCGTGCCACCCGTGAACGCAGCGCCCGAGCCGACACCGATCGTCCACTTCGATCGCGGCACGGTCCGGGCGCAGGTTCATGCCCAGTTGCGCCGGCTGGTCATGCTCGGCCGCTTCCGGCCTGGCCAGGCGCTGAAGCTGAACGATCTCGCCAATGCGCTGGGCACCAGCCTGCAGCCGGTGCGCGAGGCCGTGCGCCAGCTGGTCGCCGAAAAGGCCCTCGAGGCCTTGCCCAACCGCAGCGCCCGCGTGCCGCGCGCCGACCACGCCAAGCTCGATGATCTGCAACGCGTCCGCTTCGCCATCGAAGGCCTGGCCGCCGAGCTCGCGGCCGCCCGGGTCACCCGCGCCGACATCGCCACGCTGGACGCCATCGTCGAGGCCGAGGTCCGCGAACTGACGACCTCAGGGATCGAGGCTTCGGTGGCGCAGAACCTCGAATTTCATTTCGCGCTCTATCGCATGTCGGGATCGGCCATATTGCCGCCGATCATCGAGAGCCTGTGGCTGCAGTTCGGCCCGCATATGCGGCAGGCGGCGGACGCCTTTTATGCCGCCGACGACCGGGCGACCGACCACCACCGGGCCATCATCGTGGCGCTGAAGGAGCGCGACGTCATGGCGGTGCGCGCGGCCGTCGAGCGCGATATCGGCCGCTCCTTCGACATCGTCAGGACCCTGCTCGACAAGCCGGGCACCGCCAAGCCGCGCCGCGCCTAGAATGCAATCGTTTCGAAGTGAAGCGACCCGCGGAGGACGGCCTGTCCTCGATTCAGTGCTTCGATCCGGGGCGATCAGGCCCTAGCGCCGTCCCGCCGCCCCGGCGGATCAACCCCTGCCCACGATGCCGATGCGAGGCCGTGCCCGAAACTTGCGCTGGAACGGCACAAGAATAGGCTTGTGTGACATTGCGAACCGGACCAATCTTTGATCAAAGATTGCCACGAGCAGGGACGACGACGTGCGGCAACCGCGGTGCCATAGCCAGGCAGGAGCCTCTTTCGACGCGACGACCGTCGGCCGATCGGGCGCGCGGCATGCTTGAGGTTCGCGACATCGCCGTCACCTTCGGGGCCTTGAAGGCGGTCGACGGCGTGTCGCTGAATTTTGCCTCCACTGCCATCACCGCCCTGATCGGGCCGAACGGCGCTGGCAAGACCACGCTGTTCAATCTGCTCGCCGGCACGCTGAAACCCCAGGCCGGCGAGATCCGGCTCGCCGGCGAACGCGTCGACGGCTTGCCGGCCCACGCCATGTTCCATCGTGGCCTCGCCCGTACCTTCCAGATCCCCCGGCCCTTCGGCGAGCTGAGCGTCCTGGAAAACCTGATGGTCGTGCCCGACGAGCGGCCGGGCGAGCGCTTCTACGACAACTGGATCGTCCCCGGCCGGGTGCGCCGGCGCGAGCTGGCGTTGCGCGAACGCGCCCGCGAACTGCTCGATTTCGTCACGCTCGGCGCGCTCGCCGACCAGCCGGCACGTATCCTGTCGGGCGGCCAGCAGAAACTGCTCGAACTGGCGCGCGTGCTGATGGGTGACCCGAAGATGATCCTGCTCGACGAACCGGCGGCCGGGGTCAATCCGGCGCTCCTGCAGGTGATCGTCGAGCGGATCCAGGACATCCACCGGCGCGGCATCGGCTTCGTCATCATCGAGCACAATATCGACCTGGTGACCCGCATCTGCGATCCCGTCGTGGTGATGGCCCAGGGCCGCGTGCTGACAACCGGCGACGCGGCGACCGTGCGCTCCGATCCACGCGTCATCGACGCCTATCTCGGCGACGCGCCATGACCACCGAGACCGTGCCCACAAAGACCATGGCCGAACCAAGCGCGCCGGCGCTCAGCGTCGAAGCCCTCTCCGCCGGTTATCACCGCGACCTGCCGATCGTGCGCGGCGCGGCGCTGACGGTGGCCTCGGGCGAGGTGGTGGCGCTGCTCGGCCCGAACGGCGCCGGCAAGTCGACACTGATGAAGGCGATCGCCGGCCTCGTCGGCATTTTCTCAGGCCAGGTCACGCTGTCGGGGGTTTCGGTCGCCGGTGTCGCCGCCGAGGACCTCGCCGCCGCCGGCCTCGGCTATGTGCCGCAGTTGCAAAACGTCTTCACCGGCCTGACGGTGGACGAGAACCTCAGGGCCGGTGCCCACCGGCTGCGTGGTTCGCTGGTCCGCGAGCGCATTGGCGCGGCCTATCACCGCTTTCCCGACCTGGTTCAGCGCCGCCGCGCCTATGGCGGCGAACTGTCCGGCGGCCAGCGCCAGATGCTGGCGATCGCCCGCGCGCTGATCATGCATCCGCGCGTGCTGTTGCTGGACGAGCCGAGCGCCGGCCTGTCGCCGAAGATCACCACCGAGATCTTCGCCGCGGTGCGGGCGATCGCCGCCGAAGGCGTCGCCGTGCTGATGGTCGAGCAGAACGTCAAGGCCGGCCTCGCCGCCGCCGACCGCGGCATCGTGCTGGTCGAAGGCCGGGTCGCCATGGCCGGGCCGGCGCAGGCGCTGGCCAATGATCCGGATCTGCGCAGGGTCTTCATGGGCGGGAGGGTTGCCGCGTGATCGCCCAGCTCATCGTCGACGGCATCATGACCGGCGCCATCCTGTCGCTCGGCGCGATCGGCATCACGCTGGGCCTCGCCATCCTGCGCTTCGCCAATTTCGCCTATGCCGAACTGCTCACCGTTGGCGCCTATGCGACGCTGGCCGTGGTGCTCGCCATGGGCGGAACCGGAGTGCCGATCGACCCCTTCTCGTTCGGCGCCTATATCGGCCTGGCGCTGCTGGTCTCGCTGGCCGCGACCGGGCTTGCCGCGCTTGTCGGCGATGCCCTGGTGTTCGCGCCGCTGCGCCGGCGCAGCGCCGGGCCGCTGGTGCTGATCTTCGCCTCTTTCGGGCTGGCGCTGGTGGTGCGCAACCTGGTGCTGCTGATCTTCGGGCCGCAGCCGGAATATTATTCGCGCGAACTGCAGATGGCGATCCTGCTGCCCGGCGACATCAGGCTGATGCCCGACCAGGTGGTGGTGCTGGCCGCCGCCGTTTTGGCGCTCGGCGCGCTCTGGTGGGTGCTCAACCATACCCGCCACGGCCTCGCCATGCGGGCGGTCGCCGAAAACCCAGGCTTGGCGCAGACCTGCGCGATCAGTCCGAAGGCGGCGATCCGTGTCACCTGGCTGATCACCGGCGTGCTCGGCGCGCTCGGCGGCACGCTGTTCGGCCTCACCGTGCAACTGCGTCCCGAAATGGGCGCGAACCTGCTCTTGCCGCTGTTCACCGCCGCCGTGCTCGGCGGCGTCGGCAGCATTCCAGGCGCGGTCATCGGCGGGCTGTTCGTCGGCATTGCCGAAAACCTCTCCACCCTGGTCCTGCCCACCGCCTACAAGGCCATCGTGCCGTTCCTGATCATGCTCGCCTGTTTCTTCATCCGGCCCCAGGGCCTGTTCGGGCAAAGCCGATGACCGGGCTGCTCTCCTATTTCATCTTCTTCGCGACCATTGCCTCGATCTTCGCCATCGCGACGCTCGGGCTCAACCTGCAATGGGGCCAGTGCGGCCAGTTCAATGCCGGCGTCGTCGGCTTCATCGCGGTCGGCGCCTATACCCAGGCGATCCTGACCGTGCCGGCCAATCCGGAATTCGTCAGCGGCATCCAGTTGCCCTTCCCGCTCGCGCTCATCGCCAGCATGGCGGCGACCGTCGTGATCGCCACCGTCATCGGGCTCGCGACGATCCGGCTGCGCACCGACTATCTGGCGCTCGCCACCTTCGGCATCGCCGCCACCATCCAGCTCCTGCTGATGAACCTCGACCCCGTCACCGGCGGCGGCCGCGGCATGCCGGGCGTGCCGCGGCCCTTCGCCTTCCTGCCGCCGCTCAGCTTCGCCGCCATCTATCTCGCCATGGCGGGCGGCGCGATGATCCTGTCCTATGTCGCGCTCGAACGCCTGGTGCGCTCGCCCTGGGGACGGGTGCTGCGCGCCATCCGCGACGACGAGACCGCTGCGGCTTCGCTCGGCAAGTCGGTCGAGGCTTTCCGGCTCACCGCCTTCGTCATCGGCGCGGCCTTCATGGGGCTCGCCGGCGCGCTTTATGCCTCGTTCATCGGTTATGTCAGCCCCTTCGACTTCCTGCCGATCATGACCTTCCAGGTCTGGGCCATGCTGATCGTCGGCGGCAGCGGCAGCAATCGCGGCGCCATTGTCGGCGCCTTCCTGGTCTGGGCGCTGTGGAGCCTGTCCGGCGTCGCGGTGGTATCATTCCTGCCGACCCGCCTGCAGACCCAGGGCGGCGCCATCCAGGCCATCATGATCGGCACCTTGCTGATCGGCACTTTGATCCTCAGGCCCAATGGCCTGATCGGCTCGGATGCGCGCCCCGGCGCGCTCACCCGCCGGAAACTTCGCAGCCTGAAACAGAACGGGAGACGGACATGAAGACGAAACTGACATTGGCCCTGTCCGCCTTGCTGCTGGCGGGCCTTGCCGCCGGGCCGGCCCAGGCCCAGGCCCCGGCCGTCAGCTGCCCGGTCCGCATCGGCGCGATCATTCCGCTGACCGGCCCGCAGGGGCCGATCGGCAAGCCGATCGCCGACACCGCGCAACTGGCGATCGAACACGTCAATGCCGCCGGCGGCATCAAGGGCTGCCCGGTCGAGCTCATCCTGCGCGACGATACCGGCCAGCCGACCGTCGGCCTGGAGGCCGCGCGCTTCCTGGTCGACGTCCAGAAGGTGCCGGCGATCGTCGGCGTGGTCGGCAGCGGCATCGCGCTGCCGATCGTCTCCTCGGTCACGACGGCCGCCCGCATTCCCCTGGTCTCGTGCTGCGCGGTGACCCCAACCCTCACCGCCATGGCCGAGCAGGGCCGGACCGACGGCTATTTCTTCCGCACCATCCCGACCTCGCGGGTGATGGGCGTCGCCCATGCGGTGGCGGCGACCGACCGCAGCTACAAGAGGGTCGCGGTCATCTATGTGAACAATGATTTCGGCCTGACCTTGCAGAACGACTTCAAGAAGGCGTTCGAGGCCATGGGCGGCAGCGTCGCCGGCGCCTTCGCCTATAACGAGAACCAGCCGTCCTACCGCGCCGAGGTCAACCAGGCATTGGCCCTGAAACCCGACGCCCTGGTGCTGCTCGCACTGTCGCAGGACGGCGCCACCATTGCCCGCGAATGGATCTCGCTCGGCGGGCCGCAGACCATGATCCTGCACAACACGCTGCGCTCGGACGACTTCATCAAGGCGGTCGGCGAGCGTTTCCTCGGCCGCGCCGCCGGCATCGACAATGCCCAGGTCGCCGGCCCCTCGGTCGATGCCTTCAACGCCGCCTATCAGGCCAAGTTCGGCCGTCCGCCGGTCGGACCCGGCCTGCACACCGTCTATGATTCCGTCGTCGTCACCGCGCTCGCCATGCAGGCGGCGGCGACCCTCGACGGCACCGCGATCCGCGACCAGATGCGCCAGGTCACCGATCCCGCCGGCACCGAGGTTCTGCCCGGCGTCGACGGCATCCGCCGCGCCCTGGAGCTCCTGAAGGCCGGCACCCGCATCCGTTATGTCGGCGCCACCGGGCCGTTCCAGTTCGACAAGAACGGCGACGTCTCCGGCCCGGCGCTGATCTGGAAGATCGAAGGCGGCCGGCTGGTCACCGAGCGTGTCATCGCGCTCGACGAGATGGCCGCCTTCTTCAAGCGTATCGGCTTTTGAGCAGGAGTGATCAGGTGGCCGCGGAACGTATCGAACTGGCGCCAGGCTACGACGTCTCGCGCATCACCAAGGGCAATTGGCAATTGGCCGAGCGTCATGGCGACGCGGTCGAGAAGGACCAGGCCATCGACGACATGCGGCGTTTCGTCGAGGCCGGGTTCACCAATTTCGACTGCGCCGACCACTATGTCGGCGTCGAGGAACTGATCGGCGCGTTTCGCAAGCGCCATCCGGACCTCGCCCGGCTCCTGACGGTGCAGACCAAGGTGGTGCCGGACCGCGACCTGCTGCCGGTGCTGAAATATGCCGACATCGCCTTCCTGGTCGACCGGGCGCTCGCCCGCCTCGGCGTCGAACGGCTCGATCTCGTCCAGTTCCATTGGTGGGACTATGACGTGCCGGGATATGTCGAGGCCATGGGCTGGCTGAGCGATATGCAGGCCAAGGGCAAGATCTGGCAGGTCGGCACCACCAATTTCGACTGCCCGCGGCTGGAGGAGATCATCGCCAGCGGCGTGACGGTGGCCAGCAACCAGCTGCAATATTCCGTGCTCGACCGCCGGCCCGAACATGGCATGGCTGATCTCGCCGAGAAGCACGGCATGGCGCTGCAGTGTTACGGGGTGATCGCCGGCGGCTTCCTGTCGGAGCGCTGGCTCGGCGCCGCCGAGCCGGAGCCGCCATTGGCCAACCGGTCGCTGGTCAAATACCGGTTGATCATCGACGAGTTCGGCTCCTGGTCGCTGTTCCAGGACATGTTGCGCACGCTCGCCGCGATCGGCGCCAAACACGGCGTCAGCCTGTCGGCGGTGGCGACACGCTATGTGTTGGACAAGCCGCAGGTGGCGACCGCCATTGTCGGCGCGCGCACCGCGGCGCACCTGGCCGATCTCGTGGCGGTGGCATCGCTTGATCTCGACGACGCCGACAAGGCGGCGATCGCTACGGTGGTCGCCAAGGCCTCCGGCCCGGAGGGCGATTGCTACAGCCTCGAGCGCGTGCCGGGCGGCCGGCACAGCAGCATCATGTGGACCAACCAGAACACCAAGGGGGTCGGTGCCCGCTGACGGCGCCGGAGACAGCCATGAGCGACGATGCCTTCGAGCTCTTCGACCTCAAGGTGGAGGTCGTCCACCGCGACACGTCGCGGCCAATGGTCTGCCGGCACAAGGAAGGCGACTATTTCTTCCTGCGCGGCGGCGTCATGGAGTTTCCTCAGGACAGGCCAACCTTCGGTTATTACGCCATGCTGGCCGTCTTGCCCTTCCTGATGGCCAAGCAGCGGCCGACCCAGCGCTGCGACTGGATGTCGACGGATGGCGATATCGGCTGCACCGACCCCAATTGCGGCGCAGCCTTCCGCATTACGCGGCTGGCCCCCAAGACCTATCGGCATAGCGAATATACCAAGGTGCCGCTCGATCCGATGTAGATTGGGCCATCACTGGAACGGCGGCAGCCCATGGCAGTCGAGATCCCCGGCTATTGCACGCTTTGCCGCTCGCGCTGCGGAACGCTCAATACCGTCGACAACGGCCGGCTGATCAAGGTCGCGCCGCTGCCCGGCCATCCGACCGGACGTGCGGTCTGCGCCAAGGGCCGGGCGGCGCCGGAGCTCGCCCATTCGTCGCGGCGGCTGACCCAGCCGCTCCGGCGCACCACGCCCAAGGGCTCGGCCGATCCCGGCTGGGTGCCGATCTCCTGGGACGCGGCGCTCGGCGAGATCGCGACGCGGCTCGGTGACATCAAGCAGCGCCATGGCGCCGAGGCCGTCGCCTTCGCCGTGACCTCGCCGAGCGCCACCCCGATCGTCGACAGCCTGGAATGGATCGAACGCTTCATCCAGCTGTTCGGCAGCCCCAATGTCTGCACCGCCACCGAGATCTGCAACTGGCAGAAGGATGTCGCCCACGGCTTCACCTTCGGCGTCCCCTTGCCGCTGCCGGACTACGCCAATACCGACCTGATCATCCTCTGGGGCCACAATCCCGCGAGCGTCTGGCTGGCGGAGGCCGGCGAACTCGCCGAGGCGCAGCGCCGCGGCGCCCGGCTCGCGGTCATCGATCCGCGCCGGACTGGCCATGCCGGCCAGGCCGATCATTGGCTGGCGGTGCGCCCGGGCACCGATGCCGCGCTGGCGCTGGGGCTTGCGCACCTCGTCATCGCCTCCGGCGGCTTCGACCGGAATTTCGTCCGCGCCTGGACCAATGGGCCGCTGCTGGTGCGCGCCGACACCGGACGGTTCCTCCGGATGCGCGATGTCGACCCGACGGCCGACAGCGCGCATTTTGCAGCCTTCGACCAGGCGGCGGGCCAGGTGGTGGCCTATGATCGCCGGCGCGACCCCGAAGCTGCCTGGGCGAAAGACCTGGCGCTCGAGGGTGCCTTCGAGGTCGCCGGCATGTCCTGCCGCCCGGCCTTCGACCTCTATGCCGCGCGCTGCGCCGAATTTCCGGTCGAACGGGTCGCCGGCATCACCGGCGTCGACGCCGACAAGATCGTCGCCCTGGCGGATGCGATGGCAGAGGCCCGGGCCGTCTCCCATTTCGCCTGGACCGGTATCGGCCAGCACGCCAACTCCACCCAGACCTCGCGCGCCATGGCGACGCTTTATGCCTTGACCGGCAGTTTCGACGCCAAGGGCGGCAATGTCGTACCGACCCCGCTCGCCGCCAATCCGATCAGCGAGCCGGCGCTGCTGGCCGAAAGCCAGCGCATGAAGGCGCTCGGCGCCAAGGATCGGCCGATCGGGCCGGCGGCGCTCGGCATGGTCACCGCGCGCGAGCTCTATACCGCCATCCTCGAAGCCCGGCCTTATCGCGTCCGCGCGCTGATGACCTTCGGCGCCAACATGCTGCTGTCGCGCGGCGACGCCATGATGGGCCGTAACGCCCTGCAGGCGCTCGATTTCGCCGTCCACTGCGATCTCTTCGACAATCCGACCGCCCAGCAAGCCGACATTCTCCTGCCCGTCGGCAGCCCCTGGGAACGCGAGGGCCTGAAGCTCGGCTTCGAGGTGACCCAGGAGGCGCAGGAACTCATCCAGCTTCGTGCCGCCATGATCCCGCCTGTCGGCCAGTCCCGTTCGGATGCCGAGATCGTCTGCGACCTCGCCCGCCGGCTCGGTTTTGCCGATCGCATGTTCGACGGCGACATCGAGGCGGGCTGGCGGCACCGCCTCGCCCCGCTCGGCCTGACACTCGAGGCGCTCCGCGCCAATCCCGCCGGCATCCGGCGCCCGGTCGAGACCCGCTATCGCAAACATGCCGACGCCGGGCCCCAGGGCATCCGCGGTTTCGCGACCGAAACGGCGCGGGTCGAACTCTATTCCGAGAAGATGCTGCGCAACGGCCAGGCGCCGCTGCCGGATTTCGACGATCCCGTCAACGCCCCCCTCGCGGCCGGTATCGAACGTCCCTTCGTCCTGACCTGCGCCAAGAGCCCCTATTATTGCCATAGCCAGCACCGCCAGGCGGCATCGCTGCGCCGGCGGGCGCGCGAGCCCATGGTCGCGCTCGCCGACAACATCGCCGAGGCCAGGGCGATCGCCGAGGGCGACTGGGTCCAGGTGTCGACGCGCTCGGCCAGCGTTCGCTTCAGGGCGACCATCGACCGGTCGCTCGCCCGCGACGTCGCGGTCGCCGATTTCGGCTGGTGGCGCTCGATGCCCGATCTCGGCTTGCCGGGTTACGACCCCTTCTCGGATGAGGGCAGCAATTTCAACCGGCTGATCGATGCCGATCATGCCGATCCGGTGAGCGGCGCCCCCTCGCTCAAATCGTTCGCCTGCGACATCAGGCCGGTGGAAACCGCGCGCGTCTCGCCCTGGCGCGGCCGGCGATCCCTCAGCGTCGTCGCGCGGCAGGACGGACCTGGCGGCGTGGTGGAACTGGCACTTGCCGGCGACGGCGGCGGCCAGCTGCCGCCGTTCCGGCCGGGCCAGCACGTTTCGGTCGGGCTCGACATTCCCGGCAGCGGCCCGGTCGAGCGCTCCTATTCGCTCTGCGGCGCCAGCGGGCCCGACGGCACCGAGCGCTATCGCATCGCCATCAAGCCGATCCGCGGCGCCGGGCAGGCCGGGCTTTTCTCGTCCTTCTCGGCCGCATCGCTAGCAGCCGGCAGCCGGATCGACATGCGGGCGCCGTCAGGCGATTTCATCATCCCGGCCGCCGCCGACTTTTCCGTCGTGCTGATCGCGGCCGGCATCGGCATCACGCCGTTTCTCGGCTATCTCCGGGCGCTGCAAGGCGCGCCGTCGGCGCCGGAGGTGGTGCTGCACTATGGCAGCCGGAACGCAGCGCTTCACGTCTTTCACGCCGAGATCGCGACGCTGGCGGGCGCCTTGCCCTCGCTCCGTCTCGTCACCCATTTCAGCCAACCGGGCCCGGATGATGTTTGCGACGCCGCCGGCCGGATCGACGCCATGAGCATCGACCAGGACCTGATCGAGCGGCGCGCCCGCTTCTATCTCTGCGGGCCAGGCGGCATGATCGCCGAGATCACCCAAGGGTTGATCGGCCGCGGCGTGCCGGCCTTCGAGATTTTCAGCGAAGTGTTCGTGTCGCCGCCGCCGCGCCCCACGGCGGTGGGCGACGCCGGCCGCTTCGCCGTCACCTTCGCCCGCTCCGGGCGCACGGCCATCTGGTCGCCCGAACGCGGCGACCTGCTCGCCTTTGCCGAGGAGCTCGGCCTGTCGCTGCCATCCGGCTGCCGCGTCGGCCAATGCGAGAGCTGCGCGCTGACCGTGCTCGACGGCGCGGTGACCCACCAGGTGGCCATCGCCGATCTCGACGAGGGTGTCTGCCTGTCATGCCAGGCGGTGCCGGCTTCCGATCTCGTCCTCGACGCCTGACGCGGACCGGCCGGCTCGCCCCATCGCATCGCCACCCCTCAACCGGCAAGCCGCGTGACCGGTCAGACCGTCACGACGATCTTGCCGAACTGGTCGTTCGATTCCAGGAAACGATGCGCCTCGACGATCTCCTCGAAGGCAAAGGTCCTGGCGATGACCGGCCGGAGCGAACCCGACGCGAGCCCGTCGAGGATGAACGCCTTGGCGGCTTCCAGCCGCGCCGGATCGCCGGTGATCTCGTGGACGAGATAGCCGCGCAAGGTCAGGCTCTTGGCCAGCACCGCGAACAGCGGAAAGGGTGTCGGCTCGGGACTCAGGCCACCATATTCGATGAGCACGCCGCCACGTGACATCGCGGCCGTCAGCGGCTCGAATATCGGGCCGCCGATCGGGTCGAACGCCACGCGCACGCCCTCGGGGCCCGCGATGTCGGTCAGCCGGCCCCCCAGGTCTTCTTCCGCGGAGGCAATGACATACGCGGCGCCAGCCTCGCGCAAAGCCTGCGCCTTGGCCGATGTCCGGGTCACCGCGATGGTGGTCGCGCCCACCCTGTTGGCGATCTGGATCGCGGCAAGCCCGACGCTGCTCGATGCCGCGGTGATGACGACACGGTCTTGCGCGCCGAGCCTGGCGATGTCGATCAGCGCACCATAAGCGGTGAGATAGGGCATCCAGACCGCGGCCGCGGCTTCAAAGCTGAGCGATGGCGGATGCCTGACGACCAGTTCAGCCGGAAACGTCGCGAGATCGCCATAGGCAGGCCAACGGACCATCGACCTCGGCGGCACGATGCTGACCGCCTCGCCCGGCGCGAAACCGGCGACGCCTTCACCGACCGTCTCGACGAGGCCCGCCGCCTCCAGGCCAAGACCTGATGGCAGAACCGGCGTCTCGATGTAAGAGCCCGAGCGCAGCAGGGCCTCGGCCCGGTTGAGGCCCAGCGCCTTGACGCGGATCCGCACCTCGCCCCGGCCGGGCCGGGCAAGATCGACGGTCTCGATGCGCAGAACCTCGGGACCGCCATGCCGGTGAAAGCGAACAACCCGCGCCATTGGCGACAACTCCAAATGAATTGAACTGAATAAGCTATGGGGGCTGGCATAGATCAGATAAATGGCCTCAGAGCTTCGACAGTCGAAACCAGGGGTTTTGAATATGGATCGCCTGACCAGCATGGCCGTATTCGTCAAGGCCATCGATCTCGGCTCGTTCGCAGCGGCTGCCGCAGCACTCGATCTCTCCGGGCCGATGGTCGGCAAACATGTCCGGTTTCTCGAAGAGCGCCTGGGCATGCGCCTGATCAACCGGACCACCCGGCGCCAGAACCTGACCGATGTCGGCCGCGCCTATTATGACCGCTGCCGGGTGGTGCTCGCCGAGGCCGAGGCCGCGGATGCGCTGGCGACCGACCAGCTGTCCGAACCGCGCGGCAAGCTGCGCGTCACCATGCCCGTGCATTTCGGCCGGCACTGCGTCACCCCCGTCCTGCTGGAGCTGGCGCGGCAATATCCGGCGCTGGAACTGGACCTGTCGTTCAGCGATCGCATCGTCGATCTGGCCGAGGATGGCTATGATCTCGCCATCCGGACCGGTGATCTCGACGACAAGGCCGGGGTGATCGCGCGGCGCGTCGCGCGCCAGCGCATGGTCGTCTGCGCCGCGCCGGCCTATCTCGGCATGCATGGCCGGCCGGGGCAGGTCGAGGATCTCCCCCAGCACCACGCCATCATCTACCGCCGGTCGGGCCGCATTCGCCCCTGGCTGTTTCCGCGCCCGGGCCAGCCTCCGCTGGAGGTCACGCCGGTGAACCGGCTGCGGCTCGACGACCTCGATGCCATCGCCGATGTGGCGGCCGCCGGCATGGGGCTCGCCTGGCTGCCCTCCTGGCTGGTGCGCGAGCGCATCCAGGCCGGCGCGCTTGTCGTGGTCCTGCCGGACCAGCCGGAATTTCTCTACGACGGTTATGCGCTATGGCCGCAGACGCCGCACCTGCCGCTGAAGGTTCGCCTTGCCGTCGATGCGCTGGCGGCGGCCTTGCCCAGGTTCATGACCTGAACGGCGCGGCCGCGGTCCGCCGTAGCGAGCTTGCGCGAATTCCGGTCTAACCCGCCCAGATCGTCGCCGTTTCGCGTTCGAGCGCCGCGATGATGCAGGCCGCCACCGGGTGCATGTGCTTGGCCGGATCCGGCTCGATCTCGGCCCTGGCCGAGAACCGTCCGAACCGGCTGTCGACCGACAGCCCGAGCACATGGGCGCCGCCCGGCCCGGGATCGTCGAGCCTGACCGTGGCGTTCCCGACGCCCGGGCCGGCGAGCGCCGCCGCGACGGCAATATTGATCTCGTTGGCATGACGCAGCACGGCGTCGTCCAGCCGGCCGGCGAAAACCTCACCGGCCGCGCCCGCCATGCCCGGGCGCGACGCCGTGACATGGAGACGCGCCTCAGGGTCGATCGCGGCCGCCGCGACGCCGTCGAGGCCGCCGAGCGCGCCCGGCAGCAAGCGCAGCCGGTGACCATGGGTGCGGCCGGCGGTCTCCAGGCTGGCGAACAGCTCGGCCGCGGCGAGCGCGCTGGCGCTGACCGTCCAGACATCGGCCAGGGCGAGCGCCCGCGCCCCATAAAGGCGCAGCGCCTCCGGACCGGCGGCCTCGATGATCAGATCGGCCGGATCGGCGAAAAACCGCTCCGGATCCGCGGTCGCCTCGGGCACCCCGGCGGCTCGCGCCTCACGCACCAGGCACCGGCCCAGGCGCCATTGGGCCGAGGTCCTGAGATAAGCGAGCACCGGACGCGCTATGCGTCCAGCCCCGATGACACCAATGCGTCTGGCTTCCATCGATCGACGTCACCGCCGGGGGTACCGCGCCTTTGCCTCACGCCACCAGTTTGGCGAACAGGGCCGGATCGACATTGCCGCCGGACACCACCGCGGCGAC
This sequence comes from Phreatobacter stygius, assembly GCF_005144885.1. Taxonomy (NCBI): domain Bacteria; kingdom Pseudomonadati; phylum Pseudomonadota; class Alphaproteobacteria; order Hyphomicrobiales; family Phreatobacteraceae; genus Phreatobacter; species Phreatobacter stygius. The sequence goes on from NZ_CP039690.1 coordinate 349,870, forward strand.
CACCTGGCCGCGGACATCCAGCCGCCCGGACAAGAGCGCCGCCAGCGGCACCGCACCCGACGGCTCGACCACCAGCTTCAGCTCGCGGAAGGCGAAATTGACCGCGCGCTTCACCTCGTCCTCCGACACGGTGACGCCGCCGGCGACATGCGGCTGATTGACCGCGAAGGTCAGCTCGCCCGGCGTCTGGGCCAGCAGCCCGTCGCACAGCGAGCCGCCGAGCTTGACATTGGCGACCCGCTTGCCGGCCTCGAACGAGCGCGCATGATCGTCGAAATCCTCGGGCTCGACGCTGTAGAGCTTGGCCTTGGGGGCGCGGTCGTGCACCGCCAGCGCCACCCCGGCGAGCAGCCCGCCGCCCGAGCAGCAGACCAGCACGGTATCCGGCAGCAAGCCCTGCGCGGTCAGTTCCTCGATGATCTCGCGCCCGACCGTGCCCTGCCCGGCCATGATGTAGAAATCGTCATAGGGCGGCACCAGCGTCGCGCCGCGATCGGCGGCGAGCTGCCGGGCGATCGCCACCCGGTCCTCCTTCTCGCGGTCATAGAGCACGATCTCGGCGCCGGCCGCGGCGGTGCGTTCGCGCTTCAGGGCCGGGCTGTCCTTGGGCATCACGATGACCGCCGGCATGCCCAGGAGCTGGGCGGCGGTGGCAACCCCCTGCGCATGATTGCCGGACGACATGGCGACCACCCCGGCCCTGCGCTCCTGGTCGGTCAGCCGGGCCAGCCGGTTATAGGCGCCGCGGAACTTGAACGAGCCGGTGCGCTGCAGCGGCTCGGCCTTGAGGAACACCCGCGCGCCGGTGATGGCGTCGAGCTCCGGCAAGCTCAGAAGCGGCGTGCGGCGGGCCACCGGCGCGATCAGGCGCGCGGCATCGGCGACATCGGCTGCGGTCGGCAGGGCGGGCATGGCGGCTCTCCGGATTGGGTTTCCCCCATATGATGTCCCTTGCCGGGGCGCCGCAAGTGCCTAACGACATCGGCCGGTCGGTTTGGCCGGCCTCGCCATATCAACTCGTCCAGGCTAGAAGCGGGGCCGGAGGCCACCCGTGCTGCAACCCGATCCGACGCCGACGCCCGCCTGTGAGGGCCCTGCCACTATGGCCGCCTTACCGCGCAACATCCTGATCCTGATGAGCCGGACCGGTGGCGGGCATCTGGCCAGCGCGCGGGCGCTGGAGGCGGAATTCCTGCGCCAGGACCCGCAGGCCCGCGTCACCATTGTCGATCTCCTGACCGATCACATCAGCTTCCCGTTCAGCCGCCTGCCGCGCACCTATGACACGCTGGTCAACCGCGCGCCGCGCCTGTGGCAGGCCATGTGGAAGGTCACCGCCCGGCGCGCCGTCGGCGGCTCGTCCTCGGCCCTGGTCCGGTACATGTCGCAGAGCAAGCTCGAACGGCTGATCCGCGACTGCAAGCCGGACCTGGTCGTCTCGGTGCACCCGCTGGTCAACGACCTGATGATCCCGGTGCTGGCCCGGCTCGCCCCGGCGACCCGCTATGTCACCGTGGTCACCGATCTCGGCGGCATTCACCCGCTCTGGCTGCATCCCGGCAATGCCGCGATCTACCTGCCGACCGCCAAGGCGGTAGCGGTGGCGCTGGCCCGCGGCCTGCCGCAGCACCGGCTGCACACCCATGGCTTGCCGATCCGTGCCGAATTTGCCCTCGCGCCGCCGGCGCGCGCCGACGCGCGGCTGAGCTTCGGCCTCGACCCGGCCTTGCCGGTGGTGCTGGTCATGGGCGGCGGCGGCGGCATCGGTCCGATCGAGGCGATCGTCGAGGCCATGGCCGCCGCGCTGGCGACGACCGGCGGCCGCGCCACGGCTCAAATCGCTGTCATCACGGCCAAGAACGACAGGCTTCGGGCGCGCCTTGCCGGCCGCTCCTGGCCGGTCCTGGTCGTGCCGCTCGGTTTCGTCGACCGCATGTCCGACCTGATGCATGCGAGCGACCTCCTGGTCACCAAGGCCGGCCCCGGCTCGATCGCGGAAGCCAGCGTGCGCGGCCTGCCGATGCTGATCTATGGTTTCATTCCCGGCCAGGAAGCGGCCAATGTCGACCATGTCGTCGAGGCCGGCGCCGGCCTGTTCGAGCCGGACCCGAAAGCCCTCGCCGGCCAGGCCGCGGCCCTGCTCGGCAGCGACGGCCAGCGGCTCGCCGGGATGGCCGCCAAGGCGCGCGGGCTCGGCCGCGACCAGGCGACCCGCGACATCGTCGCCTCGATTCTGGCCGATCTGCCCAAAGCTTGAGCAGGAACGGCGAGGCAACGGGCTTTGGCGCACGGCCCCGATGCGATGCCGCGCTTGCGCAATCCGGCGAGCTCGTCATCATCCGCGCCGACGGCATCAAGTATGGGAGGCAACGTCGTGAAACTGGTACGCTTCGGACCCATGGGTAAAGAAAAGCCTGGCCTGGTCGACCCCGAAGGCAAGATCCGCGACCTCTCGGAGATCGTGCCCGACATTGCCGGCGAGGCGTTGTCGAACAAGGGACTGGCCAAGATCGCCAAGGCGGATTGGCAGAAACTTCCTGTGGCCTCGGGGCGGCCGCGCATCGGCGCCTGCGTCGGCGGCGTCGGCAATTTCATCGCCGTTGGCCTCAACTATGCCGACCATGCCGCCGAGACCGGCGCGGCGATCCCGACCGAACCGATCCTGTTCAACAAGGCGCCGTCCTGCATCGTCGGTCCGGACGACGACGTGATGCTGCCCAAGGGTTCGGTCAAGACCGACTGGGAGGTCGAGCTCGCCATCGTCATCGGCGAGCGCGCCCGCTACGTCTCCAAGCAGGATGCCCTCTCCGTGGTCGCCGGCTTCTGCATCTGCAACGACGTCTCCGAGCGCGCCTATCAGATCGAGCGCGGCGGCCAGTGGATGAAGGGCAAGGGCTGCGAGACCTTCGGTCCGCTCGGCCCCTGGCTGGTCACCGTCGACGAGGTCGCCGACGTGCAGAAGCTCGGCATGTGGCTCGACGTCAACGGCGAGCGCATGCAGACCGGCTCGACCAAGACCATGATCTTCGACGTCAGGACCATCGTCTCCTACGTCTCGGAATTCATGGTGCTGGAACCCGGCGACGTCATCACCACGGGCACGCCGCCCGGTGTCGGTCTCGGCATGAAGCCGCCGAAATTCCTGAAAGCCGGCGACACCATGACGGTTGGCATCGAGGGCCTCGGCGTGCAGACCCAGAACGTCATCGCCTGGAAGTGACGTCAGCGTCGCCCGCGTTGAATCGGAACATGAAGAACCCCGGCTCGCGCCGGGGTTTTTTTGTGCGCCGGATGGTTCCAATGGATTCAGCGCATGAAGTCGTTGAATCGGAATCAACGTCTGGAGAATGGTCGCTAACCGATTGAAAAATAGGACTATTCAGCCATGAAACGGCTCCGCCCGCCTGACCGCCGAAGCAAGAATGCGCCCGCGAACCACAACGCGCGCCGGCAGCCGGCGCAGCGACGGAAGCGGCCTTCACCGCCTCCCCCGCCCTACCAGCTATGCCGCAAGCCGAGATTGGCCCGCACGGAGCGGTGTCGGTCGCCAAGCTCGCCGTCGAGCGAAGCGGACACCCGCATGCCGCCGGCAAACCTGGCCTCGATGCCGAGCGTCGCCAGCGCCGTATGGGTCGAGGCGCGCGCGCCAAACACCGCGAAGCCGGAATTGGCGAGCGTCTGGAACGCTGCGTCGACCGAGCGCTGGGTGTTCGCCTGATAGCCGTAGGCGAGCCGGCCGAAGGTCAGGAGATCGGCGCCCGGCGCGAGCGGCGTCAGGCTGTCGGCGCGCAGCCCGAGTTCCGTGCGCACGGTCCCGGTCGTCCTGGCGCCATAGGTGAGCGCAAAGACGCCGGTGGCCGGCGCGGCGAAACCTTCGCGATAGCCTGAAGCCGAATAGCCGATCGCCTCGAGCGCGGCATAAGGCGTCCAGGCAAAGGCCCGGGTGCCGAAGCGCCGGCCGGCCTCGATCCGGCCGCCGAAGGTATGGGCGACCGGCGCCGAGCTATAGGTCTCCGAAACGCCGCCGAGACTCACCGAACGGGACACCTCATAGCGGTTCCAGCCATAGGCCAGCGCCGCCGAGAGATAGCCCTCGCCGAGCCGGGTGGAGGTGTAGAGGCCGGCCTGGAAATAATCGCCACTGCCCTGCCCGCGCGAACCCAAGCCGAAGGACGCGCCGCCGCCGGCCAGCGCAAAACCGACAAGCGTATCGGCCGAGATCCGCTTGTCGGCGCCGGCGGCAATGCCGAACACCGACGACGCCGTGCCGGCGGCGCCAAGGCCGGCGTCGGAGGCCGTGCGGCCGGCTTGGCCGAAGGCCTTGGTCCAGACCGACCAGCCGGCGCCGCCCTGGGCCGCCGGAGCACGGCCGACGGACAGGTCGGCCATCTCGATCAGCGAGGAAGCGGGCGCCGAAGCGGTCGCGCCACGGGCGCCGGCCATCGGGTCGAGCATCAGGTTGAGGAACAGGCTCGACACCGACATGGCGCTGGCCTGGGTGCCGGTGGCGGCCTCGCCCGACAGCCCGTTCAGCATGGCGACGAGGCCGGCGCCCGATTGGCCGAGCAGCGCATTGAAGACCGCCGGCGGCGTGCCGCCGGCCGCCGCGATGCCGGCATCGAGCCCGGCGGCGACATTGGCCGGGTTGCGGCCGCCCTGGCCGGCGAGCCAGTTCGCCGCCTTGTAGGCGTCGATCACCAGCGTCACGTCATTGGCGCCGTGATGGATATGGCCGCTCACGCCGGGGAGGCTGACCAGCGTGAAGGTGCCGGACACGCCGCCCACGGCGGTCAGCACGGTATAGGTCCGGTTCTGGAAGCCGGCGCTGCTGCCGGTGAGTTGCAGCGTTCCGGCGAGCGACGCGCTGCCCGAGGCCGACGTCAGGCTTCCCACTGCATAGGCATAGGTCGCGCCGCCGTTCAGCGTCAGGCTGCCATTGACGATGAGCTGGCCCGGCGCCAGCGTGCCGCCCGACTGGATCGTGGTGTTGCCGACCGCGCCGGTACCACCGAGTGAACCGCCGCTCTGGATCGTCACGGTTGCCGCGCCGGTCGTGTTGGTGGTTGCGAGAGTGACTGTACCGCCGCTGGTGATGTCGGCATGCCCGGTGCTGCTGCCATCAACGAAAGACAACGAGCCCGCACCGGTGATGACGGCGTTGCCGGCCGTGCTGGTGGCGGCGAACGCGAGCGCGCTGGTGTTGGCGATGGCGGCGCTGCCGGCCGTGCTGCTGTCGCGGAAAGCGAGGTAGCCAGCGTTGGTGATGGTGGCGCTGCCGGCGCTGCTGCTGTGGTGGAAAACGAAGCCTGTAACGCTCTTGTTGGTGTTGACGATGGTGGCGCTGCCGGCCGTGCCGGTGTCGAAGAAATTCAGGCTGCCGGTGTTGGTGATGGTAGCGCTGCCAGCCGTGCTGGTGGCGGCGAACGCGAGCTCGCCGTTGTTGGCGATGGCGGCACTGCCGGCCGTGCTTGCGCCGAAGAAAAAGAACTGGCTGGTGTTGGTGATGGCGGCGCTGCCGGCCGTGCTTGCGCCCAAGAAAAAGAACTGGCTGCTGTTGGTGATGGCGGCGCTGCCGGCGCTGCTGGTGTTGAAGAACGACAGACCGCCGGTGTTGGTGATGGTGGCGCCGCCGGCCGTGCTGGTGCCGAAGAAATTCAGGCTGCTGGTGTTGGTGATGGCGGCGCTGCCGGCGGTGCTGCTGTCGCGGAAAGCGAGGTAGCCAGCGTTGGTGATGGTGGCGCCGCCGGCGCTGCTGCTGCCGTGGAAAACGAAGCTAATAACGCTGTTGTTGGTGTTGACGATGGTGGCGTTGCCGGCCGTGCTGCCGTCGAAGAAATTGAGATTGCCGTTGCTGGTGCTGGTGATGGTCGCGCTGCCGGCCGAGCTGATGTCGAAGAATGTCATGCCGCCGTTGTTGGCGATGACGGCGCCGCCGGCGCTGCTGCTGTCGAAGAATGCCATGCCGCTGACGCTATTGTTGGCGATGCCGGCGCCGCCGGCGCTGCTGCTGCCTTGGAAAACGATGCGGTTGGTGTTGATGATGGCGAGGTCGCCGCCATCGACGACGATTCCGGCGCCGGTGAAATTCAGGTTGGCGCCGAGGGTGACGACATAGGCCGGAGCGCCGGCATCCAAGGTCCAGCCGCCAATGGTCATGTTGTTCGACAGGGTCAGCGCGGTCGTGTCCGACGGGCCGAAAGACGCCGTGCCTGTCGGCACCGCACCGCTCGACCAGTTGGGCGCGTCGGTGAGTTGACTGGACCCCGGGCTCTGCCGCCAGGTGGCGTCCTGGCCCCGCGACGGCTGCGCCGCGGCGAGTGCGGTCAAGGCGGTGGTGGCGAACAACAGTGCGCGCGCCATCAAGGGATACGCGTGCGGCGTCGAGCGACGCGATGCCGGAAATGCCAATGGTGCCCCCACCTGCCCTGCGTCATACCCGAGCCGGCGGCCCGCCGGTGTCAAACGCCCCGGGCCGATGGTTCAACCCGGCCAGAATGGTCAATTCTCCAGCGCGATCAACAAGACAATTCGCATCGCCGCTCCAGTGGCCAAGAATGGTCAACGGTGTGTCTCCCTTGCCATTGTTGGCGCGGTCGGTCCCAAGGGTTCTGCCGGCCGCGACGCGCTCCCGTCAGGCGAGCGACAGGTCCGAAACCGGTGTCGGCCGCCGGCGCCAACCCCGCGCCGGTTGACGGTGATCGCGTCGGCCTCTACGGCGCCGTGCTCTTCCCGACCAACCTGCGCACTTCCGCCTCCTCCAGCGCATGAGGCGTCGGCCGGATCATCTCCGCCTTCGTTCCGATCGGCCTGCTGCCGCTCTTGGGACATTGTTGCGCGCCGGCCGTGCTCGCCGTGATCTCGATAGCCTTGCTGGCGAGCGTCGCGCTGATCCTGGCAGCAGCTCCCCCGGGCCTGGCGCGCCGGCCGGTCGAGTAAGGGCGCGGGCGGCAGCCGGGACATGGCGCGAGCGCGCGATATCCCGCGTATCGCGCGATCCGCGCGGCGGCCGAGACCGCCTTGATTCTGCCGGCGCCGACGCCCATGTTGAACAGATCTGTTTTTTTGTCCAACCGAGGGCCCCAGCGATGGCGAACCCAAAAAGGAGCAAGGCCGGTCCGAAGGCGGCCAAGTCCGACGCAGGCAGCGCCAAGCAGATGCGCGGCAGTGAAGTCGCCATTGGCGAACGCCCGGCCAAACCGGCACGCTCGCCGGCCAGCAAGGCACGTTTCGAGGCCGTCATGAAGGCTGCCGGGCAGTCCGGGCTGCTGGGCGACAAGAGTGGCCGGATCGGCGGCAGGGTCAGCACCGAATTGGTCGCTCAGGCGAAGAAGCAGACGGGCATCGAAACGGATACCGATCTGATCGAATTCGCCCTGGCCAGCATTGCTCTCGACGACAAATTCGCCGAGGTCTTCAGGGCGTCGAGAGGCAAGGTCGATCCGGACCTGAAACTCGGATTCTGACGTGGCGGGTTTTGACTTCGATGGAGCTCGCCGCTGGGCTCGGTTCGATCCCGAGAAGGCGCTCACCCGCCGCCCTGACCGCGAACTGGCTTTCGCCCATGAGGACGCGGTCGGCGGCCAGGCACTGCTGCTGGACACCTGCGTCTACATCGATCAGATGCAAGGCCGGTCGCCGGCGATCGTCGAGGATCTGATCGACGCGCGGCAGATCAATCACTCGACCGTCGCCATACAGGAATTGATGCATACGGTGGGTGTGCTCAATCCCGCCGACCGGCGCACGCCCACGGTGATCCACGCGATTCGCGCGCAGATCGAGGCAATGCCTCCGCATCGGGTTTTCGCTCCCGACCCCGACGTGCTCGGCAAGGCGGCGCTGCTATCCGGCATGCTGTGCCGGCTTCAGGGTTATGCCACCGATCACAAGCTTCGCGCCCTGCAGGACTGCGTGCTCTTTCTTCAGGCACAGAAGCTCGGCTTCACGGTGCTGACCGCAAATGTCGGAGATTTCGACATGCTGCAGCAATTGCTCCCTGGACGCGTGCTGTTCTATCGCAAGCTGTAGCTTGGTTGGCGCTCGCAGGCCGGGAGCGGCGGGGCGGCGGCGGCGGCGGCGGGGAAGACAGATCTCGCGCCCGCAGCACTCATCGTCTTGGCCGGGCTTGTCCCGGCCATCCACGACTTGCTTCGGCCCAAGACATGCGTGGATGGCCGGGACAAGCCCGGCCAAGACGAAGTGCAAGGCTTGCGAGGTCAGGCCTCGGTCGGATCGATCCATTCGCGATCAGCCACTTGCGATCCGCCGGTGGCCTTCATGTGGGGCTTCAGCGTCGGCGGACCCGGGCTTGCTGATGACTTGTGAATGCCACAGCCCTCCGGGAGGGTCAGCCCCCTGCCCGCCTCAATCCATCACGGCGGCTTTGAGGATGCAGACCATGGTGGCATGGGCGGTTTCGGTGCCGACATTGCGGATGACATGGCGGCCGTCGCAGCGGTAGCGCACGCTCTCTCCCGCCCTCACCGTCTCGACCCGGTCGCCGACCTCGACGACGAATTCGCCTTCCAGCACCGACAGGCTTTCCACCGAGCCGCGCTGATGGCCTTCGCTCTCCAGCACGCCGCCCGGATCGCAATGGAAATCGTACCATTGCAGCCATTCCACCGTCTTGATCCAGCCGGTGATCGACAGCCGGCACTTGCCGTCGTCGGAGACGAGCAGCGGCGTGTCGCCCTTCGACAGCTTTTCCAGGAACGGCTCTTCGGTTGCGGTCGCCAGCACCCGCTCGATCGACACGTCGAGCGCCTGGCTCAGCCGCCAGATCGTCGCCAGCGTCGGATTGGTCTCGTTGCGCTCGATCTGGCTGATGATCGACTTGGCCACGCCGGACTGCTCGGACAATTCCGAAAGCGACAGGTTATAGGCCTTGCGCAGGCGCTGGACCGTCCGGCCGAGATTGCCTGACAACACATGAGCGCCGGCATCCAGCTCGACTTTTTTCGGATCGCGGTCGGCCATGGCGTTCGGAAATCAGGCTCTCGGTCGTTGTTCCGAACGATCGTTCGGCGAAAAGTACCCTACGGCGCGCGTCGCTGCGGTGCAAGATGCGCGTCCCGGGCGATCGCCGTCAGCCAGCGTCATGGGCCAGCCGCGCGTCGATCATCGGCTCGAGCCAAGCGCCGCGCGTGATGATGTTCATATGCGTCGTGCCGGGCAGTACGGCGAGCTGCGCACCGGGGATCAGCCGCGCCATTTCGGCGGCGTGCTCGACCCGGGTGAAGTCGTTGTCGCCGATCGCGACCAGGAAGCGCGCGCGAATGCCGCGGAGCTCGGCCGCGGTCCAGCCCTGCCACTCCGCCAGCATGGCGTTGAGCTTGACCACCACCGCCTCCCAGGCGGTCGGATCCGGCGCATGGCGCCGGAAGTTTTCCTGCCAGGCGGCGAAATCGGCTTCCGTCGGCAAAAGCGGGATCAGCTCGGCCGAGGGCTGGTGGCTCGGGTCGCGCTGCAGCTTCACCAGTTCGGGCAGCATGCCCTCCAGCATGGTGAAGGCGCCGAGCGTTGTGACGCTGCGCACTCTGGCCGGGTGATGGATCGCCAGGCCGATCGCGATCAGCCCGCCCAGGCTATGGCCGACGAAGTCGGCCTGGCCGACGCCGAGATGGGCCAGGACGCCGGCGGTGTCCTCGACCATCCGATCGATCGTGACGGGGCCGCCGCGATCCCCGGTATGGCCGTGGCCTTGCGGCTCGATGGCGACGACCGGCCGGCTCCTGGCGAAACGCGGGATGAGATCTTCGACAAGCGCGGTATCGATCGCCATCAGCCCGCCGGGCAGGAGCACCATTGGCGTCCGGCCGCCGGTCGGCGCGCCGCCATGCAGCTCATAATAGATCTTCAGGCCGTCGACCGTCGCGTAACCGCTGCCGCCTGCCGTTTCCGTCATCGCAAACCCCTTTTGCTGTCCAAGGAGGAACCGGCGGCCGGTGGCGCGCCGGCGCCGATCAGCCGCCGGCGGCCAGAGGCCGGTCCCGAAGGCTCGCCCGCACCCGCATGGCGGCCGCCACGACGGCGAGCTGGTCGAGGCCGGAACCGGTGCCCTGGACATAGCCGCCGCCGACATGGGCGTTCTTCATCGCCACCGTGTCGAACAGCGTATGGATGGTCAGCGTCGTGCGCTCGTCCTTCTCGTCGAAGCTGACGGTGACGATCATCCGTCCGGCGTTGGGGCGCTCGAAACCGTTGTCATAGGCAATCTTCCGGTTCGGCACGATCTCGAGATATTCGCCGCCGAAGGGCGTGTTCTGCTTGCCGCTCGGCCCGGTCATGGCGAAGCGGAACCGCCCGCCGACCCGGAAATCGATCTCGCACAAGGTCAGCGGCCAGCCGACCGGGCCGAACCACTGGGTCAGGTGCTCGGCCTTGCTATAGGCCTCGAACAGGAAGCGCGCGGGCACGTCGAACACCCTGGTGATGACGACTTCGCGTGCGGCTGCGGGTTCGTCCGCCATCGTCTCAGCCGGCATCGCCGTCCTCCTGGCGCTTGAGCTCCTTGGCGTAGGCCTCGAGCCGGTCGAGGCTCTGTTCCCAGAAGCGCCGGTACTCGCCGAGAAACTCGGCCGCGCCCGCCAGCGGCTCGGCATTCAGGCGCACCGGCCGGAACTGGGCGCTGCGGCCGCGCGACACCAGCCCGGCTGTCTCCAGCACCTTCAGATGTTTCGAGATGGTCGGCTGGCTCAATGCGAAAGGCGCGACCAGTTCGTTGACCGTCGCCTCGCCGGTGGCGAGGCGCGCCAGGATGGCGCGGCGCGTCGGATCGGCGAGCGCTCCGAAGACGCGATCAAGCTGTTCCATGGCCGCAAATCTCATATTGCCGATAAGCTATATTGCTAATAAGCGATATAATGCAGGGCCGATCCTGTCAAGCCGCCGCGGTCAGGCTGATGCGGTCTCAAACCGATGCCTGGGTTCGCCGCGGCAGGCCGATGGTCAGGACCGCCGCCAGCACGCAGCCGATGCCGATGACCTGCGCCAGGCCAATCGTCTCATTGAGCAGGACGACGGCGAGCAGCACCGCCGAGACCGGCGCGAGCGCGGTGAACAGCGAGGCTTCGACGCCGCTCACCCGGGCAGCGCCGGCATACCAGAGCAGAAATCCGCCAACCGTCGGCACCAGCCCGTAATAGGCGACGGCGGCGAGCGCTTCCGGCGCGACCGGCATCATCCAGGGCTGTTCGATCAGCGCCGGGACGCTCGACAGCGCCAGGCCGATGCCGGTCAGCAGCGCCGACAGGGCAAGTGGCGAGATCGCCGCGCGCAGGCGCTTGTTGAGCAGGATGAACAGGCCCTCGCCGACCACCGCGGCGAAGATCAGGGCATTGCCGAGCAGCGAATGGCCGCCGCCATCCGGCGCGGCGCCGGTGATCGACAAGACCCCGATCGCGGCGAGCCCGATGGCGGCGAGCAATCGCCGGTCCGGCCGCTCGCCGAGAACCCCGATCGAGATCGCCGCGGCGACGATCGGCAGGGTGCCGGTGACCACGCCGGCATCGGTCGCCGAGGTCAGCCCGAGGCCCCAGATCAGCAGCACCGTGTAACCGACGCTGCCGGCACTGGCCTGCAAGAGCAGGATCAGCCAGTCGCGCCGGTCGAGCTTCGGCCAAGGGGTCCGGGTGACGGACATCAGGGCGACGAAGACCGGCAGCGCCACGGCGAACCTCAGCGCGGTCGCGGTGAATGGCGGCAATCCCGTCGCGATCACCTTGCTGGCGACCACCGTGCTGCCGACCAGCACCATGGCGAGCGCCAGAAACACATAACCTTGAACCTGCCGCGACATGATCCGCCCGTCTCCATCGGAAAGGCGGCAGATGAGCCGGTCGGGCCCGGCTGGTCTTGAACGGGATTGCAGGGCGCTGAGGACGGCTCAGCTCAGCGCGCCGGCATAACCGCCGGGCGAGACGCCATAGGTCCGCACGAAGACGCGGGTCATGTGGCTCTGGTCGGCGAAGCCGCTGGCGGCTGCGGCTTCCGCCAGCGCCGTGCCGCCGGCGATCAGCCGGCGCGCCAGGTCGATCCGGCGCTGCACCAGATAGGCATGCGGCGTCAGCCCGGTGGCCCGGGTGAAACCGCGCAGGACCTGGAACCGGCTGAGCCCGCTTTCGCGGGCGAGGTCGGCAAGGCTGACCGGCCTGGTCGGCGCATCGTCGATCCGGCGACGGGCCCGCTCGATCGTCCCGGGCACCGAACGCGGCGCGCCGCCCGCCGCTTCGCCCATGAGCCCGGCGAGCAGCCCGAGCAGCAGCGCCTCCCGGTCGATCCCGGCGGCATCGTCCTCGCCGGCCGTCATGGCGGTGAACAGATGCCCGAAGGCGGCGGCGAGCCCGGCATCGCGCAGCACCGGCCGGTCGAACTCGCAAGCCTCCGCCCTGCCCTCGCTGATATCAGAGGCGGCCCGGCGAATGACCGCCGGATCGAAATAGAGCATGCGCCACGACCGGCCGGCATCGCCGATCGGCGCGCCGTCATGCACCTCGCCGGGATTGACCGTGATGATGTCGCCGGAGCCTGCCTCGACCATGCCCCGGCCGCTATAGGATCTGTGGCCGCCCTGGTGGATCAGGCCAATGCCATATTGCTCGTGCGAATGCCGGGGAAAGGCATGGCGCGTCGCGGCCTCGACCGCCTCGACGCCGGCGCCCTCGCAGCGAAGCATCCTGAATCGGCCTCGTGTCATTGCCTGCCGCCCGAAACGCCGCGCATTGTCGCCGCGGCCAGCGGCGAAACTCGCAGGCTTTTGCGACCGAATAAAGGGCCGGTCGCGCCTATCCGGCGGCTGAATCGCAGGCCTGTCCCGGCACCCGCCGGCTGAACGGCGACCAGCCGAGCGTCATGCCCGCGGCGGCGAGCAGGATGGCGCTGGCGCCGGCGACCTGCAGCCATTGCAGGTGATGGCCGAAAGCGATCAGGTCGACCAGCACCGCGACCACCGGATAGATGAAGGACAGGGCGCCGGTCAGGTTGGTCGGCAGCTTCTGGATCGCGCCGTAAAGCAGCACGAAGACCACGCCGGTATGCACGATGCCGAGCGTGCCGAGCGCGCCCCAGGTGGCGGCACCCGCCGGCAGTTCGGCCAGATTGGCGAGCGGCAGCAGCATGACCATCCCGACCGACACCTGGATCAAGGTGATCAGGTGTGGCGGAACCCCCTTGAGGCGCTTGGCGACGATTGCCGCCACCGCATAAAAGAACGCGGCGCCGAGCGCCAGCAGGATGCCGGTGAGATAATCCGCGCCGATCGCGGCGGCCGAGGGCTTGGCCTGTACGATCGCCAGCATTCCGGCAAAGGCGATGCCGAGCCAGCCGAGCTGGGTGACGGTCGGCCGCTCGCCGAAGACCAGCACGCCGAGGCCGACCAGCATGAAGGGCTGGGTGTTGTAGACCGCTGTCGCGATCGAGATCGAGGCATGCGGATAGGCGGCGAACAGCAGGAGCCAGTTGGCGACGATGGCGAGGCCGCCGAGCGCGGCGAGGCCCGCCTGGCCTGGTGTGATGATGTCGCGCCGGAGCAGTCCCATGGCGGCGCAGACCACCAGCAAGGTCGCCGCGCCGAACACGCAGCGCCAGAACACGACGTCCATGACCGGCAAGCCGGAGACCACGACGAACCATCCGATCGTGCCGGAAATCGCCATGGCGGCGGTCATCTCGGCGGTGCCGCGCAGCTTCTCGGTCATGGCAGCCTCGTCGCGTCCAAAATCCATCGGAGGCTGCAGCATAATTGGCGACTTGCCGGATCTATATGGGCTTTATAAGGTCATCGGCGAAATCGACATTACAATATGAGACGGTTTTGACGATCGGCCTTTGGAAAAATCATGCTCGATGATCTCGACCGGCGCATCGTCGAAATCCTGGCCGATGACGCCCGCATCTCGCTGAAGGAGCTGGCGCAACGGGTCGAGTTGTCCTCGCCGAGCGCTTCCGACCGCCTGCGCCGGCTGGAAGAACGCGGCGTGATCCGCGCCTTCACCGTCGATATCGATCCGCAGGCGCTCGGCTACACCCTGCAGGCGATCGTCCGCATCAAGCCGCTGCCGGGCAAGCTGCACACGGTCCAGAAGCTGATCCGGGAGATCCCCGAATTCACCGAATGCGACAAGGTGACCGGCGACGACTGCTTCATCGCCCGGCTGCACCTGCGGTCGATCGAAGAGCTCGACCGGATCCTCGACCGCATCACCGACAAGGCCGAGACCAGCACGGCGATCGTCAAGGCCCAGCCGGTCAAGCGGCGCCTGCCGCCGCTTTAGGGTACGAGAATACTGTCCCTCGCGCTGCGGTCGGCCGTCCGTCGAGGCTCGCGCAAGGGCGCTCGCACCTCAGGATGAGGAACGTGGTGTATGGCAGCAGCGACAGTGCTAGTTGCGCGACGAGGACCGTGTCTCATAAGCGACAGTCGTGCAAATCCCCAACAGTCCTCATCCTGAGGAGCGAGCGTAGCGAGCCTCGAAGGACGGCTGACCTCCGTGCAACACCATCCAGGTGCTTCGAACAAAACATGCCGGTTCCCGGATTTTCTCGCAGGCCCTGTCGAAATCATGCCTTGCTCACCCGACATCGTGACGCCGGGTGACCAGTGCCGGCATCATCACGAGGACGAGCGACATGCGCTATCTGCTGATGCTTTACGCCGACGAAGCCGTGGGGTCCAAGTTCACGCCGGACGAGATGCGGCCGTTCATGGAACAGATGTTCGCCTACCAGGCGGCGCTCACCAAGGCCGGGGCCTTCGTCGCGACCGCCCCGCTGGCACGCACCGACCGAGCCTGCACCATCCGCATGGAGGGCGGCGAGATGAAGGTCCATGACGGCCCCTATGCCGAGACCCGCGAACAGTTCGGTGGTTATTTCATCATCGAGGCTGCCGATATCGACATGGCGCGGACCTGGGCCGCACGCTGTCCGGCGGCGACCTGGGGCAGCATCGAGATCCGTGAGATCATCGACCATTGCTACCCGTGATGCCGGTCCGGGCCGACGACCCGGCGCGCCGCGCCGTCGAGCGGGCGGCACGCGCGAGCTATGGCCGCCTCGTCGCCTTTCTCAGCACCCGCACCCGCGATGTCGCCGGCGCCGAGGACGCGCTGGCGGAGGCCTTCGCGACAGCACTGCAGCAATGGCCCGCCGACGGCGTGCCGGCCAATCCCGATGCCTGGCTGTTGACCGTGGCGCGCCGGCGCGGCGCCGATGCCTTGCGCCGCCGGCGGACCAGCGCGGTCCACGCGCCACATCTGATGCTGATCGCCGACGAGATCGAAGCCGCTGCGGCAAGCCTGGGCGACATCCCCGACCGGCGCCTGGCGCTGATGTTCGCCTGCGCCCATCCGGCGATCGAGCCGGGCATTCGCACCCCGCTGATCCTGCAGACCATTCTCGGCTTGACCGCCGCCGCGATCGCTTCGGCCTTCCTGATGCCGCCGGCAACCATGGGTCAGCGGCTGGTCCGCGCCAAGGCCAGGCTCCGCGAGGCCGGCATCGCCTTCGCCATCCCCGACAAGGAGGAACTGCCGGGCCGGCTCGATGCCGTGCTGGAGGCCGTTTATGCGGCCTATGCCAAGGGCTGGGCCGAGACCGGCGAACCCGGCACACCGCAACTTGCCGACGAAGCGATCTGGCTCGGCCGGGTGCTCGTCGCGCTTTTGCCTGAACAACCCGAGGCCAAGGGCATGCTGGCGCTGATGCTGCAAGCCGAGGCGCGGCGGCCGGCCCGGCGCGATACTGGCGGCGCCTATGTGCCGCTGGACGCGCAGGACACCAGGCTCTGGGATATCGCCCGGGTCCGAGAGGCCGAGATGCTGCTGGCCGAGGCCAATGCCGGTGGCCCGAGCGGGCGCTACCAGATCGAGGCGGCGATCCAGTCGGCCCACGCGGCACGGCGCCTGCACGGCGTTGCGAGCTGGGGCGCCATCGTGGCGCTCTACGACCTTCTGTTCGCCCTGGCGCCGTCGCCGGTGGTGGCCCTCAACCGCGCCGTGGCGCGTGCCGAGCTCGACGGTCCCGCCGCGGCGCTCGAAGAGATCGATCGCCTGGCGGGCGACCCGCGCATGGCCGACTATCAACCCTATTGGGCGGCGCGCGGCCATCTCTGCGCGCGCGCCGGCCGGTGCGGCGACGCCAAGGCGGCGCTGACGCTCGCCATTGGCCTAGCCGCCGATCCGGCGGTCCGCCTGTACCTGCAGGGCCAGCGCGACCGTTTGTGCAACGGCGGGACATAAAAAAGGCCGCCCGGCAAAGCGGGCGGCCTGGTCGCGACAGCCGGGTTGGGGGGCAATCAGCCACGCGACTTGCAGCTTCAACGCAGTCGTCGGCGGGTGGTTCCCGCACCATGCGCCGGCGATGCAAAAAATCGCGGGAGCGCGGGCGAAGCGGCAAACCTTGACAGGCCGTGCCGGCGTACCGAAGTCTTGGCGGCGTGCATGCTGGCGAGCTTCTTTTCATCCGAGGCCTCACATGACCAAGCTCTTTGCTCACCTCGAGGCGGACGGTTCCTATTCACCCGACGTGCTCGCCATGATGCAGGTGATCCATATGAGCGTCTGCGCCGAACTGGCCGTACCGCTGGACGACCATGTGACCCGCGAAGCCGTTGCCGAGGCCATCGTGCGGCAGATCGATCTCGGCAATCACGATGTCACCGCGGTCACCGAGACCGCCCGCAGCGCGGCGAGAACCACCAGCTGAGCCTTGGCCGCGCCAGCCTGTCGACCGGCCGGAACTTCACCGCACGGCCGACGTTCCTCCTCAGCCTGCACAGGAGGACGCCATGGCAAAGATTCACGCGCTGGACGACATGTTTCTCGATCTGTTGAAGGACGTCTATTACGCCGAAAAACAGATCCTCAAGGCCTTGCCCAAAATGGCCAAGGCGGCCCGCTCGACGCAGTTGAAGGCGGCCTTCGAAAAGCACCGCGACGAGACCGAAGGCCATGTCGAGCGCCTCGAGCAGGTGTTCGAGATCGTCGGGCAGACGCCGCGCGGCAAGACCTGCGACGCGATCCTCGGCATTATCGAGGAGGGCAAGGCGGTCATCGAAGACTATGACGACAGCCCGGCGCTCGATGCCGGCCTGGTGGCTGCGGCCCAGGCGGTCGAGCATTACGAGATCGCCCGCTACGGTACGCTCAAGGCCTGGGCGAACCAGCTCGGCAAGAGCGACGCGGCCAAGCTCTTCGGCGCCACTTTGGCCGAGGAAGAGAAGACCGACATGGCCCTGACCAAGCTCGCGGCAACCTCGATCAACAAGAGCGCCACGGCAACAGCCGCCTGAGCCGCCCGGCACCGGGCGCGGCGTCGTCCTGACAGGCAGCCCGCCTCGGCACGGAGGCGGGCGCCAAAGAGCCCGGGCCGCGATCAGCCCCGCTTCGGACTATCCAGCCCACGCTGCACCGCCGGCCGCGCAAGGCCGCGGTCCAGCCAGGCCGGCACCCGCTTGAAGCTGTCATAGGCGACGAGCTCGCCGGCGCCGTAGAAGCCGACCAGGTTGCGCACCCAGCCGAGCATGGAAATATCGGCGATCGTATAGTCGTCGCCCATGATCCATTGCCGGCCTTCGAGCCGGGTCTCGAGCACGCCGAGCAGGCGCTTGGATTCGTTGACATAGCGCTCCAGCGGCCGCTTGTCGGCATAGTCCCGGCCGGCGAACTTGTGGAAGAAGCCGACCTGGCCGAACATCGGCCCGACCGCCGCCATCTGGAAGAACACCCATTGGATGGTCTCGTAGCGCCGGGCGGCATCATCAGGCAGCAGCTTGCCGGTCTTCTCGGCGAGATAGATGAGGATCGCGCCGGATTCGAACAGGGCCAGCGGTTTGTCGCCGGGCCCGTCGGGATCGATGATCGCCGGGATCTTGCCGTTCGGGTTCAGCGCCAGGAATTCCGGCGTCCAGCTTTCATTCTTGCCGATATCGACGAGATGCGGCTCGTAAGGCAGGCCGATCTCCTCGAGCATGATCGACACCTTGACGCCGTTCGGCGTCGGCAGCGAATAGAGCTGCAGCCGGTCGGGATGGGCGGCCGGCCAGCGCGTGGCGATCGGAAAGGCGGAAAGGTCGGGCATCCCGGGCTCCTGGAGCGTGAACTGAGGCCGGGACGATAGCGAGGCTCCGCCAAGGTGCAATCCGCGCGCGTGGCTGAGGCCCGCAACTGACGAGGATGTGACCGGCGGGCAGGTCCCGCCGTCAGCGCATCAGGTGGTTCGCCACCGCCTCGAAGGCCGGCAGCGTGATCGGGTCATTGGCAGCATTGCCGGCCAGGGGATGCGAGGAGAAGCGTGCGATGACCATGCGCGCGGCGGGATCGACATAGATCGACTGGCCGTGCACGCCGCGCGCCATGAAGGCGCCGTGGGCATTGTGGGTGATCCACCACATGCCGCGATAGCTCCAGCCCTTGAGCAGCGCATAGCCGGCCTTCTCGAAGGCGGCCCGGTCGCCGCCGGCGCGAATCCGGGTGATCGCCGCCTCCGGCACCAGGCGCTGGCCGTTGATCACCCCATTGTCCAGCATGAGCTGGCCGATCCGCGCCATGTCGCGCAGGCCCGCGCTGAAGCCGCCGCCGGCGAACGGCGTGCCGATCGAATCCACTGAAATATAGCCGTCCTGCTCGGCCCCCATCCGGCTCCAGATCCGCTCCGACAGAAGCGCCGCCACCGATTTGCCGGTCGCCCGTGCAATGATCCAGCCAAGCGTATCGGTATTGACGGTCCGGTAGCCGAAGGCCGCGCCGTGCTCGCCCTCCTTGCGCACCGTGCGGAGGAAGTCGAAATAGCTGCGCGGCCCGGCATAGCCTGATGGTTTCGGCAAGGGATTGCCCGCCGCCGCATGCAGCCAGACATCGGCCTGCGGGTCGGCATAGTCCTCGCTGTAGCGAAGCCCGGTGGTCATCTCCAGCACCTGCCTCACCGTCGCATCGCCGAAGCCGCTGCCGGCAAGCTCCGGCACGATCGCGTCGACCCTGGCGCGCTCGTCGATCACGCCTTCGGCCACCAGCATCTCGCCGAGCAGCCCGGTCAGCGATTTGGTCACCGACATGGCGGCGTGCTGGCCGGCCTCGCCGAGGCAGCCGAAATAGCGCTCAAAGACCAACACGCCGTCGCGCAGGATGGCAATGCCGTCGGTGTAATTGGCCTCGAGCGACTGCGCCCAGGTCATCTCGCGGCTACCGCCGATCGGGGTGAACCTGACCGCGTCGATCGTCCAGTCGATCCGGCGCGCCAGCGGCACCGGCGCGCCCAGGCCCCGGCTGACGCCGAGCGTCGGCATCAGCTGGCGATTGTGGCAGACGACCCAGCGCGACCGGGGGAAATTGAAGAAGTCCGGATCGGAAAAACGGATGATCTTGTCGGCCGGCGGCGGCGACCCCACCATCCACTCCAGTCTGCCGGGGTCCGAGTTTTCGGCCGACAACATCTGCCGCTCCTGCGGGGCCTGTGCCACGGCCAGCGGCGGCGCGCCGGCGATCCCCGTTGCGACGATGCCGGCAACCGCGAGCCGGCGGCCGAAAGCGCGGGCGGCGGATCTTCTTTCAATAGCTGACGACGACATTGACGAAACCTCCTGTCCAGGCCGGCGTTTTGGACGGCACGATCGAGGCGATCCCCGCTCCGGGAAAGGACACGCTGAAGCCCGCGGTCAGATAGGTGTTGGGGTTCACCTGGCGCGTATATTCGACGAAGACATCATCGGCGAGATGCTTGTTGGTGACCCCGGCGACCAGGATCGGCACGCCATTGGACACCTCCAGGCGCGTACCTTGGCCGAACTGGATCGGACTGCGCAATTCGTTGGCCTTGACGATCGAATAGCGCAGCGTCAGCGCGTCGCGGTCGGTTGGAGCCAGCTCGAGCGCGATCTGATGCGCGTTGAGGTTCGAATTGATGAACACCATCGACGACTTCGAGCCGGCCGACCAGGAGCTCGGCGAACCCTCGAAATACAATGGGTCGAACCGCTCGTTGCGGCTGGTCGAAGGGTTGGCGCCGGATAAGGTCTGGTACGAATAGGTCAGCGTCGGCGACCACGCTGCCTGGCTTGACGTTGAATCCCGCATGAGGGAAAATAAATCTCATATAGTGGATCTGCGAGCATATCGGCATGGCAACGAGCGCGATCATCGACGGCCTGGGAACGACGCCCTCACCTGCCGGGTTCGACCGGCAAGCAGCCGGCTGAGCCATGGAATTTGCCCATGTCATAGCCGCCCTCTCGAGCGCTCTCTTGCATGCCGGCTGGAACGCCGCGATCAAGTCCAGCCGCAATCCGGCCCAGGCGATGACCGCGCAGATGCTCCTGGGCGCCATCCTGGTGGTGCCCGGCCTAGTCTGGACCGGCCTGCCGGCCCAGGCCGCCTGGGGCTGGATTGCCGCCTCGACCGTGATGAACATCCTGACCGTCCAGGCGCTGTTGCGCGCCTACGAGCTCGGCGGCTTCGGCATCGTCTATCCGATCGTGCGCGCGCTGGCGGTGCTGCTCGTCGTGCCGCTCGCGGCCGGACTGGCGGGCGACCGGATCGGTCCCGCAGCGCTTGCCGGCATCCTGGTCATCACCCTGTCCCTCGCAGCTCTCAGCTATGACGCGGCGCGCGACAAGGCGGTCACCGGACGGGCGCTGGCCTGGACGCTCGCGGCCGGCCTCGGCACCGCCGCCTATATCATATGCGACGCCCAAGGCGTGCGCGCGGCGGGCTCGCCCTGGGCCTATGGCTTTGCCGTGTCGGTGACCAATGCCGCCGCCATGTGCTGGCGGCGGCGCCATGCCGGTCCGCCATGGCAACAGCTCAACGGGCAATGGGCGGTGGCGGCACCGGTCGCGATCGCCGCCATGGTGTCCTACCTCCTGATCCTCTGGGTCTGGAGCCATGCGCCGATCGCCGCCGCCTCGGCGCTACGCGACACCAGCGCCGTCTTCGCCATCCTGATCGCGGTGATCTGGCTGAAGGAACCGTTCACGCCGACCCGCATCGTCGCCGTGCTGCTCGCCGCCGCGGCGGTGCCGCTCTTGCGGTTGGGCTGACGACGGGCCGCCACGTCGGGTCTACGGCCGCCGGTCGTCTCCAGCATCACAGCCTCCGTGCGGTTCGGGTTCATCAGGGAGCCGGCGATCGCGGGTATCAATGGCAAGGACCGGGCCGGCCGTCAGGCCGCTCGCCCGGCGCTGGCGCGTCAATGTGGCGGCGGCCGCCCGGTTCTGAGGCAACCCGCGCAATGCGGGTTTGGACGGGCGGGCACGCGGCGCGCGGATGTTTCCGTCGCCGGCCATCATGCTCTAAATAGGCCGACGATCCCCCATCCGGCAGGCCTATTCCCATGACCACGCAGCAGCACGACATCCCCGCATCGGTCGACCCGGTGAAACTCGACAGGCTCGCCGAAGTGGCGGTCAAGGTCGGCCTGCAGCTGGAGGCCGGCCAGGACCTGTTCCTGACCGCGCCGGTGGCGGCGCTGCCGCTGGTCCGGCGCATTGCCGAACATGCCTACCGGGCCGGCGCCGGCCTGGTCACGCCGCTGATCTCCGACGAACAGGTGACGCTGGCGCGGTATCGTTACGGCCGGGACCAGAGTTTCGACCGCGCCGCCGGCTGGCTCTATGACGGTGTCGCCAAGGCCTTTTCCGCCAACACCGCCCGGCTCGCCATTGTCGGCGACAATCCGATGCTGCTGTCGGGCGAGGACCCGGCCAAGGTGGCACGCGCCAACAAGGCCAATTCGCTCGCCTATCAGCCGGCGCTCGAAAAGATCGTCGGCTTCGACATCAACTGGAACATCGTCGCTTATCCGAGCGCCGCCTGGGCCGCCCAGGTTTTCCCCGGCGAGGACGAGGCGGTCGCGGTGACCAGGCTCGCCGACGCGATCTTTGCCGCCTCGCGGGTCGACAATGCCGATCCGGTCGCCGCCTGGACCGCCCATAATGCGGCCTTGCGCAAGCGCACCCAATGGCTCAACGGCCAGCGTTTCCACGCCCTGCATTTCACCGGGCCGGGAACCGACCTGACGGTCGGCCTTGCCGACGGCCACGAATGGCAGGGCGGCGCCTCGACCGCCAGGAACGGCATCACCTGCAACCCGAACATCCCGACCGAAGAGGTCTTCACCACGCCCCATGCCCGCCGGGTCGACGGCCAAGTGTCGAGCACCAAGCCCCTGTCCTACCAGGGCACGCTGATCGATCAGATCGCCGTGCGTTTCGAGGCCGGCCGCATCGTCGAGGCCAAGGCGGCACGCGGCGAAGCCGTGCTGAACAAGGTGCTCGACACCGACGAGGGCGCGCGCGGGCTCGGCGAAGTGGCGCTGGTGCCGCATTCCTCGCCGATCTCGAAAAGCGGGCTCCTGTTCTTCAACACCCTGTTCGACGAAAACGCCGCCTGCCACATCGCGCTCGGCCAGTGCTATTCGAAATGTTTCGTCGACGGCGCCCGGCTGACACCCGGCCAGATCGCCGCCCAGGGCGGCAACAAGAGCCTCATCCACATCGACTGGATGATCGGCTCGGGCGAGATCGACATCGACGGCGTCCACAGCGACGGCCGCCGCGTGCCGGTGTTCCGCACGGGCGAATGGGCGTGACGGGGAGTGGCGATTAGCGAATGGCGAATGGCGAATGGGGATGAAGCCGCGAGCGCCGCGCGCGTAAACCCTCGCCCGATTGCGGGAGAGCATCTGTGTTTCGGGTCAAGCCTGTTTTGGAGCGTGAGTGGCCCAAGTGCGGTCCTGAGCGATAAGGGTGTTGGCGAGGACGACGAGCTTTCGAGCCACGGCGATGAGGGCGCATTTGGGCTTCTTGCCCTTGGCGATCAGGCGGTCGTGGAAACTTTTCATGTCGGCGTTGCAGCGCGTGGCCGAGAGCGCCGCCAGGTAGAGAACGCGGCGCACCCGGGAGCGTCCGCCCCAGATGACGCGGACGCCCTGTCGTTCACCCGAATCATCGGCGATCGGGGCTAGTCCCGCCAACAGGCTGATCTGTTTGATGTTGCAGGTCCCCAGCTCGGTCAGGGCGGCCACCAGGGTCGTGGCGACCGCCGGGCCGAACGAAGGGATCGAGATCAGAATGTCGTGGCGTCTGGCCAGGCATGGATCGGCCGCGATGCGTTTGGCGATCTCGCCGGCGATGGCTTCGATAGCCTTGGCGATCCGGGTGAGACGGTGAGCGAGATGGCGGATCAGGAACTTGTCGGTGACCGCGTGCCGCTGGTTCTTGAGGGCTGTCTGTTCGTCGACGGCCGCATCGCGGGCGCTGACCAACTCATTGAGCGCATCGAGGGCTTCCGGTGCCGGCGGTCGCTGGGCCGGGTTCATGGCCCGCGCGAACAGGGCCAACACGCGGGCATCGAGCCGGTCGGTCTTGGCCAAGGTGCCCGTGGCACGCGCGAACATGCGCACGCGATAAGGATCGACCACGGCAACCGGCACGCCCGAGGCATGCAGGCTTCGGCGAACCTGGCGGTGCCACTTGCCGGTCGCCTCGACCACGACCAGCGCCAGATCAAAGCGCTGAAGCCAGCGCTTCAACTGCCGGATGCCCAACTCGGCATTGGCAAAACGGTGGGTCTCCCCGCCGGGCAGAACGTGGATGTCGAGCCAGCTCTTGCTGACGTCGATTCCCACGGTAGACTTGCCTTCGGTCTCTTGTTTGGACGCTTCCTTGCCTTGCATACGGGACTTCCTCCCCAGCATCTGTTCAGGACAAGAGCCAGAGGACGGCCGGACCATGCTCTCCCGCGGTGCTGAGCCAAAGGGTGAAACGGTCCCGGACATCCGCGTCGAGGCCGGTGGCCACCGGCCTCGACGCACCTCTCAGCCTGCGCTGAGTCGGTCCCGCAAACATGCAAGGGTGGCGGCGCATAGCGAGTGCGAACGCATCTCGCGTTCGCTCGATGCTATGAGGCGCCGGGTGAGGGTCTGAAGAGGGCCGGCCCTTCATTTCGATCGGGAATGCACGTCCAGCACCGACGCAACCACCCTCACCCGGCCGCTCCGCGGCCACCCTCTCCCGCGAAGGCGCGGGAGAGGGTTTGCGCGCAGCGTTTCGCATCATGCCCTATTCGCCATTCGCCACTCGCCATTCGCCACTTCCCCTCCCGCCATTGACCGGCCGGCCGGACCTGGCTTATGAGCAGGCCCATGATGAACACCCCGCGCACCACCGGTCTCTATTACGCCCCGCCCTTGTAGCGGGAGGTGTATCGTCATCCTTCAACCGCTGCGTCGCCAGCGGTTGATCCAGACGGAAGGCCCCTGACCTCGCAGTTTTCTCCCGAGGTCAGACCATGTCGCGACATCCCGAAATTTCGTTTCCCCCGCCGCGCCGCCGGAGCCTCGGCCTGATCGGCTTCGGCGCCTTCGGCCAATTGATGGCGCGCCATCTCAGGCCGCATCTCGACCTGACGGCTTATGACCCGGCCCTGCCGCCGGGGGCCTCGGCCGAACATCCTGATGTCCGCCTCGGCGGCCTCGCCGCGGCCGCCGGCTGCCCGATCGTCGTGCTCGCCATGCCGGTCAGCCGCATCGCCGAGACCGTCGCCGCCATCCGCCCGCATTTGCAGCCGGGCGCGCTGGTGCTCGATGTCGGGTCGGTGAAGACCTTGCCGGCCGCCATCATGGCCGAGGGCCTGCCCGGCGACGTCGACATCGTCGCGACCCATCCGCTGTTCGGGCCGCAGAGCGCGCGTCACGGCATCGCCGGGCTGAAGATCGCTGTCTGCCCGGTCCGCGGCCGGCGCGGCGGCGAGGTCACCGCCTTCCTGTCGGACGTGCTCGGCCTGACCGTCATCGAGACGACGCCGGAAGCCCATGACCGCGAGCTGGCCGTTGCCCAGGGCCTGACCCATCTCATCGCCAAGGTGCTGGTGCGCATGGAGCCGCTGCCGTCGGCCATGACCACCCGTTCCTTCGACCTGATCATGCAGGCGGTCGACATGGTCCGCCATGACGCCCCGGAAGTGTTCCAGGCGATCGAACAGTCCAATCCTTACGCCGCGGCGCTGCGTCGGCGCTTTTCCGACCTGGTCGCCGAACTCGATGCCGAGCTCGGCGCGCCTGCCGGCCCGTCGCCCGGGGACGCGACGCGGGGCAGCCCGGCTTTGACAGCGACCGGACCCAGCCGCCACCATTGGCTGAACAAGGCCGAAGCCGCAGCGGACGGCACGGCGTGAGGCTGGGGGCGGGCATGGGCGAGATCTTCGGGACCGGTGGGCTCAGCTTCGCAGCGCAAGCCGATTGGGCCAGGCTGCCGGACGAGATCCGCCTCGGCGATGTCGCCGGCATCGCCATCGACCGGCGCGACCGGGTCTATCTGTTCAACCGGGGCGACCATCCCGTCGTCGTGCTCGACCGCCAAGGCAGCCTCGTCGACAGCTGGGGCCAGGACATCTTCTCCAATGCCCACGGCGCCCATATCGGTGCCGACGACTGCCTCTACCTGACCGACAATGGCGACCACACGCTCCGCAAGTTCAGCCTCGACGGCAAGCTCCTGCTGACGATCGGCGAGCCGAAGCGGCCCGCGCCTTTCATGAGCGGCCGGCCATTCTGCCGCTGCACCCATTCGGCGCTGTCGCCCAAAGGCGAGATCTACGTCTCCGACGGTTACGGCAATGCCGCGATCCATAAATTCGCGCCCGACGGCCGCCACCTCCTGTCCTGGGGGCAGCCGGGCAGCGGCCCCGGCGAGTTCAACCTGCCCCACAATATCTGCTGCGACGCCGACGGCTGGGTCTATGTCGCCGACCGCGAGAACCACCGCGTCCAGGTGTTCGACGGCAATGGCCGCTACGAGACGCAGATCAACAACATGCACCGGCCGAGCGGCTTGGCGATCACCACAGGCCCCTGCCCGCATTGCATCGTCGGCGAGCTCGCGCCCTATCAGCCGGTCAACCGGCTGACCCCCAATCTCGGGCCGCGCGTCAGCATTCTCGACCAGTCCGGCAAGCTCGTCTCGAGGCTCGATCGCGGCGCCGGCGCGGGGCTGGAACCGGGCCAGTTCGTCTCGCCGCACAGCATTGCGCTGGACTCGCTCGGCGACCTCTATGTCGGCGAGGTCGCGGCGACAGACTGGCTTGCGGTTTTCCCGGATCAGCCCAAGCCGCCGGCACTGCGCCGCTTCCAGAAATTCGCGCGGGTGGCGGCGGCGGTCAACGCCTAGCGACTTTTGATCGACGTTTCTGCGCCTCGCTCATCGACTGCCCGACCTGCAATGCCATTCGAAGCTTACCCATCCCCGGACATGGGCGCGCAGCGCCTTGAACCTGTCGAAGCGCTTGCCCGATGGTCGCCGGAAGGGGGCGGCACACCACCACCACCTGCCGGCCCTGTGATGCAGCCCGGGCACAGGCAAGCCCAAAAAGCGCCGCGATCTTCGGATGATTGGCCCCCGGCCTGTCCAGGCCGTCAGGGCGAAGGCGTGGCAGCGGGAGCGCAATTGTCGGCAAAAAAGACGATTTTGATTCACCCCGGATTAACCAGGCCTGCGTCTTATGGAAGCTGAACGTCATTAGGGCTTCCCTGTACCCAGGATCGGTCCGGCGGGACGGTTCGCCCTGTTCGTGTCGACGAGCGCGGCGGAACGACGGTCGGCGCGTGCCGGTCGGGGAAAGAGTATCCGAGTATCCCGAGAGCGCGGCGTATGCGTAACACCACCCGTCAGTCCCCTGGCCTGGCTTCGCGCTCTAGCCGCCACGGACCGCGCCGCCGCTTGCCCGGCATGGTGCTGCTGGCCGTCGCCATGGGCCTCGCCGGTGTCGCCGGCATTGCTGCCGTTTCCCTCCGCCACCCCGGCCAGCCGACGCTTCTCTCCTCCGGCGTCCCCCTTTTGAACCTTGGGCAGCCCGGCCTGCTGTCGGCCGGTCTCGATCGTGTCGCGCCGCCCGCGCCGGCGCGGACGGCGGTGGTTCGCTACGACCCGCTGATGGATCCGGGCGTGACGCTGGCCACCGCTTCGCTCGGCTTTGCCGCCATCCGCCGCCATGATCCGCTGCTCGATTCCGCCGCCGCCTTCGGGCCGCCGCCGCGCCCGATCGGCCAGAACCTGCCCCTGCAGGCCCATATGCGGCCGGCCACGCCCGCGCCGACCGCGGTGGCCAGCTTGCCCGCCCTGTTCGACGAGCCCGAACTCGCCCATGCGCCCACCATCGTCGCGGCGCTGCCCGCCGAACCCGTGGCACCCGAAACCGCCCGGCCGGTGCCGGCGCCGGCGCAGCGGCCGAACGTCGTGCTCGGCGCGCCCATGCCGATCCCGCGTCCGCCCGAGCTCAGGACGCCGGCCGCGCCCGAACCGCCGCGCATGGCGGCACCGCTCGGATCGCGCCGCACCCGGGCGGCGGCAGCCGCCGCCCCGGCGGCCCCGGTCGACAACCGCAACTTCTTCGAACGGCTGTTCGGCGCGCAACCCGCGTCGGGGCCGCAACTGGCCTATGCCGCGACCGGCGACGCCGCGCTCGAGCGTCCCTCCGGCGGCGGGCTGCTCGGCCGCGCCATGCCGGGTCCGGGCCCGGTGGTCGCCCAGGGCACCGCGATCTACGACATCAGCGCACGCACGGTCTACCTGCCGAACGGCGAGCGGCTGGAGGCCCATTCCGGCCTCGGCGACAAGATGGACGATCCGCGCCACGCCCATGTCCGGATGCACGGCCCGACGCCGCCGCATACCTATGCCCTGACCGAACGCGAACGGCTGTTCCACGGCGTCCGCGCGCTGCGCCTCAATCCGGTCGGCGGCAGCGCCGCCATCCATGGCCGCGCCGGCCTGCTCGCCCACACCTACTTGCTGGGACCCCGCGGCGACTCGAACGGCTGCATCTCGTTCAAGGACTATGACCGGTTCCTGAAGGCCTATCTCCGGGGCGAGGTCCGCCGCCTGATCGTGGTGGCGAGCCTGCGCTGAGGGCAACGCCACTCACCCCATCTCCAGCACCCTCCTGACATCAGGTGCCATCGCCTCGCCCACCGCCATGTGCTGGTCCTCGTCGAGATGGATGCCATCGACCAGGCTCGCGCTGGTGACGCCGTTCATGTCGAAGAAATGGGCCGCCTTGGCTTCCGCCGCCGCCTGGAGCAGGCCGGCAAACCCCTCCGAGCGCCGTGCGGCGCCGACAAACTTGAAGATGTTGTCGCCTTTCGGTTCTTCGATGCGCGGCGGCGCCACGATCAGGATATCAGGCCGCGGCAGCCCGGGTTCGATCGGCGCCTGCCTGACGATGTCGACGAGCCGGCCGACACCCTGCGCCGACATCCAGGCGCTGATGTCGTGGGTCGCCTGGAAGTCGTTGGTGCCGAGCGCGATGACGACCAGCGCGAGCGGCGCGTTGAGTTCGATCGCCTCGGCCAGTCCCCCAGCGCCATTGCGGCCCGGCCGGAACGGATCGTCCCAGACGGTTTTCCGGCCATTGAGGCAGTTCTCGATCACCCGGACTTCGCTCCCTCGAGCGGTCAGCGCGCGCTCCAGCACCATGGGCCAGCGCTTGTCGAAGGCCAGCCGGTTGCGCGTGCCGGGATGATGCCCCAGGTCACGCTGTCGCCATAGACCAGGATCTGTTTCATCGTCCGGCGGCCCGCGTGGTGGAGAGGTCGGGGCTCATGGCGTGCCACCGGCCATGACGATGGCGAGCGCCGCGGCCGCCTCGTCGAGATCGGCCGTCGCATGGGCCGCACTGACCTGGATGCGAAGCCGCGCCTCGCCGCGCGCCACGATCGGAAAGCCCACCGCCGGCGCATAGACACCGGCCAGCAGCAGCGCGTCGGAGACCTGTCGCGCCTGCGCCTCGTCGCCAACCTTCAGCGCGGTGATCGCGCTGTCGCTGTCGAAACAGGCAAGGCCGTAAAAGCGGAAGGCGGCCCTGAGGTGGTCGAGATTGGCCCAGAGCCGCTCGCGTGGTGCCGGATCGGTCCGGCAGATTTCGAGCGCCGCCAGCGCGGTCGCCGCATTGGCCGTGGTCAGCCCCATGGTGAAGATCCAGCTCCGGCTCCGCTGCCGGAGTTGCTCGATCAGCGCAAGCGGGCCGGCGACGAAACCGCCGCTGGCGCCGCCCATCGCCTTGGACAGCGAGCCGGTGAGCACCAGGCCGGGCGCGCCATTGCCGAGCCCGCGCAAGGGCGCCGTGCCCCGGCCTTCGGGACCGACGACACCCAGCGCATGGGCCTCGTCGACCACCAGCAGGGCGTCATGCTCCAGGGCCAGCGCATGGATCTCGGCCAAGGGCGCGGCGCCGCCTTCCATGCTGAAAATGCCGTCGGTGACGATGAGCTTGCGCCGGGCAGGTCCCGCCTTTTTCAGCGCGGCGCGGAGGTCCTCGACGTCGCGGTTGGCATAAGGCAAGACGTCGGCGCGGCTCAGCCGGCAGCCGTCGATGATGCTGGCGTGATTGAGCCGGTCGGAGATGATGACGTCGCCGGCCTCGGCGAGCGTCGCCAGCACGCCGGCATTGGCCGACCCGCCCGACGAGAACAGCGCCACCGCCTCGACGCCGAGGAAGGCGGCGAGCCTTTCGCAGAGCGCCTCGTGCAGCGGCGTGGTGGCGAAGACCGGATAGATGCCGGTGCCGGTGCCAAAACGCCCGAGCGCCTCATGGGTTGCCGCCAGCACCCGCTGATCGGTGGAGAGGCCGAGATAGTCGTTCGACCCGAGCATCAGGATGTCGGCGCCATCCATGATGATGCGGCCGTCGCGACGGCTTTCGATGACCCTCCGGTCCGCGCGGCCGCTCATGCCGCCGGCGCCTTCGGCAGGGCGGTCTCGACCAGGCTCGTCCAGTAGCGCAGGACGATCGGCACGATGCCGTCGTTGAATACATAGCGGTCGCCGTGCAGCCCCTCGCCCGGCCCGACCGCGCCGGCGCCGATCCAGGCATAGGCGCCGCCGGCCGCGCCGATCATATAGGCGAAGTCTTCGCAGCCGAGGCTCGGGCTGAATGCGGTCGAGACCTGCTCGCTGCCGACCGCGGCGCCCGCCGCTTGCGCCGCGACAGCCACCGCCCCGGCCGTGTTGATCAGCGGCGGGTAGCCGCGCTTGTAGTCGAGCCGGCTCGTCACGCCATGGGCGGCGGCGATGCCCTCAGCGATCTCGCCGATCAGCCTCTCGCACGTGTCCGACAAGGCCGGATCGAAGAACCGGCAGGTGCCCTGCAGCCAGACCTCGCCCGGCACGATATTGCCGACATTGCCGCCATGGATCTGGGTCAGGCTGACCACCAGCGGCACCTGCGGATCGACCGCCCGGCTGACGATGCGCTGCACCGCGCCGATGAAGGCGCCGGCCGCCAGGATCGGATCGTCGCCGAGATGCGGCATGGCGACATGGGCGCCGGTGCCGGAGAACCGCAATTCGAAATTGTCGACCGCCGCCATTTGGGGCCCGACACGCGTGGCGATCGTGCCGAAGGCGAGCCCCGGCCAATTGTGCACGGCATAAACCGTTTCCACCGGAAAGCGCCGGAACAGACCGTCCTCGATCATGCGCATGCTGCCGCCTTCGTTTTCCTCCGCCGGCTGGAACAGGAAATAGACCGTGCCGTCGAAATCAGGCGACTGGCTCAACAGTTTGGCCGCGCCGAGCAGCATGGCGCTATGGCCGTCATGGCCGCAGGCATGCATGACGCCATCGGTTTTCGAGGCATAGGTCAGGCCGGTCCGTTCGGTCACCGGCAGGGCGTCGAGTTCGGCGCGCAGCCCGATGGCGCGTGGGCCCGAACCGCTGCGCAGGACGCCGACCACGCCGGTGCCGCCAATGCCCTCATGCACCTCCAGGCCGAAACTACGCAATTGCCCGGCGACGAAACGCGCCGTCTCGTGTTCCCGAAAGCCGAGCTCGGGGTTGGCGTGGATCTCGTGGCGCCAGGCGATCACCTCTGGCGTGACGGCGGCGACGGGGTCATTATGGCGCATGGTCGTCTCCTGCCGGGCCCACTCGGCCCGGGCGCTTTTGGAACTGCTCGCCGCAAACCTAGGCGACTTGACCTGCGGCCGTCTTGAACCAGATTGACCAGGGTGATGACCGACAGGCCAAAGGAAACGACGGAGTTCTGGCGCCATCCGCGCTTCCGCGACCTTGGCCTGCTCAAGGCGCGCTTCCGCCAGCACCGCTATGACCGCCACACCCACCCGACCTATGTCATCGCGCTGATCACCGGGGGCTGCGAGCGCGTCAGCGTCGGAAGAGTAAACCTGGTCGCGCCGGCCGGCACCGTTCTCGTGGTCAATCCCGAGGAATGGCATGACGGCGAGGCCGGTGCCGACGACGGCTGGGCCTACCGCACGTTTTACCCCTCGTTACAGCTGATGACCGAGGTTGCCGGCGAACTCGGCCAGCACGGCCCGCCGCTGTTCGCCCGCGAGGTGATCGCCGATGCCGGGCTCGCCCGCGCGCTCGCGCTGGCCCACCAGGGCTCGACCGCGGCAGCCGCCGCCAGCGCCGAAACCTCCATGCTGACAGCCTTGCGCCAGTTGATCCTGCGTCACGGCCAGGGCGATGGCCGGCCGGAGCCTGTCGAGAGCTCCGGCTCGCGCCGCAGGCTGGCGCTCTACCAAGAGGTCATCGAGCGGAACCTCGCCGCCGATCTCGACCTGCAGCGGCTGGCGCTGGCTGCCGGCGTCACCCGCTTCCAGGTCATCCGGGATTTCAAGAAGGTCGCCGGCCTGACCCCGGCGGCCTTCATCCGCGACCGCCGGCTGCGCCACGCCAACCACCTGATCGAACAGGGCGCGAGCCTGGCCCAGGCCGCCGCCGAAGCGGGCTTCGCCGACCAGAGCCATCTCTCGCGCACCTTCCGCGCCATGCATGGCATGACGCCGGGCATGTTCAGGAAAGCCGGATAACGGCTGAAGATTTTGACGAGCACTGCCCATCGGTCAGCCGTCCTTCGAGGCTTGGTTCAAGCTGCCGAACGATGTGCCTCTGCACGTCGTTTAGCCATCCTTCGAGGCTCGCAAGAGCTCGCACCTCAGGAAGAGGACGGGAAAGTGCATTGCATCAGCGGTGCTCATGAGGCGCTGGGCATGTTGCGCATCCGGCACCGCCGCCGCTGCAAATCTCTACAGCCCTCATCCTGAGGTGGGAGCGAAGCGACCCTCGAAGGACGGCCGACCTGACTGCAGCACCATACGAAGCACACACCCGATTGACCGTCGCCGGCACCCGCCATAATCGCCGGCTGCGCCCGCGCCCTCCTCGACCACGGCATCCCCCGCGCGACGCCGGATGAAGAGGACGCGGACGGCGCGGTGATCGCGGGCAAGCGGAAGCGGTTTTCCGACGAGGTGAGCGAAGTGCTGCTGGGGCGGTAGAGGGAGGCCGGTCAGGTGGCTGGCCAGTCCGTGGCAAGCTCATCTCAACGCCCGCCAAGGACTGATCGGTTGGCTCCATTCAGACAGGCTCTGATGCGTGAGGCATGAGCCGACAGGCGCAGTGTTTTGGACTTGCGGTCTCTGAGCACCGCCCCTAGCATATTCGAAACGATGATATTGCCAAGCAATACAGTCAGGCGCAGCCGCAATCGTCAATGCACTGGGTCCAATCCCGCGGTCCCGGCAAGATTGAGCACAGTTGCCTGTCTGTATTGCGCCTCTCGTCCAGCACTCATGGGCTCTCACTGTGTCCGCTACCCCTAGTCATCTGTGATCGAGGAGCACCAACATGATCATGTCCCGCCGACAGGCCATCGCTGCGGCCGCCGCCGTGATGGCTGCGCCGCATCTGGGCCGCGCGCAGTCGCAGCAGCGTCCCTTCCGCTTTGTCGTGAATGTCGGCCTTCAAAACCTCGACCCCATTGCCGGACCGTCATTTGTGACGCGTAACTTCGGTTACCTCGTCTTTGACACGCTGGTTGCCCTGGACGGCCAGGGCCAGTACCGGCCTCAGATGCTCGAAGGTTGGGAGGTCAGCGCCGACAAGCTCTCCTGGTCGTTCAAACTGCGCGACGGGCTCGCATTCCATGACGGCACCCCGGTGACTTCGGAGGACGTGATTGCCTCGCTGAAACGGTGGGGCGCGCGCGACCCGATCGGCCGCCGCCTGATCGCTGCGACCGCGGAACTCGTTGCCGACGGCCCGAAAGGCTTCAAGTTGACGTTGTCGCGTCCATTCGGCGGTGTGCTCGAAGCGCTCGGCAAGCCGTCCGTGCACGTGCCGATGATCATGCCGGCCCGCATCGCCGGTGCGACGCCGCCGACCCAACAGGTATCCGAGATCGTCGGATCCGGCCCGTTCATTTTCCTGCGCAACGAGTGGGTGCCCGGCGACCGTGCAGCCTTCCGGCGAAACGAGAAATACGTGCCCCGCAATGAGCCGGCTGACGGCCTTGCCGGCGGCAAGATTCCGAAGCTCGACCGCGTCGAGATGCTGACCCTGCCCGAAGTCGCGGTGCGCTACGCGGCGCTGACGCGCGGTGAGGTCGACTATCTCGAATATGCTCCCGTCGATCTGATCCCGCGCATGCAGCGCGACCGCAATCTGACCTTCGCCAAGGCCGGCGGCCGTGCCGAATTGATCTACGCGGTGTCGATCAATCATTTCCAGGCGCCCATGGACAACGTTCTCATTCGACGCGCGATCCAACAGTGTCTTGATCGGAACGAGATATTGGCCGGCGCAGGCTTTGGCAACGAACTCGGCCGGCCCGACTGCACGTCCATGCTGATGTGCGGCGCGCCCTTCGAGAGCACGGCCGGCCGCAACGTCATCGGCAGTCCGAGCATCGAGAAGGCCAAGGCTTTGTTGGCCGAGGCCGGCTACAAGAACGAGCGGATCGTCCTGCTGCACCCGCTGGACAGTCCGCTGCTCAACCCGTTTGGCAGCGTCCTCATCGAGCGCATGAAACAGGCGGGCTTCAATGTTGATGTGCAGGGCCTGGAGTGGGCCGCCATCGCCCAGCGTTGGTTTCAGCGAAACCCGCTCGACCAAGGTGGATGGAGCGTCATTCCGGTGGTCTATACCGGCTTCGATATGTCCGACCCGCTATCCAATATGGGCATCGGCTACAATTGCACTGGCAGCCAGCCTTGGGGCTATTGTGACCAAAGGATCACGCCGGTTCTCGAGCGCTTCGAATCCGAGAGCGATCCGGACAAGCGCAAGGCACTGGCCGCCGAGTTGCAGAAGCTCGCGACCGAAGACGCCACCTTCCCGATCGCCGGTCAGTTCCGCAGCCCGGCCGTTTGGCGCTCCGAGCTCAAAGGGGTCATCGACTTCGGCTTCCCCGTGATCTGGAACATCGAGCGCTGAGAAGAGCGGCAAGCGCGTCACGCCAAAACGCATCGTCCTCAGCATCGAAGACGGTGCGTTGACGTCCATTGCCCGCCGGCATCACGACAAGAGACGGATGAATCCTTAGCCGGACTCATCCGTCAGGTTTGATCCGCTGACATGCTGCAAGCCGTCAGGCATGCGCATGCGGATGCTGGCGATTATCCCACAATGCCCATGCCGACACCGCGGCGGCGAGCGCGCCGATGATCAGGTGTGTCCACTGGGCATTGACGTTCGTCGCAAAGCCGAGGACCCAGGGGGCCGCGATCAGCCAGAGGCCGAGCGCGAGATTCACCCATTCCTCCCATGCGGCGAAGGCCGAGAGCGCCGCGAGCGCCATGGCACCAAGTGCGATGCCGACGATCCAGGCGTTCCAGGTCGGTGGGGCCATCGTTGCGAAGCCGACGACCCAGGGCGAGATGAACAGAGCAACTGCCAACCCGAGATTCGCCCAATCCGGGGGCCGGCCTTCCATCAAGGTGTTTGCCATGACCTACCTCCATGACTGAAGATCAACCACAACAATGATGCCCGCGCGCAAGGCACGCGGTTCTATTTGACCTGGGATTACTCTGGGGAAAATTCAAGGGGTTGCAGCAAGCTGACGCAGGGCGAGGCCGTCGCCGCCCGTTTTGACCGTGCCGTGGCTGCAAATCACGACGGCGGACGGTCACTCGGGACCGGCATCAGCCGGCGGGAACGGTCCCGCCGGCCGGGTGCGCCGGGGTGTCGGACAGGACGCCGTCAGCCGACCTTCTCGACGTCTCCGCCAGCCTCGGCCCAGTCCTTGAAGCCGCCGAGGTTGAAGACCTTCTCGTAGCCCATGTCCTTCAAGAGCTTGCCGCTGAGCGCCGAGCGGCCGCCGGAGGCGCAATAGAGAACCACCGGCCGGTCCTTGGCGAGCGCCGGGTTGTGGTAGGGCGTTTCGGCATCGGCGCGAAATTCCAGCATGCCCCGGGAAATATTGAGGGCACCCGGCACTTTTCCGCTGGCCTGCACCTCGTTTGCATCGCGGACGTCGACAACAACCGCATTCTCGTCCGAGACCAATCGGCGAACCTCGTCGGGCGTGATCTTCGGGACTACGGCATTCGCGGCCGCCATCATGTCCTTTACACTGATCGCCATCGTCATCTCCCTGATTGCGCGCCGGAGACTACAGGCCGGATCAGTCATGGGCGAATCGAAAGCGAATGATTTCGGATGTTTTAAATCAATTCCGCTGCGTCATGCCGGCCGGATCGCCGCCGCGCCTCGTCAGTCGCCGGCCTGCGCCGGCGGGCCGTCCGATATCGCCCTGCGATAGTCGTTCGGCGCGCTGCCGGTGATCGTCCTGAAGGTGCGGTAGAAGGTCGCCAGGCTGTCGAAACCGCAGGCAAAGGCGATCGCCGCGACCGGCCGGTCGGGCGCTGCCGCCAGCAGCCGGCAGGTCTCGGCGATCCGCATGGCGATGACCGTCCGGTGCAGGCTTTCGCCCGTCGGCTCGAACAGGACATGGACCTGGCGGACCGAGACGCCGAGCGCCGCCGCCACCGTGTCGGCGGACAGATCGGGGCGGTGAAGGCCGTCGCGGATGACCCGCCGCGCCGCCCGCAGATAGGCGCCTTTCAGTACCCCGCGGCTCTCGGGCGCGCCCGCCCCCGGGGCACCGGCCGCCAGCAGGGCGAGTTCGGCGAGATCGTCCACCGCCTGGCCGGCCTCGCCGGCCGCGAGGCCGGGAGCGTCGTCGACCAGGCATTGGAACGCCGAGGCCAGCAGCATCGTATAACGATGGCCCGCCACCAGCGGGGTCCTGAGCAAGCCGCGCGACCGGCGGGCCAGCCGCGCATCGGCCGACAGCGGGATTTGCAGGACGCGGCAGTGGAAGCGCGATTGCGTGCTCGGGGTTGCGGCATAGGGCACCTCCGAATAGCCGACGCTCATCGTCCCGGCCTCGACATAGGACCGGCGGTTGCGCGTCTCGCACCAGCCGGGGCCGGCGAGCTGATGCGAGATCACCAGGCTGTCGGTGGCGACGCGGGCGATGTCGGCTGGCGTACGGCTGACGACATAGGCCGAGGCGCGCATCTCGGCGAGCACCGCCCGGTCGAGCGGCCGGGTGGCGATCTCGCCACTGAAGGCGGCGCGGCGCTCGGGCGGCAATTCGATGGTGACGCCGGAGAGCCGCCGGCCGCGCTCCTCGCGCCAGACATCGAAGCGGTCGCGCGCCGGCAGGCTGTCGGTCGACCAGGTCAGAACGGGGGCCATGGGCATCCAGGATGGTCGCGCCGGAATCCGGGCAGCCCTGTTCCGACAGGCCCGAATGGATCACGGCGCTTGCCGTACGGCAACCGGTTCGCGTTGTGTGCGTCCTGTGCATCGGGAGCGGGCCTCCAGGCGAGGTGGCAGCCGCCGCCGCGAAACTGCTACTCTCGGCCGAGGTCGGCTGCGGAGGTCGTGCCTGGCAGCCTGCGAAATTCAGCCCCGACACAGGGAGGGTCACGGCGGTGCCTCGGATCAGCATTTTGGGCAACACCGCCGGCGGAAAGTCGACGCTTGCCCGAAACCTCGCGAAGAAGCGGGGGCTACGGCATGTCGAGATCGACCGGCTCTATTGGCAAGCCGATTGGTCGGTGACGCCAGGCGATGTCTATGAAAAGCAACACGCGGAGTTCATCCAGGGCGATGACTGGGTGATCGATGGCGGCGGCGCCTTGGCATCGATTCCGGCCCGCATCGAGCGTTCGACCGAGATCATCCTGGTCGATCTGCCCCTCTGGGTTCATTTCTGGCGCGCGGCCGAACGCCAGATCGCCTGGGCCAGCGGCAAGCTGGACCATCCGCCCGGTGGCATCAACGAGGTGCCGCCGACAGGCCCACTTTTCGAAATCATCTGGACAATGGATCGCGATTGGATGCCCGGCTTGCGCAAGCTGTGCGACGACCACGAGGCGAAGGGTAAATCGGTCACACGACTGAAGACGATCGAGGATCTCGACGCATTCGCTCAGGCAAGCTGACCGCGATACGACGCCCCCTCAACGACTCCCTCACCGATTTAGGGAGGCACGCGAAACGTCCCCTGCCGGGGCCACCATTCGTTCGCCTCTCCCCGCCGGGGCTATCGGATGCACACATCTCACGATGGCCGGTGCAAACGGATGGGCCCTGCATCTTTCGAGGCGTCGCACGAGAACCACCACCTCCACCTCGCCCCGGCGCCAGCCTCGATCTCACGGCGCTCATCGTGCGAGGCTTGCGAGGTCGGGCCTGGGGCGGATCAATCCCTTCGCGATCAGCCACTTGCTATCCGCCCGTGGTCTTCATGTGGCGCTCCAGCGTCGACGAACTCCGGCCTGCCTATGACTTGTGTGAATGCCCGCCCCGGCGGGGCGAGGTGAAGATGGTGGTTCTCGTCCGGCGCCTCGAAGGGCGACTGACCAACCTGACGCTTCCCCCCGGACTCTCCCTTCAACACTTAGCTCAAACGGAAAGTTTTTGCTTGCGTCGCCACGCGGACCATGACACTTAGCTCAAACGGAAACTATTGAGACGTGCCATGACCCTGACGCTGCATTCCCATCCCTTGTCGGCCTATTGCTGGAAGGTGTTGATCGCGCTCGACGAGAACGGCGCGGCCTTCGAGACGCGCCTGGTCGATCTCGGCGACCCCGAGGCCAGGGCGGCCTTCCAGGCGCTGTGGCCGACCGCCAAGATCCCACTTCTGGAGGATGCCGGCCGGATCGTGCCCGAGACCTCGATCATGATCGAACATCTCGACCGGCGGCATCCGGGCAAGCTCCGCCTGCTGCCCGAGGAGCCGGAGGCGCAACTTGAGGTCCGGCTCTGGGACCGGCTGTTCGACTGCCATGTCATGACCCCGATGCAACATTTCATCGCCCAGCAGCTCCGGCCCGAAGCCGAGCGCGATGCCCGCGCCGAGGCCGAAGCGCTCGCCGCGCTCACCATGGCCTATGCCATGATCGACGACCGGCTCGGCGGCCGGACCTGGGCCGCCGGCGACAGCTTCACGCTCGCCGACTGCGCCGCCGCGCCGGCGCTGTTCTATGCCGCCATCGTCTTGCCGTTTCCGCCCGGCCTGGCGACGCTCGCCGGCTATTTCGAGCGGCTGATGGCCAGGCCCTCCGTGCGCCGGGCCATTGCCGGGGCGCGGCCCTATTTTGCCTATTTCCCGCTCCGGCACGCCATGCCGGCCCGCTTCCTGGAGGATAGGTCCGATGCGGCCTGAGCCACAGCCGGCAGCCCGGCTCGACCGGCTGTTCGTCGCGCTCGCCGACGGCAGCCGGCGCGCCATGATCGACCAGCTCGGCCACGGGCCGGCATCGGTGTCCGAGCTGGCGCGGCCGCTCGCCATTGCCTTGCCCTCGGCGCTGAAGCACCTCGCCGTGCTGGAGGCCGGCGGCATCGTCGGATCCGACAAGGTCGGGCGGATCAGGACCTATCGCATGATGCCCGACGCCTTCAGCGGCCTGGAGGCCTGGGTCGCGCAACGCAAGGCGCAATGGAACCGCCAGTTCGACCGGCTGGAAGCCTATCTCGAGGGAGACACCGCATGACCAGGCGTTCCGCCGCCCATACCAGCTTCGTCCTCGACCGGCGTTTCCCGGCGCCGCCCGCGCGGGTGTTCCGGGCCTGGGCCGATCCCGAGGCGAAGCGCCGCTGGTCCGACTGCCACGCCGAGACCGGAACCACCGAATACAGCCTGGATTTCCGGCCCGGCGGCCGCGAGATCCACCGCGCCGTCCTGCCCGACGGCAAGGTCCAGCTGGTCGACAAGACCTTCCTCGAAATCGTGCCCGAGGCGCGCATCATCTTCGCCTACACGATCGAGGCCGGCGGCCGTCATCTCTCGGCTTCGCTGGTGACGGTGGAGTTCGAGGCGGAGGGCGCCGTGACGCATCTCAGGCTGACCGAGCAGCTCGCTTATCTCGACGGCCACCACGACCTGGACGAGCGCCGGCGCGGCACCGGCGAAGGGCTCGACCGGCTCGCGCTGGACCTGGCGCAGGACCTGCCCTCGGCCTGAGCGGCGGCCTGAAGCGGCAAAGCCGGCGGACCATCGGCCCGCCGGCTGTCAATCATGCCTTACCAGCTGGACCAGCGCCGCCAGCCGCGGCCGGGCGGCGGGCCGTGACGGTGCCGGCGCCGATGTCCCGGCGGCACCCAGCCGCCACCCCATCCGTGCCGGTGGCCATGCCGATGGCCCTGGCCATGCCCGCGGCCATGTCCGCGTCCGTGGCCATGGCCGTGGCCACCGCGCGCTTCCGCGTCCACGGCGCCGACGGTCACGACCGCCAGGCCGCCCACCGCGGCCAGCAACCAGCCCCTGCGGGACAGTGTGTTTTCGCTCATGTCGGTTCCTTCGATTCACTGCGTCGCCCGGTCCCACTAGGGCGATCTCAGGTGAACCCCGAATGAACTGACGGGACGGGCCGGTCGCGCAGGCCGCCGGCGTCCCTCAATAGGCCACGGTGAACCGCGCGCGGTGATGTCTCGGCCGTTCCGCCTCGTCGAGCAGCGCCACCGCGAGATCTTCCATCTAGATCGCCGAATGACCGGCGGCATCGACCAGCAATTCGTCCGCGCCCAGGCGATAGCGGCCGGTGCGCGTGCCGGGTTCCAACAGCGCCGGCGGACTGAGATAGGCCCAGTCGACCTTGGTCTCCGCCCGGTAGGTTTCGAGTTGCCGGGCGCAGGCCAGCGCCAGAGCCCGGATGCTGGCCGGAAAATCGGGATCGTCGACGACGGTCGCGCCGCCGCCGCCCGGCACGGTGAGGCTCGCCGCGCCGCCAACCGCCAGCAGCCGGACGCCGGTCTGGGCAAGGCCCGCCAGCAGGCCCTTGGTCGCCTGAACCAGCTCGTTCTCGTGGCCCGGTTGCGGCCGGGTCGCGCTGATCACCAGGTCCTGGCCCTGGCTCAGCCGCACCACGTCGTCAACGCTGGAGGCGTCGCCGACACGGCCCTCGGCGCCGGCCGGCAGCGCTGCGAGACCCGCCGGTTTGCGGGCGACCGCGATCACCTCATGGCCGCGCGACAGCGCCTCCGCGACCACCCGGGACCCGACGCCGCCGGTCCCTCCGAATACTGTCAAGCGCATGATCCAAAAACTTTCCCTTTGAAGAGTTGAAAAACGGCGCGGCACATCCTGCGGGCGCTTGGCCCGCGACGGTTCACCGCGATGGCGGAAAGGCGACCCTGGCCGGGGTGTGATCAGGCCAGATCGCCGTGATGGTCCATGGCCACCCCGGGGCCGTTGATGTGCCGCTGGACCGAGCGCTCGATTGCCGCCTTGGCGTCCTGCTCGATGTCGCCGCGGCCCCAGAAGGCCGAATGCAGGCCGTCGAAATCGAGCGCCTGCAGACGGCCGCCGATGCGTTCGACCTCGGCCGCCGGCAGCGGCGCGTAATTCGGATAGGACCACATGAACGACACGTGCCGCCGGTCCCAGGTGACCAGCACCGTGTCGCCGGCCAGCAGGCGGCGCTGCTCCTGAAGATGCATCACCGTGCTGCCGGGGAAATGACCGCCGATCCGGTGCAGCGAAACACCGGGCAGCACGTCCATGGTCTCGCCCTTCCAGAAGGTCAGGCAGGGATCGGGTTCCACCACCCACTGCCGGTCGGCCTCGTGCACCAGCACCGGGCAATCGAAAGCCCGGCCCCAGGTTGCCATGGCGCTGTAGAAATGCGGGTGGGAAATGGCCACCGCCTGGATCCCGCCGAAGGCGCGGATGATCTCTGCTGTCGCCGCGTCCAGGAAGCTGATGCAGTCCCACAACACGTTGCCATGCGGCGTGATTGCCAGGAAGGCGCGCTGGCCAATGGCGAATTGCGGCATGGTGACGATGCCGTAGAGCCCGGGCGCCACCTTGCGGAAGGCGTTGAAGCGGCCGACCGCCAGCTCATCCGCCGTGACCCATTCCTGGCCGGCCTTCGGCACGAATTGCCGGTCGTCCTCGCAGATGAAGCAATGCTCCGGCGGCGTGGCGCTCTCCGGATGCTGGACGCCGCAGGCTTTGCAGAGAAACTTCGGCATGGTCTTGGCCCCCGGGTGACGGGGCGCAGGCGGCTTGCTCGAAACCGGTGCCCCGTGAGATGGGCGAAGGTTATTCCTTGGCGGTGGCGAGACAATATAGGATCCGGCGCAGTCACTCTTCACTTGTGGTGAACAATGGCTGCACCGGCATCATTTCATCACCTTGAAGGCATTGCGCCGCGTTCCGACGAGCGGGCGCTATCCCCGCTGCCGCAGAAACGCGCCGGGCAGGCTGCTCGATTTGACCTCGAACACCTCGACCGCGTCCGGCAGGCCGATCAGGTATTCGGCATCGCGGTCGAGATGGCGGATCCGGGTCGGATCGGCGCCGGCGAAACGCGACATCGCCGCGACGCTTTCCCAGAACGACATGACCACGAACTCGGTCTCGTCGCCGGCCTCCCGGCGCAACATCTGGACGCCGAGCGCGCGTCGTCCGAGCTCGGCCACTCCTTCGTCGTAGAGATAGGTCTCGTAGGCGTCCGCGCGATCGCGGCGGGTCCGGCCGCGCCAGAGGCGCGCGACCGCGACGGCGCCGGTTGGGGTCTCGCTGGTCATTGGGCTCTCCATCTCGAAGATAAGGAAACGGGCCCGGCCCTGAGGACCGGGCCCATGGCGCCTACTTGCCGGCGGCCTTTGCGAGCACGCCGAGGTAATGCGGGTTGTGCATGATGCCGAAGACATTGCCGAAGGGATCGATGACGGTGGCGCCGATGAAGCCCTCGCCGAAATCGCGCGGCGGATGGAACGGCCTGGCGCCCATGGCGATCAGCCGGTCGAGCGTCGCTTGCAGGTCGTCGACATGCCAATAGGCAATGGCGCCGCCCGGCACCGGCGCAGCGGCGGCCTCGCCGCCGCCCAACACCCCGATGAACTTGGCGTCGATGATGCCGAGCTCGTGCTGGTAGTCGCCGAAGCGGAATTCGGCATAACCGGGCTTGTCCAAATAGGGCGCGACGCCGACCACCTCGGCATACCATTTCTTCGCGCCGTCGTGGTCCGCCGCCATATAGGCGACCGTGCAAACCCCGCGTGGCGTCGTGGTCGAAGCTCGGGAAACCGTCATTGCGAAAACTCCTTGGTTGGCGAAACCGGCGATGATAGATATCTAATGTGTGTAGCCATTAGTATCTAATGCCTACACCCATTAGCTCAACGCCGGAAAAATGCAAGAGGTTCCTGTGAAGGCGATGTCCAGCTCCGCCGCGTGGCCGCACCGTTTCGTCGGCGGCGCGCTCTGTCTCGACTTCATCAATTCGGTCGATATGCCTGGCACCGCACGCGAACAGGATCTGTTCGTCGATTACGCGGCGATCCTGCGCTGGAGCCTGGCGCGCGGGTCGCTGACGGAAGCCGCGCACGACCGGCTGGCGGCCAAGGCGCGGCGATCGGCGGCGGCGGCCGAGGCCGTCTGGCGCGATGCGCTGGCCCTGCGCGCCGATATCCGGATGCTCGCCCATGCGTTGCGCAGCGGCGACAATCCGGCGCCGCTGATCCCGCGGATGAACGACAAACTGTCGCGTCTGCCGCTCGCCCCGGCCTTGCGCCTAAGGGCCGCAGGAGCCGGCACCGAGAGCGGCGGCAACCGGGTCGTCTTCGATCTGGCCGGCGTGGACCTGGAGGAACCGCTCTGGCCGGTGCTCTGGACCACCGCCGCCCTGCTCGTCTCCGACGACACCGCGAAGCTCGGCGAGTGCCAGGCCAGCGACTGCGACGCGATCTTCATCGACCACACCAACAACCGCTCGCGCATCTGGTGTTCGACGGAAACCTGCGGCAATCGCGAGCGCGTGCGCCGCGCCTACCAGGCCAAGCGCGCGGTCAAGGCAGCGTCCACGTAAGCGGCCGCCGCCTCTACCCCGGAAGAGTGATGGAGGGACCACCCGGCCTGATCTACCATTGCAGCCCATGCGCGCAGTCGGCATGACGGCGCAATCGACATTGCCATCACGCAATGACGCCGGTGGTGGTCCACTGGCGCAAGGCCTGGAGGTCGCGCATGCGCATTGTCCTGGCCGTCGTGCTCGCGCAGATGCTGATTTTCGCCGGTGCGGCCCGCGCCGAGACGCCCGAGGACATCGTCCGTGGCATCTATGCCGGCGGCGGCGCCAGAAGCTCGATCGGAAGGTTGCGGGCGCCCGAAAACCGCGCGCGCTATTTCCAGCCGGCCCTGGTGCGGCTGTTCACGTCCGATGATGCCAGCGAGGGTGTCGAATGCATTGGCTTCGGGCTTCACATCAATGGCCAGGATTTCGACCAGGCCGAGGTGGCGCGAACGCTGAGGCTCGAACAGCGGATCGACGGGGATAAGGCGAGTGTCGACGCGCGCTTCACCAATTTCGGCAAGGCGAACCATATCCGTTATGACTTTGTCCGCGTCGGCAATGGCTGGAAGATCGCCGACATTGCCTCCTTTGGCGACGCCCGGTGGCGGCTCTCGTCGATCCGGTGCAGCAGGACGGGGCAGCGGCTCCCCGATCACGTCGCAGCCGTTCCACAACCGGCCGCCGCCGCTCAGGCCGCGCCGTCAGGCGCCACGTCCGGCGCAACGGCACAGGCGCCCGCGCAGGTTGCCCAGGCGCGCGCGGAAATCCGACGGGACTGCGGCGCCGGCGCCAGGTTCAGGCCGGGCTTTCAGAGGACGGCGGATTTCAACGGCGACGGCAGGCCGGACTACGTTCTGGATTTCAGCGCCGTTGAATGTCCAGCAGCGGCGTCGTTTTATTGTGGTTCCGCCGGTTGCACGCTGATGATCTTCATGTCGGATGGCGAGGCATATCGGCGCGCATATAACGACAACGTCCGCGGCTGGTCGATCGCCCAGGACAGTGGACGCAATGTGCTGGTCCTGGACCTGCACGGCAGCGCATGTGGACGATCGGGCGCCGACCCCTGTCGCCGGCGTCTGTCCTGGAACGGCAGCGCCTTCACGCCCGAGCGGCCGGCGCGGCGCAGCCAATAATCGGATCGCGCGTCGATGGACAGATCGGCGCCTGCCGGGGCCCGAGGCCTGGTCATCCCGGCATTCAGGAAGCCGACCCGGCGGCAGCCTCCCGGCCCAAGCTGACGCCGCCGCCGATTTATGGGACAGTTCTTCCGCGTCGGATCTCCCCGTGACATGGAGGCGGCGATTGCAGACGATGGCGCAACGGCTGCTCTTCTATGCGGGCCTCGGCCTGATCACCGCAGCGACCCTGATGCTGCAGATCGTCGAAACCCGGATCATCTCCGTCACGTCCTGGTATCACCTGGCGTTTTTCGTCATCAGCATCGC
Organism: Phreatobacter stygius; assembly: GCF_005144885.1. NCBI lineage: Bacteria > Pseudomonadati > Pseudomonadota > Alphaproteobacteria > Hyphomicrobiales > Phreatobacteraceae > Phreatobacter > Phreatobacter stygius. Next base: position 394,428 of record NZ_CP039690.1, read on the forward strand.
GATGTTCGGCCTCACCGCCGGAGCTGTCTGGGTCTACCTTCGCTCCGAGACCTATCGTCCCGAGCAATTGTCCCATCACCTGAGCGTCGCGTCGCTCAGCTTCGCCCTGGCGACCGTCTTTGCGCTGCTGGTGCAACTGACCATCGTCACCAGCTTGCCCGCCTCGGTCATGTCCTTCGTGGTCTGGGCCGAGTTCGCCGTCGCGCTTTCGCTGCCGTTCTTTTTCTCCGGCATCGTCGTCAGCCTGGCGCTGACGCGCAGCCCCTATCCGATCGGCGTCGTCTATGGCGTGGATCTGCTCGGCGCCGCTCTCGGCTGTCTCGGCGCCCTGGTCCTGCTCAATCTGGTCAGCGGTCCCTCGGCGGTGCTCTGGATTGCCGTCCTCGGCGCGGTGGGGGGCCTGTTTTTCGCCGGACCGGGCCGCGAGGGGGTTCCGCCTGGGCGACCGATCGCGGCCAGGCTGTTCCGCCACCGCAGGGTGGTGCTGGGCTGCCTGGCGGCGCTCGCCGCCGCCAACAGCGCAACGGAAAGCATCCGGCCGACGATCGTCAAGGATGGCATCGAGCAGCCGGCGTTGACCGCCTACGAGCAATGGAACTCGTTCTCGCGCATAACGGTCGGCCAAAGCGAGACGGCGACACCGGTGCTCTGGGGGCCGTCCCCCCGGTTCGCGTCGCACCAGATCGACCAGCGCTGGATGAACATCGACGGCGGCGCCGGAACGGCGGTCTATCGCTTCACCGGCAATCTCAACGAAGTTGCGTTCCTGCGCTACGACGTGACCAACCTCGCCTATGCGCTGCCTGCCCTGCGGACCGGGGCGGTGATCGGCGTCGGCGGCGGCAGGGACATGCTGTCGGCGCGCCTGTTCGGTCTCTCCGAGGTCGTCGGGGTGGAGATCAACCCGATCTTCATCGACCTGCTGACGCGGCGTTTCGCGAATTACACGGCCATCGGCCGCCTGCCCGGCATCGGCTTCGAGATCGACGAGGCGCGCAGCTGGTTCGCCCGCACCGATCGCACCTTCGACATCATCCAGATGAGCCTGATCGACACCTGGGCCGCGACCGGCGCCGGCGCCTTCACCTTGTCGGAGAACGGTCTCTATACCGTCGAGGCCTGGCGGATCTTCCTTGAGCGCCTGACGCCTGAGGGCGTGTTTACCGTCAGCCGCTGGCATGCCCCCGGCGAGGTCAACGAGACCGGCCGCATGGTGAGCCTCGCGGTTGCCACCCTTCAAGCGCTCGGTGTGGCCGAGCCGAAGCGGCATATGTTCATGGCCTCGTCGGGCCTGGTTGCGACCCTTGTCATGTCGCGTTCATCCCTGTCGGACCAGGCCCTGGAGGCCCTGAGGACGGCCGCGGCGACCTACGCCTTTTCCGTCCTGCTGGACCCGCGGGCGCCAGCAGCCTCACCGCTGCTCGAGAGCATCGTCTCGGCGCCCGACGGCGACAGCCTGCAACGCGCCACGCAGTCGTCTTATCTGGACCTGAGCGCGCCGACCGACGCTCGCCCGTTCTTCTTCAACCAATTGCGGCTCGATCGCCTGCTGGATCAGGACATCCTGGCGGTGGCGTCCAGACCGGGCGTCTATGGCGGCAACCTGAGCGCCACCCTGACGCTCGCCATGCTGATCGTCATCTCGGCGGTGCTGGTCGCGGCGACGATCATCATCCCGCTTCGGTCCACCGTGAGCCGGGCGGCGTCGACGCTGACCATCGCTGGAACAGCCTATTTTGCGCTGATCGGCATCGGCTTCATGATGGTCGAAATCGCCCTGCTCCAGCGCATCAGCGTCTTCCTCGGCCACCCGGTCTATGCCCTCAGCGTCGTCCTGTTCAGCCTGATCCTGTCGACCGGCCTCGGCAGCCTGGCATCCGAGCGCCTTCGGCTCGACGGCAGCCTGCGGCTGATCGGCTGGTCGGCGCTGACAGGCGCCTATCTCCTCGCCCTGCCGTCCTGGCTGCCCGGGGCCCTGCTCCATCTGGAGAGCGCAAGCCTGATGTCACGGGCCGGGCTGGCCGTTCTGGTTCTGGCACCCGCCGGCTTCCTCATGGGCTTCGGCTTTCCCACCGGCATGCGGCTGGTCTCGATGATCGACCAGAGGCCAACCCCGTGGTTCTGGGGCATCAACGGCGCGGCGGGTGTGCTCGCCGCGAGCGTCGCCGTGTTGACCAGCATCGAGTTCGGCATCGATACGACGCTCCGGGCAGGCGCGGTCTGCTACCTGCTGCTGCCCGGGCCGGCCCTGCTTCTCGTCAGATGTGTGCGGGCGGCGCGGAAGGACGCTGCCCCAACACGCCAGGGGCAACCATCCTTGTCCTGACCGGCCGAAGCGCGGCGTGGCACGACGCGGGCACGCTAGCGCATCCATGACCTGCTGCCGAAAGACGGCTTGCGGCCGAAGTCAAAATCAAGCAAAAAAGAACAACCAGTTGCTTTTTGCAATCACTTTGGATGAGCCCAGGAGAGCCCGCCGGTGACCAGGCTGCGTGTCGAAAGTTTCACCATCTCGCTTGACGGTTATGGCGCCGGCCCCGGCCAGGACCTCGCCAATCCCTTAGGGGTCGGCGGCATGGCGTTGCACGCATGGGCGCTCGAAACCCGCACGTTCCGGCAAATGTTCGGCACCGACGGCGGCACCACCGATCTCGACGACCGCTTCGCGGCGCGCGGCTTCGACACTATCGGCGCCTGGATCCTCGGCGGAACATGTTCGGCCCGATCCGCGGCGACTGGCCTGACGACAGCTGGAAAGGCTGGTGGGGCGACAACCCGCCTTATCACGTGCCGGTCTTTGTGCTCACCCATCATCCGCGCGCGCCGATCGCCATGGCCGGCGGCACCACCTTCCATTTCGTCACCGATGGCATCCAGTCCGCGCTCCGCCAGGCCAGGGCCGCGGCCGGCGGCCGCGACGTGCGCCTCGGCGGCGGGGTCGAGACAACAAGGCAATATCTGAGCGCCGGGCTCATCGACGAGCTGCACCTGGCCATCGCGCCGATCCTGCTCGGGTCCGGCGAAAGCCTGTTCGCCGGCCTCGACGCCGGCAAGCTCGGTTATCATTGCGCCGAACACGTGCTGACGGCCAACGCCACCCATGTCGTGCTGAAGCGGACGGCGGATGGCGCGTGAGGCGGCGGAAGAGGGCGCGTTCTGCGAACTCCACGAGGACGAAAGTTTTGATTCCCCCCGCGAGGGAGCGAGCCCGCGACCAAGCCCTGTTTCTCCGCTCCATCGCGTCTCGATCCACGCCCCCGCAAGGGAGCGACTGTGGCCGAGCTTCCAGTCCCCGGCCCCGTAGACGTTTCGATCCACGCCCCCGTGAGGGAGCGACTGGACCTGTCGTCGAAAACCATTCGTTTCGGCGTGTTTCGATCCACGCCCCCGTGAAGGAGCGACTCTCACAGCCCTAACATATTGCTGCGGCGTGATAAAATTGGCCAGTTGCGCGAACCGGACCGTCCGGAGAGCCCTACTCTTCCGAAGCCGCGCAGCCCGACCCGGAAAACGTGATTGGGAAGAGTGGTTTGGCAGCAGCGCGAACCACCCGGGCGCGGCATGTGCGCTTCAGGTTCGCGCAGACCCGACCGGGCGCCCCACAAATGGCATCGCCGGCAGGACGAGGGGCTCGTCCTCGCCGCCTCGCCCTACGCCTCCCTTGCCCCCAGCGCCGCATGCAGCGACACCCGCGTCCAGGGCGTGATGCGCGCCTGGAAGGCGGTGTAGCTGTCCGCCACCTTGCGGGCCATCGGGCTGCGGGTGCCAAGATCGCGCACGAGGTCGCCGGCGTGGCGGCGGGCGAGCGCCAGCATGTCGGCCGGGAAGCCGCGCAGCTTGACGCCGTGGCTCGTCACCATCAGCGCCAGCGCCTCCATGTTGAGCCGCTCGATCTCGGCCAGCGCCACCGTCAGCTCGGCGAGGCAGGCGGCCTCGACCACCGCCTTGAGCTCGGGCTCGAGCCCGTCCCAGAGCGTCCTGTTGACCAGGAATTCGCTGGAACCGTTCGGCTTGTTGAAACCCGGCGTGTAATAGAACGGCGCGATGCGCCACAGCCCCAGCTGGAGATCGGCGCCGGGCGAGGTGAACTCGGCGGCATCGACCACACCGCGCTCCAGCGCCGGATAGATATCGGCCGGCGGCACGGCCAGCGCGGTCGCACCGAGCCGCTGGAACAGTTCGGCGCCCAAGCCCACCATACGGATCTTGAGGCCCTTGACGTCCTCGGCCGAGTGCAGCTCGCGGCGGAACCAGCCGCCCATCGACACCCCGGTATTGCCACCCATCAGCGGCTTGAAGCCGAAGCGCCGGGAGGTCTCGTCCCAGAGCTCCTGGCCGCCGCCCTGCAGGATCCAGGCAGCATGTTCGGGCGGCGTGAAGCCGAAGGGAATGGCGGTGAAGAAGGCCGAGGCCGGCTCGCGGCCAATGCCGAAGAACGAGGCGGTATGGCCGAGCTCGACGGTGGCATTGCCGACCGCCTCCTGCACCGCGAAGGCCGGCACCAGCTCGCCCGCCGCGAAGACCTGAACCTCGATGCGGCCAGCCGACAGGGTGGCGATGCGCTCGGCGATGCGCTGGGCGGAGAAGCCGGGGCCGGGCAGGTTTTTCGGCCAGGAGGTCACCATGCGCCAGCGCCGCGCGGCTTGCGCGCGCGCTGGCGTTGGTGCGGCGATCAGCCCGGCGGCGGCGGCAAGGGTCAGGCGGCGGTCGACGGTCATCGGATCACCACCAGGCGTGGAAATGATGGGTTGGACCATGGCCATGGCCAACCTCGAGGCGGTCGGCCGCGGCGATCGCCTTGGTGACGAAATCCTTGGCCTCGGCCACGGCATGGCCGAGTTCGAGACCCTTGGCGAGGCCGGCGGCGATCGCCGACGACAGCGTGCAGCCGGTGCCGTGGCTGTTCTTGGTGACGATCCGCGGCGCTTCCAGCCGCGCCACCCGGTCGGGCAGCACCAGGAGATCGACACTGGTCGGCCCGGTGCCGTGGCCGCCCTTCATCAGCACGGCGCGCGCGCCGCGGGCGATCAGCATCCGGCCTTGCGCCAGCATGTCGTCCTCGCCCATGGCGACCGGCTGGTCGAGCAGGGCGGCCGCCTCCAGGAGATTGGGCGTGATCAGCATGACCTCGGGGATCAGCACGGTGCTCAGCGCGCTGATCGCCTGGGGGTTGAGCAGGCGATGGCCGGAGGCCGCCACCATCACCGGGTCGAGCACGACATTCACCGCGTTGTGGCGCTTCAGCCCGGCGGCGACCGTTTCGATCACCTGCGGCTGCGACAGCATGCCGATCTTCACCGCCCTGACGGCGAGATCGGAAAACACCGAATCGATCTGGGCCGCGATGAAATCCGCTGGCACGTCGAAAATGCCCTGCACGCCCATGGTGTTCTGGGCGGTCAGCGCGGTGATCACGCTGGCGCCATAGACGCCGAGCGCGGAAAAGGTCTTGAGGTCGGCCTGGATGCCGGCGCTGCCGCCGGAATCCGAACCCGCAATGGTCACCGCGATCGCCGTCATGGCCGATCCTCCCTTGGACAGTGGTCTTCGCTCCGGCGCGTCAGACGACCCGCGCGCGGGTGGCGAGCTTGCCGGACTCCAGCCCGTGCAGCGCATCGAGATAGGCGACGGCAAAACTGCCGGGGCCGGCTGCCTGTTCCGCCGCGATCTCGCCGGCGACGCCGACCGCCACCAGGCCGCAGGCGCAGGCCTCGAACGGATCCTCGGCGACCGCCAGGAAGGCCGCGATGATCGCCGCCCCGGCGCAGCCCATGGCGGTCACCTTGGCCATCAGCGGATGGCCGTTGGGCGTGCCGGCCACGCGCGCGCCGTCCATCACATGGTCGGTCGCGCCGGTCGCCGCGACGACGGTCTTCAAGCCCAGCGCAAAAGCGTCGACCGGCCGGCCCTGGCTCAAGGCGGCGATCTCGGCCTCGTTGCCGCGGATGACGGTCGGCCCGGCCGCCGCGATCTCGCGGGCGAACAGGGCCCGGCTCGGCGAGCGTTCGATGAACACCGGGTCGAGCACCCAGGGCAGCGCCTTGGCTTTGGCCGCCCCGATCGCCAGCCGGATCACCTGGCGCCGGCCCTCGTCGAGCGTGCCGAGATTGACCAGGAGCGCGTCGGCGCCGCCGACAAAGGCGCCGATCTCCTCCGGCGAGGTGGTCATCGAGGGCACCGCACCGATCGCCAGCAGGGCATTGGCGGTGAAGCCCTGGGCAACCCCATTGGTGATGCAGTGGATGCGCGGGCGGCGCGCCCGGATCTTGTCGATCAGGGCTGCGGCATTCCAGGCCAGTGCGGCTGCGGCCATCACCGCCCCCCGTTCAAGGCGAGCCTGATATCCATCTCGGTTTCCTCCGCCGGCATGACCCGGTTCAGGTACGACGGGTTGACCGTTGAACGGTCTCTCAGCCCTTTGAGGGCACCCCGACGAGACAACTCCCGACGTGGTAGGCCAAGCAGAACCCGGGTGCAAGGGTGGACCACGCACAGCGCCCTTGCGAACATCCCGTCCGTCATGGAATCTCCCTGACCGCAACGAGGCACGCCATGATCCCCTTTTTCGTCCAGATCAAATGCCAGCTCGGCAAGTCCTACGAGGTCGCCGCCCAGCTCGCCGACCGCGAGATCGCGTCCGAGATCTATTCGACCGCCGGCAATTTCGACCTGCTGGTGAAGTTTTATGTCGAGACCGGCGTCGACATCGGCCATTTCGTCAATGAGAAGGTGCAGATCATTCCGGGCATCCAGGACACCCACACGATCATCACCTTCAAGGCGTTCTGAAGCCGCGGGATCGCCGGTCGGCGAAGGCCATGCATCGCCGCGGGCTTGGGTCAGGCGCGCGGGTTGGCGGCCAGGAGGTCGGCGCCGTTGGCGTTGAAGAAGGCCGAGCCCGGCAGCCCCTGGCCGCCGTCGACCGCAAGCGACGTGCCGGTGATATAGGTCGCCAAAGGCGAGGCCAGGAAGACCGCCGCCTGGGCGACATCCTCGACCAGGCCCATGCGCCGCAGCGGGATGTGGTCGAGATAACGCGCATGGTCGCCCGGGGCGGAAATGCGCCGCAGCCCTTCGGTGTCGCCGACCAGGCCCGGAACGACGCTGTTCGACCGGATGCCGAAAGGCCCCCATTCCAGCGCCAGGTTTTTCATCAGCATCTCGACGCCCGCCTTGGCGGCGCCGACATGGGCCTGATAGGCATGCGCCATGTGGGCCATCGGCGCGGTGATGAAGACCACCGAGCCGCGGCTGCGCTTCAACTGGTCGAAGGCCAGGCGCGCGGCATTGAACGAGCCGCAGAGGTCGATGTCGACGACGGTGCGAAAGCCGTTCGGTGACAGCGTCTCGGCGGGGCTGAGAAAATTGCCGGCCGCCCCGCAGACCAGCACGCCGATATCGCCGAGCGTCTCGCCGGCGCCGTCGATGGCGGCCTTCAGCTGGCCGGCATCGCGCACATCGGCGGTCCTGGCGAAGACCTTTCCGCCGAGCGCTTCGAGGGCGACCCGGGCGCCGTCCAGCCGCTCCGGCGAGCGGCCGCAAATGGCGACCGCCGCGCCGTGCCGCGCGAAGGCCTGGGCGATGCCGAAATTGATGCCGCTGCCGCCGCCGGTGACGAACACCGTCCGGCGCGCGAACAGATCGCGCGGCAGCAGGTCGCCGTGAACCGCTGCGTGCTCGGTCATTGGGGTTTGGCCGTCTGGTACATGCCGGCAATGAGCTCGGCGAATTTCTCGTGCACGAACTTGCGCTTGAGCTTCATCGTCGGGGTGATCTCCTCGTCCTCGGGCGTCAGCACGCGGTCGATGATGCGGAACTGCTTGACCTGCTCGACCCGGGCGAACTGGCCGTTGACGCGGGCGATCTCGGCCTCGATCAGGGCAACCACCTCGGGCGCCCGCGTCAGGCTGGCGAAGTTCGAGAACGGAATGCTCTTGTCCTGGGCGAACTTGGCGACATTGTCGTGGTCGAGCATGACCAGGCAGGTCAGATAGGGCTTGCGGTCGCCGATGACCACGGCATCGGAAATATAGGAGCTGAACTTCAGCTGGTTTTCGATTTCCGACGGGGTGATGTTCTTGCCGCCGGCGGTGATGATGATGTCCTTCAGCCGGTCGACGATCCTGAGCAGGCCCTGATCGTCGAAGCGGCCGACATCGCCGGTGCGCAGCCAGCCATCGACGATGGCCTCGGCGGTCTTGTCCGGCTTGTTCAGATATTCGCGGAAGATGTTGGGGCCGCGGGCGATGATCTCGCCTTCCGGCGACAGCTTGATCTCGCAGCCCGGGATGGCCTTGCCGACGGTGCCGGGACGGGCGACATCGGCCGGCGTCACGGTCAGGAAACAGGTCGATTCGGTCTGGCCATAAGCCTCCTGCATCCTGAAGCCCATGCTGCGATACCAGCGGATCAGGTCGGGCGAGATCGGCGCCGCGCCGGTCAGCAGGCTGCGTGCCCGCGACAGCCCCATCATCCGCTTCAGGTTGCGCAGGATCAGCCATTCGCCGGCCGCGAAGACCAGCCGGTCGCCGCGCCCGGCGGGCCGGCCGGCCTCGGCGGCCAGCGCGATCCGTTCGCCGGCGGCGAGCGGCACCCGATAGAGCCAGCGCTGCAGCCTCACGCCGTCCTTCAGCCCGACCACCACCTGCGAATGCAGCTTCTCCCAGATCCGCGGCACGGCGAGCACGAAATGCGGCTGCACCTCGCGCAGGTTCTCCGGCACGGTCTCCATGCTCTCGGCGAAGTAGAGCACGTTGCCGCACATGATCTGGAGGTAGGAGCCGCAGATGCGCTCGGCCATGTGGCAGAGCGGCAGGAACGACAGCAGCGTATGGCCCTCGGCCCGGGTGAAGCACTGGCGCACGCTGTAGCAGATGAACAGGAGGCTGCGGTGGGTCACCAGCGCGCCCTTGGCCGGCCCGGTCGTGCCCGAGGTGTAGACGATGATCGCGGGATCGTCGGGTGACTGCCTGGCCGCGGCCTCGTGCCAGGCGCCGGGATGGGCCGCCCGATGATCGCGCCCGAGCGCCAGGAAGGCCTCGAACGACATGACCATCGGATCGCTGAAATGCGACAGGCCCTTCATGTCCGAGACCACGATGGTCTCGAGCTCCGGGCAGTCCGGCCGCCCGGTCAGAACCTTGTCCAGCTGCTCCTCGTCCTCGACGAACACCACCCGGGTGCGGGAATCCTTCAGGAGGTAGCCGACCTGGGCCGGGGAATCGGTCGGATAGATGCCGCTGCAGATGCCGCCGAGGCCGAGCGTGCCCATGTCGACGGTGACCCAGTCGACCGAATTCTGCGCCAGCACGCTGACCACCTCGCCCTTGCCGAGGCCGAGCGCCAGAAGCCCATGGCCGATCTCCGCCGCCCGCGCCGCATAACCCCGCCAGCTGGTTTCCTGCCACAGCCCCAGGCGTTTCTCGTAGAGCGCCGGGCGATCCGCCGAGGCCTGGGCGCGAGCCAGGAACAGGTCGGTGAAATTGCGCAGGAACGGCGGCGCCGCGGTCCAGGCGGGATCGTCGAATGCCACCGACGGTTTCTCGTGCACCACTGCGTTCATCGTCGCCGCGCTCCGCTCAATGCCACATCTTCTTGCGCTTCCAGCGCCGCTCGCCGCGCACGCCCTGGTCGGCGAGCCCGAGATAGAACTCCTTGACGTCGGCGTTCTCCATGAGCTCGGCCGCCGGGCCCTCCAGCACGATGCGGCCGAGCTCCAGCACATAGGCGAAATGGGCGGTCGCCAGCGCCTGCCGGGCGTTCTGCTCGACCAGCAGGATGGTCGTGCCGAACCGCCGGTTGATGTCGCCGATGATGGCGAAGATCTGCTTGGTGAGCAGCGGCGACAGGCCGAGCGAGGGTTCGTCCATCAACAGCAGCGAGGGCTTGCTCATCATGGCGCGCGCGATGGCGAGCATCTGCTGCTGGCCGCCGGACAACAGCCCGGCCGGCTGGCGCGCCCGTTCGCCGAGGATCGGAAAGGTCTCGAACCAGGCGGCGATCTCGCGCTCCACCGCGTCGCGGTCGTGGCGCAAGTAGGCGCCCATCAGGATGTTCTCCTGGACCGTCATGAACGGGAAGATCTCGCGGCCCTCGGGCACATGGGAAATGCCGCGGCGAACCACGTCGGCGCCTTCAAGCCCGGTGATCGGCTGGTCCTGGAAGGTGATCGTGCCCTTGCGCGGCGCCATGATGCCGGAGATCGTCTTGAGGATGGTCGACTTGCCCGCCCCGTTCGATCCGAGAATGGTCACGATGGCGCCTTCCGGCACCGCCAGGCTGACCCCACGGACGGCCATGATGCGGCCGTAGAAGGTTTCGACATTGGACAGCGACAGCAGGGTTGAGGTCATCGTCGGTCTCCCTCAGTCGCCGAGATAGGCGCGCACGACCCGCGGGTCGGAGATCACCTGGTCGGCATCGCCGAGCGCCAGCACGCGGCCCGATTCCAGCGCCAGCACACGGTCGGAGACGCGCCGGACCAGCGTCATGTCGTGCTCGACCATGATCACGGTGACGCCGAGATCGTCGCGGATGTCGCGGATCCAGTGCACCATGTCCTCGGTCTCTTCCGGGTTGAGGCCCGAGGACGGCTCGTCGAGCAGCAGGAGCTTCGGCCCGAGCGCCAGGGCGCGACCGATCTCCACCACCTTGCGAATGCCGTAGGACAGCGAGGCGATCGGCGCGTCGCGGTGGTGTTCCAGCTCGAGGAACTCGATGATCTCCTCGACCTTGCGGCGGAACTCCATCTCCTGGCGCCGCACGCCCGGTGTGAACAGCAGTTCCGACAGGATGCCGCTGCGGACCTTCACGTGGCAGCCGACCAGGATGTTGTCGACCACGGAAGCATGGTCGAACAGCTCGATGTTCTGGAACGTCCGGGCGATGCCGAGCCTTGCGACCGCTTGCGGCGCGACGCGGGTGATCGCCTGGCCGCCATAGAAGATGTCGCCGCCGGTCGGATTGTAGATCCGGCTGACCAGATTGAAGATCGTCGTCTTGCCGGCCCCGTTCGGCCCGATGATGGTGAAGATTTCGCCGGGCGCGACGCCGAAACTCACCTCGTCGACAGCCTTGATGCCGCCGAAGGCGACAGACAGATTGCGCGCTTCCAGCAGCATCACCAGCGCTCCGATTTGGCGAAGCTGCGCTGCCGGGCGAACATGCCCTTGCGATAGAGCGGGACCAGCTTGACATAGTCCACCGCCTTCTCGACCAGCCCGTTGATGCCGCGCGGCTCGAACAGCATGACCAGGATGAGCAGCAGGCCGAAGGCGAGCGGCCTGAGCGCCGGCAGGTTGCCGCCGGGCAGCAGCTGTTCGAGCTCGGCCAAAAGCTCCGGCATGGCCACCAGGAAGATGGCGCCGAACACCACGCCGCGCAGCGAACCGATGCCGCCGATCAGGATCATGATCAAGAGCTCGATGGAAATGGCCAGGGTGAACTGGTCGGGGCTGATGAAGCTCAGCTTGTGCGCCATCAGCGCGCCGGCGATGCCGGTGAAGAAGGCGCTGAGCGCGAAGGCCTTGGTCTTGACGCGCGCCGCCTCGACACCCATCGACTGGGCGGCGATCTGGCTGTCGCGCACCGCCACCATGGCCCGTCCGGTCGGCGAGCGCAGCAGGTTGGCGGCGACCCAGAGCGATGCCAGCAACAGGCCGAGGCAGAGGAAATAGAGCGGAACGTCGCTGCCGAGCCGATAACCGAACACCGAGATCGGCGGAACCATCATGCCGGCATTGCCGCCGGTCACCGTCGTCCAGCGGGCGGCGGCCTCCTCGATGATGAAGCCGAGCGACATGGTCGCCATCGCGAGGTAGAGCCCCTTGAGCCTGAGCACCGGCACGCCCAGCGCCGCGCCGGCGGCGGCCGAGATCAGCGCCGCGGCCGGCAGCGCCAGGACGAAGGGCACGCCCCGGCGCTCCAGGAACACGCAGGCATAGGCGCCGATCGCCAGGAACCCCGCCTGCCCCAGCGATATCAGGCCGCAGAAGCCGAGCATGATCTGGAAGCCGATGCCGGCGATCGCGAAGATCAGGACGAAGGTGAGCTGGCTGACGTGGTGGATGCCGAGGAAGGCCGGTGCGGCCAGCGCGCATGCCAGCATCGCGAGATACCAGCCATATTGCGGCAGTCCGTCCTTGAACAGGCGCGTGTCCTGGCGATAGCTGGTCCTGAGGACATAACGCATTGGCTCACACCCGCTTCTGGATCTTTTCGCCGAACAGTCCCTCGGGGCGCAGCGCCAGCACCACCAGGACCAGGATGTAGCCGGCGATGTCGCTGAAGCCCTCGGGCAGGTAAAAGCCCGCCAGGCTTTCGCAGATGCCGAGCGTGATGCCGCCGACCACCGCCCCGGGCAGGCTGGAGAAGCCGCCGATGATGGCGGCCGGGACGGCCTTCAGGCCGAGCAGGCCCATATTGACGTGGATGAAGGCGATGGGCGCCAGCAGCAGGCCGGCAATGGCGGTGATCGCCCCGGCGATCGCCCAGACCAGGGTCGAGATCGAGCGGGTCCTGACACCCATATAGGTCGCCGCCAGCTGGCTCTGCGACACCGCCTGCATGGCAAGACCGGCGCGGGTCCGCCGGAAGAACACGAAGAAGCCGCCGACGATGGCCGCCGTCGCCGCCACGACCGCCAGGTGATCGGCGGAGATGACGATGGATCCGACCCGGAGCACCGATCCGCTGAGCGGCGTGGTGATCCTGACCGTCTCGCCCGACCAGGCCGGAACCATCAGCGCCACCGAGCGGATGCACAGGCCGAGCCCAATGGTGACGACCAGCACCGCAAAGGCCGGCTCGCCGACCATCGGCCTGAGGAAGACGCGCTCCAGCACGGCCGCAAGGCCCGCGGTCGCGGCGATCGCTACGATCGCCGCCAGCCAGAGCGGCAGCGCATAGATCGAGACGAAGGTGAAGCCGAGAAAGGCGCCGATCATCATCATCTCGCCAACGGCGAAATTGACGGTTTCGGTGGCCTTGTAGATCAGCACGAAGGCGAGCGCGATGAGCGCATAGACGCATCCGACCGAGACGCCGGACACGATCTGCTGGAGGAACTGGGCCAAGGGGCACCGCCTGCCGGTTGGATCAAGGGGCTGGGGATGGCATGGTGGGAGCCCGGCCCATGCCGGGCCGGACTTCAAGTCTCGGCCGCCGGTCAGTTCATCTGCCGGATCAAGGTCCAGGCGCCGTTGCGCACCTGCAGCGCGAAGGTCGCGCTGGAGCCGAGGCGCTGCTGCGGCGTGAAGGTCATGCGTCCGAAGCCGGGCCCGACCGAGACGTCGCGCACCTGCTCCATGCCCGCGACGAAACTGTCGACGGTCAATTGCCGGCCGGCATTGCGCGCACCTTCGGCGAACAGCATCATCGCGGCATAGCTGACCAGGAAGAAGTCGTCGGGATTGTCGGTCCGTCCGGTCCGCTCCTTGAACCGCCGGATCGCCTCGGCGATCTTCGGATCATCCGCCACCAGCGGGATCGGCAGCGACGGGGTGAAGCCGTAAAGCCCCTCCACCGCCTTGCCGCCGAGCGCGATCACCGACCGCGACACGCCGCCCTGCGGCGCGAACAGCGGCACGTCCCAGCCGATCTTTTCGCGCTCGAGGGCAGCACCGGCCGTCTCGCGGGTGATGGTGCCCAGCATGACGACGTCGCAATTGGCGGCGCGCATCCTGGCGAACTGCGCGCTGAAATCGGTCGCGCCGCGCTTGTAGGTGGTCTTCTCGACCAGGGCGAGCTTCAGCTCGGCAAGCTTGCGCTCGACGCCGACAAGCGCCTGCTCACCGGACTCGTCATCCTGGTACATCATGCAGAAGCGCCGCCTGCCCAGCACATCATGGGCATAGCTCGTCGCCGCGCTCATCTGGATGTCGTAGCCGGTGACCAGGCCGAACGCCAGGCGTTGCGGCGGGTCATAGACCACCCGGATCGGCGCGCCGGGAAACAGCATCGGCAGGCCGCGCTCGGCGGTGATCGGCAAGGCCACCTGGGTAATCGCCGAGCCGAGCAGGCCAATAATGCCGAAGACGCGGTCGCGGGTCGCCAGCTTCTGCACCGCCAGGATGGCCCGGCGGGGGTCGTAGCCATTGTCCTCGACGATCACCCGGACCCGGCGGCCATGAATGCCGCCCGCCTCGTTGATCATTTCGGCGGCGATTTCGAAACCGGCCTTCATGGGCACGCCGATGGCCGCGACCGGGCCGGTGAGATCGACCGAGGAGCCGAGCAGGATCTCGGTTTCGGTCACGCCGGCGGTCTGCGCCGCGGCGGGACCGGCGGCCAATGCCAAGGCGGCGACAAGCGCGGTTCGTGCCAAGCGTGATGTCGCCAAACGTGATGTCATGACGTCCTCCCTCTGTTATTTTTTTGAAACCTACCAATGGATCAGTCTCTTTACTAGCGGGTAAGTTAAGCTAAGAAGGGTAGCCATTCGACAGAGGAGCCGCTAGGCAGGCGCGCTGCCTGCCGCGGTCCGAGGAGCTGTTTCGTGGGGACGTCGACATTGCCGATGCGGGCCTCGCCCTTCCTGTCCGCCGAGGACAAGGACCGCGAGCGCCGGCAGAAGAAGGAGGCGGTGCTGCGCGAGGCCGCCCGGCTGTTTTGCCACAAGGGCTATAACGAGACGCAGATGAGCGACGTGGCGAGCCAGCTCGGCGTCACCAAGCCGACCATCTACTATTACTTCAAGAACAAGGAAGAGGTGCTCGTCGGCTGTTTCGAGGTCGGCTTCGAGATGATCGAGGCAACCCTGAAGGCCGCCGAGACGACCACCCGCAGCGGCGCCGAACGGCTGCGCAACGCGCTTCAGGCCTATGCCGAGATCATGACCCAGGACTTCGGCAAATGCGCCGTCCGGGTCTCGATCAACGGGCTCAGCCAGCCGAGCCGCGAGAGCATCGATTTCCATCGCCGCAGGATCGACGCGCGGATCCGTGCGCTGGTCGCAGACGCCGTCAAGGACGGCTCGATCCGCCCCTGCGATCCGAAGATCGCGACATTCACCATGCTCGGCAGCCTCAACGGCATCGGCCGCTGGCACCGGGCGGATGGCGAGCTTGCCCCTGCCGAACTGGCCAAGGCCGTGGTCGCGCAGGTCTTCGCCGGGCTGGAGCCGCAGCCCCGGCCGTGACGCGGCACGCCTGCAGCCGGCCGATCCGGCGTCACTGTCGTGTCAGCGCGCGGCGCGCTTTGTTCCGGCCGGCTTTTCCGTGCGAGCGGCGCGGCCGCCTCCGGCGACCTCTTCGTCGCGGGCCCGGTGATAGTGCCGGCGCGCCTTGGCGCGGTTGCCGCAGTCGCCCATCGAGCACCAGCGCCGGGTTCCCGTGCGGCTGTCATCGACGAACAGCCAGCCACAGCCTTTCGGGTCTTCGCACTGCTTGACCCGCTCGGCGCGCGGCCCGCTCAAGAGGTCGGCGGCCGACCAGACCAGGGGTGCCAGAATATCCAGCGCCGTCGCCGGCCGGGTCGCGTCGCGCCAGCCCAGGCCATCCCGGTCCGGCACCAGGGCCAGGCGTTGCGGCATCAGGGCGATCACCGCGTTGAGCGCCTGGACATCGGCCGGCGGCGCCGGCCGGCCGTCGACGCGCGCACGGAACAGCCCATAGGCCGCTTCGCGAAAGGTCAGCGCGGTCAGATGCACCGCGCTGGCCTTGTCCGGCGAACCGCTAAGATTGCGCGCCGCGGCCGCCGCGCCCGCGGCATCGAGGACGCCGGCCTTGGCGCACCACTCCACCAGGGCCTCGGCCGATGGCAGCCGCTCCTCGGGCTTGCCGGAGTTTCGCCAGGCGACCGTGTTGACGAAGTCCAGGCAGAGCTTCGCATCCGCGCCGCGGCGGGCCGAAGGTTCCGCCGATGGGGTCGGGAGCACTGGCATGGGGCAGAACTTACTAACCCGCTAGAGAGTTAGCAACTCGTCCGATGGCGCTCGCTCGGCCCCCGGCGCGGGCCCGGGCGCCGAACCGGGTCTGGCCGCCTCCCTCCAAGCCGTTGAATTCGCAGGCAGGAATGGAACCGGAAGCCATGATCAGGTGTTTCAGGTGAGACAACCCCTCGAGGAAACGCGCCATGAGTGTCGGAACAATCCTGCTGATCCTTCTGATCATCGCGCTCCTGGGCGGCTTCAGCGGCCTGGGCGGCGGTTCGTTCTACGGTACCGGCGTTTATGGCGGCGGCGGCATCGGCCTCGTGCTGATCATCGTGCTGATCCTGGTCCTGACGGGCCGGCTCTAGGCCCTCGATCCCGTGGAGCATCAGATGTTTGACCGGCGTTCCCTGTTTTTGGCCCTTGCGGCGGCGGCCCTGGCCGTGGCCTCGCCGGCCGCCGCCCAATATCCCGGCTATCGCAATGACGAGCGCTCGCCGCGCCGGCGGCGTGGCTGGCGGCGTGAGGCGTGGAGCCGCCGTGATTCCTGGGGTCGTCGCCCGGCGGTGTCGGCGCGCGACCGCATGCTGATCGACCGCCAGCAGGTGCCAAGCTCTTATGGCCCGCCAAGTCCCTGGAACTGACAAGTCCCTGGAACTGACAAGTCCCTGGAACTGACAGGTCCCTGGAACTGACAGGTCCCTGGAACTGACAGGCCCCTCGAACTGCGGCGCGAGCTGATCGCCGCCGCCCGTTGCGCAGGAACCGTAGGAGCTCGCCCATCGCGGCGTGGCGACCAGGCCCCTGCCCTATGGCTTGGCCTTGTGCCGCCGGTCGCCGGTCTCAGCGAGACGCGCCGTGGAGACGATCCTCAACAATCCCTGGTGTCCACTCGCCCCGGAATGCGACGCGTGTCATCGTGCCGGACAGGTCAGGCGGCTCCCGACCATCGTGGCCTCGCGGCGATCCAGCCGACCAGCCGCTCGCCGGTCAGCACGACGATCAGCGATGCGCCGGCAAGCGGAAACACCAGGCCGAGTGCCAGGATGATCAGGGCGACGCTGCGCATGCCGGCGGGCGCCAGCGCCCGGGGCGCGCCGAGCTTGCCCTTGGGCCGCCGTCGCCACCACATGATCGGGCCGGTCACCGACAGGACGATGATGCCGAGGCACGGGATCAGCATGACGATCTGGTTGAGCCGCCCGAAATAATTGCCCATGTGGATCTGGACGCCGAGCTCGACCGCTTTCGCCGCCCAGCCATAATCGGCAAAGCCGACATCGCCGAGGATCCGGCCGGAATATTGGTCGATCGAGATCGTGCGCTGGGTCTCCGGCTGGTCCGGATAGGTGAAGGCGACGAAGGCGCCCCTGGCATCCCGCGGCAGGCTCAGCCGGTAAGGGCTCATCATGCCTTCGCGGGCGAGAATGGCCACTGCGGCGTCGATGCCGATGGCAGCGGTTGTCGCCGCCTCGGCGGGCGCGCCATGGCCGCCGTGATGCGCGTGCGGGTCCGACTGCGGCATCGGCGCATGGGCGATCGTCCATGGCGCGGCGCCGGTGCTTGCCTGCTTGACGGTGGCCGCGCTGCCGGGCAGCGCTCCGTGCAGGCGATGGCTGACGGGATAGCCGATGCCGGCGAGATCGGTGCCGCGGCGCAGGAGATCGCCCCAGACGGTTGCCCAGGGCAGCCCGGTGAGGATCAGGAACATGACCAGCAGCGCCGTCCACATGCCGATGACCGCGTGCCAGTCTTTCCAGAAGCGCCGTCCGCCGAGGCGCCAGCGCGGAAAGACCACGCCGCCGAGCCGGCGCTGGCCGCGCGGCCACCAGAGATAGAGCCCGGTCACCATCAGGATGAAGCCCCAGCAGGCCGCCAGTTCGACGATGCCGTCGCCGAAATCGCCGAGCAGCAGCGAGCCATGGGCAAGGTCGGCGAAGCCCACCAGGGTTCGCGCATAGACATAGGAACCGAGCACCTGCCCGGTGCCGGGATCGACGAACACCCGCCGGGGCGCGCCGGTCGCCGGCGTGACGAAGACCTCGGCGCTGCGGCCGGCTTCGCGCGGGGTATCGATCCGTGTCGCCCTGGCTTCGGGATCGTCGGCCAGCGCGGCGGTGATCATCTGGCTGAGCGGCACCGATTGGGTGGATGGCGGCACGAGGCGCTGCTGCCGGTAGACGATATCGTTGATCTCGTCGTTGAACAGATAGATCGCCCCGGTCACCGCCAGGATCAGCATGAACGGCGCGACGACGAGCCCGGCATAGAAATGCCAGCGCCAGACGGTGCGGTAGAGGGCGGCGGACGACGAGACAGCTTGCGTCATGGCCATGGGATCCCGAGATCGGCGTCGGACGGATGAGGCGGCTGGCTGGCGATTGCGCGCCGGCCGCCCCGATCCGGTCCTCAGAATTTGACGGTGTAGGAAACGTCGACGCTGCGCGGCGCGCCGATATAGACCTGGGTGGCGCTATAGCCGGACCAGTCGGCATAAAATTCATTGGTCAGGTTGCGGCCGCGCACCCGCAAGGTGCCGCGCCCGACGTCATAAGCGAGCCAGGCGTCGAACAGCGTGCGGCCTTTGACCAGGATCGTATTGGCGGTGTCGGTATAGAATGATCCGACATGCTGGGCCGAGGCGCCGACCGTCAGCGGCACGGTCTCGAAGCGGTAGCTGGTCGAGACCGTGAACGACTGCGCCGGCACATTGGTCGGCCGGTTGCCGGTGAGGTCGCGCGCCACACTCCTCAGTTCGGTGAAGCGCGCGTCGATGAACGACGCATTGGCCGCCAGCTTCCACTGATCGGTCAGTGCCACCGAAACATCGAGCTCGATGCCACGCGACCGCTGGCTGCCACCCTGCACGGTCAGCGCCGGGTTGGCCGCATCGCGGGTCAGGATATTGTTCTGCTCGATCTGGTAGACCGAGGCGGTCGCGACGATACGGCCGTTCCACAAGGTCGATTTGATGCCGGCTTCGAGCGAACGTCCGGTCGAGAGCTCGAAACGGCCATTGACCGTATTGCTCAACAGCAATGTCGCGACCGGCACCGCCGCCTCGTTGTACTGGGCGAACAGCGCCGTGCCGCTGGTCAGATCATAGACCGTGCCGATCCGCCAGGAGAGGTTCTGGAAGCTGTTGTTGAAGCGGGTGGTGACGCCCGTGTTCAGATCGTCGATCCGGCGGTCCAGCCGCATCGTCTCGTAGCGGATGCTGGCAAGCGCCAGCCAGTCCGGCGTCAGATTGATGGCGTTCTCGGCAAAGCCGGCGATCGTCCTGAGGTGGCTGTCATAATTCTGCCGGGTGGCGAAGTTTGCCGCGGTGTCGGCCGGGAACAGTCCGCGGTTCGGATTGAACGGATCGACCGAACTGGTCGTGCCGAACCGCCGCTGCGAACCCAAGGTCGTATCGATATATTCGAAGCCTGCGGCGAAGCGGTTGCGAAAGCCGCCGACCTGACCGTCAAACGCGGCGGCCACACGGTCCGACCAGAATTGATGGGCGTGGGTAATCTTGGTCGTGCTGCGATCGAGCCATCCGGTGCCGGCGTTGAAGGTGAAGTCCTCCGAATTCGCCCAGTAGCGATCCGCCCGGAACAACCCCACCTCGTTCTTGATCGTCCAGTTGTCGGTCAGCCGGTATTCGACACCGCCGCGCAGCCACAGCGTATCCGACCGCATCAAGCCGTCATGGACATTGTAGTTCTGGTTGCGCAGCGACCTGTCGATAACGAGCCCGTTGGGCGCCGAAACCAGATCCGAGGGATTGCGCGCCACCGAACGCCCGATCAGCGGCATGCCCTGATAGGGCGTTCTGAATTCGTCGTGGAAATAATTGACCGAGCCGGAAAAGGTCAGCCGGTCGGTCGGCGTGAAGATGCCGCTCGAGGTGAAGCCGAGATTGCGCGACGGGGTGTCGTTGATATAGCCGTCGGACTGGCCGTAACTGAGCGTGGTTCGCACCGCTGCATTGGGCCCGACCGGCGTGTTGAAGCCGATGCCGGCGCGCAGCGAATTGAAACTGCCATAGCTCATCATGCCTTCGGCGCCAGTGTCTCCGAGCCTTGGCTGTTTGGTCACCAGGTTGACCGAACCGGCCAGCGCCCCGGTGCCGTGGATCACCGATGCCGGGCCCTTGAGAATCTCGACACGCTCGAAATTGAAGGTGTCGTAATTGCGCGAAACCACCAGCGGGTCGACCGCCCGCATGCCGTCGATGGAATAACCGGTGGCGGCGCGCGAGAAGCCGCGCATCGAGATCACGGCCGGTTCGCCCGGCAGGTTTCCGGCGGTGACGCCGGGCACGCTGTTGAAGGTCTCGACCAGGCTTCGAAGCCCTTTCTCCTGCATGTCGTTCTGGGTGACGATATTGACCGTGGCGGGCGTCTCGCGCGGCGTCAGGCCGACAAGGCTGCCCGCGCCGTTCCTGACGTCGAGATGCGACGGATCGGCCGCGCCCTCGACCGTAATGGTCTGCAGCTCGATGACGCCGCTGGCCGCCGCGTCGCGGCCGGTGCCGGCCTGGACGGGGTTCGGGCGGTCCTGGGCTAGTGCTGGAATCATGGCTGATGGGGCGAACAAGGTCGCGAGCAAGGTCGCGACGCGAAAGCGCCGCGCCGCGCGAGCCGGCGGCAAAGACAGATGCATGACGGGATCTCTTCACTGAAGACGTGGCGATGCGGCAGACGCGAGCCCCCGCCCGCGAGGGGACAGGCACCGGCGTCGGCCTTGGCGTCGTTTCAGATGAAGATCGGGGGCGCGCGGGCGCGGTGATTGCCGGGCAGCGACGGCGGCTTGAACGGGTCGGAGGCCGCCGCCAGCACGACCAAGCCGGAAAAGGCGGCGGCCGGAGGCAAGATCGCTCCGCCGCCGGGCTGGGCGAAACCGCAATGCCCGAGGCCGCAGAGCGCGCAATGGGTTGGCGGATGATGATGATGATCGGCCGGCGCGGGAGCCTCGGCGTCGGCATGCGACGAACAGAGGATCAATGGGCCGGCAAACAGATCGCCCTGGACGAGCGGGCGCGGCACCACTGCCAGCGCCATGAGGAAACTGTGAGCGACAAGCGCGTAGATCGCGATATTCGCGACCAAAAACCGCCTGATGGCTTTCCAGTCCGTCATCCCTGCCCCCAAAGGGCGTCCTAGCCGAGCTTTGGTCTGCGTGCAATGCGGCACTGGGCCAAGGCGCGCGATCGGCGGCGCCGCATCGCGGTCCCGCCGGCCCTGCGCGGCTCGATCACCTGATCTCGGGCAGGTCCAGCGCCTGCACCTCGAGCGCGGTCATCTCGCCGGGAAACCGGGTCTGGCTGATGATGATCCGGCGCCGCAGGGTGAACACCGCGCGGCCCTCCACCCATTCGACGGTTTCCCCGGTTGCCGGCGGCAGCGCTTGCATGGAGGCATCGAACCAGCTGGCGGTCGCCGGGGCGGCGAGGTCGTTGCAGCCCGGCGCCTGGCCCGCCTCGCGCCTGAACACCGCCCCGACCAGGCGCTGGGCGGAGGGGTCGCTCGGGTTGCGACAAGTCATCAGCACGGCCTCGCGCTGGCCGTCGGGCGACGGCTTGCGCAGCAGCACCGCCTCGGACGCCCAGGGCGAACACGCGGCCAGGAGGCTGGCCGTCGCCACGATGAAGACGCCGGCGATGCCACGGCCGATCATGCACTGCTCCCCAGCCTCCGACACCCCTATCCCTGCGGCGTCGAGACCTTGCGCTGGCGCGCCCGTTCCAGCCCCAATTGGTGCTCGCGCCAGATGACGAAAATGCCCGAGGCGACGACGATCGCGCCGCCGGCCAGCACATAGACGCTGGGCACGTCGCGGAACACGAAATAGCCGATGACGATGGCCCAGATCATCGAGAAATATTCGAACGGCGCGATCAGCGAGGTATCGGCGTGGCGATAGCTCACCGTCAGCAGGATCTGGCCGAGCCCGCCGAACACGCCGACCGCCACCAGGATGACCGCCTGCCAGACGCTGGGCACGATCCATTGGCCGATCGGCAGCACATGGGCCAGCGGCCAGGTCAAAAGCGCCAGCACGGCGCAGAGCATCATGAAGGTGAAGACGATGGCCGCGGTCGTCTCGGTCGAGACCAGCTTGCGCACCTGGATGGTGGCAAAGGCCGCGCAGACCGCGCCGCCGAGCGCGAACATGGCGCCGACCGTCTGGCCATCCGACATGGCGCGGAGCGCCTCGATGTCGAGATGCGGCCAGAGGATGACCACCACGCCGATGAAACCGATGGCGACCGCCGACCAGCGATAGATGCGCACCCGCTCGCCCAGGATGATGGCGGCCAAGGGCACCACCATCAGGGGCGCCGCATAGCTGATCGCGGTGGAATCGGCGAGCGGCAGCAAGGTCAGCCCGACGAAACCGGAAAACATGCCGGTGGCGCCGATGACGCCGCGCTTGATATGCGAGGAGACGCTGGTGACCCGGAACGCATCCATGATCTCGTCGCGCCAGGCCAGCATGATGAACAGCGGGATCAGCGCGAAAAACGACCGGCAGAACACCACCTGGCCGACCGGCACCTCCTTGCCCGCCACGCGCACGAGCGTCGACATGCAGGTAAACGCCATGGTCGACAGGACTTTGAGCAGAATTCCCGTGACGGCGCGGGAGAGAACAGGCATGGCGGGGGGAAGGCCGATCGGTGAGCGGACCTCCTTCAACCATGTTCGCTCGGCGATGAGGAGCGTTTTATCCGCAGCATTGCCCTGCGGAGACTATTTTTCGCTTTGATCCCGCCAACGCTTCGCGCGCGGCCCCGCTGGGACATTGCCGGCCCGCCTGCTATCCTCCGCCCATGGGCGATCTGGCGAGCACAACGGTGTCGAGACTGATCAACGCGCCGCGCGAGGCGGTGTACCGGGCCTATCTCGACCCGGAGGCGCTGGCGCGCTGGCTGCCGCCGGGCACCATGACCGGCGTGGTCCACGTCTTCGATCCGCGTGAAGGCGGCGCCTTCAGCATGTCGCTGGTCTATTCCGGGGGTGAGCCGGCCGTGCGCGGCAAGACCTCTGACACCACCGACCGGTTCCAGGGCCGCTTTGCCAGGCTGGTTCCGGGCGAGCAGGTGGTCTGGGCGGTCGAGTTCGTTTCACCGGACCCGTCATTTGCCGGCGAGATGATCGTCGAGACGCAGCTCACGCCCGAGGCCGGCGGCACCCGGGTGACCATTCGCTGCGACAATATTCCGCGCGGCATCAGGCCCGAAGACAATGAGGCGGACTGCCGCTCGACCCTGGACAAACTCGCCGCCTTCCTCAACGGCTGAACGGCTCTTGGCCGTCGCGTTGCTTTCGCTCGGGCTCAGGCTAAGGTCTTCGAGAGATCGCCAATGGCGATCGATTCTGCGTCGAGCCAGACAAATCAAAGTCAAACCGGAAACCAACCCAAGAGATCGACCATGGACCGACTGACCTCGACCCTCAATTCCTGGGCCCCCACTGTCCTGAGCCTGCTCCGGATCGTCGTCGGCCTGTTGTTCCTGCAGCACGGCCTGGTCAAGCTGCTCGGCTTCCCGATGGCGCCGCCGAGCGCCCCGTCGCTGTTCTCGCTGATCTGGTTTGCCGGCGCGCTCGAGATCGTCGGCGGCATCCTTTTGATCCTCGGCCTGTTCACCCGGCCGGTCGCGTTCATCGTCGCCGGCGAAATGGCCTTCGCCTATTTCATCGGCCATCACCCGCGCTCGTTCTTTCCGATCCAGAACGCCGGCAACCTGGCCATCCTCTACTGTTTCGTCTTCTTCTACCTGACCTTCGCCGGTCCTGGGCCGATCAGCCTCGACGCCCAGCGTTCGCGCAATGCATGACGGCCTGGCGGCAGCCGGGCCATTTGCTTCGAACAAAACGGCCCGCGTGCGACGCGCGCGGGTCGTCCTGATGCGTAATGGCTGCAGGTTGAAGCGCTCTGCACAAAGGTTTGTCGTCCTTCGAGGCTCGCTTCGCTCGCACCTCAGGATGAGGAATGTGGGATATCGCGGCAATGACGGCGCCAAATGCTCGAAGAGGTGCAGGTTTCGTCAGCGCGATTGGTGCAATTCACTTACTACCCTCATCCTGAGGTGCGAGCGAAGCGAGCCTCGAAGGACGACGGAGCTTTGTGCAGGGCGTTTCAGCTTGATACGATAACACTATAGTTGAGCCCGGCCCTGTGGATTGACCGTCGCCTCACCAGACGAAGCGCAGCGTCCCGCTGCCGCCATAGGACAGCGACCGGTTGGCGAATTCGCCGGAGAATTTGGCTCTGACCGACCAGCCATTGGCGAAGCGCCATTCCGAACCGATCGAGGCCGCCAGCACGTCGCGCGGCAGGGCCACGCCGCTGACCACGAAGCCGGTGCCGGGCAGGCTGTCGAAGCTCGCGTTGAGCGCCGGCGCGCCGGAGAATTCGTGGCGCCAGGCGAGGTGGCCGCGCAGCAGCAGGATCGACTGCTCCGAAACCGCCAGGCGCGTGTCGAAACGCAGGCCGAGTTCGCTGCGGATCGTGTTGAAGCGGCGCGCGCCATAGCTCAGCGCGAAGGCGCTGGCGCCCGCCGTGCCGGTCTCGCTATAGCCGGCCAGGCGGAAGCTTTGCGCCTGCAGCGCGGCAAACGGCGTGATGCCGGCCGAGGCGGTCGCCGCGATGCGGTAGCCGGCTTCGAGCCGGCCGGCAAAACTGTCGGCGCCGACATGGCCGGTGAGGTCGCCGCTGACACCGGTGAGCGGCACCGAGCGGCTGGTCGACAGCGCATAGTGGCCATAAGCGGCGGATGCCGAGACATAGCCGTCGCCGAACCGGGTCGAGCCATAGAAGCCGGCCTTGAAGGCCTCGCCCTTGCCCGAGCCGAAGCCGCCGCCGAGGTTGTAGTTCAGCGAAGACCCGGAGATCGCGAAGCCGAGCAGCGTGCCGCCATCGAGCCGATAGTCGGCGCCGGCGGCGACGCCTGCCGTGCGGGCGCTGAGATCGGAGGTGCCGAGCCCGGCATTGCCGGCGAACGAACCGGCCGCCGCATAGGCCGTGCCCCAGCTCGACCAGCGCCGGTCCTCGGGCCGCGCCGGGCCGCGGCCCGGCAAGCTCGCATAGGCCGTCATCAGCGCAAACGAGCTCGCCGCCTGGCTCGCCGCGAAGGCCAGCGCCGGCCCGCTGGCGCTCGGCGCGGCCTCGGCCCGGCTCTCCACCGACGGGTCGAGCATCAGGTCGAGGAACTGCCCCATGTCCTGCGCGCCGGCCACCGCCGCGCTGGTGCCGATCTGCCCGGAAAGCTGCGACAGGCCGGCGGCAAGGCCCGCCGCCGACAGGTTGAACAGGCCGACGAAGGGTGCCGGGGCAAGGCCTGAGCCAAACGCCGTATCGATCGCGCCCGCGACATTGCGCGAATTGCCCGCCGCATGACCCGGCAGGAACGGCGAGATCGAATTGGGGGCAAGTTCCAGATAGACGTTATTGGCGTCATAGATCAGCTTCGGCTTGATGGTCAGCCCGAAACCGCTGGTGAAATCGGCCGCATTGAACGTGCCCGAGATGCCGCTGCCGGCATTGAGAATGAGGTAGCGTGCGTTGATCGTGTAGGAGCCGGCCTGAGGCAGGAAGGTCGCCGTGCCGGCCAGTGTCGCGGTGCCGGTGACATTGGTCCGGTCGGCACTGGTGGGCGAAACCTCGACGCGATAACCGCCGCCGGCGGCAAAGCTGAGATTGCCCGATACCGTGATCGTGCCGATGGAATTGCCGGGAGCGAGAATCCCGCCGGCGTTCACCCGTGTCGTCGGCAGCGTGCCGGCGCCGCCGATCACCCCGCCATTGTTGATGTCGAGCCCGCTCGACGCGATCAGCGTCCCGTTGACCGTGACCAGGCCATTGCTCGTGAAGGCTCCGCCGACCGTGTAGTGGCCACCGGCGGCGACGCTGAGCGTGGCGCCCGAGGCATTGGCAAAGGCATCGTTGCTGGTGACGGTGCCGGTGACCTGGAACAGGCCGGCGCTGTTGACGATCGCCCCGTTGATGGCGCCGTCGACGGCGTAGACGGAGCCGCTATTGGTCAGGCCAGCGGCCAGCGTTCCGCTCGACGTCAGCGTGCCCGCATTGTTGAAGCCGGCAGCACCGGTCAGCAGGCCGCCGGCGGCGATCGTGACATTGCCGTTATTGGTGACAAGCCCGGTGACCGCATAGGCCCCGGCGGCGGCGATCGCCAAGGTCGCGGCCGATGCATTGGCGAAGGTCGCGTTGCTGGTCACCAGGCCGCCAATGGCGAACAGGCCGGCGCTGTTGACGATCGCGCCATTGATGGCGCCGCCATTGGCCTGGACGGTGGCACTGTTGGTCAGGCCGCCGGCGACCGAACCGCCGGTCTGGGTGAAGGTGCCGCCCGTGACGACCACCCCGCCGCCGAGGGCGCCGGCATTGGTCGCCGTTCCCGCGCTGTTGGTCACCAGCCCGGAGACCGAGCCGCCGGCCTTGTTGTCGAAGCTGGCGGCATTGTTGACCGCGCCCGATATCGTCGCGTTGTTGGTGAGCGTGCCGGTGCCCGACACCGTCGCCGTACCGGCAATCAGGCTGGAATTGGTCAGCATGCCGCCGGTGACGGTCACGCCGCCATTCAATTGGCCGGCATTGCTCGCGGTGCCCGCCGTATTGGTGAAAAGTCCCGACACCGTGCCGGTGGCGCCATTGGTGAAGGTCCCGGCGTTCGACACGCTACCGGTCCAGGTTCCGTCATTGGCGAGCGTGCCGGCGCCATTGCCGGCATTGCCGGTCCAGGTCGCGCCGGCCTGGTTGGTGATCGTGCCGGCATTGGCCAGGACATTGCCGTTCCACGACCCGGCATTGGTGATGCTGTTGGCATTGGCGGTCACCTGGCCGGTCCAGGTGCCCGTGGTCGAATTGCTGATCGTCCCGCTATTGGTGTCGACGATCGCGTTGGTCGTCAGGGTATTGGTGAAGCTGCCGCTATTGCCGAGAGCGCCCGCCAGCGTGCCGTTATTGATCACCGTCCCGGCATTGGCGAGGCCGCCGGTCGTGTAGTTGCCGCCGGCATTGATCGTCAGCGTGCCCAGGGCATTGTTGGTGAAGCTGTTGGCGCTGGTCACCGTGCCCGAGACATGAAACGCGGCGCTGTTGACGATCACGCCGTCGATCGACCCGCCGATGGCGTTGACCGTGCCGCTATTGGTCAGCCCGCCCGACACCGAGCCGCCGGTCTGGGTGAAGGTGCCGCCGGTGATGGCGAGACCGCCGTTGAGCTGGCCGGCATTGGTGGTGATGCCTGCGCTGGTGGTGACGAGCCCGGAGACCGTGCCGCCGGCATGGTTGTCGAAGGTCGCGGCATTGTTCACCGCTCCCGTGATCGTGGCGCTGTTGCCGACCGTGCCGGTGCCCGACACGGTGACGGTGCCGGCGATCAGGTTGGTGTTGGTCAGCGTGCCGCCGGAAATGCTGGCGCCGCCGTTCAACTGGCCGGCATTGGTCGCGGTGCCGGCCGTGTTGGTCAAAAGCCCCGACACCGTTCCGCCGGCCCTGTTGTCGAAGGTCGCGGCATTGGCGACGGTGCCCGAAATCGTAGCGTTGTTGGTGAGCGTGCCGGTGCCCGACACGGTCACCGTGCCGGCGACCAGGTTGTTATTGGTCAGCGTGCCGCCGGAGACGCTGGCGCCGCCGTTGAGTTGCCCGGCATTGGTCGTGGTGCCCGCCGTGTTGGTCAAAAGCCCCGACACCGTGCCGCCGGCATTGTTGTCGAAAGTCGCGGCGTTGTTGACCGCGCCCGATATCGTGGCGTTGTTGGCGACCGTGCCGGTACCCGACACGGTCACCGTGCCGGCGATCAGGTTGGTGTTGGTCAGCGTGCCGCCGGAGACGCTGGCGCCGCCGTTGAGCTCACCGGCATTGGTCGTGGTGCCCGCCGTATTGGCCAAAAGCCCCGACACCGTGCCGCCGGCATTGTTGTCGAAGGTCGCGGCGTTGTTGACCGCGCCGGATATCGTGGCGTTGTTGGCAACCCTGCCGGTGCCCGACACGGTCACCGTGCCGGCGATCAGATTGCTGTTGGTCAACGTGCCGCCGGAGACGCTGGCCCCGCCGTTCAGCTGCCCGGCATTGGTCGCGGTGCCCGCCATATTGCTGAACAGCCCGGACACCGTGCCGGTGGCGCTGTTGGTGAAATTCGCCGCGTTCGACACCGCCCCGGTCCAGGTGCCGTCATTGGTCAGCGTGCCGGCGCTGTTGGTGGCGTTGCCGGTCCAGGTCGCCCCGGCCTGGTTGGTGATCGTGCCCGTATTGGCCAGGATGTTGCCGGTCCAGGACCCGGCATTGGTGATGATATTGGCGTTGCTGGTGACCTGGCCGGTCCAGGTGCCGGTGACGCTGTTGGTGATCGTGCCGGTATTGGTGTTGACGATCGCATTGGTCGTCAGGTTGTTGGTGAAACTGCCGGTATTGTCGAGGTCATCGGTCAGCGTGCCGTTATTGACGACCGTGCCGGCATTGTTGAGCGACCCGATCGTGTAATGGCCGCCGGCATTGACCGTCAGCGTGGCCCCGATAGCGTTGGTGAAACCGTTGGCGCTGGTCACCGTGCCGCCGACGATGAAGCTCGCGCTGTTGACGATGGCGCCGTTGATGGCGCCGCCATTGGCATTGACCGTGCCGCTATTGGTCAACCCGCCCGACAGCGTGCCGCTGGTGGTGAGCGTTCCCGTATTGCCGATGCCGGCGCTGCCGGTCAGCGCGCCGCCCGAAGCGACCGTCGTGGTGCCATTGTTGGTGACGAGCCCCGACACGGTGTAGGCGCCGGCCGCGCCCACCGCGAGCGTCGCGCCCACGGCATTGGTGAACGTGTTGTTGCTGGTGACCGTGCCGCCGACGCTGAAGGTGCCGGCATTGTTGGCGATGACACCGTTGATCGCGCCGCCATTGGCGTTGACCGTGCCGATATTGGTCAACCCGCCGGCGACCATCCCGCTCGAGGTCAGCATGCCCGAATTGCTGATGCCGGCGCTGCCGGTCAGCGTGCCGCCCGCGGCGACCGTCGTCGTGCCGTTGTTGGTGACGAGGCCAGACACCGTGTAATTGCCGGCAGCGCCGACGGCGAGCGTCGCGCCGGAGGCATTGGTGAAGGTGTTGTTGCTGGTCACCGTGCCGCCGACATTAAACGTCCCGGCATTGTTGGCGATGACACCGTTGACGGCGCCGCCATTGGCATTGACCGTGCCGGTATTGGTCAACCCGCCGGCGACCGTGCCGCTCGAGGTCAGCGTGCCGACATTCCGGATGCCGGCGCTGCCGGTCAGCGCGCCGCCCGAAGCGACCGTCGTGGTGCCGTTATTGGTGACCAGCCCCGACACCGTGTAATTGCCGGTCGCGCCGACCGCCAGCGTCGCCCCCGCGGCATTGGTGAAGGTGTTGTCGCTGGTCACCGTGCCGCCGACATTGAATGTCCCGGCATTGTTGGCGATGACGCCGTTGATCGCGCCGCCATTGGCATTGACCGTGCCGGTATTGATCAGCCCGCCGGCCACCGTGCCGCTCGAGGTCAGCGTGCCGACATTCCGGATGCCGGCATTGCCGGTCAGCACGCCGCCCGCGGCAACCGTGGTGGTGCCGTTATTGGTGACGAGGCCGGCGACCGTGTAATTGCCGGCTGCGCCAACCGCGAGCGTTGCCCCGGCGGCGTTGGCGAAGGTCTGGTCGCTGGTCACCGTGCCGCCGACATTAAACGTGCCGCCGGCATTGTTGGCGATCGCGCCGTTGATGAAGCCTCCATTGGTGTTGACCGTGGCGCTGTTGATCAGGCCGCCGCCGACCCCGCCGGCGGTCTGGGTGAAGCTGCCGCCGGTGACGGTGACGCCGCCGCTGAGCGTGCCGCTATTGGTGCTCGTGCCGGCCGACTGGGTGAGCCGGCCCTGGACCCAGCCGCTATTGTCGAAAGTGCCGCTATTGCCGACGGTGCCGGTCATCGTTCCGGCATTGATCAGCGTGCCGCCGGCACTGTTGACGGCATTGCCGGTCCAGCCGGAATTGTTGGTGATGGTGCCGGTATTGCCCAGGATGTTGCCGGTCCAGTCGCGCGAATTGGTGATCGTCCCGCTGTTGGAATTCACCTGCGAATTCATGGTGCCGTTATTGGTGACCGTACCGCTATTGGCGATGCGGCCGGAAAAGGAGCCGCCATTCTGGATCGAGCCGGCATTGGTGGTGATGCCCGTGACCGAGATCGAGCTCGCCACCTGGGTCGTGACCGTGCCGCTATTGTTCAAGGTGTTGGTGAGGTTGAGCGTGAGGCCGGTCGCCGTCTGCAGGCCGCCGCCCGCATTGACCGACCAGGCCAGCGAATTGGTGCCGTAGACGAACCAGGTCCCCGTGCCGTTGACCTGCACCGAGCTGAAGCCGGTGAATTGCGAGCCGATCGCGTTCGAATTGAACTGCCCGTTGTCGGCGCCGCCGAGCCGGAGCTGGTCATTGCCGTCGCCGGCGACCTGGCCGGAGAACGAGTAGCCGTTCCGCAGTTCCAGCGCATTGTTGCCGCCGGCAAAAGTCACCGCATTGGCCTGGCCGGTGCTGCCATAACCGCCATTGATCGCGCCTGACGTGATGATGGTCAGGTTGGAGCCATAGACGCCCTCGCCGCCCTGCCCCTGGGCGCCGGCGACGGACGAATAGAGCGACGATTGGCCGGACCCGCCGGCGCCGCCACTGCCGCCATTGCCCCCCTGAACGGTGCCACTGTTGACGAAGGTGAAATTGGAGCCATAGACGCCGATGCCGCCGTCGCCGCCGGTGCCGCCATTGCCCCCGACGATCCTGAACGCCGCCTCCGGCTGAGTGTTCGAGGCGTTGCCGCCATTGCCGCCGGTGCCGCCATTGCCGCCCTGCACGATCGTGGTCGAGGTGACCACCGCCCCCGCGCCGCCGACGAGGCCATAACCACCGGCGCCACCACCGCCGCCACCGCCGCCGCCCGTGGCTCCGGTGGATGCGCTGGTACCGGCGATATGGCCGCCGCGCCCGCCAGTGCCGCCATTGCCGGCGACCGTCGGTGACCACAGGTCGGCGGCGCCGCCGCTGATGACCGAGCCATGCCACCCGCCATTGCCGCCACCGCCACCGCCCGGCGCAAACTGCACGCTGTCGCCGCCGGCATTGCCGGCCGTGCCGCCGGGAATGATGACATCCGGGGCGCCCGGGCTCGGCGATCCGGCATTGGTGAAGCCGCCGGTGCCGCCGATGCCGCCGCCGGCACCGCCGCCACCGCCGCCGCCGCTGCCGAGAAACAGGACTACGGCGCCGGGGGCATACCAGTTGGCGCCGTTTCCGGTGACGCCCGCCGCGCCCGGTGTCCCGCCGGCGCCGCCGAGCGTGTAAGCTCCACCGGTCGCTCCAGCGTCATAACGCCCTCCCGCGCCGGAGCCGCCAGTGCCGCCGGTGGTCTGCGCGAAAGCCGGGGCGGCACCGAGCAGGACGGCCGAGCCAAGGGCGACCGTCAGCGGGCCGAGTGCCCGGCCAGCCGCTGTCGACGGGGCCGGCTTGCCGCGGCCCCCCCGAGATTTCCCACGCTTCGAACCCACGCCCGGTATGCCCTGTCCGCGTCCACCGCCCATTGATTGCCGGTGACGCTAGGGCACTCCGGCGCGCCAGGTCTTCTCACCCAGCGCAAGGGCTGCACCGCCCTCGGGCAAAAATGTCGTGAGCCCTGCCGGTCCGCGCGCATGATCGCCCGGGATCCCGAGCCGATCCCGCCGAGAGGGGCGCCGCGCCGGGGACGCCGTGCCGGGGACTTGGCGCTTCGATGCGCAAGCCTTCAGGCGATTACCGCCCGTCTGCGCGCCCATCGAACAATTCGGCGGCCATCGGGCGCGCCAGCTAAGCCCATCCGATCATTCACATTTGTCGTTCCGGGTTCATATTCGATTCAGGAGGAGGTTTACAGATACCGCCATTTGCGCCAGCATATCGTTGTTTCGCGTAAGCCAGTGAGTGAGGGAAGACGATGGTGGAGATCGCAATTGCGGTCGTCGACGACCACCCTCTTCTGCGGGAAGGCATTGCCGCCCTGATACACCGCCGCGATGGTTTTTCGCTTGCCGCAACCGGCTCGTCCGCAGACGACATCCGCACGATCATCGCCACCAGCCGGCCCGACGCCATGATCGTCGATCTCAATATGCCGGGCGACGCCTACCAGGCCATCGCCGAGGCCGCCAAGGCCGCGCCCGAGATGAAGATCATCGTCTTCACGGCATCGACCAGCACCGACCATGCCCTCAAGGCGCTGGACGCCGGCGCCAGGGGTTATGTCCTGAAGGGCAGTTCCGCCGACGACCTGATGGAGGCGATTGCCGCGGCCTGCCGGGGCGAGATTTTCATCACGCCCTATTTCGCCGCGAAAGTGATCGGCGCCTTGCAGACCCGGGCGGTGGAAAAGACCGCGCACCAGAACAACAAGTTCAGCGTCCGCGA
Organism: Phreatobacter stygius; assembly: GCF_005144885.1. NCBI lineage: Bacteria > Pseudomonadati > Pseudomonadota > Alphaproteobacteria > Hyphomicrobiales > Phreatobacteraceae > Phreatobacter > Phreatobacter stygius. The sequence continues at coordinate 426,739 of NZ_CP039690.1, forward strand.
GGACCAGATCGTCAAGCTGCTGCTTTGCGGCAAGCAGAACCGGGAGATCGCCTCCGCCCTGTCGCTCAGCGAGAAGACGGTCAAGGCCTATATGACCAACCTGATGCTCAAGCTGCACGCCCGCAACCGCGTCGAGGTTGTCATCGCGGCGCAGAAGCTCCGTCCCGCGGCCCTCGACAACGGCAACCTGCCGCCGGCGCACGGGCAGGATCACGCCGCTGACTAGACCCGCACCGGCAAGCTCGCCAGGATCTCGGTTCCACCGCCCGCCAGCCTGCGGACGACGAGGCTGCCGCGCAGCGCCTTGATGCGGTTCTTCATGCCGCGCAACCCGAGCTTGGCGGCCGCCGGCGACGACAAGGGCCGCGGCGGCGGCGCCGAGCCGCTGTCGCCGACCACGATCTCGAGCATGCCGGCCTGGAGCCGCGCCGAGACCCTTTGACCGTGGCCGCCGGCATGCTTGTAGGCATTGGTCAGTCCCTCCTGCACGATCCGATAGGCGCAGACCCGGATCGCGCGCGGCACATTCAGCGGCATGTCCGCGACATCACGCATCACCGTCGTGCCGGTCTGATGCTCGTGACGCGTGATCGCCAGCCGGACCGTCTCCGCGGCAGACAGATTTTCGACTTCGGGAAGCACCAGGCCGGCCGACAGGTTGCGCAGGTCGGCCAGCGTCTGCTGAATCAGGGGCTCGAGATCCGCCCGGACGCTGGCTGTGGTACGGCCCGCCGCGCCCGGCTCTTCCGCCTGAACGCCGGTATCGGGCAATTTCAGCATCATCAGGCTCAGCATCTGGATCGGGCCGTCGTGAATGTCCGCGCCGATGCTGGCGAGATAGGCTTCGTTCAGGACCGTGGCGTTCAGCCGTGCGCGATCGGCGGCGCGCCGCAGGATATTGTTGCGCTCCGCCAGCGCGCCCGCACGCGCCAGATTTGCCCTGAGCAGATCCTGCTGGGCACTGATAAGGTAACTCGCCCGCTTGATCATCAGTTGCAACAAAATCACGATGACGAATGAAGCAAGAAATATGACGAGCCACGTAGCGTATTTGACGTCCTTGATTTCTTGATCGAGAAAATTACTATATTCATAGAACTCGCCAATGGCGATGATCTCTCCCGTGACCTCTTTGCGCAATGGCGCATAGATTCCAATATAGCTGGAACTGCCGGTGACTTCATCATAATAGGGATGAACCACGACCTGGCCGGCCTTGACCCGCTCGATGGTTCTGGCGCCGAGCTCCGAATGCGTATCGGACGCCCGGGTGCTGAAGATCAGGCTGCCGTCGAGCCCCCAGATCTTGATGATGGCGACGCCGGTGCCCAGGCTGGTGCGGGACAGCAGGGACTGGATCTCGTCGCGGCTCTCTTGCGGAAGGACACGCGACGTGTCGAGCATCTGAACGTGGCGCGCCAGATAGCCCTGCACCGACAGGGCCCCGATCTGCGCCATGCCCTGCACCCAGCTCGACCGGACACGCTGTTCCACCCAATAGCCCAGGCTCGCCATCGACAGGCCGACAGCCAGAGTGGCGGCAATCAGGAACTGATGCTCCAGACCGAGCGCATTCCAGGGTTGGAGGGCGGCCTTCAGGAGCGACCAAAGTCCGTACTCGGCCCGATCAGAACTGCGCGCCGAACCGCCGCCTCCCGATGCGGTTTCGTTGGCGATGTCAGCATCTCTCGGCTCGCTCATGTGAGATCCGCCAAAAGCCGCAGAATTCGGAAATCGCGAATACGAGACGAGGCGACATAGTCTCTCGTATTCGATACTCGCTCTTCTAGGCGGCCGACGCCAGTCCTTGAACCCGAGTTTTGGAAAACATTCGGCGCCCCGCCAACGCTTGAGGCTTCCGCCGCCTCGGCCGGCCGGGCTCGGCCCGGCGCGCACCCGCCGCCCGGTCGGCTCAGACCAAGGTCGATGCGACCGGAACCGTAAGTCGCGGTTCCGGCCGACCCCAAGGTCTGCTGGTGCCAGGCAACGCGCGTCGAGATCACGCAAGCCAGGCAAATGGGCAAGACAACGCTCGCACCCTGTCCCCGCGCCCAAAGGTCCGCAGCGCCCGAGCGTTCAGATCGCCCGGGTGATGCCGCCATCGACGCGAATGTTCTGGCCGGTGATATAGCCGGCATCCGCCGAGACCAGGAAAGCGATGGTGCCGGCGATCTCGTCGCTTTTGCCATAACGTTGCAGCGGCACGCCCCGGCGCCGCTCCTCGGTGGCCGGCAGGCTGTCGATCCAGCCGGGCAGCACGTTGTTCATGCGGATATTGTCCGCCGCATAGGTGTCGACGAAGATCTTGGTGAAGGCGGCAAGGCCAGCTCGCGACACCGCCGAGGTCGGGAACATGGCATCCGGCTCGAAGGCCCAGGCGGTCGAGATATTGACGATGGAGCCGCCGCCCTGGGCCTGCATGATCGGTGTCACCAGCCGGGTCGGTCGGACCGCGCTCAGGAAATAGACCTCCATGCCCCGGTGCCAGTCTTCATCCGACAGGTCGAGGATCGGCGCGCGCGGCCCGTGGCCGGCACTGTTGACCAGAACGTCGACACGCCCCCAGCGGTCGACGGTGGCCTCGACCAGGCGCTTCAGATCGTCGTTCGACTGGTTGGACCCGGTGACGCCGATGCCGCCCAACTCCTTGGCCAACGCCTCGCCCTTGCCCGATGACGAGAGGATCGCGACCTCGAAACCATCCCTGGCGAGGCGGCGCGCGGTCGCAGCCCCCATGCCGCTGCCGCCCGCGGTGACGATGGCAACCTTTTTTGTCATGGCCGATCCTGTCCTGGTCGTTGTGTTTTCTGGGCGTGATGTTTTCTGGTCGTTATGCCCTTGGGTCTTAGCCGCCGGCGGCCGCCCGCACCATGGATTCCTCGTGCAGCGAGACTGTAGCACTGCTACAGGCTTAAGCCATGTCGCGAATGCCGCCTCTCGCTACCCTGCGCGCCTTCGATGCCGCCGCGCGCCATCTCAATATCCGCCTTGCCGCGGAAGAGCTCGGCGTGACCCATGGCGCCGTGGCGCAACAGGTGCGCGCGCTGGAGGCAAGCCTCGGCGTGGCGCTGTTCGAGCGCGAGCCGAGAGGCCTTGCGCTGACCCCGGCGGGACGCGCCTTCCATCCGCAGATCCGGCGCGCCTTCGTGCTGATCGGCGGCGCGATGGCCGCGATCGAGCCGGCGCGGCAGCACGAGCGGCGCGGCGTGACGGTGACGGTGACGCCGTCCTTCGCCGCCCGCTGGCTCATTCCACGGCTCGGGCGTTTCGCCGCCATCGCCCCCGACGTCGAGGTGCGCGTCCTGGCCTCGGAGGTGACCGAGCGGCTCGGCGCCGCGGGCCTGCCCGACATGGCCGTGCGTCTCGCCGCCCCGCCATTCGACCGGACGCTGGAGGTCGAGCGCCTGCTCGCCGACGATCTCTTTCCGGTCTGCAGCCCGGTCGTCGGCGCGACATTGGCGACCACGGACGCTCTCGCCGACGCCATGCTGCTGCACGACGCCCATGATTCATGGCCGCTGTGGCTGGAGCTTGCGAATGCCCCGGCGCCGCGCGCGGTCGGGCGCCGCTTCAACCAGACCGCTCTCGCTTTGGCGGCGGCGCTCGACGGCCAGGGCGTGGCGCTGGCGCCGGCAGCCCTCGTCGCCGACGACCTGCACTTCGGCCGGCTCGTCGCGCCTTTCGGCATGGATATCCGGGTCGCCTCGGAACGCGCCTTCTATCTGCTGGTGCCGCGCCTTGCCCGCATGCGGCCGGAGGTCGCGAGCTTTCGCCGCTGGCTGATCGCGGAATGCCGGGGCGATGCGGCGGAAATGGAAGAATAGGCCATTGTCACGATCGATCTCCAGGATCGTTTCCGGCGCGAAAAGCGCAACCGAATCAACCCTCTCCCAAAGGGAGAGGGTGGCGCCGTCAGGCGCCGGGTGAGGGGTCGTCCATCTCCGGATAAGGCGACATGCTCGCCCCACCGTGGCGTCAGTTCGGGGCGCTTACGCCCCGCACCCGCCCGCTGACGCGGGCACCCTCTCCCAAAGGGAGAGGGTTGATTTAGCCTCGCCAACCCCCTCAGGCAGCCCGGGTCTTGGCCGTCGCGTCCTGGATGGTCGACCAGACCAGCTGAGGGGTTGCCGGCATGTCGATCTCCTTGATGCCATAGGCGCGCCAGAGCGCATCGACCATCGCGTTCATGACCGCCGGACAGGCGCCGATGGTGCCGGCCTCGCCGGCGCCTTTGACCCCGAGGAGATTGGTCACGCAGGGCACGTTGCGGGTCTCGAAGTGGAAGTTCGGGATATGGTCGGCGCGCGGCATGGCATAGTCCATGAACGAGGCGGTCAGGAGCTGGCCGCTCTCCTTGTCATAGACCGTGCGCTCCAGGAGCGCCTGGCCGATGCCCTGGACGATGCCGCCATGGACCTGGCCGGCCAGCATGGTCGGGTTGATGGTCACGCCGAAATCGTCGACCACCGTATAGGCGATGACTTGCGTTTGGCCGGTCTCCGGATCGATCTCGACCTCGGCGATATGGGTGCCGTTCGGAAAGGTCGGTTCCGGCGGCGTCCAGGTGCCGTGGGTCTTCAGCTTGTCCCCGGCGCCGGGCAGATTGGCGATCTTGTCATAGGCGAGCGCCTTGTCGGTGCCGACCACCCGCACCTCGCCGCCCGAGATTTCGAGGTCGCCGATGCCAACCTCCATCTCGGCCGCCGCCAGCTCCTTGATGACGTCGACGAGCTTGCGCGCGCCGACATCGACGGCGGCGCCGCCGACCGGCAGCGAACGCGAGCCGCCGGTGCCGGTGCCGGTCGGGATCAGCGCGGTGTCGCCCTGGATCACGGTGATCCGGTCGATCGGAATATCGAGATGCTGGGAGGTGAGCTGGGCATAAGCGGTCTTGTGGCCCTGGCCGTTCGACTGGGTGCCGATCAAGAGCGTCACGCCGCCGTCCTTTTCCAGCGTCAGCCAGGCATTTTCCGGGTTTCCGCCGCCGCAGGCCTCGATATAGGTGGCCATGCCGATGCCACGCACCTTGCCGGCCTTCTTCGCGGCCTTGACCCGGTCCTTGATGGTGTCCCAGCCGGCGACGTCCATGGCGCGTGTCATGTGGCCGTCGAACTCGCCGGAATCATAGGTCCGGCCAACCGGCGTCTTCCACGGGAACTGGTCGGGCGTGATGAAATTGCGCCGGCGCACCTCGGCCGGCGTCAGGCCGGTTTCCAGTGCGATCCGATCCATCAGCCGCTCGATCAGATAGGCCGCTTCCGGCCGGCCGGCGCCCCGATAGGCGTCCACCGGCACGGTGTTGGTATAGGCATAGGTCAGGTGCACATACATGGCCGGAATGGCGTAGACGCCAGCCAGCATCAGCGCCCCGACATAGGGGATGAAGGTCGAATATTGCGAGAGATAGGCGCCCATGTCGGCAATGGTGTCGACCTTGACGGCCAGGATCTTGCCGCGCTTGTCGAGCGCTGCGGTGGCGGTCGAGACATTGTCGCGGCCCTGCGAGCAGGCCATGAAATGTTCGGCGCGGTCCTGCACCCAGGCGACCGGCTTTTTCAGCTTCTGCGCCGCCAGCATGCACAGGGGATATTCGCGGAACATGAAGGTCTTGGTGCCGAAGCCGCCGCCGACGTCAGGCGTGATGACCCGGATCCGGTCCTTCGGGATCTTGAAGATCTTGTCGGCCAGGATCGCCTGCACGCCATGCGAACCCTGGCTGCCCATGGTCAGCGTATAGCTCTTGGCCTTGGCGTCATATTCGACCAGGCAGCCGCGGGTCTCCATGTAATTGGTGACCAGGCGGTTGTTGACGATGGTCAGGCTGACCGTGCGCGCCGCCTTGGCGAAGGCCTTTTCCGTTGCCGCCTCGTCGCCCAGCACCACTTCGGCCGCCAGATTGCCCGGGATGTCCGGCCAGACCTGCGGCGCACCCGGCTTCAAGGCGTCGACCGCGTCGATCGCCGGCGCCCGCGGACTATAGTCGACCTCGATCGCCTCGGCCGCGTCCTTCGCCCGCTCCAGCGTATCGGCGACCACGAAGGCGATGCCGTCGCCGCCATGGCGCACGGTCTTCGAGCAGAGCACCTCCCAGGGCGGCGCGACGATCGGCTTGCGGTTCTTGGTCGGCACGACCGACATCAGCGGCAGCAGGCCGATCTCGGTCAGGTCCTCGGCCGTGAAGATCGCCTTGACGCCCTTCATGGCGCGCGCGGCCGAGGTATCGGTGATGGTGAAATCGGCAAAGGCATAAGGCGCACGCACGACATAACCGACCAGGGCGCCTTCCGGCACGAGGTCGGCGACATAACGCCCCTCGCCTTTCAGCAGCGGCGCATCCTCGAGGCGGGTCAGCGCCTGACCCATTCCGAATTTCGTCGGCGTCATGAATAAGCTCCGGGAGGTAGGCGTCCAGGATGGAACGGCAATGCTGCATCGCGCAAGGCCTGCCTGACGCAACGGCGCAATGCACGCGTGGTCCTCCTCGCCCCCGGCCCCTCTCGCAACCGCGCCCCGGCTTTCCTATGTGATTGCGCAACCCCTTCAGGAGAGCCCCGATGCTCGCTGTTTCCCCTCGTTTCGTCCTCGACGACGACGCTCCGGGCGTTTCGTCACCACCTGCCGCCGCGATCGACGACGGCGCCCTGCTCGACGCCTATTCCAATGCCGTGATCAAGGTGGTCGACGATGTCGGCCCGGCGGTGGTCAAGCTGACCGTCACCGGCCGGGATGGTCGCCGCCCCGGCACCGGTTCGGGCGTCATCATCGCGCCCGACGGCCTTTTGCTCACCAACAGCCATGTCGCCGGCGGCGCCCGCGCCATCAAGGTCGCGACCCAGGACGGCCGCGAATTGTCGGCGCGCCTGGTCGGCGACGATCCCGACACCGACCTCGCCTTGGTCCGGGTCGACGACCCGGCTCTGCTGCCGGCCGCCCGGCTCGGCGATTCCAAGGCCTTGAAGCGCGGCCAGCTGGTGGTCGCCATCGGCAACCCCTTAGGGTTCGAATCGACGGTCACGACCGGCGTCATCTCGGCGCTCGGCCGGTCGCTCAGGGCCCAGACCGGCCGGCTGATCGACGACGTCATCCAGACCGACGCGGCGCTCAACCCGGGCAATTCCGGCGGGCCGCTGGTCGCCTCGACCGGTGAGGTCGTCGGCATCAACACCGCCGTCATCATGGGCGCCCAGGGCATCTGTTTCGCGGTCGCCTCCAACACGGCGCAGGTCGTGCTCGGCGAGCTGATCCGCCACGGCCATGTCCGGCGCGCCTATCTCGGCGTCGGCGCCCAGCAGGTGGCGATCCCGCGCCGCGTCGCGCTGGCGCTCAATCTCGCGGTCGAGAGCGGCGCGATGATCGCTTCCGTCGACACTGGCGGCCCGGCGGCCAAGGCGGGCCTGCGCGACGGCGACGTGGTGCTGTTTCTCGACGGCACGCCGGTGACCGGCGCCGACGACGTGATCCGGCTGATGGTCTCGGCGCGTATCGGTCGGCCGCTCGAGGTCACCTATCTGCGCGGCGGCAAGATCGGTTATGCCAGCGTCACCCCGACCGAGCGGAAGCGGTAGGGGCGGATCGCAAAAAGCACCGACAAATCAACTCTCTCCCTTTCGGAGAGGGCTCGTTGCCCCTGCCCCACGGGCGCACCCACGCCGCGCCTGAGCCACTTCAGCTCAGCGCTGCGTCGCCGGTCGCGCGGCCGCAGCTGTATTCTGCCGCGCCGGCGCCACGGCGCTGCGCGGGGCCGGCCCCGGCGTGCAGCTGATCGTGCCGATCGTGTTCGACCCATATTGGACGAAGCCGCCGCCGACCGGCGGCGAATGCGCGGCGGTGATCGGCAGATAGATGTAGCAGATCGAGCCGTCGGCCGGATCGCGCCAGCGCTGGATGACGGTGTCGCGCAGCGGCCCGGCGAACTGGCGCTCGAGCTGCATGCGCGGCATCTGCCCCCATTGGGGATTGGGCTGGACCTGCGGCGTCGGTTGCTGGGCGACGGGCACCGGAGGCGGGAAGCCCGGCTGCGGCGCTTGCAGCGGCGGCATGGCCTGCTGAGCGACGGCGGGCCCGGCGGCGAAACCGGCAAGAGCGAGGGCGCAGCCGGCAGCCGTTAGCCACTTTTTCCAAGGTATCCCGTTTTTCCGAGGCGTCCTGTTTTTCCAAAGTGTCCTGTTTTTCCAAAGTGTCCTGGCGTCCATGGGAGCTCTCCGGGATCAGAATTCGAGGGCGGCGCCGACGCGGCCGATATGGGTGTTGCCGCCGCCATTGGCGTAGCTGCCATGGATGATCGTCTTGTAGGGTAAATCGAGATTGAGCCGATGGGCCACGGCAAGCCCGATGCCGGTCTCGCCACGGAAGAAGCCGACATTCATGGTGATGGTGGTCTTGCCGGGCGCCGAAGGCGTCATGGCAACGGCCAATGCCGAGGCCGCGGCGATGCCGCGCCGTGCTTCGGTCCGGTTGGTGGCGATCTGATCCTGCATGCCGCTGATCTGCGACTGGAGGCCCGAGGTCGCGGCATTGAGCTGGCTGACATTCACCGCATCGGTGGCGGTAACCCCGGCGGCCACATGGGTGATGCGCCGCTCATTGCCGGAGGAGCCGACCGAGACCGTATTCGCCGCGCTGGCGACGGAGCCGGCGCCGAGCGCCACGGCATTGGCCGCGGTCACGCTCGCGCCGGAACCGAGCGCCGTGCCGTTGGTCACCGCCGCCGAGGCGCTGCGGCCGATCGCCGTCGCGCCGGTGGCGGTGGCCGTCGCATAGTCGCCATAAGCGGAACCGCCATTGGCCGCGCTCGCCTGCACGCCGACCGCGACCGAACCCGTGGCCGAGGCGCCGGCGCCGATGGCGATGGCGTTGGTACCCGTCGACGAAGCGGAAAGGCCGATGGCGACGGCGCCGGCCTCGGTTGCCTGGGCGCCGGTGCCCAGCGCCAGCGCATGGTCGCCGCTGGCAAGGGCGCCGGAGCCGCCGGCGAAGGCCGCCCCGCCAGAGGCCGTCGCGCCGGTGCCGAGCGCGGTGGCGTTGAGGCCGGATGCCGAGGCCGAAGCACCGAAGGCGGAGGCATTGACGCCGCTCGCCGTGCTGTTGGCGCCGACCGCGGTGGCGGCATTGCCGGCCGCGCGCGCGCCGCCACCCATCGCCACCGCCTCACTGCCCGAGGCAACGGCCGCTGCTGCCGAGGAATTGACCCGCACATAGGCGGCGAGCGCCGTCAGGGAACTCACCGTGCTCTGCAGGCTGGAGATCGAGGTGCCGTGGCTCGACAGGGTCGAATCAACAGCCGCGAAGGCCGTGGAAAGGTTCGTGTAGCTGGTGCCGCCGATCGTGTAGCCCGGCGTGCCGAAGGTGCCGCCGCCGGTGAGCGAGACGCCCAGCATCTGCGCCAGGGCGCTGTTGGCGGCATAAAGCTGGCTGCCATTGACCGCATCGGTGCTGGTCGCCGAGAGCGTGCCGGCGGCGACATTGACGATGCGCCGCTCATTGCCGGTCGAGCCGACCGAGATCGTGTTCGCCTCCGCGGCGACCGAGCCTGCGCCGAGGGCGACACTGCTGCTGCCGGTCGTCCTGGAATTTGCACCGAGGGCGACGCTGTTGGCGCCGATCGCGGCGCTGGCGTAGCCGAGGGCGCTGCTGTTGGTGCCGGGCGACGACGCGGAGGCGCCGATCGCCATCGCATTGGCGCCCGCCGCGAGGCTGTTATAGCCCACCGCCAGGCTCATGTGGCCGGACGCCGTCGCCATGGTGCCGAAGGCGTTGCCATAGGCGCCGGTCGCCTGCGCCCAGGAACCGACCGCGGCCGTATGGGAGTTCGACGCCACGCTGTTGTAGCCCACCGCCAGACTGACGCTGCCGCTCGCCCATGCATAGGTGCCGAAGGCCTGGCTGGAAGAGCCGGTAGCCGACGCATCGGTGCCGACCGCTATGCTGTTGTTTCCGCTGGCCGTGCTGGAATAGCCGATGGCGTTGCTGTTGATGCCGCCGGCCGTGCTCTCATAGCCGATGGCGCTGCTGTTGTTACCGGTCGCCGAAGCGTAGGCGCCGATGGACGTGCCGTTGGTACCGGACACCGACGCGAAGGCGCCGACGGCGGTGCCGTTGTCCCCGGTTACCGTGCTGGAATAGCCGAAGGCGCCGCTGGTGGTGCCCGAGGCGGTCGCATAAGCACCGATGGCGGAACTTCCAGCGCCGCTCGCCACGCTGGAATGGCCGAAGGCGCTGCCATCGCTGCCAGTCGAGACCGACCCGGCGCCGATGGCGGAACTGTCGGAGCCGCTCGCCTGGCTGTTGTAACCAAAGGCGCTGCTGGTGACGGCGGTCGCGGCGGAGCGGTAGCCGACGGCCGTGCCATAGGCGCCGCTCGCTCGGCTGTTCGTCCCGAAGGCCGAGCCATAGGTGCCGCTCGCCACGCTGCTCGCCCCGAAGGCCATGCTGTAGTCCTGGCTCGCCTGGCTGTTCGCCCCGAAGGCCAGGCCGCTGACACCGCTGGCCGTGCTGAGATAGCCGATGGCGCTGCTGTTCTGGGCGCTCGCCGCGGCGCCGGCGCCGAGAGCTATGCTGTTGCTGCCCGTCGCCTGGCTGCTGGTGCCGATGACAAGGGCGGCGCTGCCGGATGCGATATTATTGGTTCCGCAGGCAACCGAAGAGATGGCCGTCGCGGTCGACCCGCCGGCATAGGCGGTCGCGTCGGCGCAGACGAACTGCGCCGCGGCCCGTTGCGGCGCCCAGGCCAGACCGACGGCGGCCCCGGACAGCAGAAGAGCGACAAGACGTGGGCGAACAACGACGGACACGGCCGGGGTCCCTGGCTGATGCCGCGGCAGACCGCGCCGCCGACGATTGTGGGCGAAGCTAAACCGCCGATCGGACAAGACAACTGGAGAAATTTGGTTCTAATTTCCGCAGGCAGCGTGCCATGCTGGCGCCGCCCGACAAATCCGGCGACGCTCGCCTCGGCAGACAGGCAATTTTGAACGGCATGACGTCATCCAGGCAGGAACGACCGGCCATCGTCTCGACTGCCGCCAATGCCGAGGCGAGACTGGCTCTCGCAGCCCATCCGGGCTTTGCCCAGGCCATGCGCCAATCGGCTGATGGCATCGTCCGGCTTCATCGGGGAAGCCACCTGCTCAACTGGCTGGTGGACGACCGCAGCCGCATGCTCTTCAGCTATTTCGCGCTGCATCTGCATATGACGCGCGACCCCGCCGACCCTGCCTCCGGCATCACGCCCACCGCGATGAAGGAGATCGCGGTCGCCCAACAGATCTGCAGCCGAGGCCGCGCCGCAGTGATGCTGCAGCTGATGCGGATTGCCGGCTACCTGGCGCCCGATCCGGCCAAGACGGATCGCCGGCGACAAAGGCTCATCGCCACCGACAAGCTCGTCCAGCTGATGCAGGAGCGCTGGAGGTTCAACTTCGGGGCCATGGCGCCGCTTTTTGCCGACGGGCCCCGGTTGGTCGCCGCTCTCGACGATCCGGCCTATGTCGCCGCGCTGCTTGGCGCCATGCACGCACGTTTCAGCGCAGGCTTCCGGTTCCTCACCCATGCGCCGGAGCTCGGGCTGTTCGCCGAGCGCAGCGGCGGCATGGTGCTCCTGACCAGCCTCATCACGTCCGGCGAGGCGGACGACACCGTGCCGCCGAGCCGTCCGGTCACCGCTTCCATCTCGGCGCTGGCCCGGCGCGTCTCGGTGTCCCGTCCCCACATGCGCAAATTGCTGCGCGACGCCGAGGCACAGGGTTTCATCGCGCGCGTCGGCGCAGGCGACGAGCTCATCGTTTTCCGTCCGGTGCTCGCCGATGCGGCAAGGAGCTTCTTCGCGATGATGTTTCTGATGCTGGCCGATTGCGGCCGCGAGGCTCTGGCCGAGCGCGCCCGAACTGCCGGCCCTGCGCCCCACGCCGCAGTCGCTTCAGGCCGACCATGACGTCCTTGCCGAACAGCGCGACCAGCGCGCCGCCATAGACGACGCCGCACTCATTCAGCGCGGCCGACGCGCTCGCACCAGAACCACCCCTTCACCTCTCCCCGCCGAGGAGTGGTGAAGGTCAGCCCGGCCGATCGCCCAATTGCCCCTACCCCTCGGTGGCGCCCACGCCCCTTCTCAACCGCTTCAGCTCGGGGATGAACTCGCGGCCGAACAGCACGATCAGCGCACCGCCATAAGCGAGCGCGCCGAGCGCCATGAGCACGACCAGCGCGATGCGGTCGGCGCCGCCGCCGGTGCCGATCAGGCTTTTCAGGCCATAGGAGCCGCCGAGCAGCACGGCTGAGAGCGTGGCGAAGGCGATGAACAGGCGCGGCAGCACACGTTTGGCCCGGTCGTCCAGGCCGATCAGGCCCTGCCGCCTGGCGAACCAGCCGAGCAGGATGAGATTGATCCAGGCCCCCACGCCGGTGGCCAGCGCCAGGCCGACATGGCCGAGCGGCTGCATCAGCACGAGCTTCAGCCCGATATTGATCAGGATGGCGACGACCATGGCAATGACCGGCGTGCGGGTGTCGCCGCGCGAATGGAAGGTCACCGTGAAGGCGCGGATCAGCACGAAGGCGGCGAGCCCGAAGGCATAGGCCGAGAGCGCGCGGGCCGATTGCAGGGCGTCGGCGGCGGTGAACTTGCCGTGGACGAACAGGGCGCCCATCAGCGTTTCCGGCAGGATCATGAAGGCGGCGACCGCCGGCAGCGTGAACACCAGGGTCAGCTCGATGGCGCGCAGCTGCGCGTGGCGCGCGCCGGCCTCGTCGCCGGCGGCGATCCGCCGGCTCATTTCCGACAGGAGCACGGTGCCGACCGCCACCGCGATGACGCCGATCGGCAGCTGGTTCATCCGGTCGGCGAAATAGAGCCAGGTGATCGCGCCCTCGACCAGGAAGCTCGCGATGATCGTGTCGGCGAAGACGGCGATCTGGCTGCCGGCGGAACCGGCCGCCGCCGGCACGAAAGTGGTCCAGAACTGCTTGACCTCGGGTGTCACCTTGGGCAGCCGGAATTCCAGCATGACGTTGGCGCGCAAGGCATCCGCCGCGACCAGCAGGAACTGCAGCACGCCGGAGATCAGGACGCCCCAGGCGACCGCGTGGCCGGCGGTCGGGAAATAACCCGACAGCAGGAGCGTGCCGATCATCGCGAGATTGAGCAGGATGGCGGTCGCCGCCGGCGCCGCGAACCGCCCGACCGCGTTCAGGACGCCGCCGAGCAGCACCACCAGCGAGATGAAGGCGAGGTAGGGAAAGGTGATGCGGGTCAGCTCGACGGCAAGCCCGAAACGCGCGGGGTCGCCGACGAAACCCGGCGCCAGCAGCGACACCACCGCGGGCATGAACACCAGGGCTGCCCCCAAAAGCACCAGCTGCGCTAGCATCAGATAGGCGAAGATCCGGTCGGCGAAGACCAGCGCCGCGTCCTGCCCGCGCTGCGCCGCGACCTTGGCGAAAGCCGGCACGAAGGCGGCGTTGAAGGCGCCTTCGGCAAAGATCGAGCGGAAATGGTTGGGGATCCGGAACGCCACGTTGAAGGCGTCGGAGATCGCGCTGGCGCCGAGAAAATTGGCGAGCATCAGGTCGCGAACGAAACCGATGACGCGGCTCACCAGCGTCAGGGCCGAGACCGAGAAGATGCTCCTGATCAAGGACGGTTCCGGTGTGTTGGAGGAAGATCGTTTCGGATCGGGGCGGCGGGCAGCAAGGTCGGTCGTCCTTCGAGGCTCGAAGGACGACCGACCTCTCCGCGCGAGACTAGACCTGCAGCGTCAGGCCCGCGGCCAGCGCGTCCGTGCGGAACCCCTTGACGGTGTCGAGCGAGATGTCCTCCGGCGCCCGGCCGAGGCCTTCGAGCTTCTTCAGGATATCTGCCGGCGCGGTGATGATGTGGCAGCCGATGCGGTCGGCCTCCAGCACGTTCCAGACCTCGCGGGTGGAGGCCCAGATGACCTCGATCGTGTCGGTGCCGCGGGCAAGCCCGACCGCATATTTCATGACCGGCATATAGTCGTGGCCGGCGTCGCCGAGACGGCCGGCGAACACCGAGATGATCGACGGCGCGCCGCCGCGCAGCGCATCGACCGAGGCCTTCACCTGGGCTTCGGTATAGAGCGCGGTGAAATTGATCTTCACGCCCTCGTGCGACAGCTTATGGATGACGTCGTAGAGCGGCACGCCCGCCGTATTGGTCACCGGCAGCTTGACATAGACATTCTTGCCCCAGGTGGCGATGACGCGGGCCTGGGCTTCCATTTCCTTCAGGTCGTCGGAGAACACTTCGAAGGAAATGTGATGGTTCGGCACCGCCGCCACCAGGTCTTTGGCATAGGCCGCATAATCGACCACGCCGGCCTTTTTCAGGAGCGAGGGGTTGGTGGTGAAGCCCTGGATCCACGGCTTCTGCACCATTTCCAGGATCGAGGCCTTTTCCGCCCCGTCGGTGTAGAGTTTCACCTTGAGATCCGCCAGCACCGGCATGACCGCCTCCTTGAGATGTCGTTGGCGACGTGTTTAAGGAACGGGGCCGCGCCTGTCCAACGCGGAAAGCTGGATGGGTTCGGAGCGGCGCACTCAGAGGCCATTGCAATCCGCCGGTCATCGGCCGCCAGCCCATTTGTATCTGGATGGACGCAATCGGTAACCGAGCGTGATGGCCGGCCATTTGCGCTGGCTTGGCCTCGAACTGTATACGGGTGCCGCCAGAAGGCCGTTGCCCGGCAAGCGAATCTTCGAAGGAATCGACCAGCATGACCAAGATCCAGGACGGCGGGGCATCGCTGCGCGTAGGCGTTATCGGCTGCGGCGTGATGGGCAAGAACCACGCCCGGGTCTTCTCCGAACTCACCGGCGTCACCCTGGTCGGCGTCGCCGATCCCGATGTCGAACAGGTCGAATTCGTCACCAGCCGGCTCGGCTGCGGCGGTTTTGCGAGCCTGGATGCCCTGCTCGATGCCGGCATCGACGCGCTGACCATTGCCGCTCCCACCCAGCTGCACACGCCGATCGCGCTTCAAGCCATTGCCCGCGGCGTCCATGTGCTGGTCGAAAAGCCGATCGCCCAGTTGGTCGAGGAAGGCACCCGCATCATCGACGCGGCGGCGAAGGCCGGCGTGACCTTGATGGTCGGCCATGTCGAGCGGTTCAACCCGGCGGTCCAGTCGATCAAGGAGGCGCTCGCCGGCGAGGACATCCTGTCGATCCAGATCACCCGGGTCGGGCCGTTCCCGCCGCGCATGTCGGATATCGGCGTGGTCATCGATCTCGCCGTGCACGACATCGACCTGATCCGCTGGTTCACCGGTTCGGAAATCGCCGAGATCCAGCCGCAGACCAATTCGATCCATGCGGCGCGCGAGGACATCGCGCTGTTGCAGTTCCGCACCGCGTCCGGCGTGCTCGCCCATATCAATACGAACTGGCTGACGCCGTTCAAGGCGCGCACCGTGCATGTCGCCACCCGCAACAAATATATCACCGGCGACCTGATCACCCGCCAGGTCACCGAGTGTTTCGACTACAAACCCGACGGCAGCTATTCCATGCGCCACCTGTCGGTGGCTTATGCCGAGCCGCTGCGCGCCGAACTGGTCGCTTTTGTTGAGGCCGTGCGCAGCAAGTCCGCGCCGGTTGTCGGCGGCGCCGACGGCCTTGCCAGCCTCGACATCGCCATGCGCTGCCTCGGCGAGCGCCCGGCGTCGCAGCCCAAGCGGGTTGCGGGGCTCAGGGGGTAAGGGGCGCCACTAACCCTCTCCCAGAGGGCTACTAGATTCACACATCTTTTGCCTGGGCGAGAGCGTCCCATCCCTGCTTGGCATCGTAGAAGGATAGCCAGCCCTGTAGCATGACCATCGGGCCAGGCTTGCCGTAATATCCGGTCCAGCCACCGAGCCTTGCGCAAACCCAGGCGGCAAAGGCGAGCGAGCCCTTGGGGTGTGGATTCTTCTGCCGCTGGGTCTTGCCCTCCAGCTTGGCCGAGAGCGCCTCGAGCAAGGGCTGATCTTCCGGCTGGAAGGCATCGGTGAGCGGCCTGAGCGGGGTCTGAGGCGATGCGCCGTCACGAGCATGGACGAGTTGCTGGACGCTGACCGCGGCCACCAGCGCTGCCATGACCAGCTTGAGACGGGGCACATCCTCGGCGATGCGCAGGCCTTCGATGTCGTAGCCCTGGGTCTTCAGGGTGCGGAACAACTGCTCGATGGCCCAACGACGCCGGTAGAGCTCGGCCACCGCCAGGGCTTCGGTGATGTCGCGGACCGCGCGCGAGATCAAGAGCCGCCAGTGAACCGCCGGCTCGCCCGCCGGTGGATCGACTTCGCGGATATCGACCAGCGTCATGCCGACGCTCGCCGGCAGGGCCTCAAGTCCTGGTGTGCCGGCCTTGGGACGTGCCAATTGCGCCGCCATGAAGCGGACCGCCAGTCGCGCCTGGCGCGCCTTGCGGCCGGGCTTGGCCGGCAGGTCCAGCAGGGTCCGGCCGGCCTCAGGCAAGGCATCCACGGTGGCAAACAGCCGACCGCCATCGCCGAGGCTGCGATCTTGGGCCGCCCTGACCAGAAGCTCGATGTCCTTCGGGCGTCGTGCAAAGGCCTCGAAGATATCGCCCTCGCGATCGGCGATCACCGTCACGCTACGAGCCAGCGCCCCGATCCTGGCCGCGTCTTCGCCCCCTTCCAGCCAGCGCCGGCTCTCTTTCGCCGCCAATGGGCGGGATTTCCGCTCCCCACGCAAGCCTTTGTCGCGGCTCATGAATTGAGCATGCGCCAACCCCAGGATGGCGCCGTCCTCGGCATCCACCGCGATCATCGCATGCAACATAAGCCCACCGCCGCCGCTCGACTTGATGCTGGTGGTGTCCTGGATCGCCAGCACCGGCCGGCCGATACACCGTTCCGCCGTGCGCTCTTGCGCCGTCGCCGCCATCTCTTCGACCGTCACCGCCGGATTGCGCAGCAAACGGGTCAGGCGCATCTCGCCTCGCCGGTTGCCGCCCAGCGGCCGAATCCGAATGCCACGACCACCCCACTCGACCAGCCGGCGGTGCAAAAAGACCCCCCTTTTTCCAGCCGGCGGTCGCCAAACCGCCCCAGCCCATGCTCCTGCATCTGCTTCCTCCCGCTAGCTGCGGATCAAGGAATCAGAGCCGCATCCTCCTCGCAACCCACGATGTGTGAATGTCGTAGCCCAGAGGGAGAGGGTGGCGCCGTCAGGCGCCGGGTGAGGGGCGTAAGGTCCAAGGCCTGCTGCCGACGCTCACGCCGCATACAGCCCCATCCTGATATGGACGCCCCCTCACCCGGCAGCTGACGCTGCCACCCTCTCCCTCTGGGAGAGGGTCAGTGGACCGTCGTCTCCCCCTGTCGTTTGCCTGTCATGGCTTGCTGCCACTGACTTTCGGACCAGCCTTCGGGCCGACTCGCCGCGAAGCGCTGGCAGCGCCGGGGGTCGGATGCCATGAAGATCACCATTGTCGGAGCCGGTTATGTCGGTCTGGTCACCGGGGCCTGCCTGGCCGCCATTGGCCATGACGTCGTGGTGGTCGACCGCGACGGGCCGAAGATCGCGGCGCTGAGGCGTGGCGTCATGCCGATCTACGAGGCCGGGCTCGACCGCCTGGTCGCCGAGACGGCCGCCGCCGGCCGCTTGAGCTTCGAAACCAGCCTCGCCCCGGCGGTCGCCACGTCGCAGGCCGTGTTCATTTGCGTCGGCACGCCGCCGCGCCCCGCCGACGGCCATGCCGATCTTGCAAGCGTCTATGCTGTCGCCGCCGAGATCGCCCAGGCTTTGGCCGGCTTCACACTGGTCGTCACCAAATCCACCGTGCCGGTCGGCACCGGCGACGAGGTCGAGGCGATCATCCGCGAGGTCGCGCCTGACGCGCGGGTCGCCGTCGTGTCCAATCCGGAATTCCTGCGCGAGGGCGTCGCCATCGCCGATTTCATGCGGCCCGACCGCATCGTCGTCGGCGGCGAGGACGACGGGGCGCTCGGTCTCATGGCCGCGCTCTACGCGCCGATCACCGATGCCGGCAGCCCGCTGGTGACGACCAACCGGCGCACCGCCGAACTGATCAAATATGCCGCCAACTGCTTCCTGGCCTTGAAGATCACCTACATCAACGAGATCGCCAATCTCTGCGAGGAGGTCGGCGCGGATGTCGAGGATGTCTCCCGCGGCATCGGGCTCGACAGCCGCATCGGCGCGAAATTCCTCAAAGCCGGCCCGGGTTTCGGCGGTTCCTGTTTCCCCAAGGACATGCTGGCCTTGATGAAGACCGCCCAGGACCATGGCGTGCCCCTGCGTTCGGTCGAGACCGCGGTTGCGGTCAACGATGCCCGCAAGGGCGAGATGGTGCGCAAGATCATCCGCGCCGCCGGCGGCTCGGTCCAGGGCAAGTCCATTGCGGTGCTCGGCCTCACCTTCAAGCCCGACACCGACGACATGCGCTCGGCGGCTTCGCTCATCATCCTGCCGCGGCTGATCAAGGCCGGCGCCAGCATCCGCGCCTATGACCCGGCCGGCATGGCCCACGCCGCGCCGCTGCTGCCCGGTGTCGTGATGGCGGCAAGCGCGCTCGAGGCGGCCGAAGGCGCCGATCTCGCCGTGCTGGTCACCGAATGGGCCGAGTTCAGCACGCTCGACCTCGGCGCGCTGGGCCGCGTGCTGAAAAACCCTTTGCTGGTCGACCTGCGCAACCTGTTCGACCCGCTGGCGGCCGAACGATCAGGGCTGCGTTATGTCTCGGTCGGCCGCGGCGACAGCCCCGAGGCCATGCCCCTGACCGGGCACCAGCCATTCGCTGCAATGCAACAAAAGCTCTTGGCGGTTTCTTGACCTCTCATGGCTATCGGGTGATGGAAGGGCCGCCACGACAGGCTGGGTGGCCAAGCGGGAGTAACGCATGACAGTGCTCGTCACCGGCGGCGCCGGTTATATCGGCAGCCACATGGTCCTCGAACTGCTGGATGCCGGCGAGCCGGTCATCGTCCTCGACAATCTGTCCACCGGTTTTGCCTGGGCGGTCGACAAGCGCGCCACCCTGGTGGTCGGCGACATGGGCGACCAGGACTTCGTCGAGCGGGTGATCCGCCATCACGGCGCCGACGCCATCATCCATTTCGCCGCGCGCATCGTCGTGCCGGATTCGGTTGCCGACCCGCTCGGTTATTACCTCGCCAACACGGTGAAGACCCGCGCGGTGATGGCCGCCGCGGTGGCGACCGGGGTGAAGAACTTCATCTTTTCCTCGACCGCCGCGGTCTATGGCACGCCCGAGGTCATGCCGGTCAACGAGGACGCGGCGACCCGGCCGGAAAGCCCCTATGGCACCTCCAAGCTGATCACCGAATGGATGCTGCGCGACGCGGCGGCAGCCCATGACATCCGTTATGTCGTGCTGCGTTATTTCAACGTCGCCGGCGCCGACCCGAAAGGCCGCACCGGCCAGTCGACGCCGAACGCCACCCATCTGATCAAGGTGGCGGTGCAGACCGCCCTGGGCCTGCGCGACAAGATGGACGTCTTCGGCACGGATTATCCGACCCCCGACGGCACCTGCGTGCGCGACTATATCCACGTCACCGACCTGGTCCGCGCCCATTCCGCGGCGCTCGCCTATCTCAGGGCCGGCGGAACCAGCATGGTGGCCAATTGTGGCTATGGCCGGGGCTATTCGGTGCAGGAGGTGATCGACACCGTGCGCGAGGTCACCCGCGTGCAGTTCCGCACCGATTATGCGCCGCGCCGGCCGGGCGATGCCGCGGCCGTGGTCGCCGATCCCTCGCGCGTCAAGGCGACGCTGGCCTGGGTGCCCGCGCATGAAAACCTCGGCGAGATCGTCGAGCACGCCTATGCCTGGGAGCGGCGGCTCGCCAACGGCCCGAAATAGCGGGCCAAAGGCCCCGCGAGCCCAACGCGGCGCGCGCCTGAAGCAGCGTGCGTCATCCCCGGCGGAGCCCAGGCAGAAGCAGGGGCTTCTGCCTGGGCTCCGCCGGGGATGACGTAGGACGCTCGACGCCGTCGATGCACCCCCTCACCGCCCCTGCCGGTCACTCCCGACAATCAGGCAGCCTGCCGCCGCCACCCCGACCGGAAAGCCGCTCGGCTCGATCACCAGGGCGGCGACCGTCAGCCAGGCCGCCAGCGACCAGCCAATGAAGGCCGGCACCGGCAGGCCGCGCCGGTCGAGCCAGAGCACCAGTTGCGCCAGGATCAAAAGCGGCACGGCGAAACTGCCGACGGTCGTCCAGAACGACAGGTTGCTGTCGAGGACCGGGCGCGGCTGGCCGGCCGGCGGCTGCCAGTGCTCAAGCGTCCAGAGCCCGAGCCTCAGCCAGCCCGGCATGTCGGCCGCGGCATCGAGGCCGAGCACACCGAGATGCAGGAGGCCGAGCGCGATCATCGCCCGGGCGCTCCAGCGGATCATGCCGCCGCCTCCGGGCGCCAGTCCGCGGCATCGACCTGCCGCAACAGGCCGGCGAGGTCGTAATAGAACCGCTCGCCGGCCATCAGCCCGTCGCGGAACCCGACAAAGACGCAGAACCGGTAGCTGACCAGCTTGCCGGTCGGCGGAATGCCGAGGAAAGTGCCGACATGCCGGCCCTCGAACCGGCCTTGCCCGACATAGCTGCCGTCCTCGGTCCAATGGCCGCGGTCTTCCGCGCCGCGCGAAAAGGTCAGGCCGAAAGCGTCCCACCACTGGCGGTAATGGGCCTCCGCGCCAGCCCGGCCATGGAACACCTGGCCCGTCGCCATGTCCTCGAACAGGCAGTCCTGGTGCAGGGTGGCGAGCGTTTCCGCCATGCGATGGGCATTCTCGGCGGCGACATGGGCGTTCAACAGGGCCATTCGTTCGGTCTGCATGGGTGGTTCTCCGGCTGGCTGACATCGGGATCATCGGCCATATTGGCTCGTCAGGAAGATCCATTTAGAGATTTTTGACTGGACCAATCCGGAGCCGTCCATGCGCCAGGCCGATGACCGCATGCTGGTGCTGGCGCCGCCCGGCGCCGGCCTCACCCGCCAGGACTGGCTCACCCGGGAGATCCGCCGGGCCATTCTCGACGGACGGCTCATCGCCGGCGCGCTTCTGCCGGCAAGCCGGGACCTGGCCCGCCTTCACGGCGTTTCGCGCGGCACGGTGGTCGCGGCCTATGGCCAGCTCGCCGACGAGGGGTATGTCCGGGGCCAGGTTGGCCGCGGCACGGTGGTGGCGGCAAGGCTCGCCGAACCGCCGCGCGCCCGCCGGCCGCAGCCGGTGCCGGCGCTCGACCCGGGGCTGTCGGCCCGCGGCGAGGCGCTGGCCCGCCCGCGCTTTCCCATGGTCCCGCCGGCGGCCGGGACCCAGGCCTTTCGCGCCGGCCAGCCGGATCTCGAAGCCTTTCCCTTGGGCCTCTGGACCCGGCTTGCCGCCAGGCGGTCGCGGCTCAACCAGCGCGGCCTGCTGGCCGATGGCGACCCGCGCGGTTACCGGCCGCTGCGCGAGGCGATTGCCGCCCATGTCGCGGCAAGCCGCGGTTTTGCCTGCGGGCCCGACGATGTCGTGGTGGTCGGCAGCGTCCAGCAAGCGCTGGATCTCGCCGCCCGCCTGACGCTGGATCCCGGCGACCAGGCCGTCGTCGAGGACCCCGGCTACCCCGCCGCCGCCCAGGTGCTGGCCGCCGCCGGTGCGGTGCTGGTGCCGGTTTCCGTCGATGCCGAAGGCCTGGATGTCGCTGACGCGCTCGCCCGCGCGCCGTCTGCCCGTTTCGTCCATGTCACGCCGGCGCGCCAGGCGCCGCTCGGCGTGCCGCTCAGCCTCGCCCGCCGCATGCGCCTCATCGCCTGGGCGGCCGAGACCGGCGCCATCGTCTTCGAGGATGATTATGACGGCGAATACCGTTTCGCCGGCCGGCCGCTCGCCGCGCTGAAGAGCCTCGATCGCGCCGACAAGGTCATCTATGCCGGCACCTTCAGCAAGCTGATGTTTCCGGGCCTCCGGCTCGCCTTCGTTGTGCTGCCCGATCGGCTGCGCGAGCCCTTCGCCGCGGCGCTTTCGCTGACCGCCCGCCACGCGCCGCTGATGACCCAGGTCGTGCTGGCCGATTTCATCACCGAAGGCCATTTCGGCCGCCATGTCAGGCGCATGCGGGTCATCTATGGCGAACGCGCCGAGGCCCTGAACGCCGCGGCGCGCGACTATTGGACGGGCCTCGTCGCCGTGCCGCCGATCGAGGCCGGGCTCGATATTGCCGCCCGGCTCCTCCGCCATGGCGACGATGTCGCGATAACCCGCCGCGCCGCCGCGGCCGGCATCGAGACCCGCCCGCTGTCGGTCTGGCGCCAGGATCGCAAGGGGCCTGCAACGCCCGGCCTGATCCTCGGTTTCGCCACCACCCCGCCGGCCATGATCCGCGCCGCCGCCGCCGGCCTCGCCCGTGTGCTGGAGGCGGCGCCGCGGCAGTGAGCCGGACGAGGCTCGCACCTGAACCACCGACGTCACCCCCGGGCGACGGGAAGGGGGTCCAGGAGTTGCAGGGCACCTGCCCCCAACGTCGAGAAACCAGCTCGACGAACATGCACTGGGCGGGCCGCCTTGTTGGCTGCTGGACCCCTTCCCTCGCTTCGCTCGCCGGGGGTGACGTAGCTCGCCCCGCAACGCCCCGCCCCTACAACTCTTCGCGAGCATCACCCGGCGCCCGCTGCCATCGGGCGATCATGGTCCTATGTTGGAGCGCTTCCAATCTCCACACCTCCGCGAGGCAGCCATGGCGATCACCCTCACCATCAACGGAACCGCCCACAGCGTCGATGTCGACGGCGACACGCCGCTGCTCTGGGTGCTGCGCGACGTGCTTGGACTGACCGGCACCAAATTCGGCTGCGGCGCGGCGCTCTGCGGCGCCTGCACCGTGCATGTCGACGGGGTTGCGACGCGCTCCTGCGTCACCCCGGTGGAGAGCCTGGGCACCGCCAAGGTCACCACCATCGAGGCCTTGAGCGAGACATCCCAGGGCAAAGCCCTCCAGAAAGCCTGGCTCGATCTCGAAGTGGTGCAATGCGGTTATTGCCAGTCGGGCCAGCTGATGGCGGCGGCGGCCCTGCTCGCCGAGACGCCGAAACCGGACGATGCCGCGATCGACGCCGCCATGTCCAGCAATGTCTGCCGCTGCGGCACCTATCAGCGCATCCGCGCCGCCATTCACCAAGCCGCCGCTTAAGGGGGAGAGCACCATGTCGAACGCAACACTCGCCCCTGCTCTCGACCGCCGCGCCCTCCTGAAAACCGGCGCCGGCCTGGTCGTCGCCGTCGTCCTGCCCACGGGCCTCGGCCCGGCCTTGGCCCAGCCCCAGCGGAACTTCACCCCCGATGCCTTCATCCGCATCGACAACCAGGGCGGCATCACCCTGGTCATGCCGATGATCGAGATGGGCCAGGGCACCTATACCTCGCTCGCCATGCTGATCGCCGAGGAGCTGGAGGTCGATCTCGACGAGGTCACCGTCGCCCATGCCCCGCCCGACGACAAGCTCTACGCCAATGCCTTGCTCGGCGCCCAGATGACCGGCGGCTCCACCTCGATCCGCGGCTTCTGGACGCCCTTGCGCCAGGCCGGCGCCACCGCCCGCGGCCTGCTGATCGCGGCCGCCGCCAAGGAATGGGGCGTCGACCCCGCGACCTGCAAGGCCAGCCATGGCGTCGTCTCGGACGGCGGCTCGCGCCGGCTCGGTTATGGCGAACTGGCGGCCGCCGCCGCGGCCCTGCCGGTGCCGGCGCCGGCCAGCGTCACCTTGAAACAGCCGAAAGACTTCACCTTGATCGGCACGCCGGCGAAACGCGTGGATGCGCCCGACAAGGTCACCGGCCGCGCCGCCTTCGGCATCGACGTCAAGCTGCCCGGCATGGGCATCGCGGCGATCGCCGTCTCGCCGGTCTTCGGCGGCAAGCCGAAAACGGTGAACCAGGCCGCTGCCCGCGCGGTCAAAGGCGTGCGCCAGGTCGTCATCATCGACGAGGCCGTGGCTGTCGTCGCCGACCATATGGGCGCCGCCAAGAAGGGGCTCGCGGCCGCCGCCATCCAGTGGGACGACGGGCCGAATGCCAGGCTCTCCAGCGCCGACATCATCCGCCAGCTCGACGAGGCCTCGAAACAGCCGGGCGCGGTGGCGCGCAACGAAGGCGATGCGGCCAAGGCGCTGGCCGGCGCCGCGCAACGCATCGAGGCGATCTATCAATTGCCCTTCCTGGCGCATGCCACGATGGAGCCGATGAACTGCACCGTGCATGTCCGCCCCGACGCCTGCGACATCTGGGTCGGCACGCAGGTGCCGACCTTCACCGTGGCCGCCGCGGCCGCCGTCACCGGCCTGCCGCCGGCCAGGATCACCGTGCACAACCACCTGCTCGGCGGCGGTTTCGGCCGCCGGCTCGATGTCGACGGCACCATTCTCGCCGTGAAGATCGCTTTGGCAGTGCGAGGGCCGGTGAAAGTGGTCTGGAGCCGCGAGGAAGACATCCAGCACGACATGTACCGGCCCTATTATTACGACCGGCTGGCCGCCGGCCTGGACGCCCAGGGCAAGCCGGTGGCCTGGACCCACCGGGTCTCCGGCTCATCCATCATGGCGCGCTACGTGCCGGCCGCCTTCGTCAATGGCCTCGACCCCGACGCGGTGGAGGGCGCGGCCGAGCCGCCCTATGCCTTCCCCAATATCCATGTCGATTATGTCCGGGTCGAACCGCCGGGCATTCCCACCTCCTGGTGGCGTGGCGTTGGCCCCACCCACAATGTCTTCGTGGTCGAAAGCTTCATCGACGAGCTGGCGGCCGCGGCGAAACAGGACCCGGTGGCCTATCGCCGCGCCCTGCTCGGCCACAATCCACGGGCGCTGGCCGTGTTGAACCTGGCGGCTGAAAAGGCCGGCTGGGGTTCGGCTCTGCCGGCCAGGCGCGGCCGCGGCATCTCCCTGCAATTCGCCTTCGGCAGTTATCTCGCGCTGGTCGCCGAGGTCGAGGTGGCGCCCGACGGCCAGGTGCGGGTGCACCGCATCGTCGCGGCCGTCGATTGCGGCATCGTGGTCAATCCCGACACGCTGGAAGCCCAGGTCCAGGGCGGCGCGCTGTTCGGCCTCACCGCCGCGCTTTACGGCGCCATCACGCTGAAGGACGGCCGGGTGGAACAGGGCAATTTCGACAGCTACCGGCCGATGCGCATCGACGAGGTGCCGGTCATCGAGACCCATGTGGTGAAAAATACCGAAGCCCCCGGCGGGCTCGGCGAGGTGGCGACCTCGGCCGTCAGCCCGGCGGTGACCAATGCCATCTTCGCCGCCACGGCCAAACGCATCCGCACCTTGCCGATCGATCCGGGGCTCTTGAAATCCGGGGCGTGAGCTGAAGGTGTCGCCGGCGTGGAGCCGGCGGCACCGGCTCTCCACCGGGGCGCTGCTTGGCACGAGACCCGGCACCTTCGCCTCTCCCCGGCGGGGCTAGCGGAGCGCTCATCGTCCTGGCCGGGCTTGTCCCGGCCATCCACGACTTGCTTCGGCCCAAAACATGCGTGGATGGCCGGTACAAGCCCGGCCAGGACGAAGTGCTGGGCATGCGAGGTCAGGCCTGGGCCGGATCAGTCCATTCGCCATCGGCCGCAGCTTCTGGGCGGCGCCCGGCGAGGTGCGTTAGCCCATCACGAGGCGGCGCCCGCCATGGTGGGCGGGCGCGGTCAGGCCTGGACAGGACGCCCGCCGCGGGATCAGGCGCTGCCTTCGATCTCGATATAGATCTCGACCGGGTCGATGACGGTATGTTTGGCCTTGGCCGCCGCGGTTTCGGCCGCGCCGAGTGTCGCCTGCATCTTGGCGAGGTCGACATCCTCCCAGACGATCGAGACCTTGCTGGCGTCGCTGTGCCGGAAAATCCGGTAGCGCGAGCAGAATGTCGCGAACACCGCCTTGCGGCTCTCCCCGCCGCCGAGCCAGGTGTCCATATTGCCCACCGCGTGGGTCCCGACCACTGTCGTCATGCCCGTCCTCCCCTTGGTTTGCTTAAAAAACCGGAGCCGAGAACGCCCCGGACCGGGCAATTTTACCACAAGAGGCATGGGCAATCTTGGGCGCGAAGGGGGTAACGCGGCCTTCGCGGCCGCTCAAAAATACCCGACATTCCCTTACGTCACCTTTTTGCCGATTTCGCCCGGCACACAGCCCGCCCGGCGGCCGCGCCGCCGACCGACACGCGACCAGACGAAAAGGCATGACTTCGATGAAAACCCCTCTTCTCGCCGCCCTTGGCCTCACGGCCCTCGCCGCCGTTCCGGCGCTCGCCCAGGAGCGCCAGGGCGAGATCGGCGCCGGCGTCTATGGCTGCCCGACCGCCGCGCCGGTGGCGCAAATGATGGCCTGGCGCAGCCTGCAGCTCTCCAAGGGCCCGACTATCAGCGCCGCCGACCAGGAGGAGGCGCGCGGCTTCCTCTATGTCCGCTGCCAGCCCATCGCCGCCGGCACCCGCGTCACCTATGTCGAGGCCGGCCCGGACCGCGCCATCAAGGTGACCCATGACGGCAGGACCTTCTGGGTGGCGCCGGGCGAAGTGCGCTGACGGCCACGAGGTGCGGGCCCGCCAATGACCCGATGCCGCGCTTCATGGTACCATCCGTCCCCTCGGATCGACGGGTGCGCCATGGAGCCTGCATCGACCTTCCAAGCCAGCGATGGCGACGGTTATGAGCTGCTGATGGGCCGGTGGAGCCGCCGGCTCGCGGTGCCCTTCCTGGCCTTTGCCGGCACCGCCGGCGGCGAGCGGGTGCTGGATGTCGGCTGCGGCACCGGCAGCCTGGCCTTTCTGCTGGCGGGCCAAGCGGGCCTTGGCGAGATCTGCGGGGTCGATTATGCCGCGCCCTATGTCGCGCACGCCGCGCGGCTGAATGTCGATCCCCGGCTCTCCTTCCAGGTGGCCGACGCCTGCGCCCTGCCCTTTCCCGATGCCGCCTTCGACCGGGTCCTATCGCTGCTGATGCTGCACTTCGTCGCCACGCCGGACCGGGCGGTCGCCGAGATGCGCCGCGTCGCCCGTCCCGGCGCCACGGTTGCGGCCGCCGTCTGGGACGCCCGTGGCGGCTTCGTCGCCAACCGCATGTTCTACGACACCGCGGCCGCCCTCGATCCCGCCGCGGCGGTCAGGCGCGCCCACCACCTGACCCGCCCGATGACCCGGCAGGGCGAACTGCTCGCCGCCTGGCACCAGGCCGGCTTCGCCGACATCCGCGCCACCGAACTGACCATCCGCATGGATTTCGCCTCTTTCGACGATTATTGGGCGCCCTATACCGGCAAGGACGGGCCGGTCGCCGACTATGTCGCGACCCTCGACGCGCCGGCCTATGCCAGGCTCCACGAAGCGGTCCGCGCGGCCTATCTCGACGGTGAAACCGACGGCGCCCGCTCCTACGTGGCGGTGGCCCGTGCGGTGAAGGGAACCGCGCCGTGACGGGAAGCGGCGCCGTGAAGAGGCCCGAGCCGTGAAGGGAACCCGGCCGGGCTGGTGCACCACTACGTCACCCCCGGCGGAGCGAAGCGACGGGAAGGGGGTCCAGGAGTTGCAGAATGCTACTTCAACCCTGCGAAATCATATCCACGACATGCGCCGAGAGCGCGGGTGAAGCCCCCGCGCCCTGCTCAGCAGAAACATAGGAGCGCACGTACATCCCCGCCCCCAATCCCACAACGTCAATCCCGGTTCTACGCACAACCGCCCTCCCCGTTTCCTCTTGACGCACCCCCTTCATCCTTTGCTAACCTTCCGGTAGCGGAGCGCGAAAGACGCACGCTTGGGGGGAAGTGTTCATGCGTAAACTCTTGGCCGTCGCGCTCGGCGCGACGATGCTTGGCGGCTGTGCCACAGCCATCCGCGGCACAACCAATCAGGTCCATTTCACCAGCGAACCCAGCGGCGCCGTCGTCACCACCTCGCTCGGCCACAGCTGCACCGCGCCCTGCACCATGCCGATGGACCGCAACAAGGAATTCCAGGTCACCTTCACCCGCGACGGCTTCCAGCCGGCCATTATCGACGTCAAGACAACCGTTTCGCGCGAAGGCGGCACCAGCTTCGCCGGCAACCTGCTGCTCGGCGGCCTCGTCGGCATGGGCGTCGACGCCGTCTCGGGCGCGGCGCTGGATCACACGCCCAACCCGGTGATCGGGAGGCTGGCGGCGATCATTCCGGTGCCGGCGGTGCAGGTGCCTGCTCGCGAGCGGCAGAGGGCGAGGCCCCGTGCGAGGGTTCCGGTGGCGGGGTTGCCGGGCGCCTTCGCTGCGGCTGGGCCGGCGACGCCGACGATAGTTGCGGCCACGACAGCGCCGGTGCCTGTCGGCCAGCGGCCGTGAAAGCGAGCCCCCTTAGACAGCGAAATCAGGGCCTGCTGGATTGTCTCAGCCGCCGATTGCGGCGTAGTGGTCAATCCGGAGACGACGCAAGCTCATCGCCGTTCGTCGACTTACTTTGATCTTGGCCTTAATGCTGTGTCGGTAGGCATCGGCGATTCATCCACCAGGAATGACATGTACGGCCCGGAAATCCTCATCCGCACACTATCGAAGACGACACGTGAAGATCGTTACGGCAATCGCTGGCAATACCATTCCCGCAGCGATCATCATTCCAAGGTGGCCTGCTGGGGCATCGTCTTCGATCTGTTGCGAACCGCCCCGCTACTACGCCGCCACGTCGAGACCGGCCGTGTGCATTTCGGTATCAATCACGAGATGCGCGACTTCGTGCACGATAGGAAGAAGAATCTGGATCTCGTCCTGTGCGCGGCTTCGGGCGCCGGCGGCAAGCCTTCAGATCGGACCTTGCACTCGATGGCAGAGGGCTACGGGATCGAGCTCACCGAAAAGGAACGAACGGAGCTCGCCGGGCTGCCGGTGTTGCACCAAGCTCCGGTCGGCAGTGTCCTCATGGCCCTCGAGGCCAAGGCTTGCATGACCGCCCACCAGCGTGCCCTGCCCCGTCTCTACGACGAACTCAACTCTTCGCATCTGACTGTGCACGGTGCGACGGATCAGGCGATCGCCGCGGGCTTCGCCATGGTCAACATCGCGAGCCGCTATCTCAGCCCGGATCTCAACAAGAAGAACCGCGCGGCCGATCCCGAATGGAGCACACACAACCAGCCGCGTGACGCGAGCCTCGCCGTCGACAAGATCCGTCAATTGCCCAAGCGGTCGAAGACCGGCGAGACCGGCTATGATGCCTTATCGATCGTTGTCGTCGATTGTGTGAACGATGGCTCCCCAGTGGAGCTCATCGGGGCGCCCCCGGCACCGCAGCCCGGTGACATCTATCATTACGCCTCAATGATCGACCGGCTTGGGCATATCTACGCGACGCGATTCAAGGATCTTTGACAGTCTGGCGGCCAGCGCCTCGCCATCGGCGATCTCGCACTCCCAGACGATCGCGACTCGAAATCCGACGCCACGCAGCGCCCGGAGCGCCCTGGCGTCGCGACGACGGTTGGCCCCGAACTTGTCCCGCCAGAACGCTTCGTTCGCTTTGGGAATCGTCGCGCGTTTGCATCCGGTGTGCTGATGCCAGAAGCAACCGTGGACGAAGATCGCCCATTTCCGCTTGCGGTTGGCGAAGTCGGGCGATCCCGGAAGCGACCTGACATTGAGGCGGTAGGCGTGTCCCGCGCTTCTGAGTGCGGCGGCGACAGTAAGTTCGGCCGCGGTACCCTGTTGACGAACCCGCGCCATGAGCGCACGGCGTTTCGGATCGCCGGGCTTCGGCAGCCTCATTCGGCCGCGACGGCCGAGAGCTCATAGCTCGGCGCAAAGAGGCCACCTCCACCTTCCATGTAATCGAGGTGTCGGCGCAACCGCTCCAGGAAATCGGGCAGGAAGCGGAGCGTGCTTCGGTCCGTCCGCGAGAGAAATCCTCGCGTGGCGCGCTCGGACAGCGGTTTCCCGTCGAAACGCAAGAACTCCACGAGCGCAGGGCGTTCTCGCCAGACGGGGAACTTGCCGATCTCCACTCCCCGCCGCCGATCGCCATCGAAGCGTGCGGCCTTCGGCCAACGCCCGTCGCTTGCGAGATCGCGATCACGATGCGCGTCGTAGGAGCCAGGGTTCGCCAGCTGTTCGCCGAGCCACTTCGCGACAGGTACCGTCACAGCATTGCCGACGAGCGACCACCGCAAGGAAGCGCGTCCGACAGTCGTCGCCGGCTCTGTCCAACCGGCCTCGAATCCCTGTAGCCGCTCGGCATCGCGAATGTCGGGCGTCACCACTTCGCCGCTCGGAAGCATGATCGCCGGCGGCGAAGCGATGCCGACCGTCGAGCCGTTCTTGAGCGTCGGGATCGCATCCGGCGCCCAGCCGAGGCCGCGGATGCCCTCCGTCCAGTAGAAGCCGTGCGCATGCGTCGAGAGCGTCGTATCGGGGTCGTGAGCTGCCGCATCGCTCGAGAACAGAACCGCGGCCGGATCGACATCGGTCGTCGTCGCGACGAAGAGAACGCGCTCCCGCCGCTGCGGCAGGAAGGCCAGAGAATTCACCACCCGATAGGCCCACCGGTAGCCCCGCTCCTCGAATGCCTCGATCAGCGTTCGCAACCCTCGTCCCTTGTCGAGGTGGAGCATGAAGGAGACGTTCTCGAGCACGACCCAAGGCACTGGGCGTTGGTCCAACAGCCTGAAAACATGACCGACGAGGCCTGAGCGCTTGCCGGCGATACCGGCCGTCATACCCGCCTGGCTCAGGTCCTGGCAGGGGAATCCGCCGACGACGACTTCGGTCTCCGTGGGCAGCGCCTTGAGGTCGACAACATCCGTCTCGATCGGCACGTCTGGAAATCTAGCCGACAAGACCGCGCGGGCAGGCGCCCAGATCTCGCAGAGCATCAGCGACTCATGGCCGGCCGCTGCCAATCCCGATTCAAGACCGCCAATTCCCGCGAAGAGCCCCGCGACTTTCATTCCGTCCCTTCCCGTTTCGTTCTGCTTCGTCAGCCGTTCCGAATCGATTTCGCCACTGTGGGCGAGAGGATCGAGTATGAGAAGGCTAAGGAAAATGTTCCCATATTGTTCCCGGCTATGGAAGAGGAGAATTTCAGGATGGCGATCTTTTTCCACTACCCGCGCGCCCCATCGGGTCGCCGCCAGCATTAAAATGTCCGACGCGAACAACGACTTTGGGCCGGGAAGGGGCATTCACCGTGCCGACCTTCCACGCTCATGCCGTATCTTTAGCTGACTTCTGTAATTACGGTGACACATACCGCATTCCCCATTTTCCCCAACGAAACCCCTCCATCAAATCTGAAGCCGGCCGTTATATGCTGGTAGGTCGATAGCAAAAGCCGAACGCTGATCCACCTCCGCGCGCGCCTCCTCTTCCTGATGAACGGCAAATGAGAGGTACAACAAAGATGCGCGAGCCAGCTTCATCATCTTCAGCGTTTGCCTAAGAAACACCTCGACGGTTTCGGTCTCGACGACGCCGAACCGCTGAGCGGTGTCGATCTCGCGAAGAACAAGACAGCGGTGCTCCAGTGCGTTCCGAAGGCGGTGCAGCTCGGATGCCTCCGGCGTGATCGCGTCCACGTCGGTCGGCCTTTCGCCGACGACGTCCAGAGCAAGCCAATATAGCCCCCGCAGGGCGAGGTTCGGGCGCTCTAGAAACTCGGATCGGATTGACCTGCCGTTTCGATTTAGCCAAACGCCGCGAAGATTAACGCGCTCCGGATTCAAACCGAGCTGGAAATACGCATTGATAAAGCCTGCGACCTTATCGAGCAGACTATAGGCGATGCGAAACGCAGATCGCATCTTTTCGAGTGACAAACCGAAGGCTGGGCTGTCTAGCGTATCAACCAGCGCCAGTTCGCGATCGGCAAAATGATTGGCTGGCAACTCGGTGGATTCAAAGAAGAACAACCGCGCGGCTACGTACTCTTGCATAAGCTGATTATACCAAGCCACGAACTGAGGTGGGTCGTTTCTCGGGGCCCGATAACCCGGAAGACCGAAATGGTCGGTCGCCGCAATCGTGTGCGGGCCCAAAACATTTAACGGGCTCAAGAACAACCGATTGTCTAGCGCCCACCGCCTGTATGCTTTCTCACGATTCGACCGTCCCAAATTATGGCCTTCCAGTCTGGTCTCCGCGCGTACCGCCGAAACGTCCATGACGGCTTCTATCTCGCGTATCTTGACAATGAAGTTGTCCCGCATGCCTGGGTAAAGGCCGTCCCAGACGGCCTGCGGCGAAGCTGCCGCCGTCAAATCGTGATGGGCCGCGAGCAGAATTGGAGCGACATAGCCAGAGTCGCGAAGGCACCGCGCCAAGTCGATCAGAGCCCGGCCACGGTTGGCGAGTGCCATCGCGAAATCTGGATGATGATCAAGGGCCATCTCGTAGATTTCGATGGCCTCGACGCCTCGGCCAAGGCTGTTGAGGCTATTGGCAAGATTGGTCGTTATTTGCGCGCGAATCAAAGAGGAGAGCTCCGAAAAGCCGAGTTCGGCACGCGCGCGCCGAAGATAGAGGATCTGGCGCTCGCGATCAGGTTGTCGCCATTTCCAGCTTCGCGGGTCAGTTAAATTCTGAAGAGAACTGTAAATATTGCTGCGATAATACCATATTCTTGAGGCGTTGCGGCTGTCGGCAATCGACAAAATGCGCACACAACGCTCATCCAATTCTTTTAGAACTGTAGTATCACTTAGTTTAGGCGCGCTATCAATCTGCTGCGCAAGACTCTTGATCTCCCTGTCCAGATCGCTCATTTCATCAGAGTTCAAAGTGACAGCTCCCATGAGCGGCTTACAGCCTGCGATATGCAACCCTGGGATGTCCAGATCGAATTTGATGAAATTGCGCAGAGACAGGGATATATCGATCCCCTCGCCCGCCTTACCCACTCACCAGTTACTTACTTGGTTGACGCTCCCCGCCCCTCCTGACTATCGTCCTTACCAAGCGTGAGAACGGGCCGCCGTCACACCCAGGCCCGCCTCGCGAGACCGATGGGCGTCAAGCCCGCGTTATCCGATGGGAGGATCCCGTGACACTGATCAGGCTGGCGTTTGCCGCTGCCGTTACCACCCTGTTTGCCGGCACGATCGAGAGCCGGGCGCAGACCTTCCCGAACCGGCCGATCACCATGGTCGTGCCCTTTGCCCCCGGCGGGCCCACCGACATTGTCGCGCGCATCGTCGCCGAGCGCATGTCGCAGACGCTCGGCCAGCAGGTGGTGATCGAGAATGTCGCAGGCGCCGCCGGCACCACCGGCGCCACCCGCGTGGCGCGCGCGGCGCCCGACGGCTACACCATCCTGATGGGGCCGATGAGCACCATGAGCTTCTCGCCGGCGCTCTATCCGCGCCTCGGCTTCGATCCGCTGACCGATTTCGAGCCGGTCGGCATCGTCGCCTCGGCGCCGATCATGCTGGTCGCCTCGAACCGCAGCCCGGGCACCACGCTGCAGGACTTCTCAGCGCATCTGAAGGCCAATGCCCAGAGCGTCAACAATGGCAATGCCGGCATCGGCTCGACCTCGCATCTCGCCTGCGTGCTCTACAACAACCGGGTCGGCGTGACGCCGACGCTGGTGCCCTATCGCGGCACCGGGCCGGCGCTGCAGGACCTGGTGGCCGGCCAGATCGGCTATCTCTGCGACCAGGTCACCAGCCTGATGGGCCAGATCCAGGCCGGCGCGGTGAAGCCGCTCGCCGTGCTGGCGCCGACCCGCTCGGCGGTGCTGCCGAATGTGCCGACGTCAGCCGAAGCCGGTTTGCCGGGCGTCGAAATGGTGGTGTGGAATTCGGTCTTCGCGCCCAAGGCCACCCCGGCCGAGATCGTCAATGCGCTGAATGCGGCGATCCAGAAGGCGATCGACGATCCGGGAGCGCGGCAGAGCTTCCTGCAGCTCGGCGCCGAGCCGCCCACCGCCGCCCAGCGTTCGCCCGCGGCGCTGCGCGCGACCCATGCGGCCGATGTCGCCAAATGGGGCCAGATCATCCGCGACGCCAATATCAAGGTCGAGTGAGGGGAGCCGCCGGCGGTGCAAGGTGGGGGCCTTGCACCGCAGCGGGCCGTTGCCACGACCGGAACATTCGAGACCACCCATGCGGCTATCCCTGTGCAACGAAGTGCTGCGGCCGATGGATCTCGCCCAGCAATGCGCCTTCGCAAACCAAGTCGGTTATGATGGCTTGGAAATCGCGCCCTTCACCCTGTCGGCCGAACCGCAGCTGATCACCCCGGCCGAGGCCACGCGGCTGCGGACCATCGTCGAAGACCATGGCCTTGTCGTCACCGGCCTGCATTGGCTCCTGGTGACGCCCGAGGGGCTCTCCATCACCTCACCCGACGCCGCCGTCCGCCGGCGCACGCTGGATGTCATGCTGGGCCTCGTCGACCTCTGCGCAGCGCTCGGTGGCCGGGTGCTGGTGCATGGCTCGCCGGCGCAACGCAAGCCCGTTCCCGGCCAGCCGGCGGAAG
This sequence comes from Phreatobacter stygius, assembly GCF_005144885.1. Classification (NCBI taxonomy): domain Bacteria; kingdom Pseudomonadati; phylum Pseudomonadota; class Alphaproteobacteria; order Hyphomicrobiales; family Phreatobacteraceae; genus Phreatobacter; species Phreatobacter stygius. Next base: position 461,203 of record NZ_CP039690.1, read on the forward strand.
AGGCCTTCGCCTTTGCCCGCGAGATCTTCGCCGAGATCGCGCCGGCCTGCGCCAGCCGCGGCCTCACCTATTGCCTGGAGCCGCTGGCGCGGCCCGACAACAGCTTCATCACCACGGTGGCCGAGGCGGTCGAGATGGTGGAAGCGATCGGCAATCCCGCCTTCAAAACCATGATCGATGCCTCCGCCGCGGGCCAGGAAGAGGCCGAACCGGTGGCCGATCTCATCCGGCGCTGGATGCCCACGGGCCATATTGGCCATATCCAGCTGAACGACCGCAACCGCCGGGGCCCGGGCGAAGGCGACGACCGGTTTTTCGCCGTGCTGCGGGCGCTGGCCGACACCGGTTATGCCGGCGACATCGCCATCGAGCCGTTCATCTACCAGCCCGACGGCCCGGCCTGCGCGGCGCGCGCCGCCGGCTATGTCAGGGGCCTTTTCGAAGCCATGGCATGACGCTTCGCCTGCTCCGTGCCACTGTGCGAGATCGCTCGAATCGGCAATCGGACAGGTCCGCAAGGCGGCTCAAGCCGGACGACACCCAGGAAGGGCCGACAGCATGCGCGAGGACGACGTGAAGCCCGACGAGGCCGCGGCGGCGCCCAGGCTGGTGCGCAAGCGCGACAGCGCCGGCACGCGCGCCCGCATCCTCAATGTCGCCACCCGGGAATTCGCCAACAAGGGGTTCGAGGGCGCCAAGACCGACGACATCGCGGACCGTGCGCGCATCAACAAGCGCATGATCTACCACTATTTTTCGTCGAAGGAGCAGCTCTACCTGGCGGTCCTCGAGGCGGTCTATGACCAGGCCCGCTCGGCCGAGCACCGGCTCGACCTGGAGCGGCTGGAGCCGCTCGATGCGCTGGCCCGTTTTGTCGAATTCACCTTCGACAGTTTCGTGCGCGACCGCACCTTCATCAACCTGCTCGCCACCGAAAACCGCCAGCGCGCCAAGGTGCTGAAGAAATCGGACCGGGTGAACACCATGAACTCGCCGATCATCGCGGCCATCGACGGCATCCTGAAGGCCGGCGTCGACAAGGGCACGATCCGCCCGGGGCTGGATGCCCTGCAGCTCTGGATCACCATTACCGGGGTCTGTTATTTCTTCTTCTCCAACATCTACACGCTGTCGGTGATCTTCGACACGGACTTCGAAAAGCCGGATGTGATTTCCGAGCGACGGGCGCATGTGGTCGATTTCGTGCTGCGCGGCGTGAAGGCGTGAGTTGAGAGATTGATTCCGGTGTGGCGGCCAAGTGTTTGATCTTGGGCGCTTAGGCCGCTGACCCGGCGCCTTGATAGGACGAGGCAAGGCCGTCGAATGCGAGGATATCTGGGACAAGCCGGGCATGACGGGGTGGCGCCACGCCGGCTTCGGCCCGCCCCATCCGTCATGGCCGGCCTTTGGGCCGGCCATCCACGACTTGATGACGGAGACGACGAGATGCGTGGCTACCCGGGACAAGCCCGGGCATGACGAAGTGGCGAGGGAGGCGCCCCTCACACCAGCGTCTTGCGCCCGGCGTTGCAGGTCCGAAACACCGCGCCATCAGCCGCTGCCACCGGTCGAGCCCTGAGACAATCTCGACCTCGGAAAGCACAGGTCCCCTTCGGCCTCCCGAGATCCTGAGATATCGATCCCGCATTGCTACCCTGGCGATCATCCGACTGCCCGCAAACCACGCGCCGTTGTATAAGCGCGCACAAGAGGAAATGGGCCGGGGGGCTTGCATGCGCATGGGGAAGAGGTTGCTCGGGGTCACGACGCTGGTCGCGGCCATGGCGAGCCCGCTCGCCGCAACGGCCGAGCCGTTGTCCTGGACCGGACCGTGGGTGGGCGTCACGGCCGGTGTCCGGCGGGATGTCGGCGCGACCGGCAGTCGCCTCATCTATGTCGACCCTCTATTGTCAGGGCATCAGCATCAGAATCAGAGCGCCGTGACAGGCGGAACCCTCGGGTTTAGCGCCGGCTACGATGTCCAGTTCGGCAGCTTTGTCGGCGGCCCGATCGCCGGCATCGACTTCAGCCGCTCGCGGCTTGCCGGCAATATCCCCTATTTCGGGGCGCGCGCCGGCTTCCTGGCCACCGACCGGATCTTGCTGTTTGTCACAGGCGGCATCCAGAGCATGCAGAATGCTCCGGATACGGCGATCTGGTACCAGGTGGCGCCTTTTTGGAACGATCTTTTCCGGCACGATTTCGGCGCCAAGGCCGGTCGCTTATGGGGCGCCTTTGTCGGCGCTGGCGCCGAATACCGGCTCGCCGGCAACTGGTCGGTCACGGCGGATTACAGCTATGCCCAGACGCGTGGCCACTTCAATGATCTGGTCAGCCTGCCGGTGCCGGCGCCGGCGGTGGCCCCGCTCGTGCGCGTCAACCTGAATACGACGGTCTCGACGCACACGTTCCGGATCGGCGTGAAATATCGGCTGTGATGGGGATAAGACGTGGGTGCCCGGGACAAGCCCGGGCATGACGAAGGGGTGCGAAAGACGAGCGCGCGGCCGATGCCATTGCCCAATCGGAGCCGCGAGGGCCACCGCCAACGCGGCCCGCCAGCCTGCCTATCGGGCGGGTTTGTAGATCTTGACCACCGCCTCCGCCTTCTTCATGCCGGCCACCGCCTCGGCCCCGGACATCAGCACGGTGGTCTTCGCCGACTTGAGGGCGCCCCCCGCGGCAATGCCCAGAGCGATGGCGGCCATGCTCTGATTGTCCGGCACGTCGGCGACGAGGGTGATGTCATAGTCGCCGAAGCAATACCAGCCGCCGATGAACTTGCCTCCGACGGCCTCGCACACCGCCCGGCCGACGGCCTCGACGCGGTTCTGCGGATTCTTGAGCTGGGCGGCAATCGATTCTGCGGTGTAGGCAGCCTGATACATGTAGAGTGCCATGTTCAATCTCCCTGGTTACCGTTCGGCGTGTCAGTGGAAAGCCGCCGGGCGGGGGCTGGGCGTCGGCCATGTCTTGATGGCAATGTTCCCCGGCTGCGGCGCCCGGTTACTGTGCGCGCGAGATCTACATTGATCAAATGCGAATTAGGGGTATGGCGGGGGCCTGACGGCACCGGAACGCACCTGAACCACTGACGTCACCCCCGGCGGAGCGAAGCGACGGGAAGGGGGTCCAGGGCGGCCTCACCGGCGCTCTCGGCGCAAGTGGGCGAGGTGGTTTCCCAACGGCAAGGGACGAGCTCTGCAACTCCTGGCCCCCTTTCCTCGCCCCAGGCAGAAGCAAGGGCTTCCGCCTGGGCTCGCCGGGGGGGGACGTCGGTGCGGGTCGATTCGCTCGGCGCGAGCCACCCGCGAGCGCCTAAAACCAGCTTGCTTCCACCCAACCTGAACCCGGATGATGTCCGGCGGATCAGCCAGCGGCGGAGGCACGTCCGGCCATGTATTACGTGTACATGATGGCCAGCGACCGGAACGGCACGCTTTATGTCGGCGTGACCAACGACATTGCGCGGCGCTCCTATCAGCACCGCACCGGCACGGGCGCCGCCTTCACGCGAAAATACGGCGTCGTGAAGCTGGTCTGGATGGAGCCGCACGACAGCATCGTCGAGGCGATCGGCCGGGAGAAACAGATCAAGGGCTGGAATCGGGCCTGGAAGCTCAAGCTGATCGAACGGGACAATCCGCACTGGGAGGATTTGTACGAAAGGCTGAATGGGTAGCGCGGGTGGAATGGCGCTGCACGAGGAGGTTCGCCGTGGCCTCGCCAAAGCCCACCTGAACCACTACGTCACCCCCGGCCGAGCGCACCTGAACCACTACGTCACCCCCGGCGGAGCGAAGCGACGGGAAGGGGGTCCAGGGGTTGCAGAGCCCGGCCGTCAGCGCCCGCGAGACCATCTGACCGCATGCGCCGAGGGCCCGGCCTGATGGCTCCTGGACCCCCTTCCCCTCGCTGCGCTCGGCCGGGGGTGACGTCGGTGGTTCAGGAGCGCACCGGGCATCACAATTCCCCATTTCCCACTCGCCCCCTCACACCGCCGTCTTGTGCCTGGCGATACAGGTCTCCAGCACCTCGTCCATCGGGCGCTGCCACCAGTCGAGTTCGGAGAAGATCTCGACCTCGGAGAAGCCTGAAAAGCCCTCGGCCTCGACCGCCCGGCGGATCGCGGGGATGTCGATCACCCCGTCACCCATCATGCCGCGGTCGGTCAGCAGGTCGCGGGTCGGCACCAGCCAGTCGCAGACATGGAAGGCGAGCAGGCGCTTGTCGCCTGCCCGCCTGATGTCGCGATAGAGGTTCGGGTCCCACCAGACGTGATAGACATCCGCCGCCACGCCCAGCGCGCCGGTCATGTCAGGATCGAGCCGGTCGCAAATGTCGAGCGCATGGGCAAGCGTGTTCACGCAGGCCCGGTCGGCGGCATAGATCGGATGCAAAGGTTCGATGGCGAGCGGCATGCCGACGCCACGCGCATAGTCGAGCAATTCGCCAATGCCGTCCTCGACCTGGGCGCGCGCCGCGCCGAGATCCTTCGAGACGGCCGAACCGGCGCGCGAAAATTGCGGCAGGCCGCCGACCACCAGCACCAGGCAGGGCGCGCCGAAGGCCTTGGCCTCGTCGACCGCCCGGCGGTTGTCGTCGCGCGCCTCCTGCCGGCGCGCGCCGTCGGCCGGGAACATGCCGCCCCGGCAATAACCCGAGAGCTTCAGCCCGGCGTCTTTTGCGGCCGTCACCGCGGCGTCGAGCCCGACCAGCGCCACCTGGTCGCGCCAGGGCGCGATCGCGCGGATCTGGTGGCGGGCGCAAGCTTCGATGATGTCGAGGAGATTGCCTTGTTTGCGCACCGTCGCGGTGTTGAGGGAGAGCTGCGAGTGATCGCCTGAAAAGTCACGCATGAAGGCCGCCGGAAAATGGGGCTCTCCTCATCGCGTCATGCCCGGCCTTGGGCCGGGCATCCACGATTTCGAGAGCCATGACAAGAAGACGTGGATGGCCGGGACAGGCTCGGTCATGGGAAGGGTGGGCTCACCCGACACCCCTGACCGCCATGACCGCCGCCATGCGGGCGGCCGCCCGTTCGGGATCGCGCAGGATGCCGGCCTTGTCGGCGAGCCGGAACAGTTCAGCCAGATGCTGGGTCGAGCGTGTGCTCTCCTGGCCGCCGACCATGGTGAAATGGTCCTGGTGCCCGTTCAGATAGGCAACAAACACCACGCCGGTCTTGTAGAAGCGGGTCGGCGCCTTGAAGATATGGCGCGACAGCGGCACGGTCGGCGCGAAGATCGCGTGGAAGGTCTCGAGATCATCATCGGCGAGTGCCGACAACGCACCGGCGGCGGCCGGCGCGATGGCGTCGAAAATGCCGAGCAGCGCGTGGGAATAGCCTTGTGCATCGCCGGCGATCAGCTCGGCATAATTGAAGTCGTCGCCGGTATACATCAGCACCCGTTTGTCCAGGCGCCGGCGCATGGCGATCTCCTTGTCCTTGTCGAGGAGCGAGACCTTGACGCCGTCTATTCTTGCCGCATTGGCATTGATCACGCCGACCGCCGTATCCATGGCGGCGTCGAGATCGGCGGTGCCCCAATAACCCGACAGGGCCGGATCGAACATGTCGCCGAGCCAGTGGATGATCACCGGCTCAGCCGACTGACCGAGGATCCGGTCATAAACCCTGGCATAATCAGCCGGGCCCTTGGCGACCCGGGCGAGCGCCCGCGAGGCCATCATGATGATCCGCCCGCCGGCCGCCTCGATGGCCTCGAACTGGGTTTCGTAAGCCCTGATCACGTCGTCGAGCGAACCGGCCTCGGCCGGATCGAGATGATCGGTGCCGGCACCCGAAAACACCACCGCGCCGGGGGTGGCTTTCGCCGCCCTGACCGAGCGCTGGATCAATTCCAGCGCCATCGGCCAGTCGAGCCCCATGCCGCGCTGGGCGGTGTCCATGGCCTCGGCGACGCCGAGGCCGAGGCCCCAGAGATAGTCGCGATAGGCCATGGTCCGGTCCCAGTCGATGGCAACGCCCAGCCAGGGATCGACCTCGGCGAGCGGATCGGCAACCATGTGGGCGGCGGCCAGTGCCACCCGGTTGAGCGGCGTCGCCGTGCGCGGGAAGCTTTTCGGCGCCGAGAGCTTGTAATGCTCGAGCCCGCGGCTGGCCGTCGGCAGAACAACGGATGCCTGGCTGTGCGGTTTGTCCAGCATGGTCGTGTCTCCCTCTTTCGCGTTCAAATGGTCAGGGCGGGAACGTCGACCCAGCGGCGTTCCTTCCAGCTCTGCAAGGCGCATTCGACCAGCTGCACGCCCTTGGCGCCTTCCACCAGCGTGTAGGAATAGGGCGTGTCCTCGACCACGTGGCGAATGAACATTTCCCACTGGACCTTGAAGCCGTTGTCGTACTGGACGTTGTCGGGAACCTTCTGCCAGGTCGAGCGGAAGTCGATGGCCTGTTTCTGGTCGGGGTTCCACACCGGGCGGGGCGTGGCGGCGCGCGGCTGGATCATGCAGTCATGCAGCCCGGCGACCGCCGACCCAAGCGTGCCGTCGACATTGAAGGTGACCAGGTCGTCGCGATAGACGCGGGTGGCCCAGGACATGTTCATATGCGCAATCACGCCGCCTTCGAGCTCGAAGGTGGCATAGGCCGCATCGTCGGCGGTCGCCTTGTAGCGCCGCCCGTTTTCGTCGACACGCTCGGGGATATGGGTGGCGCCGAGGCAGGAGACCGACTTCACCTGGCCGAACAGGTTGTCGAGCACGTAACGCCAGTGGCAGACCATATCGAGGATCATGCCGCCGCCGTCCTCGTTGCGGTAGTTCCACGAGGGTCGCTGCGCCTCCTGCCAGTCGCCTTCGAACACCCAGTAGCCGAACTCGCCGCGCACCGAGAGCATCTGGCCGAAAAAGCCGGAATCCCGGAGCATTTTCAGCTTCTGCAGGCCGGGCAGGAACAGCTTGTCCTGCACCGTGCCGTTCTTCACGCCCTTGTCGCGGGCGAGCCGGCAAATGCGCAGCGCCTCGGGCAGGTTGGTCGAGATCGGCTTCTCGCAATAGATATGTTTGCCGGCATTGATCGCCTGTTCCAAGAGCGTCGGACGCATCTGGGTGGTCGCCGCATCGAAGAAGATCTGGTTTTTCGGATCGGCTATTGCCGCGTCGAGATCGGTGCCCCAGCGCTCCACGCCATTGGCCTTGGCAAGTGCCGCCACCTTGTCGGCATTGCGCCCGATCAGGATCGGGTCGAGCTGCACCTTCGAGCCATCGGACATGGTGACGCCGCCCTCAGCCCGGATGGCGGCGACCGAGCGCACCAGGTGCTGGTTGGTGCCCATGCGGCCGGTGACGCCGTTCATCACGACACCAAGGGTCTTTGTGCTCATGAGGGTAGTCCTTCAGTTGAATTCGCAAGTGGTGAAAGAGACGCCCAATCGGGCATGGCGCCGGAAGCGAAGCCCGGGCCGAACAGCGAGGAGGTGGCGAGCCGGCCGCGCGCGGCGGCGAGCCGGATGCGGCCTTGGTCCCGCGTGTAGAGATCGGGGTGAGCCGCCAGGAAGGCTTCGGCTTCGCTTGCCGGCGCCTGGCCGAAACCATCGACATAATGGTGGCCGTTGCGCTCGACATGACCCAGGCCGAGCGCCGCGACCAGGGCGGTGTCCTGCTGCACGGCGAGGCCCGGCTGGCAGGTGAGGTCTTCGGCCGACAGCACGAAGGGCGCGCCGGCCGCATCGGCTTGCGCATTCGCGACCGCGACGCGGGCGGCATTGAGCAGCGCCTTGTAGAGGCCCTTGCAGGATTTCGCGGAGACGCCGCGATAACCGAGCGCCAGCGCGCGCGGGAAAGCGTCATAAGCGTCATCGGCCTCGTCGATGATGACGGTGCGGGCGGCGAGCCGGGGGTCGAGCGGACTGTCGAAGGTGATCCGCCGGTCAAAGGGCTGTTCGACCAGGAGCAGCCGTCCGATGAACCGGCCGAGCTTGGGGTCGGCCTCGATCAGCGCGAACAAGGCCAGCAGGTCGGCCGGGGCATATTGTTCATTGGCGTCGACCGTGACCTGGTAATCGATGCCGCGACGGTCGATCAGGCCGGCTATGGCCGAGAGCCTGAGATGGTCGGCCGCCGGATCGCCTGACAGTTTGATCTTGAAGAAGCGCAGGTCCGACGCGTCGAGCTCGGCGGCCAGCCCGCCCTCCCCGTCGATCTCGTCGTTCAGCCCGATGGTGTGGCGGATGGCGATCGACGGGTGCGGTTTCAGGCCGGCGAGCATCCGGTGGATCGCCGCCTGGTCGAGATCCGGCGTCAGCCTGGTGTCGAGCCCGACGGCATTGCCGTTGAGCATTTCGACGAAGCTTGCGCCGAGCGCCTTGGCGAGCCCGTCGAGAATGGCCTTGTCGATCAGCGCCACGCCGAAACCGGCGCTGAGCGCGGTAATGTCGGAGGCGTGCGCCCAGGCGCCCTGGGCGCCGTGATGGGCGGCATGAAGGCCAAAGGCGGTGTCGGGCGGGCGTGGTTCCGAGCCGGTCGAAACCGCATGGGCGAGGCTGGCGCGCAGGTCCGCGACGGTTGCGGCGGCGCTGCGCTCGGCTCGTTTGTCGAACCATTTCGGCGGCATCAGCTCGGCCGAAGCGCCGGTCGCCCGGGCGCCGCCTTCGACCTCGACGCCAAGCCTGACGAAGGCCTGCCACGCACCCTCCACCGTCACCGCGCCGAAACGGAACGGCCGGGCGAACGGCGTCCAGCGCTCGAAGGCTTCGATGTCGTGGAGGCGGATCAGCGGCGCCGTCATGTCAGTCGATATTGCCCTGGGAGTAGAAGTGCGAACGCACCTGTCTGGCGAGCTCGGTGAAAACAGGCGCGCCCATCATGTCGAGGGTGCGCGGGCGCGGCAGCGGCACGTCATAGATCGCCGCGATCGCACCGGGCCGGTCGGTCATGACCACCACCCGGTCGGCCAGGAACACCGATTCCGGGATCGAATGGGTGATCAGCAGAATGGTCTTTCTGGTCTCATGATGAATGCGTTGCAGCTGCAGGTTCATCCGTTCGCGGGTCAGCGCATCGAGCGCGCCAAAAGGTTCGTCCATCAGCACGATCTTCGGATCATGGACCAGCGCCCGGCAGATCGCCGCGCGCTGCTGCATGCCACCCGACAACTGCCAGGGATATTTGTTCTCGAAACCGGTGAGGCCGGCGGTCTTGATCAGCGCTTGGGCGCGGGCGAGATGGCTCGCGTGGTCGAGGCGCCTGACCTCCACCGGCATCATGATGTTGCGGATGACGCTGCGCCAGGCGAGCAGCACCGGGTTCTGGAACACGATGCCGACATCGTCGGGCGGTTCGACCACCGGCTTGCCGGCCACCGTGACGCCGCCGCTGGATGGCTGGATCAGGCCGGCGATCAGCTTCAGAAGCGTCGACTTGCCACAACCCGACGGACCGACCACCGCGACGAATTCGCCGTCGCGGATGTCGAGGTCGATCGGGGTCAGCGAGGGCACGTCGCCATCCGCCGTGCGATAGGTCTTGGTCAGCTTTTCGATCGCGATCGCCGGCGGCCCGGCGGTTTTCGCTTCATCGACAAGGCGGAGCTTGGGTGCGGTCATCGCGAGGTCCACATGGGATTTGCAGTTCGGTTGGCCGTCCTTCGAGGCTCGCAAGAGCTCGCACCTTAGGATGAGGAAGGTTGTGTTTTGCAGCAGGGGCGGCGCCGGATGCGCGCTGAACGCGACGCCTCATGAGCAAGGGACGTGCAGATCTTCACCGCCCTCATCCTGAGGTGCGAGCGCCCTTGCGCGAGCCTCGAAGGACGACCGAGCCCCGCGCAAGCCACTCGCACCCCTCTCTAATTCGTCGCCCTCCCGGGCAGGAAATCGGTGGTGTAGAACGACTGCACCCGGGTTTTCGCCACCGGATCGACACCGCCGAACTCGACCAGGATATCGACCGTGTCGGCGACCGCCTTCGGCTGGGTCTGGAACGGCCTTTGGTCCGGGGTCAGGCGATAGAGCCCGGCCGAAATGGTGAAGCCCTCGGTCAGCGTGTCCTTCTTGCCGGCCTTCGGATCGGCCTCCAGCATGGCCTCGGCCGCTGCCGCCGGGGCCTTTTCGGCAGCCTCCGCTGCAAGCGTCGCGGCCTTCATGAAGCGGCGCACCAGGTCCGGGTTCGCGGTCAGCGTGTCGCGATGGGTGATGACCCCGGTCGCCACCGAATTCAGCCCGTAATCGGCGAACATGATCGGATAGACCGACTTGCCGGTGACATCCTTGATCTTCATCGACTGGTCGTGGGAATAACCGAGCAGCACGTCGGCCTGGCCGGAAATGACAGCATTGAGCTTGGTCTGGGCGTCGCCGGCGACGATCTTGACGTCGGCCTCGGTGAGGCCCGCCTTTTTCAGGAAGGCCGGCCAGACCTGCGAGAGCGCATCGCCCGGCGTGGTGGCGACCGTCTTGCCCTTCAGGTCGGCGGCGGTGCGAATGTTCTTTTCGGCAAAACCCATGGCGCTGGCCGGGTTCTTCTGCAGCAGCACGCCGGTGGAAATGACCGGCGCGCCGCGCACCGCGCCGCGCACGATGGCCGACATGTCGGAATATCCGAACAGCGCGGATCTGGCGGCGACCGCCTGCAGCGTCACCGCCGAGCCGCGGCCTTCCATGATCTCGAGATCGATGCCTTCGGCGGCGAACAGGCCGAGCTTCTTGCCGAGGAAGAACGGCGCGTGTTCGCCGTAGAGATACCAGTTGAGCAGGAACTGCACCTTGTCGGCGGGGCGGCTCGACTGCCCGAGCGCCGGGCTGGCGACCAGGCCGGAGGCGGCGAGGCCTGTGAGAAAATGACGGCGATGCATGGTCTTCCTCCCTCGGTTTGGCGGACCGTTCGAGCGGCCGCCTTTGCTTGATCAGGCGGTGAACTGGAAGTCCTGCCGCCGGCTCGCGTGCCAGGGCAAAGCCAGGCGCTCGATGAGGTCGACGATCCAGAACAGGATGACGCCGATCACCGCCAGCAGCACGAGGGCCGCGAACATGGTCGGCAGTTCGAAATTGCCGATCGAGCGCTGCAGCACGAAACCGATGCCGGAATTCGAGCCGACGAATTCGCCGACCACCGCGCCGACCACGGCGAGCGTCACCGAGACCTTCAGGCCGGAAAAGATGGCGGGCAGCGCGTTCGGCAGGCTGACCATGGTGAACATTTGCCAGCGCGAACATTTCATCGAGCGCGCCAGGTCGCGCATTTCGGTGTCGAGCGACTTGAAGCCCTGGACGCCGGCGACCACCACGGGGAAGAACCCGAGCAGGAAGGCGGTGATGATCTTCGGCGCAATGCCGAAACCGAACCAGACGACGAACAAGGGCGCGATCGCCACCTTCGGGATCGACTGGGAGAACACCAGCAGGGGATAAAAATAGGATTCGACCGTGCGCGAGCCGGCGATCAGCATGGCGGTGGGAATGCCGAACAGCGCCGACAGCACGAAGCCGCCAAGGGTCGCGATCGTCGTGGGAACGGACTGGGCGATCAGCATGGCGCCTTCGGTGCGGAAGGTTTTCACCACCTCCCAGGGCGCCGGCACCAGATAGGGCGGGATATCCAGGAGCCGGATCACCAGGTCCCACAGCACCAGCAGCATGACGAGCAGCGCGAAGGGGCGGAGCCATGAGGCGCGCTTCAGCGCCCTGGTCCAGGCGTTCGGCTTGCCTGTGTCCGCCATCGTCCGCTCCCGGTGACATCGGGCCCTCTGAGGCGGGGCTCTTGTGTAACTCACCAGTTACTTACCTGCGGGAGGCGCAAGCTGTCAAGCCGCGGCGGCGGTCGAAACCCGCTCCGGTCACGCCACCGGCGCCGGCCGGGCAAGCTGTCAATGGGACGCGCGGCTCACCCCCTGCCGCCGGCCTTGGCGACAAGCCGCCGGTAAGCCGCGACAACGGTCTCGGCCACCGTCTCGACCGAATAGCCGTCGACCACGCGGGCGCGCGCCTTCAGGCCCATGGCGTCGACGTCGGCCGAAGCGAGCCGCCGCAAGGCTTCCGCCAGAGCCGCGACGTCATCGGCCCGGACAACCAGGCCGGTCTCGCCATCACGGACGAATTCACGGCAACCGGGGACATCGGTGACAACAGCCGGCAGCCCGCCCGCCGCCGCCTCCAAAAGCGCCTTCGGCAACCCCTCGCCGCCACGCGACGGCAGAATGAAGGCGTGGTGTTCGGCAAGGATCCTGGCGACGTCGTCGCGCGCGCCGAGCATGGTGACGCCCGGCGTCGCGGCAAAACCCGCGAGCTCGTCGGCCGTATAGGCGCGCGGGTTGCGCGGGTCGCCGGCGCCGATCAGCGTCAGCGTCACGTCGAGACCCTGGCCGCGTGCTTGCGCCACCGCCGCCACCGCCAAGTCGACACCCTTGGAGCGGATCATCCGCGCCACCAGCGCCAGCTTCATCGGCGGCCGCGCCAGCGGCGCGCGCGGGCTGAAGGCGGTGACATCGACGCCGGCGCCGCCGAGCTGGACGACCCGCCCCGCCTTGATCGCGCGCGACAGTCCCATGGCCGGTCCGTCCGACGGGTTCTCGGTCAGCCAGACCGTGGCGGGCCCGTCGAGCGCCGCGCGAGCGGCAAAAGCCAGCGCGCCGGCGGCGAGCTTCCGGCCGTTCGCCGCGAGAAAGCCGAGGCCGGTCACGCTGACCACGGTCGGAAATCGGCCGGACAGGGTGCGCGCGAGTGCCGCGATCGCCATGCCATGCAGGCCGAAGGCATGGACGATGGTCGGCCGCCCGGGATCGATCAGCCCGATCGCCTGGCGTGCCGCCGGCACCAGGTTTTTCGGCGCGAGCCCGGCGCGCGCCGCCTTGGCCGCGACGACATGAATGCCCTCGGCCTCGATCCGTTCGGAAGCCGGGCCGCGCGCCGCAAGCAGCGTGACGTCGAAGCCGGCCGCGCGCGCCGCCACACCCCAGGGCAGGAAATGCGACCGGAAGAACCAATCCTCGTTGATGATGACGAGAATCCTGGGCGCGCTCATGGCTGCGTCCCGGAACCCGAGACCCCCGCCGCCTGTGGAGAGGTTCCATCGAGCCACGCCTTCGCCATGTTCCTTGCCTTTATCCTCAGCCAGTGAGACAAATCGCCGGTTCGCCGGCATCGCCAAGGCGGCCCGGGCGAAGGGCGCCCCGATTTTAAGAAATCCTATGCCAACAATCGCCGAAGAAGTTGAACGTTGCCTTCCCTACTTCGTCCGGCTCTGCGTTAACAGCGTCATCGTGACCGGCGCCGGCCTGGATGAATCGGCCCGCATCGTCGCGCAGGAACTGGCGGACAGAATGAAGCGCGAACCAGGCATGGGCCTGGACCTGCAGGACCATTTCGCCGCCACCCTCGAGGACCTGATCCAGCTGGTGTCGACGCTGGCGCCCCGGCTGCCGGCGCAGATGCTCACCGAGTTCGCCGAGAAAGCGTCACAGGCCCAGGTCGCTTCCACACTCGAACGGTCGCTGATCGGTGCGCTGCGCGCGGCCCAAGCCTGATCCCGAACCATCAACTCCCCGGCGCGCGCTACGACATTCACACATCTCGAGAACATGCGGCCTTTCAATGCCTTGCGCGCGGCTCTGTCGTGCAAGGCATTGGAAATACTACCGTTTCGAAATGTGTGAATCCGCTGGCCGGCGCGCCCGGGGTGCCTGTGGCATGAAGGCATGGGGCGGCCATTCGAGCGTGGAATTCCCACGACCAGCCGCCCCGGGAAACTTGACCGGCCGGGGAAACGATGGTTTGTCGTAGCGCTTGTGCAGCTTGCCTGCCGATGTCACGGGATCGAACTCCGCCAAGCCATCCCACGCAAAACCCTCAGCGCCGTGAACAGTCATTTGAAGAAGATTCCGTTCAAGACCTATTGGGTTGCGCTGCATGATTTCGGCGTGACCTTTCTGGCGTTGGCTCTTGCCATCTCGCTGCGCGGTGAACCCCATATCCCTGATTTCGGGCGTCGATTCGAGATATTCGCCGGGCTGGCCTTCGCCGCCTTCGCGCTTTTCGTCTATTATATCTGTTCGCTCTACGCGTCGCGCTGGCGCTTTGCCTCGCTTTTCGACCTGTTCGGCATCTTCAAGGCGGTCTCGATCCTGACCGCGACGCTGCTGATCGCCGACTACATGATCTCGCCGCGCTATATCGACGCCAACAAATTTTTCGGCGGCCGGACACTGGCGATCTATTGGTCGGTGCAGATCATCCTGCTCGGCGGTCCCCGCGTCGCCTACCGCGCCTTCCGCAACTGGCGCCGCGCCAATGTCCACAATGCCGACATGCTGGCGGCCATTGCGATCGGCCGTGCCTCGGATGCCGAGGGCGTCATCAAGCTCGCCGAAGCGGGTCTTGCCGGCCCGATCCGCATTTTCGGCATCGTCACGACGGTGCCGCAGGAGGTCCACCAGGTGGTCCGCGGCGTGCCGGTCTGGGGTCTGATCGACAGCGTGGAGGGCATCGTCCGGGACGCGGCCGAGCGCGGCATCGCCATCCAGCGAGCGCTGATCGCGCCGGAGGCGCTGAAGGAGGTCCGCCAGATCGAAGAGGTGGTCGGCACGTTCCGGCGCCTCGGCATCCCGGCGATCCGGCTCGACATCGCCCATTCGACCGATATGGCGCGCCCGGCAAAACTGCATGCGGTGATCGACGACGACCTCCTGATCCGGCCCCTGGTCGAGGTCGATGAGGAACCGCTGCAGGCCTATGTCCAGGGCAAGAGGGTGGTGGTGACCGGCGGCGGCGGCTCGATCGGCGCGGAGCTGGCGCTGCGCAGCGCCGAGATCGGCGCCGCCCGGGTGCTGGTGATCGACCATTCGGAAGCGGCGCTGCACGCCGTGCTCGAGCGCGCCGAATTGACGCTGGAAGACAAGGCGGAGGTGGTCGAAGGCCGCCTTTGCGACATCCGCGACCGCGCGCGCATTGCCGAACTGATCCAGGCCTTCGCTCCCGACGTGGTGTTCCATGCCGCGGCGCTGAAACACGTGCCGCATCTGGAGCGCGAGGTGGCCGAAGCGGTGCGCACCAATGTGCTCGGCACGGTCAACACGGCGGATGCGGCGATCGCCGCGGGCGTCGGCGTCTTCGTGCTGATCTCCACCGACAAGGCCACCAAGCCGGCCTCGATCCTCGGCGCCACCAAGCGGATCGCCGAACTCTACACCCAGTCGATCGACGCGGCGCCGGCCCTGGTCGGCGGACATGTGCGACATGCCACCCGGCTCGTCGCGGTGCGCTTCGGCAATGTCATCGGCACGGCCGGCTCGGTGGTGCCCCGCTTCCGCGCGCAGATCGAGGCGGGCGGCCCGGTGACGGTCACCGATCCGGCGATGGTGCGCTATTTCATGACCAAGCGCGAGGCGACCGATCTCTTGTGGACGGCCGCGCGCGTCACCACTGCCCAGGGCACCGGCTGCCAGTCCGCGGTGCTGGTGCTGAACATGGGCCAGCCGGTGAGGATCGATGATCTCGCCCGGCGGATGATCCGGCTCGCCGGTTTCGAGCCCGACCACGGCATGCAGATCGTCTATACCGGCAAGCGGCCGGGCGAGCGCATGGCCGAATTCCTGTTCGAAGATCGCGAGCCGCAATTCGATATTGGCGTGCGCGGCATCGTCGCCGCCGAATCCCAATCGATCCCGCTGCCGCGCCTGCATGCCATCATCGCAGAACTCGCCAGCGCTGCCGAACAGGGCGACGACGAGACCGTACGCGACCTGGTGGCCGATCTGGTACCGGAGATCCGCAAGCCGAAAAACGTCATCGCGATTGGCCAGGCGCGCGGCCAGGCCGTCTGAGCCCGACCGCTCTTCGCCACCCGCGTCAATTCTCCCGGAAGGCGCGGTTGAGCTGATCGGCGATCGGTTTCATCAGATAGGCGAGTGCCGTGCGGTCCTGGGTGCGGACAAAGACTTCCGCTGGCATGCCCGAGACCAGCCGATGGGTGCCGATCTTGGCGAGCTCACCATCCAGCACCGCGACGCGGGCGGTGAAATAGACCGCGTTGGTCTGCTGCTCACGCACGACATCGGCCGACACGCGCGTCACCTTGCCCTGCACTTCGGGCGTGGTGCCATGGGGCAAGGCGCTGAAGCGGATATGGGCCGGCTGGCCAATGGCGACCTTTTCGATGTCTTGCGGCTGGATGCGGATTTCGATGACCAGGAGGTCGTCACCGGGCACGATCTGCATGATCGGCTGGCCCGGCGGAATGACGCCGCCGACGGTGTGATAGTTGAGCTGATGCACCAGGCCGCTTTGCGGTGCGCGGATCTCGATCCGCTTCAGCGTGTCTTCCGCCTGGATCCGGCGCTCGACGAACTCGCCGATGCGCCCCTGCACGTCACGCAGCTCGGTCGACACCTCGCGGCGCAGATCCTGGCCGATCTGCAGGATCAGCAATTCGGTCTCGGTGATGCGCGCCTCGGCCCGGGCGCGCTCGGCGACGAACTGGCCGACGTCGCCGGTGAGCCGCGCCTGCTCGCGTTCCAGCTCGACCATGCGGGTGCGCGGCACGAGGTTGCGCCGGTAGAGATCGCCGACATCGGCGACCTCGCGGTCGATCAGCTCGACCTGGCGGCGGCGGGCCTTCTCCTGGGCGCTGATGCCGGCGATCTCTTCGCGGATCTGGCCGATCCGCTCGCGCATCTGCCGGGCCTGGCCGTCGCGGGTCTCGAGCCGCGCCAGAAACAGGCTCTTCTCGCTGGCGACAGCACGCGCCACATCGGGCAGGCCCATGATGGCCGCCAGATCGGCCGGCACGGCGAATTCGCGCAGGCCGTCGCGTTCGGCCTCCAATCGCGCCAGCCGCGCCTGCATCTCGTTGAGCTGCTTGACCACGACCTGCAGATTGGCCCGGGTCACCGTATCGTCGAGCCGGACCAGCAGATCGCCTTCGCCGACCCGCGCGCTGTCGCGCACGTGGATCTCGCCGATCACCCCGCCGGTCGGATGCTGCACCGTCTTGACATTGGTATCGGCGACAATGGTGCCGCTGGCCACCACCGCTCCGGAGAGCGGCACGGTGGCGGCCCAGGTGCCGACGCCGCCGACCAGCGCGACGACGATGACCAGCCCGGCGATGACCAGCCGGCGCATGGATGTCTCCGGCGTGGCCTGACGATGATCCATCGCGCCGGGTCTCTGCGTCTCGTCGGTCATGATCTCGCCCCCTTCGGCGGCGGCGCCAGCACCCGCTTCAAAACCTCGTCGCGCGGGCCGAAGGCGGCAAGCCGGCCCTCGCGCATCACGGCGACGACATCCACCGCCGCGATGGCGCTCGGCCTGTGGGCAATGACGATGGCGATGCCGCCGCGCTCGCGGACATGACGGATCGCCTGGGTGACGGCCGCCTCGCCCTCCATGTCGAGATTGGCATTGGGCTCGTCGAGCAACACGAGGAAGGGATCGCCGAACACCGCGCGGGCCAGCGCCACCCGTTGCCGCTGGCCGCCGGACAAGGCCGTGCCGCCATCACCGATCCGGGTCTCGTAGCCTTCCGGCAGGCCGCGGATCATGCCGTCGGCGCCGGCGACGCGTGCCGCCGCGACCACTTGCTCCGGATCGGCGCCGGGCCGGAAACGCGCGATGTTCTCGGCGATGGTGCCGTCGAACAGGCCAATATCCTGGGGCAGATAGCCAATGAAATCGCCGCGCGCCTCGGCCGACCATTGCGACAGTTCCGAGCCGTCGAGCCGGATCGAGCCGCGCAGCGGCGCCCAGACGCCGGCGAGCGTGCGCGCCAGGGTCGACTTGCCCGAGGCCGACGGCCCGATGACACCCAGCGCCTGGCCGGCGAGCAGCGACAGCGAGATGCCCTGGATGATCGGGTTCTGTGTAGCGGGAGCGCCGGTGAACACCTGATCGAGCGTCAACATTTGCCTGGGCGACGCGAGCGGCATGGGCAAGGCGGCGGGCGGCAGCGCCCGCATCGCATGGCGCAGCCGAGCCCAGGCTTGGCGCGCGGCGATGAAGGCCTTCCAATGGCCGACCGCGAGTTCGATCGGCGCCAGCGCCCGCCCCATGAGGATGGACGAGGCGATCATCACGCCGGCCGTCGCCTGGTCTGACAGCACCAGGAAGGCGCCGAGCCCGAGAATGCCCGACTGCATGGCCATGCGGAAGGTGCGCGACACCGTGCCGTAAAGCGTGACGGCATCGGTCGCCGCCTCGTTGGCGGCGAGGTAGCGGCCATTGATCGCGGCATAACGGCCTGACAGCGCCGCCTGCATGCCCATGGCGGCGACGGCTTCGGCATTGCGCCTGGAGGTTTCGGCCATCGCCGCGCGCGCCGCCGCCTCGCGCGAAAAGGTTTGCGTCGGCGCGCGGGTGGCGCGCTCGGTGAGCCAGGTCATGGCAAACAGCACCACGCAGCCGCCGAGCACGGCCCAGCCGATGAGCGGATGCAGCAGGAAGCAGAGGATGACGAAGACCGGCATCCAGGGCAGATCGAAAAAGGCCGTCGGGCCGAGCCCTGAGACGAAGGCGCGCACGGTGTCGAGATCACGGCTCGGCTGCAGCGCATCGGCCCCCGCCCCCGCCTTCAGCGGGATCGCCAGGATCATCTGGTAGATCCGGTCCGCCAGCCGGCGGTCGACCGCGACACCGACCCGGGTGAGCAGGCGCTGCCGGATGACATCGAGCACCGCCTGCACCAGGAAGACGCCGGCGAGCAGCACGGTGAGCCCGACCAGGGTCTGCACGCTGCGGCTGCCCAGCACCCGGTCATAGACCTGCAGCATGTAGAGCGCGCCGGCGAGCATCAGCACGTTGAGCACGCCGGAGAACAGCGCCGCCGCCCAGAGCGGACCACGGCAGGCCCGCAGGGCTTCGCCAACAGGATCTGCCGTCGTGGTGGCGGTGCGATGAAACAAGGGCATCCCGGCGCTCAAGCTCTCGATCTCTCCGGCCTTCTGCTGGCGTGGCGTTGCGGGGCTGCGACGGCGAAGCCTTGAGAATGTTTCCGGCACTAATATGCACACAAGTGGCACCGATGGGATGTCGTGTCCCGATTGGTGGTGTAACTGACGGGTGGTCATCGGCGGTTGCCGGTTAGGTTTGGGTTGCGACGACCAACCCCGAACCGAGAGATCCACCGATGACCGACGAGATGATGAACCTGCGCGGGCTGCTGGAGAAGAGCCCCGACGCCGATTTGCTGCGCGAGATGATCGGCTTTGCCGCCGGGCGGCTGATGGAGCTCGAGGTCAGCGGCCTTGCCGGCGCCGGCTTCGGCGAGAAGAGCCCGGACCGCCTGGCCCAGCGCAATGGCTATCGCGAGCGGGATTGGGAGACCCGCGCCGGCACGGTCGAGCTGCGCATCCCGAGGCTACGCAAAGGCTCCTACTTTCCGGGCTTTCTGGAGCCGCGCCGGCTGGCCGAGAAGGCGCTGACCGCGGTGATCCAAGAGGCTTACATCCAGGGTATCTCGACCCGCTCGGTCGATGACCTGGTCAAGGCGATGGGCATGAGCGGCATCTCGAAGAGCCAAGTCAGCCGGCTCTGCGAGGAAATCGACCAGCGCGTCCATGCCTTCCTCGACCGGCCGATCGAGGGCGACTGGCCCTATCTGTGGATCGACGCGACCTATGTGAAGGTCCGCCAGGCCGGCCGGATCGTCTCGGTGGCGGTGATCGTGGCGGTCGGTGTAAGCGGCGACGGTCGGCGCGAGGTGCTGGGCATGGATATCGGCCCCTCCGAGGCAGAGACCTTCTGGACGGCGTTCTTGCGCAAACTGGCCAGACGCGGCCTGCGCGGCGTAAAACTCGTCGTCTCCGACAGCCACGAAGGCATCAAGGCGGCGGTCTCCAAGGTGCTCACCGCGACCTGGCAGCGCTGCCGCGTGCACTTCATGAGGAATGCGCTCGCCCATGCCGGCCGCAGCGGGCGGCGCGTTGTCTCAGCCTTCATCGCCACCGCTTTCGCCCAAGACAATGCAACGGCCGCCAGCCAGCAATGGCGCCGGGTCGCCGACCAGCTCAGGCCAACGGTGCCGAAACTGGCGGCTCTGATGGATACCGCCGAGACCGACGTGCTGGCCTATATGACCTTCCCGACGCAGCATCGGGCGAAGCTCCACAGCACCAATCCGCTGGAGCGCGTCAACGGCGAGATCAAGCGCAGGACCGAGGTGGTCGGCATCTTCCCCAACGAGGCCGCCATCGCCCGGCTCGTCGGCGCGATCCTGCTCGAACAGAACGATGAATGGGCCGTCCAGCGGGCCCGCTACATGACCCTGGAAACCATGGCCGGCCTGAGCGATGATCCTAGTGTCGGCCTGCCAGCCGTGGCAGCCTGACCAGCCCGGCCTATGCCGGTGATCGTGGGGCCTTGCGCCAGCTACACCACGCTACGGGACATGACCCCGGTGGGATGTCGCCGAGGACTCCATAGCCCTAGTTCGACAGGCAGAAGGAGCTGTCGTGGCCGAGACGATCAATCGGCAAATTCACAGGAAATCGCCGCAAAAAACTTCCGCGATATCAACCGGATACCCGAACCGCCTACGTCTGGCGGAGCAATATGTGACCGCCCCGGCATTCGCTCGGCCCCCGCCAAGCAGAACTACTACGCAGCGGATAAATTTCAATGGCGGCGTCAAATGATGCCCACGGACCCAAAAAAACTGCGCCTCGCCACCGCGCAGGCCTATTCTTTCTGATTTTTGTCGATTTGACGGAAAATCGTCAACAACCTGGAGGCTGTCGACGACTCCAGATGTCAACATACAGCAACGGTCACGAAATCAGGCATTGCAGGTGTGGCTCGATACGATCGAGCGCTCCTCTTACCTGCGCCTACCAGCGCCGACAGCAAAAATATAGTGCGCCATCTTGTGAAAACCCGTATGCACCACTTCGTCATTCATGCTGAACATGAATACGTTATAGAAATATTTTTGCATTAGGCGCTTTAGGTCAGGCGCAGTCTTGCAGTTAACATGCCCCGCTTTCGACTGTGTAGAGGCATAGACTTGGCTTTCCAGCGACGGAAGCCCGATTATCCCGACGCCTTCGACATCGAGCGGCGCAAAAGAGTTGTGCAGGAAGAGTTCCTCCTGTTCTGGCTCGATATGCTCCAGCACGTCGAGGGCATAGACTGCGTCGAATTCACCGGGAACCGGGCCGTCGAGCATATCGTGGACGAACACGTCGAATGTCCATCGTGGCACCATGCGCGACTTGACGTCGTCAATAAACACCGGATCGAAGTCGATGC
The DNA here is from genome assembly GCF_005144885.1 of Phreatobacter stygius. Classification (NCBI taxonomy): domain Bacteria; kingdom Pseudomonadati; phylum Pseudomonadota; class Alphaproteobacteria; order Hyphomicrobiales; family Phreatobacteraceae; genus Phreatobacter; species Phreatobacter stygius. The sequence goes on from NZ_CP039690.1 coordinate 482,394, forward strand.
CCGTAAGCTTATCGACCTCCGCCTGCACGATGCGCGTGCCGAACGCGTCACCACAGCCAACCTCAAGCGCATGCTTTCGACCAGCCAGCATTTTCGAAACGAATTTATAGCGCGAAAAGCGAAACACGATATGCTTCGGGTCTTCATACCAGCTCTCGCTGCTACGTAACCCCATAGACTCAACACCACGCTCTGTCGCCGCCTCGACAATAACCTGGTATTGAGCTTCTTTGGTCTTGGCTTTATCCATCTCGTGGAATCTCCGACACTCTTGTGGCAGCAGCGCTCTGATCTAGAGCTTGATATCTCCATCCCTGCCGACGACTCGCGTCTCCGGACAAAGGACGACGAAATGTCCGCCATTGTTTAGGTATTCTTGGTTACTTTCGATGATCTTCTGCGAATGCACCCAAGCAAGGATCACTGCATAATCGGGCATACGCTTTAGAAGTTCTGCAGTCGGAACGATCGGGATGCCATCACCAGACGCAAGCTTTCCAACCTTCTGCGGATGATCATCGACAATGAAGTCGATTGTTCCGGCCAGGCCAAGCTGTGCAATAAGGGTGGGGCCACTGCGCGCGGCTCCGTATCCTGCAATCGTCTTCCCCTCGTTTCGCCACTTGGATGCGAGGCCGGCGGTTTGTTCGCGCAACTGCTTCAACTTGGCGTCGAACGCACGCAGGACATCAAGATCGTCCAACCGGCGCTCATCCTCCAGTGCCACCAGTTGCTGCACCGAGGCCTCGACCGGCCGGCCTCCACCCTTGAGCTGCACGGTGCCGATCAGAGAGCCATGCTGGATCCGTGCACGCTCTGCGGCAACCAGCTCCAGGCCATGTTGGTCAAGAAACCGCACCATGGGTTTCACAGAGTGATGGCTCATGTGCTCATGGAAGATCGTAGCGATAAGCACGCCATCGATAATATCCATAAGGTACTGCGCCTCGAAAAAGAAGAGGCCGTCCGGCGCAAGCATGATGCGCACGCACTCCGCTATCTCGCCAAGATCGTCGGCGTGAGCGAAGACATTGAAGGCACAAATGATATGCGCCGGCCCATGTTCTTCGCGGATTTTTTTTGCAAGATCGAGCGTCATCAGCGACGTGATCGTTGGAATGCCGGCATCGTTCGCGCGCTGGGCGGCGTCCTTGGCCGGGTCGATGCCGAGGACGCGGTAGCCCGCATTCTTGAAAGGCTTCAAGAGCGAACCGTCATTGCTCCCGATATCGATGACGAGCGCGCCCGCAGGCGGCTCGGCCTTGCGGATGAACTTGTCCGACATCTGCCCGAAATGCTCGGGCATCCCCTTCGCTTCGCCGGAGTAATATGTATAGGAATCCCAGAGAAATTTCGGGTCGATGACGTCCAGCTGCTGCACGTGGCCACAATCGGCGCACATGTAGACATCGATGGGAAATCTGGGAGCTTGCGCCGCAACACTGGGATCAGTGGTGTAGTTTTCCGACAGCGGGATCGGCTCGAGATTGACAACTCGTTCCACGTTCTTTGAATCGCACAGACGGCAGCTCGTCCGACGGGTAACAATCGCGGTCATAATCGGTGTCCTCGGATTAGTCGCCTAGATCTGCAATGAGATCGTCGAGCTTTTGCGGCTCAATACCGGTCAGTTGTGTCGTCCTCGTCATCCCAAGGCCGCTGTAGCGCGGCTTGAACGCGATGTGGATGCCCTTCTCCGCCGCGGACGAGGGCGAAATCAACGCCGCATCGACGCCGGCGCGACGCGCAAGAGCATGTGCGAAAGTGACATAGTCGACATTCTCCGCGCCCGAAAGGTGCAGGTTGCCCGATACGCGCCTCTCGCCAATAGTGACGAGCGCTTCGCCAACGAACCGCACGGAGATTGGCGCGAAGATCAAGTCCGAAAAGGGCTGGACAGGCTCGCCACGCCGCCAGGCGTCGAACCAGGCCGGCAGCGGCGACACCGCCCCATTCATGATCTTCGTCAGACGCACGATGTTGAGTCGATCCGTGGCACCCAGTCGTTCGGCGGCGGCGCGAACCGCCAGCTCCCCGTCCGATTTCTGCTGCGCGTATGCGATCTGAGGCGCGTGAGCATCGTCTTCCCCGGGCCATGGGCGCTCGCCACCAAAGACCGAATTGGTCGAGATGAACGTCACAAAGAGGCCCTGCTCGAGCAACGAAGCCACCGTGCGAGGAATGAGCTCGACATTGATCACCCGTGCCATAGGGTCCGTCTCGCAACGATCGTAGTTCGTCGCAGCCGCGATAACGAAGGCGTAACCGACCCCGTCCGGGGCCTTGAACGGTTCCGTGCTCTCGAAATCGAGAAAGGTCCGGCCGACCGTCAGGTTGCTGTGCCGACGTGTCGTCGTGAAGAAAGAATGTCCCCGGCGCCTGAGCGCAGCGGTCACGCCGCCGCCAACGAGACTGTCTCCTCCGACAACCAGAAATCCCGCCTCATCCGTCATCTGTGGGCAAACCTGTCTTGGGTACGAGAGTCGAAATCGCGCCTGACGTTTGAGCCGCATGTCATCGGGGCCACATCGCGACCAAAATCGCGCTCGTGATCGCCCCCCTGACAGCGCCACAGGACGCCGGCCTGCCGCCGCAACTTCATTTAGCGAGGCTGTCTACTGGGACGACTGAAAGATGCGAGAAAACTGCTGCAGAATTGTGGGCATTTCTTCGTCAGATTCCTGTTGCGCAGATTGCTGACCGACATCATGGCGGCGACGCCGAACCATGACAGGACAGCGGCCGCGACAAGCGGCAGCCGCCAGACGGATGAGGGCCACAGGTACCGAAAAAGGCGCCTCTCCACAAGCCGAAGCCGCCGCTTCGTTGCACCGCCAGCGAACCGCGCCGATACACGATAGCCGACCCAGTCCGATGGCAGCAGTTGATCCACATACTGAGCCAGTTCGATAGAAAAATTGCTGGGATCGATCTCGGATTGCACATGGTCGACATAGACGGACAGCGTGCCGTCGCGCTTGATCAGACGCTCGGCCTTCTCCAGCATCTTTCGCATCTCGCGGACATTCGATCGATACATGTGAATGAGAACGTTGTCGTAGCTCCCATCCGGATGGGTGGGCCCGCCCGTACCGGCGTCGCCGCTCTCAGCGAGCCAGGCCTCCAGTCCCAGGTCGACGTCGAACGTCGGCAATTTGCTAAAGTAGGAGGCGAGAGAACCAGCTTCACTGCAGATCAGCAGGTTGCGCTGGCCGGGTCTCGTCGATACCCCGCCGAGCCAATCGAGCACCAGCCGGCAATCGAGCCACAGATAATGCCATATCGGTACATTCGGCCGACGCTGCGCGAGCATCCGCGCCCGTCCAAGCATGCTGGCATACAGGCTGGCAGCAACCCTTCTCGTCCGGCCGACGAGACTGCCTTTCGGAGCGACCGCTGTGGTCTCAGCGGAGGGAGCACTCAGCTCAGATCGTCTGGCAATCTCCAGAGGCAGGTCGCTGTCAGCGTTCCCCCCGAACCTGAGAGACGCCCACGCTTGAACCCCGAACACCCAGTAGAAGTGATCGACATGGTCCAGCGGCGTAGTGCTCATCTCGCGCTGCATCACCCCCATGAAATCAGAAAGCCCGGTGCGAGCGCTCGCGAGGTCGGCCGGCAGGTCTTCCGCATGAAACAGAACATCAACCTCGGCGAAACGCCGATGCTCTCGCGTCGTCCAGACCGACAGCTCCGACGCGATCTCCCGCGGCGTTGACGAACCGCCGGTAAGCAACTCCCTTTCTTGCGCGACCGATTGGAGCTCGAGCATGAAAAAGTCGTCGGAGTCGTCCAAAATGGTGAACTCTCCGCTCGGCACCAACTCTGGAACAAACCCGTAATCGCAGTACGAATTGATGCTCCCCAATGGCACTTCCGGCTTGATCGCCAACATGAAAATCAAGTGGTAGCGGGCCAAAAGCGTTGAGCGGTCCACCTGCCAATAGATCTGGTTGTGCGTCTTGCAGGTCACCAATTCCTGCGTGACGGTCTTGGCCATCACTGTTGGATGGAGATGGTCAAACGCGAGCTTGACCAATTGCCGCGACGACATGCGAAGCACGCCGTCTTTCGGATCGATCGCTGCGCTCAATTCAGGGAGAACGCTCTCCGTGCCCGCCCTCAGGGACGGCGCCATGACGCACCGCCTGCCCTTCTGGAGTTCGCCCACCAATTTGCGCAGGGCGCCGTCGGAAAGGACGAAATCGGAATTCATGAAGATGAAATGCGTGTTCGTTTGCTCCGAACCGCTGTCGAGTATGCCGCGGGCAAATGCCAGCGTTAAAGTCACTCCATAGACGCCGATCGAAATCAGGTCGTCGATAAAAATATAACGAATGTTACAAAGCTCGCTAAGCCTGGAAAAAGCCGGCTCTTCGTCGAATGTCGCCCGGCTATCTCTCGACGTCATGATCAGGATTTCCAGATCCGTCTCGGACGCCACGTAAGGAAGATTACCCTCGGCGAGATAGGACGGGATCGAAACCCTTGCGAACTCCTCAATGTATCTGGCGCCCCAAATCGCGGCGAGGAATTTAACCTTCAATCGTTCAGTCAAATTTTTGGTCCAGACTTGAGGGAACCCAATCCCGCAATTAAACACGTGACGGCGCTGCAGCCCCGTCGGCTCCAATGCCGCCCACCACGAAGCCCTGAGACAAGGCAACAGATAGGGCGGAAGCGCTCGTCAAACCCGCGCCCCTTTCGCCGACTAGACGTCCAGCGCTCCAAGGCTCACGATGAAATCCCAAATTGATCGAGGCCCACTCTGCCCTCTCTAGGGCGCCCCACAGGTGCTCAGTACCAGCCGTTTCGGAGCCAGAGGAATTCTGAGGACGACACGGGATGTATCGTGGTGGTTGCTCGCGGGTCAAGACCACACTGCCCCGGCGCCCCACCTGCCAAGCGCACGCCCGTCTTATAGGCACCCTCGCAGATCCCGAAATGCTCATCGGGCGCGGTAGCGGGAATTCAACGTCAGCTGATGGAATATGTTTATTGGCGCGGGATTGCGAGTATATTTACCGCTGCGAGAGCCGGAGATCACAAATGCAAAGTGTAGCGAATACAAGGAAACGAGCTTGAAGCAGATTTCACAGGAGGTTTTCTACTCCAATGGCGACTTCCTTGCGGTCGACAGCGCCACCATAACGCTATTGCGCGAGAATGCCGCGAGGTCGCCACGGCGCCGCTGCCGACTGTGCTTCCACGCGGACGCAGCTTCAGCCCAGCAAGAAATGTTGATCGTCATGCACCGCAGTTCCTACGTGCGACCTCACCGGCACTTCGGAAAGGTCGAGACCCTTGGCATTGTGGAGGGTGCTTGCGATGCTCTGCTGTTCGACGAAGCTGGAAATGTGACCCGGACGATCAACATGTCGCCGGCCGCCGACGGGGGCAGCTTTTTCTATCGTATGCCCGACAGGGTGTTCCATACTCTGAGATTCAGGTCGGAATGGCTGACCTTCATCGAGACGACCATTGGTCCCTTCGATCCCGCCGCGACCGAAGCGGCGACATGGGCGCCGCCCGAGACGGATCCGGTAGCCGGCCACGCCTTCCTTGCCAATCTGGCCAAACCAGCGATCTGATTCGCCCATCGACCATAGGCAGCCGACGACGCCGGGCTGCACGGTATACAAAATCGAAGCTTTCACCGACGCGCCAGATGCGATACATCGCGCCCACCGTCGAATTCAGGTGTTAACGGATAGAGATTTGGAAGGCTAAGCGTGGCTTGTCTGATTTGTGCGTCGGGGGCTGTCCGGGAACAGCTTGACGTCGGTTGTCACCCCGTCTCGACATTCTTCCTTCAAGAATCGAATGCGCCGGAGCGTGATTTCCGTCTTGCGCTGGGACAGTGCGAAGACTGCGGCACGATCCAAAGCATGGAGCCTGTTCCCCACGACGCGCTCGTACCGCCCTATGATTGGCTATTCGCGCGCGAGCCGGAAGAGCACCTCGATGGCGTGGTCGAGCAGATCCTGGCTTTGCCCGGCGTCAACACCAACAGCGTGATCGGAGCCCTGACGTCGAAGGATGACACCACCGTCGAGCGCTTCCGGCGGAAGGGCTTCCTGAACACCTGGCGCGTGAAGCTCGACGAGGATCTCGGCGTCGCCAATCCGGCTGCCAATATCGAAACCGTGCAGAAGCTCACGACACCGGACCGCATGGCGACAATCGCCGCGCGGCGGGGTGCGGCCGATGTCCTGATTGTCAGGCACATCATGGAGCATGCCGAGGACCCGCGTTCGTTTATCCAGGGTATCGCCGCGCTGGTGAAGCCGGGCGGGATTGTCATGGTGGAAGTACCCGACTGCACCACCAGCCTCAGGCTTCACGACTACTGCATGCTCTGGGAGGAGCATTCGCTTTATTTGACGCCGGAGACGTTCGAGCCAATGCTATCGATCGGTGGCTTGGAGCCGATCCGCACGGATGTGTATCAATTGCCGTTCGAAAACTCTCTTGTGCAGCTCGCGCGCAAGACGGGAACCCCGGGCCCGATCCGCAAAAGCCCGGCTGCGCGCGCGCAGGTTGGGCTGCTTGAGAGCTATGCCCAGGCCTACCAGCCTGCACGGCACACCCTGCGCGCCTCGTTGGAGCGGTTCAGGGCAGAGAGAGGGCCGATCGCACTTTTCGGCGCCGGACACCTTGCCTGCGCGTTCGCCAACTATATGGGCGTGGCTGACCTCATCGATTTCGTCGCGGACGACACGCCACAAAAGCAGGGTAAATTTCTGCCCGGAGGGCGGCTGCCTATCCTTCCATCGGCGGCCCTCGTGGACAAGGGGATCAACCTCGCGCTGCTTGCTCTTTCGATCAACAACGAGGACGCTGTCATAGCGCGCAATGAAGCTTTTGTTCACGCAGGCGGCACGTTCCGATCCATTTTCCGGGCCAGCCCGCGTTCGGTCTTCGCTGGTGGGTTGTAGCGGCTAACGAGCCTTCACCGCCAGTCTTGCCCCAGTTGCCGGATCCTGAGTCGGGCAATCGGGGCGCCGGAGCATTGAGGAACAAAGCGATATGACGATCCCCACAATGCCCGACCTCGAGACGAAAAGGGGTCCGGACAAAAAGGTGCTCGTATCGCCGGCCCCCGGCGGCCCGTTCGCCATCGCGTTGCGTGATCTAGCCGAGGCGGTGCGGCTTGCGCCTGTGTGGCTGCATGCAGGGTGGATCGACGTGGTCTGGCGCTTCCGGCGCACCTGGATCGGGCCATTCTGGCACACGCTCGGGCTTGCCGCGTTCGTACTGACGATGGGCGTGGTCTGGAGCACGATTTTGCGTCAAGATCCCTTGCAGTATTTTCGTTATGTCACTGTAAGCCTGATCGTCTGGGCCCTGATCGCATCGTTTGTCACCGAAGGCACGGGCATACTGGTCGCAGGCCAGTCGACTGCACTATCCATGCGCTTCCCATTCTTTGCCTTCGCCTTCGCTCATGTCTGGCGCGCGTTGCTCTTGTTCGCACATCATTTTCTTCTCTATGTCCTCGTGATGGTGGGCACGCTACACTCGCCGGGGTGGCCGTCTCTCCTCGCGATTCCAGGGCTGCTGCTGCTGACGGCGAACGGTGTGTGGATGAGCCTGCTTTCCGGGCTTCTGTGCCTTCGCTGGCGGGATCTCGCCCCGGCCACCGGGACTGCGATGCAGATAGCGCTGTTCGTGACGCCGGTCTTCTGGCCCAAGGAAATGCTGGGCCCCCAACTGGCCTTCGCTGCCGAGTTGAATCCTTTGTTTCACATGGTCCGCATCGTACGGGAACCGTTGCTCGGCATCACGCCCCCTTTGGTGAGCTGGGTGTGGGTCGCGAGCACGCTTGCTGCCGGCTCAGCAGTGACGCTATGGGCCTACGGTCGGCATCGCGACCGCATACCCTATTGGTACTGAAGGGACATCCCCGTGGCACGTCTGACGGTTGAAGGCGCTTGGGTAGAGTTCCGCGTATCGCTGGCGCGAGGACGCCGCGCAGGCTTGTCACGGACGGGCGGTCAGATCGACCTCGAGCGCGGCATGGTGACGGCGCTTCGCGACATATCCTTCGAATTGCGCGAAGGCGACAGGCTCGGCCTGATGGGTCACAACGGTGCGGGCAAGTCGACCATGCTGCGGCTACTAGCCGGAGTCTATCCGCCGACCCGCGGCCGGATCACCAGCATCGGCACGATATCAACCCTTTTCAACGCCACTCCTGGTCTCAACATCGATGGCACCGGTCGCGAGAACCTCATCACGTGCGGACTGCATCTCGGCCTGACCAGACGCCAGATCGCTGCAAAAATGGATGAGATCATCGATTTCGCTGAACTCGGCGACTATATCGACCTGCCGGTGCGCATCTATTCTTCTGGCATGATGACCCGCCTTGGTTTCTCGATTGCCACGGCGGTCGAGCCCGAGATCCTTCTCCTCGATGAGGGCCTGGCGACCGGCGACGCGCAGTTCGCGCAGAAGGCCGAGCGCAAGATGAACGAGCTCATCACCCGTTCGTCGATCCTCGTCATCGCGTCGCATTCTGAAGCGCTTCTAGCCAGCATGTGCACTCGCTGTCTGCTGTTGGAGCACGGGCGCGTTATCTCAGATGGTCCGGCCGAGACACTCGTAGCGTCCTATCGCGCCTCGGTGATCGAGGCCGCTCGGACCGACGACTTGAACGGACTGAAACGTGCGTACGAGATGGCGACCGACATGGCGCGTCGTGGCGAGAGGCCGCCTCTGGAACTGGAGGAACAGGGACTTCGTCATGCTCTGACCATCGCGCCCGATGATGCCGGCATGTGGCAACGTTATGTAAGTGTGCTTACCATGCAGGGTAGATCGGTTGCGCCGCAGATCGAAGTGCGAATGATTCTCGCTATTCTGGCAAACGATCCTTCGCGCCTCGACCTGAGAAACCGCCTTGACGCGATCCTCGCCGCCTCCGCCGATGACATCGGCGAAGACATTCGTGCGCTTGCTCGCGAGGCGGCGCGGCAGACGGCATCGTTGCCAAACTGACCAGCGCCGCCACGGCGCCTGTCATCTGTTGTAGCTTCCGAGCACCTCCGCGGGGACGGAGCCCACGCTAGTGCTGGTTTCCACGGTGCCCATGAAGGGGACATTCTTTTGCTTCCGGTAGACGATCTGGAGGGCGATCACCGGGATCCCTGTCCGATCAAGCACCGTTTCGCGCTCGACCTGCCCGATCAATTCGAGGCGCTTGGTGAGGGCTGGAAAATAGGATTGATACTGGCGGGCCGATGCGAAGATGTTTTCGTTTGAAACCGGCCCATCAAACCACATATCGACAACTTCATATTGGTTATAGCCCGCCAGATCGAAGAAAAATCGGCTCGTATAGCAATAGTAGCCGTGATCGACGAAGCCGACGCTAGGCACGGAGTGCATGATCAGCCCGCCCTCCTTCGTCGCGGCGTGAATCGTCGCAAACACGTTCATCTGGTTGAGAATGTGCTCGCTCGTACCGAAATTGAGCACCGTGTCGTAGGCGCCGACCATATTTTCGGGCAGGCGGCTGGTGTTCAGGTCGACGACTGTGGTCTTATACCCAACCGCGATGTCGATCGCGTCGTAACCCATGCCGGCCTCCTCGAACATCTCGCCGACGAAGGACTGGTTGAGCGCGCTCCCGGAGGCATCGGCAAGCGAGCCCGCTGCAAATCGTTCCGCCCACGTGTCGAGGTCGGCGCGCGGCCGGGGATTGTGACGCCGAACGAAAGCCGCGACTTCTTCCGCAGTGGCGGTGTAAAGGTTAGAGCTGCCGTAATCCAGCACCTTTCGCCCTGCTGAAAGCAATCCGTAGCGCTCCATTACGTGAACGCTCCCCATGCTAATTCCCATAGTAATAACTCCGTTTATTGCGAGTGGGTGGCGAACACAGTATCGATCGCGGCAGGCGTGGGCGGGCGCTGATAACACATCCCCGGAGGGCCTGCTATCGATCGCCCTCGATTGCTCGACTGCCAGCATGTTCCTGGAGAGGTGGGGGCCCACTCCGAAAAGATCGCCAACTGGCCGGCATCGCCGCCAACAATGGCCGCAGCAGCTACGGTTGGAGATCAGAGACCACGGATGAACTCCGCCCCGCAAACCTAGCGCCGAAGACCGTACCCCGCCCCGGCTTCAGCGACAAGATCATCTTCTTACGCGGGCAGAGCGCGAGACCCCGATAGCTCTTCGCCAACTCGCGACGAGGAAGGCGAAATTCGCAAAATTGGCTGGACCTCTCGTGGAAAATCCATTGTCAGCCACCACTTCTCCCGAGAAACCACGACCATTTCGACGGCACAGGCCTTTCCTCCGAAGCTATTTTGATCCCCAAGCGCCCTGAATAGTCGATGCGATTGAGCAACAACGGCACCTTTTGTTCGGCGATGTACTCGTCGATGGCTTGCCGCGCCCCGAGGAAATGCCCGTAGTCATCGATGATCAGGACGCCACCTGCACACAAGCGCGGGAAAAGATGGATCATCTCGTGCCGCGTCGATGCGTACCAGTCGGTGTCGAGACGTAGGAGCGCGATGGATTCCGGCGCCGCGGCCGGCAGGGTATCCTCGACCATGCCTTTGACGAAATGGATCCGCTCCATCGGATACCCTGTCCGCGCAACGTTGGCGCGGACGTCGTCGAGGCTCGCATAGGCCCAATTGCTCTGCGTCTCACCGCGAGAATGGGGCAGCCAGCCATCGATTGCGCGGTTGCCGAACATGTCGACATCCTTCGCCGCGTCGGGCTGAGGCAAGCCTTCAAAAGTGTCGAACAAATAGATGTCGCGCTCGGTGCGACCGAGCGCCTTGAGGGCCGCCAGGGCAACCATGATGCTGCCGCCGCGCCAAACTCCACACTCCACGATCGCACCAGGTATGGCGGCGCTTTCGATATATTCTATCGCCTTGTAGAGCGCGTACATGCGCTCGACCGACGTCATGGTGTAGCGTCGCGCGCTCTCGAGGATGGGAGCGAAGTCCGGGTCGAAATCGCCGAACTTCGAGCGCTGGTCATAGTTTTCCGCCTCGGACTGGAAGTCGACATCGGTCTGCGAAGCCTCTTCGCCGGCCAGACCAAGGATGGGCGGCGGCGGCGGCTTCTTGCCGAGGCCCACCTGGACGATGCGGAGACGCTCCTTCAGATCGGCCCGATCGGGCTCAAGCTCCATCAGCGCCAGCAGCGCACGCTCCTCGAGATCGATCGGCACCAGCCTTCCTTGCTCGGCAAGCACAGCGCAAAGGCGCTGCAGAAGGTCCGAACGCGTGGGGTGGGCGCGCAGATGAATTCGCAGGCTGCGCTCCTCCATGTCGATGGGGACCGGCTTTCCCTCGCTCAGGAGAGCCGCGACCTCGTGGAGGATCCTGTCGTCGTCTGCCGAAGTGCTGGAAGTGTTGGTCATGATGGACCTTGAACTGTCGTTGAGAGATGGCCAATGCGCGTCGCCGCACGGACATGATCGAGGGGACCGGCCTGGACAGATCGGCGAGGCGCAAATGCGCTTCGGGTCTTGGGCCGGGCCAGCGTGAAGCGAGTCACGGTATGCGCGGCTTCGCGCTCGACGCCAGACGTCCCAACCGCGGCGCAAAGCCCCGCCGGGACAGCCACGTCGTCGCGAGCCCGGTGAACGAGGTCGGCCGCTCTCTGAGAGTGAGCCAGGCGAGGGCGACCAATCGGCCGAGCGGGCCACTGAGGGAGGCGGCCGCGGCAAGGACCACCCGCCCGATGGGACCGCGGCCGCCCATCTGCACCAGCACCTCTGAGTTCATTGGCCGCGCCTGCACAGCCAGGCGGCTAACCGCGAAGCGCCAGCGCCGTTCGAATGACTCCGGATACCAATCCGGGAAAGCAGGGTCAGCGCGCATCATTTCGCGTGCGAGGATGAGCCCCCTCAGGGCCCCCTCCGCATCGGCGGCCTGCCCTCGCGACAGTCCGGTCGCGCGAATCTGCCAAATCACGCCCGTGACGGGGGCAAAGCAACAGCCATGGAGGAAGGCCAGCCGCCGTAACGCATAGCCGTCTGCCATCGGGCCAAGCGCGGGGTCGAAGCCGCCTGCCTCAACGATTCGATCCCGACGCACCACGGCAGCCCCGGTCACGATCCAGTTGTCAAACCGCTCGAAAAGGCCCGCCACCTCGGCGGGCGTGAAATGTTTCGGGTGAAGCGACGGACGCACCGGCGGGCGGCAGCTGATCTCCCCGGTGTCCATATCGACGACCTCACCCTCGGCGCAGGCGAAGGCTGCGCCCGGGAAGCTCGCAAGCAGATCAAGCGTGGCCTTGAAAAGGCCCGGCTTGGTCAGGTCGTCGGCGGCGCCAAAATAGACACAGGCTCCGCGAGCCTCCTGCAAACCGCGATTGAGGGCCCGGATGGCGCCGCCATTTTCCGGCAGGGCGACGATGCGAAGCTGGGGGTAACTATTGCGCAGGCGCTCGAGGACACCAAGACTGTCATCAGTCGAGCCATCATCGACGACTATGATCTCATCGGGAGGCGGTACTTGCTCCGCAGCAGCCCGAACGGCCGCGCCGATATGGGCGCCGTGGTTGAAATTAGGAATGACGACCGAGAGGATGATAGCATCTTCCGCGCTTACGGATGTCATAGGACCGCACTCGTCGATAGTCCGACCGACCGAGCGGTGAAACCGAGCCCGCGTTCAGCCCGCATTGCGCTGTTCCACCGACAAACTTCGTCGCAGCCTGCTTCGCAGCAAACGATCTGTGAGGTACGCCACGACCGCCAATGCCTAATTGGTGCCTTAGTAGATGACTGGCCGAGACTTAGCAACGTGGATAAGCGATCGAAGCGACTCGGCAATCCACGCAGGCTCGAGAAAATGCCAGAATATTGGCAGTCTGGACGACTAGCGGACCTGAATACCGCTGCACGTCGGGCGGGCGGCTCCGAACGAGCATCTTCCATCGACCAGCCCCTTGTTGCTGACAGGGAGAGCGTCTATTGGGCAGCCAATCAACCGGGTCCCTTCTTGAAGGCACCTGCAATACGAGTTCGTGGCCGACGATAGCCCGGCCTCTCGCCAATTCGGAGTGATGCGATTGCAGTCCAGCGCCGATCGAATCAGGTTGAATGTCCCGAACGGCAGCCGCGTGGCGTTCGTTTCCGGCAATTTCAACATCCTTCATCCTGGACATCTGCGGCTATTGCGCTTTGCGTCGGATCTCGCCGACGTGCTTGTCGTAGGCCTCAACCCGGACGGCACGTCAGGAGTGACCGTTCCCGGGGAGATGCGCATCGAGAGTATTCTGGCGCTGTCGTTTGTACAGAATGCCGTGCTCCTGTCGGAAAGCCCAACACAGTTCATTTCCCGCCTGAAGCCTGATTTCGTGGTCAAGGGCAAGGAATTCGAGCAACTGAATAATCCCGAGGCCAAGGCTGTCGTGGGCTATGGCGGCAAGCTCATCTTCTCGTCAGGCGAAATGCGGTTCGCCTCGATGGAGTTACTGCAGAAAGAATACACCGATACCGTCTTTTCGACCATTCACAAGCCGCCGAACTTTCACGCCCGACATCGCTTCGAAATGGCTGACCTCCACAGGCTGCTCGGAGATTTTGAGAAAGTTCGCGTCACTGTCATCGGCGACATCATCATCGACGACTACATTACCTGCGAGCCGCTGGGCATGTCCCAGGAGGACCCGACGATCGTCGTGACGCCGCTCGAAACCAAGACTTTCGTCGGCGGAGCCGGTGTCGTTGCGGCACACGCGCGAAATCTCGGGGCGCAGACCCGCTTCTTCAGTGTGTTCGGCGCGGATGACGCCGCGGACTATGCCTGCGCAGCCTTGAAAGACATGAATGTCGAGGTCCATGCTTTTCGAGACGAGACCAGACCGACGACCCGCAAGCAGCGCTATCGTGCCCATAACAAGACCCTGTTGAGGGTCAACCATTTGCGGCAGCACGCGGTGAGCGCGGAGATCAGCGATACGATGCTGGATCAGTTGACGGCAGTCTTGAACGATACCGACCTCATCATGTTCTCCGACTTCAACTACGGCTGCCTGCCCCAGCGCTTCGTCGACCAGGTCACCAAGCTGGCGAGAGAGCGCGGCATTCCCATGACCGCCGACAGCCAGGCATCGTCGCAGATGTCGGACATCTCCCGCTTCCGCGGCATGGCGCTGGTCACGCCCACCGAGCGCGAAGCGCGCCTGGCGCTCCACGACTCGAACTCGGGCCTCGCTTTCCTCGCGCAGGACCTGCACGAAAAGGCGATGGCCGAGAGCGTCATCATTACGCTCGGCGGCGAGGGCATGCTGATTCTCGGCCGCGGCGAGGACGGCCAGCCGCTAACGGACAGGCTCCCTGCGATGAATAAGGCCCCGAAGGATGTCGCGGGAGCCGGCGACAGCCTTTTCACCGCAGCCTCCATCGCGCTTTGCACCGGGGCAGACATTTGGCGCAGCGCCTATCTGGGCGGCATAGCTGCCGCCTGCCAGATCTCCCGCGTCGGAAACTCGCCCTTGAAGGCCAGCGACATTCTCATTGAACTCGACCAGCCCGATATCGAGTAGCGGCATCCAGAGGAGTAGACGGAAGATGCGGGCATTGCTCCTTGCAGCCGGCCTCGGGACACGGCTGAGACCACTCACCCTCACCGTGCCCAAGTGCCTCGTTCCTGTGCACGGCAAGCCCTTGCTCGGCTATTGGCTGGAGCATCTCTTTGCTGGTGGAATCGAGCGCGTGCTCATCAACACGCATTGGCTCGCCTTGCCGGTGCGCGACTATGTAGCCGCCTCGCCTTGGCGCTCTCGGATCGATCTGGTCCACGAGGAGGAGCTCCTGGGGACCGGCGGCACGGTCCTCGCGAATCGCGACTGGCTGAACGGCGCGCCTTTCCTGCTCGCCCACGCGGACAATCTCACCGACTTCGACGTTTCAACGTTCCGGCGCCGTCACGAGGATCGGCCGAAGGGGTGCGCCATGAGCATGCTGGCCTTCAGGACCGACGACCCGAGATCCTGCGGAGTATTGGAGCTGGATGCCGCCTGCGTGCTTCAAGCGTTCCACGAGAAAGTTCCGGATCCTCCGGGCAATTTGGCCAACGCGGCTGTTTATATCTGCGAGCCCGAGATAGCCGAGTTCATCGCGAGCCTGGGCAAGCCGATCGTCGACTTTTCCACGGAAGTCATCCCCAGATTCATCGGCGAGACTCTGGCCGTGGAGACCTCAGGATATCACCGTGATATAGGCTCGCCCGCGAGCCTCAAGGCCGCAGAGAGAGAGTATCGGCCACATCGGGACGCGGCCGATAAATCCGGCCCCGGTTGGTTGACATCGAATTGAAAACGAGCGAGTTCGACCGTGGGCATATCTCTACTGCTGTCGCTCGGCGGCGCGTTTGAGTTGCCTTGGGAGTAGGTGCTTATGAAACTGTTCGTGACGGGTGCATGCGGTTACAAGGGCACTGTTCTCGTGCCAAAATTGCTCGAAAAGGGCCACGAAGTTGTGGCTTTCGACATCCAGTGGTTCGGGAACAATCTTCGCCCCCATCCGATGCTTACAGTTGTCAAA
Source organism: Phreatobacter stygius (assembly GCF_005144885.1). NCBI lineage: Bacteria > Pseudomonadati > Pseudomonadota > Alphaproteobacteria > Hyphomicrobiales > Phreatobacteraceae > Phreatobacter > Phreatobacter stygius. Next base: position 497,920 of record NZ_CP039690.1, read on the forward strand.
GGAGACGTCTGCAACCCTGAGGAATATGACCTCACCGGCATCGACGCAATTATTCACCTCTCGTCCATCGCGAACGACCCGGCCGGTGACCTTAATCCGAAGCTCACGTGGGAAGTCAGCTGCCTCGCGACCATGCGGTTGGCCGATATGGCGGTCCGCCAGGGCGTCAAACGCTTCATTTATGCCTCATCCGGCAGCGTCTATGGTGTGAAGGACGAAGAGCAGGTCACCGAAGACCTGGAGCTCGTTCCGATCAGCGAATACAACAAGACCAAAATGTGCGCGGAACGCATCCTTCTTTCCTACAAGGAAGAAATGGTGGTGCAGATCGTGCGACCGGCGACCGTCTGCGGTTTCTCGCCGACCATGCGCAACGATGTCTCCGTCAACATGCTCACGATGCTGGCGCTGAAGAACGGCAAAATCACTGTTTTCGGCGGCGAGCAGACGCGGCCGAACGTCCATATGGACGATATCACCGACCTCTACATCTTCCTGCTCGACCACCCCGAGCATCTCGGCATCTTCAATGCCGGCTTCGAGAATATCACCATCCGAGAGATCGCGGAGATGGTCGCCAAGCACGTCGATGCCGAGATCGTGGTGACGCCGTCGAATGATCCGCGATCCTACCGGGTCAATTCCGACCGATTGCTGGCCACGGGCTTCCGGCCCAAGAAAACGGTCGAGGACGCCATCAAGGAGTTGGTCGGCCTTTGGCGCCAGGGCGCCTGGCAGGATTCGCCAAGTTTCCATCGCATGAAATGGATGCAGCAGGAGATCCTGTGATGTTGGACCTGCGGCAGGCTGGCAAGGCCGCGCATGCGGGCCATTTCCAGGCCTATTCGGCGCGTCTCGGGGAATTGCTCTCCAAGCAGGACTGGACCGGGGCCGTGGCGCTTGCCGACGACCTCGTGGATTGCTGGAAGACGGGACGGCAGGTGTTCTTGATCGGCAACGGCGGCGCTGGCGGCAGCGCCGTACACCTTGCCAACGACTTCATGTACCCGATCTCGAAGCGCAAGGGCTCCGGCCTTCGCGTGCACTCCCTTCTGGCGAACCCTGCGATCGTCACATGCATCGCCAATGATGAGGGTTACGATCAGATCTTCGCCTATCAACTCGCGGTGCAGGCCAACCCGGGGGATGTGCTGATCGCCATTTCCGGAAGCGGCAATTCCAACAACATCCTGGTGGCGCTGGAAGAGGCCAAGCGGATCGGCATGCGCTCCTATGCCCTTGTCGGCTTCTCAGGCGGCAAGGCGAAGGAATTGGCCGACGTCAGTGTCCATTTCGAGACCAATGACATGCAACTCGCCGAGGATGCCCAGATGATTCTGGGCCACATGCTCATGCAGCACCTTTATTCTTGGCGCGACGACCTGGGACTGTAGGCGACCATGGCAGATCCAAAACTCCTGGTTCTCGGCTCGAATTCGTTTTCGGGCGCCAGCTTCTGCGACTATCTCGCGGAGCAGGGATATGATGTGGTCGCGACCAGCCGGTCCGCGGAGCCGCATCTCGCGATGCTGCCCTACAAATGGGAGAAGCGCCGCGGCTCGGTGCGCTTCGATCAGATCGACATCAATCACGACCTGGACAAGCTGGGAGCCCTGATGCGGCGTGAACGCTTCACCCATGTCGTGAACTTCGCCGCCCAGAGCATGGTGGGCCAAAGCTGGGACCGACCCGACGACTGGATGATGACCAATGTCGTCTCCACGGTTCGCCTGCATGTCCTGCTGCGCGGTCTCGATTTCCTGGATCGCTACGTCCACGTGACGACGCCGGAAGTTTACGGCTCGACCGAGGGATGGGTTCGCGAGGACACGCCGTTCAACCCCTCCACGCCCTATGCGGTTTCGCGTGCGGCCGGCGATATGTCGCTCAAGACCTTCGTCGACACCTATCAACTGCCGGCCGTTTCCACCCGGGCGGCCAATGTCTACGGGCCCGGCCAGCAGCTCTATCGGATCATTCCGCGGACGATCTATGCCGCGATGACCGGGCAGCAGCTGAAGCTCGACGGTGGCGGCAAATCCGTTCGCGTGTTCATCCACATGCGCGATGTATCGGATGCCACGCTGAAGATCGCGCTGACCGGAAACGTGGGGGAAACCTACCACATTTCGGGATATGAGTTGGTCACGATCCGTCAGCTCGTTGAGATGATCCTTGGCCGTCTCGGCAAATCCTTTACGGAATATGTCGAGATCGGTCCCGACCGGCCTGGAAAGGACCAGGCCTATATGCTGGACAGCTTCAAGCTGAGAACCGGGCTCGGCTGGCAGGACCGGATCTCGCTCAGCCAGGGACTGGACGACGTCATTGCCTGGGCAGAGCGCTTCCGTTCCGATCTACCGGGGCTGCCCGCCGCCTATGTGCACAAGCCGTAAGGCAATACCTGCCGATTTCGCCCAGGATTGGGGAACAGAAAATGAATATGGTGCTCAGGGAACCTAATGCCGAGATGCTGCGGCGCAAAGCCGCGGAACTGCGCGGACGCGTGGTGCTGATGAGCCATCAGGCTCAGTCCGCTCATCTCGCTTCCTCGCTCTCGTGCTGCGATGTCCTTGCAGCGGCATATTGGCATGCGCTGCGCATCGAGCCGTCCAAGCCCAATGATCCGACCCGCGACCGCTTCATCCTGTCCAAGGGTCACGCGGCGATGGCGATCTATACCACGCTCGCATTCCGCGGCTTTTTTCCCGTCGAGAAGCTCGACACCTACAACCAGGACGGGGGCCAGCTGGCCGAGCACCCGCCGGCCAACCTCCTGCCCGGCATCGAGGCAGCGACCGGTTCGCTCGGTCATGGCCTGCCCATCGGATGCGGCATTGCGCTTTCCGGGCGCATCAACAAGGCGCAGCCCTATCGTGTCTATGCGCTGCTGTCGGACGGCGAATGCAATGAAGGCTCGGTCTGGGAAGCGGCCATGTTTGCGGCGGCCCAGAAGCTCGAGAATTTGTGCGTGATCGTCGACTACAACAAATGGCAAGCGACGGCCCGCTCGAACGAAACCCTGCAGCTGGCGCCATTGCGCGAGAAGTGGGAAAGCTTCGGCTGGGATGCGATCGAAATCGACGGTCACGACGTCGGCCTGCTCGCCAAGCTGCTGAGCAATATTCCGAACGGTTCGGGCAAACCTGTCGCGATCGTCGCCCACACCGTCAAGGGCAAGGGCGTCTCCTTCATGGAGGACGACAACAACTGGCATTATCGCGCCCCGACCGCCGCCGAGGTTGAAGCCGCGCACAAGGAGCTTGGTCTCATATGAGAAACGCCTTCGCCGATGAACTGACCAAGCTGGGCATGGACGATCCGCGCGTCGTCATGCTTTCCGGCGATATCGGCAACAAGCTGTTCGACAAGTTCCGTGCCGCTCAGCCCGACCGCTTCTTCAATTGTGGCGTGGCCGAAGCCAATATGACGGGCCTTGCAGCCGGCTTGGCGATGAACGGCCTCAGGCCGTTCACCTACACGATCACGCCGTTCGTGACGACGCGCTGCCTGGAGCAGATACGCACCGATGTTTGTTACCACGACGTTCCCGTGACCATCGTGGCCGTCGGCGCCGGCCTTGCCTATGCCGGCCTTGGCCCCACGCACCACGCTTGCGAAGACATCGCCTTCCTGCGTGCCCTGCCGAACATGAAGGTCATTTGCCCCGGGGATCAGTGGGAGGTTCGCGCGGCCATTCGCGCGGTCGCCAAGCAGGACAAGCCGGCCTATATCCGCATGGGCAAGAAGGGTGAGCCGACAATTCATAAGGGGCCGCTGGTCGACTTCGAGATCGGCAAGGCGATCACCATCAGCGAGGGCGATGAGATCTGCCTTCTGTCGACCGGAAACATGCTGGCGGAGGCCGTGGAAGCGGCCAAGATGCTCGGCGATGCCGGGCGTTCGACGCGCGTTGTCAGCTTCCACACGGTGAAGCCTCTCGACGAGGCTTGCCTGGAAGAGGCGCTTGCCCGCTTCAAGCTCGTCGTGACCATCGAAGAGCACAGCCTGATCGGCGGTTTCGGTTCGGCGGTGGCGGAATGGGCCATCGACAACGGCCAAGACACCCGCAAGCTGATGCGCGTCGGCACACCCGACGCGTTCTTCAAGCGTTCCGGCGAACAGGAATATGCGCGCGAGCAGCTTGGCCTCACCGGTCACCAGATCGCACACCGCATCATGGAGCGATTGGCCTGAACGGCCGATCGTGTTGCGAGGATAAGATGAAGACTGAAGCCGCCCTGCTCGTGAAGACCGGCGAACCGTTGGTCATTGCAACCATCGAGACACCACCGCTCAAGCCCGGCCAGGTGCTGGTAGAGGTCGCCTATTCCGGAGCCTGTGGCACGCAGCTGATGGAAGTTGCCGGTGACAAGGGCGAAGACAAGTGGGTGCCCCATTGTCTCGGCCACGAAGGCACCGGCACTGTGATCGAGATCGGGTCGGCCGTGACCAAGGTCAAGCCCGGCGATCAGGTCGTGCTGTCCTGGATCAAGGGGTCCGGCATCGAAGCCGGAGGCGCCGTTTATGACTGGGACGGCAAACCGGTCAATGCCGGCGGCGTCACCACGTTCCAGCGCCATGCCGTGGTCTCGGAGAACCGCTTGACGCACCTGCCGGACGGCCTGCCAATGGATGTCGCGGTCCTGCTCGGCTGTGCCGCGCCAACCGGAATGGGCTCGGTCTATAATGTCCTCAATGTCAAGGCTGGCGACTCCGTCGTCGTCTTCGGCACTGGCGGCATTGGCCTCAATGCTGTCATGGCGGCTGCGATCGCCGGTGCCTCGCCGGTGATCGGCGTGGACCTGAAGGCGGCACGCCGTGATCTCGCGCGCGCGTTCGGCGCTACGCACGTGATCGACCCGAACGAGGGCGACGTCGCCCAGCAGATCAAGGCAATCACACCTCATGGTGTCGACTTGGCCGTGGAAGCGACCGGCTCGCCGGATGTCATGAAGACGGCCATCGGCGTCACGCGCATGCAGGGCGGCAAGGCGGTGGTCATCGGCAATGCTCGCCACGATGCTGCGCTGACCATCAACCCTTCGGTCTTCAACCAAGGCAAGAGCCTTTTGGGCACCTGGGGTGGCGACAGCGTTCCCGATCGCGACTATGCCCGCTACGGCCGGCTCATCAGCGGAACGCGCTACCCGGTTCGCGACCTCCTGTCTGCTCCCTACAGTCTGGAACAGGTCAACGAAGCCCTTGACGACCTGCGCGCCGGGCGGATCGGTAGGCCGCTCATCGACATGAGGAAGCGGTGAGCGGGGGAACTCTCTTGCGCATCGGCATCGACTTCGACAACACGATCGCATGCTATGACGGCGTCTTTCACGCCGCAGCCCTGGAGCGCGACCTCGTTCCACAGGGGCTGGGGACAGGAAAGACCGCCGTTCGCGACTATCTCAACGGAGCCGGCCGCAAGGACGAGTTCACCGAACTGCAGGGCTATGTCTACGGCACGAGGATGGACCTGGCGTCCACCTATCCCGGTTGCGAAACCTTCGTCTCGCGCGCGCTCGCCGAGCGGCACGAGCTCTTCGTGGTCAGCCACAAGACGCGGCATCCGATTCTCGGACCGAAATACGACATGCATGCCGCCGCACACGGCTTCCTCGCAGCCAGGGGGCTCTCCGGTTCAGGGCGGATCCCCGACGACCGAATATTCTTCGAGCCGACCAAGGAAGAGAAGGTCGCGCGCGCGGCCGCGCTTGGGATCGACGTTTTCATCGACGATCTTCCGGAAATCCTGACCATGCCGGGCTTTCCCGCCACCGCACGGCGCATTCTCTTCGATCCCGAAGGCGCACATTCCGGCCGAATGGCGAGCTATGCAGGCGTCGAGAATTATCGCGGCTGGGACGAAGTCGCGACGGCGGTGCTGGGGCCTGCGAAGTGACCGATGAGGAACTCGCCGGCCTCGCCGAGACCTTGGCAAGCGCTGCGGGATTGACCAGGCCGACCGCTTTGCGCCGTCTCGCCGGAGGCCGGAACAACCGCGTCTTTCACGTCTCCATGGAAGACGGGAGCTGCGTTGTCCTCAAGCTCTACCATTCCGACCCACGGGACCCGCGCGACCGGCTGGGAGCCGAGTGGAGCTTCCTGAACTATGTCTGGGAACGCGGCGTGCGGAACGTGCCCCGTCCGCTGACCCGCGACAAGGCGCGCCACGCTGCGTTGTACGACTTTGTTCCAGGACGGAAGATCGCGGCCGACGAAATCGATGCGGCTGTTGTCGCCAAGGCCGCCGACTTCGTGATCGCCATTAACGGCGAGCCGTGCCAACCGGAGCGCCTTGCTCCGGGATCGGAAGCTTGCTTTTCGATGGCCGATCACCTGGCGACCGTCGACCGGCGGGTGGCCCGACTGGACGGGATCGACGAGCATGCGCCATTCGCCGCCGAGGCCGCCTCTTTGGTCGCGAACCGGCTGCACCCCCTTTGGCAGCGCGCGAGTAGCGCCATAAGCGAAGGCGCGAAAGCGGAGGGCATAGCCCTTGATGCATCGATCGCCTCGGTATGCGTGTCACCCTCGGATTTCGGTTTTCACAATGCTCTGCTGGATGAGGCCGGCAGGGCAGGCTTTATCGATTTCGAATATGCCGGCCGTGACGACCCCGCCAAACTCGTCTGCGATTTCTTCTGCCAGCCGGAAGTTCCCGTACCGCCGGCCGCCTTCGATGCCTTCGTCGCCGCGATAGCAGGCCCGCTCGGCCTTGTCCGGGATGACCTGTGGCGCTGCCGCACCCTGCTGCCCGCCTACCGGTTGAAGTGGGTGTGCATCATCCTCAATGAGTTTCTGCCGATCGGCGCCAGCCGGCGAGCCTTCGCGGATGAAGGGGACCGCGCCATCCGCGCGCAACAGCAGATCGACAACGCGCGCCGCCAGCTCGACCTCGTCGCCACCCAGCTTTGATCAACGACCCCAGTGAGGAACCATGTCGTATCGAGAGTTCGTAAGTCTGGTCCACAAGTCTACCAAGCGCGACTACCTTGCCCGGGTGACCGAGCGAGACAAGGCAGAGGTCTCCGAACTCGCGCTGGAGTGGGGCCACGACTATTGGGACGGCAGCCGCCAGACCGGCTATGGCGGATACCGCTATGACGGCCGCTGGCGGAAGGTCGCCGACGCCATGGTGGCTGCCTATGGCATCAAGCCCGGCATGCGCATCCTCGATGTCGGCGCCGGCAAGGGCTTCCTGCTGCACGACTTCACGGAATCCGTGCCCGGCGTGGAAGTCCACGGGATCGACGTCTCCGGCTACGCCATCGAACACGCGATGGAAAGCGTGAAGGACAAGATCGTCGAGGGAACCGCCGCGAAGCTTCCCTTCCCGGACGGTCATTTCGACCTCGTCATCTCGATCAATACGCTGCACAATCTGTACGTTTACGACCTCTTCTCGGCCCTCGGCGAGATGGAACGCGTCAGCCGTGGCGCCAAATATTTGTGCGTCGAGGCCTATCGCAACGAGCGCGAGAAGATGAACCTGATGTATTGGCAGCTCACCTGCCGCGCGTTCCACACGCCACAGGAATGGGAGTGGATCTTCGGCAAGACCGGATATACCGGCGATCACGAGTTCATTACGTTCGAGTAACACCCGCCTGCCGCTAGGCGGACATTTGCCTCAGCGCGGCTTCGATCGCCGCGGCAGGGCCTTCGGCAATCGCGGTCTCATAGCCATTCCGCGCCCAATCGAAGCGACAGTCTTCGAGGGCGCGGACATTCTCCGCGCCATATCCTGTCAGCACCAGCGTGCCGGATCGCAGTCCGGCGTTTCGCCCGGCTTCAAGGTCGGAGAGACGGTCGCCAATGATCACCGACCGCGCAAGATCGAGCTCCATGCGATCGCGCGCCGCAAAAAGCATTCCGGGACCCGGCTTGCGCCAGTCGCATTCATCGACATCGAATGGTGGGATCCCGCTGCCGTGGTAGGCGCAGGCGAGGACAGCATCAAGTCTGGCGCCCCGCGTGGCAAGCTGTCTGATGATTTCCGCCTGTACGGTGGCAAACTCTTCCCATCCGAAATGGCCTCGGGCGATCCCGGATTGGTTTGTGACAATCACCACCGGAATACCGCCAGCATTAACCCTCGCGATTGCCTCGGCAACGCCGAAGCTGAGCCGCACATCTTCGATGCGCCGCAGGAAGTGCACCTCCTCGACCACGACACCGTCCCGATCCAGAAAGAGCGCAGGACGATTCGGCTTCAAGTCAGGAGTGAGCTGCTGCGCCCAGAGTCCGATGCTTTCGAGCGGATGCAATTGCGTGTCCGTGCCTTGAATTGGAATGCAAAAATGGATCGGCCAAAGCTGGTGTGCCAGATCCCGCTGAAGGTCAACCGACTTTGCAATGCACACACCAGATGGCGGGCGGCGTAGCACGGAGCCCGCTTAGAAATCGCTGCTGCGGTCCGATGCCAGCCCTCAAGGGACTGAAAATCACGCTGAGCATGGCAATATTCGCGAAGCGTTCCTAGCCGCGAATGGTACCTATGGCCTTGCCAGAAAGCTTCGTTGCGTCGAGTAGCTTGACGATCCCGACGAAAGAGAGAGGCCAGTTTTGAACGATGTCCTTCGTCAGACGATCTCTGACGGGGACGACGGGACAGGGGCAAGCGGAAGCACTCGGGCGCATTGCGAGCCGGGCAACCCTGGCCCATTTTTTCGGCGAGACAGAAAACCCAACGACTATGCGATGATGTTGTTGTGGATGATTGTCGCTGCGACGACATTTTGAAGCGTCACAGCCGTGACCCAATGATGTTGATTAGTGGGATCGGTGTCGATTTGAACCAGGGTGTCCGCGCCTGACTGCGCAAATTTGACAACACCGTCGTTCAGGCCATCCGTACCAGCATAGCCGGTGGCAGCCAGAAGACCGTGCAACTGCAGAACGTCACCGCCGGCGCCCGCCTGGAAATCCGTAATTTTCTTGCCAGTTTCGTTCAGCGCATTGAAGACGAAGGTATCGGAACCGGGGCCACCGGTCATGATGTCGCCAGCAGCGGCGAACGTCCAGACTGCCGTTCGCCCGGTCGTGTCGGTCCAGAGAAGATCCGAGACCCCATCCCCATTCTGATCACTGACACTCTTCAAATTCCATGTCGCACCGAGCTGCGACGCCAGCGAGGTAAACTGGGTGATCTGCGCCCCGTTCATCTGCAAAATCTGAACATTGTTCGAGGTGTCGACCCAGACGAGGTCATCCTTGCCGTCTTTGTTGAAGTCACCGGAGCCCGCCAAGCGCCACTCGGCACCCATTTGGCCAAAACTCGCCGTGGCCGTTGCGACGGTGGCGCCGTTCATCGCCCACATCGCGATCGTCCCGGATGTATTCTGCCAAACCACATCGTCGCGACCGTTGCCATAGAAGTCGCCGATAGCTGCCACATGCCAAGCCGACGTCATCCGGCTGGTTGTCGCGCCGAAGCCTTGCAAGCTGGTTCCGTTCATCAACCAGATCGCGCCGTCGCCAGAGCCGGTGGTCCAGAAGATGTCGGACTTTCCGTCGCCATTGAAATCGCCGATGCCGGCGACGCTCCATTCAGCCCCCATTTTACCGGCCGACAGAGCGAAGACTTGAAGGCTGGCGCCATTCATCTGCCAGATCGCGATCTGGCCAGAGGTCGTCCAGACGATGTCAGCCTTGCCATCACCGTTGAAATCGCCGGTGCCGATGGCGGTCCATTCCGCTCCCATCCGCCCGCCTATAGGATTGAACTGAGACAGGGCCCCGTTGGCAAAGGTCCATAGCGCAGCCTCGCCAGAACTGATCCAGAGCAGATCCCCAACGCCGTCTCCGTTGAAATCGCCCGTACCCAGGGGGTTCCACTCGGCGCCCATCCGGCCGGCCTGCGCTGGCGTTCCAGCGACCGCTAGGACAGGATTATCGGCGCCGCCAGCAAGGACGTCGTTGCCGAGCCCTCCGTACAACGTGTCGTTTCCTAGCCCACCATACAGTGTGTCATTCCCCGCCCTCCCATCCAAAACATTATCCGCCGCATTCCCCGTGATCGTGTCATTGCCCGAACCACCGATCGCATTCTCGATCAAGGACCGGACATCGCCATTATACTGCAGCGCATTGAACACGTTGCCGCGGGCCACGTGGCCGTTGCCGAGACCGGCGAGTTGCGCCGACGACAGAACCGACCAGCCGCCGGGTGTCAGGTCGATGGTTTCGTTGCTCGTGTAGTTGGAAAAGTCGAAGGTGTCGGTGCCGTTGCCGTCCCAGATCGTCAGGAAGACGCGGTTGCCGCCGGGCGCACCCTGGCCGACGCCGTTGATGAACATTTCGCCCGATGTCGGCGAGAACGTATAGGTCGAGTTGCCGGCATTGGTGGTGAAATTGGCGCCATACATGGCCTGGATCGCCGCGATGTCATACATCATCAGCGTCTGGGCGAAGCCATAGCTCTCGTTGGTGTAGCCGGTCAGCGGCGCGCCGGGATAGGCGCGGTAGGTCATGACCGAGAATTCCATCGAATCCCGGTCGGCGGTCATCGCGATATTGCCCGGGCCGCCGGTTTCCTGGCCGTGTTTCAGGCCCAGCGAATGGCCGAGCTCGTGCAGCATGGTGTGCCAGCCGTAATTGCCCTTGGCCGGACTGCCGTTGCCGCCATTGATGCCCAGCCAGACGTCGCCGCCCACCTGATCGTCATAGGGGTAGTAGGCAAAGGCAGTCGCGGGATAGGTCGAGCGGGCAATGGTGATGTCGACGGCCGGCGTATTCGGCCCGGTAATGCCGGCAGCGCTGACCTCGGTGAAGCGCAGGCCCGAAACCGCCGCATAACCGGCAAACGCCGCCCGCGCCGCCGTCTGCTGGGCGGCGGTGGCCACCTGGAACCCCTGCAGCGCATTCTGGTCGTAATAGCCCGCGTCGAAATAGCTGCGGGTCGGAAACATGAAGCTGAGTGTGGTGCTGTCCCACTTCTGGCCGGTGAGCAGGCCATCGATGTTCTGGACGCCAGTCCCCCCTTGCGCGGTGTCGCCGGCTGCCGCCGCCGCCATTGGCCCACCGGTGGCGGTGGCGGCGAAACCGGCGGCCCCGTCATGCCTCAGGCCCGCAAGCACGGGATTTCCGGACATGAGCGAACAGGCAAGGCACATGGGCGCTCCATGTCGTCTTGAAGGATAAGGGCAATGCAATGCCGGCGTCGGCGGCACCATGGCACCGCCGACCTTGCCGAAACGTTAACTGGCCATCCCGCGGCTGGGCATTTGGCGGGAATCAGGGTCAAGCTGGACCCCTCGCCGCGCCACCATCGCCGCGCTAGCATGCTCTTGCTGACAGCCGCCTGAAGCTCCGGCGGGCCGGCGCGCCCGGGGCACAGGCGGCGGCCCGCCTTCTGCCCATTCTCGCCCTCCCCGTCAATCCCGCCGAGGCCCCCAATGCCCGATCGCCCAGGCCCTTTCGCTCCCGATCGTGACGACCCGCCACGGGCACGTGACGGCGACATCGCGATCCGCGAGGAATTCGATGCCGCCATCCGCGCCGGTACCGCCGCGGCGCTCGACATGGTCATCGCCCGCCACCCCCAGCACGCCCTCGCGGCCGCCGCCCGGGCCCGGCTGGCGGCCAAGCCAGGTCGCTGACGACCGAGCCCGCCGTCACCTCGGGAGAGGCAGGTCGCTTCCGAAGCCGAAGCCCGCTTCTGGATCAGAACCGTGGTCGCCGCTACGATCAGTGAGAGTTCGCCAGAGTGCCGATCTTGACCATTTCTCGCCGCCTTTTTCCCAACAGCTCTGCTATGGGAGAGCCAAGCATCGCAGCTTCGGCGGCGACGGTTTCAAATTTGGCGACTTCCGAAGGATCGATAGTGCTGACTTCCTTGTCCGCTGACGACCGAAGGCGCGCCTTCCGCGACATCACGTCGGGAATCCGTCAATGGCGGATCTGGTGGCTGCTCGGCACCGGCGATATCCGCTCGCGCTACGCGCGGTCGCGGCTCGGCCAGTTGTGGATCACCGTGAGCATGGCGATCTTCGTGATCGCGATCGGCCTGGTCTACAGCATGCTGTTCAACCAGCCGATCCAGCAGTTCCTTCCCTATATCGCGGCCAACATGGTCGTCTGGGCTCTCATCGCGGGGATCATTGGCGAGAGCGGCACAATCTTCACGCAGTCCGAGAGCTTCCTCCGCCAGGAGCCGCTCCCGAGAACAGTCTTTGTAATGCGTATCCTCGTCCGCAACACCATGAGTTTCGCGCACAATATAATCCTGGTGCCGATCTGTTTCCTGGCCATGGGCCACTGGCCCTCCTGGACGTGGTTGCTGGTTCCGCTCGGGCTCGGTCTGATTCTGATCGCCGGCTTCTTCACGGCGCTCCTGCTGGGCTTGCTGTGCACGCGCTTCCGCGACCTGCCGCAGATCATCCAAAGCATCATCCAGATCGCGTTTTTGATCACGCCCGTGATGTGGCCCGCCGAGAGTTTGCGCGGTAAGGCGGCATGGGTCGTCAACTACAATCCATTTGCCGCGTTCCTGCATATTGTGGCGGAGCCGTTGCGCGGTATTGTCCCCAGTGCCTGGACCTATTCGCTGGCTGTCGCGGCGATCCTGCTGCTGGCGGCAGCGAGCCTCCCGCTCTTTACGCGCTTTCGTGCCCGTATCGTCTATTGGCTGTGAGCAGAAGCCGGTGGCCTCCATCATCATCCAAAACGCCGGCGTCGATTTCGTGATTTACAATGCCCAGGGCCGTTCCCTGCGTAACGACATTCTCCGTCGTGTCGGCGGCAAGGTCGGCAAGGGCGAAGGTCATCGTGTCACTGTCCAGGCCCTTCGCGGCATCGATCTGACAGTGCGCCCCGGAGACCGGCTTGCCCTCGTCGGCCATAACGGCGCGGGCAAGTCGACGCTGCTGCGGGTGATGAGCGGCGCCTACGAACCGTCGTCAGGCAGCGCGACAATCGAGGGAAAGGTCTCGTCGCTGCTCGATCTCACCATGGGCATGGATTACGAGTTGACCGGCCGGCAGAACATCGTGCTGCGCGGCGTCTTCCTGGGCATGACCTTCGCGGACGCAAACGCCATGGTGCCCGAAATTGCCGATTTCTCCGAGCTCGGTGCCTATCTCGAGCTCCCGATGCGCACCTATTCGAGCGGCATGGTCCTTCGCCTCGCTTTTGGCGTCTCGACCGCGGTTCAGCCGGACATCATCCTGCTCGATGAGATGATCAGCGCCGGCGACATCGGCTTTGTCGAAAAGGCCAAGAAACGGCTGGACGAGATGCTGTCGCGCGCCCGCATCCTGGTGCTCGCATCCCACAGTCCAGCCACGCTGCGCCAGTACTGCAACCGGGCGGTCCTGTTGCGACAAGGTCAGATCGTCGCTGAGGGTCCGCTCGAGGACATCCTTGCGCGATCCAGCGACGAACCGGCGGACCAGCCGGCAAATTAGCACGGTCTCACCCGCATCCGCCGACCGCCGCGGTCCGCCCCGCCGCCATGCCGGAGCGCCGACGGCCGGGCCGCCCGTCACCTGCGGAAAGACAAAGTGATTTGGGATTGGCGCCCGACGCGTCTAGTTGCGGCGTCCAAGAGCCTTTCTTTTGAGCGCCCGGCCCCGGCCGGTCCGCCCCAGCCAGCCAAGAGACCGCCCCCGATGACCCAGGCCGCCACGCTCAGCCCCATCCCGTTCATCGATCTCGGCGCCCAGCGCCGCCGGCTGGGGACAAGCGTCGATGAAGCCATCCTGAAAGTGGTCAATCACGGCGCCTATGTCATGGGACCCGAGGTCTTCGCGCTGGAACAGGCGCTCGCCGAATTCTGCGGCAGCAAGGAGGCGGTGACCTGCGCCAGCGGCGACGATGCCCTGCTGATCACCCTCATGGCCAAGGGCGTGAAATCAGGCGACGCCGTGCTCTGCCCGGCCTTCACCTTCGTCTCCACCGGCTCGGTGGTCGTCCGGCTCGGCGCCACGCCGGTCTTCGTCGACGTCCACCCCGACACGTTCAACGTCGATGCCGCCTCCGTTGTGCTCGGCATCCGCAAGGCCCGGGAACTCGGCCTCAGGCCGGTCGGCTTCATCCCGGTCGACCTGTTCGGCCAGCCGGCCGATTACGACGCGCTGGAGCCGGTCTGTGCCGAGGAGGGGCTGTGGATCCTGTCGGACGCGGCCCAGTCGTTCGGCGCCACCTACAAGACCCGCAAGGTCGGCATGATGGGCATGGCCACCACGACCTCGTTCTTTCCGGCCAAGCCGCTCGGCTGCTACGGCGACGGCGGCGCGATCTTCACCGACGATGCCGAATTGGCCGCGCTGCTGCGCTCGATCCGCATCCACGGCCAGAATGTCGAGGACAAATACGACAACCAGCGCGTCGGCATGACTGGCCGCATGGACACGATCCAGGCCGCGGTTCTCCTGGAAAAACTGAAGATATTCCCGGACGAGGTCGACGCGCGCAACCGCGTCGCCGCCCGCTATGACGCGGCTTTGAGCGACATCGTCGATGTCCCGCTGGTTCTGGCGGGCTGCGTCTCGTCCTGGGCCCAATATACCGTCAAGCTGCGCGGCGCCGACCGGGCCGAATTCGCGAACCGCCTGAAGGCCCAGGGCGTGCCCACCGCCATCTATTATCCCAAGCCCCTGAACCAGCAAGGCGCCTACAGGCATTATCCCGTGGCTGGCAACGGACTGCCGGTGAGCGACCGGCTGGCCGGCGAAGTCATCAGCCTGCCGATGCACCCCTATCTCGACGAGACGCTGCAGGACCGCATCATCGCGAGCGTCAGGGCGGCGCTCAGCTGAAGGTGCGAATCCGACAGGCCGTTGCCGGCAGAGCCGGCAGGGCGTGACGCCGCCGCGGCGCGGCGTGCCGATTCCCGGCCCCGCGGCCGGAGAACCCGCTCGGCCGGGATTCGGCACCACGCAGCGCTGGCTGCGCCTCGCTTGGCGCGGCCCGTGGGCCTCGAAGTCCGACTATTCAGGGTCGTGTCCCGACTGGTGGTGTAACTGACGGGTGGTCATCGGCGGTTGCCGGTTAGGTTTGGGTTGCGACGACCAACCCCGAACCGAGAGATCCACCGATGACCGACGAGATGATGAACCTGCGCGGGCTGCTGGAGAAGAGCCCCGACGCCGATTTGCTGCGCGAGATGATCGGCTTTGCCGCCGGGCGGCTGATGGAGCTTGAGGTCAGCGGCCTTGCCGGCGCCGGCTTCGGCGAGAAGAGCCCGGACCGCCTGGCCCAGCGCAATGGCTATCGCGAGCGGGATTGGGAGACCCGCGCCGGCACGGTCGAGCTGCGCATCCCGAGGCTACGCAAAGGCTCCTACTTTCCGGGCTTTCTGGAGCCGCGCCGGCTGGCCGAGAAGGCGCTGACCGCGGTGATCCAGGAGGCTTACATCCAGGGCATCTCGACCCGCTCGGTCGATGACCTGGTCAAGGCGATGGGCATGAGCGGCATCTCGAAGAGCCAAGTCAGCCGGCTCTGCGAGGAAATCGACCAGCGCGTCCATGCGTTCCTCGACCGGCCGATCGAGGGCGACTGGCCCTATCTGTGGATCGACGCGACCTATGTGAAGGTCCGCCAGGCCGGCCGGATTGTCTCGGTGGCGGTGATCGTGGCGGTCGGTGTAAGCGGCGACGGTCGGCGCGAGGTGCTGGGCATGGATATCGGCCCCTCCGAGGCAGAGACGTTCTGGACGGCGTTCTTGCGCAAACTGGCCAGACGCGGCCTGCGCGGCGTAAAACTCGTCGTCTCCGACAGCCACGAAGGCATCAAGGCGGCGGTCTCCAAGGTGCTCACCGCGACCTGGCAGCGCTGCCGCGTGCACTTCATGAGGAATGCGCTCGCCCATGCCGGCCGCAGCGGGCGGCGCGTTGTCTCAGCCTTCATCGCCACCGCCTTCGCCCAGAACGATGCCGCCGCCGCCAGCCAGCAATGGCGCCGGGTCGCCGACCAGCTCAGGCCAACGGTGCCGAAACTGGCGGCTCTGATGGATACCGCCGAGACCGACGTGCTGGCCTATATGACCTTCCCGACGCAACATCGGGCGAAGCTCCACAGCACCAATCCGCTGGAGCGCGTCAACGGCGAGATCAAGCGCAGGACCGAGGTGGTCGGCATCTTCCCCAACGAGGCCGCCATCGCCCGGCTCGTCGGCGCGATCCTGCTCGAACAGAACGATGAATGGGCCGTCCAGCGGGCCCGCTACATGACCCTGGAAACCATGGCCGGCCTGAGCGATGATCCTAGTGTCGGCCTGCCAGCCGTGGCAGCCTGACCAGCCCGGCCTATGCCGGTGATCGTGGGGCCTTGCGCCAGCTACACCACGCTACGGGACATGACCCTATTCAGTAAGACGTCCCGGATTCAGGCCGCAAGGATCGACAGGTCGCGGGCCAGATCACCTGCCACCACAAGGTCAATACGATTCTCAATTTGCGCAAACTTGGCTCATCTTGCGACGCGCAAGAACATTGAGTTGTCTGTAGCCAGACCGTCCTCTATGGAAACCCGGTCGGGTCGACGCGAGTGCTTTCGTCTCGTCCAGGAACTTGAGGCAACCTTGATGCGGCGCGTGCAGGACTATTCTTATCGGACCCGCCGACGGACGCCGCTTGCCCGCCTCAGGGCGCGCTATTCGCGGCTGTTCCTTCACCTCGACAATGTCAGGGATATTGTCGGCGGGTCATGCAAGGACCTGCTGCTCAAATCCTCTCTGATGCGCCTCGCGCCGCCGGAGGTGCACCACAACCATCCCCTGTTTCCGGATGGGTCACGGCCGCGCCGGCTTTGCCTCTTCGCATCCTATTCGAAGACTTCGGTCGTTTCGGACATGGTGCTCGAACAGCTGCGCGCCTATCGGCAGGCGGGGTTTTCGATCGTCTTCGTGTCGATGTCGGCCGGTGTCTCCAAACCTGACCTGGAGCGACTGAGCGGGTTTTGCGCAACCGTCATCCGGCGGGACAATCACGGGCTGGACTTTGGCGCCTGGGCCGATGCGCTTCGCTTGCTGGCTGGCGAGACAACCGGCCTCGACAGCCTCCTCCTGACCAACGACTCCAATATCGGCCCCATCTCGCCGCTCGGTCCCTGGATCGAGAAATGCCTGGCAAGCGAGGGGATCTTCGGCTTGACCGAAAGCCTGCAGGGTGGCGCTCATCTGCAGTCCTATTTCCTGCTGGGTCACGGCCGCCGGGCCACCGAGGATTTGACCGCCTTTCTGCGCAAGCTGCGGGTTTCATTCAGCAAATGGATCCTCATCCAGCGCGGCGAGATCGGCTTGACGTCGGCGATGCGGCAACGCCATTTCGTTGCCGCCGTCATCGATCACGAGACGCTCGAGAACGCCGTGCTGGATGACATCGAGGCACAGCTGGAGCTGTCCGTCGTCTGCCCCGACCTGTTCGCCAATTTCGCCATCGACCAGCCGCCATCCGCCGGGATCCACGACCTGCAGGAGGCGAGACGCATCCGCGACCGCTACGGGTTGCGCCGGCGGCTGTTCAACTTTCCCCTGAACCCGACCCATCAATTGGCGTCGGTGCTGGTCAAGACGTTCAAATTCCCCTTCATCAAGACCGAGCTGATCGTCAAGAATCCGGCGCGGATGCCGTTTGCACCCGACTGGCGCTACTGCATCGACGATCAGAGCCCCTGCTCCGTCGAGATGATCGAGCGCCATATCGCCGGGCGGTAACCCCGGTCGTCGCGCATGGGTCGCCCCGGACGCTGCAGTGGAGAACCGCCTCGTCGCCGGCGCCGGGGCGCCGGCGGCCTGGACCCGATGATGCCGATGCGCTAACCCGCAGGTCCCTGGCCTGAGGATTTCGATGATCATCGATGCGATTTTGACGGCGCGGTCCGTTCTGGCGGAACACTTGCCTGTTCCCGACGGCGTGCGCATCAGGTCGCTGCGCACGCACAAGGACACGCGCGGCGATTTTACCGAGCTGTTCCGCGACGAATGGGACCTGGGGCCACGACCGCTGCAATGGAACATGACGCATTCGAACGCGAATGTTCTGCGCGGCGTTCACACCCATCGCTGGCACACCGACTACCTGGCCATGGCGGCCGGTGAAATGATCCTCGGCCTGCACGACATCCGGCCGCGATCGCCGACGCTCGGGGTCTCCTTGCTGCTGCGCCTGCAGGCCGAGGACCTGCATGTCGTGGCGATCCCTGTCGGGGTCGCCCACGGCTTCTATTTCGCCGAGCCGGCGATCACCCTCTACGCGGTCAGCCACTATTTCGACGGCAGCGACGAACTCGGCTGCCGGTGGAATGCGCCCGAACTCGATTTGCCATGGCCGTGCGACGATCCGCTGCTGTCGGAGCGTGACACGACCGCCGGCTCTTATTCCGCCATGATCGCCGACTGGCAAAGCGGGGCTCGAGCGTGACCCTTCGCATCGGGCTGATCGGCTGCGGCCGGTGGGGCAGGCTGATCCTGCGCGACCTGACGAGCGCCGGCGCGCAGGTGCATGTCGCCGCGCCGACCGATGCCACCCTGGCGCAGGCGCTGGCGCTCGGTGCCCGCACTGCCGAGCGCGATATCCTGGCCCTCGGGCCGATGGACGGCTATGTGGTCGCGACCCCGACCGCAACCCATGCGGCGGTGCTCGAACAACTGCTGCCGACCGGACGGCCGATTTTCGTCGAGAAGCCGATGACCGCCGATCTCGCCAGCGCGCGGCGCCTGGCCGCCGCGGCCGGCGATCGGCTGTTTGTCATGGACAAGTGGCGCTATCACCCTGGCATCGAGGCCATGCGGGCCGAAATTTCGGCCGGCGCGATCGGCGAGGTCCTGGCCATCCGCACCCAGCGCTGGGGCTGGGGCAATCCCCATGACGATGTCAGCGCGTTGTGGATCCTGGCGCCCCACGACCTGTCGATCACGCAGCATCTGATCGGAGAGATCCCGCCGCTGCGCAGCACCACCGTGATGCACCCCGCAGAGCCGGATCTCGGTTTCACCGTGCAGCTTGCCGGCGACCGGGGGCCGAGCGTCTCGATGGACATCGGGATTGCGAGCCCCGGCCACCAGCGCAGATGCCTCGTCGTGGGGCGCAACGGCGCCATCGAGCTGCGCGACGGCTATGACGACAAGGTCTTTGCCCGGATCGGGCCGCCAGGCCGGACCGGCGCGGCCGAGCGCGTCATCGAGGTTGGCCGGAAAATGCCCCTGCAGGCCGAGATCGAGACCTTCTTGTCTTTTGTCGCCGGTGGGCCGCCGCCGATGAGCACGGCTTGCGAGGGGCTGCGCGTGGTCGAACGCATCACCGAGATCGAAGCCACGCTGGCGATCGACGCGCGGAGGGCGCCATGACCACACCGGTCTTCACCATCCTCATGCCGATAACCCGCTCGCCCGAAATGCTGCCCTACGCCATCGCTTCGGTGCTTGCCCAGACGCGCGGCGATTTCGAGCTGTTCATCATCTGCGACGGCGCGCCACAGGAGACGGTCGACGCCGCAAGGACGGCCGCGGCCGGCGACCGACGCATCCGTGTCTTCGAACACCCGAAAGGCGAGAGACATGGCGAAGCCTATCGCGATCTCGCGCTCCGGCAGGCCGCCGGCCGGCTGGTCTGCCAGATTCCGGATGACGACCTCTGGTTTCCCGATCATCTCCAGGAGATCGAGCGCCTTCTCGCCGATTTCGAGTTCGGCAACCTGCCCCACGTTTCGGTGACGCCCGGCAGCGGCGCCCAAGTGCTCGTGGCCGACCTCGCCGATCCCGCCATCCAGCACCGGATGCGAACCACGCCTTTCAATATTTTCGGGCCGACCGTCACCGGCTACCGGCTCGAGGCCTACCGCCGGCTTCCCGTCGGCTGGTCTCCGGCGCCATCAAGCCTTGCCACCGATCTGTTCATGTGGCGGAAATTCCTGGCGCGACCGGACATCACGGCCGGCACCCGCTTCGGTACGGTCACGTCGATCCATTTTCCGGCCTCCCTGCGCAAAGACTGGACACCCGCTCAGCGCCACGACGAAATCGCCCGTCACGCACGGATCGTCAGGTCGCCCGCCGAAGGCGACCGATTCCGACAGCATGCGCAGCGGCGAACGGCCCGTGATTTCTATGGCTTGCAAGGCCTGGTCGAAGCCTCGCGCCAGGGCATGGACGCAGCCGAAGCACGCATCGCCACCGTTACCGGCGAACGCGATGTGCTAGCGGCGGCCTTGGCCGCGGCCAGGGAGCCGCACGACGATCTGCGGGCGCGATACGCCGAAGCGAGCGCACAACTGGCTGCGATGCGGACCAGCACCTCCTGGCGCCTGACCGCCAGCCTGCGCGCCGTTGGCCGGCGGATCAAGCGCCTGCGTTAGTCCTGCGGGCGCCGGACAACGGCAGGCGGCGCTGTCCCGAGCGCAAGACCGGGGCCGCACCGGCGAGGGCCTTGCGGCCGCACGCCGGCGCGGCTAGTCGAAGGGGGTTCGCGCAAGGTGCCACTGAAGGGGTCCTCACCATCTTCACCTTCGATCTCCCGATGTTTTCAGCCTATGCCGCGCTTGTCGCCGCCATCTCGACCTGGGTGCTGATCGCCCTGTCGCGGCCGCTGCTGACGCGCCTGGCGCTTGCCAGGCCCAATGGCCGCTCGTCGCATCGCCAGCCCGTGCCGCAAGGCGCCGGCCTGGCCATGGTGGCAGCCGCGCTGGTGATCATTCTGATCGCCTATGGCACGCGGCCGGCCCGTGACGTGGCCTGCCTCGCGTTCGCCGTCCTCGGGCTGACGGCGCTCGGTTTTGCCGACGATATCAGGCCGCTGCGCTGGCGCCTCAAGCTCGGCCTGCAGGCGCTCTGCTGCGTCGTCGCGGTCGCCGGCCTGCCGGCGAGCCTGCGCCTCGTGCCGGTCGAGAGCCTGTTCTGGGCCGAGCGCGCGGTCATGGCCCTCGCCCTGCTGGCCATGGTCAATATCGTCAATTTCATCGACGGTATCGACGAGATCAGCGCGGCCCATGCGGCTCCGGCGCTGGCCGCCGCGGCCATCGCCGGCGCCCTGTCGCTGGCCAGCGCGACCACCGGCCTGACCGCGGCCACCGGCTTCGGCGCGGTCGCCGGCTTCTGGCTGTGGAACCGCCATCCTGCGCGTATCTTCCTTGGCGATGCCGGCAGCCTGCCGCTCGGCCTCGTCATCGGCTGGCTGGCCATCCATCTCAGCGCCGAGGGCGCCCTGGCCGCCGGCCTGCTGATCGTGCTCTATCCGGTGGCGGATGCGACGATCACGCTCGCCGACCGGCTGCGGCGCGGCCGGAACGTCGCCGAA
The DNA here is from genome assembly GCF_005144885.1 of Phreatobacter stygius. Lineage (NCBI taxonomy): Bacteria > Pseudomonadati > Pseudomonadota > Alphaproteobacteria > Hyphomicrobiales > Phreatobacteraceae > Phreatobacter > Phreatobacter stygius. The sequence continues at coordinate 519,153 of NZ_CP039690.1, forward strand.
CCGCATCGCGACCACGGCTATCAGCGCGCCGTCGACAGCGGCCTGCCGGTGCGCCGGGTCGCGGCGACGGTCGCGCTGGTCGCTTCCGCCACCGCCGTGCTGGCGCTGGTCACTCTCGCCGCCCCGCATCCGGTGGTGCAGGCTGGCTGCCTGGTGGTTGGCCTTGGCTGGGTCGTGCTGCCGATCACCGGCTGGATCCGGCGCAAGGCGCCGTCCACCGGAACCGGCCCGTGAGGGTCCTGGTCACCGGCGCCAGCGGTTTCGTCGGCGCCGCCATAGCGGAATTTCTGGCAAGCCAGGGCCATCAGCTGCGTGCCGGTGCCCGCGACCCCCGGATGATATCGGCACGGCCCGGCATCACGCCATGGGCCCTGCCCGATCTCGACAATCCCGTCGACTGGCGGCCGCATCTCGAAGGGCTCGATGCGGTGGTCCATGCCGCCGGCCTTGCCCATCAGTTGCCCGGAACCGGCGAAGACCGGATGATGCGCATCAATGCGCAAGCCGCCGGCGATCTCGCCCGCGCTGCGACTGCCGCCGGCATCCGGCATGTCGTGCTGATCTCGTCGATCCGCGCGATCGCCGGCCCCGCCGCCGACACGGCGCTGGTCGAAACCGACGAGCCCCGGCCGACCGACGCCTATGGCCGTTCCAAGCTTGCCGGCGAGCGCCTGACGCGCGAGGCCTTTCCTGCCGCGGTGGTGCTGCGCCCGGCCGTGGTCCATGGCGCCGGCGCCAAGGCCAATATGGCCCGGCTGGCGTGGCTGGCGCGGTTGGCCCTGCCCTTGCCGGTCGGCGGGCTTGCCGGCCGCCGGTCACTCGTCTCGGACCGCAACCTGGCCTCGGCCGTGGGTTTTGCCCTGGCCGCGCCGAAAGCGCCGGGACAGCTGTTCCATGTCACCGATGGAGCGCCGTTGACGCTGCCCGCGATGCTCGCCGCCATGCGAAAAGCGCTCGGCCGGGCGCCCGGCATCCTGAGCTTGCCGTTCCAGCTCGAGCGCCGGCTGATACGCCTCGGCGCTCCCGGGCTTTACGATCAGCTCGGCCGCGACCTGGTGGCATCCAATGCCGCTCTGCTCACCGCCGGCTGGGCTCCGGTCGAGCCGACGGCCGAGGGTCTTGGACGGACGGCGCTCGCCATCCGCCCGCAGGGTCAGACGCGCTTATAGTCGTCCTCGGAGCGGACGATATCGTCTTCGCCGAGATAGCTGCCCGACTGCACCTCGATCAGCTCGAGGTCGATCCTGCCTTCGTTGGACAGCCGGTGCCAGGCGCCGAGCGGGATATAGGTGCTCTCGTTCTCGCGCAGGATTTTGGCTGCGCCGTCGACCTCGACGGTGGCGGTGCCGCTGACGACGATCCAGTGCTCGGAGCGGTGGAAATGTTTCTGCAACGACAGCCGCGCACCGGGTTTCACCACGATGCGCTTGACCTGGAAGCGGGCACCGCGATCGATGCCCTCATAGGAGCCCCAGGGCCTGAGGACGCGGGTGTGCTCGTCGGCCAGCCGGCGGGTCGCATCGTCGGCGCGCAAGGCACCGACCAGCGCCTTCAATTCGTTCGCCACGCCACGGCGGGCGACCAGAACGGCATCCTTGGTGGTGATCACGGCGACATCGTCGAGGCCGATCACGGCGGTGTGGATGTCCTCGCTCGCGACGAAGGAATTGCGCGTATCGGTCAGCGACACGGCACCGCGCGCGGCGTTGCCGTCGGCGTCCTTCGGCGACATTTCCCACAAGGCGTTCCATGAGCCGAGGTCCGACCAGGCATAATCGGCCTCGATCACCGCGGCCCGGTCGGTGCGCTCCATCACCGCATAGTCGACGGATTTCGCCGGCGAGGTCGCGAAGATCTCGCGATCGATACGCTCGAAACTGATGCCGCCGGCGTGATCGACCCTGGTCGCCGCGGCAACCTTGGCCGCCACATCGGCGATCTCCGGCTCGTAGCGCTGCAGCTCGCCCAGGAACACATCGGCACGGAACAGGAAATTGCCGGAGTTCCAGAGATAGCCGTCGGCGAGGAACTTTTCAGCCGTCTCGGCATCCGGCTTTTCGACGAAGGCCGCGACCATGCGCACCCGTCCGTCCATCATGTCGCCCGGCCGGATATAACCGTAGCCGGTGGCCGGCTGGTTCGGCTTGATGCCGAAGGTGACCAGCGCCCCGGCTTGCGCCGCGTCGAGGCCGGCGCGCGCGGTCGCGGCGAAGGCGGCGCTGTCGGTGACCAGGTGATCGGCGGCAAGCACCAGCATGACCGCGTTCGGGTCGCTGGCGCGGATGAGCTCGGCCGCGACCGCGATCGCCGGGCCGGAATCGCGGCGCATCGGCTCGAGAAGAATGCGGCCGGTGACGCCGGCGCGCGCCAGCTGATCGGCCACCAGGAAGCGGAAATCCTCGCCGGTCACGACAACCGGGTCGGTGAACACCTTGGGGTCGGCGACCCGCGCCAGCGTGTCCTCGAAGGTCGAGCGATCACCGAGCAGCGGCAGGAACTGCTTCGGATAAGCCTCGCGCGAGGAGGGCCAGAGCCGCGTCCCCGCGCCGCCCGACAGGATCACCGGAACGATCCGCACTTGATCCGACATGGTACCCCAACCCTCCTGGACATGGCCCGACCCGGCCAGGACCTAGCGGCAATGCGCCGGAAGCGCCAGAATCTTTCGATAAAATGGTCAATATCGCGGGCCGGCCGCGCCGTCAGGCGATCATCGTTTCGGCGCGGCGAAGGACGGCCGCGCGAATGTCGTGTGGCCGGTCGCCGCCTGATGCACGCCGACCAGCAGGACCAGGAAAGCCGAGACGAACACCGTGTTCATCTGGTCGTGGCTGAAGATCAGGTTGGTCATGCCGAAAATGGCATAGCCGCCCGACAGCATGATGGCGAAGGCGACGCGGTCGCGGTAACGGTCGTCGCGCACCGAGCCGATCGCCACGATGATCGGCGCCGCCAGCAGCAGCAGCAGCGCGGCCAGGCCGACCAGTCCCCGGCCGACAGCGGTGGTGATGAATTCATTGTGCAGGTGGCGATAGGGCGGCACGTCGAAACCATCCCGGGCGGCCCGGCGGCGCACTTCGCCGACCGCGTTCTGGCTGCCGTAACCGAAGACCGGGCGCGCCAGGAAAGCCTCGGCGCCATAGGTCCAGAGGATGGCGCGATGCGCCGTGCTCTCGTCGTGACTGTTGAGCGCCTGGCCGGTCTCCAGCGAAGACTTCAGGGCGGCCAGCCGGCTCGGCACATTGGCAATGATGCCGAGGCCGCCGACGGTGACGCCGACCACGCTCAGCACCAGCACCGCCATGGCCGTCCGCCGGCGGATCGTCGGCCAGAGATAGATCCCCAGAGCCAGCACGATCAGCGGCAGGGCGAGCAGCGCCCCGCGGGTCTGCGACAAGAGACAGGCGCCAAAGCCCGCGCCCATCGCGACCAGGGCAAACAGCTTGTGCGGCCGCGGCAGCCTGGTGAAGCCGATGAGCGACAGGCCGGCCGCCAGGATCGCCACATCACCGAAGGGGATGGCATTGCCCATGCCGGCGGTGGCGCGCCAGCGGCCGAAAACGAACACCTCGCTGGCCGAATAGATCAGCGCCGAGATGGCGCCGGCCCTGATCCCATGCAGGAACAGGTCGAAGACGTCGATACGCGGCGACTGGATCAGTGCGCCGACCAGCACCGTGAAGACCAGGAAATGCAGGGTGGTCCCGACATCGAGCAAGCCGGCGAGCCGGTTCGGGAACAGCAGCGGCGACAACAGCTCGACGCCGAAATAGGCCAGACAGGCGATGCAGCCGAAGGCCGTCGACGGTGGCCAGACCCAGCCGATCCGGCCGGTCAGCCAGAGCACCGAGACATAGGCCGCGCCGGTGAAGAACCAGACGGTTGCCAGGCTGCCGAGCGGCAGCGGCAGAAAGCCCAGCAAGGGCGCGAACAGGAAAGCTGCACGGCTGGGGTCGTCGAAGGTCGCCCGGAACCAGCAGGCGGCGCGCGAGACGAAGGAGGGCGTCGGCCGAGTCATTGATTCCAATCCGGCTCAGCGCCTGTCAGCGCGACAGCCCCATCGAGGCGGTCAGGCCGCCATCCATGGTCAGCGTCGCGCCGGTCAGATAACCCGCCAGGGGCGACAGGAGATAAGCGACCAGCCCGCCGATTTCCTCCGGCCTGGCGAAGCGCCCGGCCGGGATCTGGCTTTCCATCTTGTCGCGGTAGTCGGCATATTTGGCCATCATGTCGGTGTCGACGAAGCCGGGCGCGACAATATTGACCGCAACCCCGCGCTTGGCGCTCTCGATCGCCAGCGTCCGGCAATAGGCGGCAAGTGCTGCCTTCGACGCGCCATAGGCGGCATTGCCCTGGTTGGACCGCTCCGCCGTCACCGAACCGATGGCGACGATGCGGCCTGTGCGTGCCCGCATCATCGGCCGGATCAGCGCCGACACCAGCCGGGTGAAGGCGAAGAAATTGATCTGCATCACCGCTTCCGCCTTGGCCTGGTCCATGACGGCGGCGAGCTGGTCGTAGGGCTGGCCGGCATTGTGGACGAGGCCGTAATAGGTCTCGCCCTGTTCGAGCTCGCCGACGAAAGCCTCGACCGCGTCCTTGTCGGCGAGATCGAGCGCCCTGGCGACGATGTCGCGTCCGGGATGGCTGGCCTTGACCTCGGCGACCAGCGCCTCGGCGGCGGCGCCCGACGAGCGCACCGTGAAGGTGACATCATGGCCGGCCCCGGCCAGGGCCCGGACGATGGCGGCCCCCATGCCTTTGGCGCCGCCGGTGACCAGGACGCGACCCATCAGGCCGGTTCCTTGGCAAGCACCAGGCAAACGTTCTGGCCGCCGAAACCGAAGGAGTTGGAGATGGCGCGGCTGACCTCGGCCTTGCGCGCGACATTCGGCACCACATCCATGGCGATCGTCGGATCGGCCTCGCCATGGTTGATGGTCGGCGGAATCACGCCGCGCGCGATGGTCATCAGGGTGAACACCGCCTCGATCGCGCCGGCGGCCGACAGGGTATGGCCGATCATCGACTTGTTCGACGACACCGCGATCGACTTCAGGTGGTCGCCGAACACCGCGGCCAGCCCGACATATTCCATCTTGTCGTTCTCGGGCGTCGAGGTGCCGTGGGCATTGACATATTGCACGTCCGCCGCGGTCACGCCGGCATCCTCGAGTGCATTGCGGATGCAGCCGATGATCGGCGCGCCGTCCGGGCTCGAACGGGTGCGATGGAACGAATCGGCCATCTCGCCGCAGCCTTCGACGACCCCCAGGATCGTGGCGCCGCGCGCCTTGGCATGTTCGTAGGATTCGAGCACCAGGGCGCCCGCCCCTTCCGCCATGACGAAGCCGTCGCGATCCTTGGAGAACGGTCGGGCCGCCGCCTCCGGCTTTTCGTTGCGTGTCGACAGGGCCGACAGGAGCGAGAAGCGCACCAGCGATTCCTGGTTGGCCGAGCCGTCGGCGCCGATCACCAGCGCCGCCTCGGTCTCGCCGCGGCGGATCGCCTCGACCGCCAGCTGGATGGCGGTGGCGCCGGTCGCGCAGGCCGTCGAGATCGAGATCGGCGCGCCCTTGGTGCCGAACCGGTCGGCCAGCTGGTCGCCGACCGAACCGAACAGGAAGCGCGTCTGCATGCGCGAAAAGTCCTGCGACGCGGCGCCCTTCAAGAGATCGGTATAGGTGATGCCTTCGTGCCGGCCGGAGGCGCGCGCCAGCTCCTGGCGCTGCGGCCATTCCATTTCCACCGGCGGCATGCCGAGGAACAAGGGACCGGGGAATTCGCCCTCGGCGCCGATCTTCGATTCGGCGATCGCCTCGTCGGCGGCCAGCGCCGCCATCTTGGTGGTCAGGTCGGGCGCGTTGTCGAAGGGCACGAAATCGACCGTGCCGCCGATCGTCGTGCGCAGGCCATCCACCGGAAAGCGGGTCAGCGCATGGATGCCGGACTGGCCGGCGGTCAGCTTGGCCCAGTTGTCTTCCTTGCCCTGGCCGAGCGAGGTGACCACGCCCATGCCGGTGACGACCACCACCGGCCGTCCCTGCCTGTCCTTCATCGCGCCAGCCATGTCAGCCTCCGTCAGATCGCTTCGACCAGGCCGAGACCCTCGCCGCGCCAATGGCCGACCGAGGTCACGACCGCCTGTTTCACCTTGCGGGTCATCGCCGCTTCATCGGTCGAACCGCCGACCGGCGGCACCGCCGCGCCGCGCGCCACCATCATCGCGGCCAGCGCGATATTGGCCGGGAAGGTCGCCTCGACGCTGTGGCCGATGACCGAGCCGGTCGCCCGGGTCGGCACCCGCCTTTGATCCAGCAGGTCGCGCTCGATCCGGACCGGCCCGGCGACGCCGGTCGCGCCCGAGACCACCACGGTGGCGCCGGGGATCAGCTGCGGCGAGATGGCGTTCCACTGGACGGCGAGCGAATGTTCGGCCTGGCCATCCTTGCGCGCGGTGCGGTCGGAGGTCACCGAGGTCAGCCTGGCGATCGGCTTGGCGCCGCGCTTTTCGGCATGGTCGCGCGCCTCGATCACCAGGAAGGCTCCAACCGAGCCGAGGATCGTGCCGCCGCCGTCCTTCTGGCGCGCCCAGACCGGCGCCCAGGGCTTGGTCCAGTTCATGTGGCCGAGCTCGAAATGCAGGATCGTATCGGGCCGCTCGGCGGAATAGGCGCCGCCGACCAGGAACAGGTCGCCCTGATCGGCATGGCAGCGGGCCAGCGCCACGCGGACCGCGTCGACGCCGGCCATTTCTTCGCCCATGAAGGTGCGCGACGAGCCGACCACGCCGTGGACGATCGAAATATTGCCGGCCAACAGGTTCGACAGCTGGGCCAGGAACAGGGTTGGCCTGAGGTCGTTCATCAGCCGTTCGTTGAGGAACGGCCCTGGCGTGTTCGAGGTCTCGAGCCCGCTCAGCACCTGCCCGTCGACCGCATAGTCACGCTCGCCGCCGCCGGCGGCGACCACCATGTGCATGGTCGACAGAAGGTCCTTGTTGTCCTTCAGGCCGGCATCGTCGAGCGCCAGGCCCGCGGCATAGGTGCCGAGCCGCTGCCAGGCTTCCATCTGGCGCCGATCGCCGCGATCGGGGATCTGCTTGACCACGTCGATGGCGGCGGCCGGATGCACATGATAGGGCGCATGAGCCGTCGAATCGAGCTTCAGCCAGTCATCCTGGCCGCCGCCAAGAGCCGCCCAATGCGCGTCGAGCCCCTCGCCGAGCGCCGTGACAAGGCCGATCCCGGTGATCCAGGCCTCGCGTTCCGGGGCAATCGACATCAAGCACTCCTATTATCGCATCGTCGTCAGGCCGCTTCGAGTTTCTCGAACGGAAATTCCAGGCGTTCGCCCCACTCGCGGATCATCTGGGCGAATTTTGGATCGGGAAAGGTTTTGACCGCGAACTTGATCTCGGCTTCCGCGACTTTTTTGCCCTGGCGGGTAATGAACGCCTTGGTCACCGCATAACCGGAGCCGTCGCCGATCAGATGGGCGGTGACCTCGAGCGCTGTCGAAGGCGGCACGAAATCGCGCATCTTGGCCGCGGTGGTCCCGACCAGGAACGGCATGGCCGTCAGCTTGTTCAGCCCGAGAATCAGCCAGCCCGACGTCTGGGCCATGGCTTCGATCATCAGAACGCCCGGCAACAGCGGAAAACCGGGGAAATGGCCCTCGAACACGGGGCTTTCCGCCGGGACGTCGGCCGCGGCCGTCAGCGTCTTCGCTTGCGCGTCGAAAGACACGACGCGCGTGATCATCTGGAAATATTCAAGCCGCATGGGACGCGGATCTCCCCGCCCTGCGAGATCAGGCGCTTTTGGCGGCGACCAGCTCGTCGATTTTCGAGCAGAGCGCCCCGAGCACGAAATAGTCCTCGGTCTTGGCCTTGCCCTCGTTGACTTCCTGCGTCCACTTCTCCAGCGGCAGCTTGATCCCGAACGCCTTGTCGATGGCGAAGGCGATGTCGAGGAAATCGAGCGAATCAATGCCCAGGTCGTCGATCGCGTGGCTCTCCGGCGTGATCTTCTCCAGTGGGATATCGCAGGTTTCCGAGATGATCTTCGAGACGGCTTCGAAGGTGGACGACATTATCAGGGGTCTCCGTGCGGGCCGCCATCCGGCGAACATGGTGCGAGACAATAGCTGGCGGTTGCCCGCGAGGGGCATCGTTTTAGCATTCGGGCCTGCTATAGAGGAGCAGCAGCCGGTCATCAACCCTTTGTGGCCTCGCTCAATATCCATAAAGTTGGGTTGTCCCGCATGACAAGCACCGACCTTGAAGGGAATTGCGCACAAGCCCTTGCGAGTTGACGCCGCCCGCCCCGCCCTTTAGGCAGCGCCACTCGTTTTCAGCGAGCGCGCTGCGCTCTCGAAAGCCAATAGGATTCAAGGAGAACCTGATGCGCGCGCTCCGCCTCCATGGTGACCGCGACCTTCGCCTCGAGGACATCGAGGATGCGCCGGCGCCCGCCGCCGGCGAGGTCCGGATCAAGATCGCAGCGGTCGCGCTGAACCATATCGACGTCTGGGGCTTCCGCGGCATGGCCTTTGCCAAGCGCAAGATGCCGCTGGTCGCCGGCGCCGAGGCCTCCGGCACGATCGACGCGGTCGGTGACGGCGTCACCCGCTTCAAAAAGGGCGACCCGGTGGTGATGTTCGGCGCCAAGACCTGCGGCACCTGCGTCTATTGCCGGTCCGGCCGCGACAATCTCTGCGAAAATGTCGGCGGCGTCATGGGTTTCCACATTGACGGCTTCGCCTGCGAATTCGTCACCATGGAGGAACGCCTTGTCGTGCCGGTGCCGGCGGGCGTGTCGCTCACCGATGCCGCCACCGCGGCGATCACCTTTTCCACCGTCGAGCACATGCTGTTCGACAATTGCAAGCTTCAGCCCGGCGAGACCGTGCTGGTCCAGGCCGGCGGCTCAGGGATAGGCACGGTGGCGATCAAGGTCGCCAAGGCGCTCGGCTGCACCGTCATCACGACAGTCGGCGACGACGAGAAGGGCGAGAAGGCGAGAGCCATCGGCGCCGACCACGTGATCAACTACCGCACCGAGCGGTTCGAGGGCGTGGTCCGCAAGATCACCAAGAAGAAGGGCGTCGACGTGGTGTTCGAACATACCGGCGCCGACACCTGGAACGGCTCGCTGCTCAGCATGAAGCGCGGCGGCCGGCTCGCCACCTGCGGCGCCACCTCGGGCGCCACGGTGCAGATGAACCTGATGCAGCTGTTCCAGCAGCAATACAAGATCCTCGGCTCCTTCGGCGCGCCGATCCGCGCCATTGCCGACGGTATGAAGCGCATTGCCGACGGCGTCACGCCGGTCATCGACACGGAACTGCCGATGGAGCGTTTCAAGGAAGCGCTCGACCGCCTGGAAAGCCGCAAGGTCTTCGGCAAGATCCTCGTGAAGATCTAAGGCGGCCGCGCACTTGGTCCGCTGGCTTCGCCACAACATCCCCTGGGCCATGCTGCCGCTCGACTGGGTGGTCGGCATGATCGTGCTCGCCGGCCTGAAGCTGGTGCGCTCGCTTGGCCCCGACCGGGCGAGCGACCTCGGCGGCTTCGTCGCGCAGCGTATCGGCCGCTTCATCAAGGCCAACCGCATCGGCCACGCCAACCTGAAGGCGGCCTTCCCGGAGAAGTCGGAGGCCGAGATCCAGGCCATCCTGCGTGGCGTCTGGGACAATCTCGGCCGCACGGCCTGCGAATATGCCTGCATGGACGACCTCTGGGATTTCGACCCGACCCGCCCCAATGAGGGCCGCGTCGTCACCGACGACGTGCCGCTCTACGAGGCGCTGCGCGACGACGGCAAGCCGGCGATCTTTTTCGCCGCCCATCTCGGCAATTGGGAAATGCCGGCGGTCGCCGCCGCCGCCCACGGCCTCGACATGACCGCGCTCTACCGCATGCCCAACAACCGTTTCGTGGCGCGCGCCATCCAGAAGATCCGCGGCCGCACCATGGGCAAGATGGTCGCCTCCGGCGGCGCCGGCGTGCTGCAGCTCGCCCGCGAGCTCGAGCGCGACAACCATATCGGCATGCTGATCGACCAGCATCTCGCGCGCGGCGTCGACGTGACCTTTTTCGGCCGCCCGGCCAAGGCCAACCCGACGGCCGCCAAGCTCGCCCGCGAGTTCGACTGCCCGGTCCACGGCGCCCGGGTCATCCGCCTGCCCAACAACCGCTTCCGGCTGGAGGCGACGGAAGAGATCGTGCTGCCGCGCGACGCCGAGGGCCGCATCGACGTCAAGGCCTCGATGCAGGTGATGACCGATGTCGTCGAGGCCTGGGTGCGCGAACATCCCGAGCAATGGCTCTGGCTGCACCGGCGCTGGCGTTGATCGGCGGGCGCCTGTCCACAGCAATCGTAACGATTTGTTGCTGACCCTATGGACAAAGCCTAAACGTGTATTAGCATTTGTCGCATCGCTAGCGCCACTGACGGGCGACCATGTACGACCGAAGGATGCAGGTTCCGATCGACCGCGCGGTTGCTTTCGAGCGACCGGCTGGAACCTGGCGCATCGCGCTGCTGGTCAGCATCGGGCTCTGGGGCCTGATCGCGACGACCTTTGTCCAATTGATCAGCGACTGAGGTTCGGACGAACCGGCGCGTCCGGCTGGCGCCGCCTGCCGCTTTCGCACGGTTTCACACGACCAGTTCCGCCGCGATATCCGCCACGGTCAGGTGCCCCAACCGGTCGAGCAATGCCAGTTCGGTTGCGCGCAATGCCGTGCCGAGCGTGAGGGTGACGGCGCGCTCCACCGGACAGGCGGGATGATCGGCCGCCAGCCCGACGGCCAGGACCTCCGGCGCGCCCAGCGCCCGGTGAACGTCCAGAACCGTCAGGCTCGAGAGTTCGCAGGCGAGCGTCCAGCCGCCGTGGTGGCCGCCTTCCGATCTGACATAGCCGTGCTGGCGCAGGCCCGCCATCACCCGCCGCACCACCACCGGATTGGTGTTCAGCATCAGCGCCAATGTCTCGGATGTCGTGCTGCCGCCGCGCAACTGCATGTGGATCAGCACATGCAGCATGCGGGACAGGCGATTGTCCTTCCTCATCGAGCGGCTTTCCCCGGAACAGGCCGGCGGCACATTTCCGCAACTTGATCAGTTGCGGATGATTGACTTCGGCGCATTGCGTAACATATCTAGTTGCGGAATTGCAATGATCGACCCGAGGCGGCAACCGCCGCTGGATCGGAGACACCATGAACGAGCTGAGCCACCTGATGGTCGAGGCCAACGGCCTGCGGATGCACATTGCCGCGCAGGGCGAGGGCCCTCTCGTGCTGCTCTGTCACGGCTTTCCCGAGACATCATATTCGTGGCGACATCAGCTTCCAGCCCTGGCCGAAGCCGGCTTCCGCGCCGTCGCGCCCGATCTGCGCGGCTTTGGCAAGACGGCTGGGCCGACCGAGATCGACCGCTACACCCTGTTCCATCTGGTCGGCGACATGGTCAGCCTGCTCGATGCCCTGGATGCGAGAACCGCGGTCATCGTCGGCAATGACTGGGGCGCGACGCTCGCCTGGCATTTGGCCCTGATGCGCCCTGACCGCTTTCACGCGGTCGCGGCCTTCGGCGTCCCGATGATGCCATCGCCGCCGATGGCTCCGGGAAAGCTGTTTCCGCAGACCGACGACGCGCAGTTCTATACCCTCTACTTCCAGCCGCCCGGCGCGGCCGAAGGCGAGTTCGAGCGCGATATCCGCATGGCGCTGCGCAAGATTGTCTTTGCCGCATCAGGCGACGCGGGGCCACGCGGGGAAAAGGACGGCACGCCCAATCCGTTCGGCATGGTCTCGCGCGAGCGCGGCCTGCTCGCTTCCCTGCCGGACCCCGCCGCCCTGCCCGCCTGGCTGACCGAGGCCGACCTGGATGTGCTGACCGAGGCCTTCACCGCCAGCGGCTTTCGCGGCGGCCTCAACCTCTATCGAAACATGGACCGGAACTGGGACCTGCAGCGGAGCCTCAGCGGCCTCGCCGTCACCGTCCCGGCGCTCTACATGGTCGGCGAACGCGACACCGGCTTGAGCATTCCCGGCATGCGCGAGATCATCTCCGCCATGCCACGTCTGGTGCCCAGGCTCACCGAGACGATCGTCCTGCCCGGCTGCGGCCATTGGATCCAGCAGGAGCGGCCCGACGCCGTCAACACGGCGTTGGTGGGCTTTCTGAGGGGCCTTGCCCCGTCCAGCCTGGAGTGGACCCCTGAAGTGAGACACTGAAAATAGGGAATTGGGTACGTGGACTGGACTGCACCCCATTTGTGAGACAAAGGAATTTGGGTGACATGGGACAAGCTCAGCCATCACGAGACTTGTCCTTGCGGCGACCGACGCTGGATCGACCGGGCGCAGGACTCGCCCACCGCCACCGCCCACCAGCTTCCCGCACCACACTCTTCCCGCTTGCGTCCCGCCTCTTTAAGAAGGGCAGGTTGACCCGGACGAGTGCCTGAAAGCCCATGACAGCCTATTCCATCGATACCGTGGTCATCGGCGCGGGCGTGGTTGGCCTCGCCGCCGCCCGCCGCCTGGCGCTGGCCGGCCGGGAGACCCTGGTGATCGAGGCGGCGGATGCCATTGGCACCGCCACCTCCTCGCGCAACAGCGAGGTGATCCACGCGGCACTTTATTATCCCACCGGCTCGATCAAGGCGGCCGCCTGCCTGCGCGGCAAGGAGCTGCTTTATCGCTACGCGGCGGCCCGCGGTGTCGAGGCGGTCAGGTGCGGCAAGCTGATGGTGGCGACCGACGACACGCAATTGCCGAAGCTGCAGGCGATCTGGGACCAGGCCCATGCCAATGGCGTCACCGGGCTTGCCTGGAAGACACCGGCCGAGGTTCGTGCGCTCGAACCGGAAGTGGCCTGCGTCAAGGCCTTCCTGTCGGCGACCACGGGCATCATCGACAGCCACGGCCTGATGCTGGCACTGCAGGGCGATCTCGAAGCCGCCGGCGGCATGGTGGCCTTCGAAACCCCGGTCCTGTCGGCCGAGATCGGGCCCGGCGGCATCGTGCTCGCCACCGGCGGCGCCGAGCCGGCCGAGATCACGGCAAGAAACGTGGTCAATGCCGGCGGTCATTTCGCGCCGAAATTCCTGAAGGCCCTGCAAGGTTTCCCGGCGGACCAGGTGCCACGCCAATGGTACGCCAAGGGCAATTATTTCGCGCTGACCGGCCGCCAGCCGTTCAAGCACCTGGTCTATCCGATGCCCGACAGCGCCGGCCTTGGCGTCCACGCCACCGTCGACCTGCAGGGCCGCTGCCGCTTCGGCCCGGACGTCCAATGGGTCGAGGACGAAAACGACCTGATCGTCGACGCAGGCCGCGCCGCAAGCTTTTATTCAGCCATCCGCGCCTATTGGCCCGGCCTCGCCGACGATGCGCTGCAGCCCGACTATGCCGGCATGCGGCCGAAACTGCATGGCCCCGGCATGGCCTTGCCGGACTTCCGCGTCGACGGGCCGGAGGTCCATGGCGTCGCCGGCCTGGTCAATCTTCTCGGCATCGAAAGTCCGGGCTTGACCGCCTCGCTGGCCCTTGCCGATCTTGTCGCCACCCGCCTCGACCCGGCCCCTCTGGAGACTGTCCGATGACCGATCCGGCCTCCCTGCCCGCGCTCGGCGCGGTCGCGACCGCCGCCGCCATAACCGACGGCCGGACGACGGCCGCCGCCGTGGTCGACCAGGCGCTGGTCCGGATCGGCCGCGACAACGAGCGGCTGAAGGCCTTCAACACCGTGCTCGCCGACGAGGCGCGCGCCGAGGCGGCGCTGCTCGACCAGCTCCAGGCCAAGGGCCATCGCCGCGGCCCGCTGCATGGCGTGCCGGTGGCGGTCAAGGACATCATCGATGTCGGCGGCCAGAAGACCCGCGCCGGCTCGGTCACCCGCGACCATTTGCCGGCCGCGGCTTACGACGCCTTCGTGGTTGCCCGGCTGCGCGCCGCCGGCGCCGTCGTCATCGGCAAGACCAACACGGTCGAATATGCCTTTGGCGGCTGGGGCACCAATGTCATCGCCGGCACGCCGGTCAATCCGCACGACTTCACGGTGCCACGGGTTCCCGGCGGCTCGTCGTCGGGCTCGGGCGTCGCGGTTGGCGCCGGCATGGTGCCGCTCGCCTTCGGCACCGATACCGGCGGCTCGGTGCGGCTGCCCGCCGCCTGGTGCGGCGCGGTCGGCTACAAGACCTCCTATGGCCTGGTCAGCCGTTCCGGCGTGGTGCCGCTGGCGCTCGCCTTCGACACGATCGGGCCGATCACCCGCACCGTGCGCGACGCCGCCGTCATGGGCCAGGTCATGCTCGGCTCGGATCCGGCCGATGCCTCGACCTCGGGCGCGCCGGGGCTCGACCTCGTCTCCGGCCTGGAGGCCGGCGTGAAGGGCCTGACCATTGGCCTGGTCAGCCTCGACCACGACATGGCCGTCGATGTCGAGGTGGCGGCGACAATCGAGACCGCCGCCCGCGCGCTGGAACAGGCCGGTGCGCGGGTCGTGCGCCTGATGCTGCCGGAAACGCTCGCCACCTATACCGCCGCCTGCGGCGAGCTGATGATGGTCGAGGGTTATTGCCGCTACGGCGCGCTCGCCGATGCCGAACCCTCGCCGCTCGGCGCGCCGGTCGCCAAGCGCCTGCGCGGCGGCGCCGGCCTGTCCGGCCCAACCCTGTTCGCCGGCCTGGAGCGCCGGTCCGAACGGATCATCGCCGCCAATGCCGCGCTCGAGGGCATCGACGCGCTGATCCTGCCGACCACGCCGGTGCCGGCGGTTCCGATCTCCGAGGTCGACGAGGCGGGCGCACCCGGCGGCCTCACCCGCTTCGTCAATTATCTCGAATGGACCGGCGTCTCGGTGCCGGTCGGACGGACCGCCTCGGGCCTGCCGATCGGCCTGCAGGTGGTCGCCCGCCGCTTCGCCGATCCGCTGGCGCTCCGGATCGCCCGCTCGGCGGAAATCAATGCCGGCGGCCCGCTGCCCTTGCCGGCGTGAGCGACGAGACGGGTTTCAGCTTCAACGCGGCCGCCATGTCGCTCTTGAAGGCGGCCGGCGGCGTTTCGAACGAGGCCTGGAGATAGCCGGTCCCGGGGGCGGCGGTGCGAACCATCCGTCGCCCCGTATCGCTGCCCGCACGCCGCCGCAGCCGCGATCGGCTATGGACAGAATTATATAGACTGGTCTACATTGAACCCGTCGATGTGCCGGAGTGATCACGCCATGACCGCCGTTGCCGATCCGATCGCCACCCTGGAGATGATCAACCGATCGGCGGCCTTCAACCGCTGGGCCGGGTTCGAGCTGATCGCCGCCGAACCCGGCAAGATTTCGTTGCGCATGCCCTGGAAGGCCGAGGTCGGGCAATATTCCGGCTTTCTCCATGCCGGGCTGATCGGCGCGATGATCGACACGGCCTGCGGTTTTGCCGCGGCGGGCCTGGTCGGGCGGGTAATGGCCTCGCATTTTTCGGTCAATTGCCTGAGCCCCGCCGTCGGCAGCGCCTTCGTCGCGGAAGCGCGTGTGGTGCGCGCCGGGCGCCGGCAGATCTTCACATCAGCCGAACTGTTCGCCCTGCAGGACGACGGCCAGCGCAAGCTGGTGGCGACCGGCGAGACCATCCTGATGGTGGCCGAAGCCCCAGCCGCGGAGACCGGTTTGCCCGCCAGGCCGTGACCGGCTGGCGTTCGGGCAAGTCCCGCCCCGGCTTGTCCGAAGGCCACGGGATCGTCCCGCGCCGACCCTGGCCGATAAGCGAATTGGAAGGAGAGCGCAGGGTTTTCCATTGGTCCGGCCCGTCCCGGCCACGTTAGAAGGCGGCAAGCCAAGTCAGGGACATGTGGAAACGGGCACCATGAGAACTCAGGTCGGAATTGTCGGCGCCGGGCCCGCGGGCCTGTTCCTGGCGCATCTCCTGGCGCGGCAAGGCATCGAGACGGTGGTTCTGGAAGCCCGCAGCCGGGCCCATGTCGAAAGCCGGGTCAGGGCCGGCGTGCTCGAGGCCGGCACCATCGACACCTTGAACAATCTCGGCCTCGGCGAGCGCATGATGCGCGAGGGCATGGTCGATGACGGGCTGGATATCCGTTTCAAGGGCCGCACCATCCATCTCGACCTGCCCGGCCTGACCGGCCGCAGCGTCCGGATCTATGGCCAGCAGGAGGTGGTGAAGGACCTGATCGCCGCGCGTCTCGCCTCGGGCCACCCACTGGTCTTCGAGGCCAATGTCGACCGGCTCGACGGCCTCGACAGCGGCCGGCCGCGCATCCACTACAGCCACGACGGTGTCGCGAAGGTGCTCGATTGCGACCTGATCGCCGGCTGCGACGGCTTTCACGGCATCAGCCGCGCCGCGGTGCCCGAAGGCCTGATCGAGACCTATACGCGCAGCTATGATTTTGCCTGGCTCGGCGTGCTGGCGAAAGCCCCGCCGATCGCCGACATGACCTATAGCCATCACGATCGGGGTTTTGCCCTGTGCAGCCGCCGCTCGATGAGCGTGTCGCGGCTCTATCTCCAGGTTCCGGCGACCGACACGCCGGAGACCTGGTCGGACGCCCGCTTCTGGGACGAGCTGCACACACGGATGTTCGACGCCGGCCGGACCGAAATCCAGGAAGGCGAGATCTTCCAGCGCGACGTCGCGCGGCTCCGCTCCTACATCGCCCACCCCATGCAATATGGAAACCTGTTCCTGGCCGGTGACGCCGTTCACATCGTGCCGCCCGCCGGCGCCAAGGGACTGAACATGGCGGTGGCCGATGTCCGGGTGCTGGCCCGCGCGATGGCGAGCTTTTTCGCCGGCGGCTCGCGCACCGGCCTCGATCGCTACAGCGCCGATTGCATCGACCGGGTCTGGAAGACCATCCGCTACTCGGTATCGCTGACCGACCTCCTGCACCGGTTCGATCACTACACGCCGTTCCAGCGCGGCATGCAGATGGCCGAACTCGACCTCATCGCCGGCTCCGAGGCGGCGCGAAAGCTGATCGCCGAACAATATGTCAACCTGAGCACTGTCGCCGACTGAGCCGGGCCAAGCTCACAAGCCAGTCTCACAGCAGGTGGATCTGCCGGATGCCCTCCATCAGGAGGCGGGCGGCGATCGACGGCTTGCTGTCGGAGCGCTGCACGATGCCGATGCCGCGCCGGCTGGCGGGCAGCGGCAGCGGCAGCACTTCCAGCTCGCCCGCGTCGATCTCGTGCTGGAACAGATGCGGCGAGGCGGCGGTGAGGAATTCGCTGCCGATCAGCAGGCCCCGGGTGATGGCGATGTCGGCGGTCTCGACGATCACGCTCGGCGCCTTGAGGCTGCGCTCGCGCAACGACAGTTCGAGCGCGGTCCTGGTCGAGGTGCCGCGCTGCGGCAGCACCCAGCGCGCCCGTTCGAGGTCGGCGAAGCCGATCGCCGCCTGGGTCGTCAGCGGATGGCCGCGACGGACGATCACACCCAACATGTCCTCGACCACGACTTCCGAGGACAATCCGATCATATGTTCGGGCGGACGCAGCCCGCCCAGCACGAAATCGATGTCGCCGGCGCGCAGCAGCACCGCCAGATGTTCGAATGTGCCTTCGACCGTGCTCACCTTGAGGTTGGGATAGGTCTCGGTCAGCGCGATGATGGCGCGCGGCAGAAGCCGGTTGCGGCCAAGCGACAGCGTGCCGACCACGACCTGGCCCGAGACGCCGCTCTGCAAGGAGGCAACCTCGGCCTCGGCCTTGCGCAGCTCGGCCAGCGCCCGGCGGATATGCATCGACAGCATCAGGCCGAGCCCATTGGGCGTGATGCCGGTCGGGGTGCGCGAGACCAGCGTCACGCCGATGCCCTGCTCGACCTCTCTGAGCACCTGGCTGACCGCGGGTTGGGAAATGCCGAAGCTGTCGGCGACCGCGCCCATGTGGCGCTGTTCGATCAGGTCGACGAAGACCAGCAGCCGCTGCCGGCTGAGCGACAGGGAGAAGACCGGCGCATTGTCGTTCCAGCGCCCTTGCGGGCATTGCGCGCGAAAGCCGCCACGCGCCGCCTGCATCTCGGCAAAGGCCGCCTCGACCCGTTCCAGCAGCACGCGGCCGAACTCGGTCAGCAGCATGCCATAGGCGCGGCGCTCGAACAGCGGCGCATTGAGCCCGCCTTCCAGCTCCTTGATCGAGCGGGTGATGGCCGATTGGGCCCGATGCACCTCTTCGCTCGCCCGGATGACGCTGCCGGTACGGGCAACCGTCAGGAAAGCGCGCAGATATTTCGGGTTGATCGTGAGGGGATCGCGCCCCAGCGGCGCCATGCGTTCCGAGACCATATAAGTCTTTTAGGTCGGAATATGACAAGTTTCAACTATGCCGGCCAGGCCAGGCGGTGCGATCATTCAAGACAACAGAGCATGACAGCAAATATTCCGCCAACCAATACCTTGGACCCTATAATGAAATCTCCGACGCCTTTCGAAATGCCCGCTTATGTCATCGAGCGTGTCATGAAAAAACGCGGGCGGCTGCGCGTCTTTGACAGGTTTGAACCGGCGGAAACCGCACTCGTCGTCATCGACATGCAGGAATTCTACGTCCGCGACGTGCCCGAGGCCATTGCCATCATTCCGAACATCAACCGCCTGGCGGCGGCGTTGCGCGACAGAGGCGGCGCGGTGGCCTGGGTCAAGATGGTCGCGGGCAAGGACGGGGAAAGCCTCTGGCCGGTCTATCACGACTATTTTTTTACGCCCGAGAACGGCGCCCGCCATCGCGACAACCTGACCGAGGGAGCGCCGGGCCAGGAGCTGCACGCAGCCCTCGATGCCCGCCCTGACGACATCCATGCCAGCAAGTCGCGTTTCAGCGCCTTCATTCCCGGCAAGTCCGACCTGATGGAAAAACTCGCGGCCCGCGGCATCCGCAATGTCGTCATCGTCGGCATGCTGACCAATTTCTGCTGCGAGACCTCGGCGCGCGACGCGATGATGCTCGACTACCATGTGGCCATGGTGTCCGACGCCAATGCGGCACGCTACGCCGAGGATCACAACGTCGGATTCTCGACCGTTTTCCAGAGCTTCGGCGATGTCGTGACCGTCGACGAACTGCTGAACGACATGCTTCTGCCCGCCCCCGTCGACCCGTTCCGTTGAAAGGCTCGTCTGATGAGCGGCGCTCAGGACTATGCGATCGAGACGGTGATCCGCCGCTTCGCGCTGCTCAATGATGCCGGCCGCTGGGAGGAGCTCGCCGACCTCTTCACCGACGACGCGGTGTTCGCCCGGCCCTCGGCCCCCGATCGCCCGCTCGGCGGACGCCCTGAGATCCTGGCGGCATTCCGGGCCCGTCCGGCGCGGCGCGCGCGGCACCTCGTCTGCAACACCGTGGTCACGATGACCGGGCCCGATACGGCGGAAGCCTTCAGCTATTCCGTGCTCATCGGCGTCGAGGCCGAAGGCCGTGGGAGCCTGTCGGTCGGCCATTTCGACGACCGGCTGGTCTGCCGGGACGGCGCCTGGAAATTCGCCTCGCGCCGCGGCGCGACAGTCATCGACCGGCTCGATCTCGGTGCCGGCCGCGCCGTGTCGTCATAAGTCTTTTCGATAGCGTTGCAGAGATTTGCGGCTTCACCCGCCAATGGCTGCGACTGAAGCTGGCAAACAACGAGAGATCGGTATCGTCAGGGATCGAGGCCGCGTTTCGCGCGGCCGAACCGGGCAAGCGCGGCCGCCGATGCGGCGGCTTTTGCCCGCTATCCGTGACAGTGCCCGGAGGCCCGGAGGAGATCGAAATGGCGAGAATTATCGGCGGCATCGGAATGTCGCATGTCCCGACGATCGGCGTCGCCTATGACAAGCAGAAATGGGACAACCCGGCCTGGGCACCGCTGTTTGAAGGTGCCAAGCCGGCTTTCGACTGGCTCGCCGCCAAGAAGCCCGATGTGCTCGTCTTCCTCTATAACGACCATCTCAACGCCTTCTTCTACGATCTCTACCCGACCTTCGCGATCGGGGTTGCCCCCGAGCACGACGTCGCCGACGAGGGCGCCGGGCGCCGGCCGCTGCCCATGCTGCCGGGACACACGGCCTTTGCCACCCACCTCGCCGAGCAGGTGATCAACGACGAATTCGACCTGGCGGTGTTCCACGACCGCCCGCTCGACCACGGGGTGTTCTCGCCGCTGCCGCTCCTGTGGCCGCACGAGGGCGGCTGGCCGGGCGCGGTGGTGCCGATCATGGTCAATGTCGTGCGCTATCCGCTGCCGACCGCCATGCGCTGCTTCAAGCTCGGCCAGGCGCTGCGCCGGGCCATCCACTCCTACCCCGAGGACATCACGGTCGCCGTCGTCGGCACCGGCGGCCTGTCGCATCAGATCCACGGCGAGCGCACTGGCCACAACGATACCGACTGGGACATGCGCTTCCTCGACCTGATCGAGCGCGATCCGCTGGAACTCGCTCGCATGCGCCATGTCGACTATGTCCGCCTCGGCGGCGCCGAAAGCGCCGAGGTCATCATGTGGCTGACCATGCGCGGCGCGCTCAGCGACGACATCACCAAGATCCACCAGAGCTATTATCTCGCGACGACCACAGCCATGACCACGCTGGTCTTCGAGGAGAACCAGGTGCACCGGCCGGGCCTGACCGAGATCCAGGCCGGCAACCCGCAGATCGAAGGCATCGAGGCGATCGAGGGCACCTATCCCTTCGACATCCGCACCGGCGTGGAGAAGGTCCGCCTCAACCGCTTCTTCTGGGCCATGCGGACGCCCGAAGCGCGCGCCGCCTTCAAGGCCGACGAGGCCGCGGCCTGCCGGGACGCCGGGCTGACATCAGAGGAAACCGGCCTGGTCGCCAGGCGCGACTGGATCGGCCTCATCCGCATGGGCGCGAACTTCTTCGTGCTGGAGAAATTCGCCCGCCTGGTCGGCGAAACCAACCTCGAGGTCTATGCCGAAATGCGTGGCGAGACCTTCGAGCAGTTCCTGGCCACGCGCCAGGTGCCCGACGCCCGTTAGGGCGCGATCGCCTCGAGTTGAATCGGAGCGCCTTGCATATTGGTCAGCCGTCCTTCGAGGCTCGCAAGAGCTCGCACCTCAGGATGAGGAATAATGTTGAATTGCATCACCGTTTCTCATGACTTGTCGATCGCGCTGTACTTTCTTCGCGGTCACTGCTGCAACTCTCTACCCTCCTCATCCTGAGGTGCGAGCTCTTGCGAGCCTCGAAGGACGACTGAGTTATGTGCAAGGCCGCTCGCCTGCTTCATTTCGAGGCGACCGGACTGTAGCCGCGCCGGCGAACCGAACCGTGTCGACACAACAAGGGGAATCCGACACATGGCCCGTCTCACCATGCCGCCCGCCGCGATCCGGCGGAGGACTTTTCTTAGCCTCGCCCCGGCTGTCGCCGCCGGCGCGGCCGGCTTCCCGAGGGCCCTCTTCGCCTCCGGCGCTCCGGTCACCGTCGGCGTGATCCTGCCGCTGTCGGGCGCCTTTGCCGACCAGGGCAGCCATTACGAAGTCGGCATGCGGCTGTTCCAGGAGATGAACGGCACCAGGGCTGCCGGCCGCGAGGTCAGGCTGGTGATCCGCGACGACCAGGGCCCGGGATCGGGCGACCTGGCGCGCCGCCTGACCCAGGAGCTGATCCTGCGCGAGCGCGCCAATATCATCCTCGGCTACAGCTTCACGCCCAATGCCATGTCGGCCGCGGGCCTTTTGACCGAAGCCAAGGTGCCGGGCATCATCGTCAATGCCGCGACCTCGGTATTGACCCAGCGCTCGGACTATTTCACCCGCATCTCGGTGACCATGTCGCAGGTCGCCCACAGTCTCGGGACATGGGCCGCCGGCAACGGCATCAAGACGGTCTATACCATCGTCTCCGACTACGCCCCGGGCCTCGATGCCGAGAAATGGTTCGTCAAGGGCTTCACCGATGGCGGCGGCACCATCCTGCGCAGCGACCGCACGCCGCTGGCGGCAATGGAATATGTGCCGTTCCTGCAGCGCGCGATCGAAGCGAAACCCGACGCGGTCTTCGCCTTCAATCCCGGCGGCGACGTCTCGATCGCCTTCATCAAACAGGCCGGCGAGCGGCTGAAAGGCACCGGCATCAAGCTTCTGGTCACCGGCGACGTCGTCGACGACAACCTGCTGCCGGCGATGGGCGACGCCATCCAGGACGTGATCTCGGCCTGGCACTACCAGATCGACGTGGACAATGCGGCGAACAGGCGCTTCCTCGCGGCGTTCCGGGCGAAATTCGGCGCCAATGCGGTGCCGAGCTACCGGGTCGTGCAAGGCTATGACGGCATGGCGCTGATCTACCAGACGCTGGACAAGACCGGCGGGCGAACCGAAGGCGACGTCTTCATGGCGGCGTTGAAGGGCGCCAGGCTCGACAGCCCGCGCGGTCCCGTGCTGATCGATCCGGCCACCCGCGAGATCGTCGAGAACATCTATATCCGGCGCAGCGCGTTTGCCAACGGCGTTGGCGTCAACACCACGTTCGCGACCATCGAGGCCGTCAGAGATCCGGCAAAATGAATGCCTCCGGCCTTCTGACCGTCCTGGTCGACGGCATCGCCTATGGCATGCTGCTGTTCCTGTTCTCCATCGGCCTGTCGATCACCCTTGGCCTGATGCGCTTCATCAACCTCGCCCATGGCGCCTTCGCCATGGGCGGCGGCTATGTGCTGGTGGTGCTGGTCGGCATGGCCGGCCTGCCCTTCCTTCTGGCCTTGCCGGTCGCCTTCGTCGCGGCCGGCCTGCTCGGCGCGGCGCTCGAGCTGACCGTCATCCGGCACGTCTACCGGAAATCCGAACTGCAGCAGGTGCTGTTCTCGATCGGGCTTGCCTTCGCCGCCGGCGCCATCGCCAACATCCTGTTCGGGCCGCAGCAGCAGCCGATCCCCCTGCCCGGCTGGGCGACCCATATGGTCACCGTCCTCGGCATCGCCATTTCCGGCTATCGGCTCTTCGTCATGGGTTGCGGCCTGGTGGCGCTCGGCCTGCTCATCGCCCTGTTCAACCACACCCTGTTCGGTGCGCGGGTCCGGGCGGCGGTCGACAAGCGGGTGACCGCCGAGGGCATCGGCATCAATGTCGGCCGGCTGTTCGCCGCCGCCTTCAGCCTGGGCGCGGCTTTCGCCGGGCTCGGCGGGGCGCTGGCCGTCGGTTTCCTCGGCCTCGATCCGAGCTTCCCGCTGAAATACCTGGTCATCGTGCTGATGGTCGTGGCGATCGGCGGGCCGGGATCGATCTCCGGCTCGTTCGTCGCCGCCCTGTTCCTCGGGGTCGCCGATGCCCTGTTCAAATATTGGCTGCCCGAGGTTGGCGGTTTCGTCATCTACGCCATCCTGGTCGCGGTGATGATCGTCCTGCCCAAGGGCCTTGCGGGGAAACCGGCATGACGGCTTCAGCCCCCATCCGGCTCGCCCTGCCGGTGCTCATTGCCATCGCCATGGCCTGTTACCTGGCCTTTCCGGACTATCTCGGCCTGATGGCCAGCATCCTGATCGTCGCGGCCTTCGCGCTCTCCTACGACCTGCTGCAGGGTTATGCCGGCATCGTGTCGCTCGGCCACGCCGTATTCTTCGGCATCGGCGCCTATACGGTGGCGGTGCTCGGCAGCCACGGCATTTCCGAGCCGCTCGTGACGCTTGCCGCGGCGCTGGTCGTCAGCGGAGCGGTGGCCGGATTGCTCGCCCGCATCGTCGTGGTCGGCAATGATTTCACCCGGCTTCTGGTGACGCTCGGCGTCGATTTCCTGTTTCACGAGGCGGCCAACAAGATGCGCTGGCTGACCGGCGGCGCCGATGGCCTGTCGAGCTTCGAGGTGGGCCCGATCGCCGGCCTTTTCGCCTTCGATTTCCGTGGGCAGACGGCGTTCTTTTATGCGCTCGGCGTCCTGGTCCTGATCTACCTGGCGGTCTGGCGGATCACCACCTCGCCCTTCGGCCTGGCGCTCCGCGGCATCCGGGACAATGCCCGCCGCATGCATGCGGTCGGCGCGCCCGTCGCCAGGCACATGGCGGTGACCTATGTGCTGTCGGGCGCCATCGCCGGCATGGCCGGCGCGCTTCTGGCCCAGACCAGCAATTTCGCCTCGCTCGACATGCTCGGCTTCGAGCGCTCCGCCGAGGCGGTCATGATGACTGCCATTGGCGGCACCGGCAGCATTCCCGGCGTGGTTCTGGGGGCGACCCTGTTCACCTGGCTGAAGGATGCCTTGTCGGCCCTCAGTCCGAAATATTGGCACCTGGGACTGGGCATCGTGCTGATGGCTTCGGTCTTCGTGCTGCCCGAAGGCCTTGCCGGCCTGCCGGCCAGGCTCGGCCGCCTGCTGCGGAGGCCCCGATGAGCCCAGCCCTCGAAGTCCATGACCTGACGCTGCGCTTCGCCAATTTCGTCGCGGTCAACAAGGTCTCCATGACGGTTGAGACCGGCAGCCGCCAGGCGATCATCGGCCCGAACGGCGCCGGCAAGACCTCGCTTGTCCACGCCCTGACCGGCGCCATCCCGAGCAGTGCCGGCACGGTCAGCATCTGCGGCATCGACGCGACCCGACTGTCGCAGGCGGCCCGGGTTCACCACGGCCTGGCGCGCACCTTCCAGATCAACCAGCTGTTCACCGGCCTGACGGTTCTGGAGAACGTCCTGATGGCGATCCTCGAGCGCGACGGCCGGGCGAGCATCTTCTGGCGCTCGGTCGCGGCCGAACGCGTGGCGATCGACGAGGCCAAGGCGCTGCTGGAGCTCGTCGGCCTCGGGCCGCAGGCGGGCGCCCGCGTCAATGCCTTGCCCTATGGCATGCGCCGGCTGATCGAGATCGCCATTGCGCTGGCGACCAGGCCGAAAGTGCTCATTCTCGACGAGCCGGCGGCCGGCGTGCCGACCACCCAGAGCGAAGCGATCTTCGAGCGCATCGCCGCCTTGCCGCGCGACCTGACGCTCTTGTTCATCGAGCACGACATGAACCTGGTGTTTCGCTTCGCCGAAAAGATCACCGTGCTGGTGGCCGGCGAGGTCCTGACCGAGGGACCGCCCGCGGCGATCTCGGCCGACGAGCGGGTGCGCGAAGTCTATCTCGGACGCCGGGGGCACCATGCCGCTGCTTGAGATCGAGAACCTCGCCTCGGGTTATGGCGATGCCGTCGTCATCGAGGACATCAGCCTTGCCATCGACGAACAGGAGGGCCTTGCCGTGCTTGGCCGCAACGGCGTCGGCAAGACCACGCTGATGCTGAGCATCATGGGCCATGCCGCGCAGATGAGCGGCGCGCTGCGCTGGAACGGCACCGACGTCTCCGGCCTGCCGGCCTATGCCCGCGCCCGCCTCGGGCTTGGCTGGGTGCCGCAGGAGCGCGATATCTTCCCCTCGCTGACGGTCGAGGAAAACCTCCTGATCGCCGGCCGCCCGGGGCGCTTCCGGCTTGCCGACATCTATGGCCTGTTTCCAAGGCTGAGCGAGCGCCGCCTCAACATGGGCGACAAGCTCTCCGGCGGCGAGCAGCAAATGCTCGCCATTGGCCGGACGCTGATGACCAATCCGAAACTCCTGCTGCTCGACGAACCCTTCGAGGGCCTCGCCCCGGTCATCGTCGAGGAGCTCGAACGGACCCTGCAGCGGCTGCGCCGCGACGAAGGTTTTGCCACCGTCATCGTCGAGCAGCGCGCCGAGGATGCGCTGCGGCTGAGCGACCGGGCGATCGTGCTCGACCGCGGGCGCATCGTGCTGTCGGGCCAATCCAGCGAACTGCTCGCCGATTTCGACCGCGTCCAGCAATGGATCGCGGTCTGAAGACAGGAATTGCCCCGATGAAACAGGATCCGCTGATGGCCGGGACCATGGCCGAAATGACCGGTGATGCCATCAAGGCGGCCGCCGCCCGCGGCGCCCTGGCGATCCTGCCGGTCGGCGTGATGGAATGCCACGGCCCGCATTTGCCCATCGGCACCGATGCCTTCATCGCCCACGCCCTGGCGCGCCTGACCGCCGGTTACGCGACAGCCGAGGGCACGGAAGCGCTGGTCGCACCATCCTTTTATTGGGGCATCAACAGCGTGCTGGCGGAGTTTCCCGGCAGTTTCCGCATCCGGCCGGAAACCGCCGCCATGCTGCTCGACGATATCCTCGGCTCGCTTCTGGCCAATGGCTTCGGCCAGGTGCTGGTCGTCAGCCACCATGGCGACCTCGCTCATAACGAGATGATCCGCGACGTGCTGGCGGCGCGCCATGCCCGGGGCGACAGCGGCCTTCGCTGGCTCTATGCGCCGTTCCGCTGGCGCATGTTCGCGCGGCTCGGGCTGACCGGCGCCGAGCCGATCTGGGTGCCCTGGGAGCCGGGGCCGGATCTGGAGAACTTCCGCCTGACCGGGGTCTTCGGCGTTCACGCCGACGAATATGAGACGGCGGCGATCGTCCGCTATTTCCCGGAGACCGTCGATTACCAGGCGCTGCGCCACCTGCCGCCGACCAAACTCACCCGCGACGACCTGCCGGCCTGGCGCAACGGCGGCGCCGATGCGCGCGCCTTGACGCCGGACGGCTATTTCGGCGCACCGAACCCGGTCGATCCGGATCTCTGGCGCCACTTCGACGAGACGGCCAGGATCATGGCGGAGGCGCTGGTGGCGGGGAGATGAGGGGGCAAGCACAGCTGAACTAACCCTCTCCCAAAGGGCTACGACATTCACACATCGTGGGTTGCGAGGAGGATGCGGCTCTGATTCCTTGATCCGCAGCTAGCGGGAGGAAGCAGATGCAGGAGCATGGGCTGGGGCGGTTTGGCGACCGCCGGCTGGAAAAAGGGGGGTCTTTTTGCACCGCCGGCTGGTCGAGTGGGGTGGTCGTGGCATTCGGATTCGGCCGCTGGGCGGCAACCGGCGAGGCGAGATGCGCCTGACCCGTTTGCTGCGCAATCCGGCGGTGACGGTCGAAGAGATGGCGGCGACGGCGCAAGAGCGCACGGCGGAACGGTGTATCGGCCGGCCGGTGCTGGCGATCCAGGACACCACCAGCATCAAGTCGAGCGGCGGCGGTGGGCTTATGTTGCATGCGATGATCGCGGTGGATGCCGAGGACGGCGCCATCCTGGGGTTGGCGCATGCTCAATTCATGAGCCGCGACAAAGGCTTGCGTGGGGAGCGGAAATCCCGCCCATTGGCGGCGAAAGAGAGCCGGCGCTGGCTGGAAGGGGGCGAAGACGCGGCCAGGATCGGGGCGCTGGCTCGTAGCGTGACGGTGATCGCCGATCGCGAGGGCGATATCTTCGAGGCCTTTGCACGACGCCCGAAGGACATCGAGCTTCTGGTCAGGGCGGCCCAAGATCGCAGCCTCGGCGATGGCGGTCTGCTGTTTGCCACCGTGGATGCCTTGCCTGAGGCCGGCCGGACCCTGCTGGACCTGCCGGCCAAGCCCGGCCGCAAGGCGCGCCAGGCGCGACTGGCGGTCCGCTTCATGGCGGCGCAATTGGCACGTCCCAAGGCCGGCACACCAGGACTTGAGGCCCTGCCGGCGAGCGTCGGCATGACGCTGGTCGATATCCGCGAAGTCGATCCACCGGCGGGCGAGCCGGCGGTTCACTGGCGGCTCTTGATCTCGCGCGCGGTCCGCGACATCACCGAAGCCCTGGCGGTGGCCGAGCTCTACCGGCGTCGTTGGGCCATCGAGCAGTTGTTCCGCACCCTGAAGACCCAGGGCTACGACATCGAAGGCCTGCGCATCGCCGAGGATGTGCCCCGTCTCAAGCTGGTCATGGCAGCGCTGGTGGCCGCGGTCAGCGTCCAGCAACTCGTCCATGCTCGTGACGGCGCATCGCCTCAGACCCCGCTCAGGCCGCTCACCGATGCCTTCCAGCCGGAAGATCAGCCCTTGCTCGAGGCGCTCTCGGCCAAGCTGGAGGGCAAGACCCAGCGGCAGAAGAATCCACACCCCAAGGGCTCGCTCGCCTTTGCCGCCTGGGTTTGCGCAAGGCTCGGTGGCTGGACCGGATATTACGGCAAGCCTGGCCCGATGGTCATGCTACAGGGCTGGCTATCCTTCTACGATGCCAAGCAGGGATGGGACGCTCTCGCCCAGGCAAAAGATGTGTGAATCTAGTAGCCCAAAGGGAGAGGGTGGCAGCGTCAGCTGCCGGGTGAGGGGTCGTCCATCTCCGGATGAGACTGCATGCGACGCCGGCGTCGGCATCAATTCTGGGCGCTTACGCCCCTCACCCGGGTCCTGACGGACCCACCCTCTCCCTTTGGGAGAGGGTTGATTCGGTTGTGCTTTTCGACCTACCCCGCATCCCACGTCACCGGCAGGTTCAACAGCCCCCGGAACGCCCAGCCGCCGATGCGCACCGGTTCGTCCCCGACGATCCGCAACCCCTTCAGCCGGGCGAACACGGTCGGCAGCGCGACCTCGGCGATCATCGCCCGCGAGGCCCAGGCGCCGGCGCAGAAATGCGGGCCGGCGCCGAAGGCGATGCTCTTGGATGAATCGCGCCTGACGTCGAACTGCTCGGCGCGGTCGAAATAGCCCTCGTCGCGATTGGCCGAGCTGAACATGAAGAAGATCCGGTCATCCCGCTGGAAGGCGATGTCGCCGATCGTCCAGGGCTTGGCGATCCGGCGCGGCGACATGCCGATCGGCGAGATCCAGCGGGCATATTCCTCGAACACCTGCAGCCAGGACACCGCCCCGGTCCGCGCCAGCTCGAGCTGGTCGGGATGGGTGAGCAGCGCCCAGACCGTGCCGGCAATGGCGTCGCGCGGCTCGTTCTGGCCGCCGCTGATGGCAAGCTTCACATTGGCCCTGACGCTCTCCATCGGCAGCCCCGCCGCCAGCTGGACGCTGATCAGGCTCTGGTCGGGCGCCTTGTCGAGCACCGGCAACATGGCGTCGATCGCCGCATCGATGCCCGCCGTCGCCGCCCGGCAGCGCGCCTCGACCTCGGGGTTGCCGGCATAATTCGCGATGCCGTCGATCATCGCCTGCGACCAGGAGTCCATATCCTCGAAGCGCATATGGGTCAGGCCGGTCATCGACTTCAGGCATTCGGCCGAGAACGGCAACGCGAAATCCCGGCAGAAATCGATCCGGCCCGCCGGATCCAGCTCGTCGAGAATACGGTTCGCATGGGCCTGGAACTGGGCGGTCCAGTGGTTCTTGACGGTCTTCGGCGAGACCGTCGGAAAGATCGCCTTGCGCTCGGCCATATGCGCCTCGCCGTCCTTGCGCATCATGTTGTGGCCCATCAGCCGGTTCATCAGCCCCTCCGGCTGGTGCGAGCTGAAGACGTCGATCTGCTTCTCGCAGACGAAGATGTCGTCGCGCTTGGCGAACACCGTGCCGCCGAGCTGCGGCACGAAGGCGATCGGCGCCTCCCGGCGCAGCCGTGCCAGAGCCGGATAGGGATCGCTCCAGAAGGCGGCCATATCGATATCGACACGCGGGGCAGTGCTCACGGGCAGCCTCTCTTTGCGGCGGACGGCCTTGAGGGCGGCGAAGCCCGGTGGAATTGATGATCCATCACGACGGAGGATTCCGACAAGAGCGCTTTGCGCGCGGCCGTCCATGCGCCGAGGTCGCGGCGGTCGAACCCGAAGACCTGGCCGGAGAGCCAAGGGTGCGCCGGCCTCGGTGAAGCGCCCCGTGCGACGCCTCCGGTGTCGCGGACGAGACGACAGTCCGGTTGTAGGCGACGTCCGGTTGTAAGCGAAATGTCATCCAAACGAATGATGAAGAGCGCGGCATGGCGGGCGATAGATAAATGGCCTTAACCCTCAGCGGAGTTGACCATGGCTCCGGCGCATGTACGGTCAAAACCGCTGGATCAAGATCTGCACGCGGTTTCTGAGCTCGCCGCTGCTTGTAAATGGTCAAACGCCCCGGACCACGCGCTGGATCAAGGCGGCCCGTTGTTTCGCCCCTATCAGCGGATGGGCGTCGATTTTGCCGATATCCCCGTCGTCGATCACCTCAAGAGCGTCACCACGCGGCATCCCGACAAGCTCGCGATCAGTGACGGCACCGATCGGCTGACCTACGCCGCGCTTCTCCAGGCGGTCGAGACGCTGTCCCGCCGGATCGCCGCCGTCGTTCCCGATGGCCAGGCGATCGGGATCTTTCTGGCCAATTCGGCATGGTACCCCGTGGCGATGCTGGCGAGCATGGCGGCCGGGAGGCCTGCGGTCCCGCTCAACACGCGAGACCCCCGCTCTCGGATCGACGAGATCGCGGCCACGGCGCGACTCTCGGCCGTCATGTGCCTCGGCAGTGCCGACCAGGCGGGTTGGACGCAGAAGATCCGGTGGATCGACGTCGCCGCCGGCGGCATGCCGGCAGGCCGGCGGACGCCGGCACCACCCCTGTCCCGTTCGGTCTCGGTCGAGGCTCCGGCCATCGTCCTCTACACCCCGGGCGGCACCGGACACCCCCAGGGCATCGTCAACAGCCAGCGCAGCCTGTTGCGGCGGGTCCAGCACTATGTCGACGCCTGCCACATCAATGCCGAGGACGTTTTCCTTCCCCTGGCCGGCCTCGCCACGATCGCCGGTTGCCGGGAGATTCTCGCCGCCCTCTTGAGCGGCGCCACGCTGCATCTCATCGAGGTCGAAGCGGTCGGCTTGCGCGCCGTCCGCGGCCGAATGCGAGCCGATCGCGTCACGGTCACCTGTCTGGCGCCGGCGCTGCTTCGCCCGCTCCTGGCGGACGCCGCCGTCGATGCCTTCCGGTCGCTCAGGCTGGCCCGGATCGAGGGTGAGGCGGTGTCGTGGACCGATATCGCGCCGCTGCGCCAGGCCGTTTCGAAGGCCTGCCTGATCCAGATCGGCTACGGGTCGGCGGCGGCCAACGCTGCGCAATGGTTCTTGCCCCCCGACTGGCCGGATCACGGCCCGTCGGTGCCGGCCGGCAGGCTTCTGCCCGGCCTCAGCTTCGCGATCGTCGACGAAGACGGGCGCCCGGTGCGGCCTGACGAGAGCGGCGAGCTCTTGATCAGAGGCCCGGATGTCCTGCTCGGCCATTGGGACAGCGGGACCGTCATGGCCGCGGAATCGGATCCGGACGATCCAGCTCTCCGGATCGTCGCAACCGGCGATCTCGCCCGGCTCGATGACCAGGGCCTTCTGCGGATCGTCGGCCGCAAAGGGGGCCAGATCCAGATCAACGGCGCGGTCGCCGCCGCGCCGGCAGGCAATCGCCTCGCACCCAGGCAGGATGACACGCTTCCCATCCTGTTCCTGCTCCCGGGATCCGTTGGTTATGGCCCGAGCTTCGCGGCCTTCGCCGCCTCCATGGGCAAGGTTGCCCGGGTGGCGCCCGTCCGCTATCCCGGGCTCCAGCAGATCTTGAGCGGACAGAACTCGCTCGCCGCCATCGCCACGGCGGCAATCGGGCAAATCGACCGGACCCAGCCCTCCGGCTCCGTCCGGCTTCTCGGCCACTCGCTCGGCGGCGCGGTGGCTTTCGAGGTTGCCGCGCGGCTGCTGGCCGCCGGTCGGTCCGTGACCTTCCTGGGGATCCTCGACACCAGCATCGTGGGCGAGCCGCGGGACTATCGCGAGACCTTGATCCGCACAATCCACCGGATCCGGACCAATCGCGTCACCGCATCCCGGATGGTGTGCCGTGCGCTCGCAAAAGTCACGGTCGCGCTCGGCTGCGAGGCGCGCCTCGCCCGGATCCTCGATCGCCATCCCAAGGGGCAGTTCAACGCCACCTGCTTCAGGATCAAGCTGGAACTGCAGGAGGTCCTGCGGTCGCGGGCTTTCTTCGCCTGGCTGGCGGGACCGAAACCGATGCTGCCGATCACCGCCACCCTGTTCCGCTGCAACCGGCCGGGAATGCCCGAGGCGCTCGGCTGGGATCGTGCATTCACCCGCCTCGACGTGGTGCCGATCGCCGGTGGTCACCTCGACCTCATCGTCGAGCCGCATCTGGCAACCAACCGTCCGCTTATCGAGAAGGCCGTGGCCGAAACCTATTCGCCAGCCGAAACCGGCAAGCGGGAGAAAGGGTCATGAACCTGACTTTGCCCAGCGCGGCGTTCCAGGAATTCAGCAAGGACGTCTTGCGGCTCGATGCCCCATCCGAGGTCGAGCGCATCGCCGAAACCATGCGCAAGCAGGTCCTCGGGCTGTTCCGCCGCCGTGGCGTGGTCGTCGGCCTGTCCGGCGGCATCGACAGTTCCGTCGTCGCCGCCTTGAGCGCGCGCGCGCTGGGCAAGGACAAGGTGCTGGGACTGTTCATGCCCGAGCACCATTCCTCCGCCGATTCCCTCCGGCTCGGCCGTCGTATCGCGGCCCAGCTCGGCATCGACACCATCCTGGAGGACATCACGCCGGCGCTGGAGGGCCTCGGCGCCTATCGCCGGCAGATCGAGGCGATCAGGACCGTCGTTCCCGACTATGGCGAAGGCTGGAAATGCAAACTGGTGCTCGCGCCGGTTCTCGAAAGCAACGGCATCAATGTGACCCGCCTGACGGTGCAGAGCCCCGAAGGCGAAACCCGCACCGTGCGGCTTCCGTCCGGCGCCTATCTGCAGATCGTCGCCGCGACCAACTACAAGCAGCGCGTGCGCAAGATGACTGAATATTATCATGCCGACCGCCTGCATTACGCGGTCGCCGGCACGCCCAATCTCCTGGAATACGACCAGGGATTCTTCGTCAAGCAGGGCGACGGAATCGCCGACCTGATGCCGATCGCGCATCTCTACAAGACCCAGGTCTACCAGCTCGCGGAATATCTCGGGATCGACGAGGAGATCCGGCGGCGGCCGCCGACCTCGGATACGTTCTCCATGCCGCAGAGCCAGGAGGAGTTCTACTTCGCCCTGCCCTATCACCTCACCGACCTGTGCCTCTACGCGGTGAACCACCAGATCTCCGCCGACGAGGCCGCGCCGGTCGTCGGCCTCACCCCGGCCCAGGTCCGCAGCGTCTTCAAGGACATCGACAGCAAGCGCCGCGGCACGCGCTATCTGCACGCGCCGCCCCTGCACGTCGCTTCAGCACTGAAGGACTGACCGGCATGTGTGGCATCGCGGGGATCGTCACGACAGGTGCGGCCGGAGCGGCCCCTTCGCGCGAGGCGCTGCTGCGCATGGCCGGGGCGCTGGCGCATCGCGGCCCGGACGAGCGGGGCCTGTACCGCGACGAGCGTGCCGGCCTTGCCCATGCCCGCCTGTCGATCATCGATCTGGCCAATGGCCAGCAGCCTCTGGCCGACACCGGCGACACGACCTGGATCGTGTTCAACGGCGAGATCTTCAATTACGTCGAACTGCGCGAAAAGCTGGTCGCGCTCGGCCACCGGTTCCGCACCCGCAGCGACACGGAAGTCATCGTCCACGCCTATCGCGCCTGGGGCCCGGCCGCCTTCGAGCGCATGAACGGGCAATGGGCCGTGGCGATCTGGGACAAGGTCGCCGGCCGTCTCGTCTTGTCGCGCGACCGGACCGGCATCTGCCCGCTGCATCTCTGCGAACACCGGGGCCGCCTTTACTTCGCCAGCGAAGTGAAGGCCATTTTCGCCGCCGACGCGTCGATCCCCCGGGCCTTCGATCCCGCCGGCATCGATCAGACCTTCACGCTCTGGACGGTCGTGCCGCCGCAGGGCGTGTTTCAGGGGATCACCGAGCTCCCGCCCGGGCATGTCCGCATTCATGAAAACGGCAGCCACCGCGAATGGGCCTTCTGGAAACCGCGCTATCCCGAGATGTCGGGCCCGCAGGACGGTCAGTTCGCCGGCTCGCGCGACGACGCGGTGGAGGCGGTGCGCAGCGCACTCGAAGCCGCGACCGCGCTCCGCATGGTGCGCTCCGACGTGCCGGTCGGCAGCTATCTGTCCGGTGGGCTCGACAGCTCGCTCGTCGCGGCGCTCGGCAGCCGCCTCGCCGGCGAGCGCTTCCAGACCTTCTCGCTGCGCTTTGCCGACGGCGAATATGACGAGACCCATTTCCAGCGCCTGATGGTCCGCGCGACCGGCAGCGAGCACCATGAAATGGTGGTGTCGCGCCGGGACATCGCCGAGGTCTTCCCTCAGGTGATCCACCACACCGAGCGGCCGATCCTCAGGACCGCTCCGGCGCCACTGTTCCTCTTGTCGAAACTGGTGCGCTCCCGCGGCGTCAAGGTCGTGCTGACCGGCGAAGGCGCCGACGAAATGTTCGCCGGCTACGACCTGTTCCGCGAAGGCAAGGTCCGCCGCTTCTGGGGTCGCCAGCCCGCCTCGACGTTCCGGGCGCGGCTGCTGGAGCGGCTCTACCCCTATCTCACCCGCTCGCCGGTGCAGCAGCAGGCCATGGCGCGCCAGTTCTTCGGCCGGGATATCCAGGCCTACCGGGCGCCGGGCTTTGCCCATGACACGCGCTGGCGCACCACCAGCGCCATCAAGCGGCTGTTCTCCGCCGACATGCGGGCCGAGGCGGCGCGCCGGGACGCGGTGGCCGAACTGATCGCCCGGCTGCCCCCGGAATTTTCGCGCTGGAGCTTTCTGGCGCAGGACCAGCATCTGGAGATCCAGACGCTGCTGTCGGGCTACCTGTTGTCCTCGCAGGGCGACCGGATGCTGATGGCTCACTCGGTCGAAGGGCGCTTCCCGTTCCTGGACGAGGACGTCATGGCGCTCGCAAATTCGCTGCCGGCCGCCTACAAGCTGCGCGTGCTCGACGAAAAGCACGTGCTGAAGCGCGTCGCCGAACCGATCGTGCCGGCGGAGATCGTGACCCGCAAGAAGCAGCCGTTCCGGGCGCCCAACGCCTTGTGCTTCGTCGCCTCCGATGCGCCGGCCTATGTCGCCGACGCGCTTTCGGAAACCGCGCTGCGCCGGGCCAATGTCTTCGACCCGCCATCGGTCGCCCGGCTCCTGAGCAAGTGCAAGGCGCAGGCCGAGGCCGGCGACGGCGACCTCTCCAATTCCGACAACATGGCGCTGGTCGGCGTGCTGTCGACCCAGCTCCTGCACCACGAGTTCATCGCGGGCCTTCCCGCGCCGGCGCGCAGTGTCGAATTGCGCGTCGATGTCGATCACGAGCACCGGTCCGAGGTCCTCATCTGATGCACGACGCCATACCGCTCCTGCACGATTACCTCATCCACGCCGCCTCCAAGCTCGGCGGCAAGGTGGCCCTTGTCTGCGGCCAGCAGCGTGTCAGCTATCGTGAGCTCGAGGCGCGCTCCAACGCGATCGCGCGGCACCTGGCCGGAGCCGGCGTCGCCCGCGGCGACCGGGTGATGATCTTCGCCGACAACACGGTCGAGACAGTGGTGAGCTTCTGGGCGGTGCTCAAGGCCAATGCCGTGGCCTGCATCGTCAATCCGCTCACCAAGAGCGACAAGCTCGGCTATCTCATCGACGATTGCCGGCCAGCCGCGCTCATCACCGACAGCCATCTGCACGCGATATTCGCGGAGCCGGTGCGCGGCCGCCCGTTCTTGCGCCGGGTGATCGTCTCCGGGCCGATCGGCGACGCAGAGCTCTCAGGCCTGCCCGATGCGGTGCGCTGGGACACCGC
The DNA here is from genome assembly GCF_005144885.1 of Phreatobacter stygius. Taxonomy (NCBI): domain Bacteria; kingdom Pseudomonadati; phylum Pseudomonadota; class Alphaproteobacteria; order Hyphomicrobiales; family Phreatobacteraceae; genus Phreatobacter; species Phreatobacter stygius. Next base: position 554,654 of record NZ_CP039690.1, read on the forward strand.
GGTCGAGGCCGACCGCGGCGCGGCACCGGCACGCCTCTGCATCGACATCGACCTCGCCGCCATCATCTACACCTCCGGGTCGACAGGCGATCCCAAGGGCGTGATGCTGACGCACCGGAACATGCTCGCCGCGTCCACGTCGATCGCCTCCTACCTGGCGCTGCGCGAAGACGAGGTGATCCTCAACGTCCTGCCGCTAGCCTTCGATTACGGCCTGTACCAGATGATCATGGCGTTCCGCGCCGGTGCCCGGCTGGTGCTCGAACGCTCCTTCGCCTTCCCGCCCCAGGTCCTGACCCTGATCGCCAGCGAGAAGGTCACCGGCTTTCCCGGCGTGCCCACCATCTTTGCCGCGCTGTCGAGGCTCTCATCCCTTGGCGATCACGATCTCTCCAGCATTCGCTACGTCACCAACACGGCCGCCGCCCTGCCGCTGAAGCACATCCGGCTGCTCCAGGAGCTGTTTCCGCGCGCCCGGGTCTATTCGATGTACGGCCTGACCGAATGCAAACGTTGCACCTATCTGCCGCCGGAAGACCTCGACCGCAAACCGCTGAGCGTCGGCATCGCCATCCCGAACACGGAAATGTGGATCGTCGACGAGAACGACCAGCGCGTCGGCCCCGAGGTCGTCGGCCAGCTGGTGATCCGCGGCGCGACGGTGATGCGCGGCTATTGGGGCAAGCCGGAGGCGACCGCCCGGAAGCTCCGGCCCGGCCCGCTGCCCGGCGAGCTGGTGCTCTACACCGGCGATTACTGCCGGATGGACGCGGAGGGTTACCTCTATTTTGTCGGCCGCGGCGACGAGATCATCAAATCCCGCGGCGAGAAGGTCGCGCCAAAGGAGGTGGAGAACGCACTGATGGATATTCCAGGCGTCACGGAAGCCGCGGTCATCGGCGTTCCCGATGACCTTCTCGGCCAGGCGGTGAAGGCCTTTGTGGTGATCGAGCAAGGCCGGACCATCGGCGAGAAACAGATCCAGAAAGAGTGCCAGCGGCGGCTCGAAAGCTTCATGGTCCCGAAATATGTCGTCATCGCCGCCAGCCTGCCGCGGACCGATACCGGCAAGCTCAGCAAAAAGACCCTGTCATGACGTGAGCCAGCAGCAAAACCGACGGGAGAACACAGCCAATGTTAGCGACAAAGGCACCAGACGGCATCTACAGAGAGCAAATCCGGGATTTCCTGGCGTCGAACTTCTACTTGCCCGACGCCGATGTCCTGGAGGACCACACCTCGCTGATCGACCAGGGCATCATCGACTCGACGGGTGTGCTCGAGGTGATCGGCTTCATCGAGGAAACCTTCGGCATCACGGTCGAGGACAGCGAACTCCGGCCGGAGAACCTGGATTCGATCCAGGGCATCGCGCATTACGTCACCCGCAAGAAAAGCTGACGACGTGAGCCAAGAAATCAACGTCGCGAGCCACGTCGCGAGCAGCGGCGAGATCGACGTCGCCGGCGCCTATGGCAAGGGCCGCACCCTGTTCATGGGCGTGGAACTGCTGGTTGCGCCCGGCGCGCTGGTTCCGCGGCCGGAGACCGAATTGCTCGGCGCGACCGCCGTCGATGTCCTGCGCCGGATGAACCGCGCCGAGCCACGCGTCGTCGACATGTGCTGCGGCGCCGGCAATCTGGCCTGCGGCATCGCGCATCATATTGCCGGCGCGCGCGTCTGGGCGAGCGATCTCACCGACGGCTGCGTCGAAGTCGCACGCCGCAACGTCGCCCATCATGGCCTCGAGGACCGCGTCTCGGTGCTGCAGGGCGACCTGTTCGACGCCCTTTCGGGCCTGGCGCTCGACGGCACGATCGACGTGATCGTCTGCAACCCGCCCTATATTTCGGACAAGCGGCTGGAGGGCGACCGCGCCCATTTGCTGGCGCTCGAGCCGCGCGAGGCCTTTGCCGCCGGCCCCTACGGCCTGAGCATTCACATGCGGGTGGTGAAAGACGCGCCGCGCTATCTGCGGCCAGGCGGCGTCCTCGTCTTCGAGGTCGGCCTCGGCCAGGACCGGCAGGTCGCCATGCTCCTGGAGCGCGGCAAGCTCTACGAGGGCATCGGCGTGGTCATGAACGACGCCGGCGAGGGCCGGGTCGTGATGGCGCGCGCCAAAGCGCCGGCATGAGGTTCGGCCGCCCGCAGGCGCCCCGGCGCTACAGCTTCCGGGCGAACAGCGGCGAGAAGCGGTTCGACGTGCCGTTCATCTCGCGCTTGTTGCCCCAGTACCTGAACTTCTCCACCGTGGCGCCGCCATCCGTCGGGTTCCACTCGATGACGACGTGGGGCGCGGTTTCGGACGTGGTCACCCGGCCGGAATTCACCGGCATGCTGACCGGCGGAGCCAGGGTGTTCTTGGGCGCGGATTCGACATAGGTGACGATGCCCCTGTCGGAAAAATAGTACCAGTAATAGCTGCCGTCATAGACCACCCACCAGCCGAGCAGCCACTCCGGCAGGTCCCACTCGTCCGGCGGGTTCGCGGTGTTGGCGACCTCCCAGAACAGGATGCGCGGCTGGCCGAAAATATGGCCTTCGCTCATGCCGCCGGGCGCACCCGCCTTCTGCTTGATCGTATCGGTGTCCCATAGCTCGGTATGCACGCCGGGCGTGTTGTCGCGGAACACCAGTATGCCCTGCCGGCCGTGCAGGTAGTCCTTCATGTCGGACAGGCTTCTGATATTGCCGGCGCCGTCGCGCTTGACGTTCTCGGTCCGGCCATAGCGGCTGGTCAGGTACATTTCGAGCTCGTCCACCGCGCCGATGTGATAGCGGCCGTTGATCACCGCATTTGGCCGCCTGTAGCTGCTCTTCGGGATGGTCTGGTGGGCGGCGTTGAGCGCCCAGCTCATCTGCAGGCAACAGGGCGTCGGGTTCGAGCCGGGATTGGCTTTCTTGAGATCGGCGATGTAGTCGGCTATGCCCTGCGCGCCGGCCGCCTTCAGGGCGTGGTGCATGGGATACTTGGACCACATGACATCGAAATTCGCCCGGATATGCGCGAATGCCATGGCAGGCCTCCCTCGCCGCGGGACCTTGGAGCCAGAGAGTATGGCAGCCCGGGCCCGGCGAACAAGCCGCCAGGGCGTGTCGCGATCGCGCAAGCGCCACGGCCGGTTCGCCACGGCCCCCGGCGCTTGGTCCCGCGACCCCTTGGCCCTTGGCAAGCCGGACCGCCTCGCCGATACTCGCAGCCTCTGACCGTCGGGGGTGGCGCCGGGTGACAATGGCAATGTGCCTCCCTGCCGGACGACGGCGCAGCTGAGATAGACGATGATCGCCTTCTCCACCGATGCGGTGGCGCCACACGAGCGCTTCGACCACTGGCGTGAGGTGCGCGGCAAGAAGCTGTTCGGCGTGACCATCGAGCTCGAACCCGAGCGCAGGGCGGACTTTTCCGGCAGCTTCCGGGCCTCGACCCTTGCCGGGGCGACGCTCGCCACCATCAGCGCATCGGCCTATCGGGTCAGCCGGACCGCCGCGGATATTGCCGCGATGCCGGGCGACAGCCTGGTCGTCTCGCAGCAGATCGCCGGGCCGGGCTGGTGCGATACCGGCACCGACCAGCCGTTTTTCGTCACCGGCGGAACGCTGGTGGCCGGCCATTCCGACCGCGCTTTCGCCGGCATACCGTCGACGCAGGCGCCGTTTCGCTTCCGCACCGTGAAGATCCCGCTGCAATCGGGACCGTCCTTCCCGCGGCCCGCGCAGCTCCTCGACCTGCCATCCTTCGATCTTGGCGCCAGCGGTTATTCGCACCTGATCGCCGCCTCGCTCACCGCCCTGTTCGACGATACGGCGCCGCTGGCGGAGACCGAGGCGGAACAGTCGATCGGCGCCCTGGGCCAGATGGTCCTGCTCGCCCGCGCGCTTGCCGCTCGCGGCGCGCCGCCGAGCCGGCTGGCGCTGCGCACCGCCCATCGCCATGCGCTCCGGCAGATCATGCGGCGCCATTTCCATCGCATGGACCTGTCGGCCGAGATCGCCGGCGCGATGCTCGGCATCTCCAAGCGGCAGGTCCATGCCATTTTCGAGCCGACCGGCGGGTCGTTCATGACGACGCTCCAGGCCATCCGCATCGAGGAAGCCTGCCGCCAGCTGGTCGCGCAGCCGGCCACGCGCGTCACCGAGATCGGCTTTGCCTGCGGCTTCGGCAGCCTCGCGACCTTCTACCGGGCTTTCCAGGGGACAGTCGGGATCGCGCCGAACGACTACCGGCGCATGGCATGGGACCAGGCGATCCACTGACGCCCGGTCCACCGGCGGCCGCTCAGGCCTTGCCGTATTCGTCGTGGCGGCGGAACCAGGCGCCGGTCTCGTTGCGTCCCTTGGGCGCCCGGTCGAGCCATTGGTACATGCCCCAGAGACTGTCGACGCCGCGCGTATAGGTGGAATAGGTGTGGTAGACCACGCCGTCCTCGCGCACGAAGGCGCTCAGGCCCGGCCGGTCGAGCGCATAGACCGGCGCGACGGTTCCGCACATGGCGGCGAACTGGACGACCGGCTCCGGCGCCGGTGTGATGTCCAGGGCGTGGCCCGCCCGCCGGTAATTGTAGTCGACCGTGCCCTCGCGCTGCTGCGCCTCGGTGAACGAGACATTGAAGTCGAAATTGAAGTCGCCGTCGCCCGACGACACCCAGGGAAAGGTCCAGCCCATCCGCTGCTTATAGGCCTGCAGCTTGGCGAGCGGCGCCCGCGACACCGAGACAAGCGCGACATCGTGGTTGGCCAGGTGGACGACCGAGCCGTCGAAGCCGTCGGCGACCGCCGAGCAGGACGGGCACCCGGCCGCATAGTCGGGCCCGAACATGAAGTGGTAGACCAGGAGCTGCGAGCGCCCGCCGAAGAGATCCGCCAGCGAGGCGCCGCCCTGGTCGGTGTCGAAGCGATAGTCCTTGTCGATCCGGACCCAGGGCAGCTCCTGCCGCCGCCGCGCCAGTTCGTCGCTGCGCCGGGTCAGCTCCTTCTCCGCCTCGAGCAGCCCGAGCCGGGCTTTCAGCCATTCACCGCGTGTTGCAATCTGATGTGCCGTCATGGTCTTCGCTCCTGTGTCTATTGGTGGTGAGGCAGGTTAGGACCGGCGTTTCGACCGGCGGGAGTGACAAGTGTGGCGGGATTCAACAGGGGCTCGTCGGTCCCGGCCGCGCAGGGTGCAAGTCGGATCAAGCCTTGCCCAATGGTCAGCCGTCCTTGATGCAATGCTTCAACCCGAGGCGATCAGTTCCGGAGAGCCTTCACGGGCGCCAACGCCGCTTCGCCAGCCTGCGACCAGCTTCAGCCAGGGCGCCGCATGGAAGATGCTCATCAGCAGATACATCAGGACCATTCCGCTGATGACCGGCGCGCCTTGGGCGGCCGCGCAGAACGCCTCCAGCGGGCCGCCGCCAAGGACGCCGGTCATCAGCGCCATGAGCGCGAAGGTCGGCGTGGCGGCGAGGCATAAGACGTCGGTCGCGCGCAGGTCCGGGCGCGCCTTCAGCCACTCCTCGTGCGAAACGACCTGATTGCGCATCATTGACCTCCTGTCCGCCGGGATGCTTGGTCGTAGCCTCGGGCATCGACGGGGTGGGAGTGACAAGTGTGACGGGATTCAGATGGACTCGCTGATCACCGCCGCGGCGCGGGCGCTGGCCGCCGGCGATCCGCTCGGTGCCTTGAACCGGGTGGCGCTGCGTGACGACGCGCCGGCGCTGGCGCTGCGCGGCATCGCCATGGCGCAGCTCGGCGATCTCGTGCGGGCCAAGGCGCTGCTGCGCCGTGCCGCGCGCGCCTTCGGTCCGAAAGAGGCCATGGCCCGCGCGCGCTGCGTCGTCGCCGAGGCCGAGATCGCGCTGGTCTCGCGCGACCTCGGCTGGCCGGCCAAGGTGCTCGATGCGGCGCGGGCGACGCTCGAAACCCATGGCGACCACGCCAATGCCGCGCATGCGCGCAACCTCGAGGTCCGGCGGCTCTTGCTGATCGGCCGCCTCGACGAGGCCGAACGCCAGTTGGCCGGGCTCGACCCCGCGCTCCTGCCGCCCGCGGCAAAGGCTGCCCATGCGCTGGCGCTTGCCGGAATAGCGATCCGGCGCCTGCACACGGCGGCGGCGCGCGCCGCGCTCGTCCGCGCCGGCGAGGCGGCGCGCCAGGCCGGCATCCCCGGCCTGGCGGCGGAGGTCGAAAGCGCGTCCGGCGTGCTCGACATGCCGGCGGCGCGGCTGATCGCGCGCGGCGAGGAGCGCCCTCTCCGGCTCGCCGAGGTCGAGGCCTTGCTGGCCTCCGGGGCTTTCGTCGTCGACGCCTGCCGCCATGTCGTGCGCGACGCCGGCACGGTGGTGTCGCTGGCGACCCGGCCGGTGCTGTTCGCGCTGGCGCGCGCGCTGGCGGAAGCCTGGCCCGGCGACGTGTCGCGGGACGTGCTGGTCGCCCGCGCCTTCCGGGCCAAACACGCCGATGAATCCCATCGCGCGCGGCTGCGGGTGGAAGCCGGGCGGCTACGCGTCGCGCTTCGGGCACTGGCCGACGTCACCGCGACCAAGCGCGGCTTCGCGCTGGCGCCGCGCCACGCGGCCGAGATCGTCGTGCTGGCGCCGCCGGTCGACGAGCCGCATGGAGCCGTGCTCGCCTTCCTCGCCGACGGCGAAGCCTGGTCGAGCTCGGCCCTGGCGATCGCCCTCGACGCCAGCCCGCGCACGGCGCAGCGGGCGCTCGACCAGCTGGCGGCGGCCGGCAAGGTGCAGTCGTTCGGCCGCGGGCGCGCGCTGCGCTGGATGACCCCGCCGGTGCCGGGTTTCCCGACGACCTTGCTGCTCCCCGGTCCACTGCCGAGCGACTAGAGCCTGATCGTCCCGCATTGGTAATCTGCGGCACCACGGGTTGCCCGACACCTCAATCCGCCCCCCGACCAGGCTCTACGGCGCGGTCACCCTCTCCGCCATCCCGGGCCGCGACCCGACACCCAGCTTGCGCCCGCCGAACGCGCCGGCCGCCGTCGTCGTCACGACCATGCCGAGATCCGGCGTCACGCCACGCAGGTCGCCAAGGGTCGTGTCGCGGGCGATGACCACGATGAACGAGCCACGATCGAGCTTGGCCGCCCGGAACGGCCGCGGCATGGAAAACAGCGTGCCGACGCTCTGGACCAGCAAGGGCACGTCGCTTTCGCCGGTTCGCACCAGCCCTTTGAGCCGCAGCAGCCGGTCGCCGAGCAGGCCGGCGAGATTGTCGAGCCAGGCCGCCAGCGCCTCATAGGCCGGCTCGCCCGCCATCTTCACCAGAAACACGCCGATGCGCGGATGGGCACCGGCCTCGGCCGAACCGGTCTCCGGCGGATCGAAACCGGCGTCGCGCGGACCGGCGGCGGCGATCGCATCCCACAGCGCCTTGCCACGCTGCGTGCCCGAGATCACCCGGGCGAGCGGATTGACCGCGCCGGCCTCGCGCCCGGCTTGTCCGCGCGCTTGCGGCCCGAGCAGATCGGTCTTGGTGACGATCAGCGCCTGGGCGCCGGCCCACTGCGCCAGCGCTTCGGGAAACGCGGCCAGCTGCCGGCCGCGCGCGGCGTCATAGGTCGAGACGATCGAGACCGGCATGCGATGCTCGGCGAGCACGCCAAGCGAGCGCAGCACGGGCCCGGGTTTCGACAGGCCGCTGGTTTCGAGAATGATGCGCCTCAGCGGTCCCTGGGCCTCCGGCCGGTCGACCCGAAGCAACGCCTCGACCGCCACCGCGAGATCGCTTGCGCCCTGGCAGCAGACGCAGCCATTGGCCAGCATGCTCAAGCGAACATCGCCGCCGCCATCGGCGAGCACGGCGCCATCGAGGCCGATCTCGCCCGCCTCGTTGACGATGATGGCGGTATCGGCCGCCTCCGGCAGGTCCAGGAAATCGCGCAGGAGCGTGGTCTTGCCGCTGCCGAGGAAGCCGGTCAGGACGATGAAGGCGGGCGCCGCATGGGCGCTCGAATGCCTGCTCGAATTCATGGTCATTTGGGCCGTTCCGCCAAAGTCGGCCCATCGTCCTCCCAGCTCTTGTCGACCATGGCGCGGACATCCGCGAGCAGTTCGGCGGTGTCGTAGATCACCCCGTCCTTGATGGTGAAACGCAGCGCCCGGTGCCATTCGATGGTGCGGGTCTCGTCGTTCAGCCGCATCGCGCCGGTGCCGTAGAGCATCTTGAAATCGGTCAGCGGATTGTGGTCATGGACCAAGAGGTCGGCCTTCTTGCCGACCTCCACCGTGCCGATCTCGTCGGCGAGCCCGCACAGCGCCGCGCCTTGCGAGGTGGCCGCGCGCAGCACCTCGATCGGGTGGAAACCGGCCTCCTGCAAGAGCTCCAGCTCGCGGATATAACCGAAGCCGAAGATCTGGAAGATGAAGCCTGAATCGGAGCCGGCGCAGACCCGCCCGCCGCGGTTCTTGTATTCGTTGATGAAGGTCATCCAGAGTCGGTAGTTTTCCTTCCACTCGATCTCGTTCTGGGTCGACCAGCGATACCAATAGGAGCCATGGCCGCCGCGCTGCGGCTGGAAATAGTTCCACATCGACTTCCAGGTATAGGCCTTGTGCCAGTCGGCCTGGCGCGCCCGCATCAGGTCGCGGTTGGCGTCATAGATCGTAAAGGTCGGGACGAAGGTGAAATCGAGCGCCAGGAACTTGTCCAGAACCTCGTTCCATTTGGCCGAGCCAGGCTTGGCGCCCTGCTGGAACATCTGGCCGGCCACCGAGAAGCGGAAATATTCGTCGTTGTAATCATAGTCGTGCGGATAGTTCTGCACGACCCGGTCCTCGAACAGGGCTTCCGGCAGGCCGTAATAATGTTCCGCGCTGCCCAGCCCCCAGCCGGCGGTGGTCAGCGCGTTCATGCGGGTGACCGCGGTCTGGGCATGGTGGCAGCCGGTGCGAAGCCCCAGCTTGCGGCATTCGTCGAGGGCCGCCTCCATGATGGCCGGCGGCGCGCCGAAAAACTTCACGCCATCGGCGCCGCGCGCCTTGGCCTGGCGCAGCCAGGCGCGCCCTTCGTCGGGCGTATGCACGGTCTTCAGCATGTCGTTGACGGCGGGAAAATAGACATAGGACAACAGGCGCGGCGCGGCGATGCTGTTGGCCTCGGAGCGCTGCTTCTGGTCGAGCATCCAGCCGAGCCCGTTGAACGAGCCCATCTCGCGCACCGTGGTGACGCCATGGGCGAGCCAGAGCTTGTAGACATAGTCGACCGGCGGCACCCAGCCATTGGCGGCATGATAGGCAACCCCGGCATGGCCGTGGCAATCGACGAAGCCCGGCGTGACGAACTTGCCGTGGCAATCGATCTCGTGATCGCCGCCGGGCGGCCGGGCCGCCTCCTTGATCACCGTCTTGGCCGAGCCGACCTTTTTCATCAGGACGATGCGGCCGTTCTCCACCACGATGTCGGTCGGCCCGATCGGCGGCGCCCCGGTGCCGTCGATGACGGTGGCGCCGCGCAGCACCAGCCGCTTGAACGGCCCGATGCCACGATCGCGCGTGGTCGAAGGCTCGAGCGGCGGCTGGCCCGCCTTGGTCCGGTCAAATGCCAGTTCGTCGCCGGTTGCCGGCCGCGCAACAGCCTCATCCGCCATGATCGATTCCTCGACGTCGTTTCCTCTTGGGGCGACGAAGCTAGCCGGCCGATGTCGCGGCGACAAACGAAGCCGCGCCTCCAGCCGCGCGTCTCAGGCAGAGGTGCGATGCGGCCTTGCCGCGTGAAGCGTCGGGATCGTTGATGCGTGTCTCGTTCCAGGGGCCCACGCCACCACGGTACGCGGCGAAGCTCACCGGCGAAGCTACCACGGTATCGCGGCCCTGATCCCTGCTGCCCTGAGATCGAGATCGTCCCCTTCCAGGCCATTCATCAGGCGGACCTCCGCGCGTCGCATGGCGAGCGGGGCGAAGCGGACAAGGCGGAGTGCGAAGTTGACGATGGGCTCGAGCCCGGGCCAGCTCTGTGCGGAAGCGACGGCCCTGCGCTGCCCCTGCCGCTGCAGCCGCTCGACCATCGCCCGGCGATCATGCTCAAACCGGGCCAGCGCATCGGCGAGGTTTGCGCCCGCGTCGCGCGCGGCGACGCGGCTGACAAGGGCGAGCGCATCCACCAGGGCGCAGTTCGCGCCTTGGCCGAGATTCGGGCTCATGGCGTGGGCGGCGTCGCCGATCAACACGACCTTGCCGGCCGACCAGGCGTCGCATTGCACGCTTTGATGCTGCAGCCGCACCGTGCCGGGCCAGTCGTGACGCTCGTCCAGCACCAGCCGCATGGGCGGGAAGTCCCGGCAGACGCTTTCCTTCCAGGTGGCGAAGCTGAGCGTCTCGATTTTCCCCACCGTCTGGCCGGAGCCGCCCCAGAACCAGAAGGTCTTGGCCCCGCCCAAGGGCAGCATGCCGCAGGCTTCCGCTCCGCCGATATATTCTCCATGGCAGTCGGCCGGGACCGCGAAGCGGGCGACACCCTGGACACTTCCCTCGACGACCGGCCAGAAGCGGCAAGCAAAGCCGGCCAAGTCGCGCACCGCCGAATTCACGCCATCGGCGCCGACGACGAGGTCACCAGCCAGGCGGGCGGCGCCACTCGGCGTGTCGTAGACGAGAACCGGCGACGGGCCGTCCGTTTCGACGGCGGACACCTTGCAGCCGAGGCGCAGTGTCACGCCCCGCGCCGCGCAGGCCCGCCACAGAATGTCGTGCAGGTCGGCGCGATGGATGCACACCGGCCAGAGGTTGGGTGGAAGGTGCGCCTGCAGTTCGGTCGCCAGCAAGGCGCGTCCGCGTCGATCGCGCATCAGGAAGCGCGACATCGCGGCGCCGGCGGCACGAACCTCCTCGGCCACCCCGAACGTTTCGAGGACCAGGAGACCGTTGGCTTGCAGCAGAATGCCTGCCCCGACGGCGCCGAGTTCGGCGGTCCGTTCGAGCACGGTCACCGCATAGCCCGCCTTGCGAAACGCCAAGGCGGCGGCAAGGCCGGCCACGCCGGCACCGGCGATCGCAACCTTTCGCGGGGGGTCACCCATGGTCGGAACCGCCACGGCCACCGACCCCTTGCAGGAACGACGTCAGCACCAGGCGCGGTGCGTCGTTCCGTGCGACGGTGCCGATCTGTACGGCATTCCAGGCGGCATAGAGCAGCGCCTCCAACGACGCGAAGATCCATGCGTCCGGCACGTCCGCCCGAATGAGACCGGCCCGTCTCGCGCGCAGGACAACCGGCAGGATCAGGCCGGTTATGCGTTCGTCGGCCTGCTTCAGCGCGGGATCGTCGAACAGGTCGGCTGCGTAGAGCAGGAAATGAGCATGCACGCCGAGTGGCGTGAGCGCGTCGATCAGGCGGCGCAGGGCCTGTTCGGGCGTGCCATCGCTCGGCTGCGCCGCGACGACGGCGGCCTCGATCATCGTCAGCGCGGCGAGCCCGATCTCACGCAGCAGGTCGGTCCGCGACGCGAAGTGCCGATGCAGCGTGGCGCGGCCGACCTTCGCCGCGCGGGCAATGTCGTCGAGCGAGGCGCGCGGATCGCGCGCCAGCATCTCGGCGCCCACTCTGAGAAGGTTAGCGCGGCTGGAGGTCGATCGGCCGCCGCGCGCCTTGCCACTTGCCGTCGTCATTTTTCCCGGTTCGCTCACGGCATTCGCTCCTCAGAGCAGAGACATCAGCATATCTATTGATATGATTGAGTCCCTAATGAGTCAAGACTGTCTCATTATCAGCGAATGTCGGCGCCACCTCGTCGTCGCTCGCGGACGTCGGGCGCGCGATTGTTTGGCTGATCCTCCCCACGGAGAGCCTGTCTGGAACGCATGGTGTCGGTGGCGAATCTTCCGCAGCCCAGCAAAAACAAAGTATAATTTGACCATCAGCCGGCCGCGATCGAGTATCCGACGCGAATACCGATTGCATGCATTGGCGTTCCGCGACCGAGCGGCGGAACAAGAAAGGGCTCCTATGCCGCAAGACCTTCTGATCCTTGATGTCAGGCCAGCGGGTGGACAATCAGCCGACGTGCTGATCCGCGACGGGCAGATTGCCGCCGTCGGCACGATCGGAGCGGCAGACGGTGCTGCGGTGCTCGATGGGGGTGGCGCGCTGTTGCTGCCGGGACTGGTCGAGGCGCATACCCATCTCGACAAGACGCTTTGGGGCATGGGCTGGCACAAGCATTCGGCCGGGCCGCGCCTGATCGACAAGATCGAGAACGAGCGCCGCATCCGGCGCGAGACAGGCATCGACCCCGACCGGCAATCCGCGCGGCAGGTCGCCCAGAGCCTGAGGATGGGCACCACCCATATCCGCAGCCACGTCGACGTCGATACCGAGGTCGGGTTGGCGGGGATCGAGGGCGTGATGGCGATGCGCGAGCGGCTCAAGGCCGTGATCGATGTCCAGATCGTCGCCTTTCCGCAATCGGGCCTGCTGATCCGGCCGGGCACGCTCGAACTGCTCGACCGCGCCATGGCGCTGGGCGCCGAGGTGGTCGGCGGCCTCGACCCTTGCGCCATCGACCGCGATCCGAAGGGGCATCTCGACGCCATTTTCGGGCTTGCCGAGAAACATGGCCGGCCGCTCGATATCCACCTGCACGAACCTGGCGAGATGGGCGCCTTCTCGCTGGAGCTGATCATCGAGCGCACCCGCGCGCACGGCATGCAGGGCAAGGTCACCGTCAGCCACGGCTTCTGCCTCGGCATGCCCGATGTCGATCAGGCGCGCCGCCTGATCGCCGATCTGGCCCGGGAGCGGATCGCCGTGATGACCACCGGTCCGGCCAGCCGTCCGGCGCCGCCGGTGAAGCAATGCGTCGAGGCCGGCATCGTCGTGTGCGGCGGCTCGGACGGCATTCGCGACAGCTGGAACCCCTATGGCAATGGCGACATGCTGGAGCGCGCCATGCTGATCGGCCTGCGCAACAATTTCCGGCTCGACGAGGAGATCGAGCTGGCGCTCGATGTCTGCAGCCATGGCGGGGCCACGGTCATGGGCCTCGACAGCTACGGTCTCGCCGTCGGTTGTGCCGCCGATCTCTTGCTGGTGCCGGGCGATACGCCGGCCGAGGCGGTGGTGGCGCGCCCCGCCGACCGGACCGTCATCAAACGCGGCAAGGTCGTCGTCCGCAACGGCGAGCTGACCGAGCCGGTGGCGTGATTGGTCAGATTGGGATCATCTCATGCATCATGCCGCCTCCCAAGCCATGTCGGCACGTCGGTGACGGCAATTCCTTGCAAGGAGTTGAACGTCCGCTCCTTGTCCCAGGCGACCCCGGTACGGCGCGCAAAAGCCAGGTGATATTTCCGCATGCCGTCCTCGGGATGCGCCGTTACCTCCGCGAGAAGGGTGTCCATGCGCCAAAGAATGCGCTCCACCGGACGGCCGAGATGCTGCTCCACCATGCCGGCGAGCTGCGCATAGGAGAACGTATCACCTGCGACGAACACCACCGTATCGTCAATGCGCGGCTCGTGCTCCAGGATGGCCACGGTCAGACGGCCAATCTCCTCCGGGATGGTGACCGTCAGCCGATGATCCCAACTGCCGAGGGCGTGAACCCGGCCCTTTTCGAGATCGACCAGACCGAAGGAAGGTTCGAACAGGAAGCTGGTGAACATGCCGGTAGACACGATGGTCCAGTGCGTGCGCGCCTGCGCGCGCAACATCTCCCGGACATCGAGCTGCTCATCCCACACGTCCTGGCCGCTGCCGCGCCCGACGGCGTCATAATCGACGCCGAACTGCCAGGGAACGTAGCGCTCGACCCCGGCCTTCAGGACAGCCGCCGTGATCTTTCGTTGCGTCCCCGCTCCTCCGACAAAACCGGCGCAGCAAATGACCACCGGGAAATCCGCGAAGATCGCAGCAAGCCCCTCTTCGGTTTCCGTCGCCAGATCGGCCCGGATGATCTCGACGCCCATCTGGCGAAGTTTCGCCGCCAGACGGTCCGGTTCGCCATGGGCTCTGTCCGCGGGGACCGGCCGCAGCAGGACATTCAACGATCCAGCGCCGGCTGAACCGCGCCGCGCTGACAGAGCCCGTATCATGGCCATGCCAAGCTCGCCCGCGCCGATAACAAGTGTGGCCTTGGGTCTGGATCTGGTGTCTGACATCAGTTTCTCCGTAGGAACTGATCGTCAAATTGGGCGGTCGTCGCGGAACGATAAGAAGGCACACGAGTGATCCTGCATGGAAATCAGCTTCGACGAGGTGATCGCGCGCTCAAAGGCCGCATGTGAGGCACTGAGCGACGAGGATGACGGCCTGAAGCGCGAGGTGCTTGCCCATGCCGGCAACCGCTGGTCGCTCGGCATCGTCTACGCGCTGGCCGTGTCGGGGACGCTTCGGCATGCCGAGCTTGCCCGCCGCCTGGATGGGGTGACGCAGCGGATGCTGACCCGGTCACTGCGTCAGCTGGAGCGTGACGGCTTGATCGTTCGGCGCGATCATCAGGAAGTGCCGCCGCGGGTCGATTATACCCTGACGGCATTAGGACGCGGGCTTCTGGCCGGCATGATGCCGCTCGGGACCTGGGTGATCGACAACGCCACCTCGTTCAGGTCCGCCCGGGATCGTTTCGATGGCCATGATTCCCGTGACAAGCGGTAACGGCGCGGCCATCTCTCAATTCAAAGCGCCGCTTCGACGGCTCGGCAAAAGGGAACTGAGGTACGTGTCTCCGTCATCCCGCTCTTGGCGCATTTGGCCCAACGCCTAGCCCGCGCTCATTCCAAACCGGCCCAAACCCGGCAGGTTGATCGCCGGACGGCGGAACTCCATGCCCACCACCGCGCCGAACACATTGACCTCAATCCCTTCCAGCCAACCCGCGGTGAACCCACCATAGCCGCCGAGATTGAGCCGAAAGCCGGTGCCCGACGGCGTCAGCGCCAGCCAGCGGCCATCGGCGGGATAGTCCTTGCCGATGGCCGTGGTCGGCAGCCTCAGGCCAAGCTCCGGGGCCGCCGCCATCACATTGGCGACGAAGGTGTTGCTGTTCGGCCCCGGCCACGCCTGGTAGTCGCCCGTGCCGCGGTAGCGGTAGTTGGCGATTGCCGCCTTGATCCTCGGGATGGCGGCGGCGGCGTCAGCGCCGTCCACCGCCAACACAATCTCCGGCGCGCGGCCGAACCAGCGGCCGTCAGGCGGAAAGCCGTTGACGCGGATCGGGCCACCCCAAGCCGTATAGTCGTAGCGTTCGTAAGTCGAGGCGCCTTCCTCCTTCACCACGATCCAGCAATGGGTGGCGAAGATCCCGCGCCATCGCACCGTGCGCGCCGCGAAAACGCGAATAGCGGCCTGACGGTTGCTGGCCGCCGGCGGCAGCAGGCCAGCGCTGGACCGGTCGGCGCCGCGCCAGTCGCGCGTCGCGTCGCCCGCGAGATAGAGGCCGGCAGAGACGCCGATGGGCGCGAGGAACAGGATCAGGAAAGCGAGGCCGAGGCGCCTCATCAGGCGGGACAGGAGCGGCCGGGAAGCGGCATTGCCGTTGATTTCTGTCATGGTCTTCCGGATAGAAGGGCATTGCCATCACGCCGTCGCTCCGTGTCGGAATTGAGATGGCGCGAGAGCGGCGGAACGCCGCAAGACCGAAGGCGGCTCCAGTCATCGCCACAGCCCTACGGCATTGCGAGACGCACTCACGTGATGCGCATGCACATGTGACGCAAATAAGGGGAATGAGGTACGTGGAGTGCACCCCTTCAATGAGACAGTCGAATTTAAGTGACAGTGGGCATGGGTTGGGGAGTTCAGTCGGATCGAGGGATGGAAAGGTCAGCTTCGAATTCGGTTGGGGGTTTGTAGGCAAGAGCGGAATGGAGCCTCTGGCGATTATAGGTTGTCTCCAGGAACGCGCCGATATTGCGCCTGGCTTCGTCGATTGAGGAATAGGTGTTTGCGTTGACCTCCTCCTTCTTCAGGGTCTTGAAGAAGCTTTCGGCTTTGGCGTTGTCGTAGGGATTGCCGGGCGCGCTCATGCTGAGACGGACAGCATGGTCATGGAGGCGCTTGGTGTAGTCGGCGCTGGCATATTGGGCGGATTCAAACGGTCGTCGCAACACTCTGAAGTTGGAGGTTGCGATGAGCATCCGAAAGCGGCGATCGGCACGGTCTGGACGAGCGCCATTACCTTCACCAGGACGGCCGCCTTTGGCGGGGCGCGATGAACAGATTCGATTCTGGCGGGCGATCGCCGCGGGGCTGAGCAGCGAAGATGCTGCTCTCGAAGCCGGAGTGTCGCAGCCTGTAGGAACCAGATGGTTCCGAAAGGCGGGCGGTATGCCACCAGCAATGTTCAGATCCTCGGCAAAGCCGCCTGGTCGTTACCTGTCATTGGTGGAGCGTGAAGAGGTCGCACTTCTTAGGGTGCAGGGCCATTCCATGCAGGAGATCGGGCGCCGCCTGAGGCGAGCCGCCTCGACAATCTCCCGTGAACTGCGGCGCAACGCAGCCACGCGCAGCGGCGGGTTGGAGTATCGGGCGACGACTGCCCAGTGGCATGCGGATCGATCGGCCCGTCGGCCCAAACCGACCAAGCTTGCGCTCAACACAACCTTGCGCACCTATGTGGAGGAGAGACTTGCCGGCGTCGTCGTGGCTCCGAGCGGCGTTTCCGTTCCAGGTCCTGCCGTTCCGTGGAAGGGCCGCCGGCATGGCCCGCGAAAGGATCGGCGATGGGCAAGGGCCTGGAGTCCGGAGCAGATTGCCCGGCGCTTGCCGATCGACTTCCCGGACGACAAGACGATGCGTATCAGCCACGAAGCCATCTATCAGGCCCTCTTCGTTCAGGGCCGGGGGGTGCTGCGCCGCGAACTGACGGCCTGCTTGCGAACAGGACGCGTGTTGCGGGTGCCAAGGGCGCGCGTCCGCAGGCGAGGCAAGGGCTTTGTCTCGCCCGAGATCATGATCAGTCAACGCCCCGTCGAAGCAGCCGATCGAGCGGTGCCTGGCCACTGGGAGGGAGACCTCATCCTCGGTCTTGGCAGCTCGGCGATCGGCACGCTGGTCGAGCGCACAACGCGCTTCACGATGCTGCTGCATCTGCCCCGCCTCGCGGGGCACGGCGAAGCTCCTCGCACGAAGAACGGGCCAGCGCTCGCGGGACACGGAGCTGAGGCCGTGCGCGATGCGATCGCGCGCACCATCATCACCTTGCCCGAAGAACTGCGTCGCTCGCTGACGTGGGATCAGGGAGCCGAAATGGCCCAGCACGATCGTCTCAAAATCGATGCGGGTGTCCAGGTCTACTTCTGCGATCCGCAAAGCCCATGGCAGCGCGGCACCAACGAGAACACCAATGGGCTGCTGCGTCAGTACTTCCCGAAAGGCACCGACCTGAGCATCCACAGCGCCGATGAGATTGCCGCCGTGGCAGCGGTCCTCAATGCCCGACCGAGAAAGACGCTGGGCTGGAAAACGCCGGCAGAGGCGCTTGACGCGTTACTGCCATGAGTGAACACAATCGGTGTTGCGACGACCGTTTGAATCCGCCTTGGACGCCTCTGTCGGAATGATGGATCAGGCTGTCGGGCGGCGGCTTGCGGTGGCGAAGGGCCATGTCGAGGGCTGCGAGAGCCAACTCGGCGCGCAAGTGCTCATCCAGCGCCCAGCCGACGACGCGGCGGGAGAAGGCGTCGAGGATGACGGCCAGATAGACGAAGGCTTCGGCCAGGCGGACATAGGTGATATCCGCCACCCAGATCTGATCGAGCCCCGTGGGGATGAGCGATCGGATCAGGTTAGGCGCGATGCGAAAGCCATGATGGCTGTCGGTGGTTCTGGGCACGAAGGCCTTGGTGCGCAGGGCGAGCAGATTGTCCTCGCGCATGAGGCGCAGCACCCGCTTGGCGTTCACCTCGATGCCCTGGCGCTTGAGCGTCGCGGTCATGGGACGGTAGCCATAGTGCTTGTGCGCGAGGGCGATGCGATGGATGGCGTCGCGCAGATCGGCGTCGGCTCTGGCCGGGGCTTTGCGCTCGAGGAAGCGATAATAGCCGGCGCGAGACACACGGCCGAGACGGCAGAGCTGGTCGATGACGGCGGCGCCTTGCAGGGTGCTGCTCCCGGTCATGGCTTGGATGACCGCGTAGAGCCGGGCACGGACGGTTCGGGCGTCTTGTCCGCGTCCAAGGCCTGCAAGGCACGTTGAAAAAAATCGAGGCCCGCCTGCTGCCGGCCAATGATGCGTTCGAGTTCGCCGATGCGGGCCTGTGCGTTGGCCAGGGCCTGCGCCTGATCGGGCGGAGACGGTTTGGCGGGCGCAGCCAGAGCGGCCGCCAGGCGCCGCGCGCGCAGACCAGGCTTGGGGCCGCGCTTGTGGCAGAGCCCGCTGGCCCCTTCCGCCCGCCACAACGCCCGCCAGCCATAGAGCACCTTGCGGCTGATGCCGAGGCCGCGAGCGACCGCCGCCAGCGTCTCGCCGGCTTCAAGCCGAGACATCGCCGCCTGCTTGAACGAAGGCGGGAAACTGCGTGTGGGAGTCCTGGGCTTGTCGGGCATTCAGCCTCCGAGCGCCCATGTCACCCTAATTCATTTGTCTCACAAATGGGGTGCAGTCCATACGTGTCACCGTAGTTTCGCTCAACCGACATGACCACTCAGCATGTGATCAGCCAGGCTGTAGCAGTGGCTCGCCTGATAGGCGTTTCGACCCCGGTTCATATGTGTCAGGTTGAACGCCCTGATGGCCCGCAACGTGCGGGGCGCGCCGAGGACTTTGCTGATCGAGGAGACGCCGCGGACCTTGATGCCGAAAATGTCCTCGCCGCGGGGAAACACATAGCTGACGTCTTCCGGCGTCGTGACGCAGCGCTCGAGGAAAGCTTCGTCCACTCGGCCCCGATCGAGCGAATGGTCGGTGGTGAAATCGGAAAGATGCACCAGGAATAGCGCGCGGATGCCCTCGCCATCCGCATAGAGCGAGAAAAGCTCCATCCAGCTCGCATTGACGCGAACGAGCGCCTTGCCCGGGGTCGACGGCAGACAGGAAACCGACCAGTAATACCGCTCGGTCCGGCGCGGAATCGGGATGCAGTGGTGGCCGTAGTCCCTGATGATATCAAGGACCTGCTGCGCCTGCGGTCGGCGCAGCAGCTTCTCGAACCGCGTGACGTATTTGAAGCGCAGTTCGAGGGATTCCGAGCGCTCGTCGGCGTCGGACAGGATCGTCTGGCCCTGCATCCACTCGCGCTGCTGCTGAAGATCCAGGAATCGGCGCAGACCGGTGAGGCTGACCATTCCCGCCATCATCGCCACCCGAGGGCGGGGGCGACATGTTTCAGAATGGCCTCGATCACATGGGCACTATATGCGACGCCGAGCTGGTTTGGCACGGTGAGCAGCAGTGTGTCGGCCTCGGCTATGGCCTCGTCTGCCTTCAATTGCGTGATCAGCCGGTCGGGCTCCGCAGTATAGGAGCGCCCGAAAACGGCGCGCATATTGTCGATGATGCCGATCTGGTCGCTGGTATCGCCGCGCCCGAAATAGGCGTGGTCGCGATCGTCCATGAGCGCGAAGATCGATCGGGACACCGACACGCGAGGCTCCCAATCGTGGCCGGCCTCTTTCCACGCCTGCCTAAACAGGCGAATCTGCGTGGCCTGCTGAACGTGAAACGGCTCGCCAGTCTCATCTGCCTTAAGGGTCGAACTTTGCAGGTTCATGCCCTGCTGGGCCGCCCAGAGCGCCGTGGCGTTCGACGCGGACCCCCACCAGATGCGCCGGCGCAAACCCTCCGAATGGGGTTCGAGTCGCAGCAATCCAGGCGGATTGGGAAACATGGGGCGCGGATTGGGCCGGGCGAAGCCTTCTCCCTTCAACAGATCAAGAAAGACTTCCGCGTGGCGTCGCCCCATGTCGGCATCGCTCTGTCCCTCTTCCGGGACATGGCCGAAATAGCGCCAGCCGTCGATCACCTGTTCTGGCGAGCCGCGGCTGATGCCGAGCTGGAGCCGGCCATTGCTGATCAGGTCGGCGGCGCCCGCATCCTCGACCATGTAGAACGGGTTCTCGTAGCGCATGTCGATCACGCCGGTGCCGATCTCGATCCGGTTCGTCTTCGCACCAACGGCTGCGAGCAAGGGAAAGGGTGAGGCAAGCTGCTGCGCGAAATGATGGACCCTGAAATAGGCGCCGTCCGCGCCGAGTTCCTCGGCCGCCACGGCAAGCTCGATTGACTGCAGCAGCGTGTCCCTTGCCGAGCGTGTCGCCGACTGGAGCGAGGGCGACCAGTGCCCGAAAGAGAGAAATCCTATTGTCTTCATCTGATTCCTGGGCGCCGGTGCATGGCGCGATATTCGTGTCCCGCAATCCCATATATAGCTCGGCTGAACGGGCTTGATGCAATCGCGGCGTCGCCTCTCGGCGCGCGCTTTCGGTTGCGCCGGAACCTTCCCACAGGCGCGGCTCCACCATTTGGCTTCAATCGCGAACGCAAGGAAGCGGCGGTGGCCAGTACGCGAGACGCCCCATTGGCGCGCAGCTCCGTGGTCGCCTGTTCGAGCTCCGCCGCCGCCCGCCCTTCGGCGGTCGCGAGGCCAAGTCGGGGCTCAAATGCCATTGCGGTCCATTGCGGTGACACGTCGAGGCGGTGGCGGGCGCCCCGCCGACCGTACCGTCATCAAGCGCGGCAGGGTCGTCGTGCGCAACGGCGAGTTGACCGAGCCGGTGGCATGAACCGCGACTGATCGATCACCCGATCAGGCGCACCACCGCAAGACCCGGCACGCAACGGTGGACGGCAAGCGGTGCGGTACTGTCTAATGCGCGAAATGTGTGGGGGCGAAATGAGCGTCGAAGAGACTGGCCTTTGGCCATGGCGCGACTGGTCTGGTGAACCTGTCCGGCCCGTGCCGTCATGGGCATCCCGTCCGGCGAACACGTCTCTTTAGAGGAATGGGCCAATGGATGGGCTTGTCATCCTGCTTCTCGTCATTCTGGTCGGGATCTATTTCATTCCGACCATCGTGGCGTTCTCCCGCGAGCATGACTATCGCTGGGTCATCTGCGCCCTCAACATTGTCGGCGGCTGGACCTTCGTCCTTTGGGGCGTGGCATTGGTCTGGGCGGTCTATCCCACCAACAAGACCTTCGCCGATCCACTGATCGGATCGGCAACCGGCCTCGGCATACGCAATACGGGCGATGTGCTCGGGGAAGCCGATTTCGGCCGCCAGCGTGGCTACAGCGCTGCGCAATTGGCCAGCCCGGCGGTCGTAGCGCCGCCGCGCGAACGGCAAGGTTCCGTCATCGATGCCTTGGAACGGCTGCAAAAGCTACGCGACAGCGGTGTCCTGACCCAGGACGAGTTCGAGATTCAGAAGCGCGAAGTCTTGAAATGACGCGGGCTGATCGAGCGCTTTTGTCGCTGGGGCGATTGCGCTCAGCTTTGGGGGATTGAAGGACGCGTCACCGCAATTCCTCACTGCTTGAAGCAGTGCTCGCGATGCCATTGCAGGAAATGCGGATGCGGCTGATCCGAAACCCGCCGCGGTTTCAGCGCGCGGCCGCTTTTGTTCAGAATTCCGCGCACGCCGTCGGGATCGTTGACCTGCCGGGAGACCAGGATCTCCAGGTCGTCGGCGAAGCTGATCAACCCGCGGTCGAACATCCAATGCGCCGTGCCGGACAGAGCCATCCCGTTGCTGACGATGTCAGGCCCGTTCGCCTCGACCGGCCGGATATGCGCCGCCGCGACCTCCGCTCGGCCGCCGCCATTGATCAGCTTCAGCCCGGTGACGGCGCAGCGTTCATCATAGGCGCGCAACACGACCCGGCGGAAAACGCGGTCCCGGACGATACGCGAGGTCAAGGAACTGACCCGGTCGCGGGCCTGCTCGAACTGGAAAGGCGCCTGGTCCTCCTGAAGCGCCAAGGCAGAGCCGGCATCGTCGACGCGCGGCAGCAGCGGGGCGCTCTGATCCAACCCCAGCTCGATGATGCGATTGAAGTCGGCGGGCGAAACCGGACGGACCGCCCATTGCCCACGCGGCGAAACTCGTCCTCGTTCGTCGAGCACGCCTCGCTCGACTACGCCGTCTGTGCCTCTGAACGGAACCGGATTGGCAAAGTCGAGATAGCTGCCGGGCTCGATGACAGCGATATACATGCCGGGCGTAGCCGGATCGGCAATGACCTGCTGGACCCGGGCTATGGCGAAATAGCCGCGCGTGCCGCGAACCTTGCCAGGCTCGTAATAGACGATCCAATCGCCGACACAGGCCCGAACGCGGCCGAGATACTGGCGTGGAAACTGGTATCGCTCAGCGGGGCTGTCATCGTAGATCGAATCTGAGCGGTGGATGAAGACCCCGAATCCCATGCAGTTTCTATAGCGTGAGGATGCTCGACACTCACCTTGCCGTTTCGGTGAGCCTGCCATGCCTGACCCAGGGTCTGCCATGCGGACAACCCGGACATGGAACAGGGTCGTCTTCAATCCCGGTGAATTTGCCTTCCAGCGTGCCAGAGCCGAAGATTTCGCCAGGGAGGCGCCTCACGATGACCATCACGATTACCGCCTTTGAACGCTCACCCGATGGCGGCAAGGGACTGGCGCGGGATACGCGCGTTCGCTGGGCGCTGAATTACGGTGACACGTACCTAATTCCCTATTTTTCACGTCTCACGTCAGGCCCCCATTCTCTCCCCTCATAAAGCCTCCCCAACCTATCAATCCGCCACAGCTGTGCCATCACGACCAAACTCGCCCCGAACACCGTCGGCCAGATCTCCAGCATGATCAGCCCCCATCCGAGCAGCCCCGCGCCGACCACGCCCGGCACGGCCAGCCAGCGGAAGGCGAGGCGGTCGCCCGGCGGCACCAGGTCCGGGCGTTCGAGCCAGAGCTTCTCGCCATAGATGCCCTTGGCGGCCCAGGAGCGCGGCGTGTCGACGGGGGCGAAGACATGCGGGTTGACGACGAGCCAGAGGATCACCAGCGCGATGGGGATGAGCGCCCACCAGCCGAGCCAGGTCCGGCTCCAGACGGCGAGGATCATCGCCGGGATGGCGGCGAAGCGGGTGTAGACGCTCCAGGGATTGGCGTGGCGGCGCCAGGCTTCGTCGGTCATGCCGAAGGCTTTGGCGATCACGGCGAGACGTCGCATGCGTGGTCTTTCCTCTTCGGATTGAGATCAGATCAGATCGGAGTGCCGCATCAAGGATAGCCGTCCTTCGAGGGTCGCTTCGCAAGCCTCGCACGTCGTCTTGGCCGGGCTTGTCCCGGCCATCCACGCATAGGGTGGGCGAAGGAAAGTCATGGATGGCCGGGACAAGGCCGGCCAAGACGGTGAGGGCAAAGCCTCCTCGCTTTCCCTCCTCGTCCCCACGCCAAGACCTGCGCTTTTTTGCGCGCGAGGTGCCGTCAGCGGCGAGCCTCGAAGGACTGCTATCCTTGATGCCGTTCGCTTCAATTCGAACCGTCGCCCCGCCGGCGCCACTCGCCCCATGCATGCATGCGTCAATCCAGCGCTGCCTCGCTGGCCATTCTTGCCCTCGAACGCTTCAGAACAGTCTTGCGGCACCCGTCAATCTGCACAAGGATTGATCATTATGCACCAGCGTCCGGCATGGGGCCGGGCGTCCGATCCGCCGAAGCGATGAAGGCCTGCGCAGATGGGCCGCTTCGGCAAGCTGGCATGTCACTTGCCAGCGATGATCCCCGGGCATCAGGGAGAAAAAACGCATGTGGTCCAGCTTTCGTCCGGCCGTCCTCGCCGGCGCCGTCCTGTCTAGCGCCGTTCTGGCGCTCGCAGGCACACTCCTCTCGACAACCTCGGTCCTGGCACAGGAAAAGGTGCTGCGCATCGGCATGACCGCCGCCGACATTCCGCGCACCCATGGCCAGCCCGACCAGGGTTTCGAAGGCAACCGCTTCACCGGCATCCCGATGTATGACGGGCTGGTCAACTGGGACCTGTCGCGCGCCGACGCGGCCTCCGTGATCATTCCGGGCCTGGCGCTCGAATGGGCTGTTGATGCCACCGACAAGACCAAATGGATCTTCAAGCTCAGGCCGGGCGTCAAATTCCACGACGGCTCGCCGTTCAATGCCGCGGCGGTGGTCTGGAACGTCCAGAAGGTGCTGGACCAGACCGCGCCGCATTTCGACCAGAGCCAGGTCGGCGTCACCGTCTCGCGCATGCCGAACCTGAGATCGGCCCGCGTCGTCGACGACCTGACGGTTGAACTGACCACCTCGGCGCCGGATTCGTTCCTGCCGATCAATCTGACCAACCTGTTCATGGCCTCCCCCACCCATTGGCAGAAGCTGTTCACGGAAGTGCCGGCCAGCGTCACCGATGCGCGCCAGCGCTCGCAGGCCGCCTGGACGGCGTTTTCCGGCAACCCCTCCGGCACCGGCGCGTTCCGCGGCGTGCGGCTGGTACCGCGCGAGCGCTTCGAGATGGTCGCCAACAAGGAGTATTGGGACACCGCGCGGCGGCCGAAGATCGACCGCGTCGTGCTCTTGCCGCTGCCGGAGCCGAATGCCCGCACCGCCGCCCTGCTCGCCGGCCAGGTCGACTGGATCGAGGCGCCCTCGCCCGACGCCGTGCCGCAGATCACCTCGCGCGGCTTCAAGATGTATACCAATGCCCAGCCGCATGTCTGGCCCTGGCAATTCTCCTTCCGCGAGGGCTCGCCCTGGGCCGACCGGCGGGTGCGCCAGGCCGCCAATCTCTGCATCAACCGCGACGAGCTGAAGCAATTGCTCAACGGCCTGATGGAAGTGCCGAAGGGCACGGTTCCACCCGGCCATCCCTGGTGGGGCAATCCGACTTTCGACATCAAATATGATCTCGCCAATGCCCGCCGCCTGATGCAGGAAGCCGGCTTTTCGGCGCAGCGGCCGGTGACGGTGAAAGTGCTCACGTCGGCCTCCGGGTCCGGCCAGATGCAGCCGATCGTCATGAACGAATGGCTGCAGCAGGCGCTGAAGGAATGTTTCTTCAACGTCGAGCTGGAAGTCGCCGAGTGGAATTCGGTGTTCACCAACTGGCGCGAAGGCGCCGGCTCCGCCGGTGCCCGCGGTTCGAATGCGATCAACGTCACCTTCGCCGCCATGGACCCGTTCTTCGCCATGGGCCGTTTCGTGACCCGCCAGGCCAATCCGCCGACCTCGAACAATTGGGGCTTCTTCAACTCCGACGAGTTCGACGGCCTGGTCAACACCGCCCGCACCACCTTCGACGCGACCGGCCGCGACAATGCGCTGGCCGCCCTGCACAAACGCATCGTCGAGGAGGCGCCGTTCCTGTGGGTTGCCCATGACGTCGGGCCGCGCGCCATCTCGCCGCGCGTCACCGGCGTGGTCCAGCCGCGCTCCTGGTTCATCGACATCGCGCCGATGGATATCCGCGCCGGCTCCTGAGCTGTCGACGGCCCATCATCCGGCGGCCCGCGACGGGCCGCCGGAGCCTGTCCGGATGACCCCCTGACGCCGGCCCCTGCACCGGGCCGGCGCGTCAGCCACTCGAGGTCCAGCCCATGCTCGTCTACCTGGCCAAGCGGCTCGTCTACACGATCCCGATCGTGATCGGCGTCTCGCTCGTCTGTTTCGGGCTGGTGCATATCGCGCCCGGCGACCCGCTGGTGTCCGTGCTGCCGCCGGATGCGTCCGAAGCGCTGAAACAGCAAATGATGATCGCCTATGGTTTCGACCGGCCCCATTACGAGCAGTTCTTCAAATGGTGCCTGCGCGCCCTTCAGGGCGACCTCGGCACCTCGATCGCCTCCGGCCGCTCGGTGACGACGGAAGTCTTGCGGGCGGTCAGCAACACGCTGACGCTGGCCTTCGTCGCCACCATGATCGGCTTCTTTTTCGGCCTGCTGTTCGGTTTCGTCGCCGGCTATTTCAGGAACAGCCCGATCGACAAGATCGCCTCCTTCCTGTCGGTCATCGGCGTCTCCGTGCCGCATTATTGGCTCGGCATGGTGCTGGTGATCATCTTCTCGGCCCAGCTCAACTGGCTGCCGCCGACCGGCGCCGGTCCCGGCGGCTCGTCGGAATGGAAGCTCGACTGGGAACATGTCCGCCACCTGATCCTGCCGGCGGTGACCATGAGCGTCATTCCCATGGGCATCGTGGCGCGCACCATCAGGGCGCTCGTCGCCGATATCCTGAGCCAGGATTTCGTGCCCGCGCTGCGCGCCAAGGGCCTCTCCGAATTCGGCATTTTCGGCCATGTGGTGAAGAATGCCGCGCCCACCGCGCTCGCCGTCATGGGCCTGCAGCTCGGCTACTTGCTTGGCGGCTCGATCCTGATCGAGACGGTGTTCTCCTGGCCCGGCACCGGCTTCCTGCTGAACGCCGCGATCTTCCAGCGCGACCTGCCGCTGCTGCAGGGCACGATCCTGGTGCTCGCCCTGTTCTTCGTCGGCCTGAACCTCCTGGTCGACGTGATCCAGACCGCCATCGACCCACGCATCCAGCGGAGCTGACCCCATGACCTCAGTCGCTTCGCTGCTGCCCCAGGATCCGGCCAAGACGGCCACCGCGATCGAGCGCTCGCCCGGCTACTGGTCGGGCGTGTTCAGCCGGGTGCGCAAGGACAAGGTGGCGATGGTCGCCGGCTGCCTGGTGCTGGCTCTTCTGCTCATGGCGGTGTTCGCACCCTGGATCGCGCCGGCCGACCCTTATGTCGGGCGCACCATAAGGCGGCTTCGCCCGGTCGGCACCGAAGGCTTCCCGCTCGGCACCGACGAGCTCGGCCGCGACATGCTCTCGCGCCTCATCTATGGCGCGCGTTATTCCCTGATGATGGGCGTGACGCCAGTGCTGATGGCCTTCGGCATCGGCAGCCTGATCGGCATCGTCTCCGGTTATGTCGGCGGCAAGACCAACACGATCATGATGCGCACCATCGACGTGTTCTATGCCTTCCCTTCGGTGCTGCTGGCAGTGGCGCTCTCGGGCGCGCTCGGCGCCGGCATCCAGAACGCGCTGGTCTCGCTCACCGTGGTGTTCATCCCGCCGATCGCCCGGGTCGCCGAGGCGGTGACCACCCAGGTGCGCAACCGCGATTATGTCGAGGCGGCGCGGGCGTCGGGTGCCAATGCCATGACCATCATCCGGGTCCATGTGCTCGGCAATGTGCTGGGGCCGATCTTCGTCTACGCCACCGGCCTCATCTCGGTGTCGATGATCCTCGCCTCCGGCCTGTCCTTCCTCGGCCTCGGCGTCCGCCCGCCCGAACCCGAATGGGGCCTGATGCTGAACACGCTGCGCACCGCCATCTACACCCAGCCTTTGGTGGCAGCCCTTCCCGGCATGATGATCTTCTTCACCTCGATCTCGTTCAACCTGCTGGCCGATGGCCTGCGCTCGGCCATGGATGTGAAGCAATGACCCAGCCGCTCCTGACCATCCGTGGCCTGGTCAAACATTTCCCGGTCTCCGGCGGCGCCCTGTTCGGGCCTAAGAAGGTCGTCCGCGCGGTCGACGGCGTCGATTTCGACGTGCTCGACGGCGAGACGCTCGGCATTGTCGGGGAATCCGGCTGCGGCAAGTCGACCACCGCCCGGCTCTTGATGCACCTGATCAACCCGACCTCGGGCGAGATCCTGTTCGACGCCGCCAAGGTCGGTTCGCCGGACCTGAGCCTGACCGCCTATCGCCGCCAGGTTCAGATGGTGTTCCAGGACAGCTACGCCTCGCTGAACCCGAGGCTCACCATCGAGGCCTCGATCGCCTTCGGGCCGCAGGTCCATGGCTTAAGCAAACAGCCGGCGATCGACCGCGCCCGCGACCTGCTCGCCCGCGTCGGCCTGGAACCGTCGCGCTTCGCCGGCCGCTATCCGCACGAACTCTCCGGCGGCCAGCGCCAGCGGGTCAATATCGCACGCGCCTTGGCGCTGCAGCCCAAGGTGGTGATCCTGGACGAAGCCGTCTCGGCGCTCGACAAATCGGTCGAGGCCCAGGTGCTGAACCTGCTGATGGACCTGAAGGACGAGTTCGCGCTGACCTATATCTTCATTTCCCATGACCTGAACGTGGTCCGCTACATGTCCGACCGGGTCATGGTCATGTATCTCGGCAAGGTCGCCGAGATCGGCCCGTCGGAGGCGATCTTCGGCCAGCCGCTGCACCCCTATTCCTCGGCGCTGACCCGCTCCATGCCGACCATGGACCCGGACAACCGCACCGAGGTGGCGCCGATCTCGGGCGACCCGCCGAACCCGATCGACCCGCCGCCCGGCTGCCGGTTCCACACCCGCTGCAGCTTCGCCGAAAGCCTGTGCAGCGGCCACCAGCCGGCGCTGATCACCGCCGGCGACCATCACCATGTCGCCTGCCTGATGGCGGAAGCCGGCTCCGGCCATTCCAAGGCGCCGCCCCTGCGCGTCGCGGCCTGAGGAGAGGCGACCATGCTGACCACGCCGCCGACCGTCGACATCCAGAACCTGCACGTCACCTTCACCGGTGGGCCAAAGCCGATCCGCGCGGTCAACGGCGTCGACCTGACGCTCGACCGCGGCGAGACCCTGGCGATCCTGGGCGAATCCGGCTCCGGCAAGTCGGTGACGCTGCGCGCCATGCTGCGGCTCAATCCCGAGCGGCGCACCCAGATCTCCGGCACGATCCGGGTCGGCAACGAGGACGTGCTGGCCCTTAAACCGCGCGAATTGCAGGCCTTTCGCGGCCGCACCGTGTCGATGATCTTCCAGGAGCCGGCGCTGGCGCTGGACCCGGTCTATACGCTCGGCCAGCAGATCGCCGAGACCATCGTCAAGCACGAGGGCGGCTCGACGGCGCAAGCCAGGCAGCGCGCGCTCGACCTGTTCGAACGGGTGCGCATCCCCTCGCCCGAGCGGCGCCTGGACAATTTCCCCCATGAGATGTCGGGCGGCATGCGCCAGCGGGCGATGATCGCGCTGGCGCTCGCCTGCAATCCCAAGGTGCTGCTCGCCGACGAGCCGACCACCGCGCTCGATGCCACCGTGCAGATCCAGATCCTGCTGCTGATCCGCGAATTGCAGCGCGAGCTCGGCCTCGCCGTGATCTTCGTCACCCATGACATTGGCGTCGCCGTCGAGGTCGCCGACCGGGTCGCGGTCATGTATGGCGGCCGCATCGTCGAGACCGGGCCGATCCGCGAGATCATTCGCGCGCCCCGCCACCCCTATACGATCGGCCTGTTGAAGAGCCGCGCCCATGACGCGCTGGCCAAGGGCACCCGGCTCGACGCCATTCCCGGCTCGCCGCCGGATCTCGCCAACCTGCCGCCGGGCTGTTCGTTCGCGCCGCGCTGCAAGCTGGCGCTGCCGGCCTGCACGGCGGCCACCCCCGAACCGGTGGCGGTCAGCCCCGGCCACGAGGCGCGCTGCTTCAGGACCGACCAGACCGTGGCGGTGCCCGGCATTTCGGCGTGAGAGCGGTGATGAATCAACCCTCTCCGGGAGGGCTACCGGATTCACACATCTCGACAATCCATGTCTTGGCGCGGTGTTTCTCGCTTCGTCATGGCCGTGCTTGTCACGGCCATCCACGTCCTCCGCGGTCAAGGCAATGCGTGGATGGCCGGCACAAGGCCGGCCATGAGGTCGTGTCCCGATTGGTGGTGTAACTGACGGGTGGTCATCGGCGGTTGCCGGTTAGGTTTGGGTTGCGACGACCAACCCCGAACCGAGAGATCCACCGATGACCGACGAGATGATGAACCTGCGCGGGCTGCTGGAGAAGAGCCCCGACGCCGATTTGCTGCGCGAGATGATCGGCTTTGCCGCCGGGCGGCTGATGGAGCTCGAGGTCAGCGGCCTTGCCGGCGCCGGCTTCGGCGAGAAGAGCCCGGACCGCCTGGCCCAGCGCAATGGCTATCGCGAGCGGGATTGGGAGACCCGCGCCGGCACGGTCGAGCTGCGCATCCCGAGGCTACGCAAAGGCTCCTACTTTCCGGGCTTTCTGGAGCCGCGCCGGCTGGCCGAGAAGGCGCTGACCGCGGTGATCCAGGAGGCTTACATCCAGGGTATCTCGACCCGCTCGGTCGATGACCTGGTCAAGGCGATGGGCATGAGCGGCATCTCGAAGAGCCAAGTCAGCCGGCTCTGCGAGGAAATCGACCAGCGCGTCCATGCCTTCCTCGACCGGCCGATCGAGGGCGACTGGCCCTATCTGTGGATCGACGCGACCTATGTGAAGGTCCGCCAGGCCGGCCGGATCGTCTCGGTGGCGGTGATCGTGGCGGTCGGTGTAAGCGGCGACGGTCGGCGCGAGGTGCTGGGCATGGATATCGGCCCCTCCGAGGCAGAGACCTTCTGGACGGCGTTCTTGCGCAAACTGGCCAGACGCGGCCTGCGCGGCGTAAAACTCGTCGTCTCCGACAGCCACGAAGGCATCAAGGCGGCGGTCTCCAAGGTGCTCACCGCGACCTGGCAGCGCTGCCGCGTGCACTTCATGAGGAATGCGCTCGCCCATGCCGGCCGCAGCGGGCGGCGCGTTGTCTCAGCCTTCATCGCCACCGCTTTCGCCCAAGACAATGCAACGGCCGCCAGCCAGCAATGGCGCCGGGTCGCCGACCAGCTCAGGCCAACGGTGCCGAAACTGGCGGCTCTGATGGATACCGCCGAGACCGACGTGCTGGCCTATATGACCTTCCCGACGCAGCATCGGGCAAAGCTCCACAGCACCAATCCGCTGGAGCGCGTCAACGGCGAGATCAAGCGCAGGACCGAGGTGGTCGGCATCTTCCCCAACGAGGCCGCCATCGCCCGGCTCGTCGGCGCGATCCTGCTCGAACAGAACGATGAATGGGCCGTCCAGCGGGCCCGCTACATGACCCTGGAAACCATGGCCGGCCTGAGCGATGATCCTAGTGTCGGCCTGCCAGCCGTGGCAGCCTGACCAGCCCGGCCTATGCCGGTGATCGTGGGGCCTTGCGCCAGCTACACCACGCTACGGGACATGACCGGCCATGACGAAAAAGGTCGGCGCATGCGCTATCCGTGGTTCTCGTGCGAAGCCTTGAGAGGTGGCGAATTCAGGCCCCTTTGAGAGATGTGTGCACCCTCTCCCAAAGGGCTACGACATTCACACATCGTGGGTTGCGAGGAGGATGCGGCTCTGATTCCTTGATCCGCAGATAGCGGGAGGAAGCAGATGCAGGAGCATGGGCTGGGGCGGTTTGGCGACCGCCGGCTGGAAAAAGGGGGGTCTTTTTGCACCGCCGGCTGGTCGAGTGGGGTGGTCGTGGCATTCGGATTCGGCCGCTGGGCGGCAACCGGCGAGGCGAGATGCGCCTGACCCGTTTGCTGCGCAATCCGGCGGTGACGGTCGAAGAGATGGCGGCGACGGCGCAAGAGCGCACGGCGGAACGGTGTATCGGCCGGCCGGTGCTGGCGATCCAGGACACCACCAGCATCAAGTCGAGCGGCGGCGGTGGGCTTATGTTGCATGCGATGATCGCGGTGGATGCCGAGGACGGCGCCATCCTGGGGTTGGCGCATGCTCAATTCATGAGCCGCGACAAAGGCTTGCGTGGGGAGCGGAAATCCCGCCCATTGGCGGCGAAAGAGAGCCGGCGCTGGCTGGAAGGGGGCGAAGACGCGGCCAGGATCGGGGCGCTGGCTCGTAGCGTGACGGTGATCGCCGATCGCGAGGGCGATATCTTCGAGGCCTTTGCACGACGCCCGAAGGACATCGAGCTTCTGGTCAGGGCGGCCCAAGATCGCAGCCTCGGCGATGGCGGTCTGCTGTTTGCCACCGTGGATGCCTTGCCTGAGGCCGGCCGGACCCTGCTGGACCTGCCGGCCAAGCCCGGCCGCAAGGCGCGCCAGGCGCGACTGGCGGTCCGCTTCATGGCGGCGCAATTGGCACGTCCCAAGGCCGGCACACCAGGACTTGAGGCCCTGCCGGCGAGCGTCGGCATGACGCTGGTCGATATCCGCGAAGTCGATCCACCGGCGGGCGAGCCGGCGGTTCACTGGCGGCTCTTGATCTCGCGCGCGGTCCGCGACATCACCGAAGCCCTGGCGGTGGCCGAGCTCTACCGGCGTCGTTGGGCCATCGAGCAGTTGTTCCGCACCCTGAAGACCCAGGGCTACGACATCGAAGGCCTGCGCATCGCCGAGGATGTGCCCCGTCTCAAGCTGGTCATGGCAGCGCTGGTGGCCGCGGTCAGCGTCCAGCAACTCGTCCATGCTCGTGACGGCGCATCGCCTCAGACCCCGCTCAGGCCGCTCACCGATGCCTTCCAGCCGGAAGATCAGCCCTTGCTCGAGGCGCTCTCGGCCAAGCTGGAGGGCAAGACCCAGCGGCAGAAGAATCCACACCCCAAGGGCTCGCTCGCCTTTGCCGCCTGGGTTTGCGCAAGGCTCGGTGGCTGGACCGGATATTACGGCAAGCCTGGCCCGATGGTCATGCTACAGGGCTGGCTATCCTTCTACGATGCCAAGCAGGGATGGGACGCTCTCGCCCAGGCAAAAGATGTGTGAATCTAGTAGCCCTCTGGGAGAGGGCTATTTTCCAGCCCCCGCTCCCTTGCGATTTTCCTCGCGCGCACGGTCCTCAAGCGCGCCGGGATGCGATAGGATCGCCGCGATCCCCGCCGTTCGCGGTGCCATGTCCCCATCGTCGCGACAGCCGCTGCGTGCGGAGCCCTCTCGGCCTCCGCACGGTTCGCCTGCCGACCATCGCGCCCGCGACGCCGGGCGCCCCACAGCCAGGAAGGCCGCCGCCCATGGATATGCAGTTCAAGAAGCGGGTTCCGCGCAAGAAGGAACCGGTGCGCAACGTGACTTTGTCGGCCGAGGCCAAAAAGGCCTACGAAGACCTGCTGAAGCAGAAGGAAGAGCGCGAGCGCGACTACGCGCGCCATCTCGGAACGCCGGAATATAAGGGCCGATAGGCCCGGGTGGTCGTCGGGCCTCGTCTGGCCGGCCGCCCGTGATAACCTCGACCTTTCCTGAGAACCGGCGGAACCACCGCCTGACCGTCCCGTAAGCTGTCGAGCCACGATGCAACTGACCATCGTCAATCCCAACACCACAGCCTCGATGACCCGCGCCATCGGCGCGGCCGCCCGCGCTGCGGCGAGCCCCGGCACGGTCGTCACGGCGGTCAATCCGGACAGCGGGCCAGCCTCCATCGAGGGTTATTACGACGAGGCCTTGTCGGTGCCCGGCCTGCTCGGCGAGATGCGCAAGGCGGGCCGCGCCGATGCCTTCATCATTGCCTGTTTCGACGATACCGGCCTCGACGCCGCCCGCTCCATGGTCGAGGTGCCGGTGATCGGCATTGGCGAGGCGGCCATGCACATGGCCACTCTCGTCGCCGGCAAGTTCAGCGTGGTGACCACCCTGGCGGTTTCGGTGCCGGCGCTCGAGCACAATGTCCTGAAATACGGCTTTGCCCATCGCTGCGCGCGGGTGCGCGCCTGCGAGGTGCCGGTGCTGGCGCTGGAAGATCCGGCCTCCGGCGCGCGCGCCAAGATTTCCGCCGAGATCGCCAGGGCGATGGCCGAGGACCGGGCCGAGGCCATCGTGCTCGGCTGCGCCGGCATGGCCGATCTCGCCCGAAGCCTCAGCGCAGAGCATGGCCTGCCGGTGGTCGATGGCGTCGCCGCGGCGGTCAAGCTTGCCGAGGGCCTGGTGGCGCTCGGCCTCAGGACCTCGAAGGTCGGCGGCTATGCGCCGCCACGGCCCAAGACCTATGCCGGAGGCTTGGGAAAAGCCGAGGCGTAAACGCCCCGTTAAGCGCCAGCGCATAAAACACATGAGCCGATTGCCTGTCGGAAAAGTCTGTTTTTCGGACGCATTCTTGTCGGACCTGACGACCCATGAGTGAACGCCGTATCGCGCCGCGATCCCGCACATTCTGGAAGGGAACCATCGTGTTCCCCGGCGGCCTGCGCTCGGTCGAATGCACGGTGCGCAATTTCTCGGAAACCGGCGCCCGGCTCGATTGCGGCTCGACTATCGATATCCCCGATCACTTCGAGCTGAAGATCCCGCAGCGCGGCGCGGTGTTCAATTGCCAGGTCGCCTGGCGCCGCGGCCAGGAGATCGGCGCGCATTTCGTCAAGGATCAGGTCGATGGCGTCGTCACCGTGATCAACGAGAAGCTGAAGGCGCTGGCGGCCCAGAACAAGAAGCTGCTGCGCCAGATGAACGAGCGCGACGCCGACACGCTCTGACCGCCGCCTCGCCGGCGTTTTTCCCACGGGACATGCTGCGCTGCGAAGTGGTATCCCTCGCGCCGAAGGGACGTCTCGGCATGCCGCAGCAGGCTTTCTTGAGCGACATCAGCGCCGCGCCATCGGGCGCACCGGGCGCCGCCCGTCACGCGGGCCGGCAACCTTGAGGCCCTATGCGCCGGTCGAACGGTTCGCGCTCGCCGCGACGCCGGCCCGCCTGGCCCTGGCGCTCGCCGCCGTGCTGGCGGCCTTCCTGATCAGCGCCTTCGCCCATGCCCCGATCGAACAGCTGTTGCGCGGTGGCGACTGCAGCCTGATCGATTGCCTCCGGCCGCTCCGGCCGGAAACCCGCCATGCCGGTTATGGCGCCGAGGATTTTCGCGCCTTCCTCGTCCAGATCGGCGCGCTGCGCGGCCGGGCGCTGACGGCGCTCGCCGCCGACCTGCCGCTGATCGCGGCCCTTGGCGCGGCGCTCCTGACCGGCGCCGGCATCGCCACCCGCGGCCTGCCGCTCGCCCCGCGCACCTTCCGCTTGCTGTTCCTGCTGCCGGTCGCCTTCGTCGTGGCCGATCTCGTCGAGGACGGCCTTCTGGCGCTGGCCTATGCCGGGCTCGCCGACACCAGCACGCTCGTCCCCTGGGCCTCGTCGCTGAAATTCGCCCTGATCGCCGGCAGCACGGTGTCGAGCCTGCTGCTCGGCATGGCGCGCTGGGCCTTGCGCGCGCCGTCGGAGTGATCAGGCCCATCGGGCCTTGACGCGACCGGACCGGCCTATTGTCCAAGCTTCAGGATCAGGCCGCCGGTCGCCTGGCCGCCAACCACCAGGCCCGATGCGGGATCATAGGTCAGCACCACGCCGCCGGCGATATTGATGCCGATCCGGTCGGTGACATCGAGGGTCAGGTTGGCGGGAAAGATGCCGGCGGTCGCCTGCGGCCGAAAGCTGCCGGGCGAATTCTGGATGCCGACCTGGGCATAGGGCTGCCAGAAGTGGAAATTGCCCACCGGCCCGAGCCGGTCGACATCGGTCACCTGCGCGAAGAACGCCACGACCCATTCGCCGCCGGCAAGGCCGGGCACCGGCGTGCCGATCTGGATCCCCGAGGTGACCTCCTGATGCGGCCCTTTCTCGTCGCCGCCCATGACCACGGCCTGCAGGGCCAGCGTGAAGCCGAATTGCGCCGCCTGCCCGAGCGTCGCCTGGCCGCCGGGCACCAGCTCGAAATGATGCAGGTCGAAGGCGAGGCCGGGGCTGGGCGCCGGCAGGACATTGGGCAAGGGCAAGGTCAGCTGCGGCGCCTTCGGCGGCTGGATCGGCGGCGCCAGGATCGGCATGGCGAGCCTGGGGAATTTCTGCGTCTGGAACGAGATGACGGGCGACACCATGTTCGCCGGGAACTGGATCTGGTTGGCCAGCAGGTTGGGCGTCACGCCGGGCGGCGGCTGGCTGCCGGGCAGGCCGGGAAAGATCAGCGGGCCGGGCCCGAGCTTCGGCGGCCTGATGCCCCTTCTGACCTCAGGCATGACCAGCCGCATGCCGAGCGCGGTGACGGTGACGACCCGCAGCGGAAACAGTTTGCGCCGGGTGTTCTGCCCGACAATGCCATCGGGATTGAGCCCGCTGCGGCGCTGGAAGAAACGCGTCGCCGTGTCGGTCGCCGGACCGAACTTGCCGTCGTCGTCAAGCCGCGGGTGTTTGCCGGCCAGCGCCAGGTTCAGGCCCTGCTGCACCGCCCGCACGTCCTCGCCATTCTGTCCAAAGGCCACATTGCGGAGCATGCGACAACTCCCTCCGTCCGCTCAGGACGCGTCGTCTAGGGTCCGGGCTCAACAGGCGGTTCGCAGGCGATCAGCGATTGGCGCAAGCCTATCATTGCGCCGGGCGCGGAGGATAGCCGGGTGCGGCCGGGCCGGTTCAGCGGCCGGCGGCGAGTGCATCCGGCAGGCCGTGCAGCAGGGCCCAGACCCCGCGATCGAGCAATTGTCCCGGGTCGACCAGGTCTTTCGGACGCGCCACCGAGCCGGACACCGACAGGCTGGCGAGGCCGTGGGTCAATGCGAAGACCAGGATCGCCGCGGTGCGGACCGTCTCCGGATCATCGGTGCCGAGCGCGCGGCCGACCGCCTGGCGCAACATGGCGAAGCCGCGATCCTCCTCCGCCGGCTTGCTGTCGTCGCCGGCCGTGCCGGAATTGAACATGGCGGCATAAAAGGCCGGCTCGTCGCGGGCAAAGGCGAGATAGGCCCGCCCCATGGCGTTGAAGCCGGCTGCGCCGCCCGCGGCGGCCGCCGCCGCCAGCCGCTCGCCGAGCGCCGCGAAACCGAGGCCCGCGACTTCGCGCAGCAGGCTCTGGCGATCCTTGAAATGCCGGTAGGGCGCCGCCGGCGAGACACCGGCGAGCTTGGCCGCATCCGACAGGGTGAAGCCGGCCGGCCCGCGCTCGGCGATCAGCCGCCGCGCCGCCTCGATCAGCGCTTCCTTGAGATTGCCGTGGTGATAACCGCGCCGCTGGGCGAGGTTGGAAACAGGGGGACGGGCAGCCATGTAAATAGCCGTAACTTCGGGCGCATGGCTGGTCAAGAACATTGTGACTTGGTTTCGGGCCGCCGGTGGCTCCTGATGGCGGCCGCACGATTCCAGCCGATACCGAAGAGGACGTCATCATGCCCGCCATTCTCGTCACCGGCGCCAACCGCGGCATTGGCCTGGCGCTGGTCGAAGCTTTGCTCGAGCGCGGCGACCGGATCGCCGCCACCGCGCGCGACCCGGCCAGGGCCGACGCGCTGCTCGCCCTGGCCGGCCGGGCGCCGGACCGGCTCTCGGTGATCGGGCTCGACGTGGCTGATCCGGCCTCGGTCGCGGGCCTGGCCGGCCGGCTTGCCGAGGCCGGGCTGACCCGCCTCGACGTGCTGGTCAACAATGCCGGCATCATTGGCCCTAGCAGGCAGTCGACGCTCGACATGGATTTCGACGGCTTCGCCGAAACGCTCGCCGTCAACACGCTCGGGCCGCTGCGCGTGGTGCAGGCCGTGCTGCCGCTCCTGAAGGCCGGGCGCGAGGCCAGGATCCTGACCATCACCAGCGCCATGGGCTCGATGAGCCACACGACATCCGACCGGATCGCCTATCGCGCCTCCAAGGCCGCCGTGAACAAGGTGATGCAGGGGCTCGGCACTGACCTCGGGCCCCAGGGCATCGCCGTGGCGGTTGCTCACCCCGGCTGGGTCCGCACCGACATGGGCGGTCAGTCGGCCGCGGTCGCGCCGGCCGACAGCGCCCGGGGGCTCATCGGTCTGATCGACCGGATGCGCCAGGGCGAACCCTGCTCGTTCCACGACTGGTCGGGCCGGGCCGTACCCTGGTAAGTTATAGGACATCCGATAGGACAGAACATCTCACCTATCATCCACAGCCCAGCCCGGGCAAATTCGCCAGACTTGTCAAAGAGCTCCGCGACGGTCTTGGCGACGGCCCGGCCGGGCGCGACCGAATCCGCTTTGCAAAGGCCAGCCGGACTGTCTAGCCTCCGCCGTTGCGGTTCCTGAAAGGGAGGTGACCCGTGGAGCTTGTCCGACACGTGAACGTTGTTGCCGTGTGTGCCGCATTCGCGTTTTTCGGAGCTATTCTGTTCGGCGCCTTCTGAAGACCGCGGGCCGGTCCGTTCCAGGCGCCGAACCACGGCCTGTTCGATGCACTCCCGCCGGGCACCCTGCCCGGCTTTTTCTTGGCGGCGAAGCGCGAGGCATGACCGTTCCGACTGGTCTTGTTGCCGTCTCTTGCAGCATTCGCTCGAAATTTCGCAATTGACGACATCGAACTGCAATAGTCCTATGCGACACGCTGTGATGCTCAAGGCCGACACCTGTCAACGACAGGTTGCCGTGACGATCTAACGACACCAAGACTTCCTCAATCTCCCGTTTCTTTCCGAATGGCCGACTTCCGATTGCAGTGGTTCGACATCGTCCGACATGCCGGGTGATGAGGTGGGGCTTCATGATTGCTCGGGCTTCTGGTTTTGCCGCGGTCCTGTTGAGTGGTCTCTTACTGGCGGACGCGCGCGCGCCGGCCGCCGCCCAGGACAATGATCAGATCTATGCCGTGATCCGGCGCGACGCCGAAATGCGCGCGGCGCGGCGCGGCGAGGCGCCATCCCGCAACAGCTCCTGGCCGGGTTTCCAGCTGTTCGGCGGCGGGCCGCCGCGCGAGGTTCCGCTGATCACCGTCAGGCCGCGGGCGAATCCGGCCGGGCCGCACCAGGCATCGGCCGGCCAGCGCCAGAACGGCAATTTCCGCATGCCGGGCGGCACGCGGGCCTATTGCGTCCGGCTGTGCGACGGCTTCTTCTTCCCGGCCCCCGCCGGCGCCAGCGAGGGCCAGGGCGACCAGCAGGCAACCTGCAACAGCCTCTGCCCGGGCACCGAGGTGGCGCTCTATACCGCCCGGGGCGGCGCCGCGATCGAGGACGCCAGCGGCCCGCGCGGCCAACCCTACGCCCGGCTCGCCACCGCCTTCCGCTTTCGCGAGACGACGGTCGCGGCCTGCACCTGCCAGGGCCGGGCGACCAACGGGCTCGCCCGCCTGCCGATCACCCACGACTTCACGCTGCGTGCCGGCGACGTCGTGGTGACCGACAATGGCGTCAGGGTCTTCGCCGGCGCGGCACGTTTCCCCTATCGCCAGAGCGATTTCGTCGATGCCCGCTCCTATGGCCGGCTGCCCGCCGACATGCGGCGCCGGGTCACCGAGATCCAGGCCGGCATCCAGGCGCGCGACACCGGATCGGCGGCGCCGGTCGCCCGCACCGAAGGCCATTCGGCCCGGGCCGCGGCGCGCCGCGCCGGCATGGCCGATGCCGCGGCCTCCCTGCCGCTCGGCGCCGGCACCACCTCGACCGAGGGCGTGCGCATCCTCGACATCACCCGCCGCACCGACACCAGCATCCGCTAGGCCCCGTCGTGCCTGGAAACCGTCGCCG
Organism: Phreatobacter stygius; assembly: GCF_005144885.1. Classification (NCBI taxonomy): domain Bacteria; kingdom Pseudomonadati; phylum Pseudomonadota; class Alphaproteobacteria; order Hyphomicrobiales; family Phreatobacteraceae; genus Phreatobacter; species Phreatobacter stygius. The sequence continues at coordinate 593,739 of NZ_CP039690.1, forward strand.
GGAACAATGCGCCGGCGGGCCCGTTGGCTCCTCTGAAACGAAGCGCGACCGGGAGCCGGCATGCGGCGATTTGCGGCTTTTCTGCGATGGCCAGTTGATCAACAACCGTGCAATGCTGTATGACGCGCGCCGCAACGAGGCAGCGCGACGACCAGCCGACTGATCGGCGAAGTGATGAACCACGAGGGCCTCGATCGGCGCTTGAAGCCTGTGTCATACGGGGCCGGATGAACCATCCGACCGTCTCAAGGTCTTATTCATGGCAAACGAAACGGCGGCAGCCGGCAGCACGGTTCCGGCGGAAGTCGGCGACCCCGCGAAGACGCCCGACGCGATCGGCGGCGGTCAGACCGAAACGACAGGCCACGTGCCGCAGGCGAGCTTCGCTGCGCTGTTCGTTGGCTCGATCGGCGTCGTCTATGGCGACATCGGCACCAGTCCGCTTTATGCGTTCCGCGAAGCGCTCGGCGGCGCGCTGGGCCATCCGACCCAACCGCTGGCCGCGATCCCGCGTGAAACGGTGTTGGGCGTGCTATCGCTCATCCTGTGGGCGCTGATCATCCTGGTGACCATCAAATATGTGCTGATCCTGCTGCGCGCCGACAATGAAGGCGAAGGCGGCACATTGACCCTGATGGCGCTGGCCCAGAAGGCGCTCGGCCGCGGCCGCACCTCCATCGTGGTGATGGGCGTGATCGGCGCGGCGCTGTTTTATGGCGATGCCGCGATCACCCCGGCCATCTCGGTGCTCTCGGCGCTCGAAGGCCTGAAGCTCGTCACCCCGGTCTTCAATCCCTATATCCTGCCGATCACCACCGTCGTCATCGTGCTGTTCTTTGCGGTGCAGAGCCATGGCACCGCCCATGTCGCCCGCTTCTTCGGGCCGATCATGATGACCTGGTTCATCTGTATCGGGCTCGCCGGCCTCATTCACATCCGCGACGATTTCGGCGTGTTCTGGGCCTTCAATCCGGTCCATGGGGTGCATTTCCTGCTGACCCACGGCACGCTCGGCCTGGTGGCGCTCGGCGCGGTGTTCCTGGCGGTCTCCGGCTGCGAGGCGTTGTTCGCCGATCTCGGCCATTTCGGCCGCCGGCCGATCCAGAACGCCTGGCTCGGCGTGGTGTTTCCGTCGCTGACGCTGAACTATCTCGGCCAGGGCGCCATGGTGCTCGCCGATCCCTCCACCGTGCAGAACCCGTTCTTCCTGCTGGTGCCGAGCTGGGGCTTGTTGCCCATGGTCATCCTGGCGACCATGGCCACCATCATCGCCAGCCAGGCGGTGCTGACCGGCGCCTTCTCGCTGTCGCGCCAGGCGATCCAGCTCGGCCTGCTGCCGCGCCTGAAGGTGATGTACACGTCCGAGGAACATGCCGGGCAGATCTACCTGCCGTTCATCAACTGGATGCTGCTGGTCGCGGTCCTGCTGCTGGTCCTGTCGTTCAAGTCCTCGTCGCACCTGGCCTCCGCCTATGGCATCGCGGTCAGCGGCACCATGGTGGTCACCTCGATCATGGCTTTCGTGGTCATCCGCCATGTCTGGAAATGGAGCCTCTTGGCCACCGCCGGCGTGATCGTGCCGTTCCTGGTCATCGAATGGGTGTTCCTCAGCGCCAACCTGTTGAAGCTGCTCGAGGGCGGCTGGGTGCCGCTCCTGTTCGGCGGCTCCATCATGTTCCTGATGCTGACCTGGCGCCTGGGCACCCGGATCCTCGCCGACAAGACCCGGCGCATCGAGGTGCCGCTCGCCGACCTGATGAAGAGCTTCGAGAAGCGCCCCCCCCACCGGGTGCCGGGCACCGCGGTGTTCCTGACCTCCGAGCACGCCTATGCGCCGGCCTCGCTCTTGCACAACCTCAAGCACAACAAGGTGCTGCACGAAAACAACGTGTTCCTGGCGGTGAAGAGCGTCGGCCTGCCGCGCGTGCCGGATGCCCAGCGCATCTCCTACGAGAAGCTCAATGACAGCTTCTCCAAGCTGGTGATCAAGTTCGGCTACATGGAAACCCCGCATGTGCCGAAGGCGCTGATCGCCTGCAAGAAGGTCGGCATCAAGTTCGACATGATGTCGACCTCGTTCTTCCTGTCGAGGCGGCACCTGAAGGCCTCGGGCAAGCTCGGCATGCCGCTCTGGCAGGACTATGTGTTCATTGGCATGGCGGTCAACGCCAACTCGGCGACCGACTATTTCCACCTGCCCACCGGCCGGGTGGTCGAGGTCGGCACCCAGGTGACGATCTGAGGCGATAGGGTAGCGAGTGGTCATTGGCCGCGGCCCTGTCGCACGCAACCCTCGCCCGCTTGCGGGAGAGGGTGCCCCGGCAAAAGCGAGCTTTCGCCTGAGCGGAGCCGGCGGGTGAGGGTTTGACGAGCCCCCGCCCATCAATTCGGCCCGGAATGCGCACCCAGCAATTGACGCAACCACCCTCACCCGGCCGCTCCGCGGCCACCCTCTCCCACGAAGACGTGGGCGAGGGTTCGCGCGGCGCTCTTCACCGGGCTGCGCACCCCATTCGCTATTCGCTATTCGCTATTCGCCACTACTCCGCCGCTTGGCTCATCGAGCGCATCAGGCCCGGATCGTAATTGAGCACCGGCGCCAGCCAGCGCTCGGCCTCTTCCACCGTCCAGCCCTTGCGCGCGGCATAGTCGACGACCTGGTCGTGCTCGACCCGGCCGACGCCGAAATATTCGCTGTCGGGATGCGATACATAGAGGCCCGACACCGACGAGCCCGGCCACATGGCGCGGCTCTCGGTCAGTTGCACGCCGATCGCCTTTTCCGCGTCGAGCAGGCGGAACAGGGTGTCCTTCTCGGTATGGTCGGGCTGGGCCGGATAACCCGGCGCCGGGCGGATGCCGCGATATTGCTCGAGGATCAGCTCCTCGTTCGACAGGCGCTCGTCCGGCACATAGCCCCAGAGCTCCTTGCGGACGATCTGGTGCATGCGCTCGGCCAGCGCCTCGGCCAGCCGGTCGGCCAGCGCCTTGGCGAGGATCGAGCTGTAATCGTCCTTGGCCGCCTCGAATTTTTTCGAGATCGCATCCTCGCCAATGCCGGCGGTGACGACGAAGCCGCCGATCCAGTCGGGCTTGCTGCCCTTCGGCGCGAAATAATCGGATAGAGCGATATGGGCGCGGTCGCGGCCCTCGCGGCGGGCGATCTGCTGGCGCAGCGTGTGGAAGGTCGCGTGCGACACCGTGCGGCTCTCGTCGGTGAACACGGCGATGTCGTCGCCAACCGCATTGGCCGGCCAGAAGCCGACCACGGCACGCGCGGTCAGCCATTTCTCGCCGACGATGCGCTGGAGCATGACCTGGGCGTCCTTGAACAGGCCGCGCGCCGCCTCGCCCTGCTTCTCGTCGTCGAGGATCGCGGGATAACGGCCCTTCAGCTCCCAGGTCTGGAAGAACGGCGTCCAGTCGATCGCCGCCACCAGGTCGGCGAGATCATAGTCGTCGAACACCCTGACACCGGTGAAGCTCGGCTTCGGCGGCTGGTAGCCCTCCCAGTCGAGCTTCAGGCTGTTGGCGCGCGCGTCCTTCAACGGCAGGCGCTGCTTGGTCTGCTCGCCGCGCAGATGCGCGTCGGCGATCTTGGCGTATTCGGCCCTGATATCGGCGACAAATTTCGGCTTGTTCTCGGTCGACAGGAGCGTCGAGGCGACGCCGACCGCACGCGAGGCATCCGCGACATAGACCGCCTGGCCGCGGGCATAGTTCGGGTGGATCTTCACCGCGGTGTGGACGCGCGAGGTCGTCGCGCCGCCGATCAGCAGCGGCACGTCATAACCCTGGCGCTCCATCTCGGCCGCCACGTGGCACATCTCGTCGAGCGAGGGCGTGATCAGGCCGGACAGGCCGATAATGTCGACCTCATGCTTTTTCGCTTCATCCAGGATGCGCTGCGCCGAGACCATCACGCCGAGATCGATGACCTCGTAATTGTTGCACTGGAGCACGACGCCGACGATGTTCTTGCCGATGTCGTGGACATCGCCCTTGACGGTTGCCATCAGGATCTTGCCGGCGGCCGGCTTGTCGACCAGGCCGAGGTCGCGCTTCTCCTGCTCCAGGAAGGGCTGGAGATAGGCCACCGACTGCTTCATCACGCGGGCCGACTTGACCACCTGCGGCAGGAACATCTTGCCGGCGCCGAACAGGTCGCCGACATGGTTCATGCCGTCCATCAGCGGGCCTTCGATGACGTGCAGCGGCCGGGCCGCCTGCTGGCGCGCCTCTTCGGTGTCCTGTTCGATGAACTCGGTGATGCCGTTGACCAGCGCGTGGGTCAGCCGCTCGCCGACCGGCTTGTCGCGCCAGGCGAGGTCGACCACCCGCGCCTCCTTGCCGTGGCCGCGGAACTTCTCGGCGATGCCGAGCATGCGCTCGGTCGCGTCCTTGCTGCGGTTGAGGACGACATCCTCGCAGGCGTCGCGCAGCTCGGCGTCGAGGTTCTCATAGACCTGCATCTGGCCGGCATTGACGATGCCCATGTCCATGCCGCGCTTGATCGCGTGGTAGAGGAACACCGAGTGCATGGCCTCGCGCACCGGCTCGTTGCCGCGGAACGAGAAGGACAGGTTGGACACGCCGCCCGAGATATGGGCATGCGGCAGGTTCTTGCGGATCCACTCGGTGGCTTCGATGAAATCGTTGCCGTAATTGTCGTGCTCCTCGATGCCGGTGGCGATCGCGAAGACATTGGGATCGAAGATGATGTCTTCCGGCGGGAAGCCGACCTCGTCGACCAGGATGTCGTAGGCGCGTTTGCAGATCTCGGTCTTGCGCTTGAACGTATCGGCCTGGCCCTGCTCGTCGAAGGCCATGACCACCACCGCCGCGCCGTAGCGCAGCACGGTCCTGGCATCCGCGATGAATTTCTCGCGGCCTTCCTTGAGCGAGATCGAATTGACGATGCCCTTGCCCTGCAGCCGCTTCAGGCCCTGCTCGATCACCGCGAACTTGGAGGAATCGACCATGACCGGCACCTTGGCGATGTCGGGTTCGGAGGCGATCAGATTGAGGAAGTCGATCATCGCCTTCTCGGAATCGAGCAGGCCTTCGTCCATGTTGACGTCGATGATCTGGGCGCCGCTCTGCACCTGGTCGAGGGCGACCGCCAGTGCCGCGTTGTAGTCGCCCGCGGTGATCAGCTTGCGGAACCGGGCCGAGCCGGTGACGTTGGTGCGCTCGCCGATATTGACGAAGGGGATTTCCGGGGTCAGCACGAAGGGCTCGAGGCCGGAGAGCCGGAGCCGCGGCTCGATGACCGGCACGGCGCGGGTCTTGACGCCCTGCACCGCCTTGGCGATCGCCGCGATATGGTCGGGTGTCGAGCCGCAGCAGCCGCCGACGATATTGACGAAACCCGAGGTGGCGAACTCACCGACCAGATCGGCCATCGCCTCCGGGCTCTCGTCATAGAGGCCGAATTCATTGGGCAGGCCGGCATTGGGATAGGCGCAAACCAGCGTATCCGCGACCTTCGACAGGGCATGGATATGGGCGCGCATCTCCTTGGCGCCGAGCGCGCAGTTCAGCCCGATCGAGAACGGCCTGGCATGGCGCAGCGAATACCAGAAGGCATCCGTGGTCTGGCCCGACAGCGTGCGCCCGGAGAGATCGGTAATGGTGCCGGAGATCATCACCGGCAGCTTGATGCCCTTCTCCTCGAACACCTCGTCGACCGCCACCAGCGCCGCCTTGGCGTTCAGCGTGTCGAAGATGGTCTCGATCAGGATGGCGTCGGCGCCGCCGTCGATCAGGCCGCGGGTCTGCTCGGCATAGGCGTCGCGCAGGCCGTCGAAGGTGACCGCCCGGAAACCCGGATTGTTGACGTCGGGCGAGATCGAGGCGGTGCGGTTGGTCGGCCCGAGCGCGCCGGCGACGAAACGGCGCCGGCCGTCGCGGCTCTCGGCGGTCCTGGCCGCCGCCTTGGCCAGCCTGGCGCCCTCGTAGTTCAGCTCATAGGCCAGGTGCTCCATGCCGTAATCGGCCTGGGCGATCGAGGTCGACGAGAAGGTATTGGTCTCGACGATGTCGGAACCGGCCTCGAAATATTCCAGGTGGATGGCTTCCACCACATCCGGCTTGGTCAGGATCAGAAGGTCGTTATTGCCCTTCAGGTCGTGGTTCCAATGGGCGAAACGTTCGCCGCGGAAATCCGCCTCGTCGAACTTGTAGCGCTGGATCATCGTGCCCATGGCGCCGTCGAGCACCAGGATGCGTTCGGCGGCCGCCTTGGTCAGGGCGGCCAGCACGTCGGGTCCGTTGGCATGGCGCGGCGGAAACTGGGTCATATCGGGCACTCGAAGGCTGGAAGCACTGGAAGCACGGAGGACGACGGGAAGCTCAGGCGGCGGCGCGCGCCGCCTCGTCCTCGGGCCGCAGCCCCAGGAGGTGGCAGACCGCATAGACCAGATCGGCGCGATTCATCGTGTAGAAATGGAATTCGGTGACGCCGCGGTCGACCAGGTCGAGCACCTGCTCGGCGGCCACCGCCGCGGCGATCAGCTTGCGCGTCGCGACATCGTTCTCCAGCCCCTCGAAGCGGCGGGCGAGCCAGTCCGGCACGCTGGCGCCGGTGCGTGCGGCAAAACCGGCGGTCTGCTTGAAGTTCTGCACCGGCACGATGCCCGGCACGATCGGGATGGCGATGCCGGCGGCGCGCGCCCGGTCGAGATAACGCAGATAGACCTCGTTATCGAAGAAGAACTGGGTGATCGCCCGGGTCGCGCCGGCGTCGACCTTGCGCTTCAGCATCTCGATATCGGTGTCGATCGAGGCGCTTTCCGGGTGCTTCTCGGGATAGGCCGAGACCGAGATCTCGAAATCGCCAATGGCGCGGATGCCGGCGACCAGTTCGGGCGAGCCCTCATAGCCGCCGGGATGGGACGCGTAAGCCGTGCCGAGGCCGCCGGCCGGGTCGCCGCGCAAGGCCACGATATGGCGCACGCCCGCGTCCCAATAGTCGCGGATCACCTCGTCCACCTGATCCTTGGTGGCGGCGACGCAGGTCAGGTGCGCCGCCGGCTTCAGCGCGGTCTCCTTGATGATGCGCTGAACCGTCGAATGGGTGCGCTCGCGGGTCGAGCCGCCGGCGCCATAGGTCACCGACACGAAGGACGGAGCGAGCGGCGCGAGCCGCTCGATCGATTCCCACAAGGTCGCCTCCATCTCGTCGTTCTTCGGCGGGAAGAACTCGAAGGAGACCTTGAGCCTGGAGCGCGAGACGTAACGGCTGGGCCTGTAGGAGGAGGTGGACATCAAACAACCTCGACGGCTGGTACGCCCGGCAAGGCCGGGGCATCGGTCACAAGACGCGGGTCGCGGGCGACCCAGATGGAAACGGTCAACTGGTCGTCGCCGGCACGATCCGGCGCGAGGTTGCGGAACGCTGTCGGTTCGAGGCCGGCGGCGCCCATCCAGCCCTCGATCACGTCGCGGGCGAAACCGAGACGGCGATGCGCCTGGGCCTCGCGCAGGAATTCGACCTCATGCGGCGCGAAATCGACGATCACCAGCCGGCCGCCCGGGCGGAGCACGCGGGCCGCCTCGCGCACGGCGCGCGCACCGTCGTCGAGGAAATGCAGCACCTGGTGGATGATGACGGCGTCATAGCCATCACGCGGCAGCGCCAGGGCATAGATGTCGCCGGCCCGGACCGAACAATGGCGGATGCCGGCGCGGTCGAGGGCCGCGCGCGCCAGCGTCAGCATTTCCGGATTGGCGTCGATGCCGAGGCCCCGGTCGATCTCGGGCGCGAACAGTTCCAGCATGCGCCCGGTGCCGGTGCCGAGGTCGAGGAGCGCCCTGACCGGCCGGCCGGCGAGCGCTTCCTTCACCGCGCGCTCGACGCGCTCCTCGGCGACATGCAGGGCCCGCAGCTTGTCCCATTCGGCGGCGTGGCGGCGGAAGAAGGCCTGGGCCTCGTCGGAGCGCTTGGCCCGCACCTCGGCCAGCCGCTCGCGATCGCTGGCCAGGATCGCGTCGGCCGGATCGACCAGCGCCACCAGGGCCTGGACGGCGCGCGCGCCGGCGCCCTCGCCGCTCGCCCGGAAAAATGCCCAGGAACCTTCCTTGACCCGCTCGACCAGACCGGCCTCGAGCAGCAATTTCAGGTGGCGCGAGATGCGCGGCTGGGATTGGCCGAGAATATCCACCATATCGGTGACCGTCAGCTCGGCCTCCGCCGCCAGCGCCAGGAGGCGCAGGCGCGTCGGCTCGCCGACCGCCCGGAGCACGGCCACGGCGTCGTCGAACGGGTGGGCTTTGATAAGGGTGCTCGGCAGCTTGATCACAGTTGTCACTCACATATAAAGATATCTTTATGCCCTTATCGCCGGACTGACAAGAGCCTTCTGTGGACCGGCCGGCCGTGGCAGGACAATGTTCCTATTTGATCCCTTTTTGTTCTTGTTTTGGCCGCCGACGAATGCTACCTCTCGCGGTCATGGGACGCATATCTGGACGCACCTCGGCGAGCAGCGCGGCACGGATCGACGCCAGCATCGCGGACAAGCTGAATGCCGGCGGCATGGAGGCGGCCGCGGCGAACCTGTTCGGCCTGCGCACGGCGCGCGCGCTCGACCTCGCCTCCGGACCGGCCATCGGCGAGGACCGCCGGCGCGGCCGCGGCACCCTGACCAACGCCACCGGGCGTTACGAAAAACAGGCGCGCGAGGCCTATGACGACGGCTGGGGCACGCTCGACGAACTGCCCGAACTCGCCACCACCGTGCAGGAGGAGAAGGCGCGCCGGATCATCACCCGCAACGACAGCCCGGACCTCTCCTTCGACCGCTCGATCAATCCTTATCGCGGCTGCGAGCACGGCTGCACCTATTGTTTCGCCCGGCCGACCCACGCCTATATGGGCCTGTCGCCGGGCCTCGACTTCGAGACCCGGCTGTTCGTCAAGCCGAATGCGCCGGAGCTTCTGGAAAAGGAACTGGCCGATCCCGCCTACCAGCCGCGCACCATCGCGATGGGCACCAATACCGATCCTTACCAGCCGATCGAGAAGCGCTGGATGCTGACCCGGCGCATCCTGGAGGTGCTGGAGCGCACCAATCATCCGGTCGGCATCGTCACCAAGAGCCATCTGGTGACCCGCGACATCGACATCCTCGCCCGCATGGCCGCCAAGGGGCTGGCCAAGGTGGCGCTGTCGGTGACCACGCTCGACCGCAAGCTCGCCCGCTCGATGGAACCGCGCGCCGCGACCCCGGCGAAACGGCTGGAGGCGATCCGGCTCTTGTCGGAGGCCGGCATCCCGACCGCCGTGCTGGTGGCGCCGATCATCCCGGCGGTCAACGACGCCGAGATCGAGCGCATCCTGGACGCCTGTTACCACATGGGCGCGCGCGAGGCCGGTTATGTGCTGCTGCGCCTGCCGCTGGAGATCCGCGACCTGTTCCGCGAATGGTTGGTGGCCAACCGGCCGGATGCCGCCCGCCATGTGCTCTCGCTGATCCGCGACGTCAGAGACGGCAAGGACTATGACCCGACCTTCCATGTCCGGCAGAAGGGCGTCGGCCCGTTTGCCTGGATGATCGGCCGGCGCTTCGAAGTGGCAGCCCAGCGGCTCGGTTTCGGCAAGCGGCGCATGCGGCTCGCAACCGAATTGTTCACACCTCCCGAGCGAAAAGGACCCGCCGCCGCCAAGCAGCTCAGCCTGTTCTGACACGCCGGACGGCAGCCGCCGGCAGCCCGCCCGACACTGCGCGAGGCATCGCCAGCCGCAAACCTTGAATCGACCTGTGAAGCCGTTGAATCACATTCTCGCGGACAGAACAGCCCGAATCATTTTCTGAATTGCCCGGCTCAACGGCTTGATCGGACGCGGTTTCGGCCGCAAAGCTGAATCATCAAGGCAAGCGGCGGAACCGGCCGTTCCCGGCCGCCGGCCAGTTCATCCAGCATTTCAACCCGCCCCAATTTCGAGCTCCGCATGGCCATCCAGATTCCGTCCTTTTCGATCGAGAGACGTGCCATCGCGCAAGGCTTCGTGCCGGTGGCGGGCGTCGACGAAGCCGGCCGCGGGCCGCTCGCCGGCCCGGTCGTGGCGGCCGCCGTCATTCTCGATCCGGATGCTATTCCGGAGGGCCTCGCCGATTCCAAGCAGCTCGACGAGGCCGCCCGCGAAGCGCTCTACGCGGCCGTCATGGCGACCGCCCGGGCGGTCGCCATCGCCTCGGCCTCGCCCGCCCGGATCGACCGCACCGACATCCGCAAGGCGACCCTGCACGCCATGACTGAGGCGGTCTTGAGGCTTGGCGTCGCCGCCCGTCACGTGCTGGTCGACGGCCGCGACCTGCCGGCCCTGCCGCTCGGCACATCGGGCGAAGCGATCGTCGACGGTGACGCCCTGGTGGTCTCGATCGCCGCCGCCTCGATCATCGCCAAGGTTCACCGGGACCGGCTGATGCGCCATGTTGGCGCAACCCATCCCGACTATCGCTTCGAACAGCACAAGGGCTACGGCACGCGGATCCACCGCGAAGCCATCGCCCTGCACGGCCCGACGGCCCATCACCGCATGACCTTTGGGATCCTGAAGTTACGATGACCAGGCTGGCCGCCCCGCCCGTTCCGCAGATCGTCGGTTCGATGGCGGTCAGCCTCGACGGCTTCATCGCCGCCGGTGACGGCGAGGTCGACTGGCTTCAGCCGCTCCAGGCCGTCGACCCCGGCCATGCCCGTTTCGTCGCCGGCGTCGGCACCCTGGTCATGGGCCGCGCGACCTATGACCGGTGCCTGGCCCGTCCCGGCGGCCTGCCCTACCCGCGCCACGAGGTGATCGTCGTCAGCGCCGCGCCGCCGGCCGACCCGCCCGCCCGCGTGACGCCGTGGAACCGCGACGTACCGGCCCTGGTCCGGCACTTGCGGCAGGCCGCGGCGTCCCGGCCGGCCTGGGTCGTCGGCGGCCCCCGGCTGCAGAACGCCTTCATCGCGGCCGGCGCGATCGACCAGCTCGACCTGTTCGTCATTCCCATGCTGGCCGGCAACGGCATTTCGCTCGGCCAGGGGCTGGCCGCCAGGACCCAGCTCGACCTGGTCAGCTCCAAGGTGCTCGGCGCCGGCATCGTCCGGCTGCGCTACCGGCCGGCCGAAGCCGGTCCTACAGCCCCAGCACCGCCTTGATGGTCAAAAGGTCGCGCCAGGCCTGCCGCTTGGCGATCGGGCTGCGCAGCAGATAGGCCGGGTGCAGCGTGGCGATCACCTGGATCTGGCGATCGCCCAGGCTGAACGGCTGCAACCGGCCGCGCGCCTTCATGATGCCCTTCAGCCCCATCAGCGTCTCGGTCGCCGGGCCGCCGACACAAACCAGCAGGTCGGGCGCCTTCAATTCGATCTGGCGGCGGATGAACGGCTCGCAAATGGCGATTTCCTGTGGCGTCGGCGTCCGGTTGCCCGGCGGCCGCCAGGGAATGACATTGGCAATATAGGCGTTGGTCCTGCGGTCGAGCCCGATGGCCGCCAGCATCCGGTCCAGCAACTGGCCGGAGCGGCCGACAAACGGCTTGCCGGCCAGATCCTCTTCGCGCCCCGGTGCTTCGCCGACAAACATCACCCGCGCGTCGCGGGCACCGTCCTCGAACACCGTGCGCGACGCCGTCGTCTTCAGCGCGCAGCCGTCGAATGATTCGAGAATCTGCTTGAGCGTATCGAGGTCGGCGGCCGAGCGCGCCGCTTCGCGCGCGGCGTAGACGGCGGCTTCCGGCGCCGGCGGCGATCCGACCGCGCTGACCGGCACCGGCCGGGGTGCCGTCCTGCCCGGTTCCTCGCGTGGCGCGCCACGCGGCGCCGCGGCGGCGGCCTGGCGCGCGGCAAGCTCGGCTTCGCCCTCGGCGAAACGGTCGATCGCCGTCTCGCTCAGCGCGAGGTCGACACCGGCATCGCGGTAGAAGACGAGCAGCGCCTCGATGGCGTCCGGGGTGAGTTGCTGAACCATGGCGCCATCATAAGCGAAAGGCCGGGACGCTGCGACTCGTCCCGGCCCCCGTCCTCAACCCCCTGCGACCGGGGGAGAAACTCATTGATCCAACGCTTCAGCTCAGCGGCGCGGCATGGCGACCTGCACCGGGCTCGAGCCGCCGCCGTTCAGCGACACCCACTGGTTGGCATCGGTCTGCGCCTGGCGCTTGATGAAGCGGTAGCCGGTCTCGTGCCAGAGCTTCACCTCGTTGGTGAAGTTGTCGAGCACATAGTCGCCGCGGTCGGTCACCACGGTGAGGATGGCGTGGCCGTCGCCGTTGAGATCGCGCACCACCGTGATCAGCAGCGCCTCGCGCGGCACGCCGAGCGCGATCAGCCGGCGCTTCTTTTCCAGCACCAGATCTTCGCAGTCGCCCTTGCCGTCGACCGGATAGGTCCAGAATTCCTCGACCCCGAAATGCTCGAGATCGCCGACCTGCTCGATCTCGCGGTTGATCTGGAGATTGACCCGGACCAGTTGCGAGAAGGCGGCCGAGGTCAGCGTCAGGCTGCGGGCCTGGGCCGAGCGCTGGCGGCAGTCGGCCGGATTATCGGTGCAGAACTGCACCCAGCCGATCGGCGCCGATGTCGCGGCGCCGCTGGCCAGCGAGGCGGTGCGGCGAACCGGCTGCGACTGTGTCTGAGACTGAGCCTGGGCTTCGGAGAAGCCGGACAGACCAACCGTGAAGGCGGAAAACGCAAGCAAAAACAAACAGGACGCAACGCGACGCATGGGTAAAAAACCCCCGAAACCCAACGATGACTGCCCTGCGACCCACGGCCATTAATCCATTGTTCACCATTTTGCTCAAGCCCGATGTTAAGACATCGTTAACGGGTGTTACCAAATCGTTAACGGATCGGGGCCCACGCCGGCGGCTCATCCGCCACCCGGCCGCGTTGTCATCGGCACGGGGCCGTGCTTTAGAAACCTGCGAAAGTCGAACATGCGCGTCGAACGCGCAGGGATGTCGGAAGGGACACCGATGGCCGCTGAAGCAACTGCCGATCCGATCGAACTGCCCGCCCGCGAGGCGATGGATTACGACGTCGTCATCGTCGGCGCCGGCCCCGCGGGCCTTGCCGCGGCGATCCGGCTGAAGCAGGTCAATCCGGATCTGACGGTCGTGGTGGTCGAGAAGGGGTCCGAGGTCGGCGCCCATATCCTGTCAGGCGCGGTGATCGATCCCGTTGGCCTCGACAAGCTGCTGCCGGACTGGCGCAACGACCCGGACCGGCCGCTGAAACTTCAGGTGAGCGACGACCGGTTCTATTTCCTCGGCCATTCCGGCGCGCTCAGGCTGCCCAATTTCGGCATGCCCAAGCTGATGAACAACCACGGCAATTTCATCGGCTCGCTGGGCAATGTGGCGAAATGGCTGGCGGCCAAGGCCGAAGCCCTCGGCGTCGAGATCTATCCGGGCTTCGCCGCGGCCGAAGTGCTCTACGGCGCCCAGGGCGAAGTGCTCGGCATCGCCACCGGCGACATGGGCATCGACAGGCACGGCGCGATCACCGACCGCTTCACCCGCGGCATGGAGCTGCGCGGCAAATATACCCTCTTCGCCGAAGGCGCCCGCGGCAGCCTGAGCAAGCAGCTGATCGCCCGCTTCAAGCTGGACGAGGGCAAGGAACCGCCGAAATTCGGCATCGGCCTGAAAGAGGTCTGGCAGGTCAAGCCGGAGAATCACAAACCGGGCCTCGTCCAGCACTCCTTCGGCTGGCCGCTCGACATGAAGACCGGCGGCGGCTCGTTCCTCTATCACGCCGACGAAGGCCAGGTTTATGTCGGCTTCGTCATCCACCTGAACTACCAGAACCCGACGCTGTCGCCGTTCGACGAGTTCCAGCGGTTCAAGCAGCATCCGCTGATCAAGGCGACGCTCGAAGGCGGCAAGCGGCTGAGCTACGGCGCCCGTGCGATCACCGAGGGCGGCTACCAGTCGGTGCCGAAACTGACCTTCCCGGGCGGCGCGCTGATCGGCTGCGCCGCGGGTTTCGTCAACCTGCCGCGCATCAAGGGGTCGCACAACGCGATCCTGTCCGGCATGCTGGCCGCCGAACATGTCGCCGACGCCATTGCCGACGCCCGCACCAATGACGAGCCACGCGCCTATGAACTGGCCTGGCGCGGCAGCGCCATTGGCCAGGATCTCTACAAGGTGCGCAACGTCAAGCCGCTCTGGTCGAAATTCGGCACCGTCTTCGGCGTCATGCTCGGCGGCATCGACATGTGGACCAACGAGCTGTTCAAGTTCTCGCTGTTCGGCACGCTGAAACACGGCAAGCCGGATTATGCCACGCTGAAGCCGATCGCCGAGGTGACGCCGATCGTCTATCCCAAGCCCGACGGCGTCATTTCCTTCGACAAGCTGTCCAGCGTGTTCATCTCGAACACCAACCACGAAGAAGACCAGCCGGTCCACCTGACGCTGAAGGACCCGAGCGTCCCGATCGCCAAGAACCTGCCCATGTATGGCGAACCGGCCAGGCTCTATTGCCCGGCGGGGGTCTACGAGGTGGTCTATGCCGATGCCGCGGCCAAGACCGATCCGCAATTCGTCATCAACGCGCAGAATTGCGTGCACTGCAAAACCTGCGACATCAAGGACCCCGCCCAGAACATCAACTGGGTGACGCCCGAAGGCGGCGGCGGTCCGAACTATCCCAGCATGTGAGACCCAAGGGCGCCGCGAGGCGCCCTTTTTCTGGTTCGATGGGCATGTGAGGCCAGTCCACCGATGAACGTCCTGATTTTCGGCGCGACCGGCATGATCGGCCAGGGCTGCCTGCGCGAATGCCTCGCCGATCCCGGCATCTTACGCGTGCTGGCCATCGGCCGGGGACCTGCCGGCGTCACCCACGCCAAACTCACCGGCCTCGTCCACAAGGATCTGTGGGACTATTCCACTCTCGAAGCCGAACTCACCGGCATCGACGCCTGCTTCTTCTGCCTCGGCCCCACGTCGCTCGGCATGGACGAGGCGAGCTATACCCACATCACCCATGATATCACGCTCGCCGCCGCCGAAACGCTGGCGAGGCTCAATCCCGACATGACCTTCGTTTATGTCTCGGCGACCGGCGCCGACAGCTCCGAACAGGGCAGCCGGATGTGGGCGCGCGTCAAGGGCCGGACCGAGAAGGACTTGTTCAAACTGCCGTTCAAGGCATTCGCCGTTCGCCCGGCATTCGTCCAGCCGCTCGACGGCATCCGCTCGCGCACGCCGGCCTACCAGGTGCTCTACACCGTGCTGGCGCCGCTCGCGCCGCTGCTCCGGCGGCTGTTCCCGGCCTATGTCACCACCACGCAGGAGATCGGCCGCGCAATGATCGCGCTGGCGAGGCACGGCTCATCGAAGCGCATCCTCGAAAACCGCGATTTTGCGGCGGCTGCGGCCGGTTCGGCGCCCGCAAGCTAACGCGAAACCCGGTGCAGCACCGCCTGGTGGCCGTTCTGGCAGCGGGTGCGCACGCGATCGCGGGTCTCCAGCGTCACCGTGCAATTGGTCGCCGGCGTGGTCCGGCCGTCGGCGCAGCGGCCCTGGAACTGCATGCGCGCGGAGGCTCCCTGCGCCTGGCCGCGGCCTTGCGTGCCGCAGCGGTCCTGGCCGGGCGTGGTGAACAGCTCGCGCGCCTCCACCCGGTTGCCGCGAATGCGCATCTCGACGCCGGCCGGACCGCCGGGCTGGGCGCCCCATTGGCCCGAGAAATCAGCCGCCCGAGGCGCGCCGCCACCTTGCTGGGCGAGCACCGAGGCCGAGGACAAGGCAAGGGCAAGGCAGGCGATTCGAATGATCATGGCGACAACCTTGCGCGGCCTTGCGGCGAATCCGTGATGCGCCCGAACCTATCGGGTCACCACGCGAAGATCGACCGCAACGACGCGGTGAACGGCAGCAATGCCTTGCCGCCATGCCGGCCGGCGGCTTAAGCCGAAATCGACGAACCGAGGTCCCGCCATGCCCGTCAGCCTGTCGATCGCCGAACTGACCGACCGTTTTCCCGCCTTCCGCGCCGCCCTGCTGGTCTGCGACGGCCTGACCATTCCGGCCGAGCGGCCGGCCGCCCTCGATCAACTGATCGCCGAACGCGAACAGGCCGCCCGCCTGGCTTATGGCGGAACCGAACTCGCCGAGATCCCCGGCATCGCCGCCTGGCGTGCCGGCTATAAGGGGTTCGGCATCAAGAAGACCAGCTATCGCTGCTCGGTCGAGCGCCTGATGAAGAACGCGCTGGCCGAGCGGCCCTTGCCCCGCATCAATGCCTTTGTCGACGCCTATAACGCGGTGTCGCTCACGGCGGTCGCCTGTATCGGCGCCGACGACCTCGACCGGATCGCCCCGCCGCTCGCCTTCCGCTTCGCGCGCGCCTCCGACAGTTTCGTCGACATGGGCGCCGAGGCTGGCGAAGATCCGAACGATCCGCCGAAGGACGGCGAGGTCGTCTATGCCGATGACCGCCACGTGCTGTGCCGGCGCTGGAACTGGCGCCAGGACGCCCGCACGATCATCACGCCGGCCACCCGGCGCGCCGTGGTGACCATCCAGACCAATGGCTCGGGCGAGCTCGAAGCAGCCCTGGCCGATGCCGTCGCGCTGATCGAACGGTTCTGCCAGGGCCGGGTCGCGACCGGCATCGCCGAGGCCGGGCGCCCGGTGATCACGGTCGGCGACGGCTGAGTTTTGGGCAGAGGGTTTGGACCAAGGTGACCAGGCTCTCGCTCCGAGCCCTCGCGGCCCCTTGGGTTCAATCCACCAGGACCTCGATCTCGGGCAATTCACGCGGCGGACCAATCGTAAGGTAGCGTTCGACGATATCGGCGAGCGCCAGCGGCGTCAGCCGCTCCGAGGCCTGGCACAGCTCGGCCGGTGTCCACCAGCGAAAGCTGTCCAGCACCTTGACTTCGATCTCGTCGCTCATGACCGGATCGAAGCGCCGGACATGAATGGCGAAATAGTCTTCCCGCTGGCAGAGCCGCCGGCCGCCATAGGTGAAGGTGTGCTGGCGCCGCCAGATGAGCGGGCCCATCTCAAACCGGTCGAGGCCGACCTCTTCCTTCAGTTCCCGCCGCATGGCCTGTTCCATGCCCTCGCCGGCTTCGATCCCGCCGCCGGGCGCGATCCAGAACGGTCCGAAGCCCTCGAGCACCAGGCGCATCAGAAGCACTTCATTGTCCGGCGTCAGCAGGATCGCCCTGACCGCCTGCCTGTGGATCACCGCGCCCGTCATGCCGTCCGCCCTGCCTGGATCTTTCCACCATACCGGTGACAGCCCGATTCGGGCCGCCGGCCAGCGGGGCCGGAGCGCGCTCTCACCCGTCAGGCGAAGCCGGCGCCGTGCCGAACATGCCGCGATAGGCGGCCGGCGTCGTCGACAGGTGCTGACGGAAATGATGGCGCAGGGTGGCGGCCGTGCCGAAGCCGGCCATGTCGGCCACCTGCTCGACCGGCAGGGCCGAGCTTTCCAGGAGCTCGCGGGCGCGCGCCAGCCGTTCCGCCAGCAGCCATTTCGCCGGCGTCGTGCCGGTCGCTGCCGCGAAGCGCCTCAGGAAGGTGCGCGAACTCATGCCAGCCGCCCTGGCGAGCGCCGCGATCGAAAAATCGCCGCGGATCTCTTCGCGCATCCGGTCGAGCAGCGGCCCGAGCCGCGCCCTCTCATGCGGCACCGGAACGGCACGCTCGACGAACTGCGCCTGTCCGCCATCCCGGTGCGGCGGCACGACGAGGCGGCGCGCCACCTTGTTGGCGGCTTCGGTTCCGAAATCGCGCCGGATCAGGTGCAGGCAAAGGTCGATGCCGGCGGCACTGCCGGCCGACGTCAGCACCGTGCCCTCGTCGACATAAAGCACGTCCGGAACGACCGCGATGTCGGGATAACGTTGCCGCAAGGCCTCGGTGTAACGCCAATGGGTGGTCGCGCGGCGGCCGCTGAGAAGGCCCGCCGCCGCCAGGACGAAGACGCCCGAGCAGATCGACAGGATGCGCGCGCCACGGCCATGCGCAGTCCTGAGCGCTGCGGCAAGCGCCGCGGGCACCGGCTGATCGAGGCCGCGCCAGCCGGGCATGATGATCGTGCCGGCGGTCGCGATCAGGTCGAGCCCGCCATCGGCGATCATCCGGACGCCGCCGGTGGCCCGGAGTTCGCCGGCCTCGATGCTGGCGACGGCGAAGCGATACCAGCTGTCGCCCATTTCCGGCCTCGGCAGGCCGAAGATCTCCACCGCCACGCCGAACTCGAAGGTGCAGAGCCCGTCATAGGCGACGGCGACGACCAGGGGATTGGCAAGTTGGCGCGGCTGGACCGGATTTGGCATGATATTGACGGTACATGGCGATCGTGCCGCCTGCCAATCAAAATCCAGGCCGTCTAGTCAAGCATCGTCAAACCCTGGAGACTGCCATGAACCCTGTCACCGCTGTTGCCGCCGCTGCCGCCGATGTCGTGATCGACCATGTCGTGCGGCGCCTGTCGCTCGAAACCGATTGCTCCGATGTCGCTTCCGCCATGGCCGGCGGCGACCAGGATTTCGTCCTGCTGCATGTCGTCGGTTCGGCCGCCGCTTATGAGCGCCGCCATGTGCCCGGCGCCATCCACCTGCCGCATCGCGACATCTCGGCGGCGCGCCTGGCCGAATGGCCGGCGGACACGCTGTTCGTCACCTATTGCGCCGGCCCGCACTGCAACGGCGCCGATCAGGCCGCGCTGAAGCTCGCCAGGCTCGGCCGGCCAGTGAAGATCATGATCGGCGGCATTACCGGCTGGGCCGACGAGGGGCTGCCTTTCGTCGCGGGCCCGGCACCCGGGGCACTGGCGAGCGCCGCCTGAGGCAACCCGGCGCCGGTCATCAGCCTGGCCCTTGGGAGCCCCGGCGCGATCACGCCGGGGTGAAGCCTTGCCCCCTCGCCTGATCGGTGGGCCTGTCCTATCGTCTGCCGTCCTTAGGCTCAAGGAGACACCCATGATCCGCACCGCTACCGCAGTCTGGCAAGGCACAGGCCGTGACGGAAAAGGTTCGCTCACCACCCAGTCCGGCGTGCTCGATTCCAGTCCTTATTCGTTTCACACCCGCTTCGAGAACGAGAAAGGCACCAATCCGGAAGAGCTGGTCGCGGCCGCCCATGCCGGCTGCTTCACCATGGCGCTGGCTTTCGGCCTGCAGGCGGCCGGCCTGACGCCGACCGAGCTCAAAACCTCCTGCGCGGTCACCGTTGAAAAAGACGGCGCGGGCTTCAAGGTGTCGAAATCGGCGCTGACGCTGGCCGCCAACGTACCCGGCGTGACCAAGGAGAAATTCGCTGAGATCGCCGCCGGCGCCAAGGCGGGTTGCCCGATCTCCAAGCTGTTTACCGCCGAGATCACCCTCGACTGGACGCTTGCCTGACGAGGCCAGCGATCGGTGCGGGCGATCGGGCCCGCACCGGCGCAGTCGTGGTCGGGCCCGCCCCAGGGTATCGCGGATGGTTGCCAGCGACAGCTTTGCCGCGTTCCTGCGCGATGTGCTCGCCCCGCTCGGCCATGTCGTGGTGCGGCCCATGTTCGGCAAGAGCGGCCTATTCTGCGACGGCCTGATGCTTGGGATGGTGCGGGACAACACGCTCTACCTGCGGGTGGACGACGACAACCGTGCGACCTTCAAGGAAGCCGCCTCGGCTCCGCCGCTCAACTACGAGAAGAAGGGCGGCACCATAGATCTCGCCTTTTGGCGGGCTCCGGAGCGTCTGTTCGATGAACCCGATGAGCTCCTCGCCTGGGCGCGCGCCGCCCTGGCGGCGGCGCGGCGGGTTGCGACCAAGCGAGCAGGGATGGCGCCAAGGCGGGCCCGATCTCCGGGCCGCTGACCGGCGGGATCAGGTCGACTGGACACGCGCCCGAGCGGACCGGCCGAGGCCGCGTCACCTGGACCTTCACCGCCCCGTCGTCATGGCCGTGCTTGTCACGGCCATCCATGTCTTGCCCGACCAGGGCCATGTGTGGATGGCCGGCACAAGGCCGGTCGTGACGCGGAAGCGCGATGCGCGCACGTAGGCCCCTGGCGTACCCCCCGCGCCGGATCAAACCCATGCCATCTGCGTTATGCCTTGGTGAACCCTTCGTAGTCGCTTTGCCTTGCAAGCAAGCAAATTCCCTAAAGCGCCTCTTACTCCTCTCGGCGACACTGATCGGCTGAAGCGCCTGACCTCGCCCGGAGCCCATGGCCGACGATTTCGCGATGAACTTCCGGAGGACCCGGGTGGCGCCGGCCGCCTCGCGCAGCGCCTTGCCGCTCTGGCTGCTGGGCCTGGCCGCGAGCGCCATCGGCTTCGTCCTGTTCAGCTATCTGCCGGTCGGCCGGGGCGACGCCAGCCTGGTTCGGATGGTTGCCGCGCCGAGCCTGCCGCCGGCCGCGACGGAAACCAAATTTGTCGGACCGCGCATCATATCGACGGTCCCCGGCGTCCGCGAGACGGCGGCGGTCAGCACCACCGGCGTCCTGCCGGTCGGCGCCCGCGAACTCGCCCAGGCCTATGTCCCGGCCGGCCCGGTGGTCATCCGCACCCCCGCAAGCTTCGTCGAGATCGACGGGCCACGGCTCATCCCGCCGCCGATCGGACCGGTGCGCACCGACCGGCGCGTGCTCGATCACGCCGCCCATCTGGCCACCGCGCTGCGCATGCTGTCCAACACGCCTTGCGACCAGCACCTGCGTTATGTCGCCGCGGCCAATATCAATCTGTTCGTGGCGGCTTATTTCTCACCGAAGACGCCGATCAAACCCGAGGCCCCCGCCAATGCCGCATTCTGGAGCCGCGCCGAGCCGAGCATGGTGCGCCGGGCCGCGGTCGATCTGGCCGAGCGCGGCGCCCTGGCGCCCGATGATTTCGGCCTCGACCGGTCGCCCGAGATCAAGGGCCTTTTCCAGGGCGTGCGCCAGGCGCTGCCCTCCTGTGCCTGATCGCCGGCCCTTGTGACAAGGGCCGCCCCGCTTTCGCCGAAATGTTAAGACTTGATGAAGATGCGATGGAGACCAACATGCCGTCACTACTGATCGGGACCGCGCTCGCGGTCATTGCAATTGCCGCCTATGCGATGCTCCGCAAGAGCCTTTCGGCGCTGGAGCCGCAGCCGGTGCGCGCGCAAGCGCCGATCCGTCGGCTCAGGCGCGATCCGGTCACCGGCGAATACCGCCCGTACTGACCGACATCGGTTGACCCTCCAGGCATCGGTCCTTATTGCTCGGCTCGCCCTCAAGCAAAGCCATTGACCGATGTCCCTTTCTGACCTGCCCGCCCATATGCGGCCCGAACGTTCGTTCCAGGGCCTGATCCTGACGCTGCAGAGCTTCTGGGCCGACAAGGGCTGCGCCATCCTGCAGCCCTATGACATGGAGGTCGGCGCCGGCACCTTCCATCCTGCGACGACCTTGCGGGCGCTCGGCCCCAAGCCCTGGAAGGCGGCCTATGTTCAGCCCTCGCGCCGCCCGAAGGATGGCCGCTACGGCGAAAACCCCAACCGCATGCAGCACTATTACCAGTTTCAGGTGATCCTGAAGCCGAACCCGCCGGATCTCCAGGAGCTCTACCTCGCCTCGCTCGAGGCCATTGGCCTTGATCCGCGCGTCCACGACGTCCGGTTCGTCGAGGACGACTGGGAGAGCCCGACGCTCGGCGCCTGGGGCCTTGGCTGGGAATGCTGGTGCGACGGCATGGAAGTTTCGCAGTTCACTTACTTTCAGCAGGTCGCCGGCTTCGAATGCGCGCCGGTCGCCGGCGAGCTGACCTATGGCCTCGAGCGGCTCGCCATGTATGTGCAGGGCGTCGAACGGGTCTACGACCTCAATTTCAACGGCCGCGACGGCGCCGACAAGGTCACCTATGGCGACATCTTCCTGCAGGCCGAGCAGGAATATTCCCGGCACAATTTCGAACATGCCGACACCGCCATGCTGTTCGAGCAGTTCAGGATGGCCGAGAAGGCCTGCCAGAAATATCTCGCGGCCGGCGCCCCCGGCGCCGACGGCAACGATCCGCGCCACAAGATGGTGCTGCCGGCCTATGACCAGTGCATCAAGGCGAGCCACACCTTCAACCTGCTCGACGCCCGTGGCGTCATCTCGGTCACCGAGCGGCAGAGCTATATCCTGCGCGTGCGCGACCTGGCGAAAGCCTGCGGCGAAGCCTGGCTGAAGACCGAGGCCGGAGGCATCGCGGCCTGACCGCGGCGTGCGCCGCCGGTCCGTGACGCCGCGAAACTGAAACCTGGGCCGGGCATCACAGCTTCCAGCGCTCACGCGAGGGAAGAAACGAATGACGTCTCGCCTGGCCCGCCAGCGGATGCTGGCCCTGGTCCTGGCCGGCCTGGTTGCCGCCACTTGGCGTCTCGACACGGCCTCGGCCGAGACCACCCATGGCGGCCCGAGCAGCGCCGCGCCGGTCGACACGGTGACGGCGCTTTACCGGAAACCCCAGGGCCTCTCCGATGGCCCCTTCCTGTCGGCGCGTCTGAGGCGGCTGTTCGCTGCCCAGCGGGCCCGCGGCCACCGGACCGGCGATGCCATGGCGGGCCTCGATTTCAACTATGCCTGCAGCTGCCAGGACTATGACGACGCCTTCAAGCAGTCGCTGAGCTATGCCGAGACCGGCCGGACCTCACGGTCGGCGACCGTCACCGCCAGGTTCATGCTCTTCGGCGCCGGCCGCGAGGTCACCTACAGCCTGATCCGCGAGAACGGCAAATGGCTGATCGACGACATCAGCGGCAGCGCCGGACCCGGCCATGACTGGGTCATGTCGCGCCTGCTGCGAATGCGCTAGGACCGGACGCGGCCGAGGCGTCGGAGCAACTGCAATTCGAGCCGGTCTCGCCATCCGATTGTTCCCCGACGAAGCAAAACTGAAACCTTGGCTCGCCATGAGAGCCGGCGCGGGTCACCGCTGACCTTGCGTCACAGATGTTCTGCGTGGCGGCGTTGGCGGACGGCCCGGGATCGAGCTCCCAAGGATGAACCGACATGATCGTGACCCTTTCCCGCCGGCGAGCGCTGGCCCTGTCCCTCGCGGGCCTGACCGCGGCGATTGCCGCGCCGTCACAATTGCGCGCCCAGAGCGCAACCGACCCGATCGACACCGTCAAGGCGCTGCTGGCGACGACCCAGGAGGCCCGCGAGCCAGCCTTCATGTCCGCCCGCCTGAAGCGCCTGTTCGCGGTTCAACGCCAGCGCGCCCGCCGCGCCGACGGCCCCCTGCCCGGTCTCGACTTCGACTTTCGCTGCAACTGCCAGGAGGAGGAGGACAACTGGAAGCGGACGCTGCGCTACACCATCGCCGCGCGCACCGAGCGGACCGCCCGCGTCACCGTCAAGTTCAAGAACTTCGAGGAGCGCGAGGCGACCTACAGCCTGGTCCTGGAAAACGGCAAATGGCTGGTCGACGAGATCCAGCACCAGGGCGGCGAAGCGATCTCCCGCAGCCTGCAGCGGCGCGAATAGCCGGGCCGATCCGGCCTGCGCCGGCCCCTTCCTGCTGCGCTTGGCGGGCCATGCGCGGGCCTTGGTCTTTTCGGAAGCTCTCGACGGGGTGAGGCAGACCCTCTATCACCCCAGCCGAGAGACGATGCGCGCTCGCGCGTCATGCCGAAGCCAAAGTGTCGCCCTCCGGGGCGAGACGCAAAGACAGCCAGGCCTTTGCCAATGCCCGACCTCCTGCTCGAACTTTTCGGCGAAGAAATTCCGGCCCGCATGCAGGCCGACGCCGCCGCCCACCTTCAGAAGGCGGTGACCAATGCGCTGGTCGAGCGCGGCTGCCTCTATGACGGCGCCAAGGCGCTGGTGACGCCGCGCCGGCTGGCCCTGTCGGTGCATGGCCTGCCGGTGGCGACCCCCGACATCAAGGAAGAGCGCAAGGGCCCGCGCGTCGGCTCGCCCGAGGGCGCCATCCAGGGCTTCCTGAAGGCCGCCGGTCTCACCTCGATCGACCAGGCCAAGATCGAAACCGACCCGAAGAAGGGCGAGTTCTACGTCGCCGTCATCGACAAACCGGGCCGGCCGACGGCCGAGGTGATCGCCGAGATCGTGCCGGTTGTCGTGCGCGCCTTCCCCTGGCCGAAATCCATGCGCTGGGGCGAGGCCTCGGCCTCGACGTCGTCGTTGCGCTGGGTCCGGCCGCTGCATTCGATCATCTGCACCTTCGGCCCGGAAACCGAGGATCCGGATGTCATCCGTTTCGATATCGACGGCATCGTCGCGGGCGATGCCACCCGCGGCCATCGTTTCATGGCCGGCGGTCCGATCAAGGTGAAGCGGCTCGACGACTATGTCGCCAAACTCGAGGCGGCCAAGGTGGTCGCCGACCCGGAGGCGCGCAAGCGCCGCATCCTGGCCGACGCCCAGAACCTGTGTTTCGCGCAAGGCTTCGAACTGGTCGAGGACGAAGGCCTCTTGAACGAGGTGGCGGGCCTGGTCGAATGGCCGGTCGTGCTGATGGGCGCGTTCGAGGAGGCCTTCCTGGCAATCCCCGACGAGGTGATCCGCGCCACCATCCGCGCCAACCAGAAATGCTTCGTGGTGCGTGACCCCAAGACCGGCCGGCTCGCCAACCGCTTCGTGCTGACCGCCAATCTGGAAGCCACCGACGGCGGCAAGGCGATCATCGCGGGCAATGAGCGGGTGATCCGCGCCCGCCTGTCCGACGCGCTCTATTTTTACGAGACCGACCAGCGGCCGCTGCCGGATTTCGAGGGCAAGGGCAAGCCGCTCGACCAGCGCATGGCGAAGCTGCGCGCGCTCAACGTGGTGTTCCACGAAAAGCTCGGCACCCAAGGCGAGCGGGTCGATCGAATCAAGGCGCTGGCGCGTCACATCGCACCCATGGTCGGCGCCGACCCGGCGCTTGCCGAACGCGCCGCCGAACTGGCCAAGGCCGACCTGATGACCGAGGTGGTTGGCGAATTCCCCGAGGTCCAGGGCCTGATGGGCCGGAAATACGCGGTGCTGCAGGGCGAACCTGAAAGCGTCGGCGTGGCGATCGAGGACCATTACCGGCCGCAGGGGCCGAACGACCGCGTGCCGACCGATCCGGTGGCGGTGGCGGTGGCGCTCGCCGACAAGCTCGACACGCTCACCGGTTTCTGGCGCATCGACGAGAAGCCGACCGGCTCGAAGGACCCCTTCGCGCTTCGCCGCGCGGCGCTCGGCGTGATCAGGCTGATCGTCGAGAACAACCTGAAATTCCCGCTCGGCCAGGTCGCCGGCTTCAATGCCGACCTGCTCGCCTTCTTCCACGACCGCCTGAAGGTGTCGCTGCGCGACCAGGGCCAGCGCCACGACCTGGTCGACGCGGTGCTCGCCTCCGGCGACAAGAATGACGACTTGCTTCTGATCGTCCGTCGCGTCGAGGCCCTGGCCGGCCTGCTGGCGACCGAGGACGGCAAAAACCTGCTCGCCGGCACCAAGCGCGCCGCCAATATCCTGCGGATCGAGGAAAAGAAGGACGGCGTCAGTTATGGCGGCGTCCCGGACGCGGCGCTGATCCACGGCAAGGGCCTTGCCGAGGAACGCGCGCTGTTCGGGCTTCTGCAATCGGCCGCCGGCCATGCCCGCGACCATGTCGCGCGCGAAGATTTCGCCGGCGCCATGAAGGTGCTGGCGGAATTGCGCCCGGCGGTCGATGCCTTCTTCGACAAGGTCACGGTCAATGCCGAGGATCCGGTGGTCCGCGTCAACCGGCTGAAACTGCTGGCGGAGCTGCGCACGGCGACCGCCGCGGTGGCGGATTTCTCGCGCATCGAAGGCTGACGCCAGGCGCGGGGAGCCGGTGACGGCCGCGGGAATCAGTGGCCCGCCGCTGTCGCCCGGCCCGGTTCGGCCGCCGGTCATTTTCGTGTCGCGCAAGCGCCGGGTTTTGACATCAACCGGAAACACAGGCTGGCGATAAGCGCCAGCATAGCGCTTTGCCGGATTGCCTCCGCTTCGGGAGTCGGGTTGAAACGCGTCCATTCAAAGGCCTGTTTCGAGGAGACCATCATGAAGAAGACCATCCTGGCCCTTGCAGCCGGCATCACCATGTTGCTGGGGGCCGGCGCCGCCCAGGCCTGCGACCGCGGCACCGAGGTCTGCTCGTTCCAGCTGTTCAACAATACCAGCGTCGAGCTCGAATCGTTCTGGGCGTCGCCGCCGAGCGTCAACGATTGGGAAAACGACATCCTCGGCGATCGCACCCTGGCCGCCGGGCGGACCATGAGCATCGACATGTCCGACGGCCGGCCGGACTGCGTCTATGATTTCAAGTTCAAGTTCGCCGACGGCGATGTCGTCGAGAAGCGCCGGATCAATGTCTGCCGCCTCGGCCGCTATACGCTGAACGAGTGACGCGGATGAGCGCGGCGATGTCGCCGAGCTCCCATGAACACCCCGGCCAACCGCCGACGACCGGCGGTCGGCGCACCTTGCCATTATGGGCCCATCTGACGCCGCTTGCGGTCGGCCTGGCGATCTTCGCCATTGGCTTCATCTGGTTCGATCCGCTCTGGCCGGCGCAGGACATGCCGCCGGATGTCGCCTTGCGCTACCGGCGCGCGGTGCAGCGCTCCGGCGAAATCTATGCGGTGGCGCGCTGGACCGCGCTCGCCGGGCTGATCTGGTTCGCCGGCATGGCGCTCTGGCGCCTGCGGCCCACGGGCAAGGCGACACGTTAGGCTGCGTCGGGCCGTTCAGCTCAACCCCGCGCCGCCACGCAGCACCGCTTCGGCCTCCGCCGATGGCTGGCCGTCGCGATCGGCCAGCACCAGGCCGGGCAGGATCTGCACCGGCGCCCGCGACCCCTTGATGCCGGTGACCAGCAGGCGGCCGGCCGCCATATCGGGTTTCGGGTGCACCGGGCGCAAGGTGACGCCGCCGAACCGGCCGGCCATGGCGGCGAGCAGGGCTTCCGGCTGGTCGGCCCGGTGGATCATGGTCAGCGTGCCGCCTGGCCTGAGCACCGCCACGGACGTGCGCAGGAAGGCGGCCAGCAGCCCCTCCTCGGCCTGGTGCGCCAGGCGTTTCGGCACGGACGGCGAGCCGCGGTGGCGCAGCGCGTCATGAAAGGGCGGATTGGTCATCACGCAGTCGATCTGGCCGAGCAGCAGGCCAGCCCGCTCGCGCATGGCACCACGTGCCCGGGCGTCGGCGACGATCACCCGGGTCCGGTTGGTCAGCCCATTGGCGGCGGCATTGCGTTCGGCCAGCGCCGCGAGTTCCGGGTCGATCTCGACCAGCGTCAGGAAGCCGACCGCGACGCGGCTGGCGAGACACAGGGCGGCCGTGCCGACGCCGGCGCCCAGATCCAGCACCCGGTCGCCCGCCACCGCCGGAACGGCGGCGGCCAGCAGCACGGCGTCGTGGCCGGCGCGGTGGCCGCGCTGCGGCTGGATCAGCCGCACCTTGCCGCCGAGCACCGTATCGGTGGTCAGGTCCGCTTGCGCCGTGATCGGCTGCTCCAATCGCTTGGCTCCCGATGGTGTGTTTGAGAGCCCATAGGTGGCACGGAATCGGCCCTGCGCCCATCCGTGGCCTGCTTCAATTTTAGTCAATCGGCCCCGCCCGGCCCGCGCGTCAGGCCCGGATCGGCCGCAACTCGTCGCCGAAGCCGGCCTCCTCGATCAGCCGGCGCGCCCGCGCCGCGACATCATCGGGCACCAGGATTCGCATCGGAAAGGCGCTAATCCGCGCTTCAATCGCGGAAATATGCCTGTCGGCCACGAAGAAGGAGATGCCGGCGCTATTGAACAGAACCTCGATGGCCGTGACCAGAACCGGGTCCGGCGTGCGGATGATCTCTTCCACGTTACCTCCATACCCGGCAGGTGCGACTTTTCGTGAAGCCGGAACGACTTGAGATGGTAGCACCTTCTTTCTATGGTCCGGCGAAATGCAATCGAACCCGGAGCAAGGCGTGGCAGTCGTCGTCCCCTTCGAGAAGGTCAATGCCTCCATCGACACCATGGTCCGCGCGACCAAGGCCGATATGGAGCGGGTGAACGCGATGATCCTGTCGCGCACCGGATCCGAAGTGACCATGATTCCGGAAGTGGCGAACCACCTGATCTCGTCCGGCGGCAAGCGCCTCAGGCCGATGCTGACACTCGCGACGGCCGCCCTCTCCGGCTATCGCGGCGACGGCCATATCCGGCTCGCCGCCGCCGTCGAGTTCATGCATACCGCAACCCTCTTGCATGACGACGTGGTCGACGAGAGCGACATGCGCCGCGGCAAGCCGGCCGCCCGCATGGTCTGGGGCAACGAGGCATCCGTGCTGGTCGGCGACTTCCTGCTCGGCCAGGCCTTCAAGATGATGGTCGAAGTCGGCTCGCTGCGCGCCCTCGACATCCTGTCGACAGCAGCCGCCGTCATTGCCGAGGGTGAGGTGATGCAGCTCGCCGCGGCCAAGAACACCGCCACCACCGAGGATGAGTATCTCGCCGTGATCAGCGGCAAGACCGCCGAACTGTTCGCCGCCGCCTGCGAGGTTGGCCCTGTCATCGCCGAGCGGCCCAAGGCCGAACAGGCCGCGGCGCGCGCCTATGGTATGAATCTCGGCATCGCTTTCCAGCTCGTCGACGATGCGCTCGATTATGGCGGCAAGGCCCAGAAGCTCGGCAAGAATGTCGGCGACGACTTCCGCGAGGGCAAGATCACCTTGCCGGTGGTGCTGGCCTTCCGCCGCGGCCCGGAGGAGGAACGCGCCTTCTGGAAGCGCACCCTGGTCGAGGGCCAGATCGCCGAGGGCGATCTCGACACCGCCATTGGCCTGATGACCAAGCACGGTGCCCTGGCCGACACGGTGGAGCGCGCCCGCCACTATGGCGACAAGGCCAATGATGCGCTGGCCCTGTTTCCCGACGGTACCATGAAACACGCCCTGATGGAGGCGGTCGCCTTCTGCATCGCCCGGGCCCATTGAGCATGGCCGATATCGAGAGCGAGCAGGCCGCCGCCGCTGCCGGCTCCGGCGCGCTGGTGCTGTTTTCCGGCGGCCAGGATTCGTCGACCTGTCTCGCCTGGGCGCTCGAGCGCTTCGGCACGGTCGAGACGCTCGGCTTCGACTATGGCCAGCGCCACCGGGTCGAGCTCGAATGCCGCGACGCGCTGCGCCAGGGCCTCACGGATCTCAACGCCGGCTGGGCCGCCCGCCTCGGCCCGGACCACACCGTCAACCTCGCGGCGCTGGGCGAGATCTCCAACACCGCGCTGACCCGCGACGTCGCCATCGCAATGAGCGAAGGCGGGCTGCCCAACACTTTCGTGCCCGGCCGCAACCTGATCTTCCTGACCTTCGCCGCGACGCTGGCCTATCGGCGCGGCCTGAAACACATCGTCGCCGGCATGTGCGAGACCGACTATTCCGGTTATCCCGACTGCCGCGACGATACGATCAAGGCGCTGCAGGTGGCGCTCAATCTCGGCATGGACAGACGTTTCGTGCTGCATACGCCGCTGATGTGGATCGACAAGGCCGAGACCTGGGCCCTGACCGCCAGGCTCGGCGGCGAGCCGCTCGTCGCGCTGATCCGCGAGCAGTCGCATTCCTGCTATCTCGGCGACCGCAGCCACCATCACGAATGGGGTTTCGGCTGCGGCACCTGCCCGGCCTGCCAGCTGCGCGCCGAAGGTTATCGCCGCTTTGTCGCGGCGGCGGTGTGAAGGGGCGGTTGTCTGGAATTGGTGCGGGTGAGAAACCAAGCCTGATCTTGCGCGCGAACCCCCGACCCCACCTCGCCCCGACGGGGCTACCGGGTTCACGCATCTCGACAATCCGTGTCGTGTCTTGGCGCGGCGTTCCTCGCTTCGTCATGGCCGTGCTTGTCACGGCCATCCACGTCTTCCGCGACCAAGGCAATGCGTGGATGGCTGGCACAACGCCGGCCATGACGAAAAAGGGTGGCGCGCGCTATCCGTGGTTCTCGTGCGAAGCCTTGAAAGGCGGCGAATTCAGGCTTCCTTTGAGAAATGTGTGAATCCGCCAGCCCGCCGGGAAGAGGTGAAGGTGGTGGTTCTCGTGCCAGAGCTTGAGCGAAATGAGAACGGCCGGCCACGGTGCAAATTGCTCTGCCAGCCCCCATTGCCGTCCCGCAACGGCCACCTCAGCCGAGCATGGTCGGCTTGACCCACCAGCCGGGCTCTCGCGCCTTGATCGCCTTGGCCGCAGCCGCCGCTGCCCGGCAGGTATCGTAGAGCCCGAAGACGGTCGCGCCCGAGCCGGACATGCGCGCCAGGCGGCAGCCATCGGTGTCTCCCAGATGCCTCAGCGCCGTTCCGATCACCGGCGCCAGCGCCAGAGCTGGCGGCTGCAGGTCGTTGCGCGCCGCCTGGAGCACGGCGAGAAGCCCGGCGCGGCCGGCCCGCGGCTGGCCCTCCTCACCTTGTTCCAGCGCCGCGGCCGGATCGGCCTGCCCTTCCAGGCCCGGCGCGAGACCAAGCTGCGCGAACACCTGGGGCGTCGGCACCGCGACTCCCGGATTGACCAGCAAGGCCGGCAGGCGCGGCAGGGGCAGCACCGGCCCGAGCTCGGCCCCGGTTCCGCGCATCATCCGCGCCTTGCCGGCAAGGCAGACCGGCACATCGGAACCGGTGAGGCTTGCCGCGTCCTGGAGCCTTCGATCATCGAGCCCGAGCGCCGCGACCCGCGCCAGGACGCGCAGGGCGGCTGCCGCATCCGAGGATCCGCCGCCGAGGCCGGCTGCCACCGGCAGCCGCTTGACCAGGGTGAAGGCGCCGCCCGGCAGCCAGGGCACGCGCGCCGCCAGGAGCCGTGCTGCCTTCAGGATGAGATTGTCGCCGACCGGTCCGGCATCGGCCGACATGCGGCCCCTCGCCTCGAGCGAATAACCCGCGCCGCCGGGCGCGAAGCGAACCTCGTCGCCGGTCCGGGCGAAGACCACCAGGCTTTCGAGGTCGTGAAAGCCGTCGGCGCGCCGACGCCGCACGGCGAGCGTCAGGTTCACCTTGGCGGGAGCGTGATCGACGAAGGCCATCACGGGCAGAGGATCACGGGTCCAGGATCACGAGGGAAAACCGGCGCGCCGGCCGGTCCGGCGCGCGGTCCGGATCGGCCGGCAGGCCGGCAATCAGTTCGGCGCGGTCTGCGTCTGCGCCGCCTGGCCGGTGGTCCGGCCGGCGGGGCTCGCATCGTCGCGCAGGCCGTTGGCGATCTTGTTGAGGATACGCGGCAGGTCGTCCGGCTCGGGTTTCAGGTCGCGGGCATGGTTCCACTGGAAATAGGCCTCGACCTGCCGGCCGACGCGCCAATAGGCATCGCCCAGATGGTCGTTGACGACGGGATCCTCGGGCTTCAGCTCGATGGCGCGTTCGAGTTCGGTCACCGCGTCGTCGAAACGGCCCATGCGGTAATAAGCCCAGCCCAGGCTGTCGACGATATAACCGTCCTCCGGCGTCAATTCGACGGCGCGCCGAACCAGGCGAAGCCCTTCGTCGAGATTGATGCCCTGGTCGACCCAGGAATAGCCGAGATAGTTGAGCACCTGGGCGCGGCCGCGGGCATTGCCCTCGGGCACCAGCTCCATCGCCCGCTTCAGATCGACCTCGGCTTTCGCCCATTGCTGCGAACGCTCGTAGGAAATGCCGCGGAAATAGAAATAGACCCAGTGCTGGCGGTCGGGATTGGGGATCAGCGCGATCGCCTTGGTATAGACTTCCGCCGCTTCGGCGAAGATCTTGCGCGAGCGCAGGATGTTGCCGAGCGCCTGCAGCGCCTCCAGGTCGTTCGGTTTCTTGGCGATCAGGTCCTGCAGCACCTTGCGGGCATCGTCGGTCTTGTCGAGCAGGTCGAGGTTGAGCGCGCGCTGGATCTGGGCATTGCGATAGAGCGGCGACGACTGGGGCATGTCGTCATAGACGCCGATCGCCCGCTGCGGCAGCTTGAGGAATTCATAGAGATCGGCGAGCGACAGGATCGCCAGTTCGTGCTCGGGATCGAGCCAGCGAGCGAGCTGCAGATAGATCAGCGCCAGGTCTTCGCCGCCCTGGCGCGACAGCGCCGAGCCGAGGCCATAGAGCACTTCGGCCGAACCGCTCTGGGCATTGCGCACCAGCGGCGGCAGGGTATGGGCCTCGCGCAGCCGGCGCTGGGCGTCCTCGATCATCGGATGGTTCGGCACGACCTTGTCGAAAGCCGAATAGACCTGGCGGGCCTCGTCGAGATTGCGCGCCCTGGACGCCCAGCGGCCATAGGCGTCGACGATGCGCAGGATGGTCGGATCCTGCTTATAGGCCTCTTCGAGCCGGCGGCCGGCATCGGCCCTGCGGCCCGCGGCATCAAAGATCAGGCCGGCGTGGAACTGCTTGAACAGCTGGAACCAGTCGGCGCCGGTCAGCCGGTCGACGGCCGCGACACCGGCCGGCGCATCGCCGGACCCCAGAAAGGTCCAGCCGGTCAGCAGCGCCGAGGTCAGGTCGGCATTGGCGCGCGGCGCGGCGCTCAGATGCGAGCGGGCGGTCTGGAACTGCCGGGTCTTGATCGAGCGCACGGCCAAGGCCAGGCGCGCCAGCCGATGCTGGCGGTCGACCTGGATCAGCCGGTCGGCCAGCGGCATCGCCTCCTCGACATTGCCGTCGGCCAGCGTGGTGACGAAGGCCCGTTCGAGAATCTCGTTGTTGCGCGGATCCTGGCGCAGCGCGGCGCGCCAATAGACCGACGCGGCCGAGGTGTCGCGCACGGTTGCCGCCAGCCGGGCGGCCAGCACATTGCCATAGACCGAAACGCGCAGGGCCTCGCGGAACGCCGGCGTCGGACCCAGCGGCAGGACAACATTCGGCGCGCTGCGCGCCTCGCCGACCGATGCGGAAACCGCAGCCACGCCCGCGGCGAGCACGAGCGCTCGAAACAGAGTTCTCAAGGTCACTATCGCTCTCTCGTCATCCCGATCGGGAGGGCCGCACGGCATACGAAACAGGTCAGCCGGCGCAGCCGTTCATGCAAACCACAATGCCTAGGAAGGCAGTGATCCGCAAGGCGACCATGGTGCCGGACTGCGGCGATGCCAAGGCAGGACCACCCATCGGCGCCCGAAAACGATACGGTGCTTGAACCCGGCCTTGCGAGCGGTTAGCACCGCACATCCGCGCTTTCCGGCACGTTTTTTGGGAATATCGACACCATGGCTTCTGGCTCGCCTTCGCCCGCCGACGAGCTCCTGACCGTCCGCGACCTGATCCGCTACGCGGTCAGCCGATTCGGCGCCGCCAGGCTCAGCTATGGCCACGGCACGGCGACAGCGCTCGACGAGGCGGCTTTCCTGGTGCTCGAAAGCCTGTCGCTGCCGATCGACGACCTCGGTCCCTGGCTCGACGCCCGCCTGACGCTGGCCGAACGGCTGAAATTGGTGGATCTGTTCGAAACCCGCATCACCACGCGCAAGCCCGCGCCCTATCTGGTCGGCAAGGCCTATATCCAGGGCATCGGCTTCCGGGTCGACGAGCGGGTGATCATCCCGCGCTCCTATCTCGGCGAACTGATCGTCACCGGCACCCTTGGCCCCGAAGGCCTGGGCCTGATCGCCGACCCCTATCAGGTCGAGACCGTGCTGGACCTGTGCACCGGCTCGGGCTGCCTGGCGATCCTGGCGGCGATGACCTTTCCGGCCGCCGCGGTCGATGCCGTCGACCTCTCGGCCGATGCGCTCGAGGTCGCCAAGCTCAATGTCGCCGATCACCAGGCCGGCGATCACGTGAAATTGCACCAGGGCGACCTGTTCGGCCCGCTCGCCGGCCGCCGCTACGACCTGATCATCACCAATCCGCCCTATGTCGCGGCGGCGGAAGTCGCCGCCTTCCCGCCGGAATATGCGAGCGAACCGGTGCTGGCCCATATTGGCGGCGCCGACGGGCTCGACATCGTCAGGCGCATCCTCGCCGAGGCCGGCACCTATCTGACCGCCGGCGGCGGCCTGTTGTGCGAGATCGGCACCGGCCGCGACATCCTGGAGGCCGAATTCCCGTATTTGCCCTTCCTGTGGATCGATACGGCGGAGAGCGAAGGCGAGGTGTTCTGGCTCAGCGCCGAAAGCCTCGCGCGGCGGGGGTAGCCGGACCGGATCAACCCTCTCCCGGAGGGCGACCGGATTCGCACATCTCGACAATCCGTGTCTTGGCGCGGCGTTGCTCGCTTCGTCATGGCCGTGCTTGTCACGGCCATCCACGTCTCCCACGGTCAAGGCCATGCGTGGATGGCCGGCACAAGGCCGGCCATGACGAAAAGGGCGGCGCACGCGCTATCCGTGGTTCTCGTGCGAAGCCTCGAAGGGCGGCGAATTCAGATCCCTTCGAGAGATGTGCGCACCCGCCAGGCCTCTGGGAGAAGGTCGATCTATCAGCCTTTTCCCTCGGAAATTCGCGCCAGCTTTTCGACCGCCTCGCCGTCAAGTCGGTAGAAGATCGCCGGCCGGACCGTCATGCCCAGGCGCTCGTAGAAGCGGATGGCGCCTTGATTATGCGGTTCGGCGGTGAGGTCGATCCGGCCGATGCCGTTGTCGACGGCGAAACGGGCGAGGAAGCGCATCAGGCTCTCGCCGACGCTCAAGCCGCGCGATTCCGGCAGGACGAACAGGTCTTTCAGGAAAATCAGGCCGTTCAGCCGCCGGCCCGGATGGATCACCGCGAAGGCGGCAAAACCGACCGGCCGGCCGTCATGGCGGGCGAGCGCGAACTGGGTGCCGAAGCGCCGCTCGCGGTCGATGCGACCGAGGAGATCGGTGACCTCCTCGATCGAATTCGGCGCGAGGTCCGGGTTGTAGTGCCGGTCCATCGCCTGGTTCAGCAAGGCGATGTCGGCATGGTCTCCCGGACCGGTCAGGCTGATGTCGAGCGCATCACCCGCCATGGGTTGTCTCTTTAGCGCGAGAACTTCTTGTACTGGATCCGCTTCGGAATGGTCGAATCGATGCCGAGGCGCCGCTTCTTGTCCTCTTCGTAGTCCTGGAAATTGCCCTCGAACCATTCGACATGGCTGTCGCCCTCGAAGGCCAGGATATGGGTGGCGATGCGGTCGAGGAACATGCGGTCGTGGCTGATCACCACGGCGCAGCCGGCATAGTCCTCCAGTGCCTCTTCGAGCGCACGCAAGGTGTCGATGTCGAGATCGTTGGTCGGCTCGTCGAGCAGCAGGACATTGGCGCCACGCTGCAGGATCTTGGCGAGATGCACGCGGTTGCGCTCACCGCCCGAGATCTGGCCGACCTTCTTCTGCTGGTCGCCGCCCTTGAAGTTGAAGGCGCCGCAATAGGCCCGGGCATTGATCTCGCGCTTGCCGAGATAGAGGATCTCGTTGCCGCCGGAGATTTCCTCATAGACCGTCTTGTCGGCGGCCAGCGCGTCGCGCGACTGGTCGACATAACCGAGCTTGACCGTCTCGCCGATCAGGATCTCGCCGCCGTCGGGCTTTTCCAGCCCCGCGATCATGCGGAACAGCGTGGTCTTGCCGGCGCCGTTCGGCCCGATAATGCCGACGATGCCGCCCGGCGGCAGGCGGAACGACAAGCCGTCGATCAGCAGCTTGTCGCCATAGGCCTTGGACAGGTCGTTGAACTCGATGACGTTCTGGCCGAGCCGCTCGGCGATCGGGATGATGATCTGGGCCGTCGTCGGGCCGGTCTCGGCGGCCTGCTTGACCAGGTCGTCATAACGCTGGATGCGCGCCTTGCTCTTGGCCTGGCGGGCCTTGGGCGAAGCGCCCATCCATTCCTGCTCGCGAGCCAGCGCCTTCAGGCGCGTCTCCTCCTCGCGGCCTTCCTGGATCAGCCGCTTCTGCTTCTGCTGCAGCCAGGACGAATAATTGCCCTCATAGGGCAGGCCGCGGCCGCGATCGAGCTCGAGGATCCAGCCGGTGACATTGTCGAGGAAGTAGCGATCGTGGGTGACGATCAGGATGGCGCCGGGATAGCTGCGCAAATGGCCCTCGAGCCAGGCGGTGGTCTCGGCGTCCAGATGGTTGGTCGGTTCGTCGAGCAGCAGCACTTCCGGCTGGTCGAGCAGGAGCTTGCACAGCGCCACGCGGCGCTTCTCGCCGCCCGACAGCTTGTCGACCGCCCAGTCGTCGGGCGGGCAGATCAGCGCGTCCATGGCCTGATCGACCTGGCTGTCGAGATCCCACAGGCCCTTGGCCTCGATCTCGTCCTGCAGCTTGGCCATCTCGTCGGCGGTCTCGTCGGAATAGTTCATGGCGAGATCGTTGTAGCGGTCGAGGATCGCCTTCTTGGCGGCAACGCCGAGCATGACGTTCTCGCGCACGGTGAGGCTCTGGTCGAGCTGCGGCTCCTGCGAGAGATAGCCGACGCGCACGCCTTCGGCGGCCCAGGCCTCGCCCGAATATTCCTTGTCCATGCCGGCCATGATGCGCAGAAGCGTCGATTTACCGGCGCCGTTGACGCCGAGCACGCCGATCTTGGCGTCCGGATAGAACGACAGGTGGACGTTCTCCAGAACCTTCTTGCCGTTCGGATAGGCCTTGGTCAGGCCGGACATATGATAGGCGAATTGACGGGCCATGGGGTCTCGCGTCCTGTCGGGCTTTAGCGGTGATAAGGATTTGGGGCGCAGATAACGTCACCACCTGCCCGGGTGCAAGCCGCACCACCGGAAATTTCCTGACGTGACGTTGCGACAGGATAGGACGACACTGGTTCTCAAGGACGAGCCAACCACGCTTGTCGCCTCCTGGGAGAACCGCCATGAGCACCTTGCGTGTCGCGGCTTCGGCCGCCTTCATCAGCCTTGCCGCGCTATCCGCCGCCGGCGCCCAGGAGATCGCCGGCCGCTACCAGGTCCAGGGCGAAAACGCCAATGGCAGCGGCTATTCCGGCACAGCGGAGATTTCCGGCACGGCCGGCGGCAGATGCGCCATCCGCTGGGCACTGGTCAACACACCGCCGAGCCAGGGCTTCTGCATGCGCCAGGGTGATGTGTTGGCGGTCGCCTACCAGCTCGGCAATTCGGCCGGCCTGGTCGTCTACCGCCTCGGCGACAACGGCGTGCTGGACGGCACCTGGACGATCACCGGCACCGAAGGCGTCGGCAAGGAACGGCTCACTCCGATCCGCTGAGCGACCGACAGACGGCAGAACCAGGACAAACAGCATGACGGACCCGGCCGGAAGCCCGCCGCCCCCCGGCCCTGGCCGGACGCGCCAGACCTCGATCTACCTGCGCGGCCTCGGCGGCAAGCTGCCGGCGGTGCCGGTGGCGCCGGCAGCGCTCGAGGACGCCGCCGGCCGGGCCATGGCGAAAAATGCCTTCGGTTATGTCGCCGGCGGCGCCGGCATGGAACGGACCATGGCGGCCAATCGGGCGGCCTTCGACCGTCTGGCCATCGTGCCGCGCATGCTGGTCGATGCCTCCCGGCGCGATTTTTCGGTGTCCTTGTTCGGCCGCACCCACAAGGCGCCGTTCCTGCTGGCGCCGATCGGCGTGCTGGAAATGGCCCATAAGCAGGCCGAACATGCAGTCGCACGCGCGGCCAGGGCCGAAGGCATCGGCATGGTCTTTTCCAACCAGGCCTCGGTCGCCATGGAACAGGTGGCGGCAACGCTCGGCGACACGCCGCGCTGGTTCCAGCTCTATTGGAGCACCGATGACGACCTGACCCGCTCGCTGGTGGCGCGCGCCGAAAAGTCCGGCTGCGAGGCGATCGTGCTGACCCTCGACACGACCATCCTCGGCTGGCGGCCGCGCGATCTCGATCTGGCGTCCCTGCCCTTCCTGCGCGGCCAGGGACTGGCGCAATATCTGACCGACCCGGTGTTCCTGAAGACGTTGCCGCCGACCCCGCCGGTGTCGCCGATCAAACCTTCCGGGCTCGATCTCGTCACCGCGCTGATCGACCTGATGTCGGCGGCGCGCCGCTTCGGCCTCAGCCTCACGACCGCCCGCTCGGCGGTCGCCCGTTTCACCCAGATCTATTCGCGCCCGGATCTCGTCTGGGACGACGTCTCCCGGCTGAAGGAGATGACCCGGCTGCCGGTGCTGCTGAAAGGCATCCAGAGCGCCGCGGACGCAAAACAGGCGGTTGAGCGCGGCGTC
This sequence comes from Phreatobacter stygius, assembly GCF_005144885.1. Lineage (NCBI taxonomy): Bacteria > Pseudomonadati > Pseudomonadota > Alphaproteobacteria > Hyphomicrobiales > Phreatobacteraceae > Phreatobacter > Phreatobacter stygius. The sequence continues at coordinate 631,765 of NZ_CP039690.1, forward strand.
GACGGCATCGTCGTGTCGAACCATGGCGGCCGCCAGGTCGACGGCGCCATCGGCTCGCTCGACGCGCTGCCGGGCGTGGTCGCCGCCGCCGGCGCGACACCCGTGCTGTTCGATTCGGGCGTTCGGTCGGGCGCCGACATGTTCAAGGCCCTGGCGCTCGGCGCCCGCGCCGTGCTGCTCGGCCGGCCCTATGTCTATGGCCTGGCGGTGGCCGGCGAACAGGGCGTGACCGAGGTGATCCAGAACATGATCGCCGAGCTCGACATCACCATGGCGCTGACCGGCTGCCGGAGCGTCGCCGACATCGCCAAGGCCGAGATGGTCAGGAGTTGAGGCGGAGCGGGCGTGGTTGAGATGAGACGATATGGTTGAGGAGAGACTGGGCGAACGACTGCCGGAAAATGCGCTACGTCACCCCCGGCGGAGCGAAGCGACGGGAAGGGGGTCCAGGGGTTGCAGGGCTTGTGGTCCGACGCCGCCAAATGCCGTGCCCGGCATGCGCTGTCGACGCTGCGAAATCACAAGAAGGCATGCGCCGAAAGCGTGACATGTCGACCCCTGGACCCCCTTCCCGTCGCTGCGCTCCGCCGGGGGTGACGTAGGTGCGAGCAAACAACGCAGCCAACGACTCGCACCTCGATAAGGGCCCGACCGAAACATCGAAACCCGCGGCGCGATGTGGCCGGGGTGACCGAGGCCGCCCCGCCCGCGCTTTCGCGCTCAATTGACGAAATACCAGAGCGAGAGCCCCAGGCCGCTGACGATGATGAGGCTGCGCATCAGGCGCTCCGGCACCCGGCGCGCCGCCAGTACCCCGATCCAGCCGCCGAGAATGCTCGCCACCGCGATCACCAGGCTCATCCCGAAATGGACGACGCCGGAGGCCAGGAAGACCGCCACCGCCATCGACTGCAGGACGATCGAGAGCAGGTTCTTGGCGGCGTTGACCGCGTGGTATTCGCCATCTTCGGTCAAGGAGAGCGAGGCCAGCATCATCACGCCCATGCCCGCGCCGAAATAGCCGCCATAGACCGAGACCAGGCCCTGCGTCGGCACCGCCAGCCGCATGCCGCCTTTGGCCTTCTGGGTCGCCGCGGCCGTCCTGATGGCTCTCTGGAGCCGGGGCGTGCCGGCAAACAGCACGGTGGCGAACAGCAGCAGCCAGGGCACCAGAGCGCGAAACGCCTGGTCGCCGGAGCGCAGCAGCAGGATCGCGCCGAGACCACCGCCGACAACCGAGATCAGGCACAGCGGCAGCAGCCGTTTCAGCGCCGCCATGACCTCGCGGCGATAGGCGACGGTGGAGGCCACGGATCCGAGAACCACGGCCGCCGCGCTGGTGGCATTGGCCGCCACCGGCGGCACGCCAATGGCGAGCAGGGCGGAGAAGGTGAAGATGGTGCCGCCGCCGGCAATCGCATTCAGCGTTCCCGCGGCAAAGCCGGCAACCGCCAGCAGGACGATATCAAAGGTGGTCATGGGCGCTCCTGGCGGCGATGAACCACCGGAGGGCGCCAGGGCTATAGAACGAAAGTGATCGTCGTCAGGTCGTATGCGCGGCCTGGAACTGGCCGGGTGTCGCGCCGAACAGCCGGAGGAAGGTCCGCCCGAAATGGCTCTGGTCGCTGAACCCCGCGGCATAGGCGGTGTCCGAGATGGTCTCGCCGTCGCGCAGCAGCCGGCGGCCGAGATTCAGCCGGTCATTGATCCTGTAGGCATGGGGCGTCATGCCGAAACTGCGCGAAAATATCCGGATGAAACCTTCGCGGCTGAAACCCAGCGCCGCGGCCGCCTCGCAAACCCGGTCGTGCCGGGCAACCGCTTCGAGCAGATGGCCGTCGGCGGTCAGGTGCGAAGCGGATGGGCCACACCACCCGGCCAGCAGCCGATCCTCGGCCATCCGGGCGGCGATGAACGCGATGACATCGCAGGGCGCGGTCTCCAGCAACTCCGGCGCGTCGGCAATGAGATAATCGAAGGCTTCGAGGACCTGGCGGGTCACCGCCGGCAGGGCATCGGGGGCGAGATAAAACTCCGCCGACCTGACCTCGCCCTGCAGCGACGGCAGGGCATGGTGCGGCCTCAGGCGCGGTATGATCAGAAGCTGGCCCGGATGCAGACGCAGGAGATGAGCGCCGATGCGATAGTCGCGGTGGCCGTTCCAGATCACCGAAACCTGCGCCTCCTCGTGGTAATGCAGCTGCAATCCCCCCGGGCGGCGGCCGATCCAGTCGGCGCCCTCCAAGAGCCGGCTGTCGCCGGCATAGTCGTAGCGAAGATTGTTCGGCATTGGGGTGGTTCGGCTGTGACGGTTGGTTCGTTGCGAGAGCACGGGCGGTTCCTCAAGACCCTCGAGGGCCTGGCCGTCAAGTGCGATCCTGGCAAGTGCGATCCCGGCAAGTGCGATCCTGGCCGTTTCAGAGCCCGCGCAGGAAATCGACCAGCAATCCGTTGACCTCGTCGGCCCGCTCCTGCTGGATCCAGTGGCCGGCCATGTCGAGAACATGCAGGCCGCGCAGGCCCGGCAGGGTCTGCGGATAGGCCTCGACCTGCGCCTTCGAGGCCGGAAAGCGCATCACGCCGTCCTTGGCGCCGACGATGAACAGCGAAGGTTGGCGGATCGGCTGGCCGCGCCAGGGCGCGGTCAGGTGAAAATTGCGCGTCAGGTTGCGGTACCAGTTGAGCCCGCCGCGAAAGCCGGCCCGGCGGAACTCGCCGGCCATATAGGCCAGGTGCTCCCGCGGCAGCCAGTCCGGCAGTTCTTCCGGGTCGACGGTATTGCCGAGCACCCCGCCGGTCCCGAGCCGGGTCATGCCCTTGGTCCGGTCGCGCTGATCGCCGGAGCCGGTGAAATAGAGCCGGCGCAGGCTGTCTTCCGGATCGCGATCCAGCTCGGCCTCGGCGATGCCCGGTGCCTGAAAGTACTGGATGTAGAAATCGCGGATCTCGAGCTTTTCCAGCGCGGTCAGGAAGTCGACATGGCCGGGCGGGGTCCAGGGCACGCTCATGCCGGCGACCGCGCGGAACACATCCGGGCGGATCAGCGCCGCGTGCCAGGCGACCGGCGCGCCCCAATCATGGCCAACCACCACCGCGCTGGTCTCGCCGAGCGCCTTGACCAGGCTGACCTGGTCGGCGACCAGGTCGAGGATCGTATAGCGCTCGATCTCGGCTGGCGCATCGGTGCCGCCATAACCGCGCATGTCGGACGCCACCGCCCGGTAGCCGGCCGCGGCCAGCGCCTTCAACTGGTGGCGCCAGGACGCCCAGCCCTCCGGCCAGCCGTGGCAGAACAGCACCAGCGGGCCCTGCCCCGCCTCGGCATAACGGATAGTGATGCCATTGGCCTTCACCATCTTCAGGGTGATCGCCGGATCAATGCTTGGGTCAATGCTTGGGGTCATGCGTCTGCCTCTCGCAGCCTGGTCGGACCTGCCCGCAGATGTCGGGTCGCGGGGCAGCGTCGCACGGATGAGGTCCGCACGGCAGGGGGCGCGAAAAGAGCAACTTTTTGGTTGCATTTCTGCATCGACACTGCCATGTAAAGGCAACCAGGAGGTTGCCAATATGTCCGACCGCATCGAAAAGACCATCGAATTGAACGCTCCCGTCGAGCGGGTCTGGCGCGCGCTGACCGACCACAAGGAGTTCGGCGAATGGTTCCGGGTCAAGCTGGACGGCCCGTTCACGCCAGGTGAAGTGTCAACCGGCCGGATCACCTATCCCGGTTATGAGCACGTCAAATGGGAGGCCCGGGTCAAGCAGATGGAGGCGCCACGCCTGTTCTCCTTCACCTGGCACCCCTATGCGGTCGAGCCCGACGTGGACTATTCCAAGGAACCCCCGACGCTGGTCGAATTCCGGCTCGAACCGGTCACCAAGGGAACCCGCCTGACCATTGTCGAATCCGGGTTCGATGCGCTGCCGAGCCACCGGCGGCCCGACGCGCTGCGCATGAACGACGGCGGTTGGGACGAACAGCTCAGGAATATTCAAGCCCATGTTGAGCCCTAAGGCCCAGGCCGATCGGGCCAATCCGGCGCCGGTCTTCGCGGCTCTCGGAGACCGCACCCGCCTGTCGCTGCTGACCAAGCTGAGCGACGGGCAGACGCGATCGATCGCCAGCCTGTCCGCTGATACCAGGCTGACCCGGCAAGCCGTCACCAAGCACCTGCGCGTGCTGGAAACCGCCGGGCTGGTGGCCAGCACGCGCGCCGGCCGGGAAAGCCTGTTCGCCTTCAGACCCGAACCGATCGGCGAGGTCAGGGCCTATCTCGACGCGGTGTCGCAGCAATGGGACGATGCCTTGTCGCGGCTTCGCGCCTTTGTCGAACGCTGAGCCAACGGAGGGCTCAGGCCCGGCTGGGCGCGAAGGTCCTGGCGATGGCGAGCACGCCGAGCGCCGCCGCCACCGGCACCAGGGCGATCAGCGGCGAGCCCGCGGCCGCCAGGCCGGCCGCGGCGGCCCAGGCGATCGAGACCAGCGCCTCGGCGAAGGTGGCGACACGCGAGGCGGTCTGGCGGCGGCGGAACGCGGCGCGTTTCGCCGTCGTCTTGAACAAGAGCTGGATGGCGGTGGCGCTGGCGGCGGCGGCAAGGATCGCGACGGTCGCGATGCCGGCCGCGGCCGGTGACAGCAAGGCGACGGCGAAGACCAGCGGCGCCATCGGCAGCGCCACGGCGATCAGCACCGCCTGGATCTTGGCCTGCAGCACGGCGCTGGCCGACAAGGGCGCGGTGGCCACCAGGTCCGGAGCGTCCTCGCCCGAAATCGCCAGCCAGGCGAGGCCGCCGGCAAGCTGCCCCGCCGCCATGACCAGCACCGGCACGATCAGCGGCGCCGGGTTGGCGCCCTTGCCGAAACTCTGCCACAGCAACAGCGCCGGCGGGATCAGGTAGAGCAGTTGCATCAGCGTCTGCGACAGGAGCCAGGGGTCGCGGGCGAGCAGCTTCAATTCCTTGGCGCGCAGCGCGCCCGCCGGACCGACCGCGACGAAACGCGCCGGGCGGGCGCCGCCACGCCCCGTCGTGCGTGTCATGCTGGCGGCGATGACGAGGTCGGCGAAGCGGCGCGAGGCCCCGGCAATGGTGGCGCCGAGCAAAGCCAGCGCCGCGACCAGCAGGCCAGCCACCAGCGCCACCTCGCCGGTTGCCGCGCGCACCGGCCACCACACCGGGCTGTCGAGCATCGGCGTCGCGGCGATCACCACCTCGCTGCGCAGGACGTCGAAGCGTTCGAGCCCTTGATGACCCATGATCGCCACGACCTGAAGGCCAATGACGATGGCTGCGCCGACCACCGCCGCCACGATCTGCGCGGCCAGCCGGGTGCGCTGCGGCCCGGCGATGCGGAACAAGGCCAGGGTCGCGAGAATGGCGAGCGCCGCCGCCGATGCGCTCATCGCGGCGAGCACCCCATAGGCCCAGAGCCATTGCGCGCCGCCCTTGATCGCCAGCATGTTGACGAACGGACCGACCACCAGGAACGCCATCGCCGTGCTGCCCGCGGCGATGCCGGCAAGGCGTAGCGCGAAGAGCGCGCGGGCGGGCGCCGGCGACGACAGGATGAGATCGACGTCGCCACGCGCATAGAGCACGCGGGTGACCGATTCCATCGCCTGGGACAACATCAGCATCCAGGCCATGGCGGCGGCGGCGGTGAGCAGCAGGAACCGGCCCCGATCCGGCGCGTCGGCGACGCTTGCCAGCGAGGCGACGCTGAAACCGGCGATCAGGTGCAGGCCGGCCAGCGCCACCACCGCGAACAGCGCCGCGCGCAGCACGCCATGGCGATGGCCGCGCAGCCACCACAGCCATTCGCGCCAGGTCAGCCGCATTTCCTGGCGGGCGAACCAGGTGAGCGAAGCGCTGGTCATGCCGCCAGCCCGGGATCATGGGCGGCAACGAGCTCCAGGAAGACGTCTTCGAGCGAGCCGCCGGACAATCCGGAACGCCGGCCGGATTGCCGTGCCAGTTCCTCCAGCGTGCCTTCGGCGACCAGCCGGCCCTGGGCGATCACGCCGATCCGCTCGGCCATGCGCTCGGCGACTTCGAGAATGTGGGTGGTCAGGATGACAGTGGCGCCGGCCCGGACACGGGCGATCAGCACGTCCTTCACCAGGCGCGCCGAGCCGGCATCGAGCCCGGTCAGCGGTTCGTCGAGAATGATCAGGCGCGGCTCATGCACCAGCGCGCCGGCCAGCGCCACCTTCTGGCGCATGCCCTTGGAGAAACCCTCGCAGCGCTCGTTGGCATGGCGGCCAAGGCCGAGAAGATCGATCAGCTCGCGGGCCTGGGCCTCGGCATGGACCGGCGCGACAGCCCACAGCCCCGCGACGAAGGCGAGATATTCGAGCGGCGTCAGCTTGTCATAGATCATCGGCTCGTCGGCGACCCAGGCGATCAGCTGCTTGGCGGCCACCGGGTCGGCCAGCGCATCGATGCCGAACACCGAAATCGTCCCGGCATCCGGACGCAACAGGCCCGCCACCATGCGCAAGGTCGTCGTCTTGCCCGCGCCGTTCGGCCCGAGCAGGGCGTAGAATTCGCCGGCGCGCACGGTGAGGTCGAGGCCATCGACCGCCGGACGGTCGAAAGCCTTGGCGAGGTGGGTGAGAACCAGGGCTGGTGGAGACAATGCAGCGGCTCCTCGAACGAAGGCTCGGGGCAAACGAAGGGCCTAGAGGAGGCAAGCCGCATTGAGATGAGGTAAAGCCATATGGTGAATTGGCGGTTTGGCGGCGATTATCCGGCCGGAACCCCGGCGCTGGCCGGAATCATCATCGCAAGCAGGCCGTTCCAATGATCACTGGGCGCCGATTGGCGCCATCACGCCGCCTCGGCAACGCCGTCCCTGGTGACAGCAAGCCTTCGCCGTGCGTCACTGTCGCCGCAACGGGACCCCGACCATCTCGACGGGCTCGATCACAGGGAGGAATGCCATGGCTCGGCTGCTGGTGATGTACAAGACGCCCAAGGATATGGCGGCTTTCGACACCTACTATTTCGAGACCCATGTTCCGCTCGCCAAGACGATCCCGGGCCTCGGCAAATACGAGGTCAGCCGCGGCCCGGTGGCGACACCCGCCGGCGCCTCGGGCTTTCATTTGATCGCCATCCTGCATTTCGATGATCTGGCCGCGATCCAGAAGGCTTTCGCGAGCCCGGAAGGGCGGGCAACGGCTGCGGATGTCGGAAAATTCGCGACCGGCGGCGTCGATATGTTGCTGTTCGACGATCGCGAGGTGTGAAGCGGCGCATTGCGCGCGCGGTGATCCGGCCCGGCCATCCGCCTGATGGCCTGTGAGAATGACCTCCGGCGTCATTGAAATGACCGGCGAAGCATCGGACCTTGGCGGCGGCCTTCAGCCGCTGGAGCGACCCGTGCCGTCCGATCTCACCACCCTCCATCCGTTCGATCAGGCGACCGGCATCCGGGCCGAAGGCGACCACCTGACGGGGGCGACCAGCGACCTCTATTGGGCCTTTGTCGGGCCGTTCGGCGGGGCGACCGCCGCGACCATGCTGCGGGCCGTGCTGGACCATGGCGAGCGCCGCGGCGAGCCGCTGGCGCTGACCGTCAATTATTGCGCGCCGATCCAGCGCGGCGGCTTCGCTGTCGATGTCAGGCTGGTGCGCGCCAACCGCTCGTCCCAGCATTGGGCGATCGAACTCACGCAGGCCGGCGAAGGCGTGGTGGCGACCGCCACGGCGGTGTTCGCCGAACGCCGGCCGTCCTGGTCGCATCAGGCCGCCGCCATGCCGCAGGTCAGGCCGGCAGCCGAGGTGCCGGCACTGCCCAATGACAAATCCTCGTCCTGGCTCCGGCAATATGAGTTCCGCTTTGCCTCCGGCGATCCGCGCTTCGGCGCGACGCTGAACGAACAGCCGGCAAGCGCCCGGTCCGAGGTCTGGCTGTCGGACAGTCCACCGAGGCCCGTCGACGCCTTGTCGCTTGCCGCCATGGCCGACGCCTTTTTCGGCCGCATCTTCCATGTCCGGGGCGGCCTCGTGCCGTTCGGAACGGTCTCGATGACCACCTATTTCCATGTCGATGCGGCCGATCTCGCCGCCGAGGCCATCACCGGACTGCTCGGCGTCGCCGATGCCCATGTCTTCCACAAGTCTTATGCCGACCAGACCGCTGAACTCTGGTCGCCCTCGGGCCGCCTGCTCGCGACCAGCCAGCAGATCGCCTATTTCAAGGCGTGAGGGTTTGGGGTGGGAGCGGTGGCTTGCGCGCCGGTCATTGGTCCTTCGAGGCTCGCGCCGGAACCACCGACCCTACCTCGCGCCGGCGGGGCTAGCGGATGCACACATCTCTCAAAGGGGCCTGAATTCGCCGCCCTTCAAGGCTTCGCACGAGAACCACGGATAGCGCGTGCGCCGCCCTTTTTCGTCATGGCCGGCCTTGTGCCGGCCATCCACGCATTGCCTTGACCGTGGGAGACGTGGATGGCCGTGACAAGCACGGCCATGACGAAGCGAGCAACGCCGCGCCAAGATACGGTTTGTCGAGATGTGTGAATCCGGTAGCCCCGCCGGGGAGAGGTAAAGCAGTGGTTCGAACGCGAACCCTGAAAGTGGCTGGCCAGACTGAAAGGCCATTCGTATCCTTCAGTCAAAAATCCCATGTTCGTTTTGAAGCCCCTCCCCTCAATGGAAATCGCGTGACTTCGGCAGGATGCGGACATTGCGCGGGTGGCCGGAGATGCGCGGATATTGCGGATGCAGCGCCTCGTCGGCGCGGCCGACCACCGGCTGGGTCTTGTGGGTGTCGGAGAGGTGGTCGAGCTCCTCGGTCCGGTCGACAATGCGCTCGGCCATCAGATGCACGACATTTTCCGGGCTCTTCTGGATCAATCCTTCGATCAGCAGCAGGCGCGCGCCCATCACCTGGCGGCGGAACTGCTCGAACTTGCGTTCCCAGAGCACGATATTGGTGATGCCGGTCTCGTCTTCCAGCGTGATGAAAATAGCCTTGCCGTTGCCCGGCCGCTGGCGCACCAGCACGACGCCAGCTACCTTCGCCCAGCTCCCGTCCGGCTTGTCATTGGTCGCGACGCAGGTGGTCACGCCCTCGCCGTGAAAGCGCGGCCGCAGGATCTCCATGGGATGGGCCTTCAATGACAGCCGGATGGTCTGGTAATCCGCCGCCACATGTTCGGCGAGCGGCATGACCGGCAGGCCGACATCGGCCTCCTCGCCGAGTTCGCGCGCGTCCGCCGCGGCGAACAAGGGCAGCGGCTGATCATCCGGCAGGCGGCGCACCGCCCACAGCGCCTCGCGCCGGTCGAGCCCGATCGAGCGGAAGGCGTCGGCATCGGCCAGTATATGCATGGCCCGGTTCGGCAAGCGGGCGCGCACCGCCAGCTCCTCGACGCTGGCATAGCCCACGCCGCGCGCCGGTTCCAGAGCCTTGGCCCAGTCCTGATGGAAGCCGTCGACCTGGCGAAAGCCGAGCCTGAGCGCCAACGCATCGTCCGGCCGGCGCTGCAGATGATTGTCCCACCGGCTCTCGTTGACATCGACGGGACGCACCTCGACGTCATGATCGCGGGCGTCCCGGACGATCTGCGCCGGCGCATAAAACCCCATTGGCTGCGCATTCAGGAGCGCGCAGGCAAAGGCAGCCGGGTAGTGGCATTTGATCCAGGACGAAATGTAGACCAGCTTGGCGAAGGACGCGGCATGGCTTTCGGGAAAGCCATAACTGCCGAAGCCCTTGATCTGCTCGAAACAACGCTGGGCGAATTCGGGCTGATAACCGCGCGCCACCATGCGCCCGACCATCATCTGTTCGAAATTCTGGATCGTGCCGACATTGCGGAAGGTCGCCATGGCCTTGCGCAGGCCATTGGCCTCGTCGTCGGTGAATTTTGCCGCGACCATGGCGAGCCGCATCGCCTGTTCCTGAAACAGCGGCACGCCCAGCGTTTTGTTCAGAACCTCGAACAGCTCATTGGGAGGACCGTGGTCCGGCGATGGCGAAGGATAGTCGACTTTCTCGACGCCGCTCCGGCGGCGCAGATAGGGATGCACCATGCCGCCCTGGATCGGCCCGGGCCGGACGATCGCCACCTGGATGACCAGGTCATAGAGCTTTTCCGGCCTCAGCCGCGGCAGCATGTTGATCTGCGCCCGGCTTTCCACCTGGAACACGCCAATGGAATCGCCCTTCTTCAGCATGGCATAGACCTTTTGGTCATCGGGCTCGACATCGGCGAGGCCAAGATCCCTGCCCTCGTGCTCTCTCAACAGGTCGAAGGCCTTGCGGATGCAGGTGAGCATGCCGAGCGCCAGGATATCGACCTTCATCAGCCGCAATTCGTCGATGTCGTCCTTGTCCCATTCGATGAAGGTGCGGTCGGCCATGGCGGCATTGCCGATCGGCACCATTTCGTCGAGCCGCCCGCGCGCCAGCACGAAGCCGCCGACATGCTGGGACAGGTGGCGCGGGAAGCCGAGCAGGCGCACCGCCAGGTCGACCGCCCGGCGTACGGTCGCATTGGCCGGATCGAGGCCCGCCTGGCGGATCTGTTCGTCGCTGATGCCCTCGCCCCAGCTGCCCCAGATCATGCTGGCGAGCCGTGCCGTGATGTCCTCGGTCAGGCCCATGGCCTTGCCGACATCACGGATGGCGCTGCGCGGCCGATAGCTGATGACGGTCGCGGCAATGCCGGCCCGGTCGCGGCCATAACGCCGATAGATCTCCTGGATCACCTCTTCGCGGCGCTCATGCTCGAAATCGACATCGATGTCGGGCGGCTCCCGCCGTTCGCTCGAGAGGAAGCGGGCGAACAGGACATCGTGTTCGTTCGGATCGACGGCGGTAATGCCGAGCACGTAGCAGACCGCGGAATTGGCCGCCGAACCCCGGCCCTGGCAAAGGATGCCCGCATTGAGGGCAAACTGGACGATGTCGTAGATGGTCAGGAAATAGCGGGCGTAATCGAGCGTCTCGATGAGTTTCAGCTCCGCCTTGATCAGGCCGACGACCTTGTCCGGAACGCCCTGGGGGTAACGCATTTCGGCCCGCCGCCTGGTCAGCTCCTCGAGCCAGCTTTGCGGGGTCCAGCCCGGCGGCACCGGCTCGTCGGGATATTCATAGGTGAGCTGGGACAGCGAGAATTCGATGCGGGCAAGCAGATGTTGCGTCTCGTCGATCGCCTCCGGGCAATCGCGGAACAGCCGCGCCATTTCCTTCGGCTCCTTCAGGTGCCGGTCGGCATTGACCTCGAGCAGACGGCCGGCCGCCTCGATCGTCGTGCCCTCGCGGATGCAGGTGAGCACGTCCTGCAGGTCGCGCTGTTCGGGCGCGTGATAAAGCACGTCATTGACCGCGACGAGGGCGACACCGGCGGCCTCGCCGATCCGGAACAGGCGGGCAAGCCGGCGCCGGTCATTGCCATGCCGGTGCATGGCGGCACCGAGCCAGACGGCGCCGGCGGCCGCTTCCGCGATCCGCGCGAGTGCGGCCGGCAAGCCGTCAAAAACCGGCCCCGGCATGACGATCAACAGGAGACCGCGGGTATCGGCGAGGAGATCGCCGAGCGTCAGGATGCAGTCACCCTTCCTGGCCTTGCGATTGCCCAGGGTGAGCAGCCGGCAGAGCCGGCCCCAGCCGGCCCGGTCGGCGGGATAGGCGATGATGTCAGGGGAGCCGTCGGTAAAGACCAGCCGTGCCCCGACCGCCAGCTTGAAATCGGCCAGCGCCTCCGGGCCGACCTCCCTGGCCATGGCCTCCTTGACCTTATTGAGCGCCGCATAGGCCCGGACCACGCCAGCCACCGTGTTGCGGTCGGCGACGCCGATGCCGGTATGGCCGAGCTCGATCGCCTTCAGCACCAGGTCCTGGGCTTGCGAGGCGCCGTGCAGGAAGGAAAAATTGGTCGCGGTCGCAAGTTCGGCATAACAGGTCATGCGAACAGCCCGTGCAGGAACCAGCGCGGCGCGGCATCGCTGCCATAAAACCCGCTGCGGAACAGCCAGAAGCGCCGGCCCTCGGCATCCTCGACCCGGTAATAGTCGCGCGCCGGCCGGTCGGCCTGCCGCCACCATTCCGCGGCGATCCGCTCCGGGCCTTCGGCACGGGTGACGTGATGCCGGCAGCGCCGCCACAAAAAGCTCAAAGGCGGCCCGTCCGGCACCTCGGCGATCGCCTCGACCGGCTGCGGCGGATCGAAGACATGCAGGGGCCGCGCCGGCGGCTCGTCCGGTTCGACCGGGCGCCAGGGGGCGTCTTCGGCATCAGCGCCAGATCGAACCGGACGAACCGCCGGCACGAGATGCGCCGCACGATCGGGATCATGGCTGTCGCGCGCCGCGAAACGCAGCACGCGGTCGGCGCCGAAACGGGCGACCAGCCGGTCGACCAGTTCGGCCAGTTCGTCGTCCTCGACCGCATGGCCGTCGAGGCTGGTCTGGGCCACCGCGAAAGGTTCGGTCACCGGCACCGACAGGCGGATCAGGTCGAAACCGAAGCCGGGATCGATCGGGTCGGCCAGCACCTCGATACGCTCGACGAGCAGCCGCATCACCGCCTTGGCGTCGCGAACCGGCCGGCCGGTCTCGACCGCGATCCGCCTGACCGCGCCATCGGCCCGGAAGAAGCTCGCCTCGAAGGCGCGGCCACCCTCGCCGCGCTGTTCGAGCAGCGCGCCGGCTCGCGCCATCAGCGCGGCGAGCGTGCCCTCGATATCCTCGGCCCGCGCGATCGGCTCGGCGAAGCGCTGCTCGACGATGCAGGCGGGCACCGGCCGGCACGGGGTGATGCGGATATCCTCAGCTCCCAGCACCCGCCTGAGCCCGGCCGCCAAGGTGGCGCCGAAACGGGCGGCGAGCGGCGCCGACGGGCGGCCGGCGAGATCGCCAATGGTCTTGAGCCCGGCCCGCGACAAGGCCAGCACCGTTTCCGGCGGCAGGCCAAGAGCGGCGACCGGCAGCGGATGGACCGCCGGCGCTTCGCCGCCGGGCGCGACGATCTCCAGCCGGCCGAAACGGGCGAGCGCACGCGCCGCCTCGGGCGTGCCGGCGACGCAGGCGCGCGCATGAACCGCGATGCCGGCGAGACGGGCCTTCAGGTCGGCGCGCAGCGCCGCCTCGCCGCCGAACAGATGGGCGCAGCCGGTGAGATCCAGCACCAGCCCATCGGGCGGATCGAAGGCGACCAGGGGGTATAGCGGTCGCAGGCCTCGGCAAGCCGGGCCAGGAAGAGGCCGTCGCCGGCCGGATCGCTGTCGATGGCCAGGATTTCAGGCACGCGGGCGCGGGCATCGGCCAGCGCCAGCCCCGGGGTCAGGCCGAGCGCCAGCGCCCGCCGGTCGACCGCGGCCAGCCGAAGCGCCCCCCTGACCTTTTCGGTGAAGACCAGCGGCAGCTCATCCGGCGCGCCGGAAGGGTTGAGCCGCCTCCACCGGTCGGCCGGCAGGAACGGCAGCCAGACGGCCAGGTAGCGGCGCGGCGACGGGCCGGTTTCCGTCCCGGCCAATCCCGTCTTGGAAAGTTCCATCTTTGAAATGGCTGCGGTCACGATCCCACTCCACACGCCATTGCCGGGGCGGAACCCCGGCGCGGTGACGCAACAAACTGATGGCGAAAGCCGGAAAGCCGGGAGCGTTGGCCTCCAGGGGCCTGGAAGCGAGCGCGCCGACCGACCAGCGGGTCGAGGCTGCACTGGCGACAGGGGCCGCGGCGATGCGCACCATCAAGGTGGTCACCCGCGAGGCGGCCGCGGTCAGCGACAGGCGGCGCGAGGCGCTGAGATCCAGCACCTTCGCATCACCCCAGGGCTCGATCAGAACCGCGCCGAGCGCCGCGCAGCGTACGGCCTCCGCGCCGGCCCTGAGCACGTCGGCCGCATCCCGCACCCGGACCAGCACGAGATGCCCCGGATCGAGGCCGAACTCGACAAGGCCGGAGGCATCGAGCCGGCCCGCTTCCAGATCGGCGAAGTCCTGGCGCACCCAGACGATCTTGCCGCCACCGGCGGCCCTGAGCGCCAGTGCCAGGGCGAAACCGGCCGCCGCGGCAGCGTCCACCGGCGCCCGTGCGAACACCTCGTGCACCGCCGCGCGCTCCAGCCCGCCGCCCAGCGGTTCATCCACCGCCGGCAGTCCAAAAGAAAAAAGATCGGACGCGCCAAAGGCTGCCGGCCGCTCCAGAGCCGCCAGCTTCAGCCTTAGCGCGCGGACGGTTTCCGGTGCCGCGCTCATGTCTTATGTTCCTATTTCGTTCTCATCAAACAGTGCCGGCGCGCCGGAGTCAAGACCAGCGGTGAAAGCCGCCCTGAAAGCCGAACTGCTGATAGGGATGAAGACCTGGCTCGAGTGGAGCCGGCATGGCGCCTAGCCGGCCAGGCAACCGATCAGTAAATACGCAGTTATTACCTTAGGTAAAGTTTGACACTTACCGGTGTCGCGTCAATCCACCTGCGCGAAATGGTGGAATATTTACACTTTTTGCGGTTACTGGGCACCATCGTCCACTTCGGTGCCGTGTCGCGACGCGACAGCGGTGCGCACGGTCTCCAGGTCTTGCAATGCGCGGAAGCCAGATAGCAGAAAGCTCGGGTGATGTTCTCATCCCGGTCCTGGAACAGGCGATCGACGCCGTCGTCATCATCGACGAATTGAACAACGTCACGTTTTTCAACACCGCCGCGGAAAAGCTCTGGGGCCACAGCCGCGCCGAAGTCCTCGGGCAGAATGTCAGGCTGCTGGTCCCCGCCCCCATGCGTCCGGCTCATGACGCCCAGATCAACCGCAACCGCGCCGGCGGCACCGACACCCTGGTCGGCACGACCGTGGAAGTGCCGATCGAGCGGAAGGACGGCACGCCGGTCTGGGGATCCTTGTCACTGTCGCGGATCACCGCCGGCGGCAAGACGCTCTATGCCGCCTTCGTCAAGGACGTCACTGAGGACGTGAAGCGGCGCGAGGAGATCTACCTCCTGTCGCTGGTCGCCGACGAGACCGACCGGGCGGTGATCATCACCGATGTCAGGCACCGGATCGTCTATTGCAACCGTGCCTTCACCGAAATGTTCGGTTATCAGCGCGCCGAGGTGATGGGCCAGTCTCCCACCGCGCTGCTGCGCGGCCAGCACACCGACCCGCGGGCCCTGGCACGCCTGAACGGGCTCGCCGGCCACCAACGCGGGCTGCACGAAGAAGTCCTCGGCTATACCAAATCCGGCAAGGAAATCTGGCTCTCCGCCACCATCAACCCGATCCTCGACCAGGCCGGCCAGTTCCGCCACGCGGTCTCGGTCATCGCCAATATCACCGAGACCAAGCAGACCCAGGTCCTGCAGCAGCGCGTGCTGGAGGCGCTGGCCAATGACCGACCGCTGGTCGAGGTCGCCGATCTGATCTGCCGGCAGGTCGAGGCGATCACCCCTGGCGTCGTCTGCTCGATCCTGCGCGTCGATGCCGGCGGCCTGGTCCGTCCCCTGGCCGGCCCGAGCCTGCCCGACCACTATTCCCAGGCCCTCGACGGCCTGCCGATCGGCCCGGATGTCGGCTCCTGCGGCACCGCCGCCCATCTCGGCGTGCCCGTGCAGGTCGACGATATCGAGACCAGCCCGCTCTGGGCGGCCTACAAGTCACTGCCGCTGCCGCTTGGCCTGCTCGCCTGCTGGTCGAGCCCGATCAAGCTGAAGGACGGCCGTGTCGCCGGCACCTTCGCCTTCTATTTCCGCGAGAAGCGCGGCCCGAGCGCCTGGCACGAGCGCCTGGTGGAAGCCTGCGTGCATCTCTGCGCCCTGGCGATCGAACGGCACGACGCCAAGGCCCATATCGACCAGCTCGCCTATTACGACACCTTGACCGGCCTGCCGAACCGCCTGCTGCTGGGCGACAAGATCGACCAGCAGATCGCCGCCGCCGCGGCGAGCCACAAGGAAGTGGCCCTGCTCTTCCTCGACATCGACAATTTCAAGGACGTCAACGACACGCTCGGCCATTCCGCCGGCGACGCGCTGCTGATCGAGATCGCCCGGCGCCTGCAGGACCAGTTGCGGGCGGGCGACATCGTCAGCCGGCTCGGCGGCGACGAATTCGTCGTCATGCTGTCCGACTGCGGCGTCGCCCATGCCGCGGGCGTCGCCGGCCGCATCCTCGAGGCGCTGGCCCTGCCGATCCGGGTCGAGGCCATGGCGCTGCCGGTCTCGGCCAGCATCGGCATCAGCCTCTATCCGGGCGACGGCCTGAACAAGGAAGCCCTGCTGAAACATGCCGATACGGCCATGTATGAGGCCAAGGCCGCCGGGCGCGGCACCCATCGCTTCTTCAGCCACGACATGAACCTGATCGCCCAGGAGCGCCTGGTGCTCGGCGCGGCGCTGAGCGATGCGCTGTGCCATGGCACGCTCCAGCTGCATTATCAGCCGCAGATCCGCACCGAGGACGACAGCCTGCATGGCGTCGAGGCGCTGGCGCGCTGGCACCACCCGGTCCACGGCCAGGTGCCGCCGGCCAAATTCATCGCGCTCGCCGAAGAAACCGGCCTGGTCGAGGCGGTCGGCGAATGGGCGCTCGGCGAGGCTTGCCGGCAGATGGCCGACTGGCGCCGCCGCGGCATCGATATTCCGACCGTCTCGGTCAACCTGTCGCCGCTGCATTTCCGCAACAGCCGCCTGCCCGACCTGGTCGCGAGCGCTCTCAAACGCAACGGCCTCGAGGCCCGGGCCCTGACGCTGGAGATCACCGAAAACGTCATGATGGACGACTGCCCGGAAACGGCGGCGACCGTCCAGGCCGTGCATGCCCTCGGCATCCGCCTGTCGCTCGACGACTTCGGCATCGGTTATTCCAGCCTCTCGTCGATCACCCGCCTGCCGATCGAGGAACTGAAGATCGACCGCAGCTTCATGCGCGACCTGGAAACCGACCAGAACGCCCGGGCGGTGGCCTCCGCGGTCATCCGCATCGGCCACAGCCTGGGGCTGAACGTGGTCGCCGAAGGCGTCGAGACCGAAGCGCAGCGGCGTTTCCTGCAGGCGCTCCGCTGCCACGTCCTGCAAGGCTTCCTGTTCGCGCCGGCGCAGCGGGCGGGCGACCTGGAAAGCTGGCTCGCCAGGCGTGACGTGGTCCTGTCGCGCTCGCGGGTCGCCTGACGGGCCCGCCGGTGGCGGAACCGGACGGCCGCGGCCAGGCCGGCCGCGTCGCCCGAAGATGTCGGTCCAGTGGTCTGGCGCGGCCGTCCCGGCTGGAAGGCGCGCAGCAGCGCGATCGATCGCTCGACGGCCCGGACGATCGGCACTCCGGCACGGGTCGGCACCTTTCTCGGCGGCTGCGGCATGGCTTGTCGCTTTCGGCATGGCGTCGCCGGACCACCGGTAGAGAGCGGTGGCAGAGCCGGCAACCATCAAGCACCGGTTGAATCTCGCCGCGCGTCAGGCCGGTCTGGCGGTCGACATGCGCTTGAATTCGGCGACAAAATCCAGCGCGATGCGCGACAGCGGCCGGTTGGTCGGCCGGAACATGGCGAATTTGTAGAACAGCGTCGGCTTGAACGGCCGGATCGCCAGCCCGATCTTGTCGAAATGCGCGCCGGTCGAGGCATCGACAATGGTGACGCCGAGATTTTCCATGACCAGCGCGCAGGCCGAGCCGAAGAACTCGACATGGGCGGCCATTTTCAGCGGGACCGAACTCTCGGCGAAAGCCCGCTCGATCGCCTCGTGCAGGAAGTGGTCGGCATAGAGCGAGATGAACGGCACGCCGTCGAGCAAGGCCGGCGTGATCACCTGGTGGCGGCCGAGCGGATGGCCGGCCGGCAGCACCGCGACGCATTCGATCTCGAACACCTCGATGATCGCCGCCGGACTGTCGATCGGCAGTTCCGCGAAGCCGATATCGAAGGCGTCGATACGGCCGAGATCGCGCACGGTCGGCGACGAGCGGGTGATGAAACGCACCGTGCCGTCGGGCCAGCGCTTCATCAGCTCGGCAATGATCGGCGGCAGCACATAGGTCGCAAGCCCCGGCTGGCTCGCCAGAGCCAGCGTGCCGGATTTCACCCGCTTGAGATCGCGCGCCACCTGCACGGTGCGCTCGAGCACGCCGAGCGCGCGGCGCGCCTCCTCGTAAAACAGGGCGGCTTCCGGGGTTGCCTCGAGCTTGCCCTTGCGCCGCTTGAACAAGGCGAGACCGAGTTCGTCCTCGAGCCGGGTGATCAGGTTACTGACCGCCGGCTGCGACTTGCCGGTGAGGGCTGCGGCCGCGGTCATCGAACCGGTTTCGATGACGGCGCGAAAGGCTTCGAGGTGGCGGGTGTCCATGAGGGTTTACGGGGGGTGGGAGGGAGTGAAATGGTGTTCAGCGCGATATCCTTCGGGTTCGCGCAGGGGACCTCCGCCTTTACCTCTCCCCGCCGGGGAGAGGTGAAGACACAGCTCGAACCCCAGGTTCATTCTCGAGCCGAAATGACGACAACTCGGCGTCTCCGTCCACCAACCTATAATCCATCATTATATCTTTCGCACATATTTCGTTTTGACCTCCAGAGCCGGCTGACCAACACTTTCGCCAAGTTGCCCGCCAAGGGCATGGGGAACGGGACGGTGCCGTGAAACACAATCTGGTCTTGTCGGGTCTGGAAAAGCGCTATGGCGATTTCGTCGCGCTGCACGAGACCAACCTGGACATCAAGGCCGGCGAGTTCGTCACCCTGCTTGGCCCCTCGGGCTCGGGCAAGACCACCATTCTGATGAGCATTGCCGGTTTCGTCGCGCCGTCCGCCGGGCGCATCCTCCTCGACGGCCAGGATGTCACCGGCCTGCCCCCCGAGCAGCGCAATTTCGGCGTGGTGTTCCAGGGTTATGCGCTGTTCCCGCACCTGACCGTCCACGACAATGTCGGCTTTCCCCTGCGCGCCCGCGGCATGCGCGGCGATCAGGCCCGGCCGAAGATCGAGGCGGCGCTGGAGATGGCGCAGCTCGGTGCCTTCGCCAAACGTTTTCCCAGGCAATTGTCCGGCGGCCAGCAGCAGCGCGTGGCGCTCGCCCGCTCGCTGGTGTTCGGGCCGGAACTCCTGCTGCTCGACGAGCCCCTGAGCGCGCTCGACCGCTCGCTGCGCAAGGATTTCCAGTCCGAGTTCAAGGCGATCCACCGCAAGGTCGGCACCACCTTCATCTATGTCACCCATGACCAGGAGGAGGCGCTGACCATGTCGGACCGCATCGTCATCCTGGACAAGGGCCGGATCCTGCAGAGCGCGCCGCCGAGCGAGCTTTATGAGCGCCCGGCGACCGAATTCGTCGCGGGCTTCCTGGGCAAGAGCAATTTCCTGCGCGGCCGGATCACCAGGCGAGCCGACGGCCTCGCCGAACTCGACGCGAGCGACCTGTCGAGCTGGGCGTCGCTCGGCCGGCAGGCAGCGCTGGCCGAGGGCGACCAGGCGGTCGCCGCGCTCCGGCCGGAAAAGATCCGGCTGCACCGGACCGAGCCCGCGGGCGATGCCTGCTCGGCGCGCGGCCGGGTCACCGAGCTCACCTATCTCGGCTCCACCGTCGAGGTCGAACTCGTGGTCGGTGCCGGCACAAAACTGACCGCCACCATGCCGGCCGGCGCCATCGCACTGGCCGAAGGCGACGAGATCGTCGCCTCCTGGGCGCCCGACGCGGCGATCCTGGTCGAGCCGAAACCGGAGCCGGTCCGATGACCGCGCTCGCGGCCAATGACCTGAAACCCGCGGGCCCGGGGGCGAGCGGCGAGCGGCTCTATTGGCTGCTGCTGATCCTGCCCTGCGTCTTCCTCGGCCTGTTCTACGTGGTGCCGGTGGTCAACGTGCTGGTCATGAGCGTCACCGTGCCGAAGGCGGGTTTCGCCAATTATGCCGAGCTCGCCAGCAATGGCGCGGTCCAGCGGGTGCTGATCACCACGGTCAGGATCGGCGCGATCACCACGGCGATCACCTTGGCGCTCGGTTATGCGGTGGCCTATGCGCTGGTCCAATGCGGGCCGCGCGAGCGGCAGATCCTGCTCGCCATCGTGCTGGCGAGCTTCTGGATCAGCGCGCTCATCCGCGCCTTTGCCTGGGTGGCGATCCTGCAGTCCCAGGGCCTGATCAACAATACCCTGATCGGGCTCGGCCTGATCGACAGCCCGCTGCAGCTGGTGCGCAACGAGCTCGGCGTGATGATCGGCATGGTCCACTACATGCTGCCCTACGCCATCCTGCCGCTCTACGCCAATATGAGCGGCATCGACAAAAGCCTGGTGCCGGCGGCGCGCGCGCTCGGCGCGACCCCGTTCCAGGCCTTCCGCTGGGTCTTCGTGCCGATGAGCCTGCCGGGCCTGATCGGCGCCGGCGTCATCGTGCTGATCTTCTCGCTCGGCTTCTACATCACCCCGGCCATTCTCGGCGGCGGCAAGACCATCATGGTCGCCGAATATGTCAGCGTGCAGATCTCCGAGACGCTGCGCTGGGGCCTCGCCGCCATGCTCGCCTCGACCCTGCTCGCCAGCGTCCTGCTGCTGGTCTTCTGGCTCAGCCGCTTCATGGATGTCGAAGCGGCGTTGAAGAAGTGACGGGAGGGCGCCATGGCTTTGCAAGATGAACGTCCGCGCGGCCTGTCCTTCGCGAAAATCCTCGCCTGGGCGACCGCCTGTTTTCTGATCCTGCCGATCCTGGTGGTGATCCCGATTTCGTTCACGCCCGAGCGCTACCTGTCGCTGCCGTCGGGCAGCCTGTCGCTGCGCCATTATGCCAGCCTCGCCAACGATCCCCGCTGGTCGAAGAGCATTGTCGACAGCCTGATGGTCGCAATCGGCGCGACCGTGCTGGCGGTGTCGCTCGGCACCGCCTTCGCGGTCGGAGCCTGGCGGCTCGGCGTGCCGCTCGCCAGGCGATTGCGGCTGTTGATGCTGGCGCCGATCATCGTGCCGCCGATCGTCCATGCCATCGCCTTCTACAAGGCCTGGGCGGTCATCGGCCTGCTCGACAGCTATCTCGGCCTCGTCCTGATCCACACCATGAAGGGGCTGCCCTTCGTCGTGCTCACGGTTGCCGGCGCGCTCGCCAATCTCGACCACAAGCTGGAACAGGCCGCCCGCAGCCTCGGCGCGACGCCCTCGCAGGCGATGCGCTGGGTGATCCTGCCGCAGATCATGACCGGCGTGATCTCGGGCGCCGCCTTCGCCTTCATCACCTCCTGGGACGAGACCGTGGTCGCGCTCTTCGTCACCAGCCGGCGCGTCGCCACCTTGCCGCGCCGGATCTGGGAAGGGCTTGCCGACAATATCGACCCGGCGATCGCCGCCATGGGCACGCTGATGATCCTGGTGACCATCGCCATCGTCACCGTCAAGACGGTCAGAACACAACCGGCCAAGGCCTGAAAAACGGGCCAGCCACCAGACAGAGGAGAGACGCATGTCGAAGACCGAACATCAGGAATTCCGCGAAGACTGCCTGGCCATCCTGCGCGCCGAGACCGAAGGCAAGCGGGTCCATCGCCGCCGGTTCCTGCAGGCGATCGCAGCCCTCGGCGTCATCCCGACGGCGCTGCGTTTCACCCCGGCCCATGCCGCCGACCGCGAGCTGGTGGTGGTCAACTGGGGCGGCGACGCGGTGCCGGCCTATGACGAGATCTGGGCCAAGCCGTTCAACGCGGCCAATGCCGGCGTCAAGGCCGTGATCAACGGCGCCGGTCCGACCTCCGGCAAGATCAAGGCCATGGTCGAGAGCCGCGCGGTGACCTGGGACGTCTGCGACCGGACCATGCCGGCTTCCGTCGAGCTCGGCCGCCAGGGCCTGCTCGAAGCGGTCGACTGGACCATTGTCGCGCACAACAAGCTGCGCCGGGCGCATCGCTCGGACTGGGGCGTCGGCGCCTATCTCTATTCCTTCGCGCTGACCTATGACCGCCAGGCCCTGAAGGGCGCCCAGCCCAAGACCTGGGCCGATTTCTGGAACGTCAAGGATTTCCCCGGCAAGCGGACCCTGCGCAACAATATCGAGGGCATGCTGGAAGCCGCCCTGATGGCCGATGGCGTGGCCCCGGACAAGATCTATCCGATCAATGTCGACCGCGCCTTGGACAAGATCAAGCAGATCAAGCAGCACACCATCTTCTGGACCACCGGCGCGGAGAGCCAGCAGCTGTTCCGCAACAAGGAGGTGGTGATGGGCAATCTCTGGCACACCCGTTCCATGCTGCTGGCGAAAGAGGTCGGCGACCGCATCCAGTTCACCTTCGACCAGGGCGTATTGTTCGCCGGCGCCTGGATCGTGCCGAAGGGCAATCCGGCCGGCAAACTCGCCTGGAACTTCATCGCCGCGGCCCAGGACCCGCAGAGCCAGGTGGAACTGTTCAAGCGGGTCGGCAATGGCCCGATCAATCCGGCCGCCGCAGCCCTGGTGCCAGCCGAGATGAAGGCGCTCGACTGCGGCTCGCCGGAAAACTTCGCCAAGCAGGTGGCGGTCGACAGCGACTGGTATGCCGAACACTACGCTTCCGCCCTCAACCGCTACATGGACGTGATCGCCTCCTGATCACGGTCTCACGACAGGCGGGCCGGCGCTGGTCGCCGGCCTGCGCATCCTCATTCCAGGCAGCAGGACCGTTTCATGACCGCGTCTCCTTTCGCGTTCGCCCCCACCTTCATGGGCGTGCCCCACCGCACCGAGATCGGCGACGCCAAGGCGGTGATCCTGGGCCTGCCCTTCGATTGCGGCACGCACCCGCACCGCATCGGCTCGAGGCTCGGGCCCGCCTCGATCCGCGAACAGTCGCAGCTCCTGCGCGCCTATGACTGGACAACCGGCATCAATCCGCTGGAAGCGCTCGGCGTCATCGATATCGGCGATGCCCGGGTGACCTCGGGCGAGATCGAGCCGTCTTATGCCGCGATCGAAAACGCGGTCGAGACCATTGCGTCGAAGCGCGCCGTGGTCGTCTCGCTCGGCGGCGACGGCGCCATCGCGCTGCCCGAAATGCGGGCGCTGCACCGGGTCTACCCGGATCTGGTCACCGTCCATATCGACGCCCATACCGACGCCTATCCGATCCCCGGCTACAACACCGCGACCGCCTTCTCGCGCGCCGTCGAGGAAGGCCTGGTCGACGTCAAGCGCTCCTACCAGGTCGGCATGCGCGGCTCGACCATGGTGCCGGGCGTGCACGGCCACGGGCTGTCGCTCGGCTACAACGTCGTGCCGATGGCCGAACTCCTAGCGCGCGGCATCGAGGCGGTGTTCGCCGAGATCCGCGAAGCGATCGGCGACCGGCCGGTCTATCTCTCCTACGACATGGACTTCTTCGATCCCTCGGTCGCGCCCGGCGTCTGCACGCCGACCTGGGGCGGCGCCTCGGCCCGCGAAGGCCTCGCCGTGCTCGAGGCCTGCGGCGGCTTGAACCTGGTCGGCGTCAACATCAACACGGTGAGCCCGCCGCACGATGTCGGCGGCATGTCGGCCTTGCTCGCCGCCACCATCACGCTGAACAGCCTGCAGCTCATCGCCCGCCAGCACCAGACGCCGGTTGGCGGGTGAGTTGGAACTCAGACAAAGGGCACGCTTAAGGGCAATAAGCTCAACCGAACCAACCCTCTCCCATTGGGAGAGGGTGCCGGCGTAGCCGGCGGGTGAGGGGCGTAAGCGCTCAGAATTGATCCCGATGCTCACGCTGCGTGCAGCTCTATCCGGAAATGGACAACCCCTCACCCGCCCGCTGACGCGGGCACCCTCTCCCTTTGGGAGAGGGTTGGTTTGGTTGAGCTTTTCGCGTTGAGGACGACCCTGGCCCCGCCCCCTCACGCCCCGAGATAAGCCCGTGTCAGGCTCTCGTCCTTGACCGCGCCGCGCCAGTTCTCCGGGCCGATCTCGTCGACCACCCGGCCGAGCTTCATGACATAGGCTCGGTCGGCGGCTTCGCTCGCCAGTTGGACGTTCTGCTCGATCAGGAGGACGCTGACGCCTTCGCCGCGGATCCTGGCGATGATGCCGACCAGGCTCTTGACGATCTTGGGCGCGAGGCCGGTCGAGGGTTCGTCCAGGACCAGCAAATCCGGCTGCAGCAGCAGGGCGCGGCCGATCGCCACCATCTGCTGCTCGCCGCCGCTCAGAAGTTCGACGGGAGCGTCGAGCCGCTGCTCGATGAACGGAAACAGCGCCAGGATGCTGTCGAGCGAGAAGCGCCGCCCGGCGCTGCCGCGCTTGTCGCCCTCGCGCGCGGCGAGATCGAGATTGGTGCGCACGGTGAGCTCGCCGAACAGGCGCCGGTTCTCCAGCACCACGCCGATGCCGGCCGCCGTCCGGCGATGCGCCGGCAGGCCATGGATCTCCCTGTTGTCCTTGACGATGCGCCCGGAGCGGACCGGATTGAGCCCGCAGAGCGCGCGCACCAGCGTGCTCTTGCCGGCGCCGTTCGGTCCGATCACCGCGACGCCCTCATTGGCGCCAACCGTCAGGCTGACGTCGCGCAGCACGGTGATCGCGCCATAACCCGCCGTGATGGTCTCGACCGACAACATGGCGCTCAGGCTCCCAGATAGGCTTCCCGCACGCGCGGGTCGGCCTGGATGGCGGCGAAATCGCCGCGCGCGATGATCTCGCCGAAGCACAGCACATTGACATCAGAGGAGACACCCATCAGGTCCATGTCGTGCGAGACCAGGAAGATGGTCATGCCCTCGCGGTTGAGCCGGACGAGCATCTGGCGCAACTGCTCGGTCTCCTCGGCATTGAGCCCCGAGGAGGGCTCGTCGAGGCACAGGATATCGGGTTCGCCGACGGCGGCGCGGGCGAGCTCGATCAGCCTTTGCTGGCCGACGGGAAGGTCGCCCGCCCGGATCTGCGCGATGTCGCCGAGGCCGAAACGGGCAAGGGTCGCGTCGGCCAGGGCCGCCATGCGGCGACGCTCGGCGCGCGACGACGGCAGGCCGAAGAGATTGGCGAGGAAACCGGAGGTGCCGAGCTTGTGGCAGCCGGCGATCAGGTTGTCCCGCACGCTCAGGTGGGCGAAGACCTGCGGCGTCTGGAAGGTCCTGACCAGGCCCTCGCGGCTGCGCTCGGCGACGGATGCGCGCGCGATGCTGGCGCCGTGATAGAGCACGTCGCCTTGATCAGGCGTCAGGAAGCCCGAGACGATGTTGAACAGCGTGCTCTTTCCCGCGCCGTTCGGTCCGATCAACCCGGTGATCCCGCCCTTGCCAATGTCGAGCGTGACGTCGCGCAGCACCGACAGGCCGAAAAAGCCCTTGGAGATACGACGAAGCTGCAGCATGGCGTTTGTGTCGATGTCGACCGCGGTCATGGCGTGCGCTCCCCGGCCGGCGGCAGCAGGCGCCTCGCGACATCCCGGACCAGCCCGCCAATGCCCTGCGGCAGGAAGATCACCGCCAGTACCAGGGCGCCGGCGAACAAGAGCGGATGGACGTCGCCGAGCTTGCTCAAGAGGTTCGGCGCAATGGTGACGAAGGCCGCGCCGAACACCGCCCCGGCAACCGTCTGGACGCCGCCAATGACCGCCAGCAGCAGGAAGCTGACCGCCTTGTCGATGCCGAAACTGTCGACGCTGACGAAGGAGACATAATTGGCGAACAGGCTGCCGGCGAGCGAACCGACCATGGCGCTCAGCACGAAGACCTGCACCTTCAGCCGGTGCACGTCGATGCCCAGCACCATGGCCGCCTGAGGCGCATCGCGCATCGCCCGCATGGCATAACCGGCCCGCGACTTCAAAAGGTTGTAATGCAGCCAGAACACCAGGCCCGCCACCGGCCAGACGAAATAATAGAAGCGCTGCGGCGTGTTCAGCGACAGGCCGAACAGGGTGATGCGCGGCACGCCGCCAATACCGAGCGTGCCGCCGGTGAGCCAGTCCCATTCCAGGAACAGGACATGGCCAATGGTCGCCAGCGCGAGTGTCGCCAGCGCCAGGAAATGGCCGGACAGGCGCAGGATCGGCCAGCCGAGCAGGAAAGCGGTTGCGCCACTGACCAGCATGCCGGCGCCGAGCCCGACCAGCCAGTGCCAGCCGAGCGCGGTCGCGCCATAGGCGGTGGCATAGGCGCCGATGCCATAGAACACGCTCTGCGCCAGCGAGATGATGCCGCACTGGCCGAGCAGGAAGGCGACACCCAGCCCGGCAATGGCATAGAGCGCGGTGAACACCAGAAGATCGACCATGCCGCGCGAGGCGACGAGCGGCACCGCGGCCCAGGCGACCAGGCCAATGACCGCCAGGATGGCAATGACTGCCGTGCGCGAGCGGGCCGGAGCGACGGCGATCCGGGTGATCGGGATCTGTTCGATGCTCATCCGCCAGCCCGCCCCTTGCGGCCGAGAATGCCGTTGGGAATGGCGATCATGATCAGGATCAGGAAGGCCATGGCGATGACGTCCTTGTAGCCGGACGAGACGAAGACGATGGCGAGCGCCTCCACGAGGCCGAGCATCAGCCCGCCGAGCACCGCGCCGAAGGGGTTGCCGAGCGTGCCGATGATCGCGGCGGTGAAGCCCTTCAGCGTCAAGAGCAGGCCCATCTCGTAATGGATGGTGATCAGGGGCGAGACCAGCACGCCGGCAATGCCGCCGACCGCGCCGCCGAGCACGAAGGTGAGCGTGCGCATCATCGGCACATTGATGCCGATGGTCGCCGCGCCGTCGGCATCGATGGACGCCGCCATGATCGACCTGCCGATGAAGGTGCGCGTGTAGAACAGGCGGAGCGCGACGACGACCAGCACGCTGAACACGATCAGCCAGACCGCATGAACGCGGATCGCCGCGTCGAACACGTCGAGCGAACCATTGCCGCCGAGGCCGCGCACGGGGTGGGAATCGCGACCGAAGAACAACAGCGTCGAAGCCGAGACGGCGAAAGCCCCGCCGAGCGTCACCAGGAGGAAGGAATCCTCGGTGCCGCCGCGCCGCTTGGTCGGGCGGACGAACATGAGCTCGACCGCCCAGCCGACCGCTCCGCCGGCAAGGGTGCCGCCGAGAAAGGCCACCAGGACGGGCGCGCCCAGCCGTTCGATGGCGAGATAGGAGACGATGCCGGCGACCAGGGCGAAATCGCCCTGCATGGCGTTGACCACGCGGGTGCCGCGATAGATCACCGAAATGCCCAGGCCGATCAGGCCGTAGACGAAGCCGTTGGTCACACCTGACAACAGCGATTGGATCAGCAGGGTTGTCGTCATTGGCCCGTTCGCGGCAGACAATGGCAGGAGACGGGCGCGCTCGGGCGCCCGCCAAGGAACGCTGTGTCGAAGGTCGGCGCGCCGAAGGTCAGCGCGCCACCTTGAACGGCAGCCGGGTGAACTGCTGCTTGACCAGCTTCGAATAGACATAGCTGGACAGGTCGATGCCGGTCAGGTCGTCGCGCGAGAAATCATAACTCGCCATGACGCCCTTGAACGGCTGGCGCATGGCCTGGGCGATCGCCGCCCTGTCGGTCGGCCCGGCCCGCTTGAGCGCGTCGGCGACGATATGCACGGCGTCCCAGCCGGCGGCCTCATAGTTCTTCGGCAGCGAGCCATAGGCCTTCTGATAGAGCTCGACGAAAGCCTTCTGATGCGGCTCCGGGTCTTCGCCGACCAGGAATTCCGGGAACACGATGTCGTCGGCGAATTCGCCCATGCCGCGGACATAGTCATAGGGCGAGGAACCGATGGCGGAAATGATCGGCTGGGTGATCTTGACCTGGCGGGCGCCGCGGAACGGCACCGGCGAGGTCGCCACCACATAGACCGCCTCCGGATTGGCGGCGCGCACCTTGGCGGCCTGGGTCGAGACATCGGTCGCGCCGACCTCGAATTTCTCGACCGAGACGAATTCGACGCCATAGTCGCGCGCCATGGTGCGCAGGCTGTTGAACACCAGCTGGCCATAACCGGAATCGTGCAGCACGCCGATCTTCTTGAAGCCTTGCGCCTTGGTATATTCGAGCATGGCCTTGGCGTTCAGCGGCTGTGGCGGCAGCACGTGGTAGAGCGACTTGTAGGTCAGCTCGATCGCCGGGCCGAGGCCGGTCAGCGCCACCTGAGCCATTTTCTCGCCATCGGCCAGCGCCGCGATCGCGCCGGTGCTGGCGGTCAGCGAGCCGCCGATCATGACGGCGACCTTCTCGTTGAAGATCAGCGCCTCGGCCTTGCTCTTGGCGATGTCGGGTTTCGAGCCGTCGTCCTCGATCAGCACTTTGATCGGCCGGCCGCCGATGCCGCCGGCCTCGTTCAGCACCTTTTCGGCGAGCTGCATGGCCGAGCGCTCGGCCTGGCCGAGGCCGGCGCCCGGACCGGTCAGGCACAGGACCGCGCCGATCTTGATCGGCTCGGCCGACTGGGCATGGGCCGGGAAAGGCGCCTTGGCGAGCGCCAGCGCGCCGGCCGCGCCGAGCATGACGCCGCGCCGCGTCTGAATGAGTCTTGTCATGGTTTCCTCCCGGGGAAAACGCCGCGGCGTCTTTGGCCGCGTTGAGCGTCTGATGGTGTCGGTCACGGATTATGGGCTAAAGGGATGCGGAACCCTCGTCGGCTTGCGTATGGATGCCATGCGGGGCCGGACCAGCGACGGCCCGGCCGCGATGCCTCACGGCGGGGTCACTCGGCGGCGGCGCGATATTCCGGCGTCTCGAGCTGCGGCAGCACCTCGCGCATGAACAGGTCGAGCTCCTCGAGCATGACCTCTTTCGGGCACTGCGCCCAATGCCAGATCAGGGTGATATATTCGCATGGCGCCTGGTCGTAGATGCGGCTCCAGACGTCGCGGTTGTCCTGCACCGTGCCGCCGATGAACAGTTCGCTCTTCTTCATGCCCTCGACCAGGGTGGCGTCGTCGCCCTGCGGCAATTGCGGGAAGAACGGCCCGTAGAAATTCCGGTAGATGTCCAGGTCGTATTGCCTCAGGCGCTCGTCGAACTGGGCACGCGAGCTGGTCACGTGGGGAAAACGCACGATGTTCTGCCGCTCGCCGAGCTGGAAATCGAAGCCCGAGCGGCGCGCGACGTCGTGATAGAGCCTGACCCCCTCGGCGACCTGGGCGAGCGGCGAGAAATAGGTCGGGTGGAAGCCGCGGCGGGCGCAGAACTCGACGCTCTCGCGGCTCTTGGTGGTGGCGACGAACAGGGGCGGATGCGGCCGCTGATAGGGTTTCGGCACGACGGCGATCTTGGCGACGCGGCCCTGGTCGTCGACCTCGCCCTCGACGCCGGCGGCGCGCGCGGTATGGGCCGCCGGATAGCCCTCGATGCCGGTGATCGGATAGGGCGCCTTGTAGGTCGGTCCATCCAGCACCACCGCGTCCTTGGTCCAGCAGGCGATCAACTGGTCGACCCGCTCCTCGAACACGTCGCGGTTCTTCTGGTCGGAGGCGCTGCCGTCCGAAACGGTGGCGACCGAACCGGCCCATTGCCCCAGCACATTGGCCCAGCGCGACTGGTAGCCGCGGGCAAGGCCAACCCAGTAGCGGCCCTTGGCCAGGTGGTCGAGAATGGCGGTTTCTTCGGCGACCCGGATCGGATCCTGGGTCGCCATGACATAACCGATGGCGCCGACATTGATGGTCGAGGTCTTGGCCGCCCAATAGGCGTTCAGGATGCCCGGATTGGGCCCGACCTCATAACCTTCGGAATGGAAATGGTGCTCGATGGTCGAGGCGCCCCAGACGCCCATGGCTTCGGCGGCCAGCACCACATCGGTCCATTCATGGACGATCTCCTGATACAGGTCGCGATCGACGCCCATCGGCCGCTTCTTCACGCGGTCGTCGAAACCGTCGCTCGGAAACATCGGATAAAGCTGGAGAATGACCTTCGGCCGCGCCATGCGAGCCTCCCTTTCGTGGTATTTTTGAGAGAACCTTAGCCCGCCCCTCCCCGCCTGAGATCAAGGGTGAGGCTATGGCTGTTATCGGTTGGAGCTATAGGCGCTCGTCCGCCTCCAGCCGCCGCATGGCGCCGGCATGAAACACCAGCGGCGCGCACTCGGGGGCCTGGGTGAAACCGTCGACCCGGCCGACGAAGATCACGTGATCGCCGCCCCAATAGCGGTAGAGCATGCGGCATTCGAACCGCGCGGCGACCCCGGGCAGCATGGGAATGCCCTGCGGCCCCTCCTCGGTCTCGATGCCGGCGAAACGATCGATGCCGGAACGGGCGAACTGGCGCGCGAGGCCGTCCTGTCCTTCAGCCAGGACATGAACGACGAAATGGCTCGCCTCGTCGAAGGCGGCATGGCTCGATGAGCTCGCCGCCAGGCTCCAGAGCACGAGTGGCGGATCGAGCGACAGCGAACTGAACGAATTGACCGTGACCCCGCAGATGCGCCCGCTGCGGGTGCGGCTGGTCACCACCGTCACGCCGGTGGCGAAACGGCCGAGCGCATCGCGAAAGGCCCGCTGGTCCAATGGCTGGGCGCGCCCCTCGTCCCTCAAAACGGCATATCCCATGGCAGCCTCCCGCCGCGGCGCGGTCCCGGACAAGGCCCGGCGAAACCGACGCGACAATCCAAGGCTAGAGGTTCCGCTTCCTTAGAGAATGCGATAAGAGACGATGTCAGTTATAGGCTGGAGATATAGCTCGTGGACCTCCGTCACATCACGGCTTTTGTCGCGGCTTACGAGGAGGGCAGCATCAACCGCGCGGCCCAGCGGCTGAACCTGGCGCAACCGAGCGTCAGCGGCATCCTGCGCGACCTGGAGACCGAGATCGGCGGCCCCTTGTTCGAACGCCTGGCGCGCGGCGCGCGCCCGACAAGTGCCGGCGACACCTTCTACAAACATTGCCTGCGCGTGCTGGCCGAGGTCGATGCCGCGCGCAAATCGGTGATGAGCGGCGTCGACCGGGTTGCCGGCCCGGTCCATATCGGGCTCGCCCCGACGGTTGCCAAAGGCCTGATGCCGCGGTTCATCGCCGGCTATCTCGCCGATTATCCCGATGTCCAATTGCGTATCGCCGAGGCTTTTTCCGGTCCGCTCGCCGAATGGACGCTGTCGGGCGACGTCGATTTCGCCGTGGTGGCGGTCCCGCCGGCCGACCGGCGGCTGGTGATCCGGCGGCTCGCCCCGGATCCGATCTTCCTGATCTCGGCGCCCGACGGCCTGGCCGCCGCGTCATCCGGCCCGCTCGCGGCCATGCCTCCCTTGAAGCTGGTCCTGCCCTCGCCGCGCAACGGCCTGCGCACCATGCTCGACCGCTACATCCATGCGGTGAACCTGCCGATCGACCGGCTGATCGAGATCGACAGCCTGCATGGCATCCTGGAAGTGGTGAAGCGCAGCGACTGGGTGACGCTCCTGTCGATCACCTCGATCCTGAAAGAACTCGAGCGCGGCGAGCTGGCGGCCCGGCGCACCGACCCGCCGGTCGATCTCGAATTCTACCTGATCCATCCGGCCCGCCGCGCCCTCTCCGCGGCGGCCGCGCTGTTCGTCCAGCGGCTGGAACAGGCTTTTGCCGCATCCCAGGCCGAATGGGCTCATCTCGTCGCCGACGAAACCCGCGGCGCAACGATCAGGTGAATCGCCCGACACGCCTCGGCTTGCGCCGGCGGCAGACGCCGGTTGGGGAGAGCCGGACGGGGGCCGCCCGCCGCACATCCACCACAATCTCGTCCGTTTCCGGCCAAAACATGTGTCGGCCGGGGCACAGCGCGACATCGAACGCCGCGGCCGCGCCGGAAAAGGCCGCTCCTGCACGGCCCGGCCGATTGACGCCCCGGATCGGTCGGGTATCTCAGGCCTGACAACGACATCGGGCAGCCCAATATTCGGCGCCGAGGGTTCGCTCAAAGGACCATTGGACGGCGACATGTTTGGATCACTGGCCGCCTGCATTGCGTACGGTCCAAACAGGATTAGGAAAGGCATCGTCATGAAGAAATTTCTCCTCGCAGGCATTGCGCTCGCCGCTTTGGCGTCCGGCGCCCAGGCCGCCGACCTCGGCGTCCAGCGCGTCGCCGTCCCGGCCGCCATCGTTTCCCCGGCCTTCAACTGGACCGGCTTCTATATCGGTGGTTACGTCGGCGGCGCCTCGCGTCAGTCGCGCTTCAACGACATCGACGGCTACAACACCCCCGGCACGTGGAACGTCAACAAGACCAGCTTCCTCGGCGGTCTGACGCTCGGCTACAACTGGCAGATCACGCCGAACTTCCTGCTCGGCGTCGAAGGCGAAGTCGGCTATCTCGGCGGCGCTCGCCGCGCTGACCCGGCCTCGGCTGGTCTCGACACCTCCGGCCGGATCAATGACAGCGTCTACGGCCTGGTTACGGCCCGCGCCGGCTTCACGCTCGATCGCGCCCTGTTCTACGTCAAGGGCGGTCTCGCGCTCGGCGGCGGCAACTCGCGCGTCATCGACAGCTGCACCGTGGCCCCTTGCGGTCCTCTGACGGCTTCGGGCTCGCGCTCGTCGAATGTCGGCTGGACCATCGGTGCCGGTATCGAATACGCGGCTTATCAGAACTGGACCGTCAAGGCTGAGTACAACTATGTCAGCTTCGGCAACCAGACGATCAACGCGGCGGCTTCGGACGGCTTCAACTACCGGTTCCGGGTCAACAACAACAACGCCCACCTGTTCAAGGTCGGCGTGAACTACCTGTTCTCGACCGGCCCGGGCGCCGTGGCTCGCTACTGATAGCTTCCCGATCCCCTCGGGATCGTGACGGACGGGCCGCCTTCGGGCGGCCCGTTTTCGTTTCGGCCGCCGGCGGCGGCGCGCAAGGCGGCGGTGCCTGGCCGCGCGGCGATCAGGTCAGTTCGGCCGCCCGCCTGGCGAAGACGGCGGCGAGCCGGCCGACCGCCTCGGCATTGTCGGCCGCGGCGGTGCCGGCTTTGGCGCGCACCGCGATGCCCTCGAAGATCGCCGCCCAGCGGAACATGGCATAAGCCATGTGGAAGGGCGTGAGCCGCGCCGGATGATCGGCCATGGCGTAATAGTCCGCTTCATAGGCGGCGCGGCTGGGGATGCCCAGCGCCGCCAGATCCAGGCCGACCAGGCCGCCATATTCGTCCGGCGCGCTGTGCCAGGCCATGCAGCTGTGGCTGAGATCGCCGAGCGGATGGCCAAGCGTCGACAATTCCCAGTCGAGAATGGCGATGACCCGCGGTTCGGTCTGGTGGAACATCAGATTGCCGATGCGATAATCGCCATGGGCGATCGCCGAGAGATCATCCCGAGGGATATGGGCCGGCAGCCAGGCGATGAGCCGATCGAAATTGGCATCGTCGCGGGTGCGGGCCGCCTGCAATTGTTTGGTCCAGCGGCCGATCTGGCGGGCGAAATAGTCGCCGGGGCGGCCGAAATCACCAAGCCCGCGCGCCGCCGGGTCGATATTGTGCAGGGCCGCCAGGGTCTCCGCCATCGAGCGGTACATGGCCCGGCGCTGGTCCGGCGCGACGCCGTCCAGGGCGCAGTCGTGGAACACCCGGCCGTCGAGCCGCTCCATGACATAAAAGGGCGTGCCGATCAGGTTTCGGTCGTCGCAATAGAGCAGCGCCGGCGGCACCGGCACATCGGTGCCCGCCAGCGCCGAGATGACCCGGTATTCCCGGTCGATCGCATGGGCCGAGGGCAGGAGTTCGCCCGGCGGCTGCTTGCGCAGCACCAGGCGCCGCGTGTCATACGACACGAAGAAGGTCGGGTTCGACTGTCCACCGGAGATCCTGGCGATCTCCGGGCGCCCGCCGGACAGGCCCAGCGCCTGCCTGAGATAGGCATCGAGCCTGGCAGTGTCGAACTCGACCGTCTTGTCATCCGTCATGGCCTGCCCTCACGCCTGCGCCACCGGCCAGCGCCAGAAATCGGATCCCTCGCCGCTCAGCGCCCGGTGCAGCACCATGCGATGCACCTCGTCGGCGCCGTCGACGAGCCGCGCCTGGCGGGCATAACGATAGATCCATTCGAGCACCGTATCCTTGGAATAGCCACGCGCGCCATTGATCTGGATCGCCACGTCGGCTGCCTGGTGCAAGGTATTGGCCGCCTGGATCTTGGCCATCGAAACCTCCTTGCGGGCGAAATTGCCACGGTCGAGCTCCCAGGCCGCCTTCATCACCAGGAGCCGGCCGATCTCGATATTCATGGCGAGCCCGCCGAGCATCAGCTGGACGCTTTCCCGGTCGGCCAGCCTGACGCCGAAGCCGTGGCGCACCGCGGCATAGTCATTGGCGATCTCGACACACCGTTTGGCAAGACCGAGCCAGCGCATGCAATGGGTCAGCCGCGCCGGTCCGAGCCGGATCTGGGTGATTTTCATGCCCTGCCCTTCGCCCATCAGGACATCCTCGGGCTGCACGGTCAGGCCGTCGAAATCGATCTCGCAATGGCCGCCATGTTCTTCCGGGCCCATGATGCCGATGCGCCGGACGATGCGCCAGCCGGGCTGGTCGCGATGGAACAGGAAGGCGGTCAGCCCGCTGCGCGGATTGTCCGAGGTGCGCGCCACCAGGATGAAATGGGCGGCGGTCTCGGCGCCGGTGATGAACCATTTGCGGCCGTGGATGCGATAGGAGCCGTCGGGCTGCTTGTCCGCCGTGGTCTGGATCATCGACGGGTCGGAGCCGCCGCCCGGGCTCGGCTCGGTCATGGCGAAGGCCGAGCGCACCTTGCCCTGGACGATCGGCTCGAGCCAGCGCCGCTTCTGGTCGGGCGTGGCGATCGCCTCCAGCACCATCATGTTGCCGTCGTCGGGGGCCGCCGAATTGAACACCGCCGGCCCGAAGATCGAGCGGTTCATCGCCTCGTAGCAGACCGCCATGCCCATGCGGCCGACGCCGAGGCCGCCGGTATCCGGCTGCAGCTGCAGGCACCAGAGCCCCTGGGCGCGGGCCTTGGCTCGCATCCGGTCGAGCAGGCCGAGCTCGATATTCTCATGCGCATCATAGGCGGCGGGATCGGCCTCCAGCGGCAGGATCTCGGTGTCGACGAAGGCCGCGATGCGGGCACGCAGGTCATCGAGTTCAGGCGAAATCGTGAAATCCATCAGCCAACCTCCAGCTTAAAAATACGAGCGAGCGCTCGCTTTATAAATTGGCATTTGCTGTGAGGCAATGGTACGAATGGCAGGTCCTGCGGTACGGCCAACCGCAGTGCAAGACTCTTGAACATGCTGACAATCTCGCAGCGCAAGGATTGGCATGGACCGGCTCTCGACCTTTCAGGCGCAGCACGACCTGACGACCGAAGCGCTCTGCGCCCGCATCCTGGCGCGTCACCGCGAGGCCATCCGGGTCAAGAAGCCGCATGTCGCCACCGCCAATCTCGCCCGCATCATCGATGCGACGCTGAAGCTCGCGAACCGCACCTCGTTCCATTCGATGACGGTGCGCGACCTGGTTGGCGAAACCGGTCTCAGCATGGGCGCGCTCTATGCCTATTTCGACACCAAGGACACGCTCTTGGCGATGATCCTCGACACCGTCTCCGGCGTCGTCACCGAGGTGCTGGACCAGCCACCGGCCGAGGTCGCCGACGAGCCCGTGGCGCGGCTCGCCTGGTTCATCCGCACCCATGTCTTCCTGTCGGAGACCATGCTGCCCTGGTTCGTCTTCTCCTATATGGAAGCCAAGGCCTTTCCGCCGAGAGAGCGCCGGAAGGCGACGGCCAGCGAACAGCGCACCGAGGCGATGATCTCGGCCGTGCTGGAGGCTGGCCAGGCCAAGGGCCGTTTCCGGGTCGACAACATCGAAATGACCGCCGCCCTGATCAAGCCGATGATCCAGGACTGGTATGTCAAACGCGCCAAATACCGGAAACGCAATGTCGGCCCGGAGGCCTTCGCCCTGGCGCTGATCGGCTTTGTCGAGGCCTCGATCCTGAAGCGGCGGCGCGCCTGACGCGCCGGCCGCCCGGCGCGGGACTGCCGCCCTTTGTCCTTATCGCTTTTTTATTTGACTTGAGCGCCCGGCGGGAGCATTGGGCCCGCAACGGCGGTCGAGCCTGCTCGCCGCCGGATCTGATGAGACCTCAACGACAATGCCCAGCGACAGTAGCAGTCGATTGTCCAAGCCGTTGACGGCGCGCGTGCCGGCCTGATCTCTCAGAGATCGGCTCACCCGTGATCGTCGCGGCCGACGATCACGCCCAAAAGGTGAGCCATGAATTCCCGCCCGATCTTCGGGGCCATGCGGCAGGCGCCGCTCGGCCTGCGCCTCGGCGCCTATGCCCCCAATCTGTTCGATCTCGTCGCCTTCATCCTGGTGATCGGCGTCCTGAGCCTGATCGCCCATTCGATCGAGGACATGCGGGCGCCGCTCGCCGCCCTCGACATCGCGCCGGTGCGTCTCGACCCCTGGCTGCTGCCGGAATATGCCGCCCGCACGGCGCTCAGGCTGTTCGCCGCCATGGCCGCCTCGCTGGTCTTCACCTTCATCGTCGCGACGCTCGCCGCCAAGAGCCGCCGGGCCGCCATGGTGATCATCCCGATGCTGGACATTCTCCAGTCGGTGCCGGTGCTCGGCTTCCTCACCTTCACCGTGATGTTCTTCCTGCGGCTGTTCCCGGGCAGCCAGCTCGGCGCCGAATGCGCGGCGATCTTCGCCATTTTCACCGCTCAGGCCTGGAACATGGCCTTTTCCTTCTATCAGTCGCTGCGCACCGTGCCCGGCGACCTCGCCGAGGTCAGCCGGCAGTTCCAGTTCTCGCCCTGGCTGCGCTTCTGGCGGCTGGAGGCGCCTTTCGCCGTGCCGGGCCTCGTCTGGAACGCCATGATGTCCATGTCGGGCGCCTGGTTCTTCGTCGTCGCTTCGGAAGCGATCTCGGTCGGCGACGTCACCATCGCCCTGCCCGGCATCGGCTCCTGGCTGGCGCTCGCCATCGAGCAGCGCAACATGACCGGCGTGGCGCTGGCGGTGGCCGCCATTGCCGTCACCATCCTGATCTATGACCAGCTCGTGTTCCGCCCGATCGTCGCCTGGGCCGACAAGTTCCGCTTCGAGACGACGGCCGCCCAGCAGCGGCCGCAATCCTGGGTCTTCGACCTCCTGCGCAAGACCCGGCTGATCAAGGGCCTGGTCCAGCCATTCGGCTGGGTCGTCGGCCTGATCGGCCGGCTGGCGGCCAGGACCAATAGCCGGGCGCCGGTCGCCCTGCCGCGCCTCGCCGGGCCGATCGCCGGCGCCGCCTGGTTCGTCCTGGTCGGCGCCGCGGTCGCCTACGGGCTCTGGCAGATCGTCGCCTATCTCTCGGCAACTCTCGCGCCGGCCGATGTCGTCACGGCGGTCGGTTATGGGCTGATCACGCTCGTCCGGGTGCTCGTGCTGATCGCGCTCGCCTCGCTCGTCTGGGTGCCGATCGGCGTCTGGATCGGGCTCCGGCCGGCGGTGGCCCAGAAGGTCCAGCCGATCGCCCAGTTCCTCGCCGCCTTTCCGGCCAATGTGCTGTTTCCTTTCGCCGTCGTGCTGATCGTCTCGTTCAGGCTCGACCCGGATATCTGGCTGTCGCCGCTGATGGTGCTCGGCACCCAGTGGTACATCCTGTTCAACGTCATCGCCGGCGCCAGCGCCTTTCCGACCGACCTGCGCGAGGTCTCGACCCTGTTCCGGCTGAAGACCCAGCAATGGTGGCGGCGGGTCATCCTGCCCGGCATCTTCCCCTATTACGTCACCGGCGCGCTGACCGCCTCGGGCGGCTCCTGGAACGCCAGCATCGTCGCCGAGGTGGCGAGCTGGGGCGACACCAAGCTCCGGGCGGCCGGCCTCGGCTCCTATATCGCCGAGGCGACCACATCGGGCGACTATCCCCGCGTGGTGCTCGGCGTCGCGGTCATGTCGCTGTTCGTCGTGATCTTCAACCAGGTGCTCTGGCGGCCGCTTTATCGCTTCGCCGAGCGTCGTCTCACCCTGAACTGACGGAGGCACCGATGATGAGCCACACCGTGAATGCCCCGCCGGCGCCCGCCGCCACCAGCCAGAAAGCCCTGGTCCAGGTGAAAAACCTGCGCCACCTCTACCAGAAGGGCTCGGCGAGCGACCTCCTGGTGCTCGACGACGTCCAGCTCGCGCTGCGCGACAACGAGATCGTCTCGCTGCTCGGCCGTTCCGGCTCGGGCAAATCGACGCTGTTGCGCATCATTGCCGGCCTGATGCCGGCAAGCGCCGGCTCGATCACCATTGACG
Organism: Phreatobacter stygius; assembly: GCF_005144885.1. Classification (NCBI taxonomy): domain Bacteria; kingdom Pseudomonadati; phylum Pseudomonadota; class Alphaproteobacteria; order Hyphomicrobiales; family Phreatobacteraceae; genus Phreatobacter; species Phreatobacter stygius. The sequence goes on from NZ_CP039690.1 coordinate 669,829, forward strand.
GCGAGCCGGTCGCCGGACCGGCACGCCAGGTCGCCATGGTGTTCCAGTCCTTTGCCCTGTTTCCCTGGCTGACCGTCCTGGACAATGTCGAGATCGGCCTGGAAGCCCAGGGCGTCGCGCCGGCCGAGCGGCGCAAGCGGGCGCTTGCCGCCATCGACCTGATCGGCCTCGACGGCTTCGAGAGCGCCTATCCGAAGGAGCTTTCCGGCGGCATGCGCCAGCGGGTCGGGTTGGCCCGTGCGCTGGTCGTCCACCCGCAGGTCCTGCTGATGGACGAACCGTTCTCGGCGCTCGACGTCTTGACCGCCGAGACCCTGCGCACCGACCTGCTCGATCTCTGGGGCGAAGGCCGCATGCCGATCCGCTCGATCCTGCTGGTCACCCACAATATCGAGGAGGCGGTGCTGATGTCCGACCGCATCCTGGTGTTCTCGTCCAATCCCGGCCGGGTCATCGCCGAGATCAAGGTCGAACTGCCGCAACCGCGCAACCGCCTGGATCCGGCGTTCCGCCAGATCGTCGACGACATCTATGCCCGCATGACCGCCAAGGCGACGTCACCGGCCCAGCGCGGCGGAACGTTCCTCGGCTCGGGCATCGGCATGGTGCTGCCGCAGGTCTCGACCAATGAACTGGCCGGCCTGATGGAGGCGGTCCTGGGGCCGCCGCATCACGGCCGGGCGGCGCTGCAGGCGCTCGCCTCGGAACTGCAGCTCGAGGTCGACGAACTCTTCCCGATCGCCGAGACCCTGCAGCTGCTGCGTTTCGCCGAACTCGACGCCGGCACGGTCAGGCTGACCGAGGAAGGCCGGCGTTTTGCCGCGAGCGAGGTCGACGCCCGCAAGAACCTGTTCGCCCAGCACCTCATCGCCTATGTGCCGCTCGCCGCCCATATCCGGCGCGTGCTCGACGAGCGGCCGAGCCACCGCGCGCCGGCCGCCCGCTTCCGCGACGAGCTGGAAGACCACATGTCGGAGAATTTCGCCGAACAGACGCTCGGCGGTGTCACCTCCTGGGCGCGTTATGCCGAGGCCTTGGCCTTCGACCAGGCGGCCGGCATGTTCAGCCTGGAGAACCCGGATTGAGGGGAGTGAAGGATCCGGATCGACGCAGCGGAGAATGGTTCCGTGGACCGTCCTGAAAGCAAAAAGCTCAACGCGATCAACCCTCTCCAATCGGGAGAGGGTTGATTCAGTTGCGCTTTTCGCCCGGCGAGCCTCTCCAGCTCACACCACCGCGTAGAGATGCGCGGCCTCGCCCAGCCCGTTCCGCACCACCCGCTTTTGCCGGATCAGCAGATTGAGATGGGCGAGCGTCTCGCCGACCGCAAATTTCATCTGGCGATGTTCCAGCGCGCGCCGGAACAGCCGGCTGGCGATGTCGGCCGCCGTGCGCGGCTGGTCGCAAATGCCGATGATCTGGTCGAGCCGCCGCGCGTGGCCGGCGAGCAGGGCGTCGATGCGTTCGTGCAGCCCATGGAACGGCGCGCCATGCGAGGGCAGCACCAGGGTTTCCGGCGGCAGCGCCTTGAAGCGGTCGAGTGCTGCAAGATAATCGCCGAGCGGATCGCCCTCCGGCTCGGCGGCGACCACGCCGATATAAGGCGAGATGGTCTCCAGCACGTGGTCGGCCGCGATCAACAGATTGCGCCCGGCGTCGAACAGGCAGATCTGCTCGGGTGCATGGCCGGCGGCGGCCAGCACCTGCCAGCGCGTGTCGCCGATCACCACGTCGTCGCCGTCGCGCAGCCGGACGAAGCAGGCCGGCAGAGGCTTGACCGCACTGGTGTAGAAAGCCTGGGTCTGGGCGAGATAGGCCAGGAACCCGTCGGAGCAGCCGGCCATGCGATGCAGCCTCTGCTGCTGCGTGAGCGCCAGCCCGGCATCCTCGCTGAGCGCGGCGCGGGCCTGCAGCCATTCGGTCCTGGCCATCCAGAGCGGCGCGCCGAACCGCGCGCAGAGCCAGCCGGCAAGGCCGACATGGTCGAGATGAAAATGGGTGACGATCACCCGGGTCACCGGCCGTCCGGCCAGGTGATCGGCGAAGACCTGTTCCCACAGGGTCTTGCTGGCGGCATCGCCGGTGCCGGTATCGATGATGGTCCAGCCCGCGCCGTCCTCGACCAGCCAGGCATTGACATGCCAGGGCGAGAAGGGGACCGGCAGCCTGACCGAGAACAGGCCAGCGGCGACCTGCGCCGGCGCGACGCAGCCGCTGGCGGCCAATGCGCCCTGGTCGATGCCTTGCCGTTCTGCCGTCGAATGAGCCCGACCTGCCTGCGCCAACACTGCGAAACCCCTTGGATGACCCGAAAGCGGCGAGCCTGATCCACTCGCGCTTCATGAAATATATTTCCGCAGCGCGAAAATAGCACCTCCTTTCGGCCAGGCCAGCACGCAGGCGGCGCAGACCAGCCAAGCGGCCGGCATCGCCATCAGTCGTTCGACGGATATGCGGAATTGATTTCTGAAAGGAGGCCCATGCCTGAGCCGGAACACCGCGCCCTCCCGGTCCTCCGGGGGATGGACTTTCGCACCGATCTCGGCGATCTCGTCGGCCTCGCCGCCGGCAAGGCAAGGTCCCGCTGAAAGGCTTATCCGATGAGCGATGCCAATGATCATGTGAAGGCCTGGATCGGCCGCGAAGAGACGATCCGGGACAGCCTGGGCCTGACCCCGGCGCGCCTGCTGGCGGCGACGCTCGACGACCGGCAGGCGCGGTTCGAAACCGGCGACGCCGTGCCGGTCTGCTGGCAATGGCTGTATTTTTTGCCTGCGGCGCCACAGGGCGAGATCGGGCCGGACGGCCACCCGAAGCGTGGCGGCTTCCTGCCGCCAGTCGAGCTGCCCCAGCGCATGTTCGCGGGCGCGGAGATCACGGTGCATGCACCCCTGCGCTTCGGCCTCCCGGCCGAGCGGCGCGGCATTATCCGTGACGTCACGCCGAAGACCGGCAAGAGCGGCCCGCTGGTCTTCGTCACCGTCGATTACGAGTTCCACCAGGATGGCCGGCATTGCCTGACCGAACGCCAGTCGATCGTCTACAAGGACGCCGGCCGGCCGCAAGCCGCCGGCGGCGAGGCCGGAGCCACCCCGTCCTTCGGCGCGTCATGGTCACGCCGGATCAACCCGGATCCGGTGCTGCTGTTCCGCTTTTCCGCGCTGACCTTCAACAGCCACCGCATCCATTACGACCGGCCCTATGCGACCGAGGTCGAGCATTATCCCGACCTGGTGGTGCACGGCCCGCTGATCGCGGTCTGCCTCGCCGACCTCCTGAGGGTGGAGGCTGGCCGGCCCTTGAGCTTCTTCAAGTTCCGCGCCGAAGCGCCGCTGTTCGTCACGGCGCCCTTCGAAGTCGTCGGGCGGGCGGCTGGTGAGGCTGGGGCGGAGCTGAAGGCGGTCGGGCCAGGCGGGGTGACCGCGATGAGCGCGTCGGCGATTTTCGCGTGATGAGAAGGTAATCGCGCGGTGCCGATGCAGCGCCAGCCTGCGCGGGAAACGCCGACGTCACCCCCGGCCGAGCGCAGCGAGGGGAAGGGGGTCCAGGGCCGCCTCATCGGCGCTTGCCGTGCATGTCGGTGACGTGATTTCATCGTGTCGAGGATCCCGCTCTGCAACTCCTGGACCCCCTTCCCTCGCTTCGCTCGCCGGGGGTGACGGATGGTTCCCGCATCAACGCGAAACCATCAGCCTCACGCCTGCCAAGCCTACCGCTCCCGCCACCCCACTCACAAAAAGGCCTGCCCCCTCGGGAGGGAGGGGGCAGGCTCGGGGCATCGATCGCTGAAGCGCCGGATCAGGCGCCGTCGAGACCGACGACCACCACCGAACAGACGTTCTGGTGCGGGAAGCCACCGAGATTATGGGTGACGCCGAACACCGGCTGGGTCTTGCGCTGGCGCTCGCCGGCGCGGCCCTGCATCTGCAGGTACATCTCGTAGATCATCCGCAAGCCTGACGCGCCGATCGGGTGACCGAAACATTTCAGGCCGCCGTCGATCTGGCAGGGCACCTTGCCGTCGGCGTCGAAGAAGCCGTCCATGACGTCGCGCAGCGCCCCGCCCTCGGGCGAGATGTGCAGGTCTTCCATGGTGACGAACTCGGTGACCGAGAAGCAGTCATGCACCTCGACCAGCGAGATCTGCTCGCGCGGATTGGTGATGCCGGCTTCGGCATAGGCCCGCTTCGAAGCGATCCGGGTGGTGGCGAAATAGGTGCTGTCCCAGGAATTGTGCTGGGCCTCGGTGCCGTTCGACACGGACAATTGCAGCGCCTTGATGGTGACGAGGTCGTGCTTGCCGAGGCTGCGGGCGATTTCCGGCGTGGTGACGATGGCGCAGGCTGCCCCATCCGACACGCCGCAGCAGTCGAACAGCCCGAGCGGCTCGGCCACCATCGGCGCATTCATCACCGTGTCCTCGGTGATCTTGTTGCGCAGATGCGCCTTCGGATTGCGCGAGCCGTTGTCGTGGCTCTTCACCGAGATATGGGCCAGCGCCCGCTTGAAGTCGCCGGCATCGACGCCGTGCTTGGCGCGATAGGCGGCACCGAGCTGGGCGAACACGCCGGGTGCCGACAGGTTCGGCCAATACATCGAATTGACCACGCCGCGGCCGCGCTGCGGCAGGCCGCCATAACCGGTGTCCTTCAGCTTCTCGCAGCCGAGCGCCAGCGCGATGTCGCAGGCCCCCGAGGCCACCGCGTAGGCCGCGCCGCGGAAGGCTTCCGAACCGGAGGCGCAATAGTTCTCGACCCGCGTCACCGGGATGTAGCCGAGCCTGAGCGCCACCGCGAGCGGCACGCCGGACTTGCCGACATGCTGCTCCTCGATGCCGGTGGCGAACCAGGCGGCCTCGATCTGCTTGGTCTCGATGCCGGCGTCGCCGAGCGCTTCCTCATAAGCCTCGACCATCAGGTCTTCGGCGTTGCAATCCCAGCGCTCTCCGAACTTGGAGCAGCCCATGCCGAGGATTGCGACCTTGTCACGAATGCCAGTAGCCATGGTGCCTCTCCTCTAGCTCTGGGCCGCGCCGGCCGGCGCTGCCTTCCAGAAATAGCGCGTGAAACCGCGCTGCTGGTCTTGGTCCTTGATGCGGAACACCATGCGCATCGGCATGCCGACTTCGACCTTGCCGACATCGACATCGGTAAAGTCCATCATCATGCGGCCGCCGTCGCGAAACTGCACCATGCCGAAATGCTGCGGCGGTTCCGGGCTGTAGGTCAGCATGTCGGCGGTATAGGACATGACGTTGCCGACCATTTCGGCGAAGGGATGGTCGACCTGGGTATGGAACTTGTGGCAGTTCGGCCCGACGCAGATCTTGCTCTTCGGGAACTGCAGCGTGCCGCATTCGGTGCAGCGGCCGCCGACCAGGCCGTGGACCATCTCGTTGTTGCGGTAGAGCGCGGTCATGGCGGTGGCCTTGTCGAGCTCCGCCCGCATGCCGCGATCGAGCGGGATCAGGTCGTTGAAGGCGAGGAACTTGGCATAACTCGTCTCCTCGCGCCGGCGCGCCAGGCTGCCGGTGACGCCGCGACGCGGCGGCAAGGTGGCGATCGCCTCGGTCACCTCCAGCACCAGCACGTCGCAGCCCTGGCCGAAACCGGCCACCACGATGCGCTCGCCGGCCTTGGCGCGCTCCAGCGCATGCACCAGCATGACGATGGCATGCGCCGCACCGGTATCGCCGCAGACGCCGGCGAGATTGTCGCGGACGGCCGCCTCCGGCAGCCCGCATTTCTGCGCCACCAGGGCTGCGATGCGCGGCAGGGTGCCGGGCATGCAGAAATGGCTGACGCCGTCAGCAGCGACGCCGGCCTTGCCGAGCGCCGCCTTGACCGCCGGCGGCACGATCTTCAGATAGCCTTCCTCGCGGATCCAGCGCTCTTCCCAGCCATAGTCGAAGGCCCGGTCGAAGGCACGGAACTGGTCGACGAAATCGACCGTCTCGGTATGCGCGACGATCAGCCGGGCGATCGGCTGGCCCTCGCCGATGAGCAGGGCTGCCGCGCCGTCGCCATAATGCATTTCCTGCGGGCTGCCGGCCTTGGCCTTGCGCTTGTCGGCGGCCGCGAGCAGCGTCTGGCCGGCGCCGCCGGCGACCGCCTGCACGGCCGCGATGAGCCCCGAGGTCGCCGCCCGGCGCGAGCCGGACAGGTCGAGGGTGCGGATCGCCTGCGGCAGGTTCAGCGCGGTCGCCACCACCGCGCTGTTCGAGCGGTCGGCGAAAGGCAAGGTGGTGGACGCCAGATGCACGGCCTGGATCGCCTCGCGCGGCAGGTCGGCGAGGCAATCGCGCGCCGCTTCCACCGCCATGGTGATCGGGTCCTCGTCCCAGCCGGCCATCGACCTTTCGCCCTTGCCCTGGGCCTTCAGCCCGGGGTTGAACCAGGCATTGGCTTCCGCCGCCGCCCGGCGCTGCAGGCGCAGGCGCGGCACATGCGCGCCATAGGCTAAAATTCCAATCGACATCGGGCGCTCCTCAGATCGGGTCCCAGGAAAAGACCTCGCCCGACCGTTCGAGCGGGAAGAACGACGATTTCAGCGCCGGAATTCCGTGCTCGGCAAGCGACTGGCAGGTCCAGCCTTCGGAGCGGTGGATCGAGCGGACCGGGCGCGACTGGCCCATCAGGAAGATCTCGTTCATCCGGACCGCGAAGATCTGGCCGGTGACGTCCTTGGCGGCATCGCCGAGCAGGAACACCGACAAGGGTGCGATCTTTTCCGGGCCCATGGCCTGGATCTTGGCGACGCGCGCTTTCTGCGCCTCGGTTTCGGTCGGAATGGTGCCGATCAGCCGGCTCCAGGCGAAGGGCGACACGCAATTCGAACGGACGTTGAAACGCGCCATGTCGAGGGCGATCGACTTGGACATGCCGACGATGCCGAGCTTGGCGGCGGCATAATTGGCCTGGCCGAAATTGCCGATGAGGCCGGAGGTCGAGGTGAAGTGCACCATCGAACCGCTGCCCTGGTCGCGGAACAGCCGGGCGGCGGCATGCGAGACATAGAAGCTGCCGAGCAGGTGGACTTTGATCACCAGTTCGAAGTCGGCGACGCTCATCTTGTGGAAGATCGCATCGCGCAGGATGCCGGCATTGTTCACGATGCCGTCGAGCTGGCCATAGGTGTCGAGCGCGGTCTTGACGATGTTGTTGGCTTCGGCCGGCTCCGCGACGCTGTCGAAATTGGCGACCGCGGTGCCGCCGCGCTTGCGGATCTCTTCGACCACCTCTTCGGCCGGTGCGGCACTGGCGCCCTCGCCCTCCGGGCTGCCGCCGAGGTCATTGACCACGACGCGCGCGCCTTCGGCCGCCGCCAGCAGCGCGATCTCGCGGCCGATGCCACGGCCGGCGCCGGTAACGATCACCACCTTGCCGTCGAGACTTGTTGTCTGGCTCATCTGATTTCCTCTCCTAAGGCACGAATAACGGCCACGTTTTGTCGCGGCGAACCTGCACACGGGTCTATCAAAAGTCAAACTTGTGCGGAAATCAATTCCGCCTTACGGAATAGGCCATCCGCGAAGAAACCCGACGGCTGGAGGAAATGGCCATGGTGCCGAGGACGATCTACACATCCGAGCACGAGATGTTCCGCGACAGCGTGTGCCGGTTCATCGAGCGCGAAGTGGCGCCCCACCACGCCCAGTGGGAGAAGGACGGCCAGGTCAGCCGCGAACTCTGGCAAAAGGCCGGCGAGCTTGGACTGCTCTGCACCTCCATCCCCTCGGAATATGGCGGCGGCGACGGCGACTTCCGCCACAGCGCGATCATGACCGAGGAATTCGCGCGCCGCCTGTTCAGCGGCCCCGGCTTCCGCCTGCATTCCGATATCGCCGCCTTCTACATCCTGCACCAGGGCACCGAGGAGCAGAAGCGGAAATGGCTTCCGAAAATGGCGACCGCCGAGGCCATCTTCGCGCTGGCGATGACCGAGCCCGGCGCCGGCAGCGACCTGCAGGGCATCCGCACCACGGCGATCCGCGACGGCGACCACTATGTCGTCAACGGCTCGAAGACCTTCATCACCAATGGCCAGCTCGCCGATGTGGTGATCCTCGCCTGCAAGACCGATCCGCGCGAGGGCGCCAAGGGCGTCAGCCTGCTCCTGGTCGAGGCCAACCGTCCCGGCTTCCGCCGCGGCCGCAATCTCGACAAGCTCGGCATGAAGGCGCAGGACACCTCGGAGCTGTTCTTCGATGACGTGCGCGTGCCGGTGTCCAATATTCTGGGCGAAGAAGGCCGCGGCTTCCGCTACCTGATGTCGGAACTGCCGCAGGAGCGCCTGCTCGTCGCCATGTCCTCCATGGCCGGCGCCGAGGGCGCGCTCGAGGTCACGCTCGACTATACCAAGAACCGCAAGGCCTTCGGCCAGGCCATCGCCGACTTCCAGCACAACCGCTTCAAGCTGGCGGAGATGAAGACCGAGATCACCATTGGCCGGACCTTTGTCGACCGCTGCCTGGAACTGCACCTGGACGGCAAGCTCGATGTCGAGACCGCCGCCATGTGCAAATACTGGATCACCGAGCTCGAGGGCCGGGTCGTCGACCAGTGCCTGCAGATGCATGGCGGTTATGGCTACATGACCGAATATCCGATCGCGCGGGCTTATGCCGATGCCCGCGTGCGCCGCATCTTCGGCGGCGCCAATGAGATCATGCGCGAGCTGATCGCCCGCAATCTCTAACAGCCCGGCGGTGGAAGGCGGGCCCCTGCCCCGCCTTCCAACCATCCGGACCTTCCCCCGCATCGATCCCGGACCGCGCGGCCGCCACGCTGGCCACGCTCGACCCGGCTTGTCCGAAAGCGCCCAACGATGAATTTCACGCTCAACGAAGAACAGCTCGCCTTGCAGCACAGCGCCCGCCAGTTCGCCACACGCGAACTCACCCAGCCGGCGCGCGAGATCGAGGACAATGACCAGCCGCCGTCCCATGCCCTGGTCAAGCGTTTCGCCGAGCTCGGTTATCTCGGCATCAATCTGGATCCGGCGCTGGGCGGTGGCGGCGCCAGCCATGTCGAAGCCGTGCTGGTGCTCGAGGAGATCGCCAAGATCTCGCCCTCGGTTGCCTTCCCGATCTTCGAATCCTGCTTCGGCCCGGTGCTGACCATCCAGCATTTTGCCTCCGATGCCTTGAAGCAGCGGCTGGTGCCCAAGGTTTGCTCGGGCGACATGATCATCGCCGCCAGCATGTCGGAACCGGATGCCGGCACGGCGCTGACCGACCTCAAGACCCGCGCCGTGCGCCAGGGCGATCAACTCGTGCTGAACGGCCAGAAGCGCTGGTGCTCCGGCGCCGGCCATGCCGACGGTTATGTCGTCTATTGCCGGCTGTCCGACGAGCCGGGCGCGCGCGGCATCGGCGCCGTCTATGTTGACAAGGACACCCCGGGCCTGAGCTTCGGCAAGCGCGAGCGGCTGATGGGCTTTCGCGGCGTCACCAGCGCCGACATCTTCCTCGACAATGTCACGGTGCCCTCAGGCAACATCGTCGCGCCGGCGGGCGGCTTTGCCAAACTGATGACCGCCTTCGACCTGGAGCGCTGCGGCAATGCCACGATGAGCCTCGCGCTCGCCCAGAGCGCACTCGACCAGGCGCTGGCCTATGTCCAGGACCGGCGCCAGTTCGGCAAGGCGATCGTCGATTTCCAGGCGGTGCAGATCAAGCTCGCCGACATGGCGATCCGGGTCGAGGCCTCGCGCCTCCTGATCCACCGCGCCGTCGCCAATGCCTCCGACGGCCTGCCCTCCTCACGCGAGGCCTCGATGGCCAAATGTTTCGCCAACGAGATGGTGCGCGGCGTCTGCGGCGACGCCATGCAGCTGATGGGCGGTTATGGTTATGCCTGCGAATACGGCATGGAGCGCCGCATGCGCGACGCCTGGGGCTGGGGCATCGCCGGCGGCGCCATCGACATCCAGAAGATCAACATCGCCTCCGCCCTGGTCGGCCGGCGCTTCAACCAGCGGGCGTGAGCGGGGACAGGGCCGGGCCCGTTTATTGACCCCGATCGGGTCGAACAAAAACCACGACTGAATCAACCCTCTCCCATTGGGAGGGGGTTGATTTTGCTGCGCTTTTCATGGCCGCGCGTGGGTTCTGACTTGACGGCGTCGCAACATCCCTGACCGGTCGCCATCCGACGCACCGCGGGTGATCGAACCATCTACCGACCCGTTGCCTCATCCTCCCTGTCCGGCCAGAACGCCAGGAGCACGTCCGGCAGTTCGTCCGATACGAAACCCGAAATCGATCGCGGCTGAGCCATGGCGGTGAACTTGCCGTCGAGCGCCAGATGGGCGAAGCCGTGGACCGCCGACCAGGCCCCGAGCAGGGCTGCACGCACCGAGCGCTCGTCGGCGCCGGGTCCGTCGCGATCGGTGATGTAGGCCCGGATGGTGGCCTCGAGCTCGGCCTTGGCGGCCTTGCCGGCATGGCCCAGCCTTTCATCGCCGGCGAGCAGAAGGTCGTGCCGGAACATCAGCTGAAAGCGCCCGGGATGGGCCAGCGCGAAGCGCACATAGCTCATGCCCTGCGCCCTCAGCCGGGCAGCCGGCGAGGCCGCTGTCCCGGCCGCCGCGCGCAGCGCCTGCGTCAGGTCTTCGAAGCCGGCGATCACCACCTCCGTCAGGAGCCCGGCGGCACTGCCGAAATGATGCGCCGGTGCGCCGGCTGAAACCCCGGCGCGACGCGCCGCCTCCCTGAGCGTGAACCCCTCGGCACCGCGCTCGGACAGGATCTCGACCGCCGCGCGGATCAGCGCGTCGCGCAGCATGCCGTGGTGATAGCTCTGCCGTCCGCCGCGCCGGGCGGGCCTCGGCGAGGCTTTTCCGGCGGTCATGCCCGACCCATCTTTACAGTGTTCAAATTTGCTGCCATGGTCGAACTTAACATTGTTCAGATGAGCCTTGAAGTGCTGCTTGCGCGGCGTGGAACGGCTCGTCCGGAGCACTGGATCGACAAGACGGGTGCGCCCGATGTCTCGAACCTGAGAGAGACCGTGTCATGACGACAGCCGACATCCTGCCCTTCTTCCGCGCCTGGATCGCCAACCCCCTGCAGGTGGCCGCCGTCGCGCCGTCGGGCGCGGCGCTCGCCGAACTGATGACCCGCGACATCACGCCGGACAGCGGGCCTGTGCTCGAACTCGGACCGGGCACCGGCGCCTTCACCCGTGCGCTGCTGGCGCGTGGGGTGCGCGAATGCGACCTGACCCTGGTCGAATACGGGTCCGACTTCGCCCGTCTGCTCAGTCATCGGTTCCCCGCCGCGCGTGTCCGCTGGATGGACGCGGCCCAGCTCGCGCCGGCCGGCCTGTTCGACGACGCACCTGCCGGCACCGTGATCAGCGGATTGCCGCTGCTGTCCATGCCGCCCAGGAAAGTCATGGCCATCCTCTCCGGCGCCTTCGCCAGCCTGCGTCAGGGCGGTTCCTTCTACCAATTCACCTACGGGCCGAATTGCCCGGTGCCGCGCCGCATTCTCGACCGGCTCGGCCTCAAGGCGACACGCACCGGCCGGGCGCTGTTGAACGTGCCGCCGGCCGCGGTCTACCGCATCTCGCGGCGGCCGCCGTTACGGCTTCTGGCCACGTCGGCGTGATGGCGCGGCGGCGGGTTTTGGCCGGCTCAGCGGCCCTCGTCGCGTCGCTTGCCGGTGAGCGCGAACTCGACCAGCGGCAATTGGTCATTGCCGAAATACATGTCGGTGCTGTTGATGAACAAGGTCGGCGAACCGAAGCCGCCGCGGGCGATCAGCTCGTCGGTATTGGTCCTGAGCCGCGCCTTGATCTCATCGGTGACCGACAGCGCGCGGATCGCCTCGCCGTCGAGACCGGCGCCCTTCGCCGCGGCGACCAGAACCTCGGGATCGTCGAGATTTTCGGCCCGGCCGAAATAGGCCTCGAAGGCAGCCTTGGCGAAGGTCTGGAGCGCCGGTTGGTCGGCCTCCAGCGCACAGGCCATGCGCATGGCGTGAATGCTTTTCGCCGGGTGGTGGACGGACGGGAAATTCATCGTCACGCCGGTGAATCGGGCCCAGTCCTTCAGCACCTTGGCGCCATGGCGCATGCGCGGCGTGTCCATGTTCTCGCGCGCCTTGTAGAGTTCCTGATTGACCGCGTTGAACACGCCGCCGACCAGGATCGGCCGCCAGGTGATGCTGGCTCCGATCCGTTCGACGATCGGTTGGACATTGGTGAAACCGAGATAGGTCCAGGGGCTGGACAGGTCGAAGAAAAATTCCACTTGGCTCATGACGGCCTCCCGAACAGGATCTTGCGGGCGTTCTCATCGTCGACCGCCGCATTGGACACGAGGTCGCGCCGGACCGCCATGCCGGCCTTGACCCCTGGCCGCTCGCGCGAGGCCGCGAACCAGCGTTGCACGTTCGGGAAATTCTCCATCGGAATCTCCTGGCGCTTATGCGTCACCACCCAGGGGAAGATCGCCATGTCGGCGATCGAATAGTCGCCGGCGACGCAAGCGCCGGTCCTCGCCAGTTGTGCGTCGAGCACGCCGTAGAGCCTGATGGCCTCGCGGCCATAGCGCTCGATGGCATAAGCGATCTTCTCGGGCGCATAGAGCTTGAAATGGCCGCTCTGGCCGAGCATCGGCCCGAGCCCGCCCATTTGCCACATCAGCCATTCCGTCGCCTGGACCCGGCCGCGCAGATCGGTCGGCAGGAACCGGCCGGTCTTTTCAGCGAGATAGAGCAGGATCGCGCCGCTCTCGAAAATGCTGACCGGATCGCCGCCGGGCGGCTCGTGATCGACGATGGCGGGCATGCGGTTGTTCGGGCTGATCGCGAGGAAGTCCGGCTTGAACTGGTCACCCGCACCGATATTCACCGGTATGACCCGGTAGGGCAGCCCGCATTCCTCCAGCATGATGGAGATCTTCCAGCCATTCGGCGTCGGCCAGTAATAGAGGTCGATCATGCGGGGGTCCTCGTCAGGGTCTGCCTGAAGCATCCTGTGCTTTCCACCGCCGGCTTGTCACCCGTCAAAGCTCTGGTGTGAACCAGCATCGCCTTCACCTCTCCCCGCCGGGGAAAGGTGAAGGCGGTGGTTCAGGCGCAATTACCGGAAGACGCGCTGCGTCCCAAAATCGCCTCAACCACCCTGCGCTTCGGCCGCGGTCTTGGCGCTCGGCGCGGCGGCCTTGGCCACCGGCTTTGCGCCGCGAAAGCCGCGAACCATGCGGGCGATCGCCGGGCCGATGCCCTGCGGCAGCGCCAGGATGACCACCACGACGATGGTGCCGTAGATGAAATAATGCAGGCCGGGCAGCACGCCGCCGAGCTGGCCGCGCAGGATCTCGCCGAGCGGCACCAGCAGGATGGCGCCGACGATCGGCCCGAAGGCGGTGCCGAGGCCGCCAATGGTGGCGAACAGCACGATCTCGATGGTCAGCACGGGGGATGCGAACAGGTGCGGGTCGATGAAGGTCGAATAGCGGGCATAGGCCGTGCCGATCATCGAGGTCAGCACCGCGCTGATCGCCATGGCGATCATCTTGTTGCGCAACAGCCCGACCCCCAGCGCCTGGGCGGCGTTTTCGTTGTCGCGGATGGCGCGCAGGAAATAGCCGAGCGGCGCGTTGATGATGGCGAGATTGACCACCAGCGCCAGCGTCGCCAGGGCCATGACCAGCCAGAAATAGCCATGCGAGCCGCCGAACTGGAACAACAGGAACCGGCCCTCGTCGCGCGGCAGGGACTGGCCCGAGGCGCCGCCGAGGAAGTCCCAGCCGAGCACCACGAGCTCGGCCATTTCGGCGAAGGCGAGCGTGATCAGGGCAAAGGACAGGTGGCCGAGGCGGAAGCGATGGTCGATCCAGGCGATCGCCGCGCCCATCGCCCCCGAGAGCACCGCGGCGATGCCCGCGGCGACCCAGAGATTGATGCCGAGCTGCAGCAAGAGCGCACTGGCGAACACCGCGCCCATGCCGACGAAGATCGAATGGGCCAGCGAGATCTGGCCGGTCAACCCGCCGACAATGTTCCAGGCCGCCGCGAGGCCCGCATAGATCAGCGCGAGCGTCGCGATGTGCAGGTAATAGCTCGGCAGCCAGAGCGGCAGGGTTGCCAGCGCGGCAATCGCGATCCACCAGATGGGCGAGAAGACGACATGGTAGAAATTCGGTCGCATGTCAGGCTTTCCCGAGCAGGCCGGCAGGGCGGAACAGAAGGATGAGCACCAGGATCAGGTAGGGCAGGATCATGCCGAGGATGCCCGACACGTAGATCGTGCCGATCGCCTCGGAGAGCCCGATGACCAGGCCGCCGAGCAGGATGCCGACGAAATTGGTCATGCCGCCGAGCACCAGGGTCAGAAGCGTGATGACGGTGTAGCGCAGGCCCATGCTGGGATGCAGCGGCGTGCCCGGCAGCAGCAGCGCGCCGGCGATCGCCAAGAGCCCGATGCCGAGCGCGAAGACCAGGATGCGCACGCGCGCCACATTGACCCCCATCAGCGCGGCGGCCTTGGGGTTCTGGTGCACGGCGCGGATGCTGCGGCCGAAATCGGTGCGGCTCAGCATCAGGAACAACAGGCCGGCGAGCACGATGGAAGCACAGAAGGCGATGACCAGCGGCCAGCGCATGATCACGTCGCCCATGATCAGGAGCTTGGTCTCCATGATCGAGGGCACGCGCAAGGGCTGGCCGCCGAAGACCATCAGCATGCCGTTCTGCAGGATCAGGTTGAGGCCGAGGGTGAGCTGGATGATCATCAGGAGATGGCCCGAGATGACCGGCCGGATCAGCGTCCAGTAGACCGCCCCGCCCGCGATCGCCAGCACCGGAAAGGTGATGAAGACCGAGGCGTAAGGGTCGAGCGCGAAGGCGGCATAAAGCGCGTAGCTGATGAACATGGCGAGCGAGAGGAAGTCGCCATGCGAGAAGTTGACCACGCCCGACACGCTGTAGATCAGGCCGAGCCCCAGGGCGACGGTGCCATAGGTGCTGCCGATCAACAGGCCCTGAACGACGGCTTGCAGAAGAATATCCGTATCCATGGTGCAGTTTCCGTTCAGAGACCGAGATAAGCCTTGCGGGTGGCGGGATCGTCCTTGACCACGCTGCTCGGGCCATGGATGGCGACCCGGCCGCGCTCCAGGACGTAGCAGCGCGAGGCGTGGCGGAATGTCAGGTTGGAGTTCTGCTCGACCAGCAGGATGGTCAGCCCGCTCTCGTGCAGGCTGCGGATCGTCTCGAAGATATATTGGACGAACAGGGGCGACAGGCCGAGCGAGGGTTCGTCGAGCATCAGAACCCTGGCGCCGGCCATCATGCCACGGCCGATCGCCAGCATCTGCTGTTCGCCGCCGGACAGCGTGCCGGCATCCTGGGTCAGCCGCTCCTGCAGGCGCGGAAAGGTCACCAGCACCTTGTCCATCCGCTCGCTTCTCAGCGCGCGCGCCTGGCGGCCGATGCCGCCCATCAGGAGGTTTTCGCGCACGCTCATCTGCGGGAACACCAGGCGTCCCTCGGGCACCTGGATGATGCCGCGCTCGACCACCTCGTGGGGATCGAGGCCGGAAATGTCCTCGCCTTCGAAATGGATCGAGCCGGAGCGCGGCTTGACGATGCCGGACAGGCAGTTGATCAGCGTGCTCTTGCCGGCATTGTTGGCGCCGAGCAGGCCGACCAGCTCGCCGCTCCTGATCTCGATCGAGACATCGTCGAGCGCGGTGCTGCCGTCGTAACCGGCGGTGATCGAGCGGACCTCAAGCATGGGAATCGTCACCGAAATAGGCCTCACGGACACGGTCATTGGCGACGATCTCGTCGGGGGTTCCGGCCGCCACCTGCTCGCCGAAATTCAGCACCACCAGCCGGTCGGCGGTGTTCATGATGACCGGCATGACATGCTCGACCATGACGAAGGTGATGCCCGACGACCGAAGGTCCCTGATGATGGCGAGCGGCACCTGGGCTTCGCCCAGGGTCAGCCCGGCCATGACCTCGTCGAGCAGGATCATCTGTGGTTCGGTGGCCAGGCACTTGGCCAGCTCGAGCAGTTTCTTGTCCTGCAGCGACAGCGATCCGGGGATCTCCTCGGCCTTCGATTCCAGGCCGACCCGCTCGAGCACGGCGGTGGCCCGCTTGATCGCCTCGCGCATCGGATGGCGCAGCAGCGCAGCGGTGGTGACCACGTCGAGCACGCTCATCGCGGCGAAGACCTGGACGATCTGGAAGCTGCGCGACAGGCCGAGCTGGGCCACCCGATGCGGCGGCAGGCCGACGATCGATTGTCCCTTGAAGCGCACGTCGCCGGCGCTCGGCGGCAGGAAGCCCGAGATCAGGCCGAACAATGTGGTCTTGCCGGCGCCATTCGGCCCGATAATGCCAAGGATCTCCGCCGGCTCGACGGAAAAGCTGACATCCGAGACGGCCTTCAGGCCGCCGAAACGCTTGCTGACATTGTCAACTTCAAGGATAGCCACGAGGAAACCTGTTGCTGGAGAGGGGTGGCGCGCCGGCCCTCGGATCGGGCCGCGCGCGCTCCGGTCAGGCGCGGGCGCGCGGTGCGACGTCGCCGAACTGCGCCGGGAACACCACCTGCTGTTGCTGGTTGGCGAGCCACTGGATCATCAGGGCCGTGCTGTCGGCCGGCATCCGGTCCTCGCCGAATTTCAGCCCCTGCGGCCGCGCGAGATAGAGGTCCTTGTGGCCGAAGGGGATGTCGACCGCTTTCAGACCCTTGATCAGCGCGGCTTTGTCGAGGCCGCCGGCGGCCTCCAGCGCATGCTGCAGCACGCGGGCGGCCTGCGCCGCCTGGATCGCCGACTGGCCGATCTCGACCTTCAGCTCGGCCGCCCTGAGCTCGCGGACGATCTGCTGCATCGAGTCGAGCTTGGCGCCCGGGCTGAAGCCGGTCATGCCGAACGTGTTGCGGGTCAGCACGGAGGCGCCGATGTCCTGGCCGAGCTCCTTCCACAACGAGAAGTCGGAATAACCGCCGGTGCCGCCGACGAACAGGCTGTCGTGATAGTTCAGGTTGAAGCGGGCCTGGTGCAGCAGGATGCCGTCGCGCGGTGTCACCAGGCCGGTGACCACATCCGGTTTGAACGAGCGGATGCGCACCATGGCGGCGGTCTGGTCCTGCGCCTTGGTGTCGAGCGGCACGTCGCCGATCACCTGCAGGCCGGCGGCCAGGAGCTTGGGCTTGAGGAAATTGTTGACCTGCTGGCCGGCCTCGTAATTCGAATAGGCCATGACCGCGGTCTTGACCCGGAAGGCCGGCTCCTTGGCCAATTGCCGGATGAAGCCGGCGAGCGTCTCGGCATAACCCTTGTCATAGGGGAAACCGAGCGAGAACATGTGGTTCGAGCGGGCGGCGCCAGCCCAGATCGACAAGGTCGGGATCTGCAATTCGTCGACAACCGGGGTCAGCGCCAGCATCTGCGCCGACAGGATGCTGCCGACCAGCATCGACACCTGCCGCTCGGTGACCAGGCGCCGCGCCTCGGCCGCCGTGCGCGCCGGCTGGCTGGCATCGTCGGCCAGCACGATCTCGATCTTTGCGCCGCCCATGCTCTTGATGCCGCCTTCGGCATTGATCTTCCGGATGACGTATTCGAACACCGGCTGGCCTTCGGTGGCATAGGCCGCGAGATTGCCGCTCATCGGCTGGATCATGCCGACCTTGATGGTCGGCGTGCCCTGGGCGCGGACGATCGCCGGCATCGACAGGGAGACGGCGGCCGCCGCCGTTCCGGCCAGGAAAGTCCGGCGCTGCACGTTGCTCGGCTTGGAACCGCTCATCTCGATCTCTCCACCCCGGCGCGTCATGACCGCGCCTCGACTTCGGCCGTTCCGGCCCGCAACAGGATATTCGCGCCGGGATCCGGCGTATGGGCGCCGAGCGCCGGCGCGTGCCTGGCCGCCGGCGGCAAGGCATGCATCGGCACCGGAAAGCGCGCGATCAGGTCCTTGCCGTCGCGCCCGATCACCCGGCCTTCCGGGTCGTCGAGGGTTTCCTCGGGCGTCGCCAGGCCATTGGCCGGAATGTCGTGGGCTTGCAGCTGCTTCAGCCAGGCGGCGAGCGGCTGGGCGCGGAACTCCTGGTCGAGCCGCGCCTTGATCGCCTCGAAGGCCGCCTGCCGCTGCCGATAGGTGGCAAAGGCCGGGCCGGCGAATTCGGCGAGATCGAGCAGATCGACCAGCCGTGTCCAGAAATGATCTTCCATCGCCGCCAGCACCAGCATGCGGCCGTCGGCGCATTGGAAAAAGCCGTAGCCCGGCCGCTGGTGCATCTGGCCGGCGCCGTCACGCAGGATCATGCCGAGCCTCGGCGTCATCCAGTGGCTGAGCGCATCGGTGATCGACACGTCGAGATATTGGCCGCGGCCGCTATGCTGGCGCTGCATCAGGGCGGCCAGCACCGAGACCACCGCGAACATGCTGCCGGCGAGGTCGCCGACCGGCAGGCCGAGGCCGTGCGGGCGCCCGGGTTCCGGTGGCGGCATCAGGCCGAGCACGCCGCTGGCGGCGAGATAGTTGAGGTCGTGGCCCGGCTGGTCGGCCATGGCGCCCTGCTGGCCATAACCGGTGAGGGAGACATAGACCAGCCGCGGATTGATCTTCGACAGCGTCGCATAGTCGACGCCGAGGCGCTCGGCGACGCCCGGCCGGAAGCCCTCGACCATCACGTCGGCATCGGCGACCAGGTCGCGGAACCGCCGGCGGCCGTCCTCCGATTTCAGGTCGATGACGACGCTCTCCTTGCCGCGATTGACCGCCGCGAACAGGCCAGGAAGCATGGCCCGCGCATTGTCGCCCGCCGGCCGCTCGACCTTGATCACGGTCGCGCCGAGATCGCCCAGCAACTGGGTTGCATAGGGACCCGGCAAAAGCTCGGACAGATCGACGACGCGCACGTCGGCGAGCGGTGACTGCATCATTTCCTCCAAAGCGCGAAACGGCTTTTCGCTGTCGTTATTTCTACCGATGCTACAGAGCCGCCTGGGGCGCCGCAATAGGCCGTTGGGAATATGCGAAACGCAATTTCGCAAACTTGACGCACCCGCGGCAGCGACGCAATGTCGCGCCGGTCGCCGGTCGCGGATCCTCGGTTGAGGCGGGACCGGCGAATGCCTGACAGAAATCCTGGCCCAGAGATGGCATCATGACGGCCGTCACCCCGCCGACCGCGCCTGCCCTGCCGAGCGCGGTGCCTGCCATGGCGCTCACCCTGGTGCTGGTCGCGGTGGTCGCGCAGGGCATGACCGGCCTGACGCTCTGGCTGGCTCCGGCCGGTCTGGCGCTGGCGCTCTATGCGATCTGGGAATGGCCCGGCATTCGGGCCGCACCGCGCCTGCTGCTCGGCATCGGCATCATCGTGGTGGCCGCGGCCATGGTCAGCCGGGGCAATGCCCAGCCGGCCGTCGAGGCAGTCGGCCGCGCCGCCTTTTTCGCCGCTTTCCCGGTCGCCATGGCGCTGCTGCGCGAGGCAGCCGTGACCTCGCCCTTGATGCTGCGGTCGAGCCGCTACCTGGTCAACCAACCGCCTGGCCGGCGCTATTGGGCGCTGACCTGGGGCGGCCATCTCATCGGACTGCTGCTGAGCTTCGGCGCCCTGACCCTGCTGACCACCATGATCAAGCAGTCGAACACCACGACCGATGCGCGCGTGCACGATATCCGCGAGCGCCGCATGGTGACGGCGGTCATGCGCGGCTTCATCACCATGCCCTTGTGGTCGCCAACCTCGATCGCGCTGATCGCCATCCTGCAGTCGAACCCCGCCCTGCACTGGATCGATGTGGCGCCGGTCGGCCTGGCGCTGGCTTCGGGTTTCATCATGCTCGGCTGGATCGTCGACCGCCTGCAGTTCAGGCCGCGCACCGCGCTGCCGGTGGAGGCCGATCCGGGGCCTTGGACGGCGGTCGGCGGCCTCGGCCTGCTGATCCTGGTGCTGACCGCGCTGTGCGTCACCACGGCCTGGCTGACCGGAACCAGCCTGCAGCTCGCCACCATGCTGGTCATCCCGGTCTACACCGTCGCCTGGGCTTCGGTGCAGTGGCGGGACCGCGGCCTGCATGGGCTCGACGCCATGGCCGGGGCGGTCAGGCACATCGCGGGCGCTGCCCGCCGCAGCTTCCCGGCGGCACGCAACGAGACCGTGCTGTTCGCCGCGTCAGGCCTGATCAGCGCGGCGGCGCCAGACCTGATTCCGGCCGGCGCGGCGCCCTGGCTGATCGGCCAGTTCGCCGGTCATTCCGGCCTGTTCCTGGTCGTGCTGCTCTGGCTGGTCGTCGGTCTCGCGCTGATCGGCCTGACACCCATGGTGACGGTGGCGCTGTTTGCCTCGGCCCTTGGCCAGGCGGTGCTGCCCGGCGTCGACCCGGTCCGTGTCGCGGTGGCGCTCGCCGGCGGCTGGGCCCTGTCGGTCGGCGTCGCGCCCTTGAGCAATTCGGTGCTGATGATCGCGCCCTTGATCGACCGCTCGCCCATGGAGGTCGGGCCGCGCTGGAACGGCGTCTATAGCGTGATCGCGCTCGGCCTGCTGAGCCTCGGGCTCGCCGTGTCGTGATGGTCTCAGCCTGTCGGGCCGGCACCGGCGGCGAGCGTCTTGCGCATGGTGATCGAGGTCGGCCGGTCATATCCGGGATGAGCCGTTTCGGCGGTCTTGATGAAACCCAGGCGGCCGAATGCAGCGTGATTGCCCGTCAGTTCGATGCGTGTCTGAAGCACGATCGCCGGCTTGCCGGCCCTGACGGCGAGGCCTTCGGCATGGCGCACCAGCGCCCGGCCGATCCCCTGGCCCTGATAGTCTTTCGCCACCGCCAGCTTGCCGAGATAGACATGATCTTGCCGCTCGGCGAGGAAAGCGCAGCCGATGATCCGGGGCCCGTCGAACACGACCAATCCGGTTTCGGCCAGCGCCTTGTCCCGCAGTCCCTCGACGGTCAGTTGCTGCGCCGATGAGGGCGGGTCGACGACACCCTCCATGAAGGCGAAAGCCTCGCGAATGAGCGCCAGCAGGTCGTCCCAGCGGTCGAAATCCGGATCGATCGGATGAACTGTCACGGCAAGCGGCATGGGTCATCTCTCCCGTCGCGACGGCGAGGCGCGCCGCCACACCATCGCCGTCCTTGAACGAACACCATGGCAAAATCGATCACGGCGCTCTACAAGCCGGCCCCCGCAGATGACTGTTTCGATGCCCGGCGTGCAAGCCGCCACTGGTTCGGATTCGGAGCTCTTTCATGTCCTCACCTGCCGACCAGATCATCGCTCTCTACGAACAGCATGCGCGGGATTGGGACCTCAGCCGCGGACGCGGCCTGTTCGAAGCCGATTGGCTGGATCGTTTCCTCGGCGCCTTGCCCGAAACGCCGGCCGCGATCCTCGACATCGGCTGCGGTTCAGCCGAACCCATGGCGCGCTATTGCATCGAGAAAGGCCACCGCGTCACCGGCGTCGACGCATCGCCATCCCTGATCGACATCTGCAGGAGCCGCTTCCCGGATCATGACTGGCTGACCTCGGATATGCGCGCCATGTCGCTCGGTCGCCATTTCCATGGCTTGCTGGCCTGGGACAGCTTCTTTCATTTGGGCCATGACGACCAACGCCGGATGTTTCCGATCTTCCGGGCCCACGCCGCCGAAAACGCCGCGCTGATGTTCACCAGCGGCCCGGCGCAGGGCGAGGCCATCGGCTCGTTCCAGGACAAGCCGCTCTATCACGGCAGCCTGGACCCGTCCGAATACCGGCAATTGCTCGACGACAACGGCTTCAACGTCCTGTCCCATATCGTCGAGGATCCGGCCTGCGGCGGCCATACGATCTGGCTCGCGCGGCTCCGATAGGGCCGGCATCGCGTTCAATCGACGGGGCGCGTGGCCCCGAACCCGCGCCGTCGATACCGGCGCTGCGCCGACGCAAGCCCAGCATCGGACCTTCGCGCCGCGGCGGCCTGAGCGCGAAGGTTCCCGGACCGGTTCAGCCGTCCGGCGACCGCTTCGTTCAGACCGCGAGGTCGGCGCGGCCGTTGCTCAGCACCACCAGATTGCGTTCCTCCACCAGGCAGCGGAACGACACGACCGGGCCGTCACGCCAGATCTCGGTGCGGATCGTCTCGCCCGGATAGACCGGCGCGGTGAACCGCACCCTGAGCTTGCGGATCGCATCCGTCTGGTAGTTGCCGACCGCCTTGAGCAGCGCGTGGCCGGCGACGCCAAAGGTGCAGAGGCCGTGCAGGATCGGCCGATCGAAACCGCCGGCGCGCGCCACTTTCGGATCGGCATGCAGCGGATTGTAGTCGCCCGACAGGCGGTAGATCAGCGCCGCCTGCGGCAAGGTCGCGAGGCTGACGGTCAGGTCGGGGGCCCGCTCGGGCAGGACATGCGGCGCGGTCACCGGCCCGGAAGGCCCGCCGAAACCGCCGTCGCCACGCAGGAACGAGGTCGACGACAGGCGCGTCAACAGCTTGCCGCTGGCCTTGTCGACGATGTCGCGCTCGCTGATCACCAGCGCGCCCTTGTCCTTGCCCTTGTCGATGACGTCGACCACGCGGGTGCGGCCGATCACCGTGCCCGAGGCCGGCAGCGGCTTGAACACCTCCAGCTCCTGCTCGCCGTGCAGCAGCCTTTTCCAGTCGACGCCGGTCGCCGGATCGCTCAGCCAGAAGCCGGGATAACCGAGCACCACCGACATGGTCGGCAGGGCCTTCAGCCCGCCCTCGTAGACGAAGGGCAGTTGCGCCTCGTCGAGCGGGTCGGCGCCGAGCCCGACACCCAGGGCGTAAAGCATCGTGTCTCGTTCGCTATAGGTCTGTTCGACCTCCTTGAACGGCCAGTTCAGCAGCTGTTCGCGATCGATCGGCATGCGCACTCCCTTGTCGTGTGATTGGCACCGACGTCTGGCCGGTTCGACCGGCCGCGTCCTTCACCAAGCTAAGACATGCGGAATTGATTTCTGCAATACGAAATGCGAGTGTGTCCAATGAGACATTGGGCGGACTTGTGGCATCGCATGGAAGTCAATAGATCACGCGACGAGATCTGCCTGAAACGATGGTCTTGCAGTCGATCCATCGCAATTTCGCTTGTGGTGAAATGAGACTTCGCATGACCATCCGGACGCCCAGGCACCGCGCCAACACGAGGAACAACTGAGATGCCGCGCCCAAGCTCCAAGCCGCGCTCCTCATCTCCGGCCAAAGCTCTGGCCAAGGCGCCGGCCAAGGATCAGGTGAAGACCAAGACTCCCACCAAGAAAAAGCCGCCAGCCCGTGTCGCTCAGGCAGCCAAGCCAAGCGTCGGCGCCAATGCCAAGGCCGTCCAGGCCGTGCCCACGCTGAAGGAGGTCGCGGCGCCGCGCGCCGCCTCGCGCCATGCCACCAGGCGGCCCCGCGCCCGCGCCGAGGACGACATGGAGGGGCCGGAAACCGGCGACCGCCAGTTCGTCACGGCGCTCGCCCGTGGCCTCGATGTATTGGCCGCGTTCCGGCGCGGCGAAGGCCGCCTCGGCAACCAGGAGCTGGCGGAACGCACCGGCCTGCCGAAACCGACCATTTCGCGCATCACCCACACGCTGACCCAGCTCGGCTATCTCAATTACAACCAGCGGCTCAGCCAATACGAACTCGGCGGCGCCACCCTGTCGCTCGGTTATGCCGCACTCTCCAATCTCGACGTCCGGCGCATCGCCCGCCCGTTCATGCAGGAGCTCGCCAACGCGACCAACCTGACGGTTGCCCTGGCGCTGCGCGACAAGCTGATGATGCTCAACATCGAGACCTGCGAGGGCCAGGCGCTGGTCGGCTTGAGGCTGTCACCCGGCTCGCGCATGCCGATCGCCACGACAGCCATGGGCCGGGCCTATCTCGCCGTGGTGAGCGAGGCCGAACGCACCACCATCCTCAACGACTTGCGCGGCCAGTTCGGCGATGAATGGCCGAGCATGCGCCGCTCGATCGAGCGCAGCATCAAGGATATCGAGGAACAGGGCTTCTGCGTCTCGATCGGCGGCCAGAAGGACATCAACGGCGCCGCCGCGGCGATCCCGATCCCCGATGGTCGCGGCTTCTATGCCCTGAGCATCGGCGGCCCGGCCTATCTCGCTTCGCCCGACTATGTCGCGACCGAAGTCGGCCCGATGGTCGCCGAAGCGGCACGCAAGGTCATCGCGCTGCTCGGCGGCGACATGCCGGCAAGACCGGCGCGCAAATAACCGGCGCGCAAATAACCGGCGCGCAAATAACCGGCGCAGCGCTGGTCACGCCGGCGCGGCGCCAGGCCCCTGGCCCGGGTCCGGGCCGCGGGTCGGCGTCGCCACGATCATACCGCCGACCGCGTCGGAGATGATCCGGCCGAGCCGGCGGACGCCCGGGCTCGCGGCATCCGGATCGGCATAGACCAGGAACAGCGCGCCCCAGCGCTCGGCGCCCTCGACCAGCGGCAGGGCTTTGAGCGCGCCGCATTCGAGCTCTTCCTTGATGATGCTCTCGGCATACCAGGCAAATCCCAGCCCCATGCAGGCGGCGCGGATCGAGGTGGCCTTGTGGCTGACCGTCAGGCGCCGTTCGGTGACCAGCCAGGCGGCCGGGCGGGTGCGCCTGATGCCGCTGTCGCGGATCACCAGGTGCCGGTGATCGCGCAGGTCGTTCATGGTCAGCGGCCGGCCGAGCTGGTGCAGCGGATGAAACGGCGCGGCTGCCGCGATGAACCGGACCGGCGCCAGCCGGTCGCCGGTGAAGCCGGGCGGCACTTCGGTACAGACCGCCAGATCGACCCGTCTTTCCGCCAGCAGTTCGTCGGTGCCGCCGAGCATCGATTCATGCAGCTCGATGCGGGTCTCCGGCTGCTCGGCGGCGAAGCACTCCAGGCAGCGCAGCAGAAGCCAAGTCGGGAACAGGATCTCGACCGCCAGGTTGAGCTCGGCCTCCTGGCCCCTGGCGAGATTGTCGGCGGTCTTTTCGACCCGCTCCGCCTCGTCGATCAGCGCCCGGCCGCGCCGGTAGAGCACCTGGCCGGAGGCGCTCAGCACGGCCCGCCGGCCGGCGATCTCGAACACCGTGACGCCAAGCCGCTGTTCGATCTGCCTGACCGCATAGCTGATGGTCGACTGGGTCTTGTTGAGCCGGACCGCGGCCTGCGCGTAACCGCCGGCCTCGACCACCGCGGCCAGCGCCCGCCATTGCTCCAGGGATATGCGAGGCGGCGCCATTGATCGATCCATTCGATTGATTCAGCCGAAACATTCCCCTTTTTATCGAAATTATCCAGCGCCGATACTCTCATCACAACGACCAACACCCCGCCAGGAGCGAAAATGCCTGTCACCGCCCGCGAAATCCGCCTGAAGAGCCGTCCGTCCGGCCTGCCGGATGCGGCCAATTTCGAACTCGTGACCCGCCCGCTCGAGACGCCGGCGGCCGGTCAGATCCTGGTCAGGAACCTCTGGATGTCGGTCGATCCCTATATGCGCGGCCGGATGATCGATCGCAAAAGCTACATCCCGCCGTTTCAGATCGGCGCGGCGCTGGAGGGCAGCGCGGTCGGCGTCGTCGTGCAGTCCGGCGATGCCGGTTTCAAGGAAGGCGACATGGTGAGCCATTTCGCCGGCTGGCGCGACCATGCCCTGGTCGCGGCGGCCGGCGCGACCAGGATCGACGACCGCAAGATACCGGCACAGGCCTATCTCGGCCCCTTGGGTATCCCCGGGCTGACGGCCTATGTCGGTCTCATGCGCATTGCCGAATTGAAGGCCGGCGAGACCGTCTTCGTCTCGGCCGCCGCCGGCGCGGTCGGCAGCGTGGCGGCGCAGATCGCCAAGATCAGGGGCGCCCGCGTCATCGGCTCGGTCGGCTCGGAGGAAAAAGCCGGCTGGCTGCGCGACGCGATCGGCGTCGATGCGGTGATCAACTACAAGACCAGCGGCGACCTGACCAAGGCGCTGGCCGAAGCGGCGCCCGAGGGCATCGACGTCTATTTCGACAATGTCGGCGGCGACCACCTGGACGCGGCGCTGGCATCGGCCAAGGGCTTCGCCCGTTTCGTGCTCTGCGGCATGATCGCGCAATACAATGCCGAGACGCCGCCGCCGGGCCCGCGCAACATCTTCCTGGCGGTGTCCAGAAGCCTGAAGCTGCAGGGCTTCATCATTGGCAGCCATTTCGACCTGATGCCGGACTTCCTCGGCGAGATGAGCCAATGGATCGCCGCAGACCGGGTGAAGTGGCGCGAGACCGTGGTCGAGGGCCTGGAGAATGCGCCCGACGCCTTTCTCGGCCTCTTCAGGGGCGAGAATTTCGGCAAGATGCTGGTCAGGCTCGGCGCGAAATAGCCGCCGGCCCGGTCAACCGCGACCGACCGGACGCAGCGACCTGCGCCCGGTTGGTCGCGAAGGCCGCCTAGAGCCGCAGCAGGGTCTTGAACCCGCCGAAGATCATGCGCTTGCCGTCGAACGGCATGTCCGACATCGTCTCCTTGATGCGCGGATCGGCCATGACCTTGGCGTTGACCGCATCGCGCTGTTCGCGCGATTCATAGAGGATCCAGGAGAACACCACGGTCTCGTCGTCCTTCGCCTGCACGGCGCGCGGAAACGAGGTCAGTTCGCCGTAAGGCACGTCGTCGGCGACGCATTCGACATAGTCGAGCGCGCCATATTCCTTCCAGACCGCACCGGCCTTGCGCGAGATTTCCTTGTAGGCGTCGATCTTGTCCTTGGGCACTGCGAGTACGAAACCATCGACATAGGACATGCAAGCCTCCTTTTCGTTTGGGCTAACCCAAGGACGAACGGGGAAACGCCGAGACGACATCGTCCTCGAATTTTTTTTCAAGCGCTTGGTTTTTGCCACGCAGCGAACCTGTCGCGTCGTCAGTCGAACGCCGCGCTGACGGAGGCGTTCCTTGAGCGATGTGCGATGATCGGGCCTGAGAACGCCACCGCCGGAAAACACACGCGAGCCAACCCTCTCCCAGAGGGCTACTAGATTCACACATCTTTTGCCTGGGCGAGAGCGTCCCATCCCTGCTTGGCATCGTAGAAGGATAGCCAGCCCTGTAGCATGACCATCGGGCCAGGCTTGCCGTAATATCCGGTCCAGCCACCGAGCCTTGCGCAAACCCAGGCGGCAAAGGCGAGCGAGCCCTTGGGGTGTGGATTCTTCTGCCGCTGGGTCTTGCCCTCCAGCTTGGCCGAGAGCGCCTCGAGCAAGGGCTGATCTTCCGGCTGGAAGGCATCGGTGAGCGGCCTGAGCGGGGTCTGAGGCGATGCGCCGTCACGAGCATGGACGAGTTGCTGGACGCTGACCGCGGCCACCAGCGCTGCCATGACCAGCTTGAGACGGGGCACATCCTCGGCGATGCGCAGGCCTTCGATGTCGTAGCCCTGGGTCTTCAGGGTGCGGAACAACTGCTCGATGGCCCAACGACGCCGGTAGAGCTCGGCCACCGCCAGGGCTTCGGTGATGTCGCGGACCGCGCGCGAGATCAAGAGCCGCCAGTGAACCGCCGGCTCGCCCGCCGGTGGATCGACTTCGCGGATATCGACCAGCGTCATGCCGACGCTCGCCGGCAGGGCCTCAAGTCCTGGTGTGCCGGCCTTGGGACGTGCCAATTGCGCCGCCATGAAGCGGACCGCCAGTCGCGCCTGGCGCGCCTTGCGGCCGGGCTTGGCCGGCAGGTCCAGCAGGGTCCGGCCGGCCTCAGGCAAGGCATCCACGGTGGCAAACAGCCGACCGCCATCGCCGAGGCTGCGATCTTGGGCCGCCCTGACCAGAAGCTCGATGTCCTTCGGGCGTCGTGCAAAGGCCTCGAAGATATCGCCCTCGCGATCGGCGATCACCGTCACGCTACGAGCCAGCGCCCCGATCCTGGCCGCGTCTTCGCCCCCTTCCAGCCAGCGCCGGCTCTCTTTCGCCGCCAATGGGCGGGATTTCCGCTCCCCACGCAAGCCTTTGTCGCGGCTCATGAATTGAGCATGCGCCAACCCCAGGATGGCGCCGTCCTCGGCATCCACCGCGATCATCGCATGCAACATAAGCCCACCGCCGCCGCTCGACTTGATGCTGGTGGTGTCCTGGATCGCCAGCACCGGCCGGCCGATACACCGTTCCGCCGTGCGCTCTTGCGCCGTCGCCGCCATCTCTTCGACCGTCACCGCCGGATTGCGCAGCAAACGGGTCAGGCGCATCTCGCCTCGCCGGTTGCCGCCCAGCGGCCGAATCCGAATGCCACGACCACCCCACTCGACCAGCCGGCGGTGCAAAAAGACCCCCCTTTTTCCAGCCGGCGGTCGCCAAACCGCCCCAGCCCATGCTCCTGCATCTGCTTCCTCCCGCTAGCTGCGGATCAAGGAATCAGAGCCGCATCCTCCTCGCAACCCACGATGTGTGAATGTCGTAGCCCAGAGGGAGAGGGTGGCGCCGTCAGGCGCCGGGTGAGGGGTCGTCCATTTCCGGAGAGGGCAGCGCGCGCGACAGCGTCAGTTCGTCGAGTTCACGCCCCTCACCCGCCGGCTCCGCCGGCACCCTCTCCCTTTGGGAGAGGGTTGATTTGTCGGCGCTTTTCTTCATCGCAGGCTGACGGAAATCCGAGACGTTGCCGTCCGGCCAACCGTTGCCCCTCACACCGCCCGCTTGGCGTCGCGCCAATAGGGCTCGCGCAGCACCCGCTTGAAGATCTTGCCGGAATCCTCGCGCGGCAGTTCGGCGCGGAATTCGATCTGCCGCGGCACCTTGTAGTCGGCGATGCGGGTCTTGAGATAGGCGCGGACCGCCTCCGCCGTCACCGTGCCGGCCTCGAGCGGCTGCACCAGCGCGATCAGCGCCTCGCCATATTCGGCATCGGGAATGCCGAACACCGCGCAGTCGCGCACGCCCGGCATGGCGGCCAGCGCCGCCTCGATCTCGGCCGGGTAGATGTTGACGCCGCCGACGATGACCATGTCGCGCTTGCGGTCGCAAATATAGAGATAGCCGTCCGCGTCGAAATAGCCGACATCGCCGCAGGTGATCAGCCCGTCGCGATCGATCTCGCGGCGCTTCTCATCCTGGTTGTGATAGGTGAAGTCGGGATAATAGTGGATGCGCATGAAGATCTCGCCGGTTTCCCCGGTCTTCGCCACGCGTCCGTCATCGGTGATCACCTGGACGGTCGTCTCGTCGATCACCCGCCCGACCGTGCCGCGATGGGCAAGCCATTCCTCGGCCGTGCAATAGAGCGCCGGCCCGGACTCGGTGCCGCCGTAGAACTCGTGGATGATCGGCCCGAACCAGTCGATCATCGCCTCCTTGACGTCAGGCGGGCACGGCGCGCCGGCATGGATGATGAAGCGCATGGACGAGACGTCATAGCGCGCCCTCACCTCGGCCGGCAGCTTGGTCAGCCTGACGAACATGGTCGGCACCATGAACAGATGGGTCAGCTTTTCCTGCTCGATCGTCTGCAGCAGGACTTCCGGATCGAAGCGCGGCAGCAGCATCAGGAAGCCGTTCTGGCGCGCCGCGTTGATCGAATAGCTGTTCGGCGCCGAGTGATACATCGGCGCGCTCATCGCCGAGCGCATGCCCGGCTCGAAACCATAGACCATGGTGCGCATGGCGACGACCTTGGCCGCCTGCTCCGGTGTCGGCGGCTGGCGGCGCACCGCCTTCGGCCGCCCGGTGGTCCCCGACGTATAGATCATGCTGTCGCTCGAGCGCGGTGCCGCGGCGAGTGCCGGATCATGGGTCAGGATCCAGGCGTCCCAGTCCTCGACGCCGGCCGGCACGGCTCCCTTGTCGGCGGCGATACGATAGGCCTGAAGAACGTCCTGCGGGGTCGCGACCGCCAGAACCGTGACCTCGGCCGGCACCGCGTGGGCGATGTCGGCCAGCAGGTCGGCATGGGCGACCAGCACCTTGGCGGCCGAGTCCTCGAGGATGTAGCCGACCTCCTCGGCCTTGAAATGCCAATTGATCGGCACGGCATAGGCGCCAAGCCGCTGCGCGGCCAGCGTCGCCTCGAGGAAAGCGAAGTCGTTGCGCAGGAGCAGCGCCACCGTCGCGCCAGGCTCGACGCCAAGCTTCGACAGCCCGACCGCCGCGCCCCGGACCCGCTCGTCCATTTGTTCGTTCGACAGGTGGCGGTCACCGCTGACGAGACCCGTTCTCAGTGTCATGACGCTCCCCTGCCGGTCAGTTCACTTGCCGGTCGCGGCCAGCCCAGAACGGCTGGCGCAACACGGCCTTGTTGATCTTGTTGACGCTCGACAGCGGCAGAGGCTCCGGATGCACGTCGACGCTGCGTGGACATTTGTAAGCCGCGATCAGTTCACGGCAGTGGCTGATCACCGAGGCCGCATCCAGCTCTCTGCCGGCGCGCGGCACGACGATGGCATGGACCGCCTCGCCCCATTTCGGATCGGGAATGCCGATAACCGCGCATTGCGCCACCGCCGGATGCCGGCAGATGGCATTCTCGACCTCGGTCGAATAGACGTTCTCGCCGCCCGAGACGATCATGTCCTTGGTGCGGTCGACGACATAGAGAAAGCCGTCCTCGTCGAAATAGCCGGCGTCGCCGGTATGCATCCAGCCGCCGCGCAGCGCGGTGGCGGTCAATTCCGGCTGGCGCCAATAGCCCTTCATGACGGTCGGCCCGCGCGCCACGATCTCGCCGACCTTGCCGACCGGCAAGGGACTGTCGTCTTCGTCGACCACCCTGACCTCGACTCCTGGCACGGCGCGCCCGGCCGAGCGCAGCCGCCTGGTGTCGCCGTCGAGCCGATGTTCCTCCGGCGGCAGGAAGGTCGCCATGGGCGACAATTCGGTCATCCCGTAGGACTGGGCGAAGGCGACGCCCGGAAACCGTTCGAGGCCCTCGCGCAGCAGCGCTTCCGGCATGGGCGAGGCGCCATAGGTGATGCGGGTGAGGCTCGACAGATCGTAGGACGAGAAGTTCGGCATCTGCAGGATCATGCCGAGCATGGTCGGCACGAAGGTCGCGGTGGTGATGCGCTCGCGCTGGATGATCTCGAGCGCGTCTTCCGGCGTGAAGCGTGGCGCCACCACATGCCGGCCGCCGGCAATGGTGGTGGCGAAGACCCGGCCGCCGGCGGCGAGATGGAACAGGGGGCCGGCATGGAGATGCACCAGCGTCCGGTCGAAACCGGTCAGCGCCAGGGTGTTCCGGGCATTGGCGATCAGGTTGCCATGGCTGAGCATGACGCCCTTGGCCCGGCCGGTGGTGCCGCCGGTGTAGAACAGGCAGGCGACATCGTCGCCGTCGCGCCCGGCATCGGCCATGGGCATGGCCGCGGCGAGCGCCGCCTCATAAGAGATCATGCCTGATGGCGCCGCACCGTCACCGGCGAAAATGACATGGCGGAATGACGGCGCCGCCTGCATCAGGGGCTCGGCCTGGCCTGAAAAACTCTCGTCGACGATCAGCACGACCGGTTCGGCGTCGCGCGCCTGCTCGACGATCTCGGGCAAAGCCAGGCGGGTGTTGAGGGGCACCATGATGCCGCCGGCCCAGAGCGAGGCATAATAATATTCGATGTAGCGATGGCTGCTATTGGCGAGCATGGCCACCCGGTCGCCGGTGCCGACGCCGCAGTCGCGCAGCACCGCGGCGAGCCGGCTCACCCGGTCCTCGAACTCGGCCCGGGTGTAGCGCTTGTCACCGAAAACCAGGGCGAGTTCATCGGCGTGCTGCCGTGCGCCATGCGTTAGCCACTGCGTCAGACCCATGATTGGCGCATCTCCCGGCCATGATTGTTTTGATTGAGGGCATGATTTCACAGCCCCCTTTGTATCGCAATGCGAAATCGAATTTTGCAATAATGGCCTTTCGACCGATGGACAGCATGCCGGACATCGGTGACGATGCAAAATCGATTTCTGCATATGGAGATTGCTGTGGACGCGGTGGTGGTCGAAAAGCGCGGCGCGGTGGCGCTCGTCCGGCTCAATCAGCCCGAGACGATGAATGCGATCAGTCCCGACATCAAGGCTGGCCTGACCGCCCATATCCCGGCGCTGACGGCCGATCCGGCGGTGCGCTGTCTCGTCATCACCGGCACCGGCAATGCCTTCTGCGCCGGCGGCGACCTGCGCAACATGACCGACCGGCGGGCGCCTTCGGTCTTTGCCCGGATGCAGCAGAGCTATGCCTGGGTCGAACATCTCGTCACCGGCAAGACGCCGGTCATCGCCGCGGTCAACGGCGCCGCCGCCGGCGCCGGCTTTTCGCTCGCCATGCTGTGCGACCTGGTTCTGGTGTCCGAGGAAGCCTCGTTTCGCGCCGGCTTCCCGAATATCGGCGCGGCGCCCGATCTCGGCCTCGCCTTCACCTTGCCGCGCTTCATCGGCATGCAGCGCGCCCGCGAGCTGCTCCTGACCAATCGTCGCGTCACCGCTGCGGAGGCCGTGACGCTCGGCCTCGCCTTGCGCAGCGTTCCGCCGGCAAGCCTGCTCGACGAAGCCATGGCGATGGCCGAGCAGATCGCCGCAGGCCCGGCCCTGTCGCTCGGCCTGACCAAGATGCTGCTCAACGAGGCGATCGGCCCGACCTTTCCGGCCTTCCTGGAGAAGGAAGCCATGGCCCAGGCGATCGCCTTCGGCGGCGATGAATTCGCCGAGGGCGTCAAGGCATTCCTGGAGAAGCGCAAGCCGAATTTCACCGCGATCTGACAGAGGGCCCGCAGAGGCCCCTGCCGTCCAAGGGAGGACCGATCCATGACTGCACTGACCCGCCGAACCGCGCTGAAAGCCGGCACCGCCGCGGCCCTGCTGCCGCTCGCCGCCCCTCTGGTCAAGGCCCAGGGGCCGGCCATACGCATTGGCCTGATCCAGCCGATGAGCGGGCCGCTCTCGGCCTATGGCCAGGAGACCCAGCCGGTGGTCGAGATGATCGCCGGCAATATCAACGCGGCCGGCGGCATCAAGAGCCTCGGCGGCGCCAGGCTGGAGATCGTGCTGGCCGACAATAGCGGTTCGCCGGCACGCGCGGCCAACGAAGCCCGCCGCCTGGTCACCCAGGAAAAAGTGGCGATGCTGGCCGGCGCCATCATCACCCACGAGGCGCTTGCCGTCGGCCCGGCGCTCGACGAACTCAAAGTGCCGATGATCTCCTTCGTCTCGGGCACCAGCCGCTCGCCTTACCTGTTCTCCTTCGGCCTGCCTTACGACCGCGGTTATGCCGAATCCATGGTGCAGTTCCTCGAGGCCCTGCGCAAAGACCATGGCGCCAAGGTGCAGCGGGTGGTCACGGCGAGCTCGAACTACGAGGCCGGCCAGCAGATCACCGGCTTCCTGACGGCGAAGCTGAAAGCCCGCGGTTTCGAGCTGGTCGGCGACGTGCCGCTCGACACCAAGGCGCAGGATCTCGGCGCCGCCATGCTGAAGATCCGCTCGCTCCGTCCCGACGTGGTGGTCGGCCTGCAGACCCAGCGCGAACTGCTGCTGCTGCAGCGCGCCCGCTTCGACCTGCAATATTTCGACGGTATTTTCGTCAGCAATCTCGGCATCTCCGATCCCTCGGTCTGGACCGATCTCGGCCCGGAGATCGCGGCCAAGGTGCTGACCCGCAACGCCTTCGGCCTGGCGCTTTATGCGCCGAGCCTGAAGATCGACGCGCTGACCGCCATCGCCGCCCAGGCCAAGCAGCTGCCACGCCTGCGCCACGGCCTCGGCCAGTTCTCGATCTTCGCCGCCCAGGCCCTGCTGGTCATCAAGGAGACCCTGGAAAAGGCGGCCTCCGTCGACCCGCAAAAGCTGACCGAGGAGCTCGGCCGGCTGGAACTGCCGCTCGGCCATCCCTCGATGATCCTGCCGCGTGCCGGCGGCGTCGCCTTCGCCGAGGATCGCCTGGCGCGCGATGCCTCGACCCTGATCGTGCAATGGGATGCCGACAAGACCTTGCAGGTGGTTCACCCCGCGCAATTCGCCACGCGTCCACCGGTCATCACGACGCGCTGATCGCGGCACCGCCCGGGGAGCCTGCGCCATGAAGGCCAACGCCAAACCCAACCCGACGCGCCGGTCGCTGCTGCGTGGCACCGCCATGGCCCTGGCGGTGGTCGCCGCACCCGCCGTCCGCGCCCAGCCGCGGCCGATCCGCATCGGCATGGTCCAGCCGATGAGCGGCGGCCTGTCCAGTTACGGCCGCCAGGGCCAGCCGGCCTTCGAGCATATCGTCAAGCTGATCAACGGCGCGGGCGGCATCGCCAGGTTCGGTGGCGCGCCCATCGAGGTGGTGCTGGCCGACGATGCCACCCAGCCCGGACGCACCGCGGCCGAAGCCCGGCGCCTGATCACCCAGGAACGCGTGGTCATGTTGGCGGGAATGCTGACCACGCCGGCGAGCCTCGCCCTCGCCCCGGTCATCGACGAACTGAAGGTCCCGGCCCTGTCGATCGGCGCCGGTATCGCCAAGTCGAATTATCAGTTCTCGCTCGGCCTGCCGTTCGAGCGCGGCTTCGCCCAGCCGAGCGTCGACTTCATCGACTACCTGAACAAGGAGCGCGGTTTCGCCCTGCGGACCGCGGTCATGGCCTTTTCCAATTACGAGGCCGGCCAGCAGATCAACACTTTGCTGAAGCCGCGACTGCAGGCGATCGGCATCGACATTCTCGACGACATTGCCCTCGACACCCGCGCCCAGGACCATACCCCGGCCATGTTGCGCATCCGGGCCAAGCGCCCGGACCTGGTGATCGGCCTGATCCTGCCGCGTGACGGCGTCTTGCTGCAGCAGGCCCGCCACAGCCTCGCCTATCACGAGCCGATCTTCTTCTCGCCCGGTTATGGCGACATCAGCTTCTGGCACGACCTCAGCCCGGCGGTCGGCGAAGCCGTGCTGACCCGCAACCTGTTCGCGCTGGTCAGTGTCAGCCCCGCTGCCAGGATCCCGGCGCTGCAGGCGCTGGTCGCCGATCTCGGCAGCCGGGCGCAGGTTCAGATCACCTCGGTATCGCTGCTCACCGCGCAGGCGGCCCGGGTCATCCAGGCAGCGCTCGAGGCGGCCGACGCACCGGAGCCGCTGGCGATCCATCAGGCGCTCGGGCGTATCCACCTGCCCCCCGGCGACCCCAATCTCTATCTGGCGAGCCCTGACGGCATCCGCTTCGGGCCGGATCGGATGATGACCACGCCTTATGGCGTCATGGCTCAATGGCGCAGCGACCAGGGCCAGGACGTCGTCTACCCCGCAGCCTTCGCCGGCGCGACGCCCAGACCACGCACGGCACGTTGACCCGACAGCCACTTCGCGGAGATCCGTCATGACCATCCTGACCCGCCGCCTGCTTCTGAAGACCGCGACGGGCGCCACCGCCGCGGCATTGGCCGCGCCGGCCGTGCGCGGCCAGCCGCGGCCGATCCGCATCGGCATGATCCAGCCGATGAGCGGCGCCCTGTCCAATTACGGCCTGCAGGGCCAGCCGGCGCTCGACTATGTGGTCAAGCTGATCAATGCCGGCGGCGGCATCAAGAAGTTCGGCGGCGCGCCGATCGAGCTCGTGCTGGCCGATGACGCGAGCCAGCCCGGACGCAGCGCAACCGAAGCGCGCCGGCTGATCACCCAGGAGCGCGTCGCCGCCCTGATGGGCACGATCACCACGCCGCTGAGCCTGGCGCTCGCGCCGGTCATCGACGAACTGAAAATGCCGACCATCGCCATCTGGGCCGGCACGGCGCGCGCCAATTACCTCTATTCCCTCGGCCTCGCCTTCGACCGCGGTTATGCCCAGCCGATCGCCGATTTCGCCGCCTATCTGAACCGCGAGCGCAACTACAAGATCAAGACCGCGGTGATGGCCTTCTCCAATTACGAGGCCGGCCAGCAGGTCAATAATTTCCTGAAACCGCGGCTGAAGGCGCATGGCATCGAGGTGATCGACGAGGTGCCGCTCGACACCCGCGCCCAGGACCTCACCCCCGCCATGGTGCGTATCCGCTCGCGCAAGCCCGACCTCGTCGCCGGACTGATCCTGCCCCGCGACGGCGTGCTGCTGCAGCAGGCCCGCCACAGCCTGGCCGTCCACGAGCCGGTCTTCCTGTCGCCGGGTTATGGCGACATCAGCTTCTGGCACGATCTCGGCAGCGCCATTGGCGACACCGTGCTGACCCGCAACCTGTTCGCCCTGGTCGGCGTCTCCACCGGCGCCTGGCTGCCGGCGCTGAGGCGCCTCATTGCCGACATCGAGCGCCAGCCCAACCTGCATCTGAGCACCGCCGCGCTCCAGACCGCCCAGGCCGGCCGGGTGCTGGAAGCCGTGCTGGAGACCGCGGAAGCACCGGAGCCCGCCGCCATCTACCAGGCGCTCGCCAGGTTCCATTTGCCGCGCGGCGACGCCAATCTCTACCTCGCCTGTCCCGACGGCATGCGCTTCGGCGAGGACCGGATGCTGACCCAGAGCTATGGCGTGATCGCCCAGTGGCGGACAGACAAGGGCCAGGACGTCGTCTACCCCACCGACTTCGCCGGCGCCGAAGCCCGGGCCCGAACGACTTAACAGCGCCTCCGCGCAGCGTGGCAACGCGCCCGCGCGACCTGCCCTTTCAAGTCTCTGCCAGAAGAAAGACCACCGTGATGAACCCCAACCGCAGACAGGCCACAGCGCTGATTTCCGGCGCGCTCGGGGGCCTGGCGTCACTGCGCTCAGGCGCGGCCCAGACACCCCAGGTGATCAGGATCGGCGTCATCCAGCCCTTGTCGGGCCCGACATCGGCTTATGGTCAGGAAACCCGGCCGGTCATCGAATACCTGGTCCAGAAGATCAATGCGTCGGGCGGCATCAAGAGCCTCGGCGGCGCCAAGATCGAGATCGTGCTGGCGGATTCGACCGGCCAGCCGGCGCGGGCCGCGGCCGAGGCGCTCAGACTGATCACCCAGGAAAACGTCTCGCTGCTGACCGGCTTCGTGCTGACCTCCGAGGCGCTCGCCATCGGCCCGGTCCTGGACGCTCACAAATGCCCGATGCTGACCTTCATGGCCTCGGAAAGCGCATCGCCCTACTTGTTCTCGCTCGGCCTGCACAATGACCGCGGTTACGTCCAGTCGATGAAGGGTTTCATCGATTTCCTCGGCAACAAGCGCGGCAGCAAGCTCGGCAGCATCGTCACCGCTTCGTCAAACTACGAGGCCGGCCAGAAATTCACCCGGCTCGCCACCGAGCGGCTGAAGGCGGCCGGTTATACCATTGCCGGCGACGTGCCGCTCGACACCAGGGCGCAGGACCACACCGCCGCCATGCTGAAGATCCGCTCGCTGAAGCCCGATGCGGTCATCGGCTTCAACACCCAGGGCGACATCGTCAAGCTGCACCGGGCGCGCTACGACACCCGCTATCGCGGCGCCGTCTTCATCGGCAGCACCGGCGCCGCCGACCCCTCGCTCTGGCACGAGCTCGGCCGCGACATCGCCTCCGACGTGCTGACCCGCGACTATTACAGCCTGGCGCTGTTCGCGCCCGGCCTGCCCGGCCCGACCAACGGCTTCATCGACGACGTCGTGCGCAATGCCCAGCTGAAGCGTTCCTTCGGCCAGTTCTCGATGTTCGCCGCGCAATCCGCCCTGGTCATCAAGGAGGCGCTGGAAGTCGCCGGTTCCACCGATCGCGAACGGATCGCGGCGGCGATCCAGGGCATCAACCTGCCCTATGGCCACGCCGCGATGATCATGCCGCGGCAGAACGGCTTCGCCTTCGCCGAGGACCGGTTGACCCGGGATTCCTCCGCGCTGATGGTCCAATGGACGCCTGATGCGACACTCCAGGTGGTCTATCCCGAGGCCTTCGCCAAAGCCCCGTGACAGCGGCCATCTGGCCAAGGCCCTATGTCCTAAGCCCTATGATCAAGGCCGCGCCGGCGGCCTAGGGTGGATATGATCGATGGAGGCTGGTGATGAGCGGCGAGACGGTGACCGGAGAAGCGCCCGACCAAGTGCTCGAACGGCTGCTGGCGGGACGCTACAGCTGTCGCGCCTTCCGGCCCGCGCCGGTGCCACGGGACACCATCCGGCGCATTCTCGCGATCGCCCAGCGCACGGCCACCTGGTGCAATACCCAGCCCTGGCAGGTGACCGTGACCATGCCGGAGGCGACCGATCGCCTGCGGGCCGCGCTCTACGAGCGGGCCGCCCAGGGCATCGCCGGCACCTCCGACCTGCCCTGGCCGCGCGAATATCGCGGCATCTACCTGGCGCGTCGCCGGGAGACCGGCTTCGCGCTCTATGAGGCGCTCGGCATCGGCCGCGGCGATACCGAGGCACGGCGCCTGCAGACCCTCGAGAATTTCCGGCTGTTCGGCGCACCGCATCTGGCCCTGATCACCTCGGACGAAGCGCTCGGGACCTATGGCGCGCTGGACTGCGGCGCCTATGTCGCCAATTTCCTCTCGGCTGCCCACGCTTGCGGCGTCGGCGCCATCGCACAGGCGGCGCTCGCCCATCATTCGGCGTTCCTGCGCGGCCATTTCGGCATCACCGACGATCGCCTGGTGGTCTGCGGCATTTCTTTCGGTTTCGCCGACGAGACCGCCCCGGTCAACCGCTTCCGCACCGGCCGGGCCTCGGCGGACGAAGCCGCGACCTTCGTCGAGGAATAGCGCGCCTTCGAAGCCACGCATCGACAAGGCGCCAGCGGATCCAACGGCCTCCGCCTGCAACCCTTGCGCGGCCCCCGGATTGATCTATCTCTTTATGCGCGCGTCATGCGAACAGCATGATCGAGGCGAAAGGGAGCGGGTCGACTGTCGATGACGTCAGTGCCCAGTCTTTCAGACGAGGCATCCGCGGATCACCCAGGGGCGATCCTGTTGCGCTTCGAAAACCTCCCTCAACATGTTCCCCTGCGCGAGCGCCTCGTCGCCTATCTCGTCGTCGACGCGATCGGCCCGGACGGCCGGAGCCGGGCGATCTCGTTGACCGGCAGAGAAACCGGCAGGACCGTCCTTGCCTCGCGGCACGCCCGGCGCGTCAACCGCGCGCCCCATGATCAGATCCAGGCCGAATACCGCACAAGCCGCACAATCCAGAACCGCGTGATCGGCACCAAGGTCGCCGGCAGGTTGACCACCCAATGGCGCGCCGGGGTCGAGCCCGATGGCACCATTGTCTTTCCACCCCCAGAATCCGGCCGCTAGGACCAGATTATGACCACGGGGCGCGACCTCACCCGCAAGATCGAAATCGCCTTCCTCGAGCTCGATCTCGGTATCAGTGAATCCTCAAAGAAGCGCGCCCGGCTCGAGGCGGATCTGCGCCGACAGGACAACAAGCAAGCCCGCGCGTTGCGATCTCTCGCTTCCGCCGCGGCCAGCGACAGGTCGCGCGCCGGCGGCCTGGCGCGGATCGCGGAGATCGACGCCGAAACCCGAAAGAACCGGGCGCGGGAGGTCGAGGAGGCCACGGCATCGATCGACCGGCTGACGACACGCGAGCGCGCGTTGTTCGGCGAGAAGCTCGCCCTGGAGACGCGTTACCAGAGCGCCAGGGCGACGGCCTTGCGAACAAGAGCGGACATCGAGGCCGAGATCGGGCTCGACGCCGCAATGATCGAACTCAAACGCCACGTGGCTCAGGCCGGCCAGGCCTTCGAGGCAGCGCGTGCGGAGCGGCAGTGGCATGAAGACCGTCGTGAAAGCCTGCTCGGTCCGTTCCACCGGGATGAGCGGTTGTTCAGCTATCTGAAGCGGCGCGGCTACGACACGCCGGCAGCAAAAGGCTGGTGGTTGACCCGCCGGTTCGACGCATGGGTCGCGCGCCGCATCGGCTACCGCGCGATGAAGGCGCAGTACGACCGGATCACCGCCTCTGGCGACGATCTCGCCGGCAGGGAGGTGGCGGCCAAGCGCCTGCTCGAAGCCGCCGTGGCCGCCGAAAATGGGCGTTGGCACGCCTTCATGCCGCCCGTGAAGATGGCCGACCGCGACGCGGCCGAGTGCAAGGCGAAGCTGACCGCAAAGGTTTGCGAGTTGAATCTGGTCCGATCGGATTTCGCTGCCGAACGGCGCCAGCTCGCCGCCGCCCAGGCCAGGCTGGGCAAGGTCGCCAGCGAAATCGGCAGCCTCATCGCCGCGCAGATGGCGCTTTATCCCCGGGCGACGCTGGACGCGTTCGGCGCCGAAGCCAGCGACCCGGGTCGCGCACAGGCCGCCCGCGATGTCGCTGAGGCGCGCACTGCCGCCAAGACCCTGGCGCAGGACATTGCCGCCGCCCGCGCCGAAATGGCCAAAGTCGAGCAGCAGACCGACCGGCTGCGCGCCGGTCGCGCCAAGATCATCGAGCGTGGCTTGCACACGTCGAGCTCGATCTACGATCCATTTGCCGCCGACAAGGTCGATGAATTCATAGCGGGAGACATCGACGATACGACGCTGGTCGTGGCGATCGAGAGCCTCCGGCTCGACCGGCCGGCCGATCAAACGCGGGATCGAAGGACTGGGCCGGACTGGAGCGATTACTGGTGGACCTGGCACCCCTGCGAAGGTCCGCCGTCGACCAGGCGCGGCTCCGAGGCAACGGGCGCCCCTGGCAATGCGGACGTCTCGACGAGCGGCAGTTTCGGCAGCGGCAGCTTGGACGGCTTTCAGACCAGCGGCGGGTTCGGCAGCGGCAGCGCGGACGGCTTTCAGACCAGCGGCGGCTTTGGCAGCGGCAGCTCAGGTGGTTTTTGGACCAGTGGCTGGTTTGGCGGCGATTCGTCCGGCAGTTCGTCATCTGGCGGCGGCGGTGACGGAGGAGGTGATGGCGGCGGCGGCGGTGATTGACGAGACCGCCCCGGTCAACGGCTTGCGCACCGGCCGGGCCACCGCATCCGGACATGGACGACCCCTCACCCGCCGGCTACGCCGGCACCCTCTGCCTTTGGGAGAGGGTTGATTCACCTGTGCTTTTGGCCCTTTGGCGTCGATGCCAGGCTCACAAAGACCCTTGTCCTTCGCAACGCCTCGATACGTCGCGCAGCCTGCGCTTTTTCTTGTCCGTCAAAAATAAAACGCAACTTTGGACTAATATTTTGGCTTGAGAACGCCATATAAGAGACGAATCCACGTGGTTCATCCGGGGTGTAATACCGTGACGATCCGAACGACAAGTGAGACTTTCACTTTTACAAAACCGTTCAAATTGAGCAATATTGACGAGATCCAGCCCTCTGGTCAGTATATCGTCGACACGGATGAAGAATTGATCGAAGGCATATCGCGGCTCGCCTATCGGCGCGTCGCCACCCGTTTGCACCTCCCCGCGATCGCGGCATCCCAGGCGATCACGCAACATGTTGCGATCGATCGCGCCGATTTCGACCGGGCGCTGGTGCAGGATATCGACGCAGCCATCTGACCGCCGCCCGTCACGGCCACCACCGTATGAAGGGATCACCGATGTCCATCTCTTTCCCGAATGCCAGTCGCAGCTTCGATGCGGCGCGTCGCAGCGTGTCGTTCTGGGGTTATGATTCCACTTTCGAATTCACCTTCCATATTGGCGAGGACGCCCTGCGCAGGCTCAACCCGGATATCCGTGGCGATGAATCCTCGCTGCTCGGCGTGTTCGACGCGAACCGCGGCCGCATCCAGGCCGCCGCCGGCGTCGCTTATGGCCGCGGCCGGCAGAGCTCCTACCGTCTCGCCGCCTCAGACATCTGACTTCACCCAAAACGGAGAATGGCCATGGCCAGAGGCGACAAAAAAGGCAATCGCGAAGCCAAGAAACCGAAAAAGGCGAAAGCCCCGGAGCCGGTGGCGGTGAGCAGCTTCGCCGCGGTTCAGAAGAAGGCGATGGAAGCCGCCAACGCCAAAAAGAAATAGCCTGAGACCCGGCGGGCCGCAGCCGTGCTGCGGCGCCGCTAGGGGGCCGCGCCGTCAGGCGTCGTCGAATGGCGGCGGCAAGGAGCCGGCCTTGAAGATGATCTTCGGCTCGTCGTCGTAATCGCCCATCTCGGCATCGCCCGACGTGGTGAAGGCGACGACCCCCAGTCGCGAAGGCGCCAGCCGCTCGGCGGCTCTGCGCGCCGCCTCCGCCGACCGGCAGGGGATCGGGGTATCGGCCTTCAGGCCGCCCCGCTTGCCGGCGTGATATGCCTGGACGACGTAGATCGTCTCGCGCGCCATGGAAATCCTGACTGAAAACATCGTGTCGGCCGCTCATGCGGCTTACGGGCCGAGCCGCGACCGGGTCACCTGAAAGAAGCTGCGGGTCTGACGTTCATTCGCCCGCGTGGTCGTCATTGTCCGGGCCCTGCGCGGCCAGGAGCCGGTCGAAATCGGCGAGCAGCGACTTGATCAGAAGCTGGCGCCGGGGATCGTCGGCGGCCAGCGTTTCGGCGAACAGGCCGATCAGATAGCGGGCCTTCTCCACGGCCTCGGCCCAGCCGGCCGAGGGTGCCGCGGCAAGCGATTTCTCCAGCGAAGCCTGACGGGCGCGCAAGGCCGCCTGGTCGTTCTCGACCTCGATGCGCAGCCGGCGCAGCTCGGTGGCCTTCTGCGCCGCCATGCCGCGGCGCCCGTCGAGATCCGTGGTCTTCTCAACCATTGCAGAACCGCCATCCGTCCGGAGCCGATGCGGCACGGCCTGCCCCGACCACTCCCCGGTGACCGCCGGCCGCCGCGCGAAGCGCATCGCAACCACCACCAGATTATCGTCAAACCGGCCCCAGCGAAATGTATTTCGCGAGCAAAACCGGGTTTATGTCGCAGCACCTTCAATAATTTATCAGATCATGATTTCTGCGAAGAAAGGCTCATCTTTGCCGCGAATTTTGCCGAAACTGGAAAAACCAGTGAAGGAATATGTTCTGTCACTCCTATCATTAGAGTGCCAAAGCCTGTATATTGAGCCAACAGGTTCTCGTGCCCAACCAGAAAGAACCGGCGCGATATTCCGCCCGCATCAGCCCCGATCGTTTCCACGCCGCGACAGCAGCGTCCGGATCCAGGGGTGGGATTGCCATCCCGGGTGCGGAGAAGGAGATGTACGGGCGCCCTCGATCATGGCCGGACCCGGCATCCTGGGCGACCGCGGCGCGCGCCATCGCAAGCCGGCGATGTCGCGCTGCCCCAAGCGAATAGTCGAACCTTAAGTCCGGACCGGGCGCCGACGCCTTTTCGTTTCATGAGCCGGACAGATGTCCAGGCCATGCCAACCCGAAACAGGCCAAGGCATCCGCTGATCAGCTCAAGCCTTTCCGATCCCTCGTTTTTACCGCCCATTTGAACAGATAATCTGGAGTACCGAACCGTGGCCGCCAAGGACGTTAAATTCTCAAACGACGCGACCGACCGCATGTTGCGCGGCGTCGAGATCCTCAACAACGCCGTCAAGGTCACGCTCGGTCCGAAGGGCCGCAACGTCATCATCGAGCGCTCCTATGGCGCGCCGCGCATCACCAAGGACGGCGTCACCGTCGCCAAGGAGATCGAGCTCGCCGACCGCTTCGAGAACATGGGCGCGCAGATGGTGCGCGAAGTGGCCTCGAAGACCAATGACCTGGCCGGCGATGGCACCACCACCGCCACCGTTCTCGCCGCCTCGATCATCCGCGAGGGCACCAAGCTGGTGGCCGCCGGCATGAACCCGATGGACCTGAAGCGTGGCGTCGACCAGGCCGTCCTGGCCGTGGTCAAGGATATCGAAGGGCGCGCCAAGAAGGTTCAGTCGTCGCAGGAGATCGCCCAGGTCGGCACCATCGCCGCCAATGGCGACAAGAGCGTCGGCGACATGATCGCCAAGGCGATGAAGAAGGTCGGCAACGAGGGCGTCATCACGGTCGAGGAGGCCAAGAGCGCCGAGACCGAGCTCGACGTCGTCGAGGGCATGCAGTTCGACCGCGGTTATCTCTCGCCCTATTTCATCACCAATGCCGAGAAGATGTCGGTGGATCTCGACGATCCCTACCTGCTGATCCACGAGAAGAAGCTGACCGGCCTGCAGCCGCTGCTGCCGGTGCTCGAAGCGGTGGTGCAGTCCGGCAAGGCGCTGCTGATCATTTCCGAGGATGTCGAAGGCGAGGCCATCGCCACCCTGGTGGTCAACAAGCTGCGCGGCGGCCTGAAGGTGGCGGCCGTCAAGGCGCCGGGCTTCGGCGATCGCCGCAAGGCGATGCTCGAGGACATCGCGGCGCTGACCGGCGGCCAGGTCATCTCGGAAGACCTCGGCATCAAGCTCGAGAATGTCACGCTCGACATGCTCGGCCGGGCCAAGCGCGTGATGATCGACAAGGAAACCACCACCATCGTCGACGGCGCCGGCAAGAAGAAAGACATCGACGCCCGCATCGGCCAGATCAAGTCGCAGATCGAGGAGACCACCTCGGACTATGACAAGGAAAAGCTGCAGGAGCGCCTCGCCAAGCTGTCCGGCGGCGTCGCCGTCATCCGCGTCGGCGGTGCGACCGAGATCGAGGTCAAGGAGAAGAAGGACCGGATCGACGACGCGCTGAATGCGACGCGCGCCGCGGTCCAGGAAGGCATCGTCCCCGGCGGCGGCGTCGCGCTGTTGCGTGCCAAGGCCGCGCTCGCGAAGCTCAAGGGGGAAAATGCCGACGCCCAGGCCGGCATTTCCATCGTGCTGCGTGCGCTCGAAGCGCCGATCCGCCAGATCGTCGAGAATGCCGGCGTCGAAGGGTCGATCGTGGTCGGCAAGCTCCTCGAAGCCAATGATCCCAATGCCGGTTTCGATGCCCAGACCGAG
The DNA here is from genome assembly GCF_005144885.1 of Phreatobacter stygius. Classification (NCBI taxonomy): domain Bacteria; kingdom Pseudomonadati; phylum Pseudomonadota; class Alphaproteobacteria; order Hyphomicrobiales; family Phreatobacteraceae; genus Phreatobacter; species Phreatobacter stygius. The sequence goes on from NZ_CP039690.1 coordinate 714,484, forward strand.
CGCTACGTCAACATGATCGAAGCCGGCATCATCGATCCGGCCAAGGTGGTGCGCACCGCCCTGCAGGACGCGGGCTCGGTGGCCGGCCTGCTGATCACCACCGGCGCCATGATCGCCGAACTGCCGGGCAAGGATGCGCCCGCCGGTCCGCCGGCCGGCATGGGCTACTGAGCGCCTGAGCCCACCATTATCAGCGAGGGCCGCAACCTCAGCGGCCCTCGCTTTCATGTCCTTCATCCAGCAGGCGGAACAACCGCCGCGTCACAACAGCCAGGAGCCGAACCCATGGTATTTCGAGGCCTCTCCGTCGACGAGATCAAGCAGAAGGCGCAATCGAGCTTCGACACCGTCGAGCAGCGCAAGCGCGACGCCGCCAAGACCGTTGCCGCCCAGCAGGCGACCCGCGATGCGGTCGGCGCCAAGATGCAGCGGCTGAAGGCCCTGCGCGAAGCCAAGGAAGCGGTCGACGCTCAATTGGCGATCGAACAGGCCGCGGCCAAGAAGGCTGCCGGCGCCGACAAGGCCAAGGCAGCACGCAAGGCCAAGGCCAAGGTCGTCGCAGCCTGATCCGCAGCGGAATCGTCGAGATCAGGCGCTTGGAACGAGGGTGGTACGGTCATGCTGATCCGATACGGCTACGACATCACCGTCACCTGCGCCGAACCGACCCCGATGGTTAGTCTCCTGATCGTCCACGACGACCGGGCCGCGGATATCCGCAAGCCCGAAGCCCTGGTCACGACGCCGCCGATACCGAGCACGGTCTATCATGATCTGTTCGGCAACCGCTGCCGCCGCTTCGTCGCGCCGGCCGGCGATCTGGCGCTGTGGGGCGATGGCACGATCGAAGTGTCCGGCGCCCACGACCCGCTCCACCCGGCCGCCATGGAGGTGGCGATCGCGGCGCTGCCGGACGATTGCCTCGTCTATCTTCTCGGCAGCCGCTATTGCGAGACCGACAAGCTCAGCCAGATCGCCTGGGACCTGTTCGGTGGGGTCAAACCCGGCTGGACGCGCGTGCAGGCGATCTGCGATTTCGTCCACGGCCATATCAAGTTCGGCTATCTCGACGCGCGCTCGACCCGCACGGCTTTCGAGGCTTATGGCGAGCGCATCGGCGTCTGCCGCGACTACGCCCATCTCGCCATCACGCTCTGCCGCTGCATGAATATTCCGGCGCGCTACGTCAACGGCTACCTGGGCGATATTGGCGTGCCGATCGTCGACCCGATGGATTTCAGCGCCTGGATCGAGGTCTTCCTCGACGGCGGCTGGGTCACCTTCGACCCGCGCAACAACGTTCCGCGCATCGGCCGGATCGTGGTCGCGCGCGGCCGCGACGCCGCCGACATCCCGCTGATCAATTCGTTCGGCCCGCACATCCTGAAAGCCTTCCGGGTCTGGGCCTATGACGTCACCGGCCTGCCGGCCGACGGTTCGCTCGCGCCGCAGCCGGGTTCGACGGCGGCCGCCCTGCCCTGATGCCTTCGGCGCGTCGCCGCGGTCCGGCCCGCCGCCTTTCGAGCAGCACCTCGGCCGCGCGCGCCACCGCCCCCTTCCCCAGGGTCGCCCAGATTTCGCCCGCTTCGCCCGGCACATGCCTACCGACACGCCATGGATCGGACCGGACGATGAAATCTCTCGCGGCGGCCTTCGGCCTTCTGACCCTGTGGCTCGCCGCGCCGGCGCTCGGGCAGACCCAGGGCCTGCCCCGGCAGGCCGAGATCGCCGAGGACTACGCCACCTATCTCTGCCCGACCGAAGCCGCCGCCCGCCAGATGCTGGTCGATTATCTCAAGCACAACCGGATGGAGGCGGGTTATCGCGCCACCGGCTGCCGCGCCCGGCTCGAGCCCACCGGGCCGATCCGGATCGTCCAGGTGGTCGAGCGGCACGCGATCGACGAGTTCGGCAAGCCGACGACCTATATGCTCTATCGCGGCACCACGCGGGACGGCCAGGCGGTCACCGGCCTCGTCAACGAACAAGGCAACAACCAGCATCCGCGCACGCCCTTTGCCCGCTGGCTGGCGGTCAATGCGCCCAATGGCGCGCTGACGATTGCCGCCCGCGACCGGCGCGGCCATGTCTGCCCGGATCCTGCCGCCGCCATGAAAGTGGTTGCCGCCATCGCCGAGGCCAAGCGTCGCTCCGCTCCCGTGGCGCGCCAGCAGGCGGCACTCACCGCCGCCCTGCGGACCAATGGCTGCTCGGCCGCCAGCGGCGCCTATCGTGTCACCGCGCTGCATCGGAACGAGGGCATCGACGTCGGCTTCGAGGCCGACGAGGACTGGACCGCGCTTTCGGCGACCGATCCGCGCGACCGCACCGTCGGCCTCGTCTACGACGCCAGCGTCTATCGCTGACGTCGCCGGCGATTGTCACTCGCCGGCGAGCGAGGGCGCCAGCTCCACCGGCAATTCGCCGAGCCTGCGCTCGTCGGCGACCGCCACGTCGATGATGCGGATCTGGTCATCGACCAGCTTGAGATTGTCCTGCAGCGACGACCGGCGCGACCGGTCGTCGAAAGCCGCCAGCATGTCCCTGATGGTCTGGCGGCGGTTCTCGACATAGCGCTCGCGCAGATCGAGCAGATTTCTCGCGTGCCGGGTTTCGGTGGCCATCAGACAGTTCCTTTACAGCAAACGGACGGAAGCGCGCCGACGGCGGGCCGAGCCGACGCAAAGCGCCGCGGCCGGCAGCTTCCGCCGCCGGGCCGCGCGCCCTCGACATTCAAACAGGCTGAGGCGATCCGGCGCCTCAGATGGCGACGATATCCGCGCAGGCATTGGCCACCATGCGATCCGCCTCGGTCTTGCCGGGCATCGTGGCCCAACCGTTCTGCACGACCAAGTCGCCGCGGGTCCAGGACGACGCCGCCTTGAGCGCCGCAACCCGCTCGACGTTTTTCGGATCGCGCTTGGCCTGGTCGGCGCAGATCGACGCGAGCGCCGAGACGACCTCGGTCTGCGACCGGTCGAAGGCGTTCTGCCTGGCGCCGCCCTTGGTCATCCAGCCACCCCATGAGAACCCGACAATCGCCAGAGCTGCGGCACCACAAACCGCGCCATAAAGTCCCGGCTTCAACCAATCGGGGGTTTTCATCGTGAAATCCTCGGATATCAAAATCAAAATCGATCTCGATAAGTCATAAACATAACACAAACTCAGAAAAACCGCTCATTTATTCTTCTCGAAACCCGGCATTCCCGAAAGGGAAAAGGTCCAAAATTCAATCAAATATCATCACGCCTGCGTCTTGATTACTGAGACGTCTTCAGTCCGCCATCGGTCATGCGGTACCAGTTGATGATCGCCGAAACGTAAAGCTTGTGCAGCGCATGGAACGGCAGCGGCTGGATCGGCACCACCGGAAACGGCAGCGCCGCCTTGTCGCCGGTCGCGACATAGTCGGCCAGCGCCTCGCCCATGGCGGTCTGCAGCCCGACGCCGCGCCCCATGCAGCCGATATCGACCACCAGTCCCGGCTCCGGCTCGTGGATATGCGGCAGGAAATCACGGGTCAGCGCAACCCGCCCGCACCAGCGGTGATCGAATCTCACGCCTTCGAGCTGGGGGAAGATCCTGGCCGCGGCGCGTTCCAGATGGCCCCAGTCGGCGTCCGATTTCGGTTCCCGGAACGGACCGCGGCCGCCCATCAGGAAACGGTTGGTGTGGTCGCGCCGGAAGTAGAGCAGCAATTGACGCGTGTCGGAAATCACCTGTCCGCCGGGCAGGATGGTGCTGGCGATATTGTCGCCGAGCGGTTCGGTGGCGGCGATGAAAGAATTCGGCGCGATCACCGTCTGGCGCAGTTTCGGGATCAGGCCGTCGTCATAACCGCCGGTGGCGACGACGACGCGGCGTGCCGTCACGGTCGGCCCCTGGGTGGTCCGGATCTCGAACACTTCACCGCGCCTGATGATGCCGGTGACCCGGGTCTCGCCATAGACCTGGGCGCCCGCCTTCAAGGCGGCGCGGACCAGGCCGCGGGCATAAGCGAGCGGCTGGATGGCGCCGGCGCGATCGTCCTGCCAGCCGCCGAGATATTGCCGGGCGCCGACCGCCTCCTGCATGGCGTCGCGATCGAGCAGCCGGGCGGCAACGCCGCGCTCGGCCCATTCGCCGGCCCGCCGCTTCACCGTCTCGACCATGGCCGGCGTGTGCGCACCCTGGATCCAGCCGGCGCGGACAAACGGCACATCCATCTGGTGGCGGGCGATCAGCTCGAACACCCGGTCGGCGGTCGACCCGACGAAACGGATCAGCGCCTCGCCGGCGGTCGCGCCATATTTGGCGATCAGCTCGCTCGGGTCATATTTGATGCCGGGAATGACCTGGCCGCCATTGCGGCCCGAGGCGCCCCAGCCCGGCTCGCGCGATTCCAGCACGACCGCGCCGATGCCGCGCTCGGCCAGCCTGAGCGCCGTCGACAATCCCGCGTAACCGCCGCCGATGATGCAGATCCCGGTCTCGATCGACTGGTCGAGCGGTGGTGTCGGGGCTGCCGCCGGCGCGGTCGTGGCCCAGAGTGACGGAGCAAGCGGAAACGGTACGGCCAAATGGATGTTCCTTCAGATCGGACGCAGCACGCGGCGCAGAAAGTCCTGCGTGCGCGCTTCCTTCGGGCTGCCGAGCACGTCCTCGGCCGGGCCCTGTTCGACGATCACGCCGCCGTCGATGAAGATGACGCGATCGGCGACCTCGCGGGCAAAGCCCATCTCATGGGTGACCACCACCATGGTCAGCCCCTCGTCGGCGAGGCTGCGCATCACGCTCAAGACCTCGCCGACCAGTTCGGGATCGAGCGCCGAGGTCGGCTCGTCGAACAGGATCGCCTTGGGTTGCATGGCGAGTGCGCGGGCGATCGCCACCCGCTGCTGCTGGCCACCCGAGAGCTGGGCCGGATAGGCCGCCTCCTTGTCGGCGAGCCCGACGCGGGCGAGCAGCGCCCTGCCCCGTTCGGCCGCCGCCTGCGGCGCCTCGCCCTTGACGAAGATCGGTCCCTCGATGACGTTTTCCAGCGCGGTGCGGTGCGGAAACAGGTTGAAGCGCTGGAACACCATGGAGACCTGCTGGCGGATCGCCTGGATCGTGCGCTTGGTCCGATCGACCGTCAGGCCCTCCACCGTGATGGTGCCGGCGTCATAGCTCTCCAGCCCGTTCATGCAGCGCAGGATGGTCGATTTGCCCGAGCCCGACGGGCCGATAATGCAGACCACCTCGCCCTTGTCGACGCGCGCCGTGAAACCCCGCACCACATGGTTCTGCCCAAAGCTTTTCTGGACGTCGATCAGTTCGATCATGGACATGGCGCTATTTCCGTCCGAACCGCTTCTCGAGCCAGGACACCAGGCCGATGAGCGGCAGGCACATCACCAGGTAGAGCATGGCGACCAGCGTGAAGACCGTGCTGTTCTGGAAGGTCGAGGCGGCGATCAGCCGGCCCTGCTGGGCGAGTTCGGCCACCGTGATGGTCGAGGCCTGCGAGGAATCCTTCAGCATCATCACCATGATGTTGCCGTAGGGCGGCAGGATGATCTTGAACGCCTGCGGCAGCACCACCCGGCGCATGGTCATCCACCAGCCCATGCCGATGGTCTGCGCCGCCTCGACCTGGCCGGGGTCGACCGCCTCGATGCCGGCGCGGAAATTCTCCGAGTGATAGGCCGAATAGGCGACGCCAAGCCCGATGATCGCCGCCTGCAGCGCGGTCAGCGTGATGCCGAGATCCGGCAGCACGAAATAGATCCAGAACAGCTGCACGATGATCGGAATGCCGCGGATGACGTTGACGATGGCGGCTGCGGTCATTGCCAGCGGCCTGATGCCCGACACCCGCATCAGCGCCCAGACCAGGCCGAGCAGGGTCGACAGCACGAGCGAGCCGGCCGTGACGACAATGGTCATCCAGACGCCCTGGGCGAGGATCGGCAGGAATTCCGTGGCTTGCCGGATGAAGCTCTGCATGGACGACCCTGGTCGCAAGGCGGAAACGAGGCGGCGCTTGTCGCCCCGCCGTCATGGCCATGGTGAAGGCAGGGACCGCGACGCCGGCCCCCGCATGTTCAACCTCGGCGGCTAAAGCTTATTCCTGGCCCCATTTCGCCAGCACGCGCTTGACCGTGCCGTTGGCCTGCAGCTTGCCGAGCGACGTGTTCAGCCGCTTGAGCAGCTCGCCGTCGGTCTTGCGCACGCCGAAGGCGACCGAGCCCGGAATGGTCGGCTTGTAGCTGCGCACCAGCCGCACTTCGGGGAAGCGGCCGAGCTGCAGATTATAGGCGGCGATCGGGAAGTCGGCGAAGCCGGCGCCGAGCCGGCCATTGTTCACGTCGCGCATGATGTCGGGGATGGTCTCGTAGATGCGGACTTCCGAGAACACGCCCGCGGCCTTCAACGGCTCGACGAAGGCGGTGCCGACCTGGACGCCGGCGACCTTGCCCTTGAGCTCGGCCAGCCCGGTATAATTGGTGCTGTCGGATTTCGGCACCAGCAGGCCTTCGCCATAGGTGTAGACGGTGTCGGAAAAGTCGATGACCTCCTTGCGCGCGGCGGTGGCGAACATGGCGGCCGAGATGATGTCGATGCGGTTGGAGGTCAGCGCGCCGATCAGCGCCGAGAACTGCATCGGCTCGACATTGACGTTGAAGCCCGCGTCCTTGCCGACCTCGGTGATCAGGTCGACCATGATGCCCTGGATGGTATTGGTCGCGGTGTCGAGGAAGGTGAAAGGAATGCCTGTCGGCGTCGAACCGACACGCAGGGTCTGGGTCTGCGCATAGGACGGGCGAATGGCGGCGGCGGCGAGACCGGCGCCGGCTGCGGTCAGGAATGTGCGACGTTTCATGGCTCTTCCCCTTGAGACGGCTTCTGCCGGAATTTTCATTGTCATGAAAATCTGTGCACGATCCGGGCTTGCTTGCAAGCTGATTTCACCAATATGAAATAGAACAGCACAGTCCTCGGAATGCCCGTCATGCCAAGTTCGGTCCTGCCCCTGCCAGCGACGGTCGACCGCGAGGTGGGCGCGCGCATCCGCGCGCTGCGCCAGGCCAAGGGCCTGTCGCTGGAGACGGTGGCAACCGCGGCCAACCTGTCGATCGGCTTCGTCAGCCAGATCGAGCGTGGCCTGTCGTCACCCTCGCTGAAGGCGCTGGCCTCGCTCGCCGACGCGCTGGGATTGCCGATCGCCGGCCTGTTCGAAGCACGCGCGCCCTCCGAGGAGGCCGGCACCATCGTCGTCCATGCCGACCAGCGCAGCGTCCTGCAGCTCTGGCGCTCGGGCATCGTCAAGCAATTGCTGACCCCTGACGGCCCCGACGCCGCGCTGAACGTCTTTCTGATCATCCTGGCGCCCGGCGCCTCGACCGGCACGGAGCCCTACAGCCATCTCGGCGAAGAGGCTGGCCTGGTGCTGGAAGGCGCGATCACGCTGACCGTCGACGCGCGCAGCTGGACACTCAAGACCGGCGACAGCTTCCGGTTCGAAAGCTCGCGGCCGCACCGCTTCGCCAATGCCGGCCAGGGCGAGGCCCGGGTCGTCTGGGTCAATGCCAGGACGTGAGGGCGAAACGAGCCATCCGCATGGACCGGACCAAACCTCACCGGCCCGCCATCGGCATGTCGCCAAAGGCGATGAGCCGCCGCGCCTGCTCGTCCCACAGCACCATGCGCACGCAGCGCAGGCTTTGCGGCAGGGTCAGCCGGCCGACCGCGACCAGTTGCGGATAATCGCGCAGCACCTGCGGCAGCCGGTAGTAGGGGATCCGGCTGCAGAGATGATGGACATGATGCATGCCGATATTGGCGGTGAACCAGCGCAGCACCGCCGGCAGGTCGTAATGCGAGCTGCCGTGCAGCGCCGCCTCGTGAAAACTCCAGCCGGCATCATGGGCCCAGAACGTGTCCTCGAACTGGTGCTGGACATAGAACAGCCAGACGCCGATCGATGCCGCGATCAGCGTGATCGGCAGTTGCACCAGCAGGAACGGACCAAGGCCGATCAGCCGGATCATCGCCGCCACCACCAGCGCAATGGCGAGGTTGGTCCCCATCGTGCTGAGCCAGGGCTGCCAGCCACGCGCCATCAGGCCGACCGGCAGCCGGTGCTGCAGGATGAACAGATAGGCCGGACCGATGCCGAACATGACAAGGGGGTGCCGGTACAGCCGGTAGCCGAGCCGGCGCCATGGCGGCAGGGTCTGGAATTCGGCCACCGTCAGGGTCGCGACATCGCCGATGCCGCGATGATCGAGATTGCCCGAACTCGCGTGGTGCAGCGTATGGGTGCGCCGCCAGAAGCCATAAGGCGTCAGGGTGATGACGCCGATGACGCGTCCGACCCAGTCATTGGCGAGGCGCTGGCGGAAGAAGGATCCGTGGCTGCAGTCGTGCTGGATCATGAACAGCCGGACGAGGAAGCCGGCGGCCGGCACGGCGAGCGCGAAGCCAAGCCAATAGCCGTCGCCGAGCGCGGCCCACATGAGCACCCAGAGGACGACCAGCGGCACCGCCGTGATGGCGATCTCGATAACGCTGCGCAGGCTGCTCGGCTCGCGATAGCGGGTCAGCAGGCGCGACCACTGACGCGGATCGACCGTCAGCCGACCATCAGGCTCTGGCTCAGACATCGGACACCCCGGCGACGCCGCGATGTCACGAATCTAGGCACGATTGATCCGCGCGGTCTGTGCAATATTGACCAGACCGCGCGGCCGGAAGAGCGGTAGATCGCGGGCCGCGATCCTGATCGAGGGCACGCCGTTTGGCTCACGCAGGCGATGTGTTCGTTGACGATCGCCGCGCCGCCTTGTGATAAGATCGCACCTGTCCTGGAGCAGCCGAACCGGCGTCTCCAGGTGTCGATGAAGGACGTCGTCCCATAGCGATCAAAGCCAAGCCGCCATTCGACGCAAAAGCTTTTCTCGCCAAGGTCGGCGAGGGGCGCAGCATTGGCAAATATCACAAGGATCAGGTCGTCTTCACCCAAGGCGACCCGGCCGACTCCGTGTTCTACATCCAGAAGGGCAAGGTCAAGGTCACCGTCATTTCCGAGCAAGGCAAGGAAGCGGTCGTCGCCATGCTGGGGACGAGTGATTTTGTCGGCGAGGGTTGCCTGGCCGGCCAGACGCGGCGCATCGCCACCGTCGCGGCGCTGGCCGAATGTGTCATCGTGCGGCTGGAGAAGGCCGCGATCATCCGGGTGCTTCACGACGAGCCCGCCTTCTCCGAACTGTTCATCGCGCATCTCCTGACCCGCACCATCCGGGTCGAAGAGGACCTGATCGATCAGCTGTTCAATTCGAGCGAGAAGCGCCTGGCGCGGCTGCTTCTGCTGCTGGCGAATTTCGGCAAGGAAGGCAAGCCCGAGCCGGTGATCGCCAAGATCAGCCAGGAAACGCTCGCCGAGATGATCGGCACGACGCGCTCGCGCGTCAGCTTTTTCATGAACAAGTTCCGCAAGCTCGGCTTCATCGAATATAATGGCGGCATCGAGGTGCACAGTTCGCTGTTGAACGTGATCCTGCACGACCAGCCGCAGATCAAGAGCGGACCGGACACGGACCAGGAGCCGCGCTGACAGGCGCAGACTGCCGGTGCGGTTAGCTCGCCCATGGATCGAATTTGACCGATCGGGTGAGCAATAGTGCACAGACCGCGCGCGGCCGGCGGAGCTATGCTGTCGGCGCTCCATGGGCGTGTCCCGTTCCGTCGAGATCTGAGGGAGGGTGCCATGTCGGGTGAAAGTCTGCTCATCATCATCGTGGTCGGCATTATCGCCGGCTGGCTGGCCGGCCAGATCGTGCAAGGCACCGGTTTCGGCATTGTCGGCGACCTGCTCATTGGCGTCGTCGGCGCGCTCATCGGCAGCTGGGTTCTGCCCCGCCTCGGCATCCACCTTGGCGTCGGGCTCGTCGCCGCGATCGTCAACGCCACCGTCGGCGCCTTGCTGCTGCTGGTGGCGATCAAGCTCATTCGTGGCGGCGGCGGCGGATGGCGCCGCGGCTGGGGCGGCCGCTGGGGCCGGGGCTGGTAACGCCTGGCCCGAACGGCGGATTGGCACCGGAACGACGGGCGCTGCTGGTGCCGCAGGCCGGCAAAGGTGAGCAATTTTATACAGACTCGGAGCCGGTCTGGCGGCTAGCCTGACGAGTGCCAGGCAGGCGCATCCATGCGCCTTGTGCCCGGCTCAAAGCCCCCGGCGATAGCGCCAACCGCAGGCTTGTTTCCCGGTGCCCCCAAAAGGGAAGCGCCATGTCACTTGAACCGTTCACCGGCCACCCGTGGCCCGAGGCATCGCTGGCCGCGCCGATCGATCAGTCACTCGTCGAAATCGACGAAGGCCGGGCGCTGGCCCAGGCCATCGTCGATACGATCCGCGAACCCTTGCTGGTGCTCGACAGGGACCTGCGCGTCGTGCTCGCCAGCCGGTCCTTCTACAAGATCTTCCGGGTCAACCGGCAGGACGTCCAGGGCCGGCCGGTCCATGCGCTGGGCGACGGCCAGTGGGACATTCCCGAGCTTCGGGCGCTGCTGGACAGCATCATCCGCCAGCACACCGTGATGGAGGCCTATGAGGTCACCCGGGACTTTTCCGCGATCGGGCGGCGGACCATGCTGCTGAACGCCCGCAAGCTGTTCTACCGGGACAACACCCACACGACGATCCTGCTCGCCTTCGAGGATGTCACCGAACGGCGCGCGGCCGAGCGGGAAATGATCGACCTTCTGCAACAGAAGGAGACGCTGCTGGAAGAGATGCAGCACCGCGTCGCCAACAGCCTGCAGATCATCGCCAGCATCCTGTTGCTCAAGGCGCGGACGGTGCAATCGGAGGAGACGCGACGGCATCTGCAGGATGCCCATCAGCGGGTCATGTCGGTCGCGACCATGCAGCAGCAGCTCCAGCAATCGAAGACCGGCGACCTGATCGAGCTCGGCCCCTATCTGACCCGGCTGTGCGAAACCCTCGCCGCGTCGATGATCGGCGACACCCGCACCATCGCGCTGAAGGTGCAGGTCGAGCGTGGCACCGCCTCGTCCAGCCAGGCCGTCAGCCTCGGCCTGATCGTCACCGAACTGGTGATCAATGCGCTGAAACATGCCTTTCCGAGCGAACAGGTCGACGGCCGCGTGGTCGTCGCTTACGATTCGGCCGAACCGAACTGGCGGCTGTCGGTATCCGACAATGGCATTGGCCGGCCGATCGGCCATCCGGACAAGACCAGTCCCGGGCTGGGCACCAGCATCATCGAAGCGCTGGCGCGCCAGCTCGGCGCCGGCGTCGGTGTCCTGATGGACCCGCAGGGTACGACGGTCTCGATCACCCACGCCACGTTCGCGTCGCCCTCGCCGACCGCGGTCTGACCGCGCCAGGCGGCGACCAGGCCTGCGATGGCCCGCGCTTGCGTTCATCGCCCCGACGGCCTCTCATCGGCACCGACCATTTCGATCGGGAGAACGCCATCCATGGGAGACAATCCTGTCGCCGTGACCAGGTCCGGCAACGGCCGCCTGGCCCATGTCGTGTTCGACACGGGAACGCCGGCCAATGCCCTGTCGATCGAGGTCATGCAGGCGCTGCACGACTGCGCGGCCGGGCTGCAGCGGGACCGCGACGTGACGGCGATCGTGCTCGGCGGGCGGGCCGACCGGTTCTCGCTCGGCTTCGATCTGAAGGCCGCCGGCGGCCGGCTCGATGTCGGCCTTGCCGAGCGGCGCGAGCTCATCTCGATCGGCCCGCGCATGTGCCGCGCCTGGGCCGAGATCGAAGCTTTCACCGTCGCGGCGATCGAGGGCTGGTGCGTCGGCGGCGGTGTGGCGCTCGCCGTCTCGCTCGACCTGCGCGTGGTCGGCCGCGGCGCCACCCTCTATGTGCCGGAGATCGAGCGCGGCATGAACATGAGCTGGGGCTCGCTGCCGCGGCTGGTCAACCTGGTCGGCCCGGCAAAGGCCAAGCGCATCGCCGTCCTGGCCGAACGCATCGATGCCGAACGCGCGGTATCATGGGGCCTGGCCGACGAGATCGCCGATGACGGCCAGGCGGTCGCCGTCGCGACCTCCTTCGCCACACGCGCGGCAAGCCTGCCGCCGGTCTCGGTGCGCATGTGCAAACAGGGTATCGACCTCTATGCCAATGCCCTGGCGCAGGCGGCGAGCGGCCTCGACCGCGACCAATATCTGCTCGCCATGACCGGCGAGGACTATGCCGAAGGGGTCGCGTCCTTCCTGGACAAGCGCGAGGCGCACTGGACCGGGCGGTGATACCGCGCCGAGACGCACCCTGCCCTTACAGCCAGCCGGCGCGGCGGAAGCGCCAGAACAGCACCGAGCAGGTGGTGGCGATGATACCGACCACCATGTAGTAGCCGTACTCCCAGTGCAGCTCCGGCATGTGCTTGAAGTTCATGCCGTAAATCCCGGCGATGGCGGTCGGCACGGCGATGATGGCGAGCCAGGAGGCGAGCTTCTTGGAGACCGCGGTTTCCTGCGCCTGGCCGACCAGCAGGCTCGCCTCGAAGGCGAAAGCCAGCACCTCGCGCAGCGAATCGATCTGTTCCTGGATCGTCTTGACGTGATCGGTGACGTCGCGAAACAGCGGCTGCATGGACGCGCGCACCATGGCCAGGTTGTCGTGCTCGAGCCGGCGGCAGACCTCGACCAGCGGGCCGACGGCATTGCGCAGGCGCAAGAGGTCGCGCCTGAGCAGATAGAGCCGTTCGATCTGGGCCCGTCCCATGCCGTTGGCCAGCACCAGCGCCTCCATCGTCTCGACCTCCTCCTGGATGGTCTCGAGCACCGGCGAGTAGTTGTCGACGATGAAATCGAGGATCGCGTAGAGGATGTAGTCCTCGCCGCGCGCCAGCGCCCGCGGGCAGCTTTCGCAGCGCTCGCGCACCGGCGCATAGGAGGTCGAGGCGCCGTGGCGCACCGAGACCAGGTAACCCTCGCCGACGAACAGATGGGTTTCGCCGAAGGCGATGCTGCCACCAACCAATTGGGCGGTCCGCGCCACGATGAACAGGCCGTCGCCATATTGCTCGATCTTCGGCCGCTGGTGGGCGTGATCGGCATCCTCGATCGCCAGGTCGTGCAGATGGAACTGCCGCTGCACGCTGGTCAGCACCGCCAGGCTCGGCTCGTGCAGCCCGATCCAGACGACATGGCCCGGCCGGCCGCGCCAGCTGCTCGCCTCGTCTATGGCAATGCTGGCGACACGCCGGCCATCGACATAGACACCAGCCGCGACGACGCCTTCGGAGGACACCGCCTCGGTCGGGACGATTGTCGATGACGCAACATTCATGGCTTGCGTCCTTGTGGTGAGCGCCGTGGGTGGCGGCGCGATCAAGCTTCGCCGGCAAGGCTAGCACCGCAAGGAAGCGCGTCAAATGTGGTTGCTGCGCGCCGGTCGGTGGCTGGGGGCCAGCGCAGGCCTAGGCCTTCACCAGGCGCGGCTGGCTGCGCCGGTGGTCGATCAGGCCGTGATAGACCTGCAGATAATCCTGCGCCATGCGGCGCGCGGTGAACCGCTCCTCGAAGCGCCGGCGGACCGTGCCGCGTGACAGCGCCGCCGCGGCATGGACCGCGCCGGCGGCACTGGCTTCGTCCTCCACCACGAAGCCGGTGACGCCGTCTTCGATGATTTCCGGCACGGATCCGCGGTTGAAGGCGACCACCGGCGTGCCGCAGGCCATGGCCTCGATCATCACCAGGCCGAACGGCTCGGGCCAGTCGATCGGCATGAGCAGGGCGATCGCGCCGCTCAGGAATTCCGACTTCTGGCCATCGCCGATTTCGCCGATGAACTCCACCTCGGCCCCGGCAAGCAGCGGGCGGATCGTCTCGTCGAAATAGTCCTGGTCGGCACGGTCGACCTTGGCGGCGATCTTCAGCGGGATGCCGCAGCGCCGGGCGATGCGGATCGCCCGGTCGACACGCTTCTCCGGCGAGATCCGGCCGAGAAAGGCGAGATAGGACGGGCGTACCGGTTGCGGTCGCAACAGATCCGCGGGCAGTCCGTGATGGGTCGTCGCGACCCAGTTGGCCCGGGGGATCGGCCGGCGCTGCGCATTCGAAATCGAGACGAGGGGAATGGCGGAATAGGTCGCGAAGACCGGTTGATGCTCGGGCAGGTCGAGCCGCCCATGCAGCGTCGTGATGAACGGCGTCGGCTGCCGCGATGCCAGCGAAAAGGGATAATAGTCGAGGTGAAAATGCAGCAGGTCGAATTCGTGGGACCGCCGGCAGACCTGTTCGATCATCATCATATGCAGGGCGTTCGGATCGCGCACGGTGCCGTCGAGACGCAGGGCGCGCGGCCAGATCGGTTCGAGCTTGGCCGAGGTGATCGAATCTCCGCTGGCGAACAGCGTGACGTCCTGCCCGAGCGCGACCAATTCTTCGGTCAGCCAGGAAATGACCCGTTCGGTGCCACCATAAAGGGTCGGCGGAACGGCTTCGGTCAGCGGAGCGATTTGCGCAATCCTGATCAAACGACATCTCCTCGTTCGGGGGCCAGGCCTCGGCCGGGCCATATCCCGAAGGCATGACTGCCCGATCGAGGCCCGCCCAAAATGCATCACATTGCGACGGTGTTATGGACGCTGCTGCCACGCGAATTTCTTCGCAAACTGTCCCGCGCGCATCAGGGGGACGATCCGAGACCCATCGTTCGGGACAGAAGGTGCATTGACCATTGAACCAGGATTTTTCGCGTTACCGAGACCGGCCGCTGGCGCTTCTCGCGCGCTATATCGCGCGCCGCCCGCTGGCCCACGGCGTCATCCTGGTGGCCGTGCTCGGCGCGGTCGCCTGTTCGGTCAGCACCCAATACGGTGTCAAACTTCTGGTCGACACGCTGTCCCAGGCGCCGGGACAAGGCAGCGGCCCCTGGCTCGCCTTCGTCATCCTCGTCAGCTTCGTCGCCGCCGACAATCTGCTGTGGCGGGTCGCCAGCTGGGTCGCCAGCTCGACCTTCGTCAACGTCACCGGCGACGTCAGGTCGGAACTGTTCCGCCATCTCACCGGCCATGCGCCGGGCTATTTTCTCGAACGCCTGCCGGGCGTGCTGACCAGCCGCATCACCGCGACCTCCAATGCGGTCTTCCAGATCGAGAACATGTTCGTCTGGAACGTCCTGCCACCCTGCGTCGCGACCATCGGCTCGATCGCCTTTCTCGCCATGGTCAATGTCACCATGGCGGCGGTGCTCGTCGTCATCGCCGCCGTCATGATGATCGTCATGGTGCGCATCGCGGCGGCCGGGCGCCCGCTGCATCATGACTTTGCCAGGAAGGCGGCCGCGGTCGACGGCGAAATGGTCGACGTGATCGGCAATATGGCGCTGGTCCGGGCGTTCGGCGGCATCGCCCGGGAACATTCCCGTTTCGATACGACGGTGGCCCGGGAAATGAGCGCGCGCCGGCGCAGCCTGCTCTATCTGGAGAAGCTCAGGCTGACCCATGCGCTGGTCGTCGTCGCCATGATGCTCGGCCTGCTCGCCTGGGCGATCCTGCTCTGGCAGTCAAAGCAGGCAACCGCCGGCGACGTCGTGCTGGTCTGCACGCTTGGCCTGTCGGTGCTCAGCGCCACCCGCGATCTCGCGGTCGCCCTGGTCGACGTCACCCAGCATATGGCGCGCCTGTCGGAAGCGCTCGCGACCCTGCTGTCACCTCACGAATTGGGCGATCATCCCGAGGCCTCGACGCTGGTGCCCAATGGCGCGCGCGTCACCTTCGAAAACGTCTCGTTCCGCTATCCGAGCGGCAAACAGGTCTTCGACGGTTTCAGCGTCGATATCGCGCCCGGCCAGCGTGTCGGCCTTGTCGGCCGTTCCGGCGGCGGCAAGTCGACGCTCGTTGCCCTGCTGCAGCACTTTTATCGCGTCCAGGACGGGCGCGTGCTGATCGACGGGCACGATATCGCGCGGGCAACCGAGACAAGCCTGCGCAATGCCATCGCCATCGTGCCGCAGGACACGACGCTGCTCAATCGCACCCTGTTGGAAAACATCCGCTACGGCCGGCCGGACGCAACCGACGAGGAGGTCTGGCAGGCGGCGGTCGCGGCGCGCTGCCGGCCCTTCATCGAGAACCTGCCGCAGGGCCTCGACACGATGGTGGGAGACCGCGGCGTCAAGCTGTCGGGTGGCCAGCGCCAGCGGATCGCCATTGCCCGGGCCTTCCTGAAAAACGCGCCTCTGCTCATTCTCGACGAGGCCACCTCGGCGCTCGACAGCGAGGCGGAAGAAGCGATCCGCGAGGCCCTGGAAAGCCTGATGGCGGGCCGCACCGTGATCACCATCGCGCATCGCCTGTCGACCTTGCGCAATTTCGACAGGATCCTGGTGCTGCAAGGCGGCAAGCTGATCGAGGACGGCGCGCCGGAAACCCTGATGCGCAATCAGGGCCCATATTATGGTCTGGTCAGCCGCGAGCTCGACCGGCTCTCCGAGCAGGCGGCGGCCTAGCCGGGAGCATCGGCGATCGGCCGGGGGAGACCGGCATGATCAAGACAATTCCGGGCGACGTCGCCTTCGCCCGGATCGATCGCCGAGCCTGGATCGATGGCCTCGATCCGCAGCTCCGTCACGAGGCGGACCGGACGTGACCGGTCGATCCCGGAGCGAGCAGACGGGCCAGGATGTCGCCCAGTTCCTTCTCCATGAATGGCTTGGTCAGAAGCGGCCGGTCGCGGTAGCCGTCTCTCATGCCGTGCTGGCTGTAGCCGGTCGAGAAAACGAACGGCACGCCATGCGCGGCCAGCGCGTCGGCCACGGCATAGGTCTTGTCGCCGCTCAGGTTCATATCCAGCATGGCGACGTCGAACGTGTGCGCATCGATCAAGGCAAGGGCCTGGTGAACCGAAGCGGCAGCCAGCACCGACTCACATCCAAGGTCGGCCAGCATGTCTTCGATCATGATGAGGACCAGCATCTCGTCCTCGACGACGAGGACACGCCGACCGGCGAGCACCTTATCCATGACGCGCGCCGATCGGTGCGGGAAAGTCGATCGTGCAGACGGCGCCGTCCGTCCGGTAGGCGAGATCAACCGTGCCCTCCAGTTCGTGAACCAGACCGCGCTCGATCACCCGCGAACCGAACCCTTTCCGGGACGGCAGCGCCACAGGCGGGCCATCCTTCTCCTGCCAGCGCAGGACAAGCCGGTCGCCCTCCGGCGACGGCTTGGTCTTCCATGAGATCAGGACCGACCCGGCCTTGTTGGAGAACGCGCCGTATTTCACCGCATTGGTGGCGAGCTCGTGGAACGCGATCCCGAGAGCAAGCGCAACCTTCGGCGTGACGCGGATATTCCTGCCGGTGATGACAAAGCGCTCCGACCGGCCATTGGCCACCCCGAACGGCTCAAGGGCCGCCTTGACCAGGTCGAGCAGTCCCGCACCTTCCCAGTTCTCGCGGGTCAACAGATCGTGCGACCGGGAGAGCGCGAAGAGGCGCGACTCGATGGCTTCCCGGATCACGGCCGGATCCGAGGTATTCCGCAAGGCCTGCGAGACGATCGACTGAACCGTCGCAAGGGTATTCTTCACGCGATGGTTCAATTCGTCGATGAGCATCTTGGACTGGGCCTGCTCCCGCTTGTGATCGGTCAGGTCGACGAAGGAGGCGAAATGCTGAACGACGTCACCGCTTTCGTCCCGAACCGGGCTGATCAGGATCGCCGACCAGAACAGGCTGCCATCCTTGCGGCGATAGGAAATTTCCGAACCGCCGACCCGGTTGCCCGCGAAGGCGGCTTCGATGCGCCCCAGTGAATCGGGATCGGTGCCACGCGCCATCAGGAAGTTGAAGCTCTGGCCGAGCACTTCCTGGCGGGCGTAGCCGGTCAGATCGAGAAAGGCATCATTGGCAAAAATGATCGGATTGCCGGTCACGCCCGCATCCGTAAAAAGCATCGCCATGCGTGTCGTTTCGGCCGCGACGACGAACGGACCAAGGTCTTTGCGAAAGCTCTCGACGCCTGCTTCAGCGACTTTTTGACCTTCGGACTTGATGACGATTTCGGGCATGCCTTGGCTTTGTCCGGTTGTCTGGCGGCCGCGGCTGCTCAGCAGCGCGGCAGGCTGCGGGAAGCCTTATGCCAGTGACGCGAATATTCCATGTTTTCCGGACAGCGACCGCCCCCGACCGGTCGCCTCTCATGGCCTGCCGATGTTGTCCGACGAACGCCTGCAATCACCGACCGGCCGATCGTCGGACCGCGGATCAGTACCAGCGCCCACGGCCGAACCAGCCGCCGCCCAGCAGAACAATGGCAAGAATGATGATGAGGAGTGTGGTGGTATCCATGGAGTGCCTCCGGAGCGACCTGCCTCTTCGAGATCGCACGCTCAGCGCAAACAACGTCGAACGCCGCGTTTGGTTCCAATGGAGTGACCCGATTGCATCTCCGTGCGGCCAAGGCACGGTCTAATCGATTGATTTTATATATTATTTCCTCAAGACATCAGAAAAAGAGGCGGCTCACGGGCCCCGCCAGGGGGCCCGTGTCCAAACAGTTCTGGCGCCATGCGAATTTCCCGGACCGGGCTCTAAGGCATGTCACGGTCGCCTGCGGGTTCAGCTCCGCCCGCCCCAATTGCCGTTGGTGAAGTCCATCGCGAAGGCCGGCGAGGCCTTCCACTGGAGCGACTTCGGCTTGCCGGTGAACGTCGCGTTCTGATGCAGCACGGTATAGGCGGGATCTTCACGCTCGCAGATTTCCAGCATCCGCCGGAACATCTGCTTGCGCTCGGCCCGGTCCATGCTCGACTCGAGCCTGACCGACAGCCCGTTCATCTCGGCATTGGTCCACTCGCCAACCTGCTGCTGCTGGCCGTTGGGGCCATGCTGCGCCACAAGCGATGAGACGGGATCGTTGAACGGCGCCGAATTCGACCAGTCGCGGACCGCGCGCGTCGGGGTCTTTTCGAGAATCTGCGCCCAGTTTTCCTTCATCTGGATCTCGATGTTGAGGCCGGCTTCGCGCCACATCTCGACCAGCACCTGGGCCGTCGCCGATTGATTGGTATAATAGTTGTTGAGCAGCCGATAGGGGATCGGATCGCCCTTGTAGCCGGCTTGCTTGACCAGATCGCGGGCCAGCTTGACATCGAAGTCCGGCACCTTCCAGTCGGCGACCAGCATGTCGGCGTAATAGTCCCACTGCAGGCCGCGCGGCACGACGGTGCGGCCCGACCACAGGGCGGCGACGATCGCCTCGCGATCGATCGCATGGGTCATCGCGCGGCGGATCAGCGGATTGGCCAGCTGCGGATGGTTCTTGTCGAAAACGGTGAGGCGGTGATTGAGGATGGTGCCGCCCTGAACCTCGAAGGCGCGGTTCTTTTCGATGTGCTCGATCTGATCGGGCGGAATGTCGCAGGCGAACTGAAACTCGCCGGACAACAGGCCGTTGATGCGCGATGCGACCTCCGGGATTTCCAGGAAGCGAATGCGCTTCAGCGGCGGCCGGCCGCCCCAATAGTCGTCATGCGCCTCGAGCAGCAGCACATTGTCGGCCTTGAACTCCACCACCCGATAGGGCCCGGTGGTGACCGGCTTGCGCGCCCAGTCGAGATAGGACTGCGACTCGGCCCAATCGCGCCGGCTCATGATCTGGCTGCCATAACGCGAGATGCGCCCCTCCAGCGTCACATCCGGCGTGCCGTTGACGAAGCGGACGGTATATTTGTCGACGATCTGCACGCCGAGGAGAGCCGGCCAGCCGCGCCGCGCGACCGCCGGGATCTCCGGCGGCAAATCCTTGCCCGACCGGCTGTTCGGCGCCTGCTCGGTAATCGAGATGGTGGTTCCCGCCGAAGGCTGGCTCTCGCCGAACATGCGCTCCTTGCCGAAGGAGAAGGCGACATCCTCGGCGGTCATCTCGTCGCCATTGTGGAATTTGACGCCGCGGCGGAGATTCAGCTCGATGGTCTTGTCGTCGATCCGCTTCCAGTCGGTCGCCAGCGACGGAACGGCCTCGAGCTTGCCGGTCCAGTTGCGGCCGATCAGGCCTTCCCACAAGGACGAGAAGAAGATCCGCTCGCCGACATTGGATTGCTCGCGCAGCACGTCGAGCGTGTTGGAATTCGAGACCTTCTGAACCGCGATGGTGATCGACGGCCTGTTGTCGGCCTGGCCGATCGCAAAGCGCGGAAGCAGCAGAGTGCCGGCGCTGCCGGCGGCGTAACCAAGGGCTGTGCGGCGGGTGATGCGCGTCATGGTGATCTCCAAGAGGGCTGGAAGGCTGCCGGCGGGCGATGCCGCCGCTTATGCAATGGCGTCAGGTGACCGTCCGCAGGCGCACCGCGGCGCCCGATTGCGGATCGCGCCGCTCCAGGCCGTGAGGTGTCGAGCGGTAATGGGTGAGCGTCTTGTCGGCGTGGATCATTCGCCACGACAACATCTTCTGCGCGAAGCGGCGGACGAGGTCGGAATAGGCCGGGTCCTCGGCGAGATTGTTGAACTCGTCCGGATCGGCCTTGAGATCGAAGAACAGCGGCGGCAGCGCGGCGAAGTGCACGTATTTGTAGTCGGCATCCTGCACGACGCAGAGGCTGGCTTCGTCCATGTGCAGCTCGGCGCTCGTCTGCGCCGCCGAATAGTGCACATCGCGAAAGTCATATTCGTAGTGCAGTTCGGTGCGCCAGTTCGCCGGACGTTCGCCGCGCACCAGCGGCAGCACCGAGCGGCCATCGCAGGCGCGCGGCGGCTCACCGCCGAGCCAGTCGATGATCGTCGGCATCACGTCGACGCTTTCGGTGAAGGCGCTTTCGGCCTGCCCGCGCGTGCCGGCGATATCAGGCGCCTTGACGACGAGGGGAATGCGGAAGCTCTCGTCGTAGAAGCCGATCTTGCCGAGCAGGTGGTGGTCGCCGAGCTGCTCGCCATGGTCGCTGGTGAAGATGACCAGCGTGTCGTCCCATTGGCCGGTCTCGTCGAGAAAGGCGAAGACCCGGCCGAGACAATCGTCGATCTCGGTGATCAGGCCGCAATAGGTCGCCCGCATCTGGCGCAGCTCGGCCTCGCTCAGCGTATGGCCATGGCCCTCGGCGCCCTCGAAGAACGAGCCCTTGGCGATGGTGTCGATGTAGAATTTCAGCAGCGGATGCTGGGCTGCTTCGTCATCCCAATGTTTGGCGCGCACCGGCGCCGGCATGTCTTCCGGCCGGTACATGGCGTGATAGGGCGCGGGCGCGACGAACGGCGGATGCGGCCGGTAATAGCCGAGATGCAGGAAGAACGGCTTGCCGTTCCGCCCCTTCAGATAGGTCAGCGCGCGCTCGGTGAAAAACGACGAGTCGGAATATTCCTTGGGCAGCCGCGACGGGCGCTCGGTCGCCCCCGGCACGGCATCTTCGCCTTCCGGCAGCCAGATCTCTTCGCGCCGCGGCGGCAGCTTGAAACCCTGCTGCTCGATCCAGCCGAAATAGCCGTCCATGTTCGGCTCGAACGCGCCAACCGAGCGAAAGCCGTCCATCAGGTCGCCGAGCACCAGGAAGCGCGGATCGTTCGGCGAGGTCGTGCGCGGGTCCGGCGCGGTGGTGGTGTAGCCGATCAGGGCCGGATCATAACCGAGCTCACGCAGCGCCTTGCCGAGGTTGAAGTGCCGGGCATCCAGCGGCACGGTGTTCTGCACCGCCCGGTGGTTCATCAGGTAGAGGCCGGTCAGGAGGCTGGCGCGTGCCGGGCCGCAGGGAACCGCGGTCGTCACGTGATTCTCGAAGGTCACGCCTTCCCGGCACAGGCGATCGAGGTTGGGCGTGCGCAGGAACGGATCCTTGCCCTTGCGGCGCATCAGTTCGGGGATGAAATCCGCCCGCCATTGATCGACAACGATGAGCAATACGTTCCGTCGCGCCAAGACCGCCTCCAAGCTGAAGCCGTTCAGCTATGGGGTCTTCGCAACGGGCGGATGACAGGCCGGTGGCATCGATGCGAGGTCCACAGGAATGCCCGGAAGACAAATCCTCCGACGGTCAGCCCGATCGACCGAAGCCGTGCGGCGCACCCGCGTCAGGTGTCGAACAGGAAATCGTGCCGGGTGAGCTCATAAGGCCGCACGCCGGTGAGTTCGATCCGGTCGTCGCCGACCTGCACCATCGTGTTGCCATGGTCGCCCCAGATCTTCACGTGGCGAAAGTCCAGGCGGCCGGCATTTTCAAACACCAGCATGTCGATGCCGGGATCGAAATCGGTGATCCGGGCCTTGGTGGCGCCGAGGTCGAACACGAAGCGATCCGCGCCGTCATGGCCGGTCATCGTCTGCCTGCCGGTTCCGGCGAACAGGTAGTCGCCCTGCGGGCCGCCGATCAACGTGTCGTTGCCATTGGAGCCGATGACGATCTGGCGGGCTTCGGGATCTTCGGACGCCACGCCGCCGGCAAGGCCGGTGTGCCGCACATAGGTGACGAAGACATCGTCCTGGATATGTTTGGTGTCGGTATTGCGCAGAATGATATCGGCCAGCGTCGTGTCCTTGATCGCCGACAAGGTCCTGGAATCGAACCCCTGATTCTCGAACCACAGCCGGTCGCCGTCGCGCAGCGCCTCGAACTGCAGCGTCATGATGGTCCGGAAGGTTTCGCCGACCAGCGCGCCGGCCACGTGATTTTCCGAAAGGCCGCCGGTCCACAGGCCGACATTGTTGACATGGCCATAAGCCGCTTTCAGTCCGGCCAGCGTCTCCGGGTCGCTGGTGATCTGGGCGAAATCGGTATAGCGGGCGAGGCCGAGCGCTTCACGGGTCTGGTTCAGCGTGCCGAGGCCAAGGTCGCGCGCACGCTGGATATTGATCGCCGCGAGATCCAGGGACACCGGCGGATCGGCGAGAAAATTGCGCAGGTCGTCGACGATACGCGCATCGAGCGCCTGTGACGGATCGGCGGCCAGATGGCGCAATTGTCCGTCGGCGCCGCCATTGTCGATGAAATTTGCCGCCGGCTGGAAGAACACGTCTTTCAGGTCTTCCTCGGAGCCGGCGATGACCTGGCCGTTTTCCGCAAGGCCTTCGGTCTCGCCCGACACGATCGAATGGCCGAAACGGAACGCCGCGGCGACAAATTCCAGCGACAGATGCGGATCGACAGTTGCGTCATAACCCGCATAGGGCGTGAGCGCGTTCTTGCCGAGCAGGTTCGGCAGGAATTCCGAATAGGTGATGTTGGCGATTTCCGCCGACACGATCGCGCGGGCATGGTCGTAGAGCTTGTCGCCGCTCCAGGCCGGATGCTCGCGGTGCAGCCTGTCGACCTGATAATTGTGTTCGCGCACGAACAGCGTCTGCAGCGCGGTGAGCGCCGGATTTTCCGCGGCGCGGCCATCGCCGGCGACCACCATGCCGTTGACGATGGGCAGATTGTTGCCCGGCGACGTCGCCATATGGCCGTCGGCGGTGCGCAGGCTGGCGGCGGTCGCGGCGTTCGACCCATAGACCATCGAGGCATCGAGCCAGGCGCTGTTGGAATTGATCGCCATGGCCGGACGGGATGTGCCCGCGCCGGTGGCCGGATCGATGACCGCGCGGGTGATCGGAATGATCGTGCCGGGGGCAAACACCGGATCGCCGGCGGGAACCACGACGCTGATGTCGTTGACGCCGTCGGTCCGGGTCAGCGTCAAGTCGTGATCGATGAACTGGCCCCAGGCATACATGAAGGCGGAAACCCCTTCCGGGTTCGCCACGTCAGGGTCGCCGGCGCCGACCACGAGATTGCTGATGGTGCGGGCATTGTTGCCGCCGAGCGGCGCCGAAATGCCGTCGGCGAAATGCGCCGGGCCAAGCCGCGCGAATTCGGTGCCGGCGGCGTTGAGATCGGCGTCGGATCGATTGTTCTGCGAACCGTCGAAGCTTCGGTATTCCATTTTTCCCGGCTGCGGCCCCGGTTGCCACGGCGGACAGTGCGGCGATTGGTGCGCGAAAAAGAAGTGGTCGGCAAAATCGCCGAAGTCGAAATCGTCCTGGTCGCGGTCCTTGTGTCCCCAGGTCCACTTGAACTGACGCATTGGAGGGTCCTTGTTTTGCAATTGCGACCTATTTGCAATTACTTTCACCAATGCGACGCATTTGCAATAAGGAAGTCAGCCCCGCAACGGCCGCTGCGTCGAAGTCGGCGCCATGCAGCTTGCCGCCGTCTTGGTCGGCCGCGGTGAAGCCCATGCAAAAGCCCGCCGGGCGGCCGGCGGGCTTTCTTCGTTCGGTCAGCGGGAGCGGTCAGGAGGCAAGAGCGCTCCTGCCGCCGCCTGGCGACGGTGCCGATCTCACCAGGAGTAGCGCAGTCCCGCATTGGCGCGGATCGCCTGGTGGCGCGTGCCGAGTTCGCCATCGATGCTGGTCGTCAGGCGAACGCCGCCGGAGAGCCTCAGCTCGGCGCCGATGGTCGCG
Source organism: Phreatobacter stygius (assembly GCF_005144885.1). Lineage (NCBI taxonomy): Bacteria > Pseudomonadati > Pseudomonadota > Alphaproteobacteria > Hyphomicrobiales > Phreatobacteraceae > Phreatobacter > Phreatobacter stygius. Next base: position 738,873 of record NZ_CP039690.1, read on the forward strand.
AGCGCGGTGTGCGTCGAGGGCCTGGCGCCGAACACCGTGAAGGCCGAATTGGCCAGCGTCTGGAACTGGGCTCCGACCGACCTGTCGGCCGTCGCCTGATAGGCCCAGGCGAGCCGGCCATAGGTGTGGAGGTCGCCCGCCTCGAGCCGCGTGTGGCCGTCGAGGCGCATGCCGAGCTCGGTGCGCACGGTGGTGGCGGTCTTCGCAGCATAGTTCAGCGCGAAGGCGCCGCCGCCGGCCTGGGTGGTCTCGCCGTAGCGCGGCGCCGAATAGCCGATGGCCTCCAGCGCGGCATAGGGCGTCCAGCCGAAGGCCGCCGCCTTGAAGCGCCAGCCGGCCTCGACCCGGCCGCCATAGGTCTGGGCGGTGACACGCGAGGCATAGGTCTCTGCGGTCGCCATGGCGACGCTGCGGGTCACGTCGAAGCTGTTCCAGCCATAGGCCAGGGCCGCCGAGACGTAACCGTCGCCGATCCGCGTCGAACCATAGAGGCCGGCCTGGAACAGATCACCGGTGCCGGAGCCGCGCGCGGTGCCCAGCCCGAAATTGGTGCCGCCGCCGGCGAGTGCGAAGCCGACCATGGTATCCGGGGTCAGGCGCTTGTCGGCACCGGCCGCAAGACCGAACAGACCGCCTGATGTCGCGGCCGATCCAGTCGCGCCATCGCCGCCGATCTTGTTGGATTGGGCGAAAGCTTTGGTCCAGACGCTCCAGCCCTGGTCCGCCGCCACCGGCCGGGGCCGGCCGTGCGAAAGATCGGCCATCTGGATCAGCGAGGGCGCGGTGCCGCCGGCCGTGGCGCCGCGGGCGCCGGCCATCGGATCGAGCATCATGTTGAGGAACAGGCTGGCGGCGCCGAAGGCGGCGGTCTGGGTGCCGGTCGCGGCTTCGCCGGAGAGCCCGTTGAGGCCCGTGACCATGCCCGCCTGGGATTGCAGATAGAGCGGCAGGAACGCCGAGCCATTGGCACCGCCCATGACCGCGCGGTCCATGGCCCCCGCGACATTGCGCGTGTTGCGGGATGCACCGGTCGGCAGGAGCGGGCTGATCATGTTCGGGTCGAGCGTCAGCGTCACCTCGTTGGTGCCATAGGCCAGGGTGGTGCGGACCGCACCGAACGAGCCCCATGACGACATCCTGTCGAAGGTGCCGGTAATTCCGCCGGCTGCCGTCAGGATGGTATAGCGGGTGCCGAACTGGAATCCCGTGCCGACGGGGATGAGGGCGAGGTTGCCCGCGAGCGTCGCCGTGCCGCCGACGGCGAGACGGTCGGCACCGGTGGCCGACACATTGATGTACAATGATCCCCTGCTCGAGAAGGTGGCATTGCCCGACACGTTCAAGGTGCCGATCTCATTGCCGCCCGCTACCGCGGTCCAGGTGTAGAAGGCGCCGGGAGCGACGACGCCGTTGGCGTTCAGGGTCGCCAGCGTGCCGGTACCGGCAATCACGCCCATGGCGACCTCGGTCGTGCCGCCAAGCGCTCCATTGACGATGAGCGCGCCACCATTGACGCGCGTGGTGCCGGTGAAGCCCGAACTGTCGGCCGTCAGGATCGTCGCGCCAGCATAGTGCTCGATCTTGCCGGCGCCCGCGATCACGGGTTCGAACCGGTAGTCCGCCCAGGTCCAGTGACTGAAGACGAGCTTTCCGGAACCATTGAGAACGACCTGGTCCGCTGCCAGTGTTCCGGCGCCGACCATTCCGGAATAGGGTTCGGAACCGATGATCAGGCTGCCGGTGCCGGGAGCACCGCCGACCGTGACGGACGAACCCGCGGTAACCGAGACATGGCCGCCATCGGCAATGGTGAGCGAGCCCGCGCCTCCGCTGCCGATCCTGATTTCGCCGGTGTTCCAGGTCGAGCCGGGCCCGCTGACCGTCACTTTGCCCGTGCCGAATGGAGCCGTGTCCGAGATGTGGCCGAAGAGGCTGTTCACCGTCGCGCCGTCGGTGATGTTGAGGACGCCGTTCCCGGTCCAGCCGACCGTGATGCCCGTGAGGTTGTTCCAGGTCGAGCTTGGCCCACTGACATTCACCGTGCCAGACCCACCCGCAGCACTGCCGATGGCGCTCGCGATGGTGGTTTCGACGGTGGCGCCGCCCGAAATATCGAGACGGCCGATACCTGACGAGCCGACATAGAGGAACCCGGTAGACCACCGGGAGCCGGCGCCATCGACCGTCGCCGTTCCGTTGCCCCCTGGCATCGTGCCGAGCTGAGCGCCACCGGTGGTTGCCGTGCCGCCGCCGGTGATGGTCAGCGCGCCGGTAGCGAACAAGCCGATATTGACTACGCCGGGGTTCGTCCATGTCGTGGCCCCGCCCGGAGGGGGAGGAGTGACATCGCCGGTGGCGGAGACGCTCTGGGCCGCGGCCGGGCCGCTTGTCATCAGGCCGAGGGCCAGTAGCGAACAGCCGGTAAGGGCCTTCAAACGCAGCGTGGACGGAGCGCGCTTCGCGTCGCTCCGCCGGTCCGATATCCAGTTCATGGTCATGCTGATCAATGCCCTCGGAGGCCGCGATCCGCCGCCTCCACCCCTGCCTGCACTCGCCGCGTCGCCGTGAATCCGGCGAGGCAGCTTCCGTCTCCGGTCATTGCCAAGCCGCGCGCCTTGGTGGCTCGCGATTCACAATCCCCGTACCGTGATGACAAGGCGCGTGATCATGTGTCAAATTCATTGATATCAAAATGTAATGAGTTAATCGCATAAGCGCCCTCAACCCACCCCGATCCGGCATAGCGGCCAGCTCCTCGCCGCGACCCGCAGGTTGACCGGGTCAAGATCCCGAAACGCTCGCGCCCAAAATGCCAAGAACCCTGGCCGAGGCCGGGGTTCCAGGCATATCAGGAGAAGCGATGGATAAGGCTTCAAGGTCAGTCGCAGACGCGGACCGTGCGGCGCACCGGGCCGTAGGGCGTGTCGACCCACTGGCGGGTCATGTAGCAGTCGCCATAGGCCGGCGCCGCATAGGCGTTCGAATTGGCGATGGCGAGAGCAGCGCCACCGACCACGACACCGGCGGCGAGAGCGCCGAGGCCGAAACCGATGCCGCGGCCGCGGGCTTCGGCCTGGGGAGCGGTGGCGAAGGTCAGGGCGGAGACGGCGAGGGCAGCGAGAGCGAGGGTCTTGAAGCGGGTCATGGTGATCTCCCATCGGTTCCGCGAGGGGCTCCAGCGCCCCGGTCCTCCATGGGTCGCGGCCAACAGAAAAAAGGTTCAGGAGCCGAGGCGGCTTTTTCCTGCGGGTCGGGAAAGATGAGTACACGACCTGGCCCCCATCACAGATCCAGCGTCCTCCGGACGGCCCGGATCCACCAGTCGAGCTGTTGTTCGGCCCCCTTCCCGGCTGAACTCTTCAGGCCGGCGCTTCGACGAAATTCTTCCCCGAACAGTGGATCGGTGGCGATCGCCTGATGAAACGCGGCCACGGCCAGCCGTGTGTCGAGAAGATCGGGTGCCGCCCCCCTGGAGCGGGCGACCCGGACGTCGTGGATGGCCTGAACCACCTTTCCGAAGACCGGCTCGCCGCGATCGCGCCACCCGGCCGCATGCAGCGCCACGGCAAGCTCCGCATAGCCCTTCCGATAGGGCGTCGCGAGCGCTCTCAGCAGAGGTTCGACGTCGACCTCGCCGGCGAGCCACTCTTCGACAACCCTGTCGATCATCGCCCGGGCCCGCTGCCCGGCAGCCTCGATCAGGGCGGTCAGCAAGCCCTGCAGATCGCCGAAATGATGCGTCACGCCAGCGTCCGTCATGTTCGCCTTGCGCGCCACCGCACGAACCTGAACGGCGTTCACGCCGCCCTCGACGAGCAATTGCTCGGCCGCGGCGAGGATTGTCGCGCGGGCCATTTCGGAACTGCGCCGCCGTCTCGTCGGGGTGGCTGGCATCGGACCTCCGCGACCTGGATATCCCGCTTTACCTTGACATCTCAAGGGAAAATTATACCTTGATATCTCAAGGTATATGGAGACTGGGATGATCACCGGTTCATTGGCGAGGCCAGACGGCAGGCTTTGCTTCGACAGGCTCGGCACCGGTCCCGACATGCTCTTGCTGCATGCCGGCGGCGAGCGGCGGCGGGTCTGGCATCCGGTGATGGAGCACCTCGCGCGGCATGGCTGCCGCGCAATCGCCTATGATCAGCGCGGACACGGCGACAGCATCAAGGGACGCGCCTTTGCATTGCCGGCCTATGGCGAGGACACGATCGACATGATCGCGCGATTGACCATGCCGGTCGTCGTTGGCGCATCGCTGGGCGGCTTTGCGGCTCTGCTCGCGCTGGCCGATGCGGCGACCGAGGCCAATGTGGCGGGACTTGTCCTGGTCGACGTCCTGCCCGATCCCGACCCGCGGCGCACCTTGCGTTTCCTCGCGCCGCTCGGCATGGACACATCGCCCCTCGTCGCGGACATCCTGGGCAGGCGGGATCAGCTGAGGCAGATCACGAGAAGGCTCTCGCTGCCCATTCTCGCCATCCGCGCCGGCGCAAGCGCAGGCATCAGGGATAGCGATGCCGACCGGTTCCTCGAACTGGCGCCGCAGGCGCAGGTCGCCTCGGTCGCAGGCGCCGGACACCTTATCGCCAGGGACAAGCCGGTCGAACTGGCCGCGCTTCTCGCGGATTTTCAGCGATCCGATGCGGTTCGTGACCGCCGCACGCGAGGCCCGCGGTCTGCCGGGTGACGGCCGGTGAGGAATGTCGAGACGGCGCGACGGCGTGTTGGTGGGCCCGGCAGGACTCGAACCTGCAACCAGACCGTTATGAGCGGTCGGCTCTAACCATTGAGCTACAGGCCCTTCCGGTTTTCAGCGAAGAGCTTGCGCCTTTCCCGGATGCCGGCCGATCCCGGATCGCCAAGGCAATTGACGGGGATCGGCAGGCGCCACAGCAATAGCCGAGCCATCAAGGCCCGACAACAGGCTGTCACCGCCGATCCGCCCGGGGACGTCGCTTGTTGACAACCTGGCCGCCACTGCAGCCCGTCGCCGTTCCGATGCTCGTCCTTCGGGGCCGGACGCAAAACAGGCCGCCTCTCGGCGACCTGCCATTGCATGCGATCAGTGGCGACGTCAGTAGCGTGCGGAAACCGCGCCGCCGCCGGTCGAGAAGCGATAGTTCACGCGGGCCAGTGCCGACCACATGGTCGTCTTGACGTTGTGGTCGCTGAACACGCCAGCCGGCCCGCCGCCGACCAGCAGTGACGATTCCTGGTTCACCCGGAGCGAGCCGAAATCGTAATAATTGGCTTCCAGACCGACGCTCCAGTTCTGATTGATCGCGTATTCGGCGCCGAGACCCACCGTCCAGCCGAGCCGGGTCGAGGAGGCCGCCGTGAAGTCGTTGGTGTCCTGAATGCGCGTCCGGACCTGACCGAAGGCGAGGCCGCCCTTGGCGTAGAGCAGCCAGTTGCTGGCCGCGAAGCCGATGCGCGGCGTCACTGTTCCGAACCAGCCGACGCTGCTGGTGAAGGTGTCGGAGGTCGGGAAGAACGGGCTGATGACATTGGCGCGGCGAACGTCGGACCAGGTCAGCGAGCCTTCGAGACCGAAGACGAAGTTGCCCGACTGCCAGTTGTAGCCGAGCTGTCCGCCGCCGACAAACCCGCCGGTCGAGTGGCTGAAGCGGTCGCCGGGCAGGTGGTTATAGTGCCCGTTGGTATTGAACCCGTAACTCGACCGGCCCCAGCCATATCCGGCATGGGCGCCGATATAAAATCCGGTCCAATCATAGGATTGGGCAATGATCGCGGCGGGCACCGCGACACGCTGCACGCCGAGATCGGCCGAATGGGCAGCCGAGGCGAGCACGAGTGATGCGGTTGCTGCGAGAACGATGCGCTTCATAAGGAACTCTCCCCCAGATCTGATCGGCCTGAACCAGCTGACGTAACAGGAGGGCCCGTATGTTTCTGAATTGTGGCACGCGCGACACGGTAGCGCAGCCGAAGCAACAGCTGTGGCAATCGCGCAACAGTCGTCAAACGCACCACCCCACACCTATGCCGTGAAATCGCTGCAAATCAGCCGCGACGCTGGCATGGTGCAGGATGATATCGCCTGTCCCGGCGCCGACAGGCCTTTGGCCTGCCGTCGCCACCCCATGACGTCCAGGAACGACGTCCAGGAACAAGGAACACGTTTCATGTCGCTTCCCTCCCGCGCCGGCCGCGCCCTCGCGATCTCCTTGAGCGGCCTGGTGACGCTCGCCCAGCCAGCGCTCGCCCAACCGGCGCCGGTCGCCGAGCCGCGCTTGATCACCATGCAGGGTGAAGGCCAGGCGGCGGCCAATCCCGATCTTGCCGTGGTCACCGGCGGCACCCAGATTCAGGCCCGCACCGCGCGCGACGCCATGGAGGGCAATTCGCGCATCATGCGTGCCGTCCAGCAGGCGCTGCGCGAGGTTGGCGTCGAGGAGCGCGACATCTCGACCTCGGCCCTGTCGCTGCAGCCGACCATCGAATATCAGCAGAACACCAACCGGCCGCGGGTCGTCGGCTATTCGGCCGGGCACCAGCTGACCATCCGCGTGCGCGACCTCGCCAAGCTCGGCGACGTGCTCGATCGCATGGTCACCGCCGGCGCCAACCAGGTCGACGGCCTGCAGCTGACCGTCTCGGACTGGTCGAAAAAGGTCGACGAGGCCCGCGCCGCGGCGATCGCCGATGCCAAGCGCAAGGCCTCCATCCTGGCGGCCGCCGCCGGCGCCCGCATTGGCCGGGTCATGCGGATCGAGGAACAGGGTGCGGCGCCGCCGCGGCCGATGCCGCGCATGGCGACCGCCCAGGCCGCCCGCGCCGACGCGGTGCCGGTCGCCACCGGCGACCAGAACTTCCGGATGTCGGTGACGGTGACCTGGGAACTGGTCGACTGAGCCCGAGGACCGGCGCCGTGGCCTATTCGGCCGCGGCGCTGCGGTCGCCGAACTGGATCGAGACGTAGTGGGCATAAAGCCCGTTGCGGGCGATCAGTTCGGCATGGCTGCCGGTCTCGACCACCCGGCCGGCATCGACCACCAGGATCTTGTCGGCCCGCATGACCGTCGACAGTCGGTGCGCGATGACCAGCGAGGTGCGCCCGGCCATCAATTCGTCGAGCGCCCGCTGGACCTCGTATTCGCTCTCCGAATCGAGCGCCGAAGTGGCTTCGTCGAGCAGCATGATCGGCGCGTTCTTCAGGATGGCGCGGGCAATGGCGACACGCTGGCGCTGGCCGCCGGACAGGCCCTGGCCGTGCTCGCCGACCAGCGTCTGGTAACCTTCCGGCAGATCCAGGATGAAGTCGTGGGCATGCGCCGCCTTGGCCGCCGCGACGATATCCTCTTCGCTGGCGCCCGGCCGGCCGACCACGATGTTCTCGCGCACCGTGCCCTGGAACAGGAAGACGTCCTGGCTGACAAAGGCCATGTGGCCGCGCAGCGACGCAAAGGTGACGTCGCGCACGTCCTGGCCGTCGACCGCGACCCGGCCTTCGCGCACATCGAAGAAGCGCTGCACCAAGGCGATGATGGTGGATTTGCCGCCGCCCGACGGGCCGACCAGCGCGGTCATCTTGCCGCCGGGCGCGATGAAGGACAGGTCCTTCAGCACCGGATCATTGTCGCGGTAACCGAAGGTCACCGCCTCGAAGGCGACCGTTCCGGTCTTGATGTCGAGCGCGCCGGCATCGGGTTTTTCCTTCAGCGTCGGCTCGGTATCGAGCAGTTCGTACATCAGGCGGACGCCGACCAGCCCCTTCTCGACCTCGACGCCGAGGCGGGCGAGACGCTTGGCCGGATCATAGGCCAGCAGCAGCGCGGTGATGAAGGCGAAGAAGGAACCAGCATCGACGCCTTGATGGATCACCCGCCAGGCGCCGTAGACGATGGCCGCGGCGATGGCGAGGCCGCCGAGCGTCTCCATCAGCGGCGCGGTGCGCGCGCCGAGGGTGGCGATCTTGTCGGCGCGCTGGCGCACCGCGTCGATGGTCGCGTCCATGCGGCTCTGCATCCGGTCTTCCATGCCGAAAGACTTGACGATGCGCACGCCCTGCACGGTCTCCTGGACCACGCCGACCATCGAGGAGAGCGAGGCGAACTCGCTATTGGCGAGCCGCCGGACCCGCCGGCGCAGCCGGTTCACGCCGAGCACCGCGAACGGCATGACCAGGCCGGACACGACGAACATCAGCGGGTCGGACCAGAGCATCACGCCGATCAGGCCAATGACCGTCAACAGGTCGCGACCGACGGTGGTCACGATGTTCTGCAGCACGTCCCGGGCGGCCTGGGCGTTGTGGGTGACGCGGGTGACCAGATCGGCGGAAGCGTGCTGGTGGTAGAAATCGACCCCCTGGCCGAGCAGGTGGCGGAAGATCCGGGTCTGCTGGGCCGCGACGATGGCATTGCCGATGCGCGACAAGATGACGTTCGAGGCATAGGCCGCCACGCCCTTGATCAGGAACACCGAGAACACGGTGATGCCGAACCAGACGGCCAGGCCGAAATCGCGGTTCTGGAACACCCCGTTGATCAGGTCGCGCATGATCCAGGCGGACAGCGCCGTGCAGGCCGCCACCACCGCCATGGCGATGAACGCCAGGGCATAACGCCAGGCATAGGCGTGAAGGCTCTCCGCGACGAGACGCTTCAACGTCTCCCCGCGCTGGGCATCGGACTTCATGAACAGGCTTGAAAGCCTCATCGCGGGGCCGGACTCACTTGCTATGACTATGTGGCGACGTTTGTGCGCGAATAACAGGTTTGTCCGACAACACCAAGGTCGGCGCGCTTTTCCAAATGTATCTGGAGCAGCGAAATGCCGATGAAAGGGCTTTGCCGGGTCATTTCCGCGTGATCGTCATGGCGGTTGTAAGTCAGCCGGCATGGCAGACCCGCTTGCGGCAATCGGCGCTCGATGCCACAACCCGGCCATGCCGACGCTCGAAACGCTTTTCGTCACCAAACTGTACCGCGCCGAGATCGAAGCCCCCGATGGCTTCGCCCTCGAGCTCGAACAGGCCTGCCGGTCGCTCGCCGAGGACGATGCCGCCGGCATCCGCTGGTGCGCCAAGCATGACTATCCCGGTTACACCAGCTACGCCTCGCTGAACGACCTGCCCTGGCGCTTTCCGGTGTTCAAGGCGCTGGCGAAACAGCTCGACCGCCATGTCCAGGTGTTTGCCAAGGATCTGGCCTTCGATCTCTCCGGCAAGAAGCTGACGCTCGACAGCCTGTGGGTGAACGTGCTGCCCGAGGGCGGCTTCCATGCCGCCCATATCCATCCGCACAGCGTCATTTCGGGGACATATTACGTCACCATGCCCAAGGGCGCCGCCGCCCTGAAGCTTGAAGACCCGCGCCACGCCATGATGATGGCCGCGCCGCCACGCAAGAAATCGGCGCCGCGCGAATTGCAGGCCTTCGTCTCGGTCGAACCGCAACCCGGCACGGTGCTGCTGTGGGAGAGCTTCCTGCGCCACGAAGTGCCGGTGAACCGCGCCGAGGACGAGCGGATCAGCATCAGCTTCAATTACAACTGGGGCTGACGGCGGCCCGGCGCGACGGAGCCGAGGGTCACGGCGCGAGTTCGAACCCGAGTTCGCTGCGCACCGCATCGGCCAGCAGCTTGCGGCACGCTTCCGGCGTGAGCAGCCCGGCCGGCGTCGCGGCAATGCAGGCAAGCCCGAGGCCGATCGCCTGCAGGCGCCAGGCCACCGAACCGGCGTCTGCCGGAGCCGCCGCTTCGCCGGCCGCCGCCCAGGTCCGGATCAGCTCGGCCAGCCGACGGTGGCTGTCGCGCAAGGCCGCCGCATAGACAAGCGCGAACTCGGCGTCGCGCTGCGCCTCGTTCCAGGCGCCCACCCACAAGCGCATGCGCTTTTCGGTATCGGTGAGCGGGGCTGCGAGAAACAGCCGCAAGGCCTCCGCCGCGGGCAGGTCTTGGCAACGGCGATCGAACTCGGCGCATTCGGTGGCATAGAAGCGCGCGAAAGCGTCTCGGAGCAATGCCCGGGCGGACGCGAAGTGGTGGTGGATGATGCCATTGGCCGCGCCGAGCTCGGCCGCGACCGCGCGCGTGGTCAGTTGCGCGAAGCCGTCGCGCAGCATCACGGCGATGGCCGCCTGCAGGATCGCGGCGTGCCGATCGGCACGGCTCAGATAGGCCATGGCCCCTCCTCTAACTCGGCTTGACCAATCATAGTTCTGAGCATATGTCCAATTTGAGCTGACGCTCAATTTGACCGCAGCCGGCGGCCCCGACCATTCCCTTCGCGCGCCGACGCCTGACGCCTGATACCTGACGCCTCTTGGAGACTTGCCTTGCAGATCCGCCCCTATCAGCCCGCCGACCGGGACCGCCTTCTCGACATCTGGCTCGAGGCGTCGCGTGTCGGCCATGCCTTCCTCGGCGAGGCCACGCTGCGCGAGCAGCAGGCGCTGGTTCGCGACACCTATCTGCCGCTGGCGGACAATTGGGTCGCCGAGATCGACGGACGGGTGGAAGCCTTCATCGGCCTGCTCGACGGCTTCATCGGCGGCCTGTTCGTCGATCCGCAGGCGCATGGATCCGGGCTCGGCCGGGCGCTGGTCGACCATGCCGGCGCCCGACTGGGACCGCTGACCGTCAGCGTCTATGCCGACAACGGCCAGGCTCTGGCCTTCTATCGCCGCTGTGGCTTTGTCGAAACGACGCGGAAGGCGCAGGACGACGAGGGCCGGCCCCTGGCGGTCGTCGACATGCGGCGAGACCCGGGCGCCGATGCCTTCAGGCAAAAGCCCTGAAAGGCCTCACTTGCGCTTGCTCTCGTCGATATGAAAGACGTGCAGCCAGCGATGGTAGAGCGGCAAGAGCACGAAGCCGAGCGCGGTCACCACGACAAGGCCCGAGGTGAGCGCGTAGCAGCCGGCGAAGATCTTCGCGCCGGTGTTCTCGAGTTCGTCCATCGGCCCCATGCCGGACAGGATCATGGCGGCATTGACGAAGGCGTCGACCGTGTCCATGCCCTCGAAATAGGCGTAGCCGGCCATCCCGATCAGCAGCATGCCCAGGACAAGCGCCAGTGCCGCAAGCACCGCGCGCATCACCCGCGACAGGAAAACGCGGCGTGGGGCCAGCGGCTGATGGCGGCGCTCGAAATACATCGACCTCAATCCGGTAGCGGCGGCACCGGCCGCGGCCGGCCGTCTTCGTCGATGGCGACGAAAGCGAAGGTCGCTTCGGTCACCTTTTCACGGATATTGGTGCGGAAGCGTTGCGCCCAGGCTTCGATATGGATCTTCATCGAGGTGCGGCCGACATGGAACACCTCGGTATAGACCTCCAGGATGTCGCCGACCCGCATGGGCCGGATGAAGGTCATCGCCTCCACCGCGATGGTGACGACCCGGCCCTGGGCGCGATCGACCCCGGCCATGCCGCCGGCCTGGTCCATGCGCGCCATCACCCAGCCGCCGAAGATGTCGCCATTGGCATTGGTATCGGCCGGCATGGTGCTGATCCGCACCGTGAGTTCGCCGCGCGGCTGGCCTTCGCTGGTCAGGATCGGATGGGGCATCGGTTTCAGGGGTTCCGGCGGCGCGAGGATGGCCCGCCAGTGAGGCAGGGAATCGCCGGCTTGGCAATTCGGACCGGGACGTCACGCACATGAACCGCGCGCCGACCGGGCAAGCGGCCATCGAACGCGGCTTCGACGCGCCCGGCCGCATTGCCGGCCCCGGCCTCACATCGGCGGCGCGACGCCGTCCTTTTCGACCGTGACGCGGGCGGCGGTGAGCTTGCCTTCGCTATCGCGTGTCGCCGACAGGAACACCTGGGCGCCGGCGACCAGGTCGGCGCGCGTCGCCGGGATCGGCGTGACGATCGGGGTCGCCGGCGGCACGTGGACGGCCACCGAACGGCCCTGGAACACCAGGTTGAGCTCGCGGCCGGCGGTCTTGGTCACCACCGCCTCGACGGTGGCATTGGTCATGGTGCTGTTGGGGGCGAGGTCCCAGGGGTAATGCCCCTCGCCCGTGCCGCGCATCGCCTCGGGGAAGACCAGCACTTCCAGCGCCCGCAACTGGCCGTCGGGGCCGGGCTCGGCGGCCGTGCCGATGAAGCTGCCGGGCGTGATCGCCGACAGGTCCATGCGGCGGAGCGCGCCGACGGTCGCGCTATCGGCAAACCGGATCTCGAGCCGGGCGCCGTCACGCGCGGCGACCGTCAGCATCTGGCCGTCGAATCCGACGATCTTGCCGCGGATGCGCATCGGCGGCGCGGCCTGGGCGAGCGCCGCCGGCGCCGCGGCCACGGCCGTCAGGGCCAGCAGAACAGTGCGCCTGTCGAGCATCATGGCCAAGACCTCGCGGAATGTCGGGGAGCGAAACCTATCCCGACATCGCCGCCGCCGTCGGACACGAGCGCGTGAGCGAGTGGCGAGTGGCCATGGCCGCGACCGTGTCGCGCGCAACCCTTTCCCACGAAGACGCGGGAGAGGGTTCATGCGCGGCCCTCGCCGCCCCTATTCGCTACTCGCCGCTCGCCCCTCGCCGCTCAACGGAACACCCGGTCGCCCTGCTCGTCGATGATCTGGCGGCCCTTGCTGAGCGAGAAGGTCACCGCGTCCTCGAAGCTGGCGTGGCGGTCGGCGCGCAGGAACTTGTGTTCCTGCCGGACCCCGTCGATCTCCTTTTCGATCGAGCCGGCGGTCTGGAACTGGCCCTCGTTCTTGAACGGCGTCGCGCGGATCACGAAGCCCTTATATTCCAGCGCGTGGGCGGGATCCGGCGCCTTGGCCTCTTCGCTCGCGGCGCGGCGGCCGAACAGGGATTTGAGGAAGGACATGGCAGCACCCGCAATGATGGCGTCGACAGCGACGAATGCCGCGCAAAATAGCGCGGTCGGTGCCCAAACGAAATCGAAACCGCGAAATCGAAACAGTGAAACCGGAAGCACGCAAGATCCCGATGCCGGCCGGGCGGCGGTTTCGCGTCCTTTCGACACCATGTGAATGATGTCGACCGGCATTTCGGGCTAGTGTCCTGTTCCGCCGAGACCCGCACCTCGAGACCCGCACCTGGAGAACGACGACCATGCTGATCGCCCATGCCGGGAAGACCCCGCAGATCGACCCGGCGGCCTTTGTCGCCCCGGACGCCACCGTCTGCGGCGACGTGGTGGTCGGTCCGGGCAGCCGGATCATGCACGGCGCCCGCCTGATCGGCGAGGCCGGCGGCGTCATCCGGATCGGCTGCAACACCATCGTCATGGAGAATGCGGTCATACGCGCCAGCCACCGCCACCCCTGCACCATTGGCGACCATTGCCTGATCGGCCCCAGCGCCCATGTCGCCGGCGCGCAGCTGGAAGACCAGGTGTTCATCGCCACCGGCGCCGCGGTGTTTCACGGCTCCTACCTGGCGCGCGGCACGGAGGTGCGCATTCACGCCACCGTCCACATCCGCACCCGGCTCGAAGCCGGCGCGACCGTGCCGATCGGCTGGATCGCCGTCGGCGACCCTGCGCGCATCCTGCCGCCCGACCAGCACGACGCGATCTGGGCGGCCCAGGCGCCGCTCGACTTTCCAAGCTGGGTCTATGGTGTCGACCGCACCACGCCCGACGTGATGATCCAGATCACCAAGGGCCTGTCCGACCAGCTCGGCGCCCATGCCGACGACAGCGAGGTGAAGCCGCGCTGAGATAGGCTCGGCCGCTGGTCAGGGCTTCGGGATCGGTGTCGGCTGGTAGGCGACGAAGCGCCAGCGGCCGTCGCCTTCGCGCGCCCAGACCGCGAGCGACCGGTTGTCCAGGTGACGCTCGGTCTTGCCCTCCATGACGACGCGCGCGACCATCCGCCCGACGACCAGTGCCGTCGCGCCCACGACGACGACGCGCTCCTCCGGACGGGTGATCTCGCGATAGTCGAAATATTTGTTCGCCACCTTGTCGATATAGCTCGTCTTGTCGTCCACCGTGGCGTTGGAATGGGTATAGACCAGGGCATCGGACAGAAGCGCCCGGAGTTCCGCGACATCGGCCGACAGCATGGCGTGGTAGCGGCGCGCCTCCAGGTCGCGGATCTCCTTGGTGATGTCGGTCTCGGCGGTCATGCGATGCTCCTGAAAAATGGGGTGGTTACAGCGTGCGACCGGAATCGAGTTTCAACAATGCGCCGGTCAGATGCGGCACCGCATCGCTCAAGGCGAAGACCACATAGCGTGCCAGTTCCTCGGGCTCGACGACCTGGCCGAGCGGCAGGGCCTGCGCCACCTGGTCGAGATAGCCCGGCATGGCGCGCGTCGCTTCCGTCGCCGTGGTGCCCGGCACCAGAGTGTTGACCCTGATACGCCAGGGCGCCAGCTCGAGCGCCAGCGCATGCATCAGAGCGTGGACGCCGCCCTTGCTGGCGACATAGGGCAAGAGGCCGGTCACCGGCTTCAGCGCGCTGGACGAACCGGTGGCGATGATCGAGCCGCCGCCGCCCTGGGCGATGAGCCGCCGCGCCGCTTCCATGACCGTGTTGAACGTGCCGGTCAGATTGACTGCCAGCACCTCCTGCCAGTCGGCGAGCGTCACCTCGCCGATCGGCTTGCGGGCGCCAAGGATGCCGGCATTGGCAACTGCTGCGTCGATCCGGCCGAAGCGCGCCTCAGCAGCGTCAAAAAGCCTGGCGATCGCAACCGCATCACGGATATCGGTCGCAACGGCAACCACCCGGCCGCCGGTGCGGGTGATCTCTCCCGCGGTGTCCTCGAGCTTTTCGGTAGCGATGCCGGCAATGACCACATCCGCGCCGGCAGCACTCGCGGCGAGCGCCACGGCTTTGCCGATGCCGGATTCCGCGCCGGTGACGACGACGACCTTGCCTGAGAGGTTCATGCTGCTTGTCCTTGAGCGTCGGCCATGAGCGCGCGACCGCTCAGCTCGCCAGCGCGACCGTTTCGCGCCAGACGGCGAAGCGCGAGAGATGCTCGATCCAGGCGCGCGGCGGCGGCGCGCCCCAGCGATTGACCACCTTGATGTTCGAGAGATCCGGCGGGCAGGCGATGACACTCGGCGGCCGGTCGTCGAGAATGACCTCCATTTCGGCCGAGCATTCCACCAGGAAACCGGAACGATCGACGTAATAGGCGAACAGGTTGTCGCCGCAGCCATGGCGCCCCGGCCCCCAGACCATCAGGCGGTCCTGGGTGTCGAGCAGATCGCCGAGCCGCATGAAATCGCTGAACTGGGCGAATTCCCACGCCAGATGATGCAGGCCGGGACTGGCGCTGCGGGCGACGCCGACACTGTGGTGACGGCCGTCGGCCGCGCGCAGCCAGGCCAGGTCGCAAGCCTCGGTCCGCTCGGACAGCTTCAGGCCCAGAACGTCCGACAGGAGCGCCTGGCAGGCCATCGGGTCGGGAGAGGCGAGATTGACGTGGCAGAGCCGGCGCGGGTGGATGCCCGGGCCGCCATGGCGGATGGCCTGATCCTCCGGGATCGGCGTATGCACCTCCAGCACATGGCCTTCGGGCGTCTCGAGCGTCACGGCATGGGCGATGAAGGGCAGCGACGGCCGGTCGGTCAGGAGTGCAAGGCCCGTGCGGCGGACGCGGGCGGCAACCTCGGCGACCGCCGTCGCATCGGGTGCCTCCAGTCCGATGGCACGCACCGCGTCCTCGCCGGCCCGCCGCAGCACCAGTTCGGCGCGCCGTCTGTTGGAGGTCAGAAGCGCATGATCCTGCGTGCGTTCGACCAGGCGCAGCCCGACGATATCGGTCGCGTCGGCGATCGCCGCGTCGAGATCGATGACATCAAGCGTCACATGGCCGAGGCAAGTGACCAGCGGGGTCGGTGTCGGCAATGCCATGGGTTATCCTCCTTGGATGGGCGCGACCGCTGAAGCGGCTCGTCATGTGCTAGGGGCTGAGCGGGCGGGTCAGGCCGCCCGGACTTCCGCCGGGATTTCGTCGCGAATCGGGTTCCTTAAGGTGCCGATGCCCTCGATCTCCACCTCGCAGACATCACCGTCACGCATGAACAAGGGCGGCTTGCGGGCAAAGCCGACACCGGCCGGCGTACCCGTCACGATGACGTCGCCGACCTGCAGCGTCATCGCTTGGCTGGCGATGCTGATCAGGGTCGCGACATCGAAGCACATGTCGGCGGTATTGCCGCTTTGCACCGTCTGGCCGTTGAGCCGCGTCTCCAGCTTCAGGCCACGAGCACCGGCGGGAAGCTCGTCGGCGCTGACGAAATCCGGGCCGAAGGCGCCGGTATCGTCGAAGTTCTTGCCGACGGTCCATTGCGCCGACTTGAACTGGTAGTCGCGGATCGACGCGTCGTTGAACACCGAATAGCCCGCGACATGGGCGAGTGCCCGGTCCTTCGCGATGTGGCGACCGGCAGTGCCGATGATGACCGCGACTTCGCCTTCGAAATCCAATTGATCGGACAGCACCGGGCGGACGATCGCCTCGCCGTGACCGATCAGGCTGGAGGAGAAACGCGGGAAGATCGCGGGATAGTCGGGCACCGTCACATAGGGGCTTTCGGCGGCGTGATCGACATAGTTCAGGCCGATGCACAGCACCTTGCCGGGCTGCGGCAGGAGCGGCCGGTAGCTGATCGCCGCGGGATCGAGCGCCGGGCCACCGCGGCCGACCGCCGCAGCAAGGGCTCCGCGCCCGGCCCGCAAGAGATCGCCGAGATCGAGCGGCCCGAGATCGGTGAGCTCCCCGTCCCGATTGAGCGCCAACCCGGCACTGCCGGTCGTCCCGTCCTGGTTCCGTCGACGATATGACACAAGCCTCATGGCCACCTCCTGATGGCAGAGACCATAGCCTCAGAACGTCAGACGATCAACAGTATTTTCGAATATCCTAGGCATCAACGAACATCTTGGGCTCGCCCGAAAGGAGGATCTGGCAAGTCCGGTCGAGATGGCGGCGGGCCAGATAGGTCGCTGATTCCGTGTCGCGGGCGATCACCGCGGCAGCCAATTCCCGATGCTCGCCGAGATCGTCACGTGGCGCCCGCAGATATTGGACGGCGAGCCGCCGATAGCGGTCGGCCTGGTCATAGAGCTGGTCACGGAACCGGACCAGCCATTCCGACCGGCAGGCGGCCGCAAGGGCATCGTGAAAAGCGTGGTGGCGCTGCTCCCATTCGTCGTCGACGAGGCCGTCGGCGCCGATCTTGCTGCGCTTGGCAAGCTCGTGCAGCGCCCCCACGATGCCCGCCTCCCAGCGATCGTCACCATTGGCGATCGACTGGCGAATAGCCATTGCTTCCAATTCCTTGCGCATGTTGGTGATATCCAGGAGCGCCGCCCTGGACACCGGGGCGACACGAAACCCCTTGTGCTCCTCGAGCTCCACCAGCCCCCCGGCCTGGAGCTTCATCAGAGCCTCGCGCAAGGGGCTGAGACCGACATCATAGGCCGTCTTCAGCTCCTCGAAGCGCAGCCGCGCGCCGGGCCTCCAATGGCAGCGGACGATGTCGCGCCTGAGCTCCTCATAGACCCCGCCACTTCGCGTCCGCGTCACCTTCAACTGGCCCGCCCCGCGCTCCCGGCCATGGATTGCCTCGGTCAAATCATGCCCTCCGTGCGCTCTCGGCGCCCTTCATCTATAGCATGATCCGGTTTTCGTGGAAAATCGTGATTATCGAAGATCATTGACATTACCGAATATCATTGTCAGCCTTGGACACCACAAGGCCGGTTTCGGACGGCCTGCAAAAAACGCCGAGGGAGACGATGATGCGCGTAGTGATGGCGAAGCTTCTGGCCGGTGCGGCCTTGATGACGATCGGTGCGACGGCGGGCGTCATGCCGGCCCGGGCCCAGGCGCCCACCGGCGAGCCGATCACCATCGGCGCCATCCTGTCGATCACCGGGCCCGTCGCCGGCGTCGGCCAGCCGGAGCGCGACGGCGTCCTGCTCGCCGAGCGCGCGGTCAACGAGGCCGGCGGCATTGCCGGCCGGCCGCTCAAGGTGCAGATCGAGGACGACGCGTCCAACCCGGATACCGCCGTTTCCAAGGCCAATGGGCTGATCCGGGTGTCGCGCATCCGCGCCCTGATCGGCTCGAGCAATCTCGCCGCAACCGTCGCCATCGGCGGCCTGACCGATCCGATCCGTCTGCCGCATGTGGCGCTGTCCGGCATCGGGCCGGCGGTGGAGGCAAGGCGCACTTGCGTGATGCACCTCCTGGCACCGCAGGAATTGAACGCACGGGCGGCGCTGACCTATGCCCGCGACGCCTTGTCGGCGAAGCGCGTCGGCGTTCTGCACGATTCCGGCTACGGTCAGGCAGTCGCCAACAGCCTCAAGGCGGTGGCCGCTGAATATGGCATCGAGCTGGTCCAGATCGAGAAATTCGAGATCGGCGCGACCGATGTCAGCGCCCAGGCCGCCAAGGTCAAGGCCGCCGGGCCGCAGGCGGTGATCGTCGTCGCCTCCTCGGCGACGCCGTTTCGCAACGTCCATGACCTGCGCATGGGCGTGCCGGTCATCGCCAGCATCGCCTCTTCGTCCTATGAATATGTCCGTGCCATGGGCGAAGCCGCCGAGGGTGTCGTCTTCGCCGAGTTCCTGGTGGCGGAAGATCCCCTGCCGCATCAGGCCGATTTCGTCCGGCGCTTCCAGGCCGCCTATGGCCGGCTGCCGAAGAACTACGAGGCGGCGGGCTTCGACGCGGTCAACCTGATCGCCAAGGTGATGGCCGAGGCCGGCGCCAATGCCGACAATGCGGCGATCTGCACGGCCTTGCGCAAGCCCTTTCAAGGCGTGCTGGCGCGCTACGACTTCTCCGCTCCCGACATGACCGGCATCAAGCTCACGAGCTTCACCTATTCGCAGGTTCGCGGCGGGCGGTTCGAGCGCCTCGCCTTCCGTCCGCAATGACGCCGAGGAAATAGTCCTATGTCGCTCGCACTCGTCATCCAGGCGGTTCTCGCCGGACTGACCAATGGCTTCGTCTACGCCCTGGTTGGCCTTGGCATCGCCACCGTGTTCAAGGGCAGCCGCACCATCAATGTCGTACAAGGCGAGTTCGTCGTCATCGGCGCTCTGGTCGCGGTCGGGCTGATCGAGCTCGCCGGCCTGCCCTACCCGGCCGCGGCGTTCGTCGGCCTCGCCTTCGGCGGCCTGGCGGGCGGCGCGATCGAGGCCTGTTTCATCCGGCCGATGATCCGCCGCCGGGCGGGCGAGGAGGGCATGCTGCTGGTCTCGATCGGGCTTGCGGTGGCGACCTCGGCCGCCGTCCTGTTCGTCGCCGGGCGCGGCTCCTATCTGCTGCCGGCGGTCGGCGGCAATGCGGTGGTCGATATCGGCGGCGCCGTCGTCCGCGTCCACGCCCTGTTCCTGATCGGCTTCGGCGCCGTCCTGGTCGGCGCGCTCGCGCTGTTCTTCCGCCGGACACCGCTCGGCCTGTCGATGATGGCGGCCGCCCTGGAGCCCGATGGCGCCACCGTCATCGGCATCGATGTCGAGCGCATGCGCCAGGCGACCTTCGTGCTCGGCGGCGTGCTGGGCGCGACGGCCGGCATCCTTGTCGCGCCGCTGACCGAGGTGAATTACCAGATGGGCCTTGCCCTGACCCTCAAGGGCTTCGCCGCGGCGGTGCTCGGCGGCCTCGCCAATCCGCTCGGAGCAGTTGCCGGCGGCCTGTGCATCGCGCTGGTCGAGTCCTTCGGCATCGTCTTCATCGCGTCCGGCTACAAGAACGTCTTCGCGATGTCGGTGCTGATCCTGGTCATGCTGCTTCTGCCCAATGGCCTCATCGGCCGGGCCAAGCGCGCGGGAGGCTGACATGACCCACACTTCCCTTCGCATGCTCGCGCTTGCCGCCTGCCTCGCCGTCGGCCTTGCGCTGCCCTTCGTCGCGCCGCTACCGCTGGTCGACCGCCTGGTCTTCGCCGCCATATACGGCATAGCCGGGCTCGGTGTCGGGCTGCTGCTCGGCCAGTGCGGCATCCTCAACCTGGCGCAGGCGTTGTTCTACGGCATCGGCGCCTATGCGACCGCCTATGCCTCGGTCGAACTCGGCTGGCCGCCGGCCGCCGGCTTCGCCGCGGGCCTCGCGGTCTCGGGCGCGCTGGCCTTCGCCATCGGCTGGCCGACGCTCCGGCTGAACGGCTATTTCCTGGCGCTCGCGACGCTGGCGCTCGGCATTGCCGGCCACGAACTGTTCTTCGAGTGGGATTGGCTCACCGGCGGCACCTTCGGAATTGGCGGCATTCCGCCGATCCGCCTGGCCGGGTTGCCGTTCAACACGCCGGAGACTTTCTACTACATTGCCTGGGCGGTCTTCCTGGCGGCGCTGTTCCTGGCGCGCAACCTTATCGCCTCGCGCAACGGCCTCGCCATGCAGGCGATGCGCGATGCGCCCGACGCCGCCGCCGTGCTCGGCATCGACATGCACCGGCTGAAAGCCAAGATGTTCGTCGTCAGCGCCATGCTCGGCGCCGTCGCCGGCTCGCTGTTCGCCCATTATGTCGGCTTCGTCAGCGTCCAGAGCTTCGGTGTCGAACGCTCCATCCAGTTCCTGCTCATCCCGGTCGTCGGCGGCGCCCGCTCGCTCGTCGGCATGGCCGTCGGCGCGATCTTCATCGCCCTGGTGCCTGAACTGCTCAGTCATTTCGGTGAGATCCACCACGTGCTGTTCGGGCTGGCGCTGGTCGCGGTGGTCATCATCTGCCCGGACGGTATTGCCGGACTGTGGCAGGGCCTGCGCGCCAGGATCGCGGCGCCGAGGACCGCCGAGGCGTCGACGAAGGAGCCGAACCATGCGGCATGACCCGGCAAATCCCGTCGCGCCGGCCGGCGCGCCGCTTCTCGCCATCGGCGGCATCGCCCACAGCTTCGGCGGTTTCAGCGTGCTGCGCGACGTCTCGATCGGCGTCGGCGCCGGCCGCATCGTCGGCCTGCTCGGCCCGAACGGATCCGGCAAGACCACCCTGTTCAACATCATTTCCGGCTTCCTGACGCCAGGCGCCGGCTCGCTCTCTTTCGATGGGCGGGAAATCACCCGCCTCGACGTGCAAGCGCGTTCGCGCCTCGGCATCACGCGCACCTTCCAGACCCCGAAAGTGTTCGAGAGTCTGTCGACGCGCGACAACGTGGCGCTCGGTTTCTACAAGCAGACCGGCGCCGGCGTGGTCGAGAGCCTGATCGGCTCGGCCAGGTCGCGCCGCGAGATGGCCGACATCCGCGAGCGCTCCAGCGCGCTGATGACCCGCTTCAATCTCGCCGCGCTCGCCGATGCTCCGGCCGCACTTCTGACCGCCGGTCAAAGGCGCAATCTGGAAATCGCCCGGGCGCTTGCCGGCGCGCCGAAGCTGCTGATGCTCGACGAACCGTCGACCGGCTTGACCCGCGACGAGGCCGACGCGCTCGGCCAGGCGCTGAAGTCGCTCGGCAATGACGCGGTGACGGTGTTCGTGGTGTCCCACGACATGGAGTTCATGCGCATCGTCGACGTCGCCCATGTCCTCTATTTCGGCGAGATCATCGCCTCCGGCGACATGCGGACGGTTCAGGCCGACCCCAAGGTCCGGCAGATCTATCTTGGAACCTGAGGAGGACCGCATGCTCCAGGTGGACCGCATTTCCGCCCGCTATGGCCCCCTGTCGATCCTGCGCGAGGTCAGCCTTGGCGTCGGCGCCGACGAGGTCGTCGGCCTCGTCGGCGCCAATGGCGCCGGCAAGACGACGCTGGTGCGCGTGCTCGCCGGCCTGCTGCGCGCGAGCGCCGGCAAGATGACCTTCGCCGGCCGGGATATCTCGGCGGAAGCGGGCCATCGGCGCGCCGGCGCCGGCATTGCGTTCGTGCTCGATAACCGGGCACTGTTCGGCGAACTCACCGTCAAGGAGAACCTGGCGCTCGCCGAGCGCCGGGGGCGGCGCCTCGGCCGACCGGACGGCATGTTCAGCCAGGACGAAATTCTAGAACTGTTTCCGGTCGCCGCGGAGCGCTACCATGCCCCGGTCCAATTGCTCAGCGGCGGCCAGCAGCAGATGGTCGCCATTGCCCGCGCCCTGCTCCTTCGCCCACGTCTCCTGGTCATGGACGAGCCCTCCGCCGGCCTGGCCCCGCTGATCGTCAAGCACGTGATCGAGGTGCTGCACCGGCTGAAAGGCCGCGGCATGGGCATCCTCGTCGCCGAACAGAACGTGCGGCTGATCGCCGATGTCGCCGACCGCGGCTACGTCATGGCGCTCGGCCGGATCGTCCATGAGGTCAAGACCGGCGACTGGCCGGATTTCCTGACCGACCAGCGGCTGGTGAACGCCTATCTCGGCGGCTGACGAGAGCCGCCATCAATCCGGCACGGCCCAGGTTCGCCGCCGTGCCGATTTCGGGAACACCTGTCCCGACACGCAAGCGCGAGCGCCCGACCAGAAAGGCAACGCACCATGACCAGCGAAACCATTCGCGACCCCGTCAAGGATCGCCTGCTGACCCCGCAGAATTCAGCTTTCATCATCATCGACTATCAGCCGGTTCAGGTGAATTCGATCGCTTCGATGGACCGGCAGTTGATGATCAACAACATCGTCGGCGCATCCAAGGCAGCCGTCGCCTACGGCCTGCCGATCGTCCACTCGACGGTGAACGTCAAGACCGGCCTGAACAAGCCGCCGATCCCGCAGATCCGCAAGGCGCTCGACAAGATCCCGACCTATGATCGCACGACGATCAATTCCTGGGAGGACGTCGAATTCCGCCAGGCGGTCGAGAAGACCGGCCGCAAGAAGCTGGTCATGACGGCGCTGTGGACCGAAGCCTGCTTGACCTTCCCGGCCCTCGACGCGCTTGCCGAAGGCTACGAGGTCTATGTCGTGGCCGATGCCGTCGGCGGAACCTCGCTCGCAGCCCATGAGGCCGCGCTGCGCCGCATCGAGCAGGCGGGCGGAAAGATGATCAGCGTGCCGCAGCTCTTCTGCGAGTTGCAGCGCGACTGGAAACGCCAGGAAACGGTGCCGGCCTTCATCAACCTGTTCATCGAGACCGGCGGCACCGCCGGCATCCAGTTCTCCTACGACCGGACCGAAGCCTGAGCCAACGTGGCGGCGCCCAAACGCCGCCACGCCTCAATCCGCGGCGGGCCAGCCGGATCGCCGCACCAGATTGCCGCTGATGCTGCCCGGGAATACGGCGGCCCGGTCCAATGCGGACCGCGCCGCCGTCGCCGGACCATTTCCAGAGGATCGAGCCAATGAGCGAACTCTTCGTGATTGTCGTTCTGAACGCCAAGGCCGGTCGCGAGCAAGAGCTGCGCCGCGACCTGGTCGCCGTCGTCGAACCGTCGCGCAACGACGAAGGCAACCTTCGCTACGAGGTATTCGTCGACCAGGATGATCCAGGCCGGTTCGTGTTCTTCGAACACTGGGCCGACCAGGCCGCGCAGGCCAGGCACCACTCCGAGACCGACCATATCCGCCATTTCCAGGAGAACGGCGCCGCCAACGTGGAAAAGATCGAGATCTTCTACAAGCTGGATCGCATCGCCTGAGCGCCTGTGCCTTCGGTGTCGTCGCCGGCGCGCGTCACCGGCGACGTCATGATGCCGCATCCGGCTGGACGGTTCGGCGAAGGCCACACATATGTCCTTGCAGGCGGCGGCAGGGCGACCAAAAGGCTCCTGCCACCCGGTGCTGTAACTCTCGACCGGGAGGGCGGCATGCGCGATGTCCGAGGCGGAGGCTCGACGATCCGGGCGATCTGCGCGGCCTTGGGCCTTGCGGCCGCCGCGCTCCAGGCTGGCTGCATAACCCCCGCCCATCGCGCCGTGATACCCGAAGGATTGCTGCCGTCCGCACGCGTCGAGGCCGTCCGGAGCGCCAGGTTCTGGGGTGACGAAGTGACCCCGGAGATCCAGCTGGCGATTGCCGAACAGTACCGGCAAGTCCGGGACGCCGCGCGCGCGGGCACCCGCGTCGGGTCCACCGGGAAGGCCGATTTCCTTGCCATTTCGGGGGGCGGCGCGGACGGCGCCTTTGCCGCCGGGCTCCTCACCGGATGGAGCAGAAGCGGCAACCGTCCGGCATTTGAGGTTGTCACCGGGGTCAGCACCGGGGCGCTCGCCGCACCGTTCGCATTCCTTGGCCCGGATTACGATCCGCAACTCGCGCAGATCTATACAGCCTATGGCGACCGGGATATTTTCCATGACCGCGGGCTGCTTGGACTGGCCGGCAATGGGCTCTACGACCCGGCCCCGCTTCGCGGCCTCATCCGGCATTACATGACCGAGACGGTGCTTGACCGCATTGCCGTCGAATATCGCCTTGGCCGCCGCCTGCTTGTCCAGACGACCAATATCGATGCCCAGCGGCCGGTCATTTGGGACCTCTCCGCGATCTGCGCCGGCGCCCGCCCGGATCGCCGCGATCTTGTCGTGAACATCCTGCTCGCTTCGGCCGCCATCCCGGCGATCTTTCCGCCCGTGCGCGTCACCGTCCTGGCCAATGACGGACGGCGATATGACGAGCTCCACGTCGATGGCGGTGTTGTCGCACAGGTCTTTTTCGCGCCTCCGCAGATCCGCCTGGCCGATTACGAGCAGGCGACGTTCGGCCAAACCAGATCGAGGACGCTCTACGTGATCCGCAACGGCCGGCTGCAACCGGCCTATGACGTAACCCAGGAAAACACGATGGCGGTTGCGCGCCGTTCGATCGATACCTTGACCAAATACCAGGGCATTGCCGATCTCAGCAGGCTGGAACGTCTCGCGCGAATTGGACGCGCAAGACTGGTCTACACGGCCATTCCATCGGGCTTCAATCTCCGGCCGGCATCGGAATTCGACAGGGCCTATATGCGCCGGCTGTTCGAGGTCGGTCATGACGCTGGACGTTCAGGCGCATGGATGGTGGGGCCCCCGACGACACCGGTCCTGGCGGACCCCCGGTCGACCACCCGTCGGCAGTCTTTGGGTCGCCTCGGTGTCGTGCGCGAGGCCTTGCAAAGGCTTGCAGCCAAAGCCCAGTGAAATCTTCGCACGGCACGTTCGGCGCTCGGGCAATGGCCGGGACAGACGGCCGCCGGAGGGCGATACGGTGGTCGTCGCGCTCAATCTCGCGGTTGTGCTGCCGCTTGCCTGATCGCCCAGCACCCGGAGGCGCGGCCGGCGGCATCCGGGCATCGAAGGGTGTCACTCGCGCCGCCCGCCCGGACGACCCATGCTGACCGAAAAGCCACACTGCGACATCGCATGCACTCGGGCCGGTTGCAGGCGGCCCGATTGCCTGTTATTTAGGCGTCCTCTTCACGTCGAACCAGGGAGATCTGCATGCCGTCAATGCCTTTGCTTTTCATCCCTGGTCACCCGGCCCGATCGCGTTAGGTCGGCGACCCGCCGGTCCGCGCAGGACCGGCCTGGCCTCAAAGGGTCTTCGTGAACCGAGCCGCCCATAGCGTGGCTCCCCTCCCCTGATCGAACGGCGCGCTCGGCTTCGGCCCGCGCACCTTTCATCCATGGAGCCGGCGTCGAAGACGCCGGAACACCGCATGTCTGCCAATTCGAACCGTCGGCCGGACGCACTCCGGACCGTCTTGCCCTTCGTCTTTCGCCATTGGGGCCAGGAAAAACTGCTGGTCGGCGGCATTGCCGGCATGATCACGCTGGCAACGCTTGCCGACGTGTTCCTGCCCTTGTTCGCCGGCCGGCTGATCGACGCCCTGTCCAATGCCGCCTTGAGCCGCGAGGCGGCGCGCGACGCCGCGATCTCGGCCTTCCTCACCATGGCAGGGCTCGGCGCCGTCATGGTGGCCTTGCGCCACATTGCCTGGAGCTGGGTCATTCCCCTGACGCTCAGGGTCATGTCGCGGCTGGTGCAGAACGGCTTCCACCGGGTCCAGCGCCTGTCGACCGATTGGCACGCCAACAGCTTCGCCGGCTCGGTCGTGCGCCAGATCACCCGCGGCATGTGGGCGCTCGACACGCTCAACGACACGCTGCTGCTGGCGCTGCTGCCCTCGCTCGTCGTGCTGGTCGGCACCATGATCCTGCTCGGCCTGCACTGGCCCGTGCTGGGGCTGGTCATTGCGGTCGGCACGGTCGCCTATATCGCCATGACGATCATGTTCTCGACCCGCTATATCGCGCCGGCGGCCAAGCGTTCCAACGCCATGGACACCAGGCTCGGCGGCGTGCTGGCCGATGCGCTCGCCTGCAATGCCGTGGTGAAGGCCTTCGGCGCCGAGGCGCGCGAGGACCGGCGGCTGGCGCGTGCGGTCGACAAATGGCGTGGCCGCACCACCCGCACCTGGACCCGCTACACGGTGAGCGGCACGGTGCAGCTGGTGGCGCTGCTGGTCATTCGCACCACCGTCACCGCGCTCGCGCTGTGGCTGTGGTGGAACGGCCATGCCACGCCCGGCGAGGTGACCTATGTGCTGACCACCTACTTCGTCGTGCACGGCTATCTGCGCGACATCGGCATGCACATCAATCACCTGCAGCGCTCGGTCAACGAGATGGAGGAACTGGTCGCGATCCACGCCCAGCCGCTCGGCGTCGCCGACCGGGCCGATGCCGTGCCGATCCGCATCGGCGCCGGCGAGGTCAGGTTCGACACCGTGACCTTCCACTATGGCAACCATCCGACCCCGCTCTATGACCACCTCTCGGTGACCATTGCGGCGGGCGAGCGGGTTGGCCTGGTCGGTCATTCCGGTTCGGGCAAGACCACCTTCGTCAAGCTGATCCAGCGGCTTTACGACGTGCAGGGCGGGCGCATCGCCGTTGACGGCCAGGATCTGGCCGGCGTGACGCAGGCTTCGCTCCGCTCGCAGATCGCCATCGTCCAGCAGGAACCGGTGCTGTTCCACCGCACGCTCGCGGAGAACATTGCCTATGCCCGGCCGGGCGCCTCGATGGAGGCGATCGAACGGGCGGCACGGCTCGCCAATGCCCATGGCTTCATCGAGCGCCTGCCGGCCGGCTATCAGACGCTGGTCGGCGAGCGCGGCGTCAAGCTCTCGGGCGGCGAGCGGCAGCGGGTGGCGCTGGCGCGCGCCTTCCTGGCCGATGCGCCGATCCTGATCCTGGACGAGGCGACCTCCAGCCTCGATTCGGAATCGGAGGCGCTGATCCAGGAGGCCATGGAGCGGCTGATGCGCGGACGAACCGCCATCGTCATCGCCCACCGGCTGTCGACGGTCCGCACGCTCGACCGGATCATGGTCTTCGACCATGGCCGCATCGTCGAACAGGGCACCCACGCCGGCCTGCTGGCCGGCGAGGAGGGCATCTACCGCCGCCTGTTCGAGCGCCAGTCCGGCGCCGATCTGTTCGGTGTCGAGCCGGGCGAGACCGTGGCGCGGACCGAGGACGAGGCGGCGGAGTGAGGTGAAGCAGGCCGGCCGGCGACTCGGGTTGCCGGCCGGACTGTCACAGCCGCATCAGACGATGCGGCAGGGTTTCGAGATCCTGGGTCTCGGCGAACTCGATGGCGAAACCCTCGGCGAAACGGCGCCGAACCCGTCCGACCACCGTGCCGATCGCGATCGGCGTGCCGATATCGGGCACCATGTCGGCCGAAACCGCGACGCCCGAGATCGACATGTCGATGACCAGGCAGGTCGACGTGGTGCCGTCGACCAGCGTCAGGGTCGAATAGGGCCTGCGCGGCACGATCCGCTTATATCGCCGCGAATCCGGGATATCGTGGTTCTTGTGATCCTCGAGCCAGGCGAGCTTGGCGGCCAGCCTGGCGCGTTCGGCCGGGGTGCCCGAAATGGTCATGACGAAGCCGCGCTCCATCAGCCGGGCGATCGTGCCCTCGAGTTTGCCGAACTGGCCGAAATAGGCGATCACCCGCTCGCCGACCGGGCCGCTGACCGGTGCCGCCAGCATCATGCCCTGGGCCGACATGTTGAGCGCCCGGCAGGCGAACTCGCGGCGATTGCCGTGATCGTCGCGCTTCGACCCCAGCATATAGCGTCCGGCAATATTGGTGATGACCCGAACGTCGCGCCGGCGCTCGAAATCGACCACCTCGGCAAATCGGCGCTGCAACATGGACACGGACGGCATCGGGCGGACTCGGGGGGACGGCCGGCATTCACGCAATCGGACGCATTCGCATCTAATTGGAATCACTTTTGTTCCGGCTAAGAAAGAGCGTCGCTTTTTAATCAAATCGGCGGATTGCCAGCAGATGAGTGTCCGGCGAGCGTGCTTTTACCGTGGCCGGCCGCGACGACCCGCCAAGTTGGCCGGCGAAAGCTCGGTAATTCATAGAACAGCCGATATGACAGCCATATGCTACGGGAATGCCAACAGCTAAGTCTTGTCACTTACACCATCTGCCGCAACGGAACATCTGGTTCAATAGATACAACCGTACATTGAAGACATGAAATCTCTCGCCCGATCGCCGGGGCGGCCGGATGTTGCGGTGAGCCGCCGCAGGCGCTGCGATGCAGACGGTCCGCCCCATGGCCGCGTCGGGAACAATGGTTTGACACAGAGGTTGGCGATAAGGTGTGTCAGCGGCGCCCCTTGCTCGGCGCCGGGCAATGATAAGGAAGCATGCCCATGCGATTGCGACTGACAAGATGTCGACAGCTTGGAATGGTTGTCGCCAGCGCATTGTTCGCCGCACTGTTGTTCCCGGTCCCCGCCAGGGCGGCGGAAGCCGTCACCACGGCGGATGTCAATATGAGGGCCGGCCCGGGCACCCAGTTCGGCCGGGTCGCCACCCTTCCGGAGGGCGCCGGCGTCGATGTTCAAGGCTGCGACGGCAGCTGGTGCCGGGTGGTCTATCGCGGCATCGTCGGCTGGGTCTCGGGCAGCTATCTGCAGGGCCTGGACGGGGTGCCGGAGATTGCCCCGCCGGTCTATGAGCCGCCGCCGGTCTATATTCCGCCGCCGGTCTATATCCCGGGACCTGGTTACGGCCGGCCGCCGCACTGGCACCGGCCGCCGCACCGGCCGCCGGGTTGGGACCGCCCGCCGCACAGGCCGCCGGGCTGGGAGCGGCCGCCAGGCCGACCGCCGGGTTGGGAACGTCCGCCAGGTGGTGGCAGACCGCCCGGCTGGGAGCGCCCGCCAGGTGGTGGCAGACCGCCGGGCTGGGAACGCCCGCCAGGTGGTGGCAGGCCGCCGGGCTGGGAACGCCCGCCAGGCGGTGGCGGACGTCCGCCACCGGTCGTCCAGCCGCCCGTGGTGAGACCGCCGCCGGTGGTCCGGCCGCAGCCGCCGCAGGGCGGCGGTGGGCAGCGCCTGCCGAGGCCGGGCGCCTTCACCGGCCAGAGGCCGCAGTAAGATTGACGATGCGCGGCGGCCGGGACCCAAATCCCGGCCGTCGCTTTTTTCTCAGGTCCGTCGCAGAACAAGTCGGTCCAGCGCGGCCGCCGGCGCGATGCCGACGAGATAGGCGGCGATGTCGGTCCAGGCAAAATAGCGCCCGAGCAGCAGCACACCGATCCGGGTGGCGCGAAACTGGTCGAGCCAGCCGATCTGGATCAACTGGCTGAATTCACTGCCGATCGCAACGAGCGCCGCCAGTCCGGCCGCGACGGCTGGATGCGACTTCGGCGTGAGCATGGCCACGAGCCAATAGACCATGCCGCCCCACAGGATCGAGCCGGCATATTTCGCATAGAACGGCGCCAGGCCGAGCATCGGAGACCGGCAGGCGAGCCCGGCCGCGATCGTCGCGATGGCCAGCGTGGCGTAGAGGACGCGCGGCGAGCGAGGCAATGACATCTCCGGGTCACGACAGCAGGCCGAAGCCCGTGGGCGACATCCGGGTCAGCGTCAATGCCTTGGATTGAAATGCCGGCGATCAAGCGGCAAGGCTTGGATCCGGCACCCGGCACATCTCGCCAATCATATCTCGCCGTGAACCACCCGCCCTTCGAACAGGGTCGCCAGCACCCGCGTCGCCGCGATCTCTTCACCCGGTATGGCGAACAGGTCGCGATCGAGGACGACGAGATCGGCGGAATGCCCTGGTGCCAGCATGCCCGTCTCGGCGCCGAGCCCCATGGCGCGGGCCGGATTGCGGGTATAGAGCGGCAGCGCGGCCTTGAGATCGAGCGCCTGGTCGGGCCCGCAGGCGCCGGGATGCCGGCCCGAGGCATCGCGGCGCGTCACTATTCCGGAAAGGCTGACCCACGGGTCCGGCTCCTCGGCGACCGCCGGCCAGTCCGTCCCGGTCGCCGCCAATGCGCCGGATCGCACGATGTCGCGGATCGGCCAGGCCCTGGCGAAGCGCGCCGGCCCGACCGCCCGCTCGTGGACGAGATTGGTCGCGCTTGGAAACCACAACGGCGGATTGAGATCGGCGATGACATTGAGCCTCGACAGCCGGGCAATGTCTTCGGCGCGGATGTAATTGCCATGCGAGAGCTGGTGCGCCGTCCCGCGCGTTCCACTCAGCCGCCGCACGCGCTCGACCGCATCGAGCATCATCTGGATCGCGCGATCACCGATGGCGTGAACCTTGACGCTCATGCCGCGGCGGTCGAAGGCGGCGATGCCGGCCGTCAGTTCGTCGAGGCATAACAGCGTTTCGCCGCGCTCCGGCGCCGCCTCGCCGGCGCCGGCCGGCGCATAAGGATCGATCATCGCGGCGGTGCGCAGCGACGGCACCCCGTCCAGGAAGATTTTGCCGAAATCGGCGCGCATGTGCCGGCCGCAAAGGTCGGCGCGCCGGTCGATCAGTGGGTCCGGCCAGGCGCTGCCGACGATATTGGCGACCGCCGGCAGGCAGAAGCCGGCCCAGGCGTCGAGCCCGCTGGCATCGTCGAGGGTCTTGAAGGCCCGCATCATCTCCGGCGAGGCCATGGCGTCGAGGAAACCGGTGATGCCGAAGCGGTTCAGCAGCGCGACCCCATGCCGGGCGGCGGCGACCTCCTCATCGGCGGTGAGCGCGGGAATGGCTTGCCGGACCAGCGTCGAGGCGGCCTCCAAGAGGTAACCGGTCGGCTGGCCGGTGCGGGCATCGCGGACGATCTCGCCATGCGGCGGATCGGGCGTAGCGGCCCCGATTCCCGCCAGTTCCAGTGCGCGCGAATTGGCGAAACGCGCATGGCCGCTGAGATGGGTCAGCACGACCGGATGGCCGTTGCTCACCCCGTCGAGCTGCCGCAGGGCGGTGAGATCTCGCATTCCGGCCTCGGCCACCCGGCTGAACGGACCGGCAATGATCCATGGCCGCGCGTCGGGTTTCGCCGCGGCGCTGCCGACCAGGTCAAGTATCGCGGCGAAAGGGCAGCCCGGCGGCAACCGCAACTCGAACAGCCGGCCAATGGCGCCGGAGAACAGATGGATGTGGAAGTCGATCAGGCCGGGCATGACCATTCGACCCTGCAGGTCGATCATTCGCGTGCCCCGCCCGGACCACTGCATGACATCCGGCAGCGCGCCGAGCGCCAGGATCCGGCCGCCGCCGATGGCGATCGCCTCGACCTCGGGGTGAGCGGGATCGAGCGTGTGGATCCGACCACCATGCAGCAGCTGGCTGGCCTTCGACATTTCAGCGGTCATGGCTTCCCCATCCCTGCCGGACGATAGGCCGGGCAACCGGCGTAGGCCCCGGCGTCGGCCGCTGTCAGACGCGCCGGCGCAGACCCCAGAACGCCGGGATTCCCTTGGGCAGATCGACAATGTTGCGCCGGATGGCGGTGCGCGTGCGGAACTGGCCGAGCGGGATATAGGGCACGCTGCGCCAGGCCTGTTCCTGCAAGGCGCGGCAGACGCTTTGCTGGCCGGCCAGGTCAGGGGCGTCGAACCAGGCGGTCCGCAGCCGCTCGATCTCGGCATCCTTCAGCCAGCCACCAGCCGCATTGCCGTCGCCGCGCAGCGTCACGCTGACCGCCGGATTCAGCATGTCGTAGCCCGACCAGGTGCCGACGAAGGCGCTCCAGCCGCCGCGGTCCACCGGCTGGTTGCTGGCGCGGCGCTGCATGACCGTGCCCCAGTCGGTGGAGATATAGTCGACATTCATGCCGATGCGGCTGAACATGGCCTGGGCCACTTGGCTCATCGCATTGATGGCGGGGATGTCGGACGCCCCCATCAGCACGATGCGTTCGCCCTTGTAGCCGGCGGCGGCAAGCGCGCGCTTGACCCGTTCGGGATCGCGCGGCCCGCTCAGCACCTCCATGCCGGTGTCGGCCGCCATGGGCGTACCGGGGGTGAACAGGCCGACCTTGTCGTTCCACAGCGCGCGATCGTCGCCCGCCACTGCCATCATATATTCCGACTGGTCGACGGCGCCGAGAACCGCGCGCAGGATGGCCGGATTGTCGAACGGCGGGTTCGCGTGGTTGATGCGGATGACCCCGATCGAACCGGTCGAATCGATGGTCTCCAGCGCAATGTTCCTGTTGCGTGCCAGCAAAGGCAGGAGATCGGAGCTCGGGGCTTCCCACCAGTCGACCTCGCCCGCCTGCAACGCGGCGGCCGCCGTTCCCGCATCGGGGACGGTGCGCCATTCGACACGGTCGAAATGGACATGTTTGCCGCCGGCGAGGAACCGCGACGGCCCCGGCGCGGGGACATATTTGTCGAACCTGGCATAGGCCGCGGACGAGCCGGCGACACGCTCGCCGGCGAGGAACCGGAACGGTCCGCTGCCGACCATGTCTGTCACCTGCTTCTGCGGCGGCGTCTCGGCGAGCCGCTCGGGCATAATGCAGAGCATGTTCGGACTGGCCTTGCCGAGCGCCATCGGCAGCAGCGGAAACGGCCGCTTGAGCCGGAACTCGATCAGCGTGTCGGATGGCGCGGAGACCGCGTCGGTCAGCGCCATCAATGTGCGGCCAACGGAATCGGTCTGGCCCCATCGGCGGATGCTGGCGACGCAGTCGCGCGCCAGCACCGGGCTGCCGTCATGGAACACCAGGCCGTCGCGCAGCGTCAGCTGCCAGCGTGTGCCGTCATCGGTGACCTGATGGCCCGCCACCATTTGCGGCTGCGGCTGGAACTGATCGTCGATCCCGTAGAGCGTGTCGAAGACCATGCAAGCATGGTTGCGGGTCACATAGGCCAGCGTCCAGACCGGATCGAGGATCGCCAGGTCGGCATTGGGAATGAAACGCAAGGTCCGGACCGCCTGCGCCGCACCGAGACGGGGCGCGGCCAGGCTTGCCAGTCCGCCGCCAATGCCCTGCAAGACATGTCGCCTGTTCGGCATGGAAGCCCCCTCTTGTTGATCCACGATCGTGACGGGACGCGTCTGGCTCTCCGTCCCTGGCTCAGCCGAAACCGCCGGCAACCCAGGCCTGGGTCTCGTCCAGGCTCTCGGCGACCGCGCTGAGAATGACGTCGATCTCCGCGTCCTCGATGATCAAAGGCGGCGACAGCATCAGCGCGTCGCCGAGCCCGCGCAGCAGAACCCCACGCCGGTGAATCGCGCCGGCGAGATGGCCCGCGACCTTGCGCTCGGCCGGGAATGGCTTGCGCGCCGCCTTGTCCATGGTCAGTTCGATCGCCGCCATCAGCCCGACGCCGCGAACCTCGCCCACCAGGCGATGATCCGACAATCGGCGGAGCCCGTCCTGCAGGCGCGGCGCGACGCGGCGCACGTGGCCGACAATGTCGCGCTCGCGATAGATGGCGAGCGTTTCGCGCGCGACGGCTGCGCCGACGGGATGTCCGCCATAAGTGAAGCCGTGCGAGAAATTGCCCAGCTTGTCGCTCTCCGCCAGCATGGCGTCGTAGATCGCCTGCGACACCAGCGTGGCCGAGATGGGGAAATAGGCCGCCGACAGCCCCTTGGCGCAAGTGACGATGTCGGGCTTGATGCCATAGGTCTGGCTGCCCCACATGTTGCCGGTGCGGCCGAAACCGCAGATCACCTCGTCGGCGATGATGAGGATATCGTGGCGTCGCAGGACCGCCTGCACGCGCTCGAAATAGGTTCGCGGCGGCACCACCACGCCGCCCGTGCCCATCACCGGCTCGGCGATGAAGGCGCCGATCGTCTCCGGCCCTTCCCGCTCGATGACCTCCTCGAGTTCGGCTGCCAGCCGGGCCGCGAAATCCTCCTCGGTCTCGCCGGCCAGGCCCTCGCGATAATGGTGCGGACAGGTCACGTGGACGACGCCGGCCAGCGGCAGGTTGAAGTCCTGATGCATGTTGGCGAGTCCGGTCAGGCTCGCCGAGGCGATCGTCGTGCCGTGATAGCTGCGGCGGCGGGAGATGATCTTGCGCTTCTCCGGCCGGCCGATCGCATGGTGGTAATACCAGACGAGCTTCATCGCCGTGTCATTGGCTTCCGAACCGGAACAGGCGAACAAGGCCTTCGACATGGGCGCCGGTGCCATGCCGACCAGTTCGGCCGACAGTTCCACCACCGGATCGAACGAGCGGTGAGCGAAGGTCTGCATATAAGGCAGCCGGCGCATTTGCCGCGTCGCCGCGTCGACCAGCCGCGTTTCGCTGAAACCGAGCGAGGCGCACCACAGGCCCGCCATGCCCTCGAGCAGCCGCTTGCCGTCGGCGTCGACCACATAGACGCCGTCGCCGCGTTCGATCAGCAGCGGCCCTTCCGCCTCGTGCCGCCGGAGATTGGTCTGCGGGTGGATGTGATGGGCAATGTCGCGTGCGAAGGGAGAGTTGAGATCAGCTGACATCGACCGTCACCGCTTGAGCCATCCTGATCAGGAGGATGGAAGCGCTGGTCATCTGTTGTCAAATATGAAATTGACTTTCACGTGTTGTTTATATAGCAACACATAGACCAGAATGAAGGACGTCGCATGAAGACCGCCCACAAGACGATCCGGCTGTTGCGGCAGTTCACCGCGCAAGAACCCGACCTCGGAGTCAGTGACCTTGCCCGTCGCCTCGACATGGACCGGTCGGGCGTCCATCGCATTCTGCAGACCCTGGTGGCGGAGAACTTCGTCGAGCAGGATCCGCAGACGCGGCTTTACCGGCTCGGGCTCGGCGTTCTCGACCTGGCGGCGGTCCGGATCAGCCAGCACGGCCTCCTGCCGATCGCCCTGCCCTATCTCGATCGTCTGCGCGACGAGACCGGCGAGACGGTGGCCCTGCTGGTGCCGGACCGAAGCGATGCCGTCTGCATCGCGGTGGTCGAAAGCCGCCATTCCGTGCGGGTGGGTTATGATGTCGGCGAGCGCATCCCGCTGCATGGGTCGGCCGGCGGCCAGGCATTGCTCGCCCACATGGCGGATGATGCCTTCGAGGCCTATTGCGCGGCTGGCCTGACGCGCTTCACGGCGCGGACGATCACCGAACGCGACATGTTGCGGACGACCCTCGACGAGATCCGCCGGCGCGGTTTCGCCTGGGCCCAGGACAGCTATATCGAGGGCGTGCTGAGCGCCGCGGCACCCGTGCTGGACCCGAAACAGCGCATCGCCGGATCGATCGCCGTGGCCGGACCGGCGCAACGCCTGTCGGTCGAGACATTGCCCGAGATCGCCGCCGCGGCGCTGCGGGTGGCCAATGCCGTCACCGCGGAATGGGCCGGGCTCAACGGCGCGGGAACCCAGGCCCGTATTGGCCTCAGGCCGGGCTGACCGGCATTTCTCATCCAATGGCGCAAGGCGATCGTACAACCATCAGTACCCAGCCCGTTCTCGGGAGATCGCCTCGCCGATGTTCGCCCCCGGTCCGCACCCCGTGGCCAAGGCGCTTGCAGCGCCGGTCCTGCCGCCCTCGGCGACGCGGCAGTGGATCAGCCTGTCCGGCCTGGTCGTGCTCGTCGGCGTGTTGAGCCTGCTCAAGGCCGTCGCCTGGCAGGATGGCATCACCGCCATGCTCCTGCTGGTTGGAGCCATCGCCCTGCCGATCATCGCGCTCGAATGGTGGACGCGGGTGCCGGAGGCCCCACCGGCGCTGCCGGCCGATGCCGGACAGCAGCCGGCCCGCATCGCGATCAAGCTCACCGGCCTTGGCGCGACCTATGCCGCCATCGCCACGCTCTACTGGATGCTGCCGGTCTATCGTGACGGCCAGGCCGATGTTCTGCTGGCGCTCGTCCGTCACCTTGCCGTGCCGGTCGCGGTGATCACGCCCTTCTACGTCTGGCTCACCGACACGCGTCAGGGCGAACCGCGCGATGGCTGCTACATGGCCGGCCTCGCGGTGCTCGGCCGCTGGCCGGAGGTCGACCGCACCATGGTCCGCCAATATGCGCTGGGCTGGCTGGTCAAGGCCTTTTTCCTGCCGATCATGGTCGAGGCCGCGCATCATGACCTCACATGGTTCCTGACAGTCGACCTCGGCGCGGCGTTTCGGGCCCATGCCTTCGGCTGGTACGAGATCGCCTACCGGTCGCTCTATTTCGTCGAGGTTCTCTGGGCCGGGGCCGGCTATTTCCTCACCTTTCGCCTGTTCGACAGCCATATCCGCTCGACCGAGCCGACGACCGCGGGCTGGCTCGTCTGCGTGCTGTGCTACGCGCCGATCTGGTCGATGATGTCGCGCAACTATTTCGCCTATGAGACCGGCACGACCTGGGGCATCTGGCTTGCCGACATGCCGCAGGTGAAGCAGTGCTGGGCCTTGGCCATCATCGCCCTGCTCGCGGTCTATGCCTGGGCGACGATTTCATTCGGCGTCCGCTTTTCCAACCTGACCCACCGCGGCATCCTGACCAACGGCCCCTACCGCCTGACCAAGCACCCGGCCTATCTCAGCAAGAACCTGTCATGGTGGCTGATCTCGGTGCCCTTCGTCACCGAGGCCAGCGGCGCCGAGGCGCTCCGGCACAGCCTGCTGCTCGCCGGCGTCAACCTGATCTATTATTGCCGTGCCAAGACCGAGGAGCGGCACCTGTCGCGTGATCCGACCTATGTCGCTTATGCCGCCTGGATCGCCGAGCATGGCCTGGTCGCCCGGGCCATGCGTTTCGGCAGGCAGATGCGCTGGACCGCGCCGCGGCCCCTTTGACTCGAGACAAAAAAATGCCCGGCGCGAGGCCGGGCATCGTGAGAACGGACGAACCGCCGGACCAGGCCCGGCGGGCGATAGGACCGGTCAGTTGTCGAGGAACGACCGGAGCTTGCGCGACCGCGACGGGTGCTTCAGCTTGCGGAGCGCCTTGGCCTCGATCTGACGGATGCGCTCGCGGGTCACCGAGAACTGCTGGCCAACCTCTTCCAGCGTGTGGTCGGTGTTCATGCCGATGCCGAAGCGCATGCGCAGCACGCGCTCCTCGCGCGGCGTCAGCGAGGCCAGAACCCGCGTGGTGGTCTCGCGCAGGTTCGACTGGATCGCCGCGTCGATCGGCAGGATGGCATTCTTGTCCTCGATGAAATCGCCGAGATGCGAATCCTCCTCGTCGCCGATCGGCGTTTCCAGGCTGATCGGCTCCTTGGCGATCTTCAGGACCTTGCGCACCTTTTCCAAGGGCATGCCGAGCTTCTCGGCCAGCTCTTCCGGGGTCGGCTCGCGGCCGATCTCGTGCAGCATCTGGCGCGAGGTGCGGACGATCTTGTTGATCGTCTCGATCATGTGCACCGGGATGCGGATGGTGCGGGCCTGGTCGGCGATCGAACGGGTGATCGCCTGCCGGATCCACCAGGTGGCATAGGTCGAGAACTTGTAGCCGCGGCGATATTCGAACTTATCGACCGCCTTCATCAGGCCGATATTGCCCTCCTGGATCAGATCCAGGAACTGCAGGCCGCGATTGGTGTATTTCTTGGCGATCGAGATGACCAGGCGCAGGTTGGCCTCGACCATTTCCTTCTTGGCCTGGCGCGCCTCGCGCTCGCCCTTCTGCACCATCTGGACGATCTTGCGGAATTCGCCGATCTCCAGCGCGGTTTCGGTGGCCAACGCCTGAATCTCGGCGCGGATCTCCTTCACCGTATCCTTTTCGGAGGCGACGAAATCCTTCCAGCCGCGCGCGCCGAGCGAGGCGACGCGGCGGATCCAGTTCGGGTCGAGTTCGGAACCCTGATATTCCTTGATGAACGACAGGCGGTCGACGCCATAGCTTTCGGCCAGGCGCAGGAGCCGGCCCTCATAACCGACGAGGCGCTTGTTGATGTCGTAGAGCTGCTCGACCAGCGCATCGATGCGCGCCTGGTTCAGCGACAGCGACTTGACGTGCAGCACCAGGTCTTCCGAGAGCTTCTTGGCCCGGCGTTCCTGGCTCGGCGACAGCTTGGTGTCGTTCAGCCGGTTCTCGACATTCTGGTCCTGCAGCCGGCGCAGCTTCTTGTACTCGTCGGCGATCATGTCGAAGATCTCGAGGACCTTCGGCTTCAGCTCGGCTTCCATGGCCGCCAGCGACACGGCATTTTCCATGTCGTCTTCGTCTTCGAGATCCGCCTCGGTGACGCCGGGCGGCAGGCCCTCGCCGTCACCTTCCGGCGCGATCGGGGCCTCGCCCTCGGTCACCACGGGGGCATTTTTGGCGTCCGGGCCGGCATAGGTCGCTTCGAGATCGATGATGTCGCGAAGGTAGATTTTTCCTTCGTTCAGCTCGTCGCGCCAGATGATGATGGCCTGGAAGGTCAGCGGGCTCTCGCAGAGACCCGCGATCATTGCCTCGCGGCCGGCCTCGATGCGCTTGGCGATGGCGATTTCGCCCTCGCGCGACAAGAGCTCCACCGAGCCCATTTCGCGCAGATACATGCGCACCGGGTCGTCGGTGCGGTCGAGCGGCTCGGATGCCCGTTCGGATTTGACCACCGCCCGCGACGAGGCTTCGGTCATCTCGGTATCGGCTTCGTCGGCCTCGTCGGCCGCCGGCGCCTCACCCTCGCCTTCTTCCGCCGTATCCTCATTGTCGACGACATTGATGCCCATTTCACTGAGCATCGCATTCATGTCTTCGATCTGGTCCGAGGTGAACGAGGCCGCAGGCATGACCGCATTGATCTCGTCGATGGTCACATAGCCGCGCTTCTTGGCGCGCTTGATCATCGCACGGACACCGGCATCGGAGAGGTCCAGGAGCGGGCTGTCGGGAGCCTCGGTCTCCTGATCCGCGCCTTCCGTTTTCTCGGTTGCCTTCGTTGCCATTTCGTCGTCCATCGCTCGCCGGGGTGCTGACCCCGCATGGCGCGTCGGGGTGGGTTCAAGGCCCGCCGCAACGCCAAAAAAGGGGCGGCGCTCGCTTGGAGCGCGCCCCGACCGCTAGTGATTCGCTACCCTTAAGGCCTCTGTCCTTAAGCCCTCATGAACCATGACCCGCCGCCTCGTCTCCGCTGCGCGGTCCTGCCCGTCCGTCGTTCCAGGCCTGCTCATCCGGACCGACTCCCCCGCCCGGACGAATGACCGAACCCCTCGATCAGGGCTTCGGTACCAGTCAGCTCCGCTTCGCGACGTTTGACGTCGATCAGCCAGTGCTCATTCGCTTCCGTGGGGTCATCGCCGAAGGCACGCTCGGCATCCCTGATTTCCTTAATTAGCGCTTGCTTCTTGCGATGCAAGGTCAGGAGTTGGCCGAAGGTGACTTCGACGTCGATTCTCGCCGCGCCCGGCATGGCCCCCCAGACCGCGCTGGAGGTCGCAATAGCGCGGATTTGCTGGATTAGCGCACCATGCCCATGGGCCATGAGAGCCGATGCATAGGCAACCTGCTCTCCCTCGACGCCGTGCGCATGCACTTCCAACAAGGCAACTTTGAGGCTTTCCGCCTGTGGATGGCGAAAATCCAGCGCCGCGAGATCTTCCTCGGCGCCATCGATCAGCCAGGGGTGATTGAGCAGGGCCGTGAGAATCAGCGCCTCGCGCAGCGGCATCGAGGCGCGCGGGCCGCGCACCAGCGCGGAATTGGACAAGGACGGCGACGGCCGGTGATCGGGAACCGCGAAGCCGCCCTGGCCGAACCCGCCCTGGCCGCGAAAGCCGCCCTGCCCGCGAAAGCCGCCTTGCGGCCCGCCCTTGCCGGCTGAGCGCCGGTCGCGCTGCTGCGGCCGGAACAGATCGGACAGCCGGCCGAACACGTCGTCGCGATAGTGCCGCCGGACGTTCTCGTCGCCAATGGTGGCGACCACCTCGGTAAAACGCGCTTCCAGCGCGGCACGCTTTTCCGGGGTGCCGAAGACACCAGCCTCGGTCTCGCGCTGCCACAGCATGGAAGCGAGCGGCTGGGCCCGTTCCAGCACGGCATCGATGGCCTCCCGGCCGGAGGAGCGGATCAGGTCGTCGGGGTCCTGGCCCTCGGGCAGGCTGGCGAACATCAGGCTGCGGCCGGGCTTCAGGTGCGGCAGCGCGATATCGACGGCGCGATAGGCGGCGCGCCGGCCGGCCTTGTCGCCGTCGAACAGCAGGATCGGGTCCGGCGCCATGCGCCACAAGAGTTCGAGCTGGCCTTCGGTCAGCGCGGTGCCGAGCGGCGCCACCGTCTCGCCAAAGCCGGCCATGACCATGGCGATGACGTCGACATAACCCTCGACCGCGATGACCCGGCTGGTCTTGTGGCTGGGTTCGCGGGCGCCGAAGGCGTTGTAGAGCAGCGAACCCTTGTGGAAGAGCTCGGTCTCCGGCGAGTTCAGATATTTCGCCGGCACGTCCTTTTCCAGGGCGCGGCCGCCAAAGGCCACCACCCGGCCGCGCAGGTCGGTGATCGGGAACATCACCCGGTCGCGGAACCGGTCATAAGGAACCGGAATGCCGTCGCCATGAACCAGCAGGCCCGCCGCCACCATGTCGCCGACCGGCACGCCCTTGGCACCGAGATGTTCCTTCAAGGCGAAGCGCTCGGCCGGTGAATAGCCAATGCGGAACTTCACCTGGGTCTGCGGCCCCAGCGCCCGCCCGGCGAGATAGCCGCGCGCCTTCGCGCCCTGGCGATCCTGCAGCTGCGCCTCGAAGAATTTCGCCGCAAGCTCCAACACCTCGTAGAGGCTCTTGGCCTTCTCGGCGCGCTGAACCTCTTCCGCCGTCACCTTGGGCATCGGCACGCCGGCAAGCGAGGCCAGTTGTTCAACCGCCTCGGGGAACGACAGCCCCTCGGTCTCGATCACGAAACTGAACTGGTCGCCGTGCTTGCCCGACGAGAAGCAATGATAGAAGCCCTTCTGGTCATTGACATAAAAGGACGGCGTCTTCTCGGCGTTGAACGGCGACAGGCCGCGCCACTCGCGGCCCTGCTTCTTCAATTTGACGCGTTTTCCCACCACCTCCGACACGGGGAGGCGTTGCCGGATCTCGTCCAGGAATGACGGCGGAAAGCGCATGAACCCGTCTTAGCACTTCCGGCGCCTGGGAACGAAGCGGCCTGTGGGAAACCAGCCGCTTCGGCACTGGTGGCACAAGCCGGTTAACGCTCGATCAGCTTGCGATAGAGATGCCAGGTCGCGTGGCCCAGCACCGGCATGACGATGGCAAGCCCGACCAGCGCCGGGATCGAGCCCAGCACCAGGAGGGCGGCGACGATCAGGCCCCACAACGCCATGGTGGCCGGATTGGCCTTGACCGCCTGGAGCGAGGTCTTGATCGCCGTCGTGGCGTCGACATTGCGGTCGAGCAGCAGCGGGAACGAGACCACGCCGATCATCAAGGTGACCACGGCAAAGACGAAGCCAATGGCATTGCCGACGAGAATCAGCGTCCAGCCGGCCCGGCTGGTGAAGATCTCGCGGAAGAAATCGATCGGATCGCGCGGCACGTCGTCGCCGAACATGCTGCGATAGAGGATCAGCGCCACCCCGAGCCAGCACAGGAACAGCACCATCAGCACGCCGCCGAGTTCGGCGATGGCCGCGCGCGAGGGCGAATGCAGCACGTCGAAGGCATGGCGCCAGGAGGTGTCGAGCCCCTGCTCGCGCCGCCGGCTGATCTCATAGAGCCCGATCGCCGCGAAGGGCCCGATCAAGGCGAAACCCGCGGCCAGCGGAAACAGCATCGGCAGCACGTCGAAACCGACGGCGAGCCGGCCAAGATAGAGACCGGCGATCGGATAGATCAGGCAAAGGAACAGGAGATGGCTGGGCATGGCCCAGAAGTCATCGAGGCCTTTCGCCAAAGCGTCCTTCAGATCCGCCGGGACGATCCGTCGGATCGTCGGCGGCGCGACACTGACCGGAGCAACCGGCGCAGGCCCACCATCGGCGCGGGCGCGCAAGGATTTCGGAGAAGCTGCACGTGCTTTTGCCATGTCGTTTCACCCGACTTGGAGGCCGTTCAGGCCGTTCTTGCACTGCGGCAATGCGGACATTCACTTCCGCTGCCGCCAGCGTCGAGCCTGAACTCGGTATCACCGCTTGTACACCGGGACGAAAGGCTTGTCGCGTCAGGAGAGCACACGATGCGGCGGGGCCGGGCCGAAGTCTTGGGCCGAAGTCTTGGGCCGAAGTCTTAGGCCCCCTCGCCAAGACCTCACGGAACCGCGCGCAGCGCCTCCGTGCATTCTTTCATCATGCGCGGATACTCCTTGACGATGTGATCGATCAGCGCCCGCACCGCCGGCAGCAGGCCCTGCCGTGTGGTGAAGACCAGGTGGATCGTACCCATCGGCGCGGTCCAGCCGGGCAGGACCAGGACCAGCGCGCCGGCGTCGATCGCGTCATCGGCCACCTGCTCGGGCAGCAGCGCGACGCCCAGCCCCTCGATCGCCGCCTGTTTCAACATGGCGAAGCTGCTGCCGCTCAGCCGCGGTTCATGGGCGACCTCGACCTTGCGCCCGTCCGGATCGGTCAGGTGCCAGGTGTCCTGGACGAACTGTTCGGTGGACGACAGCGTCGGCACCAGGCCAAGCGTCTCGACGCCGATATGGCCGCCATGGCGGGCGATGAAATCAGGGCTTGCCACCAGCACCTGCCGGCTCTGGCCGAGGATCCGCATGGTCAGGTTCGGATCGGTGTCGAGCCGGGTTCTGACCCTCAAGGCGACGTCGACGCGCTCTTCGATCAGGTCGACCGGCCGGTTGGCGACCAGCATCTGCACCTTGACCTCGGCAAAGCGTTTCAGGAAGGCCGGCAGGATCCGCGCCATCAGGCTCTGCGCGATATCGGGCGGGCAAGCCAGCCGGACGATGCCGCGCGGCTCGGCGCGGGCCTTGGCGACCAGCGCCTCGGCAACCTCGACGCCAGCCAGCACCGACTGGCATTGCTGGTAGAATTCCTGGCCGATATCGGTCACCCGGAACCGCCGTGTCGAGCGCTCGATCAGCCTGACGCCAAGGCGCTGCTCGAGCCTGGCGACATGTTTGCTCAATTTGGATTTGGGGATGTCGAGCGCCCGGCCGGCCGGCGAAAAGCCCTTGTGCTGGACAACCGCGGCAAACAGATAGAGGTCGTTCAGGTCTTGCACCGGCTTCACTCCTGCCCTTGCGAGCGCCTTGCAGCGTTTCCAAATCGAAACGATCAGTTCGATTTTTGCCGACTTCAGCCTTTTCGTTCTCAATCTATATCGGGTGTCCAGTCTCGCAACGCCACAAGGACACCTGCCATGAAACTCCTGCACATCGATTCCGGCATTCTCGGCGACTATTCCGTGTCGCGCCGCCTGACGGCGGCGCTGGTCGAGCGCCTCAAGACCGAACATCCCGGCCTCGAGGTCACCTATCGCGATCTCGCCGCCGATCCGATC
This sequence comes from Phreatobacter stygius, assembly GCF_005144885.1. Classification (NCBI taxonomy): domain Bacteria; kingdom Pseudomonadati; phylum Pseudomonadota; class Alphaproteobacteria; order Hyphomicrobiales; family Phreatobacteraceae; genus Phreatobacter; species Phreatobacter stygius. The sequence goes on from NZ_CP039690.1 coordinate 782,316, forward strand.
GCTCACCTGTCGGGCGCCTATCTGTCGGCCCAGTCCGCCGACCCGAGCCAGCACGGCGCCGACCTGCAGAAGGACCTGGCGGCCGGCGGCCGCGCGCTCGAGGAGTTCCTCGCCGCCGACATCGTCGTGGTCGGCGCGCCCATGTACAACTTCGCCATTCCCTCGCAATTGAAGGCCTGGCTGGACCGCGTCGCCGTCTCCGGCAAGACCTTCCGCTATACCGAAAAGGGCCCCGAGGGCCTCGCCGGCGCCAAGAAGATCATCGTCGCCTCGTCGCGCGGCGGCATCTACAGCGCCGGCTCGCCGGCCGCTGGCCTGGATCACCAGGAGAACTATCTGCGCACGATCTTCGGCTTCTTCGGCGTCACCGACCTCGAATTCGTCCGCGCCGAGGGCGTCAATATCAGCCCGGAGAAGAAGCAGGAGGCGATCACCGCCGCCGAGCGCGAGATCGCCGAGCGCCCGATCGCGCTGCCGAAAGCCGCCTGACCGGATGACCATGGACGGGGCGGCCTCGTGCCGCGCCGCCCAGGACCGCTGCACAGTGGTTATGACGGGTTGATTGCCGCGAGCGGATGAATGCGTGGATGCCCGGGACAAGCCTGGGCACGACGATGTGTTGACGTCACAGTGTGCTGGACCACGGCGCGGATCCTGCGCCCGGTCGATGCAGCGCCCGCTGCTCCAAGGACAATTCTCGTCTTGGCCGGGCTTGTCCCGGCCATCCACGAATTGATTGCCGCGAGCGGATGAATGCGTGGATGCCCGGGACAAGCCCGGGCAAGACGACGTGGTGCCAGCATGAGGAAGTGGTGCCAAGCCGCCATTGCGCCGTTGTCTCCATCAGCGCGGCGCCTATCCAGCCAAAGGGTCATAATCACTGTGCTGCGGTACCAGGACCGCCTCAGCCGCGCCTGACGTTCCAGAACACCGGATTGCCGTTCAGCACGCCGGTCAGATTGTTGCGATAGGATGTCGGGAAGAAGCGCTGGCCGAGCGGCACATAAGGCACGTCCTGGAAGGCCAGCGTCTGGATCCGTCGCGCGATCTCCTTCTGCGCGGCGAGGTCCGGGGCCTTGAACCAGTCGTCGCGCAGCGTTTCGAGGCCCGGAATGGTCGGCCAGCCAGGACCTGCCGAGCGGCCATTGGCGCGCAGGAAGGCGTGGCCTGCCGGGGTGAACATGTCGGTGCCGCTCCAGAACGTGTGATAGACGTTCCAGCCGCCCTGCTCGACCGGCTCGGTCTTGGCGCGGCGCTGGACCAGCGTGCCCCAGTCGCTCAGCTGGTAGTCGACGTTGAAGCCCATCTTCTTCAAGAGGTCCGCGCCAATATCCGACAGCGCCCGCGAGGCCGCGATATCGGAAGCGCCGAGCACGACGACTTTCTCGCCCTTGTAGCCGGCGGCCGCGATGGCCTCCTTGGCGGCGCCGATGTCGCGCGGCTTGGTCAGCGCCTCCATGCCGGCGTCATTGGCGAGCGGCGTGCCAGGGCAGAAAATGCCGACGCCGTCCTTCCAGAGTTCGGGTTCGTTGGTCTGCGCCTGCATGAATTCGGATTGCGAGACGAAGCTCAGCACCGCCCGGCGTAGCGCCGGATTGTCGAACGGCGGCACCAGATGGTTGAGCCGCATGGTCGAGATCCAGCCGGTCGGGTCGATGACCTTGGTGGTCACGTCGCGCAGCCGCCTGACCGCCGGCAGAAGATCGGCGTCCGGCGTGTACCACCAGTCGATCTCGCCGTTGCGGATGGCCCCGAGCACGGTGTTGGCATCCGGCATGATGCGCCATTCGACCCGTTCGAAATGGGCCACCTTCGGGCCCGCCGACCAGTCCGGCGTGCCGCTGGCGCGCGGCACGTAGTCGGCGAAACGCTGATAGGCCATCAGCGCGCCGGGCACGCGATCGGCGACCAGGAACTTGTACGGGCCGGAGCCGACCATTTCGGTGATGCGCTCGGTCGGCGCGGTCTGGGCCAGCCGCTCCGGCATGATCGCGCACATGCTGGGCGACGACTTGCCGAGCGCGTCGGGCAGCAGGGGAAACGGATATTTCAGCCGGAAGCGGATGGTCTTGTCGTCGGGCGCCGACAGGTCGTCGGTCGCCGCCATCAGCGCCTGGCCGAAGGCGTCGCGGGCGCCCCAGCGCCTGATGCTGGCCACGCAGTCACGCGCCAGCACCCTCGACCCGTCATGGAACTTCAAACCGTCGCGCAGCGTCAGCGTCCACAGCTTGCCGTCGTCGCCGGTCAGCGCCCCGTCCAGCATCTGCGGCGACATGCGATACTGGCCGTCCATGCCGAACAGCGTGTCGAACACCAGGAAACCGTGGTCGCGGGTCGGATAGGTCGTGGTCCAGACCGGATCGAGCACCGCGACATCGGTCTGCGGCACGAATTTCAGGACATTGGCGCCCTGGGCCAGACCAACCGACGGGGCGGCGAGGACGGCCGCCGCGCCCCCCAGGAAATGACGGCGGTTGAAAGCTTTGCTGGCCATGGGTGCGGTCCCCTCGCAACCGGTTTCGACAGACGTCGCCAAGAACGGACGTCGCCAACAGTGGTTCGGCCAAGGCCAGCTTGTAAAGGCGGCAAGCCGTCGCCGCCCCGCAGGTGATCCATGCAATGCCAGGACCTGGCCCGGACCTTTCGCAGAAGGGCCCGCGCCTCAGGCGGCGCGCACGTTGGCCAGGAACTTGTCGACCTCGCCGCGCAGGATCTCGCTCTGCCGGGAGAGTTCGCCGGCCGATCCGAGCACCTCGGTCGACGCTGCGCTCGACTCCTCGGCAGCCCGCGTCACGCCGGCGATGTTGGACGAGACCTCCTGCGTGCCATGGGCCGCCTGCTGGACGTTGCGGGCGATCTCCCGGGTCGCCGCGCCCTGTTCCTCGACCGCCGCGGCGATGCCCGAGGCAATCGCGTTCAGCCGCTGGACGATGCCGGCGATCTCGGCGATCGCCGAGGCGGACTCGCTGGTCGAGGTCTGGATCTCGGTGATCTGGGCACCGATCTCGCTGGTCGCCTTGGCGGTCTGCTCGGCCAGGTTCTTGACCTCGGCCGCGACCACCGCGAAGCCGCGGCCGGCCTCGCCCGCGCGCGCCGCCTCGATGGTGGCATTCAGCGCCAGAAGATTGGTCTGGCCGGCAATGCTGCTGATCAGTTCGACGATGGCGCCGATCTTGGTCGCCGCCTGCGCCAGCCGCTCGACCTTGGCGGTGGTCGCGCTGGCGCTCGCCTCGGCCTCCGCCGCGATGCGCGCCGAATTCGACACCTGCCGGCTGATCTCCTCGACCGAGCCGGACAATTGATCGGTCGCCGCCGACACCGATTGAACGTTGGTGGAGGCTTCTTCCGAGGCATTCGCCACGACCACCGACTGATTGGAGGTTTCTTCCGCCGCGGCCGACATGGTCTGCGCCGCCGACTGCAACTGCGTCGCCGCCGACGAGACCGCCGTGACGATGCCGCCCACCGCCGCTTCGAAACTATCGGCCATGGCGGTCATCATCGCCGACTTGTCCGCTTCGCTACGCGCCTTGGCGGCGTCCTGCTCCTGCTCGAGCGCCTGTTTGGCGAGCGCATTGTCCTTGAACACCTGCACCGCCGAGGCCATGCGGCCGATCTCGTCGACCCGGCCGACGCCCGGCACCTCGACCGAGGTGTCGCCTTCGGCCAGCGTCTCCATGGCACCGGTCATGCCGTTGATCGGCTTGATCACCCCGAGCGACGAAAACACCGCGGAGCCGACGAGCACGAAGACCACGAACAGCCCGAGGCCGAGGCCGACCGCCGCGGCCTGGGCCACCTGCGCCTCGGCCTGCTGTTGGGCTTCCGCCGCCGATTGCTGCAGAACCCCGACCGTCTTGGCGACGAGCTCGGTCGCCGCGATGCCGGCCGGCACCATCCGCTCGACGATGATCTTGGTCTTGGCATCCTCCGCGGTGGTCGCGGCCTTGGTATGGGTGATGAAATGGTTGGCGGCGGCGATCAGGGCGTCGACCGCTTCGACGACCGGGGGCACGCTCGCCCGGTTGCGGGCCTCGCGCGCCGACGCGACGATGCGCAGCGAAGCGCGCGTCATGGCCATCTGCTGCGCCACCTCGCCGGTCGCGATGAAGCGCCAGGATGCCGCCCGCGCCGCATCGAAGGCTGCGTTCGCCGCGCGCAGGTCGATTTCCGCTTCCGAACTCTCGGTCATCGCGGTGAAGGCGGGCGAGGCCAGGAGCCTGTCATAGGTCCGCTGCCAGGTTGCCGTGCCCTGGTTGCGCAGCGCGATCTGGGCGAGATTTTCCTTTTGCAGCACCAGCATGTCGCGCACCGCCGCGACATAGGTGCCGAACGCGGTCTTCAGTCCGGTGAAGGCCTCGCGGCTCTCGGCGGTGTCGGCGGCGGCAAGCGTCGTGTCGATGCCGGCCTGGCTTTCGGTCAGCGCGGCCTCGAGTTTCTGCACCGCGACGTCGAATTCCTCGACCGAACGGCTCAGCCGGACATCCCGCTCGGCCAGTGCCGAGCGCCGGATATTGCCGTCGATGGCCAGCGCCGCGATGGCGAGCGACTGTTGCTTGTCGGCGGCCGCCTGCATGACCGCGGTGCCACTGTCGCTGATCCGCTGGTTCAGGATCAGGCCGCCGACCAGAAGCACGCCCAAGGCCGACAAGGCCATCAGCTTGGTACCAATGCGGAATTTCATCATGTCTGGGAATCTCGGCCGGCGGGATGTGGCGGCCCGCGAGAGTACTGGGCCATTTGAACCGCAGACTTGGTTGCCAGCGTGAATATTTCGCTAACATCGCAGCGCCGCAGCGCAATTACCTCGCGCGGCAGGTATCCGGATCCAGCATTGCGACTTTTTGCAGCAATATTTGCTTATCGGCGCGGCAATTGACCGTTCAACCGGCCGTCCAGCGCTCCGCCGCGCTGTCGTCCTCGTCCTTGGCGGCAACCCAACCGGCACCCTCGCCCTTTTCCTCGAACTTCCAGAACGGCGCCCGGGTCTTGAGATAATCCATCAGGAATTCAGCCGCCTGAAAGGCCGCCTCACGATGCACCGAGAGCGTCACCACCAGCACGATATTGTCGCCCGGCTCCATCCGGCCGTGCCGATGAATGATCAGCACGTCCTGCAGCGGCCAGCGGGCGCGCGCCTCCGCCTCGATCCGCGACAGCTCGGCGAGCGCCATGGCCTCATAGGTCTCGAGCGTCATCGCGCCAATGGTCTCGCTGCCGGTCGTGCCCCGGCACAGGCCGGCAAAGGTGACGACGGCGCCGACGTCGCTGCGCCCGGCGGTCAGCCGCCTGACCTCCGCGCCCTGGTCGAAATCATCGCGCTGGACCCTGACGGCCATCGGTATCTCCTTCACCTCCCCTTCAAGTAGCAAGTCGCACAAGGTTCTGCGAGAGCAGAACCGGGCTCTGCGAGAGCAGAACCGGGTTTCGCGTAGGTCGATGCCGACCAGCGCCGGTCATGATTTCGTCGTTCAGGCATCTGACAGTTGCCGCGGACTAGAATCGGGCCTTCCGTCGAACCCGGGCTTGTCCCAGGGACCCGCCCATGGCGATACCGCGTCTCGATCCCGCCCGCCTGGCCCTGTCGCGTTTCGGCCTCGGCATTTCCGTGGGCCAGAGCCAGGCCGATCTGAATGCCATTGGCCGCGATCCGCGCGGCGCGCTGATCGCCGATCTGACCGCGCCGGACCGGCCGCTCACCGGCGAGCTCAAGACCTCCGACCAAGCCGGTCAGGTTCAGCGCGCCGCCCAGGCCGAACGCCAGCAAGCCCGCGCTGCCGCGGCCGAGATCGCCCGTCCGGCCGGGTCCGGCCCGGCGGCTCCCGCCGCGGCCGAGATGCCGGCGCCGTCCCGCCCGCCGGCAGCGCCTACGCCGATGGAACAGGTGATCCGGGCCGAATTCGCCGCGCGTTATCTCAGGGCCTGCGAACCCGGCCTCGGCCTGCGCGAGCGGCTGGTCTGGTTCTGGTCGAACCATTTCTGCATTTCGATGGACAAGGGCGGCCTGGTCCGCGCCATGGCCGGCGCCTATGAGCGCGAGGTCATCCGCCGTCACGTGACCGGCGATTTCGCCGCCATGCTGATGGCCTCGGCACGCCATCCGGCCATGTTGCTCTATCTCGACAATGGCCGTTCGATCGGTCCCAATTCGCCCGCCGGCAAGCGGCAGGGCCGCGGCCTGAACGAGAACCTGGCGCGCGAGATCCTGGAACTGCACACGCTCGGCGTGCGCACCGGCTACGGCCAGGACGACGTCACCGCTTTCGCCGCCGTGCTGACCGGCTGGACCATGGGCAATCCGGGCGACCCCGACGCCTTGCCGTTCCGCTTCCGCTTCAATCCGCGCAGCCACGAGCCGGGCCCGAAGACGGTGCTCGGCAAGGCCTATCCGGAGGGCGAGCAGGGTGGCCTGCAATTGCTCGCCGACCTCGCGCGGAGCCCGGCGACGGCCCGCCATGTGGCGACCAAGCTCGTCCGCCATTTCATCAGTGACACCCCGCCGGCCAGCCTCGTCGCCAGGCTCGAAACGGCCTTCCTGGCGACCGGCGGCAACCTCAATGCCACCACCCGCGCCTTGATCGAGGCGCCCGAGGCCTTCGAGGCGCCCGCCACCAAGCTGCGCCGGCCGTTCGAATGGGTCGTGGCGCTGCATCGCGGCCTTGGCCTCGCGCCCGAGCCGCAGCGGTTCCAGCGCGCCTTGACCGTGCTCGGCCAGCCGACCTGGCGCGTGCCCTCGCCCCAGGGCTTTTCCGAGGACAGCGCGCCCTGGATGGATGGCCTGGTCCAGCGCGTCGACATTGCCCATCTGTTCGTCCGCTCAGCCCAGATCAGCGGCTCGCCGGTGCCGATCGCCGATCTCCTGCTCGGTCCCCGCATGAGCGAGGCGACCCGCGAGGCGATCCGGCGGGCCGAGACGCCGCAGCAAGGGCTGACCATTGCACTCATGTCGCCCGAATTCTTGCGGAGGTGATCATGCCAACCGCCTTGTCCCATCCGGCCGACCGGCCCCGCGCCGACCACGTCGATCACTGCGAGAGCCGGCTCGACCTGTCGCGCCGGGCCTTTCTCGGCGCCACCGGCCTGATGTTCGCCTGGGCCGCCGCGCCCAAGCTGGCGCGCGCCGAGGGCCGCGACCCGCGCCTGCTGGTGGTGGTGCTGCGCGGCGCGCTCGACGGATTGTCCTTGGCGGCGCCGGTCGCCGATCCCGCCTATGCCGGCTTGCGCGGCGCCATCGCGCTGTCAGCCACGGGCGACAATGCCGCGCGCCCGCTCGACGGCTTCTTCGCGCTGCATCCGGCGATGCCGCAACTGCATGCGCTCTACCAGGCGCGGCAAGCCCTGATCGTCCATGCGGTCGCCAGTCCCTACCGCGAACGCTCGCATTTCGACGGCCAGGACCTGTTGGAGAGCGGCACCGAAAAGCTCGGCTTCCATGAATCCGGCTGGCTGAACCGGGCGCTCGAGACGCTCGCGCCGGGCGACCGGATCATCAGGCGCCCGGTTGTCGGGGTCGGCCCGCTGGTGCCGCTGGTCGCGCGTGGCCGGGCGCCGGTCATGGCCTGGCAGCCGCAGACCCTGCCGCCCGCCGGCGACGACCTGACCCATCGCCTGATCGCGCTTTATCGCCACACCGATCCGGCCTTTGCCGAAATCCTCGAACGGCGCGCCGACCGCGATCTCGGCAAGGTCTCGACCGACGGCGCGCGCCGCCAGACCGCTTATGTCGTGCAGGCCATGTCCGGCGCGGCGTCCTTTCTCGCCAAGCCGGACGGACCACGTATCGGCGCGCTGGCGCTCGACGGCTTCGACACCCATGCCAATGAAGGCGGCGCCACCGGCCAGCTGGCCGGCCGGCTCGCGGCCATCGACCAGGCCCTGGCCGAGGCGAAGACCATCCTGGGGCCGGCCTGGGCTGAGACGGTCATCACCTTCATCACCGAATTCGGCCGCACCGCCCGGGTCAACGGCACCGAAGGCACCGATCACGGCACCGCCACCGTCGCGCTGCTGGCCGGCGGCGCGGTCAAGGGCGGGCGGGTGCTGGCCGACTGGCCGGGCCTCGCCCCGGCCGACCTCCATGACGGCCGCGACCTGAAAGCCACCACCGACCTGCGGGCGGTGCTGAAGGGCGTGCTGCGCGACCACCTTGCCGCGGATCCGCGCCACCTCGCCGAGACGGTGTTCCCCGGCAGCCTGGCGGTCAGGCCCATGGATGGCCTCGTCGGCTGATCCCATCGGTCAGGCCCGTCTCAGCCGGCCGGCCGCCAGTCCATGTCGACATGGCCGGGCATGGCGGCGATCCTGCCGATCCAGTCGAAGACCGCCGGGAAGGCCTGCAGGTTGAGATCGGCCTCCGCAGCGAGATGGGTATTGGCGTAGAGCGCGATATCGGCGAGCGTGAAGCTGTCGCCGGCGATGAAGGGATGGCGCGTCAGTTGATCCTGCATGCGGGCGAGGGCGCCTTCGGCCTGCTCCATCCAGTCGTCGATCAGGTCGCGCTTCAGTTCGCGCCCGCCGGGAATGAGCGTCATCCAGAAGCGGGCTTCGCCGATCGAGGGGTGATGCGAGTTCTGTTCGAAGAACATCCATTGCATCATGCGGGCCCGCGCGATCTTGTCCTCCGGCACGAACCGGGTGCCCTCGCCGAGAAACAGCAGGATGGCGTTCGATTCGATCAGCACGGTGCCGTCGTCCAGTTGCAGCACCGGCACGCGGCCGCGCGGGTTCAAGGCCAGGAATTCCGGCGTGCGGGTATCGCCGCGGCGGATATCCACGTCTTTCAGGACAAAGTCCTGGCCGAGATGGGCGAGCGCGAGCCGCACCTTGTAGCAATTGGCCGAGCGCTGCATGGCATGGAGTGTCAATGTCATGACGTTCGATATACCGAACGTTGCGGCGGAAGTCCGGCGCGAATTCGCGGCGCGCTTCAACATCCCGGGAGCGGCGCGACGACCCGGCCGGACCGCCCTGTCAGCCCTCCGGCTTGATGTTGGCTGCCTTGATCACCTCGGCCCAGGTGCGCATCTCCTGCTCGTGATAGGGCTTGAAGGCTTCCGGGTCGCGCACCGAAATGGTGAAACCGAGCTTGGTGATGGCTTCGACCACGCTCGGCTTGGCGAGCGAGGCCAGGATTTCCTTGGACAGCCGGTAGATCGCCGGATGCGGCGTCGCGGCCGGCGCGAAGAAGCCGGTCCAGCTCTCGGCATCGGCATTGGTCACGCCCTGCTCGCGCAAGGTCGGCACGTCGGGCAATTGGGCATTGCGTTTCGGGCTGCCGATCGCGATGCCGCGCAGAAGACCACCCTGGATCTGGGTGAAGACGCTCGCCATGGTCGAATTGGCGACATCGATGCGGCCGCCGACCACGTCCTGCACCAGCGGCGCGGCACCCCGATAGGGCACGTGGGTCATCTGGATGCCGGTGCGCACCATGAACAGTTCGGTGGACAGGTGCGAACCGGAGCCGATGCCGGTCGAACCGTAATTGAGTTCGCCCGGCTTCGATTTGGCCAGCGCGATCAGTTCAGGGATCGTTTTCACCGGCAGGTCGTTCTTGACCACGAAAATGTGCTCGAAGGCGCCGGCGCCGGCCAGCGGCGCGAAATCCTTGACCGCGTCATAGCCGGGCTCGCGCATGAGGAACATGTTGTTGCCATGCGTCTGGTTGTTGCCGAAGGTGATCAGGTGGCCGTCGGGTTCACCCCTGGCCACCTGGCGCGTGCCGATGGCACCCGACGCCCCGCCGACATTTTCCACCACCACGGCCTGGCCGAGCGGGCCGGCGATGTCCTGGGCGACGATGCGGGCGATGCCGTCGGTCGGTCCGCCGGCCGGATAGGCGACGATCAGGCGGATCGGGCGGGTCGGCGCCCAGGTCTGCCGCTGCGCCAAAGCGTCGCGCAGAAAGACCGGGGCGGCGAGCGCCGACCCCATCAAAGACAGAACGGTGCGGCGGGTCGTCATCGAGGTGCCTCCCAAAATGATGTCTCCCATCAGGGATTTTCGCTTGTTCGCTCCGTTTCGCGCGACTAAAGCTCGCGCCCGGATTGCCAAGCAGTTCGGTGTGGTCTTAGCGGCTTGGCGGAGAAAGTAAAACCAGACGGAGCCCCTCGATGGCCTTCCTTGCCGACGCCCTGAAGCGCGTGAAGCCTTCCGCCACCATTGCCATGGCGCAGAAGGCGCGCGATTTGAACGCGCAGGGCAAGAAAGTCATCTCGCTCTCCGCGGGTGAGCCCGACTTCGACACGCCTGACAATATCAAGATGGCCGCGGTCAAGGCGATCGCCGAGGGCAAGACCAAATATACCCCGGTCTCCGGTATTACCGAGCTGCGCCAGGCCATCGTCAGGAAATTCAAGCGCGAGAACGGCCTGGACTACAAGTGGCAGCAGGCGATCGTCTGCACCGGCGGCAAGCAGGTGCTGTTCAACGCCTTCCTGGCGACCCTGAATCCCGGCGACGAGGTGGTCATCCCGGCGCCCTACTGGGTCAGCTATCCGGAAATGGTGGCCTTGTGCGGCGGCACGCCGGTGCCGGTCAGCGCCGGGCCGGAGACCAATTACAAGCTCACCGCGGAAGCGCTCGACAAGGTCATCACGCCGAAGACCAAGTGGTTCATCTTCAACTCGCCGTCGAACCCGACGGGCGCCGCTTATACGCGCGCCGAGCTGAAGGCGCTGACCGACGTGCTGGTGCGCCATCCGCACGTCTGGATCCTCACCGACGACATGTACGAGCACCTCGTCTATGGCGATTTCACCTTCACCACGCCGGCGCAGGTCGAGCCCTCGCTCTATGAGCGCACGCTGACCATGAACGGCGTGTCGAAGGCCTATGCCATGACCGGCTGGCGGATCGGTTATGCCGCCGGCCCGGAGAGCCTGATCAAGGCGATGGACCTGGTCCAGGGCCAGCAGACCTCGGGCGCCTCGTCGGTCGCCCAATGGGCGGCGGTGGAAGCGCTCGACGGCACGCAGGACTTCATTCCGGTCCGCCGCAAGGCCTTCGAGCAGCGCCGCGACCTGGTGGTCTCGATGCTGAACCAGGCCAAGGGCCTGAGCTGCCCGGTGCCGGAAGGCGCTTTCTACGTCTATCCCTCGATCAAGGGCGCGATCGGCAAGAAGACCGCGTCCGGCAAGGTGATCGAGACCGACGAGGACTTCGCCATGGAACTGGTCGAGAACGAGGGCGTCGCCATCGTTCACGGCTCGGCCTTCGGCCTTGGCCCGGCGTTCCGCCTGTCCTATGCCGAATCGACGGAAACGCTGACGGCTGCCTGCGAGAAGATCCAGAAGTTCTGCGCCGAATTGCGCTGAACCGGCAAGGCTCCCGGCGGGGTGGATTGAACCATCCCGCCGCGCCGCGCTACCCATGGCTCAAGTCGCGGCCGTTCCGGCCGTTCGGAGCCTGCCCATGGCGACCTTGATCGTTGTGCCGTTTCGCCGGCTCCTGCCCGCGGCGACTGTTGTCGCGGCGGGCCTTTTCTTATTTGCCGGCGGATCGGCGGCGGCGCCGGCCGGGCCCGGCTATTTCACCTATTGCTCAGGCTGCCTGTGCGAAGACACCGCGCCCGAGATGCGCGTGCCGGGCGACTGGCGGCCGAGCGGCGGCATGCTCGGCGGCCGCATCGTGCTGAAATTCGTGCCGCGCGACGAGACCGCACGCCTCGCCAGCTCCTGCCGGCCGCCACCGCGAGCGTGAGCCCGAATTTCTCGGCTACGGCCTGCCGGCCATCTTCTGCAGCATGGCGCCCATCAGCTGGTGCAACAGGTTGATCGCTTTCAAGGGCCTGGCCATCACCTTGAAATGGGTGATCTTGCCCGCCTCGTTCCAGCCGATCATGTCGACGCCGTTGATGACGATGCCGTCGACCGTCGTCTCGAATTCCAGCACCGCCGAGGCTTCGCCGTACCAGGCACCGAGATAACGGAAATGACCGTTGTTCAGGACCTGCAGCGCCGCGGTCAGATAGGCCGCGGTGACCGCCTTGCCGGTTTGCGGCGTGTGCACCACCGGCGAGACGAAAACCACGTCGTCGGCAAGTAAGCCGTCGAGCCGCTTCGGATCACGCGCTTCGACGATCTGATGCCAGGTGCGGATGACATCGGGCATGGCATGGCTGGCTGGGTTGGTCATTGCTTGGTCCCGGCTGTCGAACCCTGGAGCCGTCATCCTAGGGGCAAGTCGCCCCGTTGCAAAAGCCGTCCGCCGGTCGGCCGCCGCCACGTCCGCAAGGGTATCGTTGCGAGCCGCGCCGTTAACCCTTTCTTTACCATTTCGTTGCGGAAGCCGCCCTTGCCCACCTAGGTGTTTGATCCCGGGCTTTGATGGTGCAATCTCGATGCAGGAATCGAGGGACGCGCTATGGGCCAGGTTCTCCACGGGAGCGCCACGACGACTGAGGCGGTCCGTCGAGCGATACAACATAGTCAAGAGAGCCTGAGGGCTCTGTCTAAGCGCTACGGGATTAACCAGAAGACGGTCGCGAAGTGGAAGAAGCGGACCTCGGTGACCGATGTGCCGACCGGGCCGAAGAACCCGACTTCGACAGTGCTGACGATTGAGGAAGAGGCCGTGATCGTCGCCTTCCGGAAGCATACTTTGCTGCCGCTCGACGACTGCCTCTATGCGCTACAGCCGACGATCCCGACGCTGACGCGGTCATCCCTGCACCGCTGCCTGCAGCGTCACGGGATCAGCCGCCTGCCCGAGGTCGAAGGCGAGAAGCCGGCGAAGACGAAGTTCAAATCCTATCCGATCGGCTTCTTCCACATCGATATCGCCGAGGTGCAGACCGCTGAGGGCAAGCTGTACCTCTATGTCGCCATCGATCGCACGAGCAAATTCGCCGTCGTACAGATCGTCAGGAAGACGGGGCGGACCTCCGCGTCAGCCTTCCTCTCGGCCTTGATCGAGGCCGTCCCCTACAAGATCCATACCGTTCTCACCGACAACGGCATCCAGTTCACCTTCCCGCCACGGTATGCCGATGGTCCGACGGCGCGCTACGTGACGCACATGTTCGGCATGCGCTGCCAGGAGAACGGCATCGAGCACCGCCTCACCAAGGTGAAGCACCCTTGGACGAACGGCCAGGTCGAGCGCATGAACCGCACCATCAAAGAAGCCACCGTCAAGCGTTACCACTACGACAGCCACCGGCAGTTCGAAGCGCATCTCGCCGACTTCGTCAGCGCCTACAATTTCGGGCGGAGGCTGAAGACCCTCAAGGGCCTCACACCCTACGAATTCATCTGCAAACTCTGGACAACAGAGCCTCAACGATTCAGGCTCGATCCACTCCATCAAATGCCGGGACTAAACACCTAGGGTCCGATGGGACCAGGATGGGAATGCCCCTGTGAAGCGTCTGATCGTCACCTTTTGCGGCATCTATCTCGTCGCCGTCGCACTGGCCGCGGCGACCACCGGCCACGGCCTGATCGAGCCGGTGCCCGGCTATCGGCTGGCGATCCTGTGGATGGCGCCGGAAACCCTGGAGGCCCGGCTCGACGCGCTGATCGGTGCCCGGCGCAGCTTCGAGGCCATGGTCTATGCCGGCACGCATGCGCTGTCCTGGGCGGTGATCGGCACGCTGGTGCTGATCGGGCTCATCCGCCCGCTCCTCGGCCCGAGCCGGCCGCTGGCCAATACCCGCGCCAGCGCCGTGGTGCTCGGCGGCCTTGCCGGCCTCTTGCTGCTTGCCCATGTCGCCCAGCCGATCCTGGACGAAGCAAGCCGGATACCTTCAGCCTCGACCATGCTCTCGTCATTGCCGGCCTATTGGCTTGCCGGCATGGCGCTGTCGGCGGCGATCACCGGCAGCCATCTGTCGCTGATTGTCCATGACATCGTTCTGTGGTGCCTGGCCCGCTGGCGCGGCGCCGAGACGATGCCCGCCTGACGCGCGACCAGCCTGTTCGGCCGCCCTTCGCTGGGGCCTAGACCGGCACCCGAACGGTGGCGCGCAGGCCGCCAAGCGCACTGTCCGACAGGTTGATCTCGCCGCCATGGGAGCGCGCGATGTCGCGGGCGATCGCCAGGCCAAGGCCAGTGCCGCCTTCATCGACATTGCGCGCATCGTCAAGCCTGAGGAACGGCTTGAACACGTCGTCGCGCCGCTCCTGCGGAATGCCCGGCCCGTCGTCGTCGATCGTCACGGTCAGCCAGCGATGGTCGCGATGGCCTGAAATGGCGATGGTATCGGCATAGCGCGCGGCATTGCTGACCAGATTGGCGAGGCAGCGGCGGAACGCATCCGGCCGGACCTTGACGATCGGCTCGCCGTGGAAGCTGACGCTCGCCTTGTGGCCGGAACGCTCGGCCGCCGCGCGCAATTCCTCCAGGAAGGCCTGCATGTCGGTCGGCGCCGGCAGCTCGCCCATGTCGCCGCGGGCAAAGGCCAGATAGGCCTCCAGCATGCGCCCCATCTCGTCGACATCCCGGCGCATGGCCTCGATCTCGGGATCATCGGGCAGCAGCGCCAGTTCCAGCTTGAACCGGGTCAGCACCGTGCGCAGGTCGTGGCTGACGCCGGCGAGCATGGTGGTGCGCTGGTCGATCTGCCGTTCGATGCGCCGTTTCATCTCGATGAAGGCGAGCGCCGCCGCCCTGACCTCGCTTGCGCCGCGCGGCCTGAAGCCGATGACCTCGCGGCCTTTGCCGAACTCCTCGGCCGCCGCCGCCAGGGCCTGGATCGGCCGGATCTGGTTTCTCAGGAACAGGATCGCGATGGCCAGCAGCACCAGCGAGGCGATCACCATCCAGACCAGGAAGATGTGGCTGTTGGAGGCATAGGCCATGCCGCGCCTGGCGAAGACCTTGAGGATCTGGCCGGTCTCGAGCTGGACGCGGATTTCGATCAGCGCCGAATTGCCCACCGTATCGATCCAGAAGGGACGGCCGATCTGCAGCGCGATCTCGCGCGACAGGGCCGCATCCAGCACGTCGAAGAACGGCCGCGGCCCCGGTGCCGGCAGCGGCTCGGGCGGCAGGATCTCGACCATCAGGTTCAACCGGTCGCGGGCGATCCGGCGCAGCGTCTCGAAGTCGCGATCCTGCGGATAGGTCTTGTGAATGTCGATCAGCGCGGCGATGTCCTGGGTCACCGCCCCCGACAGGCGCAGCGTCACCAGCTGCCAGTGGCGCTCCATGAAGATATAGGCGACGACCGATTGCAGGATGACGATCGGCGCGATCACGATGATCAGCGAACGGGCGTAAAGCCCCTTCGGCATCAGCTCGTTGAAGCGCCTGGCGCCGACCTCGCCGAAGCCGCGCAAACGTGTCGCCGCATTGGCGATCAATCCGCGCAAGCCGCCATAGGTCGATCGTGTGTGATCGTAACTGGCCATGGCGGCAGCTTACCACGGCGCGCCGGCCCTGCGGCAACCACCGGGCCGCGGCGGTCGTCTCGGACGGAAGTGTTGCCGATCGGCCGCACCTTGCAAACTTGCTTCAAAATGTCAGGACAAAGGTCTCCTCAAGCAGACAATCGGCTTGAATTCCACTGATGGAACAGTTCCATTCGCATGTCCGCCAAGGCCTCAGAGAGGGCCGTTCCAGCGGAAGTCGTTTGGCCGGGGGGCTGGGCGTTCGCGCCTTGATTGCTTGAGTGCGTCACCGATTGCTTGCCGTCGCGCCCGTCCGGGCGCTTGTCCATCACGCCATTTCCACAAGACGTTTCGGTCTCTGGGCCGCACTTCTGGCGGTCGTCGTCATCTGGACGGCGGCGGCGATCCAGTGGCCGCTGAACGACGTGGTGGTGCCCTGGGACTCGAAGAACCAGTTCTACGCCTTCTTCCGTTTCATGGCGCAAGCCATCCATGAGGGCGCGACACCGTTCTGGAACCCCTATCATTACGCTGGCCATCCGAGCATCGCCGACCCGCAATCGCTGATCTTCTCGCCGCTTTTTGTCGCCTGGGCGATGATCGATCCGGCACCTTCGCTCATCACCTTCGACCTGCTGGTCTTCGCCCATCTCCTGATCGGCGGGCTGGCGCTGGTCGGCTTCGGCCATCGCCACGGCTGGCCGGCGGCGGCCTCGGTGCTCGCCGCCTCGGTCTTCATGCTCGGCGGCGTGGTCTCCGGCCGGCTCAACCATGTCGGCATCATCACCGCGTTCGGGCTGTTTCCCTTGGCCCTGCTCCTGATGGAGATCGCCTTCGACCGGCGCTCGATCCTGGCGGCCATAGGCTTCGGCGCGACCGCCGGCCTGGTGGCCCTCGGCCGCACCCAGACGCCGCTCCTGCTGTCGGTCGTGCTGGCGGCCCTGGCGCTTCGCCACGTCATCGTCCAGCCGGCGGCATGGCGTTATGCCGCCAGCCGCGTTCCGGTGCTGCTGGTAATGGCGCTCACCGGCCTTGCGCTGATCGCCGTGCCAATGCTGCTGACCCTGCAATTCGCCGCCTTTTCCAACCGGCCGCAGATCGGCCTGGAACTGGCGCTGCTGTCGTCGCTCTATCCGGTCAATTTCGCCAATTTCCTGGTGCCCAATATCTTCGGCTCGCTCGAGCCCTCGAGCCTCGGCGACTGGGGCCCGAGCCATGGCACGCGGCCCGGCCTTGATGCCACCGACCGCTCGTTCAACTATCTGTTCGCCGGCAGCCTGACCGCGCTGCTGGTCATCTGGCACGGCATTGCCGGCGGCCGCCTGATCGTTCCCGGTCGGCGCCTGTTCGCCGCCGTCGCGGCCTTGGCGGTGCTCTATGCGGTTGGCCGCTATTCGCCGTTCTTCCCGCTGATGTTCGACTATTTCCCCGGCGTCGCGCTGTTCCGCCGACCGGTCGGCGGCGCCTTCATCCTGGTGCTGGCGCTCAGCTATCTGAGCGGTCACCTGGTCGCCGACTATGTCCGCAAAGGCCTGCCGGCGCCGCCCGCCTGGCTCCTGGCCGTGGTCGCGGGCCTCGTCGTGCTGCTGCTCGGCTGGGCCATCGGCTTTTCCATGCTGTCGTCGAAAGGCCTTGCCGCAAGCCTGGAGATCGCCAAGACCGTGCCGGTCTATGGCGGGCTGATCGCGCTCCTGATGCTCGCCGGCTCGGCGCGCGGCCGCCTGGTCGCGGCAAGTGTGGCGGTCGCCTTCACCGCGGGCGAACTGGTCATGCGCAATGCCGCCTCCTCGCTCAATGCCGAGCCCAAGGCCTATTACGCCTTCCTGGAGCGGCCGACCGGCGAGACCGCCCGCATCATCGACACCATCCAGCGCGAGATCGCCAGCCGCTCGACCGGCGCGGCCCGCCCGCGGGTCGAGATCGTCGGGCTCGGCGGCCCCTGGCAGAACGCCGCCATGGTCTTCGGTTTCGAGGCGACCAATGGCTACAACCCGCTGCGCATTGGCCC
Source organism: Phreatobacter stygius (assembly GCF_005144885.1). Taxonomy (NCBI): domain Bacteria; kingdom Pseudomonadati; phylum Pseudomonadota; class Alphaproteobacteria; order Hyphomicrobiales; family Phreatobacteraceae; genus Phreatobacter; species Phreatobacter stygius. The sequence goes on from NZ_CP039690.1 coordinate 799,656, forward strand.
CTATGACCGCCTGGTCTCGCCCGGCGAGAGCCCCTATACCGCCCTGCACCGGCGCTTCCCGACCTCGTTCCCGGGTTACGACTGCCTGCTCGGCAAGCTGCTCGGCCTCGAATATGTCGTGCTCGACCGGCCGATCAACGAGATGCCGCATCTGAGCAGCCGGACGGTTGCCGAAGTCGTCATGGCCGGGCCGCGTGCCTGGATCTACCGGCTGCCGGATGTCGCGCCGCGGGTCGAGCTGGCCAATATCGTCCGGGTCGCCGATGCCGACGAACTGATCGATACCGGCCGCTTTCCGGCCCGCCTGAGCCGTTCCGAAGTGATGGTCGACGACGATGACGACCTGTCGCAAACCTATGCGCAAGCGCTGTCCCAGACGCCGGGCAAGGCCGATATCGTCGCCTCGGCGCCCGACCGGGTCGAGATCGCGGTCGAGACCCGCGCCACCGCGATCCTGACCTTGCATGCGCCCTGGTATCCCGGCTGGGAGGTCGAGGTCGACGGCCAGCGCCGCCCGCTGCTTCGAACCGACGTGCTGTTTCGTGGCGTCGAAGTGCCGGCCGGCGCGCGCAAGGTGGTCTTCACCTATCGGCCGCTGTCGCTGGAGAACCTGCAATCCGCCTTCGAGACGATCTTCGGCGACCAGGAAGGCTGAGATCGGCATGAATGGCGGCGACCGCGTCATGCAGCGCCATGCGATCATGCGCCGAGGTGATCGACGCGCGGCCAGATGGCAACGACGACGGCTCCTCAATTGCCTTTTCGCTGGCGGCCATCAAAGATTGTGGCGCAACGGCGAAAGCGGACCTTGGCGACCAATAAGGCGGCGGCGAACATTTTGACCCCAAGCATCCCGCAGTCGAACTTCGACCTGACTGAGCTTCCCGTCAAAGCCGGTATTGAAGCTTGGCAGGAGGGCTTGGGCAGCATGTACAATATCCAGCTGCACAACCAGCCGGAACGACCTATCCACATCAGGTCGAGAGCGTCTCACTTCGACAGCTTCATCTTCGGTTCGCTGGAAGTCAGGGTGAGGCAGCAGGTCGGCCGCGCCCGCGCACAAGCCGCGCGAGATGGACTGGACAGCTACACGCTGCATTTCCATGGCAGGGCGTGTGGCGTTTCGCGAGACAACGGTCCTTATCAGCGGATCGAGCCAGGGGACCTGCTGATCCTCGACCAGACGCAGACAAGTTCCTCGCGGCTCAATGGCCAGGATGATCTCTTTCTGGTCGTGCCCCGCCCGGTTCTGGCGCCCCTGCTCAGCGCGCCGGACGAGCACAATGCCCACGTCATTTCCGGCAAGGACCCGTTGGTATCGCTGTTCCGCAGCCATTTATACGAGTTGTATCGGGCCACTCCGGAACTGAGCCCGGAGGCCGCGCGCGCCGTCATTCGCCCGACACTCGAGCTTGCCGCGGCGGCGATCAACGGAAGCGCGTCGGAAGGACAGTCCACCACCTTGCAATCGGCGCTGACGGCGCGGATCTGCCGTTACATCGAAGAGCATGCCATGGAGCCGGATCTGGCAGCGGCCAGGATCGCGGCTGCCTTCGGCATGTCACAGCGCAAGCTCTATTACCTGATGGGCGCCTATGGCGGCGTTGCGGCCTATATTCAGGAGGTGAGGCTGCGCCGCGCCAAGGCCGCGATCGTCGCGCCGGCCTTGCGGCACATGTCGATCGCCGAGATCGCCGCGGATTTCGGTTTTTCGGACCCGACCAATTTCAGCCGTGTCTTCCGCCGCGCTTTCGGCATGAGCCCGCGCGAGATGCGGGCCTTCGCCGCCGAAGGCAGGCAGGATGAGCTCACCGGACGCCGGAACGCGCGCAGCATGTGGGACTGGATGCGGCATCTGCGCTGACGCCCGTGTCGTGATTCGAAGAGCCGTCAGGGCCGCGGTTCGTTTGACCTCGCTTGCAGTGGCAGACGACAATTTTGCACCTATTGCCAAATTTGCAGCTGCGTCCGCCGATTCTCTGGCAAATCGCCCCCTTAAACCTCAAGGTGAAACGCGCGAGGCATTCGCGTCCAGAGTGATAGCATTGGGGAAAACCAGGGTTTTGCGGCGTGTGCGGGACGCGAGCGCATCCGCGCCGCATGGGGGCATGGGCAGGACCGTTCCGCTTGGCTCCTGCTCGCTGATCGCGTTGCTGCTGGGCGCGGCCTCTCCGGCGGTTGCCCAGTCGATCCCTCCCGGCGTCGCCATCGATGCGACCGACAATGACGTCTCCCCGTCGTCACCAAACCCGACGACATGGAACTTGGGTGGATCGGATCTCCGTGTCGGCCAAAACGGCCGGGGCGCGCTGACCATCGGCGCGGGCGGTAACGTCAGGAATCTGAGCGGCCATATCGGCTTGGCCAGTGGCTCCGTCGGCACCGTCTCGGTGGCCGGACCAGGCGCGGTCTGGCTCAATTCCGGCCACCTTTTCGTCGGCGATGGCGGCCAAGGCACTCTGACCATCGGCGCGGGCGGGTTCGTCACCAACGGGCACGGCAATATCGGCTATGGCGCCAATGCGGTCGGCACGGTCACCGTGGCCGGAGCCGGCGCGCGCTGGGAAAATTTCTACGACCTCTCTGCCGGCCTTGACGGCCAAGGCACACTGACCATCGGCGCGGGCGGCACCGTCACCAGCAGGCACGGCGCTATCGGCGCCAATTCCGGCTCGGTCGGCACGGTCACGGTGGCCGGAACAGGCGCACGCTGGGACAATTCCCGCGACCTCACCGTCGGCAATTCCGGCCGAGGCACGCTGACCATCGGCGCGGGTGGCACCGTCACCAACAGGGTCGGCACGATCGGCACCAACTCCGGCTCGGTCGGCGCGGTCACGGTGGCCGGAACGGACGCGCGCTGGGACAATTCCGGCGACCTCACCATCAGCCATTCCGGCCAAGGCACACTGACCATCGGCGCGGGTGGCATCGTCACCAATGCGGACGGCTTGATCGGCGCTGTCGCCAACGCGGTCGGCACGGTCACCGTCGAGGGGCAGGGCGCGCGCTGGGCCCATTCCGGCAACCTCAGTGTCGGCCTTGGTGGCCAAGGCACACTGAGCATTGGTGCGGGCGGAACCGTCACCAATGGGGTCGGCGCGATCGGCCATGACAATGGCTCGGTCGGCACGGTCACGGTGGCCGGAACGGACGCGCGCTGGGTCAATTCCAGCGACATGATGGTCGGCCGTGGCGGCGCAGGCACGCTGAGCATCGGCGCTGGCGGCACCGTCACCAATGCCTACGGCACTATCGGCGATGACAATGGCTCGGTCGGCACGGTGACGGTGGCGGGAGCGGGCGCGGCCTGGACCAATGCCGACAATCTCCATGTCGGTTATGGCGGCCAGGGCACGCTCAGCATCGGCGCCGGCGGTACCGTCGCCAATGCGTGGGGCACTATCGGTTTCAGCAATAGCTCGGTTGGCACGGCGTCAGTGGCCGGAGCAGGCGCGCGCTGGGAAAATTCCCGCGACCTCACCGTCGGCGATGCCGGCCAAGGCAGGCTGGGCATCGGCGCGGGCGGTACCGTCACCAATGCCCACGGCTATGTCGGCCGCAGCAATGGCTCGGTCGGCACGGCGACAGTGGCCGGAACAGCCGCGACCTGGAGCAATTCCAGCAACCTCCATGTCGGCCATCGCGGCCAAGGCACACTGACCATCGGCGCGGGCGGTATCGTCACCAATGGGCAAGGCTTTATCGGCGCTGCTGCCGCCGATGCGGTCGGCACGGTCACGGTCGAGGGGCTGGGCGCAACCTGGACCAATTCCATTGACCTCTTTGTCGGCAATTCCGGCCAGGGCACACTGAGCATCGGCGCGGGCGGTACCGTCACCAATGGGGTTGGCTATGTCGGTCGGTTCGCGACCTCGGTCGGCACGGTCACGGTGGCGGGAGCAGGCGCGCGCTGGGACAATTCCAACGACCTCTTTGTCGGCAATTCCGGCCATGGCACACTGACCATCGCGGATGGCGGGACCGTCTCGAGCGCCGCGGGTTCAGGCCTCGTCCATCTGGGCTATTCCAGCACGTCAGCGGGAACGCTGAACATCGGCGCGGCGTCGGGCGGGGCAGCCGGCACGCTCAAGGCCGCCGAGATACGGTTCGGCGACGGCACCGGCAAGCTCGTCTTCAACCACGCGGATGCCGATTATCGCTTCTCGACCAGATTGGTGAGCTCGGGAACCGGCACCCATAGCGTGGCGCATCTGGCCGGCACGACGCTGCTCACCGGCGATAGTTCGGGCTTTGCCGGCATGACGACGGTGTCGGGCGGCAAGCTGCTGGTCGGGGATGCGACGGGTGGCACGCTCGGCGGGATCGTCAATGTCGCCAACGGCGGCACGCTCGGTGGCGCGGGGACACTCACCGGCAATGTCACGGTCGATGGCACGCTGTCGGCCGGCAACAGCCCCGGTACATTGACCTTCACCAGCAACCTGACGCTCAGCGGCGGCTCGAGGACCGTGTTCGAGCTGAACACGCCGGGCAGCGTCGGCGGCACCGGCCCGGCCACCGGCAATGACCTGGTCAAGGTCGGCGGCACCCTGACCCTGGGCGGAACGCTCGAAGCCCGTGTCGCCTCGGCCGGCTATTACCGGCTGTTCGACTACGGCACGCTGACGGCCGGCAGCACCTTCGGCATGGAAACCGTAACCTCGACCAATGGCGGCTTCACCGTCGCCAGCCATCAGGTGCAATACGGCATTCCCGATCAGGTCAACCTGTCGGTGCTCGGCGCGAGCCAGACCATGCACTTCTGGGACGGTGCTGATACGACCGGCAACGGCAGTGTCGACGGCGCCGCGGGTATCTGGAGCAGCACGGGAACCAATTGGACCGGAATGCCCGGCCAAGCCAATATCAACGGCACCTGGGGCGGCTCGGTCGGCGTGTTCAGGGGCGCGGCCGGAACCGTCACCGTCTCTGGCACGCAGAACTTCGATACCCTGCAATTCTCGACCAACGGCTATGTGCTGAGCGGCGGCGCGCTCGCCTTCAATCCGGCCTCTGGCCCGGCCGCGACAATCCTGGTCGACAACGGCGTCGGCGTCACGATCGGCTCGGTCCTGACGGATGGTACGGGCAACAGCCTGACCAAGACCGGCGCCGGCACGCTGACGCTGACCGGCGCCAACACCTATACCGGCGGCTCCACGATCAATGCCGGCGTGCTGTCGGTTGCCGCCGACGCCAATCTCGGTGCCGCCTCGGGCGGGCTCGCCTTCAACGGCGGCAGGCTCGCGACGACGGCCGGCTTCGACACGGCGCGCGCGGTCACGCTCGGCGCGGGCGGCGGCGGCTTCGATGTCGGGGCGGCAACCACGCTCGGCCTCACCGGCACGGTCTCCGGCCCCGGCGACCTGATCAAGCAGGGCGCGGGCACGCTGGTGCTGACCGGGGCCAACGGCTACGGCAATACGCTGGTTCAGGCCGGCACGCTGATCGGCAATGCGGCCTCGATCAGCGGCACTATCGGCACGGCCGGCACGGTGGTGTTCGACCAGGCAACGGATGCCAGCTTTGCCGGCAATATCGCCGGCCTGTCGGGCAATCACGGCGCGATGATCAAGCGCGGCGCGGGAACGCTGACGCTGGCGGGCAGTTCTGTCCTCGACTGGTCGGTGGAAACCGGCGGGCTGGTCTCGGCGACAAACCGCTTCGGCGGCAATGTCGCCATCGCCTCGCCCGGGTCATTCAGCTTCGACCAGGCGAGCGATGGCGCCTATGCCGGCATCGTCTCGGGCGCCGGTCGCTTTGCCAAGACCGGGACCGGCAATCTGCTGCTGACCGGCAACAGTTCGGGCTTTACCGGTTTGACCACCATCAGCGGCGGCATGCTCAGTATCGGGGATGCCTCGGGTGGATCGCTCGGCGGATCGCTCATCGTCGCTTCGGGCGGTTTGCTCGGCGGCACCGGTACGGTCGGCAGCACCGGCTCGACCGTCACCATCGCCTTCGGCGGCGTCCATGCGCCGGGCAATTCCATCGGCACCCAGACCATTGCCGGGAACTATGCCAACCACGGCACGCTGCGCATCGAAGGCAGGCTGGCCCAGACCGACAAGATCGTCGTCGCCGGCACTGTCGACATCTCGGGCGCCACACTCGACCTTGTGCCGTCGCCGACGACGGCGGCGAGTTGGAACGTCATCAACAGTCCCTTCACCATCATCGACAAGCAGAGCGCCGGCGTGGTTACCGGCACCTTCGCAACGGTCACCAGCAACCTGGTCTTCCTCGATCCCAGGCTCGACTATGCCGGCGGCGACGGCAACGACGTGACGCTGCAACTGACCCGCAACGCTGTTGGCTTCGCCAGCGTCGGCATGACCCGCAACCAGGTCGCCACCGGGGCGGCGGTCGAGACGCTGCCCGACACCTCTTCCGTCTGGCGCGCCGTCGCGCTGTCGACCAGCCCCGATATCGCGCGCCGGAGTTTCGATGCGCTTTCCGGCGAGGTCCATGCCTCGGCCAAGAGCGCGCTGATCGAGGACAGCCGCTTCGTCCGCGCCGCCGCGATCGACCGGCTGCGCGCGGCCTTCGGCGCTGTCGGCGCGTCGCCGACGCCGGTGATGGCCTATGCGGCCGGCGGACCTGAGCTCGCCCCCGCGACCACCGACCGCTTCGCCGCCTGGGGCACCGCCTTCGGCGCGTGGGGCCGCTTCAACGGCGACGGCAATGCCGCAAGGTTCACCCGCTCCACCGGCGGCTTCCTGATCGGCGCCGACGGCCTGGTTGCGGACAACTGGCGTCTCGGCCTCCTGGCCGGCTACAGCCGTTCGACCTTCAACACGCGGGATCGCGCCGCCTCGGGCGCGAGCGACAACTATCACCTGGGCCTCTATGCCGGCACCGAGTGGGGCAATCTGGCCTTCAGGTCCGGCCTTGCCTACACATGGCACGATGTCGCGGCCGGCCGCTCGGTCGCGCTCCCCGGCTTCGCCGACAGCCTCAAGAGCAAGAGCGGCGCGGGCACCGTCCAGGTCTTCGGCGAGCTCGGCTATCGTCTCGGGGCCGGATCGTTCCGGCTCGAGCCCTTCGCCAATCTCGCCTATGTCAGCCTGCGCACCGACGGCTTCGCCGAACAGGGCGGCATGGCGGCGCTCTCTATCCGCGCCGGCTCGACCGGCGCCACCTTCACCACGCTTGGCCTGCGCGCCGAGACCGGCTTTGCCTTCGGCGCGATCGAGGCGACGGCCCGCGCCACGCTCGGCTGGCGTCACGCCTTCGGGAATACCATCCCGCTCTCCACCCAGGCCTTTGCCGGCAGCAGCGCCTTTACCATTGCCGGCGTGCCGATCGCCCGAGACAGCGCCGTCGTCGACGCCGGGCTCGACCTCAAGCTCACCGGCGCCGCCACGGTCGGCCTGTCCTACGCCGGCCAGATTGCCCGTGGCGCCCAGGATCACGGCGTCAAGGCCAATCTGGCGGTCAGGTTCTGAACCGGCGCACGAAGCGTCGCGGCGCCGGCCTCGTCCGCGCTCAGGCCGCCGCGCGCTTGCCCGCGGCATAGGCTTCCGCGGCGTGCTCGACCTCACCGCGCCGCCGCTTGTTGTTGGCGCCGCTGATCGATGAGACCATGGTGTAGATCTCGACCGGCGCGGTGTCCGGGTGGCCGGCATTGAACGGCGGCGCCGGGGCATATTCGAGGCCGAGCTGGATCGCCTGCGCGACATTGGCATCGGCCAGTTCGGCGGCGAGCGTAATGGCAAAATCGATGCCCGCGGTGACCCCGCCGCCGGTGATCAGATTGCCGTCGCGCACGACCCGGCCCGGATCCGGAATGGCGCCGAACAGCGGCAGGAATTCCCGCCAGGCCCAGTGGCAGGCGGCGCGACGTCCTTCCAGCAGGCCGGCGGCACCGAGGATCAGCGAGCCGGTGCAGACCGAGGTGACATAACGCGCGCCGGCCGCCAGCCGCCGGACCGCCGCCATGAAGACCGGGTCCTGCATGGCGTTGGTGCAACTGGCGCCACCCGGCACGCAGAGCACGTCGCAATGCTCAATCTCCTCGAGCTTGGCGAGATCGGCAAAGGTCAGCCCATCGGCCTTGACCGCTACGCCGCCGACCGAGGCGACCGTCAACTGAGCGCCCGGCAGGCGCGACAGGAACTGGTGCGGTCCGGTGAAATCGAGATGGGTCATGCCGGCATAGAGCGGGAAGACGATCGAGAAGGGCGTGGTCATCGGGAGCCTCCAAGGCGTTGACAGGGCAAAGCTCGCAGATCAAGGTCGCGACTTGAATGACATTGATCCCTCATTTCAGGCCATGACCAAAACAGCATGACCAAAACAATCGGATTTCTCGTCTTCCCGTCGTTCCAGATCCTCGATCTCTCCGGCCCCTTGGCGGTGTTCGACGCGCCGACCCGTGCGCTGTCGATGGCGCCCTACCGGCTGGTCGTGCTGTCCGAGCAGGGCGGCCCGGTCACCAGTTCGTCCGGCTTGGAGGTGATGACCCAGGCCTTGGGCAAGAATCCCTTGGACGGCCAGCCGCTCGACACGCTGATCGTTGCCGGCGGCGCCGGTACGCGCGAGGCGGCGAAGGCCCCTGCCCTGCTGGCCTTTCTCGGCCAGGCGCCGGAGCGTTGCCGGCGCGTCGCCAGCGTCTGCACCGGCGCCTTCGTGATGGCCGCAGCCGGCCTGCTCGACGGGCGGCGGGCGACCACCCACTGGCATTATGCGGCGTCGCTGCAGCGGCACAATCCGCGCATCCGGGTCGAGGCTGACCGGATCTTCACCAAGGACGGCCCGATCTGGACCTCGGCCGGCGTCAGCTCCGGCATCGACCTGGCCCTGGCCCTGGTCGAGGACGATCTCGGCCTCGACATCGCCCGCGCCATCGCCCGCCATCTCGTGGTCTATCACCGGCGCCCGGGCGGACAATCGCAATTCTCGACGCTGCTCGAGCTCGACCCGCCGTCGAGCCGGATCCGCGAAGCACTCACCTATGCCCGCGATCACCTGCACGAAACCCTGAGTGTCGAGCGCCTCGCCGACGTCGCCTGCCTCAGCCCGCGCCAGTTCGGCCGCGCCTTCCTGGCCGAGACCGGACAGACGCCCGCCAAGGCCGTCGAGCGGCTGCGCGCCGAGGCTGCCCGCGCCCGCATCGAAGCCGGACGCGAACCGATCGAAGCGATCGCCCGCGGCGTCGGCTTTACCGATCCCGAACGCATGCGCCGGGCCTTTGTGCGCGCTTTCGGCCAGCCGCCCCAGGCGATCAGGCGGGTGGCGCGCGCGGCGAGCGCCGCGGGCAGCCCGGGATAGCTTTCATTATTTTACCTTGGTATTATTGCCATACATATTTTATCCTGGTAATTATCTGATCGTCGGATGGCAAGAATTTGCCATGACGACGATGCACCCGCCGGTGCGACCCTGGAAGCCATGTGACGCGTGGCATCGGGCCGAGGGCGCGGTCGTGGTGGCTTGCCTCTGGTGAGGCCAAGACGATTGATATAGACCAGTCTATATATTGAGGACCTGTCATCTCGACCGGAGACGCCATGCCAACGGCACCGAAACACCGCGACAAGATCATCCGGGCCGCCGCCGATCTGTTCCGCCGGGCCGGTTACGCCGCAACCGGCACCAATGAGATCGTCGCCCGGTCCGGCGCGCCGAAGGGCTCGCTCTATCACTACTTTCCCGGCGGCAAGGCCGAAATCGGCGCCGCGGCCATTGGTTATGCCGGGAGCAAGGTCACCGCGACGCTGGCCGACCTCCTCGCGCGGCATGACGGCAACCCGGCCGCCGCGATCCTCGCCTATGGCGCGTTGCTGATCGTCTGGCTGGAGCAATCGGGATATCGCGACGGCTGTCCGATCGCCACGGTTCTTCTGGAAATCGCACCCGCCGAAACCACGGTGACGGCGGCTGGCCGGGCGGTGTTTGCCGACTGGGCCGGCCTGTTCGCCAAGGCGCTGATGGATTCCCATGTCGCCGCCGAAAGGGCCGAGACTTTGGGAACGCTCGCCGTAACCCTCCTGGAAGGCAGCCTCATCCAGGCCCGCGTCGAGGCGGACGGGCGAGCCATTACCCTGGCGGTGCGCGAAGCCGCCGGGATGTTCGAGGCCGCCATGAGCCAGGCCCGCCAATAGGCCGATATCCCGGCGACCGACCCGACACGGGGAAACGAAATGGCTGAGATCCAATTCTTTTTCGAGTTCGCATCGCCTTACAGCTATATCGCCTCGCTCGACATCGAGGACATTGCCGCGGCCGCGGGGCGAACCGTGGCGTGGCGCCCCGTCGAAATCGACGCGGTCTGGGAAGCCCAGGGCGTCTTGGACGCCTATCGGACCATACGCCGGCTGAAGGGCCCCTATATCAGGCGCGACGCCATGCGCTGTGCGGCACGGCGCGGCGCGTCACTTCGCTCCCCCTCGGCCTCGGCCCGCGACACATCCCTCGCGAAATCCGCCTATTGGGGGCTTCGCGACGAAAACACCCAGCTCGCCAAGCGCTTCCTCCAGGTGACCTGGCATCGCTATTTCAGCGAGGGCAAACCGATCGGCAGCCTCGAGGACATAGTCGAGGCAACCGACAGCCTTGGCCTCGGGGCGCAACGGATCCTGACCGCCGCGGCCTGGGCCGGGGCGCGGCGCGACCAGGATGCGAGCAATGCCGACGCGATTGCCGGCGGCTGCTTTGGAATTCCCTGGTTCATCGCCGATGGCGAAGCCTTCTTCGGCCAGGACCGGCTCAGCCATCTCGCCGCCCATATCAATCCCAAGCCCGGGCGCCAGGTCGTGTCCTAGGTCGCTGCGGTTCGCCCGGCCGGCTCTCACCCGGCGGGCAGGGCCACCGGGCGACCGGCCGCGCGCCAGACATTGGCGATGGCCGCAACCATGCCGATGACAGTTGCGCCGGCGACGTAATGGGCCGGGCCGAGCGTATCCGAGGTCAGCAGCACCTGCACCGCGACAGGCGTCAGGCCGCCGAACACCGCATAAGCGACATTGTAGGAGAACGACACGCCGGAGAAGCGCACGGCGCCCGGAAAGGCGCGCACCATGATGACCGGCACGATGGTGATCATGCCGGCGGCGAGCCCCGCCAAGGCATAGAGCGGCACCAGCCTGGCCGGATCGGCGGCGGTGCCGATGAACAGCGCATAGGTCGCGGCGATCATCAGGGGACCGCCGACCAGGCTCACCGCCAGCACGCCGAAGCGGTCGATCAGCGCGCCGACCGCGATGGCCGACACCGTGATGGCAAGCGTCGCGGCGACACTGCCGATCAGCGTGGTCAAGGGCGCGATGCCGTGCAGGCGCTGCATCAGGGTTGGCGTGGTCAGGATCACCACCACGACGATGGCGGTGAGCATCCAGGTCGCCAGCATGCAGACGATGACCGCCGGCCCGTGGCCTGACAGCACCTGTTTCATCGGCATGTCCTGAACCGTCGCCTTGCGGGCGCGCATGGCTTCGAAAACCGGCGTTTCCGACAGCCAGCGGCGCAGATACATCGCGACGAAGCCGAACACCCCGCCGACCAGGAAAGGAATGCGCCAGACCCAGTCGTGAATGGCCGCGGGCGAATAGACATAATTGATGGCGGTCGCCATCAGCGACCCCAGCAGAATGCCGCCGGTCAGGCCGCCGGTCAGAAGCCCGCAGGCCAGCCCGACACGATTCTCGGCCACGTGCTCGGAAACGAACACCCAGGCGCCCGGCGCTTCGCCGCCGATCGCCGCGCCCTGGAAGATGCGCATGACCAGGAGCAGGACCGGCGCGGCATAACCGATCGAGGCATAGGTCGGCATCAGGCCGATCAGCAGCGTCGGCACGGCCATCATGAAGATCGACAGGGTGAACATGCGCTTGCGGCCGGTCTTGTCGCCGAAATGCGCCATGATGATGCCGCCGAGCGGCCGCGCCAGATATCCAGCCGCGAAGATTCCGAAGGTCTGGATCTGCTCCAGCCATTCCGGCATGTCCGGCGGGAAGAACAGCTTGCCGATGACGGCAGCAAAAAACACGTAGATGATGAAGTCGTAGAACTCCAGCGCGCCGCCCAGCGAGGCAAGAGCGAGCGTTTTCGCGTCACCCTTGGTCAGGGGACGGTTCGTGGCAATGTCGGTCATCAAAGTAACGATCCCAGGCAATAACGCGTCGTCAACGCAATTTGCTGCCGTCTACCGCATGCTGCGGCGCGACACCATTACCGGAAACCATGACAGCCATTGGCTCACCGCATGGGTATGGCCGTTTGCTGCCGTGAACCCGGCCATATCTGATTGGCACGCCGCCGCGAGGCATGCACTGGGGACATATGTCACGACAAAGTGTCCGGCACGGCGCGACGGCGCCGGCTGCAATGCCTTGCTTGGTTGCCCCTGGCGCGGCCATTGCGCTTGACCGTTGCTCCGCGCCGCCATTTCGGCTATAGCCCGCCCGTCCCGTGGCATATCTCCGCACCCCTGGAGGCATTGGCCGCGGGTCTTTTCATTTGGAGACTAAGACCATGGCTGCCATCAACCAGATGTCGGCGACGGTCCGCGCGAACGGCGGCAAGGGGGCCGCACGCGCCGAACGTCGTCTGGGCCGCGTGCCCGGCGTCATCTACGGGGACAAGAAGTCCCCCGTGCTGATTTCGCTCGACTACAAGACCCTGCACCAGCGCATCTACGCCGGTCACTTCCTCTCGACCGTGTTCGAGCTCGAGGTCGACGGTCAGAAGCACCGCGTCATTCCGCGCGACTACCAGCTAGACCCGGTGAAGGATTTCCCGATCCATGTCGACTTCCTGCGTCTGGGCGTCGGCGCCGAGATCACGGTCGACATCCCGATCCACGTCAAGGGCGCGGACGTCTCGCCCGGCGTCAAGCGCGGCGGCGCGATCAACCTGGTCGAGCACTCGATCACGCTGCTGTGCAAGGCCGACAGCATTCCGGAAGCCGTCGACATCGACGTCTCCGAGCTGAACCTCGGCTCGTCGATCCACCTGAACGACATCGTCCTGCCGGCCGGCGCCCGCGCCACCGCCAAGGACAACCCGACGCTGCTGTCGATCGTCGCGCCGTCCGGCTTCGCCGAGCCCGAGGAAACTCCGGCCGCCGACGCTCCGGCTGCCGCGGCCGCCGCTCCGGCTGCCAAGAAGTGAGCCTGCGGGGCTTTCAGCCCCGCAAGGTCCATCGATCGGGGCCCTCTCTCGCGAGAGGGCCTTTTTCGTTTCAAGGCGATCAGACACAGTGGCGGCGGCTGGCCGGTCCTGGACCGGCCGTCGCGCGAAGGGGCATGCGATGATCCTCGTGGCCGGCCTCGGCAATCCCGGGGCCAAATATGCCGGCAACCGGCACAATATCGGCTTCATGGCGGCGGAGGCGATCCACCGCCGGCACCGCTTTGCGCCCTGGCGCCAGCGTTTCCAGGGCCTCGCCGCCGAGGGCATGATCGGCGCCGAGAAGGTGCTGCTGGTCATGCCCGGCACCTATATGAACGAGAGCGGCCGCTCGGTCGGCGAAGCCATGCGCTTCTTCAAGATCGAGCTTGGCGACGTCATCGTCTTCCATGACGAGCTCGACCTGCCGCCGGCCAAGCTCAGGGTCAAGACCGGCGGCGGCAATGCCGGCCATAACGGGCTGCGCTCGATCACCGCGCAATGCGGCAACGACTATCGCCGGGTGCGCTTGGGGATCGGCCATCCCGGCGACAAGGCGCTGGTCCATGCCTATGTGCTGAACGACTTCGCCAAGAGCGAGCAGCCCTGGGTGGAAGACCTGGTGACCGCCTCGGCAGAGGCCGCCGACCTCCTGGCCGCCGGCGACGATGCCTTGTTCCAGAACCGCGTTCATCTGGCCATGGACGGCCGCGGCTGGGGCGAGGTGAAGCGGATCGGCGAAGCCTAGGCTTCGACCGCCCTCACCCCCTGGATTAGACGCGAGGGTTGACACCCCGCATCAGGCGCTCGACAAGGCGCGCAACCAACCAACGGATCTGATCGCCATGGGCTTCAAATGCGGCATCGTCGGCCTGCCGAACGTCGGCAAGTCGACCCTCTTCAACGCCCTGACGCAGACCGCTGCAGCGCAGGCCGCCAATTATCCGTTCTGCACGATCGAGCCGAATGTCGGCGACGTCGCGGTGCCGGATCCGCGCCTCGACAAGCTCGCCAGCATCGGCAAGTCGCAGCAGATCATCCCGACCCGCATCACCTTTGTCGACATTGCCGGGATCGTCCGCGGCGCCTCCAAGGGCGAGGGCCTGGGTAACCAGTTCCTCGCCAATATCCGCGAGGTCGATGCCATCGCCCATGTCGTGCGCTGCTTCGAAGACAGCGACATCACCCATGTCGAGGGCAAGATCGACCCGATCGCCGACATCGAGACGATCGAAACGGAACTGATGCTCGCCGATCTCGACAGCCTGGAGAAACGCGTCGTCGGCCTGGAGAAGAAGGCGAAAGCCGGCGACAAGGAAGCCAAGGAAGCGGTCGACCTGATCAATCGCGCGCTGGTGCACCTGCGCGACGGCCGGCCGGCCCGGGTCACCGAGGTGAAGCCGGAGGAGCGCAAGGCCTTCGAGATGCTCAACCTCTTGACCAGCAAGCCGGTACTTTATGTCTGCAATGTCGAGGAGGCCTCGGCCGACCAGGGCAATGCCTTTTCGGCCAAGGTGTTCGAGCGTGCCAAGGCCGAGGGCGCCAAGGCCGTGGTGGTCTCGGCGCAGATCGAAAGCGAGATCGCCGTCATGTCGCCCGACGAGCAGAAGGATTTCCTCGACGCGGTCGGCCTTGCCGAACCCGGCCTCAACCGGGTGATCCGCGCCGGTTACGAATTGCTGGCGCTGGTCACCTATTTCACCGTCGGGCCGAAGGAGGCACGCGCCTGGACCATCACCAAGGGCACCAAGGCGCCCCAGGCGGCCGGCGTCATCCATACCGATTTCGAGAAGGGCTTCATCCGCGCCGAGACCATTGCCTTCGCTGACTATACCGCGCTGAACGGCGAGGCCGGTGCGCGTGACGCCGGCAGGCTGCGCCTGGAAGGCAAGGACTATGTCGTCGCCGATGGCGACGTGCTGCATTTCCGCTTCGCCAACTGAGGCTCGCCATGGCGCCGCGCATTGCCTTCGAGGATTTCGTCGCCGGCCAGGTCGAAACCTATGGCGCCTATCCGGTCACCCGCCAGGAGGTGATCGACTATGCCAGCGAATTCGATCCGCAGCCGTTCCATCTCGACGACGAGGCCGGCCGGGCGTCGCTGCTCGGCGGGCTCGCCGCCTCCGGCTGGCATTCCTGCGCCATCCTGATGCGGCTGAACTGCGATCACTTCATTACCGATTCCACCTCCATGGGCGGGCCCGGCATCGATGAGATGAAGTGGCTGAAACCGGTCTTTCCCGGCGACATCCTGTCGGTGCGCCGCGAGATCCTGGACGCTCGCCCGTCCGCCTCCAAGCCGGATCGCGGCATCGTCCGGTTCCGCTTCGAGCTGATCAACCAGACGGGCGAGGTGGTGCTGGTCCAGATCAACCCGATCCTGTTCGGCCGGCGCGCGGCGGGCGCAACCCAGGGAGCCGCTCATGTATGACGACATCGTCATCGGCGAGCGCGAAGAGCTCGGCGCGCACACCTTCACGGCTGAAGCCATCATCGCCTTCGCCCGCAAATACGATCCGCAGCCGTTTCACATCGACGAAGAAGCCGCCAAGCGGAGCCATTTCGGCGGGCTCATCGCATCGGGCTGGCATACCGGCGGGGTCTGGATGCGGCTGCGCGTCGAGCGTTGGAAGGCGATCGCCGCCGAACGGGCGGCCGAGGGCCTGCCGCCGCCGCGGAACGGCCCGTCCGGCGGCTTCAGCAATCTCGCCTGGTCGAAGCCGGTCTATGCTGGCGACACCGTCACCTATGCCGCCGAATTCACCACCAAGCGCCTGCTCGCCTCGCGGCCCGGCTGGGGCGTCGTGCTGAGCCGCAATACCGGCGTCAACCAGCGTGGCGACCTGGTGTTTTCCTTCGACGGTTCGGTCTTCCTGCCGCGCTGACCGCCACCCGGCGGCCGGTCGATCGCGCCTTCGCGGGCCATGCGAGAACTGTCCGTCGGGCCGGGCGCGAGACTGCCTAGGGGCCGGCGATGACCTTGTAGCTGTGCGCGCCGAGCGATCCCGCTGGCGAGCCGATGCCAAGCTCCAGGCGCACCGGGTCGAATTCGAGTTCGCCCATGAAGGCGTTTCTGGTCTTCGCATACATGCCGCCCTGATAGTCCAGTTCGGAACCGCCCGGCCAAGGGTCCAGGCAGAGGAACTTGGTCGCCGAATAACCGACGATGGTCAGGAAATGGGTTCGCGTATCGCCCTGGATGATCGGCTTGAAGCCGTCATGATGGATCAGCCAGACCCGAACCGGCGTCCCCTTGTCGAGCATTGTCTTGATCTTCGCGATGCCGAGTTTCAGGCGGTTCGCATTGAAGCGGAGGTCCGCCATCTTGTCGCTCTGCGGCGGCAGGTAGTAGGTGAAATAGGCGGTATGGGTCGGCTTGGTGAATATCTTGGTGCCATAGCCTGCGGCAACATCGCCGCAATTATACTGCCCGGCCGTCGTGTTCTGCGACAGAATATGGGTTGAATCGGACGGGTCGCTCAAAATGCGCGAGTACAAATAGACCTGCTTCGCGCTGCCGTTGGCCGCCAATTGCGCGATGAGGTCGACGGTGTAGCCGAGCTGGTTGACCGGCTCGCCGCAGACCCGCATTTTCAGGTCCTTGCTGTACCGTTGCGTGGTTCCCGGCAGATAGGCCGCGACGCCGAACGTCGTGCCGATGGCGGTCCCCTTCACCTCGAACAAGGTCGAAGCCGCCGGCTGCTTGGCGCTCAGCGCCGTCAAGGTGACGCCCGCCACGCTTCGATCGAGCGCGACATCAAGGCGATTGCCCTGGGGATCGCCGCCCCATTGCAGCAGCCGGATGGTGCGATCGAGCGGCAGATCAAAAGACGAGATGTCACGTCCGTTCTCGGGGATCTTGAAATTTGCCACAGCGGTCCTCCGCCTCGACAGCGTGAAATCGGCAGTCTTGAGCTGAAAAATAGGCTCGACCTGAAAAACAGGACGCCATCATCCGCCGCTGGTGTTGACGGGAGATGGCATGAAAAGCTCGATTCCGAGATGAGCTGAAACATCGCGGCCGACCGCCTGTCGCGGGTCAGCGCGGCGGCACCCGTTCGCCGCGAACGCCATGGTCTTCCCGAACTTGACCGCGAGCCCCGACGCCCAGCCAGCCCGCGACCATCAGGCGAAGACCCCGGCCGATCCGCCTGACCACGACCGCACGCTCGCGAGCAGCCAGCTGGCGCGCCTCGGCATAGGAGTAGTGATGACGCCGATCGATCCACTTGGTCATCGCAACCCCCATCACGCCGACCTGGCTCGGCCAATTGCCCGAGACTACCTCTTTCCTTTGGTTCAAAAATCAGGCTACCATTCATCACTTCAATGACCGGTGAGCATAAATGGACCGGGCTGCGGAAATGGAGATCCTGGTCGCCTGTGTCGATCACGGCGGGCTGACGGCGGCGGCGGAACGCTTGAATCTCACACCCTCCGCCATCTCCAAGGCGGTCACCCGGCTTGAGGAGCGGCTCGGCGTCAAGCTGCTCGAGCGCACCACCCGGCGGATCGCGCTGACGACCGAAGGCCGCGCCTTCTACGATTCCGCCCGAAGGATCATTGGCGAAATCAACGATGCCGAGGCTGGCGTCATGGAGAACCGCGGCAGGCCGCGCGGCACGCTGCGCATCACATCCGGCGTTGCCTTCGCCACCAACCTGCTGGCACCGGTCCTCGGCGATTTCACCGAGGCCTATCCGGAGGTCACGATCGAGCTCGGCATTACCGACCGCATGGTCGATATCGTCGCCGCCAACCTCGATATCGGCATCCGCACCGGCCCGGTCGGCGACGACCGGCTGGTCGGCCGTCGTTTCGCCGACGTCCATCGCGTCATTGTCGCCTCGCCGGCCTATCTCGCGCGGCGCGGCAGGCCGCTGCATCCGGACGATCTCGCCCGGCACACCTGCATCACCCCGTCGAATGCACCGGGCCTGTCGCTCTGGCCGTTTCGGCACGGCGGCCAGATCCGCCGGGTCGAGGTTCGCGGCACCGTAACCGTCGACGACGCCGCCAGCCTGCACGCGCTGGCGCTCGGCGGGCTCGGCATCACCCGGGTCGCCGACACCATCGTCGCCCCGTCGATCCGCACCGGACAGCTCGTGCCACTATTGGAAGCCCAGCACGTCGCCGAGCCCGTGCCCATGCATCTGGTCTTTCCGCCCGGCCGGCAGAGGTTGCCGAAGCTGCGGGTCTTCCTGGACTTCATCCAGGAGCGCTTCGGCACGCATCGCTCGACACTGTAACAAGCGCCCGGCGAGGGCGAAGCAGCCGAGGTGAACGGCCGGCACAGGACTGAAACAACGCCGAACCACAGTCCGCCCCATCGAACGGGAGATGACGCGATGAGCTTCGCACTTTCGCTGCTGCCGGCTGGCAAACCGGCCGTCACCTGCCGCTGACGCCGACATCCCGAGGTTTCACACACAGGCTTCACAAACGAGTTTCACAGTAGTGGCGCGCTGAACCCCACGCCCCCCCCGACGGCGCGCCAACCGGGTCTTGGAGCTTCGGCTCTGAACCCGTCGAGGGCCATGAGCTTGCGCAAGCGGGTTCATGGCCTTCAACCTTTTGGGGGTCTTCCACGCCAGTTTGTCCCTCAGTGTCCTTCGAAGGCCACCAGCGTGCGCACCGCGACATTCATCGCCCGGAGCTTGTCCGCCCCGCCGAGCTCCGGCAGGTCGACGATGAAACAGGCGGCCTCGATCACAGCGCCGACCTGCTGCAAAAGCTTGACCGCACCTTCCGCCGTGCCACCCGTGGCGATGAGGTCGTCGACCAGAATGACCCGCTCGCCCGGTTTCACCGCATCGACATGGATCTCCATCTCGTCGGTGCCATATTCCAGCTCATAGGCCATGCTGACGGTCTTATAGGGCAGCTTGCCCTTCTTGCGGATCGGCACGAAGCCGGCGGACAGCTGGTGGGCCACCGCGCCGCCGAGAATGAAGCCGCGCGCTTCCATGCCGGCGACCTTGTCGATCTTGCCGCCCGCCCAGGGCTGGACCAGCGCATCGACGGCACGGCGGAAGGCGCGCGCGTCACCGAGCAGCGTGGTGATGTCGCGGAACAGGATGCCCGGCTTCGGGTAGTCGGGAATGGTGCGGATCGCACGCTTCAGTTCGTCTTCCAGTCCGCTCGCCATGCTGGTCTCCGCGACATCCCGCCGGCTCCCCGGATGAGGATGCGGTCTGCGCTTTCATAGGCCGTCCGCACACCGCAAGGAAAGGCGGGTGACGGAACCGTCACAAGCGAACCGTTTCGACGAGATAGTCGAGGAAGGCGCGCACGCGCGCCGGCAGATGCCCGCCCTGGCCGACGAAGATGGCGCTGATGTCTTCGGTATCGCCGGGATTGTAGGGCTCCAGCACCGGCACCAGCCGGCCGGCGGCGATATCGTCGCGGGTCTGCATGACCGACAGACGGGCCAGGCCGAGGCCGGCCAGGACCAGCTCGAGCATGGTCTCGCCATCGCTCGCCAGCGCATTGCCGACCGGCGACACGGTGACGATGCCGCCGGTCTCGTCGCGAAACGGCCAGCCCTCGACCAGCCGCGTGAAGCTGAAGCCCAGCAGATTGTGCTTCACCAGATCCGCCGGCGTCTCCGGCATGCCGTGGCGGGCGAGATAGCCGGGAGACGCCACCACCGCGACCCGGCTGATGCCGAGCTTTCGGGCCACCAGACGCGATTCGCGCAAGGGGCCGACCCGGATCGCCACATCGGCGCGCTGTTCCAGGAGATCGACCACGGTATCGGTCAGCACCAGGTCGAGCGAAACCTGCGGATAGCGGGCGAGGAAGTCCGGGATGAGCGGCACCAGGTAGCGCCGGCCGAAAGCGACATTGGCATTGACCCGAAGCCGGCCGCGCGGGCTGGCGCCGGCCGCCGCCTCGCGTTCGGCGGTATCGAGATCGCCGAGGATCTGCACCGCCCGCTCGTAGAACACCGCGCCTTCGGCGGTCAGTTGCAGGCTGCGGGTGGAGCGGTTGATCAGCCGCACGCCAAGCCGGGTTTCGAGCCTCGCGATCAGCTTGCTCACCGCCGAGGGCGTCATCCGGCAGGCCCGCGCGGCAGCCGAGAAGCCGCCGAGTTCGATGACCCGGACGAACACGTCCATCTCGCCCGAGCGATTGATGTCCTGTCGGCTCATGGTGAGTTCAATTCACAGGCGCTATTCCTTCAGGCAGTCTAGTTCATCAATGGCTGCGGGTCCACTTGGCAAGGTGACGCCGGCATTCCGCCGGCCGCCCTCACCTTGGCCGGACACCTTCCCATGCCCCTTGCCCTCTATGCGCTCACCGCCGGCGCCTTCGGTATCGGCGTCACCGAATTCGTCATCATGGGTCTCCTGATCCAGGTCGGCGCCGATCTCGGCGTCTCGATCTCCGCTGCCGGCCTGTTGATCTCGGGTTATGCGCTGGGCGTCGTCGGCGGCGCCCCCTTGATGACCGGCCTCACCGCCCGCTGGCGGCGCAAGACCGTGCTGGTCAGCCTGATGATCGTCTTCACCCTCGGCAATCTCGCCTGCGCGCTTGCACCCGACTACTGGTCGCTGATGGCCGCTCGCGTGCTGACCGCCTTTGCTCATGGCACCTTTTTCGGCGTCGGCTCGGTGGTCGCCACCGGCCTGGTCGCGCCGAACAAGAAGGCGTCCGCCATTGCCATCATGTTCACCGGCCTGACGGTTGCCAATATCCTCGGCGTGCCCTTCGGCACCTGGCTTGGCCAGGCGCTCGGCTGGCGCTCGACCTTCTGGGCCGTCACCCTGATCGGCCTCGTCGCGGTCGCGGTCATCACACTTGCCGTGCCGCGCGACGACAAGCCGGAAGCTTCCGGCAGCCTCAAGGACGACCTTGCGGTGTTCGCGCGCCCGCAGGTGCTGCTCGGTCTTGCCATGACGGTGTTCGGCTGGATCGGCGTCTTCGCGGTGTTCACCTATATCGCGCCGATCCTGACCGGCATCACCGGCTTCCCGGATGGCGCGGTGTCGCCGATCCTGCTGGTCTTCGGCGTCGGCCTGGTCGCCGGCAATCTCGGCGGCGGCAAGCTCGCCGACCGCTGGCTGATGCCTTCGGTGCTCGGCACGCTCGCCGCACTCGCCGTCGTGCTGGTGCTGATGACCTTCGCCATCCATGACAAGATTGCCGGTGTCCTGTTTGTCGGGCTGCTCGGGGTTGCCGCCTTTGCCACCGTGCCGCCGCTGCAGATGTGGCTTCTGGAAAAGGCCGAAGGCGCCGGCCAGGGCCTGGCGTCGAGCCTCAATATTGCAGCCTTCAACCTCGGTAACGCCATTGGCGCCTGGCTCGGCGGCGCGGTGATCGACCACGGCCCCGGCCTCGGCGCGATCACCTGGGTGGCGGCGCTGGCGCCATTGGCCGCCCTTGCCATCGCGCTGGTCAGCCGGCGCCTGGAAGCGCCGCGCCGGCTGGTCGCCTCGACCGAATGCCCCTGACATCGCGCCGTCCCGACCGCCCTGTCCGACCTGCAAGGACCAGCCATGCCCCTCAACGCCCAAATCCAGGCGATCATCGATGCCGCCGGCGCGGCGCGCCCGGCCGATGTCGCGCCGATTGATTTTACCACCATCTCCGGCGCCGATTTCCGCGCCACCTTCGTGCCGCCGGCGCCGTCGGCCGCGCCGGTCGTCCTGCCCAGGGTCGAGGACCTGATGATCGCGGGCAGCCGTGGGCCGATGGCGGTCAGGCTCTATTACCCCTGGGGTGACGGCCCCTTCCCGATCACCCTCTATTTCCATGGCAGCGCCTTCGTCGTCGGCAGCCCCGACCTGACCGACGGCATCACCCGGACACTCGCCCGCGACGCCGGCACGCTGGTCGTCTCGGTCGACTACAGCCTTGCCCCGGAAGCGCCGTTTCCGGCGGCGGTCGACGATGCCCATGCCGCACTCGCCTGGGTCCATGACCAGGCCGGCGAGATCGGCGGCATCGCGACCAGGATCGCTGTGGCCGGCGACAGTGCCGGCGGTACTATCGCCGCGGTGCTCGCCCAGGAATCCCGCCACGGCGGCCCGCCCGTCCGGCACCAGCTCTTGTTCTATCCGGTGCTCGACTGCGCCTTCGACACGCCGTCCTACCAGGCCAATGCCGAAGACCCTTTCCTCAGCCGCAACATGATGCGTTGGGCCTGGCGGCAATACTTGCCGGACCCCGGCCTGGCGGCGCAGGTGCGCGCTTCACCGTTGCGCCAGACCGACCTGGCGGGCGTGCCGCCGGCAACCATCTTCACCGCCGAATATGACGTGCTGCGCGACGAGGGCGAGGCCTATGCGGCCGCCCTCGAAAAGGCCGGTGTGGCGGTGACGCTGAAGCGCTGGCCAGGCCAGGTTCACGCCTTCCTGCTGATGCAGGGTGCGGTCGACGACGCCGACATCGCGCTTGGCGAGGCCGCCGCCGCACTGCGCCGGGCCTTGGCTTGAGGCGGGCTTCGAAGTGGCGAATGGCGAGTAGCGACTAGGCCGTGGCTGACGGCGAAGAGATTGTTCCGCCCCGGGCCTGGCCTCACAAGCCTCGCACCTCGTCTTGGCCGGGCTTGTCCCGGCCAAGACGATGAGCCTACGAAAACGAGGGCGGCACCGGGGCGGAGAGGCGAAGGCGGTGCCTCACGGAACACGAGCTTCAAGAGCGGCTCGCCATTCCCGATTCGCTACTCGTTATTCGCCATTCGCCCGCTACAGCACCCGCCCCGCCACCGCGTCGAGCTTGGCGAGCAAGGCCGGATCGCGCTGCTCCTTGGCGGTGACGATGGCGAATTCGAGCGCCCGGTCGGACCCGACGGGGCACGGTTCATGCTCCGCCGGAAAGTCGCGCGCCAGCCGCGCGACCAGGCGGCGGCCCTTGTCGGCATTGGCGTTGAGGTGGTGCATGACCAGCGCCACGTCGACCGGACCAGCTTCTTCATGCCAGGCATCGAAATCGGTGACCATGCCGACAAAGCAATAGGCGATCTCGGCTTCGCGGGCGAGCTTGGCCTCCGGCATGGAGGTCATGCCGATCAGGTCCCAGCCCTGCGCCTTGTGGAACAGGCTTTCGGCCAGCGTCGAGAAGGCCGGGCCTTCCATGCAGACCGACGTGCCGCCAACCGCATGGCCGATGCCCGCGGCGGCGGCGGCCGCCGCCACGCGCTTCTGCAGGAGCGGCGCGACCGGATGGGAAAAGGCTACATGGGCGACGCAGCCGGCGCCAAAGAAGCTCGGCTCGCGCTTGAAGGTCCGATCGATGAACTGGTCGGCCAACACGAAAGTGCCGGGCGGCAGGTCGCCCTTGAACGAGCCGACCGCGGAGAGCGACACCAGGTCGGTCACCCCCATCCGCTTCAGCACGTCGATATTGGCGCGGTAGTTGATGTCGGACGGACCGAGGACATGACCGCGGCCATGGCGCGGCAGGAAGACGATGTCGGTCGCGCCGAGCCGGCCACGGCGGACCAGATCGGAGGGCTCGCCCCAGGGCGAGGCGACCTTGATCTCCTCGACCGCCTCCAGCCCCGGCAGATCATAGATCCCGGAGCCGCCGATGATGCCGAGCACCGCCTTGGTCATGTCGTCCCCCGATCGCTGACATGAAAAGGGCCGCTCGCGCGGCCCTTCGTCAAGCTGTCGTTTCGGCATCAGCCGGTCAGGCGTGGCCTTCGAGCGAGGACCAGACCCGCTTCTTGGTGAAATAGAGCAGGATCGACATGACCAGCAGGAACAGCAGGACCTGGAAGCCGATGCGCTTGCGCTGCTCCAGATGCGGTTCCGCCGTCCACATCAGGAAGGCCGTGACGTCGGCGGCATATTGCCGGGCGGTCGCCGGCGAGCCGTCCGAATAGGTCACCAGGCCATCCTGCAGGATGTTCGGCATGGCGACGGCATTGCCCGGGAAATATTTGTTGTAGTGCAGCCCGGCCATCACCTCGTGGTTGGCTTCATAGCCGGTCAGGAAGGCCTTCAGATAGTCGGTCCCGTGCTCCTGATACATCGTGAAGATGTCGACCAGGAACCAGGGGAAGCCGCGCTCGTAGGAACGCGCCTTCGCCATCAAGGACAGGTCCGGCGGCGCCTTGCCGTTATGCGCGGCTTCCGCGGCCTTGACGTTGGCGAAGGGGCCGGGAATGCGGTCGGCGGGGCGCGGCGCGCGCTCGGCCGGCTGGCCGTCATCGCCGATCTCGCGCACCTTGTGGATCCAGTCGGCGGCGATCTGCGCCACCTGGTCGGCCGGGAATTCCGGGCCACCGGGCTGCGACAGGTTGCGGAACGACATCTGGTTGAGCCCGTGGCAGGCGGCGCAGACGTCCTTGTAGACCTGGAAGCCGCGCTGCAGCTGGGCGCGGTCGAACATGCCGAACGGCCCGGAAAACGACCAGACGGCGCGCGGCGGATTTTCCTGCTCGGCCGCGAGTACCGGCGCGGCCAGGCCGAGGCCAAGGCCGATCAGGCCGGCGGCCGCGGCAAGACGCAGAGAGGTGAATTTCATCGTCATCGATCCCTTGTTCTCTCTCAGCGTCCGCTCAGCCCTTGACCTCGGGCGCGGCATTGGCGCCGACCACCACCGGGGCGCCGCCCTTGGCCTTGCCGAGCACGGAATCGGCGATCGAGGCCGGCAGCGGCTTCGGCGTCTCGAACAGGCCGAGAAGCGGCAGCGCCACCAGGAAATAGGCGAAATAGAGCCCGGTGAAGATCAATGACAGCATCGGGAAAATGCCCTCGGGCGGCTTCGAGCCGAGCCAGCCGAGCATGACGCAGACGATGACGAAGGCCCAGAAGAACTGCTTGTGCAGCGGCCGATAGGCGGTCGACTTCACCTTCGAGGTGTCGAGCCAGGGCAGGAAGGCCAGCACCGCGATCGCCGCGAACATGGCCAGCACGCCGCCGAGCTTGGACGGGATGGTGAGCACCACCAGGTTGATGTCGAAGGTGATGGCGCGCAGGATCGCGTAGAACGGCAGGAAGTACCATTCAGGCACGATATGGGCCGGCGTCACCAGCGGGTCGGCGGGCACATAGTTGACCGCGTGGCCGAGATAGTTCGGCTGGAAGAAGGTGAAATACATGAACATGATGAAGAACACGGCCATGCCGAAGGCGTCCTTGATGGTCGCATAGGGCGTGAACGGCACGGTGTCCTTCTTGACGTCCTTCACCTCGACGCCGGTCGGATTGTTCTGGCCGGTGACATGCAGCGCCCAGACGTGCAGCACGACGACGCCGGCGATCATGAAGGGCAGGAGATAGTGCAGCGAGAAGAAGCGGTTCAGCGTCGGGTTGTCGACCGAATAGCCACCCCACAAATATTCCACCACCGTCGGGCCGACCAGCGGAATGGCCGAGAACAGGTTGGTGATGACCACCGCGCCCCACATCGACATCTGGCCCCAGGGCAGCACATAGCCCATGAAGGCGGTCGCCATCATCAACAGGTAGATGATCACGCCGAGGATCCACAGCACCTCGCGCGGGTCCTTGTACGAGCCGTAATAGAGGCCGCGCAGCATGTGGACATAGACCGCGATGAAGAACATCGAGGCGCCGGTGGCATGCAGGTAGCGCAGCAGCCAGCCGTAATTGACGTCGCGCATGATGTGTTCAACCGAGTTGAACGCCATGTCGACATGGGCGGTGTAATGCATCGCCAGCACGATGCCGGTGACGATCTGGCACACCAGCATGATCGAAAGGATGCCGCCGAAGGTCCAGAAATAGTTCAGGTTCTTCGGCACCGGATAGGCGATGAACGAGTCATAGACGAGCCGCGGCAGCGGAAGGCGCGCGTCGATCCATTTCCCGAAGCCCGATGTGGGAACGTATTGCGAATGACCCTGCATGGTCTTCAACCTCTATTGGATCGTCAGGCGGTCGGTGCGGCGCCGGTGATGCGGATGCGGGTATCCGACACGAAATTATACTGCGGCACCGGCAGGTTGGTCGGCGCTGGGCCTTTGCGGATGCGGCCTGAAGTATCGAAATGCGAGCCATGGCAGGGGCACAGCCAGCCGCCGAAGTCGCCCTGGTTGCCGAGCGGCACGCAGCCGAGATGGGTGCAATTGGCGGCGGTGATCAGCCACTTCTCGTGGCCTTGCTTGACCCGGCGCTGATCGGTCTCGGGATCACGCAGCGTCGCGACGTCGACGTCGCGGGCGGCCTTGATTTCGGCATCGGTGCGGTTGCGGACGAAATAGGGTTTGCCGCGCCACAAGATCTTGATCTGGGCGCCCGAGGCGATCGACGACAGGTCGAGCTCGATCGGCGCGCCGGCGGAGACCGTGCTGGCATCGGGCGCAAGCTGGCTGATGAACGGCCACACGGTTGCAGCACCACCCACCGCGGCCGCGGCACCGGTCGCAAGAAACAGGAAGTCGCGGCGGTTGCCCTCTGCGGCGTGATCAACACTGGCCACTATCATCGTCCTTTCGTCCTGGGTCCGTCGCGGACCTCGATCGCGCCGGAGAGCCCAAGAGCCCTTTGGAGAGAACCCGCTGCGATGGCGTCGCGCCTGGCGCGGGGCCGCCCGGGCGGTCCACTCGCGCCGGCAGGGCCTCGAAACCCAGGCCCTCGAAACCAAGAGCCAAGGAATCCGCGCGGGAACCTTTGTCGGCGTTGGCTTATTCGCATCGTTGCTTCGGGATGTCCAGTGCACCGTTTAGAACGTGTCCATGGAACGCATGGCACCTTCGTCGCATGGGAATATCGCCATGGTTTCCAAGCTTCGACCGGCTTGACGACATGCCGTGACGGCAGCCAACAGGGCCCTCATGATCCGCATCGCGCTCTATCAGCCTGACATCGCCCAGAACACCGGCACCATCATGCGGCTCGCCGCCTGTCTCGGCCTCGGCATCGACATTGTCGAACCCTCCGGTTTTCCGGTCTCCGACCGGGCCTTCCGCCGCGCCGGCATGGACTATCTCGACCATGTCGACTGGCGCCGCCACAACGACTTCCAGGCCTTCGAAGCGGCCCGGCGGGCAGACGGGCATCGCCTGGTCCTGATGACCACCAGGGCCGCGGTCCCCTATGCCCAATTTGTCTATCAGGCCGGTGACATCCTGATGGCCGGACGCGAATCGGCCGGGGTTCCGGACGAGGTGCACGACGCCGCCGACGCTCGCATCGTCATTCCGATGGCGCCGGGCCTGCGCTCGCTCAATGTCGCGGTCGCCGTGGCCATGGTCGCCGGCGAAGCGCTCAGGCAGACCGGGACTTTCCCCGGGACCTCCTGAATCGGCATAGGGGGCGGTCGTTTGACCGCACCCCTGCCACACCACCCGGCATGCGGGTCCGCACCGGGCGGTTCGAGAGATTGAGGTCAGGCGAGCCTGGGCATTCCCAGTTGGTCGGCCCATTTGATCGTGAGGACTGAGTTGAGGAGCATCCCGCTGTTGCGCCACCAGCAGCGGGAGTTTCCCGCTACCTTCTGAGCGACGTTGGGTTTGGCTCCCATCGCTATCAGCTCCCGAAGGATTGTCCTGCCCCGCTTCCAGTGCTTGAGCTGGATGGCCCGCAAGCGATGACGCATCCACTCGTCCAGCTCGCGCCAGACCTTGGGTGTTTGCGCCAGTCGGAAGTAGGCTTTCCACCCCAGCACGAAGGAGCACAACCGCGCCGTCACCGCTGTTAACGATCGCCCGGTCACCCGGGGTGTCAGTTCACGGATCCGGGTCTTGAACGCCTTGATCGCCTTGTCGGCGACCCGCCGTTTGACCACCCGACCCGGCGCCACCCAGAAGGCGTAGCCGAGAAAGCGGCGGCCGAAGACGGAAGCCACGGCACTCTTGGTCTCGTTCACCGTCAGATGAAGCCGGCCGTAGAGTCGTCGCAGCAGAGCCATGACCCGCTCGCCCGCCCGCCTGGACCGCACATAGACGTTGCTGTCGTCGGCATAGCGGCAGAAGGCATGGCCGCGTCGTTCAAGCTCCTTGTCCACCTCGTCGAGCAGCACGTTGGCCAGCAGCGGTGACAGCGGGCCACCTTGCGGCGTGCCCCTGGTCCGCTTGATGACCGCATCCCCATCAACAATGTCAGCGTTCAGGAAGGCACGGACCAGACGGATAACGCCGGGATCCGGGACCTTCCGGCGCAGACGATCGATCAGGATGTCGTGGTCCACCCGGTCGAAGAATTTCTCCAGGTCGACATCCACCACAACCCGCCGCCCGGACTGCACGAACGATTGCGCCGCCAAAACGGCATCGTGTGCGCGTCTGCCCGGGCGGAAGCCGTAGCTGTGCTCGCTGAAGGTCGGATCAAGGATCGGCTGCAGGACTTGCAGGAGCGCCTGTTGGATCAGGCGATCCAGCACCGTCGGGATGCCGAGCTCGCGCTCGCCTCCCCCCGGCTTCGGGATCATCACGCGACGCACCGGCTGCGGCTGGTACGTCCCCTTCAGCAGACTGTCGCGGATCACGGACCAGTCGGTTCGCAGCATGCTGGCCGTCTGGTCGATATCCAGACCATCCACGCCTGCCGCACCCTTGTTGGCGCGCACCTGCTTCAAGGCCCGCAGAAGGTTCTCTCGCGCCAGAACCGCTTCGAGCAGTCCCGGCCCCGTGTCGTTCCTGGTCCGGGGCGGGGGCGCGGCTTCGTCGAGACAGGAGCCCGAGCGGGCTTCACCCGTTCGCCTCTCCCGCTTCCCGGGCGTACCCGGCATCTGACGCATGGCCTTGCTCATCCTTGGGGGAACTTCACTCTCTCTCGTTCGGTCCTTCGCCGACGGTGGCCCGCCGGCTACTACGACCTCGGCTGACTTCTCGCTCCGGTTCGACACCGTCGCCCTTTCAGGCACGAGGCGAGATCTCCCCAGGTAAGAACGCAATCCTTCCCCGCACAAACGCCGGATTTACGTCATCGAGCCTTGACCACAAGGGCTTTGCGGTTCGTTGCCCGCTCGCCCTGCTCGACACCGCCTTCTATCCGGTTCTTGTCCATCGTCTCGCGGGTTACGCTCCACGCTTCCTCCCCACGGTCGGTCGCCCTTCCGCAGTTGCGCTTCGCTTCGTTCGCTGTGGCCAGCTTACGGGAGGACTTCCACCTCCAAGATTGCGCCCATGCTGGGCGCACAACGCAGCAGGCCGCCCGAAGGCGGCCTGTGACAAGCACGATAATGGCTGATCGGATCAGTAGCGCGCGACGATCGCGCCCGGACCGGTCGAGAACAGATAGTTCACGCCGAGGCGGAACTTGTGGGTCTCGAGGCGAACGTTCGCGCCGCCGACGAAGATGTCCTTGTTGCCGTAGTTCGAATAGAGATATTCGCCGCGCACCGTCCAATTCGGCGTGAAGGCATATTCGGCGCCGCCACCGACGGTCCAGCCGACACGCGTCTGGCTGGCGGAGTTCACGACCACGGCGGCGCCGCCGAGGGTCACGCCGGCCCCGAAGTCGGCGAAGGCCACGCCGCCGGTGACATAGAGCAGCAGCCGGTCGATGGCGATGCCGGCGCGCGCCCGGATCGAGGCGTCCCAGCTGGTCTTCCAATAGGCCGAGATGATACCGAAGCCCAGGGCCGAGTTGAAGTTGCGGCGAACCCCGAAATAGCCGAAGTCGCCTTCGACGCCGAGGACGAAATTGTTGATCTGGTAGTTGTAGCCGATCTGGGCGCCGCCGACGAAGCCGGTGCCGCTGCCGGACAGGGCACCGCCCGTCAGGGTGCCCAAATTGGTGTTGGCGATGCCGATACCGGCATTGAGGCCGACATAGAAGCCGGTCCAGTTGAACGCGGGCGCGAGGATCGCCGCGGGAACGGCGACGCGCTGCACGCCGAGATCGGCCGCCTGCGCGCCCGAGGCAAGACCCGCCATGGCAGCGGCTGCGATGATGAGCTTCTTCATGACGCTTCCCCCGTTTGATGCCGGAGGGCCAACGACCGTCGACTGGCCCCGGATCGCTGCCCTGCCGGCGACGGCACTCCACGTGCCGGATGCCCCTGGAAGGCGCTGAACGTATCGGTTGCATGGTACCGATGACCGATCAACCGCCAACACCCCAGGAAATCGCGGCGGCACGGTGACACATGTGGTTTTGCGACCGGATGTGACGCAACGGCAACAGTCGTGGCGGACGGCCCCCCCGCGGGGCGCGATGCAACAAGCGACCGATCGTGGGAGGGTGTGGCTCTCAGGCCTCCTCACGTCCCTGAAGCGCAACAGGCCGCCCGAAGGCGGCCTGTGCTGATCCGCAAAGCGTGAGCCGCGATCAGTAACGCGCGACGACCGCGCCCGGACCGGTGGTGAACAGGTAGTTCACGCCGACCGTGACCGAGTGGACATCTTCCTTCGCGCGCAGGCCGAACGCGATAGGGCCGGAGGACACCAGCCAATTGCCGGCCGAGAAGTTGTGGTAGCTATATTCGACCTTGGCCGACCAATTGGGCGCGAAAGCATATTCCGCGCCGCCGCCGACAAACCAGCCGATGCGGGCGTTGGAGGTCGAGCCGGAGGTCGGGCCGAGGAGCTCCCCGTCGGTGTTGAACCCGGCGAAGGCGACGCCGCCCTTGGCGTAGATCAGGGCACGGTCGAGGACGGTGAAGCCGACCCTCGGGCCCATGGTCGCGAGCCAGTTCACCCGCGTCCGGAACGTACCGACAACCGACGTGGCCGAACCCGACAAGCCGGCCCACGCGGCGGTCGCTTCCAGGCCGAGCACGGCCCGGTTGATCTGATAGTTCCAGCCGAACTGGCCGCCCAGCAGAACGCCGTTATGGCCGTGATTCGGGGCCAGTCCCCCCAAGGCGGCATCAAACGTCGTCGAACCCCAGCCATAACCGGCATGGGCGCCGAGATAGAAGCCGGTCCAGTTGAAGCCGCCGGCCGCATCCAGGGACGCCGCCCTGGCGGCGGCCTGGCGGCTCACCGGAAACAGGTAGTTGAAGCCGAGCGTGATGGTGTGAATGTCGCGGCTGGACCGCAGGCCCTGCGAACCCGGAGCAATGTCGAACTGCGCGAAGCCGCTGCCGAGGTTGATGTAGTTATATTCGACCTTGGCGCTCCAGTTCGGCGTCAACGCATATTCGACGCCACCACCGACGAACCAGCCGGCCTGCGCATGCGACCCGGAGGCCGCCAGGCCGCCGCCGTTGTCGATGCGCGACTGGAAACCGGCGATCGCGAAGCCTCCCTTGGCGTAGATCAAGGCGCGGTCGAAAGCGAAACCAAGCCTTGGACCAAGGGTAGCGATCCAGTTCGTCTTGGAGTGAATGGTGGCGCCGAAACCCAGGGCATCCGAGACCGACCCCGACAGGGAGGCCCAGGCCAGCGTTCCCTCGAGGCCGAGCACGAACTGGCCGACCTGGTAGTTCCAGCCGAACTGGCCGCCGATCAGGGCGCCCGACGTCCGCGTGTTGGGAATGCCCATAAGCGGATCGAAACTGGTATTGCCCCAGCCGTAGCCGGCGTGCAGGCCGGCATAGAAGCCGGTCCAGTCGTGGCCGGTGGCGAGAATGGCCGAGGGAACGGCGATCCTCTGCCCACCGAGATCGGCGGCCTGGACGCCGGTGGCTGAAACGGCAAGAACCGCGGCCAGAATGGATCGCTTCAAGACACTCTCCCTTGAACGTTTTTGCTTGCCGCCGACCCGCGCTGAATGTCGGGTTGCCATGCCGGCCGGTTGCAATGTTCCGTTGCGACAATCGCTGTCATGATGCGGCCAGGCTCGCAAGCCATACCTGCCCTATCGGAAGCTCGCACGGTTGAATCGTACCGCTTTTTGTCAGCCTGTGGCCGACACGTCACACGTCCCCGGTTTGCACCGACGGCGATGAGGCACCGGTGCCACGGTGGACGAACACCATGCGGCGCTCGGCACGGCAACCGCACGTGTGGCTTTCAGGTCGCCTGCGCCCCTGACGCGCAACAGGCCGCCCAAGGGCGGCCTGTGCAGATCAAACGAAGCAAGAGCCGCGATCAGTAACGCGCGACGACCGCACCCGGACCGGTGGTGAACAGGTAGTTCACGCCGACCGTGACCGAGTGGACATCTTCCTTCGTGCGCAAGCCGACCACGAAGGGCCCCGCGCTGGCCAGCCAGCTGCCGGATGAGAAGTTGTGGTAGTTATACTCGACCTTGGCCGACCAATTGGGGGCAAAGGCATATTCCGCGCCGCCGCCGACGAACCAGCCGATGCGGGCGCTGGACAGCCGATCGCCGCTGCCCGCGATTTCCGCGCCGGTCTCGAACCCGGCGAAGGCGACGCCGCCCTTGCCGTAGATCAAGGCGCGATCGAACACGGTGAAGCCGACCCTCGGGCCCATGGTTGCCAGCCAGTTCACCCGCGTCCGGAACGTGTTGCCGAGCGCCGTCGTCGAGCCCGACAGGCCAGCCCAGGTGGCGGTCGCTTCCAGGCCCAGCACGACCCGATTGATCTGATAGTTCCAACCGAACTGGCCGCCGAGCAGGACGCCGTCATGGCTATGATTCGGCCCCAGCGGACCCAAGGCGGCATCGAATGTCGTCGAACCCCAGCCATAACCGGCATGGGCGCCCAGATAGAAGCCGGTCCAGTTGAAGCCGCCCGCGGCGTCCAGGGACGCCGACCTGATGGCGGCCTGGCGGCTCACCGGAAACAGGTAGTTGAAGCCAAGCGTGATGGTGTGAATGTTCCGGTTGGTACGGAACCCCTGTGCAAACCCGCCGCCCGCGTCGAGCAGGGCGACGCCGGTGCCGAGATTGATATAGTTATATTCAGCCTTGACGCTCCAGTTCGGCGTCAGCGCATATTCGACACCGCCGCCGACAAACCAGCCGCCCTGCGCATGCGACCCTGAGGCCGAGCCGGCGAGCGGATTGACGATGCGGGTCTCGAGACCGGCGATCGCCAAGCCGCCCTTGGCATAGATCAAGGCGCGGTCGAAGGCGAAGCCAAGCCTTGGGCCAAGCGTGGCGATCCAGTTCACCTTGGAGTGCAGGACGGAGCCCGAGCCGGAGGGATCCGAGACCGAACCCGACAGCGAAGCCCAGGCCAGCGTGCCTTCCAGGCCGAGAACGAACTGGCCGACCTGATAGTTCCAGCCGAACTGGCCGCCGATCAGGGCGCCCTGCGAGCGCGTGTCGGGAACGTTGGCGAGCGGGTCGAAACGGGTGTTGCCCCAGCCATAACCGGCGTGCAGGCCGGCATAGAAGCCGGTCCAGTCGTGGCCGGTGGCGAGAATGGCCGAGGGGACGGCGATCCTCTGCGCTCCGAGATCGGCGGCCTGGACGCCGGTGGCGGAGACGGCAAGAACCGCGGCCAGAACGGATCGTTTCACGACATTCTCCCTTGAACCGTTTCTCTGCCTTGAGCTGCCCGCCTATCGGACGGCCATGCCGGCACGGTTGTAATGTTTCGTCACGGCAATCGCTGTCATGATGCGGCCGAACCCACAAGCGCATGGCTGTCCTACCGAAGGCCCACCGGTTAAACCGTCCGGCTTTCTGTGGAACTGTGGCCGTCACGTCACATTGGCCCCGTTCGCGCCGCCGGCGGCGGCGGCGCAGCGGTGGACGGCTGCGACGCGGCGCTTGGGAAGACGGCCGTCCGTGATTAAATGTCTTTCGGGGACGCGGGGTCCGGTCCCCCGCGGGTCTGCGGTTGCCGAGGACGGGTCATGGACGAGAAGCAGGCAGGCGCTGCCGCCGGCGCGCTCTACGAACGATCGCTGAAGGACGCCATGCGCCGCATGCGCATCCAGGAAGCCGAACGCACCGGCGTGATCGTCGCCCTGCGCGACGCCGAGCTCGCCCGGCTGGAAATCCTGCGCGACAAGCTGACGCCGGTCTTCGCCCAGGTGCCCGCTCATATTGATCTGTTCGACACCGGGCTGGTCCCCGGCGATCCGCCACGCCTGTGGATCGACATGATTTCTTTTGTCGAGATGGCCCGCGACAAGCGCCAGTTCCGCTTCCTGCAGGACAGCCGTCTCGGCCGCTCGATCATCCTCGAAAGCGATAATGCCGATACCATTGCCGACAGTGTCACGGCTTATGTCGCCCAGCGCCTGATCGAGCGCGAGCGCATGCTCGGCGCACCGCGGGCGAGCACCGACGCGGCGGCCGTTCAGCTGGCGGAACCACAGCCGACAGGTCTGCCGCGTGCCGGGCTGCCGGCCGTGCTGGCGAGCCCTGCCGAAACCGGACAAGCGGTCCAGGCGAGAGCCGATGCGCTCCCGGCCCAGTCGTTCGCGGCGCAGTCCTTCGCGGCACCTGCCGAGGCGTCGGCCCCGGTCCGGCCCGAAGCGCCGCCCGCCAGGTCCGAAACAGCCGCGGCCCGGTCCGAGGTGCCGATGGCGGCACCGGCACGCGAAGGTGTGCGCTTCAGCGGCCTCGGCGCCTTCGTGGTGTTCCTGATCGGTATCGGCCTCGGCGTCGGCGCGATCCTGGCGGCCGCCCAGATCGCCGCGCGCGGCTGAGGCGGTCCGGACGGCGGCCGATCCTCCGGCCGCTTCCAGATGCCGCACTTGTGCATGCGGCACCCATGCGCAGGCCCCTTTCAGTGATATCCGCGCGCGGCTAGGTTCCGTCCAACCCCGCCGGAGCCCGGCCGCCTTCCAAGGAGATCGCCATGACCATCGCCGAACCTGCCGCCGGGAACCGCGAACCCGCCGCCAAGATCCGTAAGGTCTTCAACATTGTCGACGGTGCGTCGAGCGAGGCCGCCGACGGCCGCACCATCGACGCTGTCGGTCCGTCCGACGGCAAGGTCATCGCCATCATGCCGCGCTCCAGCGCCGGCGATGTCGACCGTGCCGTGGCCGCCGCCCGCCGCGCCTTCGAGGACGGCCCCTGGGGCCGGATGACGGCCACCGAGCGCGGCCGCCTGCTGGTCAGGCTCGGCGAAGCCATCCTCGCCCATCACGAGGAGCTGTCGATCCTCGAGAGCATGGACACCGGCAAGCCGTTCAAGCAGGGCAAGGCCGACATCACCGCCACCGCCCGCTATTTCGAATTCTACGGCACCGCCGCCGACAAGGTTCACGGCGAGACCATCCCCTTCCTCAACGGCTATACCGTCGCCGTGGTGCGTGACCCCCATGGCGTCACCGGCCATATCGTGCCCTGGAACTATCCGGCCCAGATCTTCGGCCGCTCGGTCGCGGCCTCGCTCGCCTGCGGCAATACCTGCGTGGTCAAGCCCGCCGAGGACGCCTGCCTGTCGCTCATCCGCATCTGCGAGCTGGCGCTGGAGGTCGGCTTCCCGCCTGGCGTCATCAACCTCCTGACCGGGCTCGGCGAAGAGGCCGGCGCGGCGCTGTCCAACCACCGCGGCATCGACTTCATTTCGTTCACCGGTTCGCCCGAGGTCGGCACGCTGATCCAGACGGCGGCCGCCAAGAACCATATCGGCTGCACCCTCGAACTCGGCGGCAAGAGCCCGCAGGTGCTGTTCGCCGATGCCGATTTCGACGCGGCCGTGCCGGTGCTGGTCAATGCCATCGTCCAGAACGGTGGCCAGACCTGTTCGGCGGGTTCGCGCATGCTGATCGAGCGCAAGGCCTATGACGAGTTGGTCGGCCGGGTCGCGGAGCGCTTCAAGACCGTGCGCGTCGGCAGTTGGGACATGGATTTCGACTGTGGCCCGATGATCAATGCCGGCCAGAAGCGGCGCGTCGAGGGCTTTGTCGAGCGCGCCCGCGCCGACGGCATCCCGGTGCTGGCCGAAGGATC
Organism: Phreatobacter stygius; assembly: GCF_005144885.1. Classification (NCBI taxonomy): domain Bacteria; kingdom Pseudomonadati; phylum Pseudomonadota; class Alphaproteobacteria; order Hyphomicrobiales; family Phreatobacteraceae; genus Phreatobacter; species Phreatobacter stygius. The sequence continues at coordinate 835,403 of NZ_CP039690.1, forward strand.
GGTCGCCGGCGACGTGCCGGCCGGCGGCTACTACGTCGCGCCGACCCTGTTCGGCCCGGTGCCGCGCTCCAACCGGCTGGCTTGCGACGAGGTTTTCGGACCGGTGCTCTCGGCCATCCCCTTCGACGACGAGGCCGATGCGATCCGGCTCGCCAACGGCACCGATTTCGGCCTGGTTGCCGGTGTCTGGAGCCGCGAGGCCAAGCGCTCCATGCGGGTCGCCCGCGCCATGCGCTGCGGCCAGGTCTTCGTCAACGGCTACGGCGCCGGCGGCGGCATCGAGCTGCCGTTCGGCGGGGTCAAGAAATCAGGCCATGGCCGCGAGAAGGGGTTCGAGGCGCTCTACGAATTCTCGGCCTCGAAAACCGTCGTCATCAATCACGGCTGATCACCATCGGCCCGGCTGATCACAATCGGCCCGGCTGATCACCATCAGCCCGGCTGGCCACCATCGGCCCGGCTGATCGCGATCATCAGGGGGTGATCACCATCGGTCGGACCGACAACACGCATCATTGCTTTCAAGGGAGTGGGGACCATGCGTCTCAAGGATAAGGTCGCCATCGTCACCGGCGGCGCTCAGGGCTTCGGCAAGGGCATCGCGGAGACCTTCGCGCGCGAGGGTTGCAAGGTGGCGGTGTTCGACCTCAACGAGGACGGCGCGAAGGAGGTTGCCAAGGGCATCGGCCGCAAGGCCATGGGCGTGAAATGCGACGTGTCCAAGGCCAAGGACGTGCAGCGCGCGGTGGCCAAGGTGGTCGCCCGCTTCGGCAAGGTCGACATCCTCATCAACAATGCCGGCACGTCGCATCGCAACCAGCCGATGCTGGATGTCGACGAGGCGACCTTCGACCGCGTCTTCGACGTCAATGTGAAGTCGATCTTCCACTTCGCCCATGCCGTCGTGCCCCTGATGCGCGGCAATGGCGGCGGCTGCATCATCAATGTCGGCTCGACCGCGGGCCTCAGGCCGCGCCCCGGCCTGACCTGGTACAACGCCTCGAAGGGCGCGGTGAACCTGATGTCGAAATCGATGGCGGTGGAACTCGCCCCGGACAAGATCCGCGTCTGCGCGCTGGCGCCGGTCGCCGGCGACACGCCGCTGCTCGGCACTTTCATGGGCGAGGACACCCCGGAAATGCGGGCGAAGTTCATTGCCTCGATCCCCATGGGCCGGCTGTCGACCCCGAAGGACATTGCCGATGCCGCGCTGTTCCTGGCCGCCGACCCGGGGAATTTCCTCACCGGCGTGGTGCTGGAAGTCGACGGCGGCCGGTGCATCTGATGGCCCGCCCGGCGCTTGACCCAGCCTCGACCTTGCCGAAGGACGGCACGGCCGGAACGCTCGTCGGCCGCGTCCATCGCCCGGGCCTCGGCGCCTCCGTGGTGGCGATCCGCGACGGCGGCCTGTTCGATGTCACCGCGCACTTCCCGACCACCGCCGACCTGTTCGACCAACCCGATCCGGCGGCGGCGCTCAAGGCGGTTGCCGGCGAGCGCTTCGGCGAGCTCGCCGAGATCCTGGCCAATACCGCATCCGAGGCGCAGGGCGCGGGCAAACCGGTCCTGCTCTCGCCGATCGACGTCCAGGCGGTGAAGGCCGCCGGCGTCACCTTCGCCCTCTCCATGGTCGAACGGGTGATCGAGGAACAGGCCAAGGGCGTGCCGGAACGGGCCAGCGCCATCCGCACCGAGATCGGCGAGATCATCGGCGGCGAACTGAAAGGCCTGAAGCCCGGCTCGCCGGCGGCCGAGGCGCTCAAGGCCCACCTGATCCAGCGCGGGCTCTGGTCGCAATATCTCGAGGTCGGCATCGGGCCGGACGCCGAGATCTTCACCAAGGCGCCGGTCCTGTCCTCGGTCGGCACCGGCGCCGATGTCGGCCTGCACCCGATCTCGACCTGGAACAATCCCGAACCGGAGGTCGTGCTGGTCATTTCCTCGGCCGGCCGGATCGTCGGTGCGACGCTCGGCAACGACGTCAACCTGAGGGATGTCGAAGGCCGCTCGGCCCTGCTGCTCGGCAAGGCCAAGGACAACAATGCCTCGGCTTCGCTCGGTCCCTTCGTGCGCCTGTTCGATGCGACCTTCGGCGTCGACCAGGTCCGCGCCATGAAGGTGTCGCTCACCGTGTCGGGCGAGGACGGCTTCGTCATGCAGGGCGCCAGCGACATGGCGGCGATATCAAGGGATGTCGAGGACCTGGCGCGCCAGGCGATCGGCCCGCACCACCAGTACCCGGACGGGCTGGTGCTCTATTGTGGCACGCTGTTCGCGCCGATCCAGGATCGCGAGGCGCCGGGCAAGGGCTTCACCCACAAGCTCGACGACGTCGTGACCATCGCCAGCGCCGAACTCGGCAGCCTGACCAACCGGGTCCGGCTCTCCACCGAGTGCCCGCCCTGGACCTATGGTCTGCGCAATCTGATGGCCGACCTAGCGGCCCGGCGCGGCCGCTGACCGGGCACCCTGCGCCGATCACGGCGAACGGACCGCCAGCCGGCCCGTTCGCGCCAATGGTGTCCCGGCAAAACCCGACATGCCGCTGATGACCCGAAAGGGTGGAGCCGTGACGAAACGTGCGACCGTCATCATCGATATCAGGGACGAAGATCTCGTCGCCACGGCGGAAGCCTGGCTGGCGGAGAACAAGCCGTCGCTCACCGCCTTCGTCGACAAGGGTTGCTATTGCTGCGTCATCAGTTGGGATGTCGAGGGCCCGGCCACGGTGATCGACAGCCTGCCGCGGGAGCTGCGCTCCTACAGCCAGTGGGACGACAACGACTTCGCCATGGACAAGCTGATCCCGCAAAACCCGATCCGCCGCTGGCTGCACCGGCTGCGTCCGGCCAGACGATGAGGCAAAAGGGTATCGCCGCGGCTCCGCCAGACTGCGTGGCGACTTCGCTGGCCGTATTGTGACGACATGTGTGACACAAACCGAAAGGGCCTCGGGTGGAAACCAAACACTATCTCGGTGGGTGCCTTTGCGGGGCCATCCGGTTCAGGGCGACGGGCGTGCCAGGCAATCCCCACACCTGCTCCTGCACGCTCTGCCAAAGTCATTCGGGCGCACCGACGCTGTGCTGGGTGGAGTTTCCGAAGGAGGCCGTCGAATGGATTGGCGAAGGCGGAATGCCGACGCTCTATCGATCGTCAAACGGCTCCAGCCGCTCTTTTTGCCCGCGTTGCGGCAGCACACTGGGGGCCATTGACGATCATCCGACCGTCGCGCTGGTCACCGGCAGTTTCGATGCAAAGGACATATCGGAGTTCCGTCCGGTGTTTCACGCGTTTGAAGACTCATGCCCGAACTGGTGGAAAATCGACATCGCACGGTGAGGGAAACCATGCCCAAACGCATCGCGGCGTGGTTTCACCAAACTCTTGCGGGCAGCGCGCTGTCCGCGTGAGCCTCTCAGCCTCTACGCCAATGACATCACGTGGCTGACAGCGCGTCAGGCCGACCTTGCGATGCGAAACCCCAGATCGTCGATCCGAAAGGTCGGATGGCTTCGGCGGCGATTTGTCGCCAGGCACCCTCGCTCCGCGTCGGCCCAGCCACCACCCCGAAAAACCCGGTATGGCCCATAGACCGCCGGGTCGTACTGGTCCCAGCACCATTCCCAGACATTGCCCAGCATGTCGTGCAATCCCCAGGCATTGGGCTGCTTCTGTCCGACGGCCTGAACCTGGTTGCCTGAATTGCCCCGGTACCAGGCAATGTCGTCGAGCTCGCCATATCGGACCTTGCCGGTCCCGGCGCGGCAGGCATATTCCCACTCCGCTTCGGATGGCAGCCGATAGCCGTCGCCATCGGGACGCAAGCTGACGTCTTCGCCATCACTGCCGATCCGGTAGCTTTCCCGGAGCCCGGCCTCCCCGGACAGCCGGTTGCAGAAGCGGATCGCGTCAAACCACGACACGTTCTCGACCGGATAGTGGTCGCCCTTGAAAACCGCAGGCGATTGCGCCGTGACGGCACGATAGAACGCCTGTGTCACGGGATATCTGGCCAGCATGAACGGCTGGATCGCGACATTCCATTGGCGCTTTGTCCTGTCGTCCCTCAGGCCGACATCGCCGCCTGGGATTTCCAGCATGTCCTGACAGGTCACGTCACCACCGGGTCGATACATCCTGGTCATTCCATCGGCATCCGCGAGCGTCCGAGCCACGACGACGTCGCCGACCTGCATCAACTCTGCCGCCGGTCCAAACGTCAAACGGCCACGCGGGTGCTTTGGCGACGATCGTCGGCGCCAAACCATCGAGCCGTTCGTCTGCGGGCCTGCCAATGCCCCCTTGGAACAGCTATCGTCCCGGCGCAGGCGGCAAGGCCCGGGTTCGCTTGACGCCGCCCGCGCGGCGCGCTGCCTGGCATTGTTTTAGATTTTTGGTATCGCAAAATGCATTCCGATGGCAAAATGACGGCCATGACGAAGACGACATCCTCGGTCAGTCCGTTGCAGCGGGACCTGGCACGCGGCATTCTCGATCTGTTGCGCGGCCGCGGCGCGGCAGCCGGCGACCGGCTGAGCCGGGTGGCGCTCGCCGAGGCGCTGGGCGTCTCGCGCACGCCGGTCAATGGTGCGGTGGCGCTGCTCGAAGAGATGGGCATCGTCGCGATCGAAGGGCGCTCGGTGCGCATTGTCGATCTCGACCGCGATGCGTCGCGCCTGGCCTCGTCAGGCGACGAAACCAGCATCGCCCGCCTGCTGGTCGGCATTTCCAGGGCGCGTCGCGACGGCACCTTGCCCGACGAGGTATCCGAGCGGCATCTGGCCCAGCATTTCAGCGCCGGCCGCACCACGGTTGCCCATGCGCTCAGGCAATTGGCCGAGGCCGGCGTCGTGACGCGCAATCGCGGCCATGGCTGGAGCTTCACGCAAGGCTTCGCTTCGGCCGAGGATCGTGCCGCGTCCTATCGTTTCCGCATGTTGCTGGAACCGGCAGCCCTGCTCGAACCAACCTTCGCCTTGCCGCCCGGCTTCGAAGCCCGGATGCGCGCCGACCACGCCCGTTTCCTCGATCGCCCCTGGACCGCCGATGACGCGGTCGCTTTCTTCGAAACCAATGCGGCCTTCCATGCCGGCCTGGCCGAAGCCTCGGGCAACCGCTTCTTCGCACCGGTCATCGCCCAGCAGAACCGCCTGCGGCTTCTGTCGAACTATGCCTGGCAGCGCGGGGCCGAACGCGTCGAGGTGTCGGTGCGCGAGCATCTCGCCATTCTCGATGCGCTTGTCGCCGGCGACCGCCAAAAGGCAGCCGAACTGATGCGCCAGCACCTGGCGGGCGCCGCGGCACTCACGTTTCAGATGCCCGGCAGCGGCACGTCGGCGCCGGATGGATCGGACATTGATCACGCGCCGCCGGGACGGCGCGCGCCAAAACATCGCGCCAAATAGCCACGGCGCCACGCTGGCCGGACAGTTCAGGCTGGACGGACGCCTGCCCCGATGACGATCTGGACGAACCTGTCGACGGCATGATCAAACGACAGTAGCCGGACCGCACGGCAACGCGCCGCCTCGCGGCGAGCGGCGGCCTGGTCGGACGGCTCGGCCAAGAGTGCGAGGACATGCGCGCCAAGGTTTCGCGCATCGCCCAGCTTCGCCAACATGCCAACGTCTCCGAGAATCGCTTCGGCCTCGCCGGCATCCGTGCTGACACATGCGACCCCGCATGACATGGCCTCGGCGAGCACATTGGGAAAAGCTTCGCTCCGCGAGGTCAGAAGTAGGAGATCAAGCCCGGGCATCAGCGCCTGAATATCTCGCCGCTCGCCCAGCACGGCGGTCCGCTCGCGAATGCCCGCAAGCAAAAGCCGTTGACAGAATTCGGCCCGATCCGTGCCTGCGCCAATGAACATGAAACGGGCGTCCGGACGCGCCTCGGCGATGTGACGGAAGACCTTTATGGCCGTGGCATGGTCCTTCAGCGGATCCACGCGTGCAACATGGCCGATGATCGGTCCTTGGCCGGCAAAATATGGTGCTCGCTCGCGAAACAGAGCGCTCAAGCGGCTCGCCGCAGCCGCATCCGGCTTGAAGTTGTGAACATCAACCCCGTTGGGGATGACCTGGGTCACCCGGGCACGGTATCCCAGCCGGCCATGCGCCTCGGCGGCCCGGGCCGAATTGAAAGTCAGGACATCCGGCGGACCGGCCATGAACGGAAGCGCGCGGATCGCCAGCCTGCGGGTCAAGGATTGCGCCGCGCCGACCTGCAGCCCGTGCCGAATGTTCCAGGTGACCTGCGGACGCGAGACCGAAGCCACCTGGCGCGCTGCAAGGCTCGCAGCCAACGAGCCATGATACATCCAGCCGAAGACCATCCTCGGGCGGCATTCCTCAATGATATGGGCCAGCCGCGTGATGGCCGCCGGGGCCTCGGCGAGGCGGTCCAGGCCCAGGGCGATCACGTCAACGCCTGCCGCGCCGTAAGCCGCGTCGAGATCATCGACCGTCCTCAGCCGGACGACCGGTTGGCGTCCAAGCAGCGACGACGTGGCCTTGATGAGCCGCAACAGGAAATTCTCGGCACCTGCATTTGCAAGCCCGGTAATGACGTGCAAGACGGTGGGCGAGTATTCCGGCATAGGCGTCGGCATCTGCCACTCTCTTACGTAATCGGCCGATGCGCAGCAATGGGTTGACATGCACGACGGCAACGGAGATCGCTCGGTGTCCCTGGGGAATGCGAGTACTTTTTCAAGCTTGGACATGTCGCACGGTCGCCGCATCGCCGTCGTTGGCCTTGGATATGTCGGCTTGCCCGTGGCGGTCGCGTTCGGCCGGACGGGACAGCCCGTCGTCGGCTTTGAAATAGCCCCGTCGCGCGTCGCAGAACTCAAAGCCGGCTTCGATCGCACCCTCGAGACAAACGCGGACGACCTGGCGCAGGCCAAGATCATGTTCACGACTGATCCGTCGGCGCTCGACGCCGCGGATTTCTTCATTGTCACCGTGCCCACGCCGATCGACGACGCCAACCGCCCCGACATGCGACTGGTCCTGGCAGCATCCCGCGCGGTCGCCAAGGCTCTCAAGAAAGGCGACATCGTCGTCTACGAGTCGACCTTTTACCCAGGCGCCACCGAAGAGGACTGCATTCCCCTGCTGGAACGCGAGTCGGGCCTCACCTGCGGCCTGGATTTTACCGTGGGCTACAGCCCCGAGCGGATCAATCCCGGTGATCGCGAACGCCGCCTGGAGACGATCGCCAAAGTGGTCGCCGGTCAGGACGACGCCACGCTGGAGATTATCGCCGAGGTCTACGGCTCGATTGTCGCCGCCGGCGTCTACAGAGCGCCCTCTATCAAGGTCGCCGAAGCCGCCAAGGTCATCGAGAATACCCAACGCGACCTCAACATCGCCCTGATGAACGAGCTGGCGATCATTTTCAGCTTGCTGGACGTGGATACGGCCGATGTTCTTGCGACGGCCGGAACGAAGTGGAACTTTCTCCATTTCACACCGGGATTGGTCGGCGGACATTGCATTGGAGTTGATCCCTATTACCTGACCCATCGCGCTGAACGTGCCGGCTATCATCCGCAGGTCATCCTGGCGGGGCGTCGCATCAATGACCAGATGGGGGCCTGGATTGCGCGCGAATGCATCAAGCGGCTGCTCCGCAATGGCGGCGGACGATCCGTCACGGTGCTGGGCCTCGGTTACAAGGAGAACGTTCCGGACATCCGGAATTCGAAGGTCATCGACGTCATCAGGGAGCTGAACAGCTTTGGCGTCGCGGTGCAGGTCGCCGATCCCTTGGCCGACCCGGCAGACTGCATGCGCGAATATGATGTCGCCTTGACGCCCTATGCCGAGCTGGAACCGGCCGATGCTGTCATCCTCGCGGTTGCCCATGCCGACTATGTCAAGGCCGCCTGGGGCGGTATCGCCAAGCTGTTGAAGCCAGGCGCCAACCTTGTCCTGGACGTCAAGGCTGTCCTCGACCGCGCGACCAAGCCGCCGCATGTCGAACTGTGGCGGGCTTGACGGGCTAACCCGACAGCGCCTTCGACAAGGCCGCTTCCAGGCTGTCGCAAGCCGATGCCACCCCGTAGCTGGCCTGGGCGCGTTGACGCGCGGCACCGGCAAGGCGCCGGCCCAGCGAAGCGTCGCGGATCAGGACGGCAAGGGCCTCGGCGAGTGCGACTGGATCGGCCGGCGGCACCAGCAGACCAGCCTCTCCTTGTCCGAGCAATTCGTTGGCTCCCCCGACCCAGGTTGCCACGATCGGCAGGCCTGCCGCCGCCATCTCCAGAAGCGCATTGGAGAAGCTCTCCGTAAGCGAAGCGTGGATGCCGATATCGGCGGCTTCGAGGAGGCCGGACACATCGGCGCGCTCGCCGAGGAACTGCACATGAGCCGCGATGCCGGCATCCGAAGCCAGGCGTTCCAGGACGGCGCGTCGCCCGATGCCTTCAGCCGGCACCGCGCGGCCCTTGTCATCGACGTCGCGACCAACCACCAGGAGCCGCCAAGAGCCTGCCATCGCCCCCGTTCGATTGAGCAGGCCCAGGGCCGCGATGATGTCGGCATGGCCCTTATAGGCGAAGAGATTGGCGACCGTGACGAGCACCAGTTCGTCGCCTCCCAGCCCGAGAGCGGCGCGCGTCGCCTCCCGTGCCCGGAGATCCGGCGGCGGCTTCGGCACCACCGCGTTCACGACACGAACGATCCGCGCTGGCTCGACTCCCTCGGCCAACAGGTCGGTCCTGACCGGTTCGCTATTGGCCAGCACCAGCCGCGCGGTGCGCGTTCCCCAGCGGTCCAGCATGCCGAACACGGCACCGCGCTCGTGCTGATAGGCGTTCTGGCTGCGACGGGCGACAATGTGAAGGGTCCCCGTCAGTCGCGCCGCCATAGCGCCGACGATGCAGGCATGGGGCAAGACGGTCAGCAGGATTTCGCTGCGCCGGGCGCGAACCACCGCGGCGGCGCGGCCAACCGCCCGCAGGTTTCGGATAACCGCAGCCACGGCCCCGCGCCCCATTCGCTCGCCGTCCGCGGCCGTTCTGACCGGGATCCCCGCAGCCTCCAGTGTCGCGCACAGGGCCTCGCGCGGGGCGATGGTTATGCAGGCGACGTCATGACCGCGCGCCCGAAGCACCGGCAGAACCAAAGCCATCTGCGCCTCGGCCCCGCCTATCGCCAGACTGTCGATCAGGACGGCAATGCGCACGCAGCGGTTCCTGTCGCCTGAAAAGCCCTGCCCGCCAGCTTGCCTCCGGACGGCGATCGCCGCCGGCATGAAGCGCGAGCGCCTGACCCGGTCATGCCACGTTGACGGCGGCCGGGGAGCCGGCCGGCCCGGTCAGTCTGGCAACCATATCCTTCACCTTCGTCTTCTTGCCGTTGACGCCAGTGCGCCTGAAAAGAAATTCCGAGCAGGCATGACCGGTCGCCACGTTGATCAGCTCGAAGCCGTACTCGCCTTCCAGGAGGTCGACCGTCTCCTGGTCGCCGGCATATTCCATTGGCCAGCCGCCGAGCCAGTCCCGAACATCCGTGAAATAATTCATCCCGCGCTGGGTCCGGTAGGTCCAGATCTGCTTGAGCACGGCCGGCAGGTTTCTGATGTTCATCGACATGCCAAAGCGCCAGACATACCACCAGACCATCAGCCATTTGGTCAGCGACGTAACCCGGTTGTACTCTTGCTTTATTTCCAGCCAGAACGCTTGGCTCGGCTGGAAATCGACATCCTTCGAATAGAGGGCAATGTAGAAGAGTCCGCCTTCGGCCACACAGGACTGGGCGTTGCGGAGCGCCCGCCAAACCTCGCCGGTATGGTGCAGGACACCCCATGAATAGACCAGCTTCCAGGTGCCGAGCGAGGCAACGTAGCTGTCGTCCAGCACGTCTCCCTGCTCGACCGACCAATGGTCCGGCTTGCCCGCCCGGTCCCGGAGAAATCGTGTCGCCGCTACGGAATTGGCGTCATAGTCGAAACTATGCAGCTTTTCGGCACCAAGTTTCAGAGCGGCGAGCGAGTGCAGCCCTGAGCCGGATCCGATGTCGAGAAAGTCGAGGCCTTTCAGGTCATCGCGCTTGAGGAAGCCTGTCAGCCGCGCGGCGGCGGCATCAAGACGCTGCTGGCTGTGCTTCTGGCGAACAAATCTGTTCCAGTTGTCTCCAAAGCCGAACCGCATGCCCGTGTCGGCCATTATCAGCCTTCCGCACTTGTCGTGATCTGCGCCGGCGAAGATTGCGGCGAGCGCGCGCCATAAACGGCGAGCGTGGCCGCGGCCATGCTCGCCACATCGAAGGTGCCGCGTGCGTGCACCGCCCCATGCTCGCCCATTTGCCGCCGGCGCGGCGCGTCACCGGCCAGGTCCAGGACCGCGGCCGCCAGGGCCTTGGCGGTCTGACGCTGCGTGAGGATCCCGGTCGTTCCGTCGACCAGCGTTTCCGGAGCGCCGCCGACCGGCGGCGTGACGACCGGAAGCCCCACGCTCTGCGCTTCGATCAGCACATTGGGCAGCCCCTCCAGGCGGGACGTGAGCATGAAAATGTCAAAGCCGCGCATGCTCTCCCAGGCGTCCCTGGTGACGCCCGGCAAACGCACGCGCTCGGCCAGGCCGGCCCTGGCGACGGTCGCGATCATCGCCTCGCGCATCGGGCCGTCGCCGTAACAGACCGCCACGATGCGCCGATCGGCGGCGACCGCCTCCATCGCGGCGGCGATCCAGAGATCCGGCCGCTTTTCCTCGGAGAACCGTTGAACGCCGCCGAGCACGACGGTCTCGTTGGAGACCCCCAGCCTCGCGCGCGCCGCCTGCCGCTGCTCGCCGGTCGGCACCGGCGGGAATTCGAAACCATTCCGGATCACTGCGATGCGCGACAGGTCGATCGCAAGCCAACGCGCGTAGTCTCGGGCCCCCGCGGTGCTGTTGTTGATGATGACGGCATTGCCCCGCTCGAGAATTCTCAGATATCCGGGCCGCATGTAGGGCTGGTAGAGCAGGAAATTATCCGGCGCGACCGACCGGCCGCTCATGATCAGGCGCGGCACGCCGACGATTTGTGCCGCGACGCCGCCGGCGATGTTGGCGGCATCCATCCAGGTGTGAAACAGCTGCGGCCTCAGGTCGCGCAGCGCGAGCGCATGAGCGATCACCGTATGGGCCAGTTGCTGGAAGCCGATATGGCTGTAGCGCTGGGTGAAATAGTCCAGCTGCTCCTGAATGGCGGGATCTGCGTAGGCTGGACCATGAAACGCGATCTGGTGGACGCCGACATGGGCCGCCTCCAGGCTCGGTTTGAAAAAATCGTTCAGTGGCGGGGTCAGATTTTGGCACAACACGCTCACGCGCCAGTCGCCCTGGCGCGCCAGGGCCGCGCCGGTATAGGCGAGCTGACGCTCGGCGCCACCAGGCCCCAGCGTGCCGGAGGTCAAGGCCGCGTGGCCTGGCCGAAAGCTGTCTGGTGGCATGCGCAGGAACGACAGCCGCTCGTAAAGGTCCTCGAAGGCCCGCGTGAAGTTGACTGGCGACGATACGCCGGACAACAGGCCGGCCGTTGCGATCCTGCGTTGGATCGCCGGCCTGATGCGCTTGCCCAGGGCTTCGAGGGTGGACGTGCGCAGGAATGTTCCGTTTGGTCGTATCGCCCAGATGCTCTTGACGCCCCACGAGCGCAGTTTCCAAAGCACCGGCAAGGCGAGTTCATCAAGAAGCCCGAGGAACAACATTTCGTCTGGAAGGCGCCGCCTGATTTCCAGGCGTGAGTGGTTGATGTCCTTCCACCAGCCGGCAACCGTCGGACGATCCTCGTCGCCGACCGGTTGGCTGTCGACGATCACGGCGCTCAAGCGATCGAAGCGAAGCACTTCGGACACGAGCAGCGGCGGCAGGCTGAACGGTACGGCCAGGCCAAGGCGATGGGCGCCGGAGGCAGCCAGGCCCTGCTCGACGAGATGTTTGATGTTCAACATTCGGACGCCTGCCCCTTCAACACCATCGTCATGCGCCGACCGCCCGGGCGACCACCCGGCTGGAAGCAAGATACACGTGAGCTGGAGGATCCCATCAGGGCCTTCTACACCGCGAATGCCGCCTGCTCGACCGGGCCTCTCGAACCGCCGAGGCGCTGTGCGGTCGGGTGGGACAATGCCTCGACCGGGTCGATCCATACACGGTACCAGAGCTCCAGCATCAGCAAAGCCCAAATGCGGGTCGCCCAGTTCTCTCCGGCATTGTGACGGTCCAACAGGCGGCGCACCTGCGCCATGTCGAAAAGACCCCGCGCGGACGCCCGGCCTCCGGTCAACATGTCATAGGCAAAATCGCGCATCTCGGTGCGCAGCCAGGCATCGATAGGCACGCCGAAACCCATCTTCGGCCGGTACAGGACCTCTCGCGGCAAATAGGGCTCCATCGCCCCCTTCAAGAGCGATTTCGGTTCGCCGCCGGCGAAACGCTGCTGCTCGGGGATGGTACAGGCCCAGGCCAGGAAGTCATGGTCGAGAAACGGCGAGCGCGACTCCAGCGAACTGGCCATGCTCGCTATGTCGACCTTCACCAAGAGATCATCGGGCAAATAGGTATGAAGATCCGCCCATTGCGCGCCCCAGCTCAGGGTTGGCGCGGCGTCGAAATATTCGTCGAGGCTGTCGACGCGGGACGCCGCCAGATGCGCCCGCATGGCGCCTGAATAGAGCGACTGCTTCGATTGATGCGTGAAGTAGGCGATGAAGGTCTCATACCGATGCGACGGACGCTGAAACCTGTTCGACAGAACCTGGCGCGCATGGCGAATGATTTTCAGGCCATCAAGGCCGCGCGGGGAAATGCGCGCCAGGCCGTACAGGCCGCGCGCCATCCACAAGGGCATCCTGTCGTCGATCGCCTGCAGCTGACGGCACAGCTTGTAGCGCGCATAACCGAGAAATGCCTCGTCGCCTCCGTCGCCATTGAGCACCACCGTCACCTGCCGGCGCGCCGCTTGAGCGACGTAGAATGTTGGGATGGCTGAGGAATCCGCGAAGGGCTCGTTGTAATAATAAACCAGGTCGTCGAGCACATCCATGGCATGGGGCTCGACCACGAACTCCTCATGATCGGTTCCATAGCGTTCGGCGACCATGCGCGCATAGGCACGCTCGTCATATTTCGCCTCGTTGAAACCGATCGTGAACGTCTTGATGGGCCTGGACGACTGCATCGCCATCATGGCGACCACGGCCGAACTATCGACACCACCGGACAGGAACGCCCCGATCGGCACGTCCGATATCATCCGCAACCGCGTTGCCTCGCGCAATCGATCGACCAATTCGTCCTGGAGCTCGGCTTCGGGCCGCGCCTGCGCGGATTCGGGCCGGGGCCAATCGAAGTAGCGGCGCTGGACCACCTCCTGACCGCGGCCAACCACGATCAAATGCCCCGGCGCGAGCTTCGCGATCCCCGTGAAGGCCGTCATGGGCGACGGGACATATTGGTAGGTCAGATAGGCGTCGATGGCCGCCAGATCCGCTTCACGCCTGGCGCCGGGCCAGGCAAGAATGGTCTTGATTTCGCTGCCGAAGACCAGGAGACCGTTGACGATCGCGTAGACCAGCGGTTTCTTGCCCACACGATCCCGGTAGAGAACCAGCTGATCCCGCCGTCGATCATACAGCGCGATGGCAAACATGCCGCGCAGCCTGTGGACGACCTCGACACCCCAAACCTGATAGCCGGCGACCAGGACCTCGGTATCCGAGCGGGTTCGAAACAGCCACCCCTTTGCCTCCAGCTCCGAGCGCAGCTCGAGGAAGTTGTAGATCTCGCCGTTGAACGCCACCGTGATCTGGCCGTCCGGAGAAGCCATTGGCTGGTTTGCATCGGAGCTGAGATCGATGATCGCGAGGCGCGCATGCGCCAAGCCGACACCCGGGCCGTTCCAGACCGCCTTCGCGTCCGGGCCGCGATAGCTGACCGTATGGATCTGGCGCGCGAGACAAACCGCGCCATCCGGTCGCTCGTCACGGCTTCCGAGATCGAAAAATCCAGCAATGCCGCACATGAAATCGTTCGCCTCGCGCTGGCGGGAGCTTGTCCGCCGAGACCGGTGATCAGGCCACTTGGTGGTAGGAACGATACCAGTCGACGAACCGGGCGACCCCGACCTCGAGCGGCGTCGCCGGCTGAAACCCCGTTTGCCGGGTCAAGTCGTCGACATCGGCGCAGGTTGCCGGCACATCTCCCATCTGCATCGGCTTCATGATCGTCTTGGCCTTGCGGCCCAGCCTCTGCTCGAGCAATTCGACCACCCGCATGAGAGGCTCGGCCTTGTTGTTTCCAATATTGTAGAGCCGATAGGGCGCCTTGCTGGTGCCCGGCGTCGGAACATCGGAACGCCATTGTGGATCAGGCGTGGCGACGACATCGCAGGACCTGACGACACCTTCGACGATATCATCGACATAGGTGAAGTCGCGCAGCATCTCGCCGTGATTGAAGAGCTCGATTTCTCGCCCGTCGAGAATGGCCTTGGTGAAGATATACATCATCATGTCGGGCCGCCCCCAGGGCCCGTAGACCGTGAAGAACCGCAAGCCGGTCGTTGGCAGGCCGAACAGGTGGCTATAGCTGTGCGCCATCAGTTCATTGGCCCGCTTCGAGGCCGCATAGAGCGTCAGCGGATGATCGGCGTTCTGGCGCACCGAAAACGGCATGTTGGTATTGGCGCCGTAGACCGAACTGGTCGAGGCATAGACAAGGTGTTCAACGCCGTGATGGCGGCAGCATTCCAGAATATTGGCGAAACCGACCAGGTTGGCCTGGACGTAAGCATGCGGGTTGACCAGCGAATAGCGCACGCCCGCCTGGGCGGCCAGATGAATGACGCGCCGCGGCCTGGACTGGGTGAACACGGCGTTCAGCGCCGCGCCATCGGCAATGTCGATACGATGAAACTGGTGACCCTGGCGTTCGCCGAGCCGCGCCAGCCGCGCTTCTTTCAGGTTCGGGTCGTAATAATCATTGACGTTGTCGACACCAATGACCTCAAGGCCGCGGTCGAGCAATTTGACCGCCGTATGAAACCCGATGAACCCCGCCGTTCCGGTCACCAGGATTGGTCCAGCATCACTGGTCATGTCGATCTCGCTCCGTGGAGATGTACGCGCGAGGCGCTGAATCGCTTCGCGCCGGCAAGACCGCCCACCACGTGATCATCGTCCCACATACGGCCCCGGATGTCAGGCCCGCGCCGCCTCCGCCAGCACCACCTCGGTATCGATGCGCGGCGTCGCGTCGAGCAACGCCCGGGTATAGGGGTGGCGCGGATTGTCGAACACCTCGTCGCGCGAGCCCTGCTCGACGATCCGGCCCGCCTGCATCACCACCACCCGGTCGGCGACCTCGGCGACCGCGCCGAGATCGTGCGAGATGAACAGGCAGGCAAAGCCGCGCTCCTCCTGCAGCCGGCGGATCAGGTCGAGGATCTGCTTCTGCACGGTCATGTCGAGCGCGCTCACCGGCTCGTCGGCGACCACGAGGGCCGGCCGCCGGACGATGGCGCGGGCAATGGCGACGCGCTGGCGCTGGCCGCCGGAGAGCTGGTGCGGGAAACGGTCGGCCATGCCCGGCAAGCCGACGGCCTCGAAGGTTTCGGTGACACGCGCGGCCTTCGCCGGGGCATCGAGGCCGGGTTCGTGGCGCAGCGGCTCGGCCACGATGTCGCCAATGCGCATGCGCGGATCGAGCGACGAATAGGGATCCTGGAACACGATCTGGCAGGCCAGCCGGAAGTCCTTGAGCGGGGCGCCGCGGGCGGCGGTGACATCGCCGCCGCGGAACATCAACTGGCCGCCGCTGGCGGTGATCAGCCTCAGCATGGCCCGGCCGAGCGTGGTCTTGCCGCAGCCGCTGCCGCCGACCAGCGCCACCGTCTCGCCATGGGAAATCGTCAGGTCGACGCCGTCGACCGCGCGCTTGGCAAGCCCGTGCCGGAACAGGCCCCGGCTGCCGGGATAGTCGACCGTCAGGCCGCGCGCCTCCAGCAGCGGCTCGGGCGCGATCGCGCGCACCGGCCGCGGCGTCCGGCGCGGCATGGCCGCGACCAGGTCGCGGGTATAGGGGTGCTGAGGCTTGCGCAGGAGGTCGCCGGCCCTGCCCTCCTCGACCACCCGGCCGCGCTGCATCACCAGCGCGCGGTCAGCATAACGCGCCACCAGGCCGAGATTGTGGGTGACCAGCAGGATGGCGGTGCCGCGATCCTGGGCGAGCTCGACCATCAGGTTGAGGATCTCGGCCTGGACCAGATTGTCGAGGGCGGTGGTCGGCTCGTCGGCGATCAGGAGCTTTGGCGCCGGCAGCATGACCGCGGCCAGCATGATCCTTTGCCGCATGCCGCCGGAAAACTCGTGCGGATAGGCCTTGAGGCAACCTTCCGGGTCGGGGATCTGGATCCGCCTGAGCATGGCGAGGCAGGCCCGGCGCTGCTCGTCCGGGCTCATCGGGCTGTGCAGGGCGAGCGCCTCGCCGAGCTGGGCGCCAATGCTGAGCGCCGGGTTCAACGAGACCATCGGCTCCTGGAACACCATGCCGATCGAACCGCCGCGCAATTCGCGCAGGCGCGCCGGCGTTACCGTGGTCAGGTCTTCGCCTAGGATGGCGATGCTGCCGGCGGTGCGTTTCAGTCCGGGCGGCAGCAGGCCGAGAATGGCGCGGCCGGTGGCGGTCTTGCCGCTGCCGGACTCGCCGACCAGCGCCAGGATCTCGCCCGGCTGAATGTCGAAGGAGACCTTGTCGACGGCAACGAACGGACCGGCGCCGACGCTGAGGCCCCGGACCGAAAGCAAGGCTCCGGCGCTCATCGCTGCTCTCCGCGCGGGTCGAGGCGGTCGCGCAGCGCGTCGCCCATCAGGTTGATGCCGAGCAGCGTCACGGCGATGCAGAAACCGGGACAGAGGCTGAGCCAGGTGGCCGATTCCATATAGGGCCGGGCCGCCGACAGCATGTTGCCCCAGGTCGGCGCCGGCGGCGGCACGCCGAGGCCGAGAAAGCTCAACGCGCTCTCGGCCAGGATGGCCCAGCCGAACATGCCGGTGGCCAGCACGATGACCGGCGAGGCGGTGCTCGGCAGGACATGCCGCCACAGGGTGTAGAACTCGGAATTGCCGATCGCCCGCGACGCCTCGATGAATTCCCGCTCACGGATCGACATGACCGAGCCACGCACGATGCGCGCCACCGTCGGGGCATAGGCAAGGCCGAGGGCTGCGACGATCCCCCATTTGCTGGCGCCGATGACCGCCATCAGGCCGAGCGCCAGCAGGATGCCGGGGAAGGCCAGCAGCGTATCGTTGATCAGCATCAAGGCCCGGTCGGTCCAGCCGCGGGCAAAACCGGCGATCAGGCCAATGACGCTGCCGAGCAGGACCGCGACCAGCACGGTCAAGGCGGCGACCAGGCAGGAGGTGCCGGCGCCCGCCATCAGCCGGCTCAGGACGTCGCGGCCGACCTCGTCGGTGCCGAGCCAGTGCAGCGCCGAGGGCGCCGCGAGCCGGGCGCGCAGATTGACGCCGAGCGGATTGTAGGGCGTCCAGACCGCCGACAGGCCGGCCATCAGCAGGACGACTGCGAGCAGCAGCCCGCCAAGGATCGCGTTGAGCCTGAGCCGCATCATGGCCTTCACTCCGCCGCCACGCGTGGATCGAACAGGGGGTAGAGCAGGTCGACGAGCAGGTTCACCAGCACGTAGATGCAGGCAATGAACAGGATCGCCCCCTGCACCACCGGATAGTCGCGGGCGTAGATGCCGTCGACCAGCAGGCGACCGAGGCCCGGCAAGGTGAACACCGTCTCGATCACCGCGATGCCGCCGAGCAGATTGCCCAGCACGATGCCCATCAGTGTCAGTGTCGGCGCGAAAGCATTGGGCAGGACATGTTTGCCCAGCACGGTCGATTCACGCAGGCCCTTGGAGCGGGCATGGGCGACATATTCCAGCCGCAGCACGTCGATCGTGGCGCTGCGCGCCATGCGGGTCAGCACACCGGCCTCGATCAGGGTCAAGGTCGCGATCGGCAGCGCGATATAGCGCAGCGCCTGCCAGGCATCCTCGCCGAACGGGACATAACCGACGACCGGCACCCAGCCGAGCTTCAGCCCGAAGAACAGCAGCATCAGCAAGCCCAGCCAGAAGCTCGGGATCGACAGCAGCAGGGTCGCTCCCGCGACCACGGCGAGATCCAGCCCCTTGTCCTGCTTCCAGGCCGCGATCATGCCGAGCGGCACCGCCAGCAGTCCGGCCAGCGCCACCGCCGCCAGCACGATCGGCGCGGTGACCTGGAAACGGTCGAGGATCAAGGGCAGCACCGGCTCGCCGTTGGAGATCGAACGGCCGAGATCGCCGCTGAGGCCATGGCCGAGCCAGGTCAGGAACTGCATCGGCAAGGGCTGGTTGAGGCCCATGCTGTCCCTGAGCGCGGCAAGCTGCTGGGCATCGGCCGCGTCGCCCAGCATCAGCTGCGCGGGGTCGCCCGGCACCAGCCGCATCAAGGTGAACACCGCGACCGAGACCAGCAGCAAGGTGGGCAGCGCCAGCAGCAGCCGCTTCAGCGCATAGGCGAATGTCATGTCGGCGACCTCCCCGTCCCTGGTTCAGCGTCTGGATACGCCCCAAAGCCTGGTCTGCGCGGCGGCCCAGGAGGCAACGCCGTCGAGACCCTTGCGATGGGCGAGATAGTCCGGCTGGTTGAACAGGATGATGGCCGGGGTCTGGGCGATGAAGCGCTGAAAGAGATCGTCGAAGATCGCCTGGCGTTCGGCCGGGTCGGCCACCTCGAAGGAGCGGCGGATGAGCGCCAGCGCCTCGGGGTCCTCCCAGAGCTTGCGCGGCTGGCTGTCCTTCGGGCCCGACAACATCTCGTAGGACAGCGACGGATCGAGCCGGGGCGAATAGAGGAAGGACATCATCTGATAGTCGCCGCGGGTGTAGCGGTCGAGCTGGGTCGCCCAATCCAGCACCTCGAGTTCGATCTTGAGGCCAGCCTCGGCCGCCATCGACTGGGCGGCGACCGCCGCGTCATAGACATTCGGATAGCGCCGGTTGGTGATCATCCGGATCGTCTGGCCGCGATAGCCGGCTTCGGCCAGGAGCCGCTTCGCCGCGGCGATGTCATGGCGCGGCCGCACGCCCTGCACCGCCGTATGGAACGCGCTGGAACTCGGAATCGGCGATGGATTGTCCGGCGCGTCGGTGCCGACCAGGCTCGCCACGATCTGCGGCACGTCGATCGCCAACGCCATCGCCCGGCGAATGCGCGGATCCCTGAGCAGCGGGTCGCGGGTCTGGATCAGGAAGCCGGTCAGCCCCATGGTCGGCGCCGAGACGACGGTGATGTCATTGCGCCCGCGCATGTCGCTGAGCTCGGTCGAGGCGACATCCGACATGAGGTCGATGGCGCCGGCGATCAGAGCGGCCTTCGCGGCCGAGGAATCCGGGATGACCATGAAGCGGATCTGCGCGGCCGAGGCGATCTTGGCGCCGGCCAGGCCGTCGCGCGGGCCGGCCAGCGGCACATAGCCGTCGAAGCGCAGGAGATCGACATATTGGCCACGGCGCCATTCGCCGAGCCGGTAGGGGCCGGTGCCGACCGGCTGACGCCAGACGCCGTCCGCCCCGACCGAGGCCGGATGAACGATGGCCGTGGAGCCGCAGTCGGGCCGCGCCATGGTGTTGAGGAACAAGGCCGTCGGCTTTTCCAGGGTGATCGTCACGGTGGCCGCGTCAGGCGCCCCGATATCCACCACCTTGGCAATGCCGTGGCCGTCGAAATCCGGCAGGCAGCGCCATTGCACGGCCGGATCGAGATAGCGCTTGAGGCTCCAGACCACCTCGGCCGAGGTCAGCGGCGCGCCGTTGTGGAAGGTCACGCCTTGGCGGAGCGTGAAGCGATAGGTGCGGCCATCGGCGGAAAGGTCGATGCGCTCGGCGAGCATGGGCGCGATCGCGGCGTTCTCGCGCAGCGCGACCAGCCCCTCGACCATGTGCAGCACCACGCTGTCGGTGTTGAAATCGCGGTTGACCCCGGGCTGGGTGCTGCGGATATCCGAATTCAGCGCCACCCGGAAACCATAGTCGCCGCGCTGTGGCGCCGGGCCGGCAGCAGACCCCGGTTGCGCCGATGCCGGGCCGGCAAAGGCCGTCAGCCAGGCGACGATGCCAAGAGCGATCGCTTGCCTCATGCCGCCCTCGTCGCAGCGCCTGGCGTGAGTTCATAACGAGTGAAGACCCGGTTCAGCGCCGGCAAGGGCGCGACATCGAGCACCCCCCTGGCCGGCTGCATCAGCAGCATGGCAACCGTCGCCGAGAGATTGCCCCCGGAATTCACCCGCGGCGGGCGGCAGACCGACCAGGGCGACTGGTAGTCGTCGAACAGCGCATCACGCACCGCCTCGACATCCAGCGCGCCGCGGCGCTTTTCGAGGAGCGCGCGCACCCTCAGGTCGCGGTACAGGCTATCGGGCGTGTTGGCGATGCCGGTATCCCTGAGCTTGGCCAGCGCCACCGGGCTTTGCCAGTGGTTGGCGTGGACGATCAGGCCATCGGTCGGCAGCACCTGGAAACTCTCGTCCGGAGCGCATTCGAAGTCGATGGCGATGCCGCCGGCGTGGCTGACGATGATGTTGTTCGAAGCCGATTTCCGCGTGGTGTAGGCGGCGTGGAAGGCCTGCGCGACATGCTCCTGTTCCAGCACCTTGCGCCGGATCAGCGCCAGGGGCACGCCGAGTTCGCGGTAGTCGCGGTCGCTTTCCAGGTAGTTGGCGGTGACCGCGATGCCGGCAGCATTCAGGCCGGCGCGGGCGAGGCCCCCGGCCTCGACGAAGGTCAGGATGTCAGGAGCGTCGTCGCGGCGGATGCGCAGCACCACGCCGGTCTCGGCGCATTCGGATTTCCAGTCCCAGTTCTGGGCATGGATGAGTTCGCCGCTGCGTGACGCCGACGGCAGCACCACCACGCCGGTGCAGCCATCGTGATCTTCGGCGGCGAGCCGGGCGCGTTTGCCGAGCTGCAGCACCTCGGTGCGGGCATTGATCAGCACGATGTCTTCGAATTCGACATTGGCGCCGGCCGCGATGCCGCGCATCTCCGCGACATAAGCCGGATCGAAGGCTTCGATCCGCGGAACGAAGTCGCGGGCCCAGCCACGGATCGTCGCCGCACCATGGCCGCCGGCGGTCAATTGCGCCGAATAATGCTCGATGCTCCGCCGGATGCGCTGGCTTGCCTGCTGGCCGTAGTGGCGGCCGCGGGTTTGCGCGTCGCCGCGAAGCTCGATCAGGGGAAAGGGTTCCATGCCGCGCGTCCCAAAATGCCTCGTTCGGATTTTGGTACCCCAAAATGCATCTCTTGAGCAAGGGGCAGTTCACGTTGCGGCCGGCATCTTTTCGACAAGTGGCGGCGGACCCGGCGCGGTGCGACGG
The DNA here is from genome assembly GCF_005144885.1 of Phreatobacter stygius. NCBI lineage: Bacteria > Pseudomonadati > Pseudomonadota > Alphaproteobacteria > Hyphomicrobiales > Phreatobacteraceae > Phreatobacter > Phreatobacter stygius. The sequence goes on from NZ_CP039690.1 coordinate 856,836, forward strand.
GACGTGACCGCTCAAATCCACCCACGGCTTCGCAGCCGGCAGACGCAGAGCGCGGAAAAAGCGGCAGAAATCCGCGGCGGCGCGCCAGCACAGCCGTTGCGGGATCGCGTCAGGCGAGCAGCATCAAGGGCATCAGCTCGCCCGGTTCCTGGGCCTGGCGCTGCAGCAGGGAGAGCACTGCGAGATAGAGAGCGGCCGAGGCCGTGATGCCGGCCGAGACCGCCTGCCTGGTCTGGCGGGCGCCGTGATCGGCGATCAGCCGTGCGATCGAGCCGGCATCGAGACCATATTCGCGCGCCAGAAAGGCGGCGATCTCGTTCCTGCGCCGGCCGGCGCGCACGCATTCATCGACGACCTCCAGAAGCAGGTCCGGCGTCTGATCCAGATCGTGTTCCAACGTCACCCCTGACGGCCATCGCGCAATTGTCAGCGAAATGTAAGCTTTGCCGCCCGACGCGTCATTGGGCCGATTACGTAGTGTGCTGGACGAAACGTCGCAGGCGCCATGCCGACCTGATCCGGCACGACGAAAACCCACCTCTGTGATCGTCCCGTCACCAGCCTCGGCTAGACCCAAGGCGTTTCCCAACCCAGGAGGATGCCATGACCTACAATGCCGGTGACGTGGTGATGTTGAAATCGGGCGGCCAGGCACTCACCGTGGCCTCCGTGGAGGCCGACGAAGTGACCTGCATCTGGATCGGTGAAGAAGGCGACCTGTTCCGCGAGAAGATCCCGGTGGCCGCGCTTTCGCCGCTCGACCTCGAAGAGGAAGAGAACCAGGAAGACGATCAGGACGAGACCGAGGACGGTGACGACGAAGAAGACGAGGAAGACACCGAAGGTCACACCGAAAAGCGCGAAAAGCTGCGCGCCTGAGGCTCAATCGGCAGTCGGCAGACGGCGCATCGTGAACTCGATGCGACCGTCATCCAGCTCTCGCCAAGCCTCGACTTCGGTCATATAGGCGGCCTTGGGGAAGCGCGTGAGGATTTCGCGCGCTTTCGCCCGCGCCGCCTCGCGCGGCAAGGTGAAGGTCTCGCGCTTGAACCCATCGGTCGGCCGCGGCGACGTCGGCTGCGGCCCGCGCCGGACGGCATCGAATGGCTTGCGGCTGTCGGATCGCATGGACGGCCTCTGTATCCGCGCCGCTGGAGATAGCAGCGTTCTGTTATATCATCATATTGAAGCGGCCGGTTACGCTTCAAGACCCAGTCGTTACCATCGGGACGAGACAGGTAACGTTATAGCTCTTGCCCTATTTGAGGGTTCCGGTCTTGCCGGCCTGTGATTGCGATATTTAATGACGGTCGCATACAGGCAGGAATATCGTCATGACCGGAGCCGTCCGCCAGAGCCGCTTTCGCATCGAAGGCATGGATTGCGCCTCCTGCGCAGCCAAGATCGACACGGCGGTGCGCCGCCTGCCCGGCATCGCCGATGTCAATGTCTCGGTCGCGACCGGCCGCATGACCGTCACTCACGGCTCCGACGACGACCTCGCCGCGGTCCAGCGCCGGGTCACCGGTCTTGGTTATGCGGTCGCCGCCATCGGTGCCGATGCCCCGGCAAGCACCGCCGCCGGCGCGCTTGGCCAAGGCCGGGACCATCACGACCAGCATGACCACCATCACGGGTCCTGCACCGGATCGCATCACGACCACCACCACGCTCACGACCATGATGATCACGGCGACCAGCGCCGCTCCGGCCACGCCGGTGCCGCCGGCGGGCCGGCGCCCAGCCTCGGGAGCCTTGGTCTTCCAAGGCGAGATCAACACCACGACCATGGCCCGGCGACCGGCCCCTGGTGGCGAGGCCGCAAGGGCCTGACGACGATTGCCTGCGGCGCGGCGCTCGCCGCCGCCTATGGCCTCGGCAAGCTGGTTCCGGCGATCGACCACTGGGTCTTCCTCCTGGCGCTCGCCGTCGGCCTGGTACCGATCGCCCGGCGCGCTTTCGCGGCGGCGCGCGTCGGCACGCCGTTTTCGATCGAGATGCTGATGACCATCGCCGCGGTCGGCGCGGTGATCATCGGCGCCACCGAAGAAGCCGCCGCCGTCGTGTTCCTGTTCCTGGTCGGCGAATTGCTCGAAGGCGTTGCCGCCACCAAGGCACGGGCCAGCATCCAGGGCCTCGCCGACCTGGTGCCGAAGACGGCCCTGGTCGAGACCGAGGGCAGGACCCGCGAAATTGCCGCCGACAGCCTTGTTGTCGGAGCCGTCATCCTGGTCCGGCCGGGCGACCGCGTGCCGGCGGACGGCGTCATCATCTCAGGCGACAGCGCCATTGACGAAGCCCCGGTCACCGGCGAGAGCACGCCGAAACGCAAGACCGTCGGCGACACCGCCTTTGCCGGCACGGTCAATGGCGAGGCCGCGCTCCGGCTGCGCGTCACCGCGGCGGCCGCCGACAACACCATCGCGCGGGTCGTCAAACTGGTCGAGGAAGCCCAGGAATCGAAGGCGCCGACCGAGCGCTTCATCGACAGTTTTTCGCGCTATTACACGCCGGCCGTGCTGGCCGCCGGCGCCCTGGTCGCCATCGTGCCGCCGCTCGCGCTCGGCGGCGCCTGGGCCGAATGGATCTACAAGGGCCTCGCCATCCTGCTGATCGGCTGCCCTTGCGCCCTGGTGATCTCGACGCCGGCGGCGATCGCCGCCAGCCTGTCGGCCGGTGCCCGGCGCGGCCTCCTGATGAAGGGCGGCGCCGTGCTCGAGAGCCTCGGATCCCTGACGGTTGTCGCCTTCGACAAGACCGGCACCCTGACCGGCGGCAAGCCCGAGGTCACCGACGTGGTCGCCTTCGGCCGCGGCGAGGCCGAGGTCGTCGCCCTGGCTGCCGCGCTCGAGACCGGTTCGAACCACCCGCTGGCCAAGGCGATCCTGGCGCGCGCCGAGGCGGCCGGCCTCACCGTGACGCCGGCAACCGACATCGGCGCACGCGCCGGCAAGGGCGTGACCGGCAAGATCGATGGCCTTGCCCTGTTCCTGGGCTCGGCCGCGGCGGTCGCCGAACACGTGCCGCTCGCCGACGACATCGCTGCACGCATCCAGGCGTTCAACGACGACGGCAAGACCGTCTCGGTGCTGGCCGCCGGCGATCAGGTCGCCGGCCTCATCGCCATGCGCGACCAGCCGAGAGCCGATGCGAAGCAGGGCCTGGAGGCGCTGCGCGCCGCCGGCATCCGCACGCTGATGCTGACTGGCGACAACCGCCGCACGGCCGAGGCCATCGGCCGGATCGTCGGCATCGAGCCGCGTGGCGAATTGCTGCCGGAAGACAAGATGCGCATCGTCAACGACCTGAAGGCGGCCGGCGAGCGCGTCGGCAAGGTCGGCGACGGCATCAATGACGCGCCGGCGCTTGCCGCCGCAGATGTCGGCATCGCCATGGGGGGAGCTGCCGACGTGGCGCTGGAAACCGCCGATGCGGCGGTGCTGCACGGACGCATCGGCGATGTCGCGGCGATGATCGCGCTGTCGCGCCGGACCATGGCCAATATCCGTCAGAACATCACCGTGGCGCTCGGCCTGAAGGCGGTGTTCCTGGTCACCACCATGATCGGTTTGACCGGGCTCTGGCCGGCCATCCTCGCCGATACCGGCGCCACGGTTCTGGTGACCGCCAATGCCATGCGGCTGTTACGGCCGGCCTGACCGACATGACCTAAACCCGACGCGCCGGCGGCGGGCGTTCAAACCCATGGGACGGTGGAACGAGGGTTTCCGGCCAAGGAGCATTCCGCCGGAACCAATGGTCAGGCTGCCGCGGCCTGTCCGCCGACCGCCGGTTCGATGCGGGCCGGCAGGGCGTGGGCCGGTTGACTGCGTCCGAACAGGAAATTCCGCTCGATGGCGCTGGATGCCATGAAGGGATAGCGGCTGACGATGCGTTGGTGCACCGAAGGATAATGGATGCCCATCAGGTTGATCGGCTTCTTCAGCCCGGGATAGTGGCGCCGCTCGCCCATGGCTTCCATGAAGAACAGCCGCTTGTAGAACGCCCGGTGCTCGGTCCTGACCGTTGCGAGGCCGAGGTCCGCCCGGAAGAACTCCGACGCCATGAAGCCGAGCCGGACGGTCGCATAGGCAAGCCCGGGACTGATGCGCGACTGCTCGTGATCCACGACGAGCCGGGTCGGATCGATGATGGTCTCGCCGGCCTGCACCCGCGGGCCCAAGAGATCCTCGAACACCGACATTCCCGGCGAGATCGGATGGGTCCTGGTGGCGGCGTGAATCCGGATCGAACTGGCCAGCTTGCCGCCGAGGAAGACCCCAAAAATCCAGACATTGGGTGAGTTGTCGTAGCCGTCCTTGAAGATGCCGTGCTTGTTCGGCCGGATCGCACCCTCGCGCAGGTAGCAATTGTAGCGCAGCCGATAGATCGCCTGCTTGTCTTCTTTCGTCTCCGCCAGCCGATATTCGACCCGACCGAGCAGCTCCATAACGTGATTAGCGAATGATCCTGGCGGATTAACCGTATTCATCAGGCATGCCTCACATCAAACGCCAGTCTTCGCGGCCAGGAGTGAGGACAATGTTAATCAAATTTTAACGAATGGAAAGCGGTTGGTTAAAATAGCGTTAACGCCGGCGCGCAAGCCGCGCTGACAACATGGATTTTGCTTGAACGCGCCGATGAGAATGTGGTTTTTCTGCGGAGGCGGTCACGCGCGCCGGTTGCAGAGTACGACACAGGGCCCGGTTGGATCAGCTGCCGTGGCCAAGGCGGGCTGGCCACGCTCTTCGCTCCGCTGGTTCATTCCGGGAGCTGCCGCAACCATGGCGCGCAACGCCTCACGCGCAGCGTACCGATTGCGCGCATGGCTGTCCGCACTGCCCGACGGTCGTCGGCCGATCCCCCGTCAAGGCCGGACGGCGATGAGCGCGCCGCATCGCGGCGCGCTTTCACAGGCGCAGTGGGGAGGCAGATCGGGAAACGAAAGCGCGGCGCGCCGGTGCGCCGGTCAGGCGACTTTTTTCAGCAGGCCCGCGCCGGAACGGCTGAGCAGGATGCGCAACTGGTCGTCCGGGATGGCCGGGCTCAGGAGGAAGCCTTGGATCTCGGTGACCACGCCGGGTTCGTCGATCAGCTTCATCTGGGCGTAGGTCTCGACACCCTCGACCACCACGGCCAGGCCGAGATCGGCGCCGAGCCGGGTGACGCCTTGCAGCAGCTTGACCGAACGCAGGTCGGTTTCCAGATTGCGCACGAAGGAGCGGTCGATCTTGACCTTTTGCAGCGGGAATTTCTGGAGATAGCTGAGGCTGGAATAGCCGGTGCCGAAATCGTCCAGCGCGATCCTGACGCCCATCTCGCGCAGCGTCTCGAGCGTCGCAAGGATCGAAGCCGAGTCCTGCAGCAGCAATGTCTCGGTGATCTCCAGCTCGAGCCGGTCGGCGGCAAGCCCGGTGGCCTGCAGGGTGTCGCGGACCAGCGCCACGACATCGTCGCGGTCGAACTGCACCGACGACAGGTTGACCGCGACGCGGACCTCGTTCGGCCAGGCGGCACAAGCCGCGCAGGCCTTTCTCAGCACCTGCCGGCCAAGCTCCACCACCAGGCCGGTTTCTTCCGCAATCGGAATGAACTCGGCCGGCGACACCATGCCGCGGGTCGGATGCGGCCAGCGCACCAGTGCTTCGCAGGTGGTGATCCTGAGCGTCTTCAGGTTCAGCAGCGGCTGGAAGTAGACCGCCAGCTGTTCGTTGTGGATCGCCTTGCGCAGGTCCAGCTCGGTGGCCCGGCGCGCCTGCGCCTGCCGGTCCATTTCTTCTTCGTAGAAATGCAGGATGCCCTTGCCGCCGGCCTTGGCGCGGGCCAGCGCCATGTCGGCGGATTTCAGCAATTGATCCGGATCGGTGCCGTCGCGTGGCGCCAGCGCAATGCCGACCGATGCTCCGCAAACCACCGTCGAGCCTTCGATCTGAAACATGTCGGACAGGTTTTCGATGATCCGGCCGGCGAGCTTGGCGACCTCGTTGACGGTTCGAACGCCACTTTGCAGCACGACGAATTCGTCGGCGCCGAAACGCGCGACGACATTGGTCTCGCCAACGACGAAGCGCAGCCGGTCGGCAACCTCGATCAGCAAGGTGTCGCCGATCGGGTGGCCGAGCGTGTCATTGACCTGCTTGAAATTGTCGAGATCGACGAACAGCACCGCCAGCACGTCGCTGTCGGAGCGCATGGTCAGCGCCAATTCGAGGCGCTCCTGAAACTGGATGCGGTTCGGCAGGCCGGTCAGGGCGTCGTGACGCGCCATATGCGTCATGCGCGCCTCGGTCCGGCGCTTCTCGGTAATGTCCTCGATGACGACGACCAGCCCGCCGTTCTCCATCGGCTGGAACGCCACGTCGATATGACGTTCGCTGGTCTCGACTTCGAGCCGGTTCATCAGCCGGTCGCCGGCGCGCCGCCTGATCATCTCCATGATGCGGCTGGCATCGTGGGGGTTGATCACGCCGCTTTCGGCATAGCTGGCCACGATGGCTTCGATGCGCGCCCCGGACCGAATGCTCTCCGGATCGCAGTGCAACATCTCGCCCCAGCGCGCATTGACCACAACCAGCCGGCCGGTGGCGTCGAACATGGCGAGCCCGTGCGGCATGTTGTTCAGCGCGGTATCGAAGCGGGCCGCCAGCAGCTCCACATCACGCTTGGCGATGACCGCATCGAGCAGGATGTTTCTCAGCCGTGCCGCCACGCTGCGCGTGCTGACGAAAAACGGCGCGAAGAAGAGCGCCAGAACGATATGGTCGATATTGCCGGCGACGACCAGGCCGGCAATGACCGGAATGGCCAGCAAGACGATCTGCGTATCGACGAAACGGCCATTGGCGAAATTGCGCCCGGTGACGCCGACCATGTGCGCGAGCACCAGCGACATGCTGAACAGCTGCGCGACCACGCTGGTGGTCAGGGCGAAGCTGGCAAAGCACCAGAGCCCCAGCAGGAAGACATAGGCATTGGCGCCGACCGTATAGGCGCGTTCCCAGCGGTGGGCGGCCTCGTAGGTCACGACATCGGCGCGCGCCCGCCGGTAGGACATGATGTGGATCGTCCGCCCGAGACTGACCAGGCCGAGCGCGACGGCGAAAACATCGAGGACGACGTCCGACGTGAGATAGGCAGCGTAGAGCGCCGCCACCCACGCCGTCAGGGCGCCGAACAGAAATGTCCGGACGTCAGCGTAAAGCGCATCGACCATCGCGATATAGATCTCGACGGGGAAATCGCGCTTCGTCTCGTTCGTCGTCTCAGCACGAATGTTCATGATACAGTCGTTGCAAACACCAGCGGGCGAACCTCGCACGAGGGCCACCAAGCGTAATCAAGCAAAAAAACCTTGCGCATCAATTAATTGACGTAAGCACTGGCCTGCCGCGGCGGGTCAACGACCCCAGCGCGCAATAGATTTTTATTTTCAACGCCCAGTAGTCAACTGCGAAATCAGGCCCGAGATCACGCTGTTCGAAGTCGGAAAATCCGCGGCGATCCAGGCCGCCCTGAGCGCTGCAAGCGCCGCGCCAAGCTCCGGACCGGCTGTAAAGCCGCGCGCCACCAGGTCATTTCCGGAAATCGGAAAGGCCGGCGCCTTCCAGCGCTCGGCCAAAGTGGCCAGTTGCCGCCAGGCGGTATCATCAGGTGGCGCGCCGGAGCGGGCAAAGGCGACCAGCGCACGGTCGCGGTAGCCGCGCGGGCCGGCGGCGAACAGCACCGCCTTGGCGGCCAGTTCGCCATGGGCCGGATCGAGCCCGTGCCAGCCATGGCCGATGCCGTCGAGCCGGCGGTACTCCTCATTGGAGAGCGACAGCCTGTCGCGCAATCTATCCGCGTCTTCGCGGACCAGCACGGCCAGCGCCGCAAGCCGCCGCGGCGCTTCGGCCGGCAGTTCCATCAGGCGCTCGATCTCGGCCAAACGGCTGAGATCGCGGCAAAACGGTACGCCGCCGATGAGCGGCCCGAGCAGCCCGGCATCGGCCATGACCTGCAGGGTTTCGCCTGCCCGCCCGGCAATGACCAGCTTCATGATCTCCATGCGCAGCCGCTCACGCGACAGTTCGGCGAGCCCTTGCCGCTCGGCGATACAGGCGGCCAGCGCCGCCGCATCGGGCTCGCCGGCGGCATAGGTCGCATGAAAGCGGAAAAACCGCAGGATCCTCAGCCGGTCCTCGCGGATGCGCTGGATGGGATCGCCGATGAACCGGATCCGCCCGGCCCGCAGGTCGGCCTCCCCGCCGAAATAGTCGTGCAGGACCCCGTCGCGCGTCAGGCTCATGGCATTGACCGTGAAATCGCGCCGGCTGGCATCGGCCTTCCAGTCGTGGCCGAAACGGACCACCGCGCGGCGCCCGTCGGTCTCGATGTCTTCGCGCAGCGTGGTGACCTCGAAGCCCCTGCCCTCGACGACCACGGTCACCGTGCCATGGGTTATGCCTGTCGGCACGGATTTGAACCCCGCGGCCTTGACGGCGCTGACCACCGCCTCCGGCACGGCCGACGTCGCGATGTCGATATCGCCAGGCGCCATCCCGATCAGGGCGTTGCGCACGGCGCCGCCCACCGGGCGCGCCTCGCCGGGCCCGGCGTTCAGGACGGCCAGCAGCCGCGCCGCCGGCCCCCGGCTCAGCCAGTCCGGAACCGGAATGCGCCGGACCTCGTCCTCGCCGCCGCTCACCGCCGCGGCTCCGGCGCGCGCGGCGCGAGATGGGCCGGGTGGAACACGCCGTTTTCCACCCGCGCCGGCACATAGACGGCGGTCGGATCGCGGCTCTGGCCCGCCAGGTGATAGAGGAAATAGCCGCCGGCCAGAAGGACGCCGCAGAGCCCGATCCAGATCACCGGCTGCCTGTCCCAATGCTGCTTCAGCCAGGGATTCTGCTCTTTCAGGTGCAGCCAGCCGATATAAAAGAGAAAGGGCAGCGCAAACAGCGCCAGATTGACCAAGGCACGCATCAGGCCCTCTCGCTCACCGCCTCGATCGGATCGGACAGTCGCTCCCAGAGGTTGCGCAGAATGCCGGCGGTGATGCCCCAGATATATCGCTCGCCAAAGGGCATGGCATAGAAATAGCGCCGCTGGCCGTTCAATTCACGCGACTGGCGCTGGTGGTTCTTCGGATCCATCAGGAAGGCCAGCGGCACCTCGAAGGCGTCCGTCACCTCGCTCGGATTGAGGGTCAGTTCGAAACCCGGCTCGACCAGGCCGACCACCGGGGTGATCAGGTAGCCGGTGCGCGACAGGAACGGCGCGAGATAGCCGAGCGGCCGGACGTAACGGCGGTCGAGGCCGATCTCCTCCTCGGCCTCGCGCAGCGCCGCCGCCAGCGGGCTTGCGTCATCAGGATCGATCTTGCCGCCGGGAAAGGCGATCTGGCCCGAATGGTTGGACAGATCCGACGAGCGCTGGGTCAAGAGCACCGTTGCCTCGGGCCGGGCGACCACCGGGATCAGCACCGCCGCCGGGCGCGCCGGCGGTCCCTCGTTGATGGTCGGGTCACCCGGATCGGCCGGGCGGTCGCCGACGCCCGCGAAGGGATCATGGACGAAGGATGGAACGTCGAGCGTCAAGCGCCCGGTCACCGCGGCGGTGAACTGGTCTGGCGAAACGGGAATCACATTAGCCCCTCGATCTCGGCGGCCGGCACCATGGGGTAGAAGGTGCCCGCGGCATAGAGGCCGAACCAGGCCGCCCCGTCGACCGGGCGGACCTCGCCGAGATTGGCAAGGTCGTGGAACAGCGCGCGCGAAACCCGGGCCCAGAGCTCGCGGCGGACATGGACATAGGGCTTCAGCCCGTCGGTGCCAGCCTCCTTCTCGAAGCGCAGGGGATGGTCCGGACCGACCTCCACCCACTCCTCGGTCTGGGTGCGCAAGGCGATCGCGCGCGTCGTCCCGCTGCCCGAAACACGCATCTCGACGGCGGCGAAGGGCGCGTCGTCGACGGTGATACCGACCTTTTCGACCGGGGTCACAAGGTAATATTTGTCATCCTCGCGCTTCAGAACGGAAGAAAACAGCTTGACCAGCGCCGGCCGGCCGATCGGCGTCTTCATGTAGAACCAGGTGCCGTCGGCGGCGATGCGCATATCCAGGTCGCCGCAGAACGGCGGGTTCCACAAATGCACCGGCGGCGGGCCTTTGACAGCCTTGACCTGGGTCGCGATGCCCTCCAGGCCGCCTGGCGACGGTGATCCGCTGGTCACGCGATAAGCCTCACGTTTGAGTGAAATCCCTGATCATTTGGCCCCAGGCGATTGGCCGGAGCCTCAACCGAACGTAAGACTCGGCTATCGTGATCGCAACGCATGCTTCATGATGCACTGCGAAGGATAGCTGCGCCTCGAAGGGAGCCATCATGACCGCCGAGACCGCCGAACGCATGGAAGACGCCATTATCCGCGCCGCCGAGACGACCGTCGCCCAGGTCCGTCTGGCCCGCGCCAATATCTCGAATGTGATCTTCGGCCAGCAATCGGTCATCGACCAGGCGCTGATCACCGTCCTGTCCGGCGGCCACGCGCTGCTGGTCGGCCTGCCGGGCCTGGCCAAGACCAAGCTGGTCGAGACCATGGGCGTGGTGCTCGGCCTCGACGCCCGGCGCGTCCAGTTCACCCCCGACCTGATGCCCTCGGACATCCTGGGTTCCGAGGTGCTCGAGGAATCGGCCTCGGGCAAGCGTGCCTTCCGCTTCCTCAAGGGCCCGGTCTTCGCCCAATTGCTGATGGCCGACGAGATCAACCGCGCTTCGCCGCGCACCCAGTCGGCGCTCCTGCAGGCCATGCAGGAATATCACGTGACGGTTGCCGGCGAACGCCACGACCTGCCACGGCCGTTCCATGTGCTGGCGACCCAGAACCCGCTCGAGCAGGAAGGCACCTATCCGCTGCCCGAGGCTCAGCTCGACCGCTTCCTGATGCAGGTCGACGTCGACTATCCCGACCTGGAGGCCGAACGGAAGATCCTGTTCGACACCACCGGCGCCGAAGAGACCAAACCCAAGCAGGCCTTGTCCTGGGACGATCTGCAGGCGGCCCAGCGGCTGGTTCGCCGCCTGCCGGTGGGCGAGACCGTGGTCAACGCCATCCTCACCCTGGTTCGCTCGGCCCGTCCGGATGCCACCAAGGGAGAATTGGCCAATGCCATCGCCTGGGGTCCTGGCCCACGCGCCTCGCAGGCACTGATGCTGGCGGTCCGCTCACGCGCGCTGCTCGACGGACGGCTGGCGCCCTCGGTCGACGATGTCGTCGCCCTCGCCGAGCCGGTGCTGAAGCACCGCATGGCGCTATCTTACAGCGCGCGCGCCGACGGGCTGACCGTGGAGGCGACCATTGCCTCGCTGGTCAAGCCGATCCGGTAACCGAACTGATGTTCGGCCTCGCCGAGACGCTGCGCCAGAACCACGACAATGACACCCCGGGCCGCCGGCTTTCGCGCGACGCCGCGATCCTGGCCGCCAGCCTGCCGCGCCTGGTGCTGGAGGCGCGCCGCGTCGCCATGACTGTCGCCCATGGCCTGCATGGCCGGCGCCGCGCCGGCACCGGCGAGAACTTCTGGCAATTCCGCCGGTTCACCGATGGCGAACCGGCGAACCGGGTCGACTGGCGCCGCTCGGCCCGCGACCAGCATCTTTATGTCCGCGAGCAGGAATGGGAGGCCGCCCACACCGTGTGGATCTGGCCGGACCGCTCGGCCTCGATGGAGTTCGTCTCCAACCTTGCCCGCGAGACCAAACGCGACCGCGGCCTGGTGCTCGCTTTCGCGCTGGCCGAGATCATGGTGCGCGGCGGCGAGCGGGTCGGCATTCCCGGCGTGATGCGGCCGAGCGCCAGCCGCGCCATCATCGAGCGCATGGCCGACGCGATCCTCGCCGACACCATTGGCAAGACCTCCGACCTGCCGCCCAAGGCGCCGGTGTCCAGGCTCTCCGAAGTGGTCATCCTGTCCGACTGCCTGGTGCCGATCGAAACCTTCCGCGACGAGGTCAAGAGCCTGGCGGTCAGCGGATCGCGCGGCCATGTGCTGCAGATCAATGATCCGATCGAGGAGACCTTCCCTTATCGCGGGCGGGTGGAGTTCGAGGAGCTGGAAGAGGGCCTGACGATCACCGCCGGCCGCGCCGAGACCTGGCGCGACGACTATGTCGCAAGGCTTGCCGCACATCGCGCGGCCTTGCGCCAGGAATGCGACGTGCGCGGCTGGAGCTTCGGCCTGCACCGTACCGACCAGCCGCTCGCCGGCGCGATTCTGGCATTGCATCAGCGCATGGGGCCGGGATCGCGCGACCTGGCGCGCGAGACGGTGAGGCGATGATGCTCGGCTTGCCACTCGCCTTCGCCTCACCCCTGGTCCTGTTCGCGCTGGCGGCCCTGCCGGCGCTCTGGTGGCTGTTGCGGCTGGTGCCGCCGCGGCCGCGCCGGGTGAAGTTCCCGCCGACCAAGATCCTGATCGACATCGCGCCGAAGGAAGAGACGCCGTCACGCAGCCCCTGGTGGCTGACCGCGCTCAGGCTCTTGCTCGCCACCCTCATCATCCTGGCCATGGCCGGGCCGATGTGGAATCCGCCGGCGACCACCAGCGGGGCGCGCGGCCCCGTGCTGCTCCTGATCGACGACGGCTGGCCTTCGGCCGCCGCCTTCGAGCAGCGCCTGCGTGTCGCCAACCAGATCATCGCCTCGGCTGAAAGCGCCGGCCGGCCGGTGGCCTTCGCCTCGACCGCCAAGCCGGTCATCACCATCGGCATCGAAACGCCGTCCTCGGTGCGTGAACGGCTGCGCTCGCTCGAGCCGTCGCCGCATACGCCGGATCGCAGCGGCGTGCTGCCGCCGCTCGGCCGCTTCCTCGCCGCCCAGCCGCAGGCCGAAATCGTCTGGCTGACCGACGGCATCGACACCGGCCGGTCCCAGGCTTTCCTGGCCCAGCTCAAGGAGACCGTCGGCAGCCACACGCTCACCGTCTATGATGGCGGCACGCCACCGGTGCTGGCCCTCACCGGCGCCACCAATACCAGCGGCGGCTTCAACGCCCTGATCATCCGGGCCGAACCCGGCCCGGCCCAGGTCGGCCGGGTGCGTGCCCTCGACACCCGGGGCCTGCCGATCGGCGAGAGCACCTATGCCTTCGAGCCGGGCAAGACCGAAGCCGAGGTGCGTTTCGACCTGCCGGTGGAGATCCGCAACGACATCACCCGCCTCGACATTGTCGGCGAACGCTCGGCCGGCGCCGTGCAGTTGATCGACGCCCGCTGGCAGCGCCGCACCATCGGTGTGATCTCGGGCGCGACCGCCGACACTGCCCAGCCGCTGTTGTCGCCAACCTATTATCTCGGCCGCGCGCTCGAACCTTTCGCCGATATCCGCACCGTCGAGGGCGCCTCACCCTCGGAAGCCGCCATCCGTTTCGTCGAGGGCCGGGTGCCGATGATCGTGCTGACCGATGTCGGCACCGTCACCGCCGAGGCCCGCGATGCGCTCAACCGCTTCATCGACAATGGCGGCATCCTCTTGCGTTTCGCCGGCACGCGGCTCGCCGGCGCGCAGAATGACGACCTGGTGCCGGTCAAGCTGCGCCGCGGCGGCCGCCAGCTCGGCGGCGCGCTGTCCTGGGAAACCCCGCAGGCCCTCGCCGCCTTCACCCGCGACAGCCCCTTTGCCGACATTGCCGTGCCGGCCGACGTCCGTGTCCGCCGCCAGGTGCTGGCCGAGCCCGACGGGCTCCTGGCCGACAAGACCTGGGCCCAGTTGCTGGATGGCACGCCCCTGGTCACCGCCGAGAAGCGCGGCCGCGGCCTCCTGGTGCTGTTCCACATTACCGCCGACACCGCCTGGTCGGACCTGCCGCTGTCAGGCGCCTTCGTCGAAATGTTGAAGCGGATCGCCGGTCTGTCGGCTGCCGGCCGGCCGGCAGCCGAAGGCCTTGCCGGCCTGCCGGGCCAGGCGCGGGCGAACGAGCGGGTTGCACCGAACCGCGTGCTCGACGGCTTCGGCGGCTTCATCCGTCCGCCCGCCACCGCCAAGCCGATCCCGGCCGACTGGCGCGAGCCGGCGACGGCGGATTATCCGCCCGGCTTCTACGGACCGCCCGATGGCACCGTCGCGGTCAATGCGCTGGGCGCCGACGAGCGCTTGAAGCCGCTCGACCTCCGCCCTCTCGGCGCCGCGATCGAACGCTATCGGGTTGGCGAACCCGTGGATTTGAGATCTCCGCTTGTGATCGCAGCGCTCATCCTGCTTCTCGCCGACGGCATTGCGGTCTTCGTGATCGCCGGCGGCCTTGCCCGGCTGACCGGCGGCCGCGCCGCCCGGACCGCCGCGGTCCTGCTGGCGCTCGGCGCCATGGCCACGCTGTTCGGCGGACCGGCCGATGCCCAGACCCGCCGCGCCCAGGACCGCCCGCCGATTTCGACCGGCAATCCGGCCGATGACGCGGCGGTGCGCGCCACCCAGGCGACCCGGCTTGCCTATGTGATCACCGGTTCGCGCGAGGTCGACGAGATCAGCCGCGCCGGCATGGATGGCCTGACGCGTTTCCTGTCGGCGCGTACCGCGCTCGAACCGGCAACCCCGCAGGGTGTCGATATCGGCCGCGACGAGATGGCCTTCTTCCCCATGCTCTACTGGCCGATCGTGGCCGGCGCCGGCGAACCGACGCCGCAGGCGCTCCTGAAACTCGACGCCTATATGAAACAGGGCGGCATGGTGATCTTCGACACCCGCGACGCCGCGACCGCACGGCCCGGCCAGGCGAGCCCGGCCCAGGCCACCCTCAGGCGCATCCTGGCCGGCCTCGACATTCCCGAACTCGAACAGGTGCCGCGTGACCATGTGCTCGCCCGCGCCTTCTTCATCCTGCGCGAGTTTCCCGGCCGCCATTCCGATGGCTCGACCTGGGTCGAAGCCATCCCGCCGGCGAGCGAGGATGAGCCGGCACGGCCGGCGCGCGCCTCCGACTCGGTCTCGCCGATCATCATCACGGCGAACGACCTCGCCGCCGCCTGGGCGATCGACCGGCAGGGCAATCCGCTGCTGCCGGTGCAGGGCGAGGCGCGCCAACGGGAGCTCGCCTACCGGTTCGGCGTCAACCTGGTGATGTATGCGCTGACCGGCAATTACAAGACCGACCAGGTCCATGTGCCGGCCCTGCTCGAACGGCTGGGGAACTGAGCGATGGCCTTCGGTATCGTCTGGTCGCCGCTTCTGCCGCCCGCAGCGCTCGCCGCCGCGGCGATCGCCGTGGTGATCCTCTCGGCCCTGCTGCTGGTGTCGCGCACCCGCGGCGCCTGGTGGCGGATCGGCGCCATGGCCCTGGCCCTGCTGGCGCTGGCCAATCCGGTGTTCACCCAGGAAGACCGTGACCCCCTGCGCACCGTCGTCGCCGTGGTGCTCGACCGTTCGGCCAGCCAGTCGCTGGCCGATCGCAGTCGCATCACCGACGAGGCCAAGGCCGCGCTCGAGCGCAATTTCGGCCGTTCCACCGGCTTCGAGGTGCGTTATGTCGATGCCGGCGCCTCCGACGGCCAGACCGACGGCACCCATCTGTTCGAGGCGCTGCGCGGAGTGATCTCCGACGTTCCGGCCGAGCGCATCGGCGGCGCCATCCTGGTCACCGACGGCCAGGTTCACGACGTGCCGGCCCAGGCCGCCGCGATCGGCTTCCAGGCGCCGGTCCATGCCCTGATCACCGGCCGCTCGACCGATCGCGACCGTCGGGTGGTGCTGACCCAGACGCCACGTTTCGGCCTTGTCGGCCAGGCCCAGACCGTGGGCTTCCGCATCGAGGACAACGGCACCGGCGGCCGCGCCGCGGAGGCCGCCGTCACCGTCAAGCGCGACGGCGAATTGATCGAGCGCCGCACCGTCGTCACCGGCGCGACCACCCTGATCCAGGTGCCGGTGACCCATGCCGGCGCCAATATCGTCGAGGTCGAGGTCGACGGTCTCGACGGCGAGCTGACCGCCATCAACAACCGCGCCGTGGTCATCATCGAGGGTATCCGCGAGAAGCTCCGGGTCCTGCTGGTCTCGGGCGAGCCGCATGCCGGCGAGCGCACCTGGCGCAACCTCCTGAAGTCCGATGCCGGCGTCGACCTGGTCCATTTCACCATTCTGCGGCCGCCGGAAAAGCAGGACGGCACGCCGATCAACGAATTGTCGCTGATCGCCTTCCCGACGCGCGAGCTGTTCCAGATCAAGATCCGCGAATTCGATCTGATCATTTTCGACCGCTACGCCCAGCAGGGCGTATTGCCGCTGATCTATTTCGAGAACATCGCCCGCTATGTCCGCAACGGCGGCGCGCTTCTGGTCGCGGCCGGCCCGGAACATGCAACCTCGGCCTCGATCAACGACACGCCGCTGGAGACCATCCTGCCGGCGGCGCCGACCGGCGACGTCATGGAGCGGCCCTATCACGCCCGCGTCTCGGAACTCGGCCGGCGCCATCCGGTGACCCGGGCGCTGCCCGGCTCGGCCATCGAGGGCGAACCGCAATGGAGCCGCTGGTTCCGGCTGATCGAGAGCCGCGAACCGGCCCAAGGCGCGGCGACCGTCATGGACGGTCCCGACAGCCGGCCGCTGCTGGTGCTGCAGCGCCAGGGCGAAGGTCGCGTCGCGCTGCTGTTGTCCGACCATATCTGGCTGTGGGCGCGCGGCTATGAGGGTGGCGGGCCGCATCTGGAGCTGCTGCGCCGCCTGTCGCACTGGCTGATGAAGGAGCCGGAGCTGGAAGAAGAAAGCCTGCGGCTTGCCGTGCGCGGCCGGCAACTGGCGGTCGAATTGCAGACCATGGCCGAGGCGCCGGCCGAGGTGACCCTGACGACGCCATCGGGCAGGTCCCAGGTGGTCGCCATGCAGAACGCCGAGCCGGGGCTCTGGCGCGGCCAGGTCGATGTCACCGAACTCGGCCTCTGGCGGGCTCAGGCCGGGACGCTGACCCGCCTGGTCAATGTCGGGCCGCCCAATCCGCGCGAATTCACCGATGTGACCTCGACGCTGCGCCTGCTCGAACCACTGGTCCGGGCCACCGGCGGCGGGCTCTGGCGCATTTCCGAAGATGGCACGCTCACCGTCCCGCGCATCGTTCCAACCCGCTCGGCGAGCTCGATGCGCGGTGACGACTGGATGGGCATCCGCCAGCGCGACGCCTCGGTGGTGCGCGGCATCGGCATCCTGCCGGCCTTTGCCGGCGTCCTCGGCCTGATCCTGCTGCTTGGCGCGCTGACCGCGGTCTGGGCGCGCGAGGGCCGGTGACGGCCTCGCCGGCCGCTCCGCTCAGAAGCAGGCGACGAACTCGCGGATGACCCAGCCCATCGGCTTGCCGCTCTCCCGATCGACGACATAGACCCAGGGCCGGCCGCGATTGTCTTCGCCGCTGCGCACCCGCGTCACCAGGGTGCCGTTGCGCACGGCGCCCAGCACCGCGCCGTTCGGCGCATCGCGGACATTGAGCGGCGTGCCGGTCGGGTCCATCACCCGGCACCGGTCGGACTGCGCTTGCGCCGGTGCGGCGAAAACGAACATTGCGCCGACAAGCGTCACGGCTGCGACACGGACCATGGTCTTCACTCCTCAGCCGCCCCCGGCCCAGGATGCCGAGGATAGTCAGCCGCCGCGGCCAACAGGTCAATTCACGCGCGAGCCCGGCCGCGGCCGGAATTCAGCCGGCGCGGGCGCCCCTTAGCGACCCCTGGACACCATCGAAGGCGCCCTCGACCAGTTCGGCGACCAGGAGACGGGCCGGATCGACCGGCCCCGGCAGCGACAGCCGGCCGGGCGGCACCATCTTGAAGCCGAAGCGATTGTAATAGGGCGCGTCGCCGACCAGCACGACCAGCCGATGGCCCTTGGCCTTGGCCACATCGAGCGAGCGTTTCATCAGCGCCGCGCCGATACCGCGGCTCTGGAAGGCCGGATCGATGGTGATCGGGCCGAGCAGGATGGCCTCGACATCCGAACCGATGACGACCGGCGACAGGCGGATCGAGCCGACCAGCAGCGTGCCGACGCGGGCGGTGAAGCAAAGGTCGATGAACGGCTGGACGCCTTCGCGCAGCCGGAACGCGGTGCGGGCGAAACGGCCCGGGCCGAAGGCGCGCTCATGCAGCCGGTCGATGGCGGGATTGTCGGCAGGGATTTCGGGTTGAAGGTCGAGGGACAGGTCGGGCATCAGCTCAAGCTCAGCGGCACGAAGACGAACGGAACATTGCGGGCGGTGGAATTCACACCGGCCGTCGTCGTCGCGCAGCGAAAGCGAAGCTCGAACATGTCATATGGCGCGCATAGCATGGCGCGCCAAAGTCGTCACTAGGCCTGTCAGCCGATCAGGCAGGACGGGGAACCCAGCGCTATCGAGGCAAGACCATCGGCCAGGTTCGAGCCATCGAAGATCCCGCCGTCAGAGCCCCTCGCGCTGCCGCTGCGCGCGGATGAAGTCCGGCCCGCAGGCGAGCTTGGCGGCGGTCGGCGTCGTCTCGTCCAGCACCCGCCAGAACGGCGTGATGGCGGTCACCGCCGCGCCGGCGCGATGGGCTTCATAGGCCACCTCCGCGACCGCGCGGAGGTGAAAGCCGGTGGTGATCGGACAGGTCACCTCGGCCTCGAATTGGCGCGCCAGCTGCCTGCGCAGCATCTTCACGTCCATGCTGGTGCCGGCCGGGATCTTGCCGATGAAATCGGCGATGATCGCCGGCGACGGCACCAGCATGATCTCGCCGGCCTTCATGCCGGCGATGTCGGCCGGCACCGGCTTGACCACCGGCGGCGGCGCCCCTTCGAACTTTTCGATCCAGGACTTTCGTTTGCTTTTGCCGGTCATCATGACGTCTCGCGCAGCGGCAGGTAGATGTCGGTCAGGAGTTCGGCCGGCGCGGTGTCGCGCGGGCTGTTGAGGTAGTCCTCGAAACAAGGCGCATCGGCGGCCTCCCGGCCGGAATTGACCAGCCAGTCGCCATAGAGCCACTGATAGGCCGACTTCATCGTGGCGTAGGGCCCCTTGTGGCGCAAGACGGCATAGCTGCCGCCGGCGATCTCGGTCATTTCCACCGGCGGCTCGACCGCGACGGCTGTGCCGGAGACGACGCAGGCGCGTGAGCGCAACTGGCTTTCCGGCACCACCGAGGGATCGTCGAGATAGACCCCGAGCATGCGCATGCCCGGCCGGATCAACTGGCGCGGGCCAAGCCAGCCAAACAGGCGGTCGAAGGCCTGGCCGATCTCCATATAGGACCCGACATGGGCGATCGAGACGGCCTTGAGGGTCGGAACGGTGGTGATCGTGATCTCATGCATGGCGGAAACCTCTTCTGGGGATTTCTGGAAATGGCTGTGCGTGCCGTGCCGGCGATATTGCGCCGGCGGCATGCCGTAGGCAGCGCGGAAGATGCGCGTGAACGACTGCAGGTTCGGGTAGCCCGACCGCTCCGCGATCTCCGCGATCGGCAGGGAGGTCTGGGCCAGCAGGCCGGCGGCGCGATGCAGGCGCAGGCGCTTCACCGTCTGGGCGATCGTCTCGCCATGCACCGCGTGATAGATGCGGTGCCAGTGATAGGTCGACAGGCAGGCCACCTCGGCGAGCTTGTCGAGGTCGATGTCGTCGTCGAGATGAGCGTAGATATGGGCGGTCACCCGCTCCAGGCGATCGCTATAGGTCGTCCAGTTCCGATCGTCCCGCATCGCGGCTGCCCCGTCTTCATCCTGAGCGGGACGCTATCACGGGCCATTTTGACAAATCTTGCGGAGTTGACGGCCGCCGGCCGCCGTCATCACCAGACCGGGGTCGCAGGCCGCCCCTCGAACATTTCGGCAAGCCTTTCACGCGTGCCACGCGTGGTGCCTTCGGGAAGGGCGTCGCGGGCGAAGAAGCCATGGGCGATGATCTCGGCATTCGGCACCGGCGGGCTCGGCTGCCGCCAGGCCTCGACCCGGTACAGCGCCACGTGGTCGCGTTTCGAGGTATGGGCGTTGAGATAGAGGCCGACCAGCTGCGCCGGCGCCGTCAGTTCGACATTGGCCTCCTCGCGCAATTCAGTGGCGAGCGCGTCGGCCATGGTCTGGCCAACCTCGACCCCGCCGCCCGGGAAGTACCAGCCCGGCATGTAGCTGTGCTTGACCAGCAGGACACGGCTTTCGCCGTCGATCACGCAGGCGCGCACGCCGAGCGTCATGCCGCGCGCGAACCGCCAATAGAGATGCAGCAGGGGTGTCAGCCGGGAGCGCTTGTTTGGATCGGCAAAAATCATGCCCGACTCGTCCCATCAACGAAACCGATGAAATGTTGCACAACCATGAAGGACACTAATCAGAAATGCATGGCTGATAAGTAAGACAGGGGGTAACTGGCCCGCCTTCAGGCGCCTATCTATCGCTCATGTTGCGCTGCAATAACAGGCAACGCCGAACCTTTTGGGAGTTTCCCATGCTGATCGCTCTGTTCTCGACGCTGTTCTCGCGCCGCACCGGGTTTCGCTGGCAGCCGTCCATCGAGATCCGTGACGGTCACACCGCAGCCATTCTCGGTATCTATTCCCGCGACTGAAGCCAACCTCCCCTCTGGCTGAAGTTGTGGTAGGGCGCCCGCTGAGCTTCGGCTCGCGGGCGCCTTCTTCTTAGGCACGTGTCCTGCTGCCCGTGACGCCGGCGCGCCATGGCCCGGAGGCCAGGTTCAGACCGCCGGCGGCCGGGCGTGGCCGAAATACATGAGTTCCCAGAGCGCCTCTTCCTCGACCGCCTCGACCAGATCGTCGGCGACGAAGCGCTGCAGCGTCAGCTTTCCGGTGAACCGCAGATAGGCGCCATCGAAGCCGATCAGCCTGGCGGCGATGCGCTTCAGCAGAGGCAGCCGGTCGACGAACTTGGCTTGCAGGATCGTCGCCGCACGCTCGAACGTGATCAGATAGCGCTCGTCCTTGTCGCGGTACTCGTAGCGGGTGATGTCGGCAACCGGCTTGCCGGTCACCGCATCGGCATTCACCCGATCGGTCGTGAACACCACCTTGGCGTCATCGTCGGCGATCACCGTTCCGTTCCTGGCCAGCATGAAGACGGTCTGGGACGCGTAGCCATAGGCTTCGGCGGCGGTGATATAGGCGGCGATGACCGTGTAGGGGCCAACCTTGGCCCGTCCCCAATACCAACAGTGCATCAGATCGGTCATCGGCACGTCACCCCAATTGTGGTCGTGGTAGCCGATCCCTTCGGTGCGATAGTGCGCGTCGCCGATCCGGTAGGTCACCGTCGCGTGGCCCTGCGGCACCGACGGCAGCCAGGCGAACAGATGTTCTCTGGGCGGCTGGCCAAAGTAGAGATGGCCGGATTTCGGCCGCCAGGGCCGGATTTCGCCGACCAGTTCGATGTCGACGGCGACATCCCCGATCTCGGCCGTGATGCGGTAGCGATGGAGGTCGCCGGCGAAATGATTGTCGCCGATCCAGACGTCGCAGCCGTCTTTTGACGCCCGGAAGGCGTCAGGCGCGGCATGCAGGATTTTCTCGATCGAGCGCCCGTCGGCGAGATCGAGATTGATCGTTATCACCGGTGCCAGGCGGCTCTTCGGCTCGGTGATCGGCTTGGTGTAGAAGATCACGACCAGTTTGGTGCCGTCGTCCAGATGCGCGTCGAAATACCACCATTCATAGGTGCCTTTGGCGTCTTCGATGCGCAATCCGTCCTCAAAGGGCGCAACCTCCGCTGGCGCGATGCCAAGCCCGCGATAGTCTTCCGGGTCACTGGCAAGGCGCAGCAGGCCGGCGCGATCCTGCGCCGCATTCGGGGACGTCATGCGAAGCTCCGCTATCCGTTGGGGATGATCAGGGGGCGATGCGCCAGGCGAAGCCGACCGGCGTGAAGCAGTGCCTGGCACACGCAATCATGAGTGGTGTCCAGCCGCCGCGCCAGGGCCAAGTGGCCGGCTGAGCGCGATAATTCGAGGCGCCTGCGTGACCTGCGATGCCGCCGCCCTCGCAGCGGCGCAGGCCGGCGCCCGCCCGCGAAAACGCCCCGACGGCTGGCCATAAGATTAGAAATATTCTAAACTGATGGCTTCATCAATGTCTCGAGGCCATGATGGTTTCCCTGTCCGATCTGACCGAAGCGCAGGTGCTGGCGCTCGCCATTGCCAATGAGGAAGAGGATGGGCGAATCTACCTCGCCTTCGCCCAGCACCTGGACCCCGAATATCCAGCCTCCGCCAAGGTGTTCCGCGACATGGCCACCGAAGAGGCCGGCCACCGCGGCCGGCTTTATGATCTCTTCCGCGACAGGTTCGGCGAGCACCTGCCGCTGGTGCGCCGCCAGGACGTCGCGGGCTTCCTCAAGCGCAAGCCCAACTGGCTGATCTGCAATCTCGGCATCGCGCGGATCCGCGCCGAGGCCGAGAGCATGGAAGCCGAGGCGGCCGCCTTCTATCGCAAGGCCGCGGCCGACGCCCGCGACATATCGATCCGCCAATTGCTGACCGAACTGGCTGACGAAGAGGCAAGCCACGAGAGCCTCGCCCACCACCTGACCGAGACGCACCTGACACCCGAGGCGCGTGAATCCGAGGATGCCGGCGCCCGTCGGCGCTTCGTGCTCACCTATGTCCAGCCGGGTCTCGCCGGCCTGATGGACGGTTCGGTCTCGACGCTGGCGCCGGTCTTCGCAGCGGCCTTTGCCACCCATGACAATGGCGCCACCTTCATCGTGGCGCTGGCGGCCGCGCTCGGCGCCGGCATTTCGATGGGGCTGACCGAAGCGCTGTCCGATGATGGCAAGATCACCGGGCGCGGCTCACCGGTCATTCGCGGCTGGGTCTGCGGCCTGATGACGGCGCTCGGCGGCCTTGGCCATGCCGTCCCCTATCTGATCCCGACCGCCTGGCCGAACGGCTTCTGGATCGCCACCTCGATCGCCATTGCGATTGTCGTGATCGAGCTCTGGGCGATCGCCTGGATCCGCTGGCGCTTCATGGACACGCCGTTCCTGAAGGCGGTGTTTCAGATCGTGGTCGGTGGCACCCTGGTGCTGATCACCGGCATCCTGCTCGGCAATGCCTGATGCCGCAGGATCGGCGCAGCCTCCGTCACCCGCGAAGAAAATACGAGATAACAAGAGGATAGCCGGTTTTCCGTTGCCATGGCCGGGGAAAACCCTCTACAGCGGAGCCATGTTCCGCCTGGCCCACCTGTCCGACCTCCATATCGGCCCCTTGCCCGAACCGGGCTGGCGCGAACTCGCCGGCAAACGTCTGACCGGTTATCTCAACTGGCGCCGCGGGCGGGCCGAACACCACCGGATGGCGGTGCTGGACCGCGTCCTCGCCGATATCGCCGGTGTCAGGCCCGACCATGTGGCGGTCACCGGCGACCTGATCAATCTCGGGCTTGCCGGCGAATATGGTCCGGCCTTGTCGCTGCTGGAACGCATCGGTCCGCCCGACCGCGTCAGCGTCGTGCCGGGCAATCACGACGCCTATATCAGGGCGACCTTGCCGGCCATCGTCGGGCATTGGGCGCCCTGGTTCGCCGGCGATCACGAACCGCCGCCGCCCGGTCTCGACGAGGCCTTTCCCTTCGTCCGCAGGCGTGGCCGCGTGGCGCTGATCGGCGTCAATAGCGGCGTGCCGAAACCGCCGTTCCTGGCCACCGGCACGCTCGGCCAAAGACAGCTTGCAGCTCTTGGCGAGACGCTCGATGCGCTGCGCCAGGAGGGCCTGGCGCGGGTCCTGCTCATCCATCATCCACCCTTCCCGATCGGCTGGCACAAACAGCTGACCGACCATACCGGGCTCGCGGCGATCTTGAGCCGGAGCGGCGCCGAGCTGGTCCTGCACGGCCACACCCATGTCGGATCGGTCCGGCAGTTCGACGGCGCCGGCGGCCCGATCCCGGTTCACGGCGTCGCCTCGGCCTCGGCGGCCGATGACGGCACGTCCGAACCCGCCGGCTGGAACCTGGTCAGCATCGACGGCGCGCCCGGCGCCTGGCAGGTCATGGTCGAGACAAGGCGGCCGGCCGCGTAGCGGGCAAGCGGCGAGTGGCTGATAGCGAGTAGCGAGTAGCGAATAGCGAATGGGGATGAAGCGGAACGCGTGGTGCGCGCAAACCCTCTCCCGCGTCTTCGCGGGAGAGGGTGGCGCCGCATAGCGAGTGCGAACGCATCTCGCGTTCGCTCGATGCTATGAGGCGCCGGGTGAGGGTCTAATTCAGCGCCCACCCATCATTTCCAAGGGGAATGCGCGTCGCGGACCGACGCAACCACCCTCACCCGGCGGCTCCGCCGCCACCCTCTCCCACGAAGACGTGGGCGAGGGTTCGCGCAGCCCTCGCCGCCCCATTCGCCATTCGCATTCGCCCTTTTCACACCAAAAAGCGCGCGGTTCTCGCCGCGCGCCTTCAGCTGTCATCATACCGATTTGTGCGGCTTAGGCGCCGATATAGGATCCCCGACGGGAGAGCCCGATGCGGTCCATCTCGGCTTGTTCGCGCGCGGCATCCGCCGCTCTGTCGCGCGCGCTTTCGCGCTCGTCCAGGATCTCGACCTTCTTGAGGTCTTCAAAGGCTTCGGCAAGCAACGCCTTGGCGTCGTCGAGCTGGCCCTTCAGTTCGTTCGCCGAGCCAAGCAGGTTGTCGCGGCGCTGGCCGGCGGCCTTGGCATAGGTCGGATAGGCATAGTGGCCGGGGTCGTGGATGTTCGCCCGGTTCTGTTCGGTCAGAATCTCGCGATCGAGTTCGTTCGCCATGCGTTCGAACTCAGCGATCATCATTTCGATCTGCGCGACCTGACGGCGTTTCTCATCAACCTGAAAGCGCTTCAGGCGGATCAGGGTCTCTCGCGACTTCATCGACACACACTCCCAGAAGTCTCACTTGCCCACATCCCAACCAAAGGGAATGCGGGGGAAATCGGCATTCTTAACGTGAACGCCGCCTTCCTCATCGCCGTTGGTGTAACATCGTTGAGGTTGAGATTCCGTTTCCGTAAAGCTTGAAAATGTCTGAATCGGCAGGTGCATAAGGCCAAGGCTTCATGCGTGTCCTCAGGCTGTGGCATCGGTGGCGGTCTCCGCCACGATGGCCGCGAGCGCGGCATAACCCGCAGCCAGCCCGCAGACCTCGTCCTTGCCCTGGGAGAGAAAAGCCTCGAGCGCCGGCTGCAGGCGGATCGCCTCGTCGACCTCCGCCGAGGAGCCCTGGCGATAGGCGCCGAGCCGGATCAGCTCCTCCATGTCGCCATAGGTCGACAGCAGCCGTTTGGCCCGCTGGATCACCGGCCAATAGGCCGGGTCGGCCGAGCGCGGCATGGTCCGCGACACGCTCTTCAGCACATTGATCGCCGGATAGCGCCCGCGTTCGGCGATCGCCCGTTCCATCACGATATGGCCGTCCAGAATGCCGCGCACCGCGTCGGCGACCGGCTCGTTGTGATCGTCGCCATCGACCAGCACGGTGAAGATCGCGGTGATTGCACCCTCGCCGGAGCCGGGACCGGCGCGTTCGAGCAGGCGCGGCAGTTCGGAGAACACGGTCGGCGTATAGCCCTTGGCGGTCGGCGGCTCGCCGGCCGAGAGGCCGATCTCGCGCTGGGCCATGGCGAAGCGGGTCACCGAGTCCATCATCAGCATGACCTGCTGATCCTGGTCGCGGAAATATTCGGCGATCGACAAGGTCAGATAGGCCGCCTGCTTGCGCATCAGCGCCGGCTCGTCCGAGGTTGCGACCACCACCACCGAGCGCGCCAGACCCTCGTCGCCGAGGTCCTCCTGCAGGAATTCCTGGACCTCTCGGCCGCGTTCGCCGATCAGCCCGATCACCGAGACATCGGCATCGACATTGCGTGCGATCATCGACAGCAGCACCGATTTGCCGACGCCCGAGCCGGCGAAAATGCCCATGCGCTGGCCGCGGCAGCAGGTCAGGAAGGTGTTGAGCGCCTTGACGCCGAGGTCCAGCGGCTTGCCGACCCGCTTGCGGGTATGGGCGGCCGGCGGGGCGGCACGGAACGGCATGGGATCGCCGCCCTGCGGCAAGGGCCCCTTGCCGTCGATCGGCTCGCCCAGCGCATTGACCACCCGGCCGAGCCAGCCGGCGCTCGGCCTGATCGCCGCCGGCGCCAGCGAGACCAGCGCCTTGCAACCGCGCCGGACGCCTTCCAGGCCGGCAAAGGGCATCAGCAGGGCCTGGTCGCCGTTGAACCCGACCACCTCGCAGGGAATCGGCCGGACGCCGGTCTCGACCGTCACCCGCGCCCCCACCGACATGGCATGAACCGGACCTGCCGCCTCCACCATCAGCCCGCGCACGCCCGCGACGCGCCCGTAAATGGTCACTGCATCGATGTCGGCGATCTGGTCGGCAAGCGCCCGCATAACGGCATGTCCGGCATTCGAGGAAGGGGATTGTTAAGACCGCGGCCGGCCGGCGCGGAAAGTGCCGGCGCGCGTTAGGCCTAATCTCAAGCCTTGGAGGCTTTTGGTCAACGAACCGTTAATTTCAACGGCGCGTTAACCGGCACCGGCAGAATTTGCCGGCCACGGGCCGGGCGCCGGCCCCTGATCGTGCAATTTTCGTCAGCGCGGGCTCCGCCGTTTACCACCTCTTAACCATGTCCCCGGTAGAAATTGCCCATTGCGGCACGACCGGCCCCCTCCCCGGTCATTGCCCACGAAGACCGGCTGCCGCCGCGGCCGGCCTGGATTTTCGGCCTCGCCTTAACGCGGGAGCCTGATCGTATTTCCAAGTAAAGCCAGATGGCGCCCGGATTCCGCCGGTCGCCGTAACCCTTCCTTAACCCGGCCCGTTAATGATGGTTGTCAGCCAATTAAAGGCAGCCGCGGTCGTTAACGGTTCGGGCGGACAGGCCCCGCACGAACCCTGATCTCGGCAAGGCAGTTCCAGGACGCCGGCGACACGACTGAAATGGTCGATTCGGCAGTGGGTTGGAGTGAGTCGCAAAAATCTTTTGCGAAGACTCTTGCCCCGGCGAATCACAGTTTGTTAACCATTAAGACGTAGCGTCGAATCAGTGAACGGGGACGGATCCCACCAACCCTCCGCGCGGCGGTGGAGGATCGGGATCGCTATGCCGAACGGCTGCTTCGTCTTACGTGGCGGGGTGGTCGGTCAGGGGCCAGCGGAAGGGGATGAGCATGCGCGTTCTGTTGATTGAAGATGACAGCGCCACTGCCAAAAGCATCGAGCTGATGCTCAAATCCGAGAGTTTCAACGTTTACACGACGGATCTCGGCGAAGAGGGCATCGACCTCGGAAAACTATACGACTACGACATTATTCTTCTTGATCTCAACTTGCCCGACATGTCCGGCTATGAGGTTCTGAAGTCCCTGCGCGTCGCCAAGGTCAAGACCCCGATCCTGATCCTGTCGGGCCTCGCCGGCATCGAAGACAAGGTGCGCGGCCTCGGTTTCGGCGCCGACGACTACCTCACCAAGCCTTTTCACAAAGACGAGCTGGTCGCCCGCATTCATGCGATCGTGCGCCGCTCCAAGGGTCACGCCCAGTCGGTCATCACCACCGGCGATCTCCTGGTCAATCTCGACCAGAAGACCGTCGAGGTCGGCGGCCAGCGGGTCCACCTCACCGGCAAGGAGTACCAGATGCTGGAACTCCTCTCGCTGCGCAAAGGCACGACGCTGACCAAGGAGATGTTCCTCAACCATCTCTATGGCGGCATGGACGAGCCGGAGCTGAAGATCATCGACGTGTTCATCTGCAAGCTGCGCAAGAAGCTCGCGAATGCCTCCGACGGCAAGAACTACATCGAGACGGTCTGGGGCCGCGGCTACGTGCTGCGCGAGCCGTCGGAAATGGAAGAGCGCATCCCCGCCTGAGCGCAAGAGCCGGGCCTTGTTTGGGCCTCGCTTGCGTCATACCGCCGTCATCCCCATCTGTGATATCACAGCTCAACCACTTGGCGAGCACGGATGAAATGCCGCCAGGTGACGGAGGCCCCGCCGGGAAACCGAGCGGGGCTTTTTGTTGCCCGCTCCATCGTGCCGCCGGCTTGACCCGCCGGCGCCGCGCGTCTCACTCTCCGGCGCCCGATCGCTCCGTTGCAGGAAGCCGCCGATGACCGCGCTCGACAAGATCAGATCTTTCCCCCTGCCCTTCGCCGCCCTGCTCGGCATCGACTATGTCGAAGCCGGCCCCGACCGCATCGTCGCACGCCTGCTGGTCCGCGAGGACCTCTGCACGGCCGGCAGCGCCATCCATGGCGGCGCGGTCATGGCCTTTGCCGACACGCTGGGCGCGGCCGCGACCGTGGTGAACCTGCCGGAGGGTACCAAGGGCACCACGACGCTGGAAAGCAAGACCAATTTCGTCGCGGCGGCCAAGGTGGGCACGACGGTCACCGGCACGACCACGCCGGTGCATCGCGGCAGCCGCACCCAGGTCTGGCAAACCCGCATCGAGCGCGAGGACGGCAAGCTGGTGGCCCTGGTCACGCAGACGCAGTTGATCCTGTAAGGACGCTGGACCGCCGACCGTCGCCGGCCCGCCGCGGCTGGCCGGCCCGACCCCGGTTCAATAGGGCGTGCCGTCCCTATGCGCGAACGACCATGGGCCATCCGGCCGAGCCGTCGCCGATCTCCAGAAAACCGCGTCGGCGCCCGAGGGATCGCCGAGTGGCCGCCTGATAGGTCCCGCCATGCGCGAGAAGAACGGTTCGGGATAGTGCGACGGCTTGCTGGGCGGCCGGGCTTCGGCCGCGACGATGGCCGGCGGACAGGGCTTTGTTTCGGTCTATGTCCGGCCTCGCTTCCGGCCGCGACCGCCGGCGTGCGACGCCGCGGCAGACCATTCTTGCCGCGGCCATTGCCGGCACGGAAGCCGGGCCCCGGGACGAGGCTGCCGGCCGTTCTCCGATCCCAGCACACTTGGGAAAAACATTCTCTCCCAGGTTGAATTTGAGAAAGGCCTTCTCTTATTTCGCAACAGGTCTCGCTTTTCCGTAGAAAATTCCTTCCCCGCTCGTCATCATCGCGCTCCTTTCAGCCTGGGTGCCGTCATGACCGCTCACGTTTCTCCCGCCAAGACCCGCAAGCCCGGCCGCGGCCGGATCTACGATTCGATCACCGACACCATTGGCGATACCCCGCTCGTGCGCCTGGACCGGCTCGGCAAGATTCATGGCGCCAAGGCGACGATCCTGGCCAAGCTCGAATTCTTCAATCCGATCGCCAGCGTCAAGGATCGCATCGGGGTGTCCATGCTCGATGCTCTGGCGTCGGCCGGAAAGATCAATCCGCAGACCGTGCTGATCGAGCCGACCTCGGGCAATACCGGCATCGCGCTGGCCTTTGCCGCCGCCGCGCGCGGCATCAAGCTGGTTCTGGTCATGCCCGAGACCATGTCGATCGAACGGCGCAAGATGCTGGCGCTGCTGGGCGCCGAACTGGTGCTGACCGAAGGCCCGAAGGGCATGAAGGGCGCCATCGCCAAGGCCGAGGAACTGGCCGCCGAGAACCCGCACGCGATCATTCCGCAGCAGTTCAAGAACCCGGCCAATCCGGAAATCCACCGCCAGACCACCGCGGAAGAGATCTGGAACGATACCGAGGGCAATGTCGACATCTTCGTCTCGGGCGTCGGCACCGGCGGCACCATTACCGGCGTCGGCCAGGTGCTCAAGGCCAGGAAGCCCGGCGTCCGCATCGTCGCGGTCGAGCCGACCGACTCGCCGGTTCTGTCAGGCGGCAATCCCGGTCCGCACAAGATCCAGGGTATCGGTGCCGGTTTCGTGCCCGACATTCTCGATCGTGCTGTCATCGACGAGGTCGTCACCGTCACCAACGACCAGGCCTTCACGGTGGCCCGCGAACTGGCGCGCGTCGAAGGCATTCCGGTCGGCATTTCCTCGGGCGCCGCCGTGCAGGTCGCGCTCGACCTTGCCAAGAAGCCGGACAATGCCGGCAAGACCATTGTCGTGATCATCCCGAGCTTTGCCGAGCGCTACCTGTCGACGGCGCTGTTCGACGGCCTGTGACGGTTCTGGCGGGGCGCGCGCCAGCGCGCGCCTTCACCGCCTGCGCAGCTTGAGCGCGTCTTCGATCTCGGCGAGCACGGCGGGGTCGTCGATGGTCGCCGGAACAGACCATTCCACACCGTCGGCGATCTTCTTCATCGTGCCGCGCAAGATCTTGCCCGAACGCGTCTTGGGCAGGCGCTGAACGGTGATCGCCAGCTTGAAGGCCGCCACCGGGCCGATCTTGTCGCGGACCAGCGCCACCAGTTCGCGCTCGATCTCGGCCGGCTCCTTGTTGACGCCCGCCTTGAGCACCACGAAACCGCAGGGCACTTCGCCCTTCAGGCTGTCGGCCATGCCGATGACCGCGCATTCCGCGACATCCGGATGGGCCGACAGCACCTCCTCCATGCCGCCGGTCGACAGGCGATGCCCGGCGACGTTGATGATGTCGTCGGTGCGGCCCATGATGTAGAGATAGCCGTCCTCGTCGATGAAGCCGGCATCCGAGGTCGAATAGAACCCCGGAAACTGGGTCAGATAGCCGTCCTTGAACCGGTCGTCCTGCTGCCACAGCGTCGGCAGCGCCCCTGGCGGCAGCGGCAACCTCACGACGATCGAGCCCATGGTCCTGGCCGGCATGTCGTGGCCAGCCTCGTCGACGACGCGCACGTCATAACCCGGCATCGGCACCGTCGGCGAGCCCGGCTTGACCGGCAGCAGGCCGAGGCCGACGGGATTGCCGACCATGCACCAGCCGCTCTCGGTCTGCCACCAATGGTCGATCACCGGCACGCCCAGCATCTTCTCGGCCCAGAGCACGGTGTCCGGATCGGCGCGTTCGCCGGCGAGGAACAGGGTGCGGAACCCGGCGAGCGCGTAGCGCTTCAGGTGCTCGGCGTTCGGATCTTCCTTCTTGATCGCGCGGAAGGCGGTGGGCGCCGTGAACAGCGCCTTCACTCCGTGCTCGGCAATCACCCGCCAATAGGCGCCGGGATCGGGCGTGCCGACCGGCTTGCCCTCATAGAGGATCGAGGTCGCGCCGATGAACAGCGGCGCATAGACGATATAGGAATGGCCCACGACCCAGCCGACATCGGAGGCCGCCCAGAACACCTCGCCGGGCGCAATGCCGTAGAGATTGGTCATCGACCAGGCGAGCGCGACCATGTGGCCGCCATTGTCGCGCACCACGCCCTTCGGCTTGCCAGTGGTGCCCGAGGTATAAAGCACATAGAGCGGATCGGTGGCGGCGACCGCCACGCAATCGGCCTGGCGCCCGCGGGCCTTGGCATGGGTGACCAGGCCCTGCCAGTCGTGATCGCGTCCGGCAACCAGCGACGCCTCGACTTGCGGGCGTTGCAGGATCACGCAGGCCGAAGGCTTCGACAGCGCCAGGTCGATGGCGCCGTCGAGCAGCGGCTTATAGGCAATCACCCTGGCACCCTCGATGCCGCAGGAGGCCGAGACGATCACCTTGGGGTGGCAATCGTCGATGCGGGTGGCCAGTTCCTTGGCGGCGAAGCCGCCGAACACCACCGAATGAACCGCGCCGATGCGGGCGCAGGCGAGCATTGCCACCATCGCCTCCGGCACCATCGGCATATAGACGATGACGCGGTCGCCCTTGCCGACGCCGAGATCCTGCAGCACCGCCGCGAAGGTCGCGACCTCATCCTTCAGTTCCGCGTAGCTGATGGTCCGCTTGGTGCCGGTGACCGGTGAATCATAGATCACCGCCGTCCGGTCGGGATGATCAGCGGCATGCCGGTCGACGGCGTTGTGGCAGGTGTTGCAGGTCGCCCCGACATACCAGCGGCCATAGGCACCCTGGTCCGGGTCGAACACCTTGGTCGCCGGCGTGAACCAGTCGATGGCCTTGGCCGCCTCGGCCCAGAATCCGACCGGATCGGCCTTCCAGGCCGCATAGGTCGCCGCATAGCGGGACGGCGTCGGCGCATCCATCGGGCGTCTCCTCATTGTCTGCAGGGCAAGGCGGTCTTGTCGCCGCTCTCGCCGATCTCCAAAGCTCCCTAGACCTGAGCCGGCGCCATTGTCGCTGGCCTGGGGCCGAGCGCAACCCGCACCGCCCCTCACCGTTCGGCCGAGGCCGCGCCGGACTTTCGTCTGACGGCGTCACCGCCTGTGCCCCGGGACGACCGGCCTGATGTTGTCGACGCCCGGCAGCCGAAGACCTTGCGTCCGGTCAGCCGACGGCCTTGGCTGCCGCCCTGCCCGCGGTCCGGCCGGAAAAGATGCAGCCGCCGAGGAACGTGCCCTCGAGCGAACGATAGCCGTGCACGCCGCCGCCGCCGAAGCCCGCCACCTCGCCGGCCGAATAGACATTGCCGAGCGGCAGGCCGTCGGCGCCGAGCACCCGGCCGTCGAGATCGGTCTGCAGCCCGCCCAGGGTCTTGCGGGTGAGGATATTGAGCTTCACCGCGATCAACGGTCCCTTGGCCGGGTCGAGGATGCGGTGCGGCGGCGCTGTGCGCATCAGCTTGTCGCCGCGATAATTGCGCGCACCCCGGATGGCGATCACCTGGGCATCCTTGGAGAAGCCGTTCTCGGTCTCGCGGTCGCGCGCGACGATCTCGCGCTCGAGCGCCTCCGGGTCGATCAGCGTGGTGCCGACCAGCTCGTTCATCCGCCGGCCAAGCGTCTTGATATCGGTGTCGACAATGAAGTCCGCGCCCTTGTCCATGAAGGCCTGGACCGGCGGCGGCAGGCCTTTGCCGAGCCGCGACAGGATGCCGGTTATGCTCTTGTTGGTCAGGTCGGGGTTCTGCTCGGATCCCGACAGTGCGAATTCCTTCTTGATGATCGCCCGCGACAGCACGAACCAGGTGTAGCCGTGGCCGGTCTTCATGATGTGGTCGAGGCTCGCCAGCGTATCGAAGCCGGGGAAGTTCGGCGCCGGCAGGCGTTTGCCGGTCGCGTCCAGCCAGACCGACGACGGCCCCGGCAGGATGCGGATGCCATGGTTCGGCCAGATCGGGTTCCAGTTCCGGACCCCCTCGACATAGTGCCACATGCGGTCGCGGTTCACGATGCGCCCGCCGGCGGCCTCGGTGATCAGCTGCATGCGCCCGTCGACATGTTCGGGCACGCCGGAAACCAGGAACTCCGGCGGCGTGCCGAGGCGCTCCGGCCAGTTCTTGCGCACCAGGTCGAAATTGCCGCCGATACCGCCTGAAGTGACCAGGATCGCCTGGGCCTTCAGCGCGAAGGACCCGGTCGCGACCCGCGAGCTCGATTGACCACGCGCCACCGAAGTCGGCTCGAGGATCTCGCCTTCGACCCCGTCAATGGCGCCGCCGGACCGGGTAAAGCCGTTGACCCGGTGGCGGAACTTCAGCTGCACCAGGCCCTTGGCGGCGGCCTCGCGGAGCTTGGCCACGAAAGGCGCGATCACGCCCGGGCCGGTGCCCCAGGTGACATGGAAGCGCGGCACCGAATTGCCGTGGCCGGTGGCCAGCCCGCCGCCGCGCTCGGCCCAGCCGACCAGCGGAAACCAGCGCATGCCCTGTTGATGCAGCCAGGCGCGCTTCTCGCCATGGGCGAAATGGACATAGGCCTCGGCCCACTGGCGGGCCCAATCGTCCTCCGGCCGGTCGAAGCCGGCCGAGCCCTGCCAATCCTGCCAGGCCAGATCGAATGTGTCCTTGATGCCCATGCGTCGCTGCTCGGGGCTGTCGACGAAGAACAAGCCGCCGAACGACCAGAAGGCCTGGCCGCCGAGATTCTGCTCGCCTTCCTGATCGAGCAGGATCACCTTCCGGCCGGCCGCCGCCAGTTCGGCGGTGGCGACCAGGCCGGCGAGCCCGCCGCCGACGACGATGACATCCGCGTCCATGCGCGCTTCTCCCCCTGCCCGGCCCTGGCGGGATCGGCTGAAGCCCGATCCCCATCATGCCGCAATGCCACCACGCGAGGCCGCGGCGAGCCGGCTGCTTGCCGCTTGTTTCACGCATTGTGACCGAGCGTCGGGGGAGTGCAAGCGCGCGTGATCGCTCCAGCCGGCGTCAGAGTGCCCTGGCCATTTCTCTCAGCCGGAACTTCTGGATCTTGCCGGTCGAGGTCTTCGGCAATTCGGCAAACACCACGGTGCGCGGGCATTTGAACGCGGCCAGGTGCTGCCGGCACCAGGCCATGATCTCCTCGGCCGTCGCCTCGGCGCCAGGCTTCAGCTCGACGAAGGCACAGGGCGTCTCGCCCCATTTGTCGTCGGGCCTGGCGACCACCGCCGCGGCCTGCACCGCCGGATGTTTGAACAGCGCATCCTCGACCTCGATCGACGAGATGTTCTCGCCGCCGGAGATGATGATGTCCTTGGAGCGGTCCTTGAGCTGGATATAGCCGTCGGGATGGAGCACGCCGAGATCGCCGGAATGGAACCAGCCGCCGGCAAAGGCCTCGTCCGACGCGGCCTTGTTCTTCAGGTAGCCCTTCATCACCACATTGCCGCGGAACATCACCTCGCCCAGCGTCGTGCCATCGGCCGGCACCCGCACCATGGTCTCCGGGTTCATCACGGTCATGTCGTCGAGCACGGTATAGGGCACGCCCTGGCGCGCTTTCCTGGCGGCATAGTCGGCGCTGTCGAGCCCATCCCAGTCGCGATGCCAGTCGTTGATCACGGCCGGGCCATAGGTCTCGGTCAGGCCGTAGAGATGGGTCACCTCGAAACCGGCGGCCTGCATGGCGGCGAGCACCGCCTCCGGCGGCGGCGCAGCGGCGGTGAAGAACGACACCTGGTCGCCGATCGGCCGCTTTTCGCTCGCCGGCGCATTGAGCAAGAGGCTCATCACGACGGGCGCGCCGCAAAGATGCGTCACTCCATGATCGGCGATGGCGTCATACATCGCCTTGGCGCGCACCCAGCGCAGACAGACATGGGTGCCGGCGACGGCGGAAATCGACCAGGGGAAGCACCAGCCGTTGCAGTGGAACATCGGCAGCGTCCACAGATAGACCGGGTGCTTGGCCATGCCGCAGGTGACGATATTGCCCAGCGCCAGGAGATAGGCGCCGCGGTGGTGATAGACCACGCCCTTCGGATTGCCGGTCGTGCCAGACGTATAATTGAGCGCGATCGCATCCCATTCGTCGTCGGGCCGCCGCCAGGCGAAGTCCGGGTCGCCGCTGGCAATGAAATCTTCATATTCGACCGCGCCGATCCGCTCGCCCGGACCGTCATATTCCGGATCGTCATAGGTAATGACGATCGGCTTGACCTTGGCCTGGGCCAGCGCGTCGCGCGCCAGCGCGGAAAATTCCCGGTCGACGATGAACACCTTGGCTTCGCCGTGATCCAGCGAGAAGGCGATGATCGGGGCGTCCAGCCGGGTGTTGAGCGTGTTCAGCACGCCGCCGGCCATCGGCACGCCGTAGTGGCATTCGAGCATGGCCGGCGTATTGGCGATCAGCGCCGCCACCGTGTCGCCCTTGCCGATGCCGGCCTTGGCCAGCGCCGAGGCGAGCCGGCGCGAGCGGGCATAGAACTCGGCATAGCTTCGCCGGATCCTGCCGTGAATCAGCGCGCAATGGTCCGGAAAGACCCGCGCCGAGCGCTCCAGGAACGACAGCGGCGTCAACGGCTGATGATTCGCTTCGCGCTTCGGGAGGTCGGTATCGTAGACACTCATCGCGGATCCCTTCGCGACCGTCGCGTTTCGGCCTCGACCCTAGAAGCCCGTAGCGCCGGGTTCAACATGAGCCTTCGCGCCGTCTCGGCTCAACCCCGCTGTGTCATTGCAGAATCATGGTTCACGGCCAATGCCGGCCCGACCGCGTTGCCGGTGCAATTGGCCGAAACAAGATTTCAATCGCCACACCAACAACGTTATCAATGTTCTAATGACCTTACGGCAGGTGTGATCCCTAGGACACAGCACCATGCAAACAGTCCACAGGCCGGGGGAGCACGGCCGGCACAACGCTCTTGTTAGTTGATTTCTCATTCTCGTCGGCTAGAGGTCAGACGTGATGGATGGACATGTGTTGGCAGGGCCTAGCGCCGCCGCTGACCTTGCCTCGAAAATCAATAAGCATGACGGCCCGTGCAGACGGACCGCCGAAGTCAAAAAGGAAATGACCTCATGAAGAAGTTTCTTCTCGCGGGCGCTGCTCTCGCCGCTCTCGCTTCCGGCGCTCAGGCCGCCGACCTCGGCGTCCAGCGCGTTGCCGTTCCCTCGGCGATCCTCGTTCCGGCGTTCTCGTGGACCGGCTTCTACGCCGGCGCCCACATCGGCTGGGGTTCGGCTCGTTCCAGCTACCGTGACAACACCGGCACGTTCTTCAACAGCAGCCTGACCTCGAACGGCGTCTTTGGTGGCGTTCAGGTTGGCTATAACTGGCAGATCAACCAGTTCGTTCTCGGCGTCGAGGGTGACGTTTCGGCCGGTGGGCTCAGCAAGCGTACGACTGACACCACTGTCGGTAGCCTGACGTTTGGCGACAGCTACCGCACCTCGGTGCCGTTCCTCGGCTCGTTGCGTGTTCGCGCCGGCCTCGCCGCCGACCGCGCTCTGTTCTACGTGACCGGTGGTCTCGGCGTCGCGACCTTCTCGGACAAGTATTTCGACGCTTCGGTCGGCCCGACTGGCACGACCTTCTCGTCGTCCAGCACCCGCGTCGGCTACACCGTCGGTGGCGGCATCGAGTATGCCTTCACCCAGAACTGGACCGCCAAGGTCGAGTATCTCTATTACGGCTTCGGCGACCGTTCGAACATCTTCACGGCGAACGACCGCTTCTCGCAGAACATCCACACCGTCAAGCTGGGCGTGAACTACCTGTTCTCGACCGGTCCGGGCGCCGTGGTTGCTCGCTACTGATTAGATTACGATCCCCTCGGGATCGTGACGAACGGGCCGCCTTCGGGCGGCCCGTTTTCGTTTGAGCCGGCCGTTGCGGCCAGGACAACTACGTCTGGCTCTGCCGTGACAAGACAGGTTTTCCGGCAAGGCTCGGCGCATTGCGCAGCAGCGCGAGCAGATTGAGCGTCGCGGCGCTGAGATAGCCGCCCCGGCGCACCACGGCAAAAACCGGATTGGCGACATCAAGATCGGCCAGCCGAATGGTCGCCAGCGAACCGGCGCGCAACTCCTCGTCGATGGCGCTTTCCGGCAGCAGCGCGAGGCCGAGGCCAGCCTCGATCAGGCGCTTTTTCGCATTGAGGCTGTCGACCGGCGTCCAGCGGATCTCCGCGATGCCGCGGGCCTGAAACTGCGCGAAGATATTGTCGGCGAATGTCTCACGCTGATCATAGGCATTCCGGAATGCGAACCACGGCTCGCCGCTGAGCGTGGCCAGCGACGCGAGCGTCTTGCCCGCGAAACGATGTTCGGCCGCGCAGACCACGACCATGGTCTCGGATGCGATATGTTCGCAGATGATGTCGGGGGCGGTGTCGAGCAGATAGCGCAGCCCGATCATCGCCTCGCCCCGCCGCACCAGATCGCTGACCTCGGCGCTGGTGGCGGTGCTGATCGACAGGTCGATCTTCGGGTGGTCGGTGACGAAGCGCTTGAGAATGGTGGTGAGATTCGTGCCGGCAAGGGTGCCGACCGCGACGATCGAGACCCGCCCGGCGGTCTCAGTCCGCATCGTGTCGATCGCATTCTCGGCATCGCGCAGGGCCGCCAGCACGCGTTCGGCATGGGGCAGCAAGGCGCGGCCTGCCTGGCTCAGCACCACGCCGCCGGCCGCGCGTTCGAAGACCGGCACGCCGAGTTCGTCCTCGAGCAGCGCGATGCGCCGGCTGATGGCGGGTTGCGAGCGGCCGAGTATTTCCGCCGCGCGGGAAAAGCCATTGGCCTGATGAATGGTGACGAAGGTCAAAAGCGCGTCGCTGTCCATGGCATGCAAAAACCTGATCGCGATGAGAAGAATTATGACTTCGACAAATGAAGATGCAAGGAGCATCGATAGACTGAGAGCACCGCCTCGGCGCGCCCGATGGAGTTTTCGACATGCAGACGATGACCCTGGCAGCCGAACCGCAGCATGTTCGCGCGGCGCCCTCCCATCCCGACCCCTACCCCTATTACGGCCGTCTCGCCCGCGAGCGACCATTCTTCCGGGACGAGACCAATGGCTGGTGGGTCGCGGCCAGCGCCGCGGCCGTCACGGCAGTCTTGACCAGCGAACTCTGTCTCACCCGTCCGTCGAGCGAGCCGGTCCCGGAAGCGCTGCGCGACGGCGCCGCCGCGGAGCTCTTTGGCCGGTTGGTGCGCCTGCGCGACGACGAGGCGCGCGGCAGGCTCAAGGCTGCGGTGACGGCCGCGTTGCGCAGCATCGACCTCGGGCAGGTCGCCGACCTGACGCGGCGGCGCGCCGCCGAACTGGACAGCGAGCTCGGGCCGACGCTCGACGCGGCCAGCACCACGCGGTTCATGTTCGCTTTGCCGGTGCAGGTGGTCGCACAATTGCTCGGGCTCCCCCACACGCGCTTCGGCGACGCCATGGGTTGGCTTGGTGATTATGGCGCCGCCGCCGCGGCGGCCGGAACCGGGATCCCCACGCCGACACCCGAGCTCGTCACGCGCGGGCACCGCGGCGCGCAGGCGCTGTTCGATCTCGTCCGCGCCATCAAGGACGACGATACGGCGCGCGGCCCGCTGCTCGGGGCGCTGGTACGCGAAGCAAGGCTTGCCGGCTGCGACGACGAGAAGGACGTCGTCGCCAACGCCATCGGCTACATGATCCAAGGCTATGCTGCGATGGCCTCGTTGATCGGCTCGACGCTGCTGGCGCTGGCGCGGCGGCCAGCGCTGCGCGCCGAGGTCGATGCCGACAGGACCCTGCTGCGTCCGCTCGTCCAGGAAGTGGTTCGCTGCGACCCGGTCACCAACAGCACCTTCCGCTTCATGGCGCGTGATGGCGAGATCGCCGGACACAGGCTGCGCCAGGGCGAGATGATCATCGTGCTGCTGGCTGCGGCCAACCGCGATCCGGCACTCAATCCAGAACCCGATCGCTTCGACATCGCGCGCACCGACCGGAAATATCTCGAATTCGGCGCCGGCTCGCACGTCTGTCCGGCCGACCGGTTCGCCGTGCTGGTCGTCGAGATCGCGGTCGATCATTTGCTGACCCGCGGCGTGCCTCTGGAGCGGCTGGAATCGTCGCTCTCATATGCTGCGTCGGGTCACGTCCGCACGCCCTTGTTCAAGGCTTGAGAGGAGGCCGACATGCCCCATGACCGCGACGACGCCGCGCGCCTGTTCAAGGCGCTGCACGCCGCGAAAGGCGGCTTCATCATGCCGAACGCATGGGACGGCGGCAGCGCCGCCGTGCTGGCGGCAGCAGGCTTCCCGGCCATCGCGACGACCAGCGCGGGGATTGCCTTTGCGCTGGCCAAGCAGGACTACGGGGTGACGTCGGCGGCGCTCGCGGTGCCCCGCGACGAGATGTTCGACCAGATGCGCCAGATCGTCCGTGTGGCCGGTGTTCCGGTGAATGCCGATCTCGAAGCAGGTTATGGCGACAGTCCGGAAGCGGTCGCCGAGACCATCACCATGGCGATCGATGCCGGTCTCGCCGGCGGCAACATCGAGGACAAGATCCCGGGTCATCGGGAACTTTATGACGAGGTGCTCGCGGTCGAGCGCATCGCGGCGGCCCGTGCCGCGATCGACGCACGCGGCAGCGCCTTCGTGCTGACGGCGCGAAGCGATGCCATTCTTCAAGCGGGCAAGGCCGGCATGGCCGACGGCATTCGCCGATCAAATCGCTTTCGCGAGGCCGGCGCCGATTGTCTCTATGTACCGGGTGCATCCGATATCGAGACGGTCACCGAGCTGGTGCGCGAAATCACCGGGCCGATCAATGTCGTCATGGGGCTCGGCACCACCAAGGGCAACGCCCGGGCGCTGCTCGCCGCCGGCGTCCAGCGCATCAGCCTCGGCGGCAGCATCGCACGCTCCGCGCTCGGATTCGTCCGTCGCTGTGCCGAAGAGTTGCGCGATCACGGAACGATCGGGTTCACCGAGCAGCAGATCTCCGGGTCCGATCTCAACGCGCTGTTCGCGCGGGCGCGCGGCGTCTAGGGCTGACCGGCACCGCGCGCCGGCGATCTACAACAAGGCCCTGACGCCGCCGATCAGCAGCACGGCGCCGACAACGAAGGTCAGCGCATAGATGATCGCGTAGAAGGCGGTTGCCGGGAGGCGCCGGACCAGCCAGATGCCGGCCAGGTTGGACAGGATCGCCACCGGAAACAGCACGGCGGCGGTCGCCAGATTGTCCAGGGTCATCTGGCCGAGCGCGATGAACGGGCCGACCTTGATCAGGTTGATCGCGGCAAAAAACAGCGCCGCCGTGCCGACGAAGACATCGCGCTTCAACCCGCGCGGCATCGCATACATGTTGAACGGCGGCCCGCCGACATGGATGACGAAGCTGGTATAGCCGGAGATCCAGCCGAGCAGCGTGGCCGACATCAGGTTATGCGGCCGCGGCGGCGCGGTCGCGGCGCCCGGCCGCAGCCAGCGATCCAGGCAGAACACGACGGCGATCAGCCCGACGATGATGCGCACCGCCGGCTCGGCGACCACCGAGGCGAAGGCATAACCGGTTGCTATGCCGGCGAGCGCGCCCGGCGCCAGATAGGCCAGCACCTTGCCGTCCCAGGTCCTGCGATAGCTCCAGACCGTGACCACGTCCTGCACCATCAGCACCGGCAGGACGATCGCCGCCGCCGCGACCGGCGAAATCACCAGCGACAGGAGCGGCATGGAGAGGATGGCCACGCCGGAAAAGCCGCCCTTGGACAGGCCATAGAGGGTCACCGCCGGGATCGCCGCGGCATAAAAAGTCGGTTCGGTGATCATTGGACTGTCGGCACGGCTTGATCTCGGGCGGCCCTGTCGCGGCGTGCCCCGCCTTGGCGGCGAACCCCGGCCCGCGAGCGTCGGGACGGGAATGAACCAACCATGGCAGGGATCGCGGCGCGATGCGCCACGGCCGGCGCATGGGCGCAGCGCCAGTCATGCATTGCTTCGCCACGCGCCTGCTCTCCTCCCGGGAGCGAGCCGGGCGTCAGGCGAACCGGGCGTCAGGCGAGCCGGGCGTCAGGCAACCTGGCCACCGGCGACCGCAAACAGCCGCGATGCGGCAGTCGCACCCGCGCCTGCGGCCGAGGGCACATAGAGCCCGCGCCGGTCGGCCACCGGCTTGTAGGTATCGGTCAGGCCGACCACCGTCTCGGCGGCGCCGAGCAGAAGATAGCCGTCGGGCGCCGTCAGCTTGGCTGCCCGGTTGAGCACGCCGACCTTGGTCGGCTGATCGAAATAGATCAGCACGTTGCGGCAATAGATGATGTCGAACTGGCCGAGCGCCGAAAAATCATTGAGCAGATTGAGCGTGCGGTAATGCACCATGCTGCGGATTTCGGGGGCGATCGTCCACTGGTCGCCGTTCTGCTTGAAATATTTCAGGAGCATCTGGATCGGCAGGCCGCGCTGCACCTCGAACTGGGTATAGGTGCCGGCCTTGGCTCGCTCCAGCACTTCGCCCGACAGGTCGGTGGCGATGATCTCGATCCGCCAGCTGCTCAGCGCCGGGCCCATCTCCTTCAGCATCATGGCCAGCGAGTAGGGCTCCTGGCCGGTGGAGGCCGCCGCGCACCAGATGCGGATGTGCCGCTTGTTCGCCCTGGCCGCCAGCAGGGCTGGCATCATGACGTCCTTGAAGTGGTCGAACGGCGTCTTGTCGCGGAAGAAGAAGCTCTCATTGGTGGTCATCGCCTCGGTCACTTTCGAGGCGAGCCGCTCCGAACCGGGCGCTTTGAGCTTCTGGACGATCTCGCTGATGCCGGCGAGGCCCTCTTTGCGGGCGATCGGCATCAGCCGGCTCTCGATCAGATATTGCTTGTCATTCGACAGCATCAGACCGGAGCGCGTCTTCAGGAAGCCGCGCAGATAGTCGTAGTCGAGCGGTGTCACGACCGGTCTCCCGAGAACAAGCGTACAATCTTCGGAGCGATTTGATCGAGCGGCAGCACCGCTGCCGCGTGGCCGGCCATGGCGACGGCGCCGGGCATGCCCCAGACGACGCTGGTCGCCTCGTCCTGGGCGATGACATTGCCGCCGGCGGTCACGATGTCGCCGGCGCCATGCGAGCCGTCGGCGCCCATGCCGGTCAGGACGCAGCCGAGCGCGGCACCGGCCCAGACCTGGGCGGCGGACTTGAACAGCGGGTCGACCGCCGGCTTGCAGAAATTGATCGGCGGGCCGTCATCGAGGTGAATCACCGGCGTGGTGCCGGTGCGCTTGACCAGCATGTGGCGGCCGCCGGGCGCGACATAGATGTGGCCGGCCAGGATCGGCTCGCCGTCCTTGGCCTCGGCCGCCGGCCGGCCGGTGGCCTTGGCGGTATGCTCGGCCAGGATGGTGGTGAAGGTCGGCGGCATATGCTGGGTGATCAGCACCGGCACCCGCTCGAGGATCGAGCCGAGCCCGCGCAGCACCGCGGTCAAGGCTTGCGGACCGCCGGTCGACGAGCCGATCAGCAGCACCTTGGGCGCCGTCGGGTTGAACGCCCGGGTCTTGAAGGCATGCGGCGCATGATGGTGCGGCACGATCGACGGCGCGGCGATGCGGGTGGTCGCCGAAGCGGCTGACGCCGCCGCCCCGGCGGCCGGCGCATGGGCGAACCGCGTCCCGATCCGACGCTTCCGGCCAAGCGCCCGGATCTTGTCGATCAGCTCGCGCTTGAATGCCGGCGAGGTGGTCACGCCGGCATTCGATTCCGGCTTCGGCACATAGTCGGCGGCACCCAGCGACAGGCATTTCAGCGAGATCTCGGCATTGCGCCGGGTCAAGGTCGACGCCATCACGACCACCAGATCGCGCTTGGCGGCGATCATCAGCGGCAGCGCCGTGATGCCGTCCATGTCGGGCATCTCGATATCGAGAATGACGATGTCGGGGTTCTGCCTGGTGATGTCGGCGACCGCGTCGCGGGCCGAGCGGTGGGCCGCCACCAGCGTCATGTCCGGTTCGTCGGAAATCCAACGGCCGACCAGGCCGCGCACCACCACGGCATCGTCGACCAGCATGACCTTGATCGGGTCTGCCTGGGCGACTGCTGCTCCCGCCGGGGAGCCGGTCAAAGACGCGATACTCATACGCCGCTACTCGAACACATGTGACATGAGACACTGCGGCCGGAGCCGCGGCAGATGGATCAGATCAGGCCGACCTCGGCGAATTTGGCTTCGACGATCTCTTTGTCGAACGGCTTCATGATGTATTCGTTGGCGCCGGCATGCATGGCCCGCGCAATGTGGGCGACGTCATTCTCGGTGGTGCAGAACACCACTTTCGGAGCCTGGCCGCCCGGCAGCTTGCGCAGTTCGCGCAGGAACTCGTAGCCGTCCATGACCGGCATGTTCCAATCGAGCAGGATGGCCTCGGGCATGGCGCCGTAGCAGATATCCAACGCCTTCTTGCCGTCCTCGGCCTCTTCGATCGTGAAGCCGAGCCCTTCCAGAATGCGGCGGGCAACCTTGCGGATGACCGAACTATCGTCGACCACGAGACAGGTTTTCATCACATTGGTCCTGACTGTTGAGAAGAATTCATGCCGCCAGGGCCTCGCCACCCATGGCGAGC
The DNA here is from genome assembly GCF_005144885.1 of Phreatobacter stygius. Taxonomy (NCBI): domain Bacteria; kingdom Pseudomonadati; phylum Pseudomonadota; class Alphaproteobacteria; order Hyphomicrobiales; family Phreatobacteraceae; genus Phreatobacter; species Phreatobacter stygius. The sequence continues at coordinate 900,420 of NZ_CP039690.1, forward strand.
ACCGAATCGACATCGAGAATGACCATCAGCTGACCATCGAGCCGGTGAACGCCGGCGGAGACGCGCGTCCAGCGCGCGTCGAGATTGATCGGGTTCTGTTCGCGGCTGTCGGGGGAGAGCTTCAGCACCTCGCCGACCGTGTCGATCAAGAGACCATAGCTCTCGCCCTTGGATTCGATGCCGACCGCCATTGGCGGCTTGGCGTCCTTGGCAATCGCCATGCCGAGGCGCACGCGCATGTCGATCGCGGTGACGATCCGGCCGCGCAGGTTCAGCACACCGGCGATCTCCGGGCTCGCCAGCGGCACGCGGGTGATCCGGTCCGGCATGAACACGTCCTGCACCCGCGAGATCGGCAGGCCGAACAGCTGGCCGCCGATCAGCACGGTCACATATTCGGTGACGTCGTCGGTCGTGGTGTTCTGCATGTGCTGATCCTCACGCGGCGTGGGCGTAATCGAAGGCGGTCTCCTTCAGAGCCGCGATCAGGCCCTGACGGTCGAATTTGGCGACGTAGTCGTGGAAACCGGCCACCCGCGCCCGCTCGATCGAGGCCGGATTGGTCATCGACGACAGTGCGATGACGGGTGTTTCCCGGAACCGCAGGTCGGCGCGCAGCGCCTCGGCGAACTCGAAACCGTTCATCTCCGGCATTTCGATATCCGAGACGACCACGTCGAAATGGTCGCCGCGCTTCATCATGTCGAGCGCTTCGGAGCCGGCGGCGGCCGTCGTCACGTCATAACCGGCGGCCTTCAGGACCGGCGTCAGCATGTTGCGGAAGAACGGCGAGTCGTCGACGAACAGCAGGCGCCGGGTCAAGGCATCGGCGCGCATTTCCTTGCGCTTGAACCAGTCCTCGAAGGCCAGCGGCAGATAGTGGCCGATATCGAGGATTTCGGTGGCCTGGCCCTTGATGACCGCCGAGCCGAGCAGGCCCGGAACATCCGAGGCGACCTCGATGGTCAAGGCATCCTCGACAATGTCGATGATCTCGTCGACCACCAGCCCCATCGACCGGCCGGCGTCGGAGAACACCAGCAGCGGCTGCGAGCCCTCGGTGCGCACCTTGACCGTGCCATTGACCGGGATCAGCGGCATCAGCGCGCCGCGATACTGGACGAGATGGCGGCCGTGCGACATCTCGATCTTGTCGACCGCCACCTCTTCGAGCCGGGTGACCAGCGACAGCGGCACGGCCTTCGGCTCCGGCGTGCCGGCGCGGAACACCAGCATGGAGATGAGGTTGCGTTCGCCGCCACGGCGGCCGTCGGTCTCTTCCTGGTCAGCGGCGGACGAAATGTCGCTGCCGAGCGCGGCCGCAATGCCGTTCGGGTCGATGATCATGATCACCGAGCCGTCGCCGAGGATGGTCGTCCCGGAGAACATGCCGATGTGCCGAAGCTTGGTCGACATCGGCTTCACGACGATTTCTTCGGTGTGGAAGACCTGATCGACGACGATGCCGAAGGTCTGGCTGCCGACCTGGGTCACCACGATGAAGCCGTTCTCTTCGTTGAGCGGCTGGCCGTCCTGAATGCCGAGCAATTGCTTGAGATGGATCAGCGGCAGGAGCTTGTTCCTCAGCCGCAGCACCGGCGTATCCTTGATCCGCTCGATCCGGTGCTCGGAGTTCTGCTGGGCGCGCACCAGCTCGATCACCGACAGTTGCGGGATGGCGAAGCGATCGCCGGAGCTCTCGACGATCAGCGCCGAGACGATGGCCAGCGTCAGCGGGATCTTGATGGTGACGGTGGTGCCTTCGCCCTGCACCGACTTCAGATCGATCGTGCCGCCGATCTGGTCGATATTGGTGCGCACCACGTCCATGCCGACGCCGCGGCCGGAGACCGAGGTGACCGCGGCCGCGGTCGAGAAGCCGGGCGCGAAGATGAATTTGTGGATCTGCGCTTCGGTCAGCTTGTCGATATCGGCTTCGGTCGCGATGCCGCTCGACAGGGCCTTCTTCTTGATCCGGTCGGTGTTGAGGCCACGCCCGTCATCGGCAATGGCGATGACGATATGGCCGCCCTCGTGATAGGCGGCGAGCCGGATCGTGCCCTTCTCGGGCTTGCCGGCGAGCCGGCGCTCTTCACCGCTCTCCAGCCCATGATCCGCCGAATTGCGGACCATATGGGTCAGCGGGTCCTTGATCAGGTCGAGCACCTGCCGGTCCAGCTCGGTCTCGGCGCCGTGCATTTCGAGCTCGATCTGCTTGTTGAGCTCGTTGCCGAGGTCGCGGACGATGCGCGGCAATTTCTGCCAGGCATTGCCGATCGGCTGCATGCGCGTCTTCATCACGCCGTCCTGCAACTCGGCGGTCACATTGGACAGGCGCTGCAGCGGCACCTTGAATTCCGAATCCTCGTGGCGCCGGACGATCTCCAGGAGCTGGTTGCGGGTCAGCACCAGTTCCGAGACCATGGTCATCAATTGTTCGAGCGTATCGACATTGACGCGCAGCGTCTGGGCGCCCTTGACCCCTTCCGCCTTGTCGTCCTCGTCCGCGGTCGGGGCGGCGGCCGCCTTGGCGCCACGGGTCGGCTTCTTGGCCTCCACCTTCGACGCGGGCTTGGCCTGAGCCTCGGGTGCAAGCGACGGCGCCGCCGCCTCCGGCACCGTGATCATCTCGGCTTCCGTCTCGCGGAAAGCCCGCTCCAGCTCGTCGAGCGAAACCTCGCCGGGCCGGAGCGCGCGCTCCAGCGCCTGCGGGGCCAGCGTTCCAACCGCGACCTTCGGCTCTTCCGGCTTCACCGGGGCGGCACCAGCCGCCATCGACATGGCCTCGAGCTGCGAAATCAGATCGCCGTCGTCGCCTTCCGGCTCGTTGCCGGCGCCCTCGAGATCGCCCAGGATCTCCTTCAGGCGGTCGATGGTGAACAGGATCAGCGTAACGCCATCGCCGGTGACCGGCGATCCGTCGCGATATTTGCCCATCAGCGTCTCGGCGGCATGGGCCAGCGCTTCGAGGCGCGGCAGGCCGAGGAAGCCGCAGGTTCCCTTGATGGTATGAACCAGTCTGAAGATATTGCCGAGAATACTTGCGTTATTGGGGTCCTGCTCAAATCGGACGAGTTCGACGTCAACAACGTCCAGGCTCTCGCTCGTTTCAGTCAGGAATTCGCGCAGCAAGTCATCCATGTCGACAGGCCCGGACAGTAGGAGATCGGCGGATCGACGATGCGATCCACCCTGTGATCAAAGTGTCCGGGAAAAGGGTTAAATCTTATTGAAGTCGAGACAGCGGAATTTTCGCGCTCGCGTCGCGAAATAGCTGATTTCTAAAGGATTCGCCTGGGGCCGAAATGACGCCTCGGCCGCGTCAGACAGCCCGTAGTGCAACCTTGTCGTCGATCTTCTCGATGGTCACGGTCATGCCCGCCGCGCGCGCCAGCAGGCCGGCATAGAAGGGCTGGATCGCATGGGCGTCGATGGTGCCCTGCTCATTGCCGGGAATGCCGGCCAGAAGCTCGGCGGCATGGGGCGGAATACGGGAATTGATGCCGGTCACGATCACCGCGAAGCCGGTCTCGTCACCCTCTCCCACCGTCTCGACCCGGATCACGCCGCCGCGCGGGATCGCCGCCGCCCCGAGCATCAAAAGGTTGAGCAGCAGCTTGACGCGGTTCTTCGGCAGATAGGCTGCCGGCACCTGCCAGTCGACGCTGGTGCGCTCGTCATTGAAGAAATTCGTCGCGACCATCTGCGCGTCGCGGGTATCGATGGCCGAACCGGCCGAGCCTGCGGCGCCGAACGCGATGCGGCAGAACTGCAGGCGGGCCGAGGCGGTCTTGGCGCTCTTGCGGATGAGGTCGAGCGCGAGTTCGGCGGTCGCCTCGTCGGCGCCGTCTTCCATCAGCTCAAGGCCGTTGACGATGGCGCCCACCGGCGAGATCACGTCGTGGCAGACGCGGCTCGCGACCAGGGCGGCGAGGTCGAGGCCATCAAGCGTGACGGGGCTGCGGGCGGAATCGGCCATGATTCTTCTCCGGCGAGGCGAATCGAAAACGCCCCGCCGACGGCGGGGCGTTTCGAGGTACAACGTCGTGGCCCCATCGGGAAGAGAGGCAGATAAAAAGCTGGCGCCCATGGCGCCGGCTTGACGCCAGGCGTCACTCGTCGTCGCGCGAGGTCTTCAGATTGGCGAACACCTTGGCGGCGTCGTAGCGCTCCTCGCGCTTGGGCGCCTCCGGGCGCTCGAACGGATCATATTTCGCCGGAGCCTGGGTGGTCTGGTCGGCCGGCAGCAAGGTCTGCTCGGCCACCGTCTCGATCGGCCCCTTCTCCTTGGCGGCGCGATTGACCTCGAAGTCGAGATCGATCTGCGAGCACAGGCCGAGGGTCACCGGATCCATCGGCGTCAGGGTCTGCGAATTCCAGTGGGTGCGGTCGCGGATCGCGGCGATCGTCGGCTTGGTGGTGCCGACGAGGCGCATCAGCGCGGCGTCCTTCAATTCGGGATGGTTGCGCACCAGCCAGAGGATGGCGTTCGGCCGGTCCTGACGGCGCGAGACCGGCGTGTAGCGCGGCCCCTTCTTGCTCTTCACCTCCGGCAGCTTGACCTTCGGCGGCGCCAGCTTCAGCCGATAGGACGGATCCTTCTCGGCCTTGGCGATCTCTTCGCGGGTGAGCTGGCCGGAAATGAGCGGATCGGCTCCTTTGATGCCCTGGGCGGCCTCGCCGTCGGCGATGGCTTTCACCTCGAGCGGGTGCAGGGTGCAGAAGGCGGCGATCTGGTCAAAGGAGAGCGCAGTATTGTCGACGAGCCACACGGCGGTGGCCTTGGGCATCAGCAACTGGGTCATGGCGGGCCTCGTTTATCGTCGATCGCGGGTGACCGATCCCGTACCCTGGCTTGAGGGGCCTGGGCCGAGGCGGATGCCTCATAACGATCGGAGGATCGGGAAATCACCCAAGGATATAGCGCCGGACGGCCGAAGACGCAAACCTGGAGTTCCAATTCCCTTGTAATCTCCGTGTGATCTGCGGCCGGCGCGATGCCCCCGGCGGCGCACCGAGGGTGTCCCCGGCGGTCGCGATCGAGACCCGCCGCAAGTTCAGCAAAACCGGCGGTTTTGGCGTGGACAAGCCATTCTGATTCTGGTATCGGCCTTTTTCTCTTGAGCAGCGGCAACGTCGCGGCGGGTGTTCTCGCGTCGGCCGCTCAACCAGTCAGGCTTGAAGGAACAACGGCGTGCAGGTTCTCGTTCGCGACAATAATGTCGACCAGGCACTCAAAGCTCTGAAGAAGAAGATGCAGCGTGAGGGCATCTTCCGCGAAATGAAGCTGCGCGGCCACTACGAGAAGCCGTCGGAAAAGAAGGCGCGCGAGAAGGCGGAAGCCGTTCGGCGCGCCCGCAAGCTGGCCCGCAAGCGCGCCCAGCGCGAGGGTCTGATCCCGAGCAAACCCGTCAAGCCTCGGGTCAGCGCCCGCTGACACGTTTTTTTACCGGTTCGCGCCGTAATTTTGACAGGCCCGCAACGAAACCTTCGTGCGGGCCGTGTTCTTTTGGGGCGCAGCGCCGTCGACTGTCTGTGCCGCGTGGACGAGCCCATTTTCAAGCGAGGCGGACACCGCTTCGCGTGAAGAAGATGCGGTAAAACAACATGTTGGCGCGCTCCATCAGGATCGCTCCAACCCGCTGTTAGGGGACGATGGGATGACAGGTTCCGCCACCTCGGCCATCCGGCTGTTTCAGCGCACCGCGCTGATCGCCGGCAGCGTGGCGCTTGCCGCCTGCGGAACCACCGGCGGTGTCGGCTCGGTGACCGGCGGCGACGATGCCGAGTCGCAATATATCGGGTCGACCGCCAACCTCTCGTCCCTGACCGAAGTGGTAACACGCAATCCGAGCGACCCGCAGGCCTATAACATGCGCGGCACGGTGCTGGCGCGCACCGGCCGGCGTCCCGAAGCCCTGGCCGATTTTTCCCGCGCCATCCAGCTTGACGGCAATTACGTCCAGGCCCTGTCCAACCGTGCGCTGGTCTATCGCCAGACCGGCCGGGTCGACCTGGCGCTGGCCGATTACAACAGGGCGATCCAGGCCGATGGCAATTACGCCGCCGCCTATATCGGCCGCGGCAATATCTATCGCACCCAGGGCCGCCACGGCGATGCGCTGCAGGACTATAACCGCGCGATCCAGATCCAGGGCTCCAACGCCCAGGGCTATCACAACCGCGCGCTGGTCTATGCCGCCCAGGGCAATCACCGCCAGGCGATCGAGGACTTCACCACCGCGCTCGGGCTCGCGCCGAACAATCCCGAACCCTATTACGGCCGCGGCCTGAGCTATCAGGCCATGGGCGATGCCAAGGCGGCACTCGACGATTTCAACGAAGCCGTCCAGTTCGACCCGCGCTCCGCCGATATCTGGGTGGCGCGCGGCCAGGCCCTGGAAGCCACCGGCGACAATGAACGGGCGCTCGGCTCCTATACCAAGGCAATGAGCCTCGAAGAAAACCACGCCGGCGCGCGCGAAGCGTTCAACCGGCTCGGCGGCCGCTCGGGCCAGAGCTACCGGCTGTTCAACTAGAGCGCCGGCGCCCGGCTTTGTCGGGCCGGGACCGTGCCACCCGAGGCTGCGCGACGCCTATTCGGCAATCTATCGGTGATCTCACAGACTTTGCGGCATCCGATCGTTGCGGCAGGCTCGGCGCCGAACCAGACTGACACCGGGAGTCGTCATGCGCCGTACCGCAGTCTTCATCGCGCTCTTTCTGCTGGCGAGTTCCGGGCTTGGCTTGGCCCAGACGCGAACACGGCCGGATCAGGCACGCGCGGCGGACTGGCAGGCTTTGGAAAGCCATGTCGTGCGCCAGCTCGCCTGCCGGGGCCAACCTGCATTTGCATCGGCGGTCCTCTATCTCGGCCGGCGTTCGGTCATTGGCATCGACCGCAAGGAAGGTTACGACTCGATCACCTGCTGGCGGACGACCCGGCCGACATCGATACGCGGCCTGCCGGTTCATGCTGTTTGCGGTTATGACAACGACCAGCTGACGCAGCTCCTCCATCCGCAGCTGTTCTCACGTGCTCGTGGCACTGCCCCGCCCAGCACCTTTGCGATCGTCACCTCGGCGCCAGCCGCCACCGCGCAGGCATGGGCGACGCAAAATCTCGGCGAACCAGCGCCGCGCAGCCGATGGATCGTCGAAGCCAGCCCGCTCTATTCCGGATATTCCGAACTGCGCTGCGCGACGTCTGGCGCGGATTGAACGGCCGCCGATCCGGCGATCTCATTGCCTTGCCCGCTGGCTCGCAGCGCTGCGTCAGGGAACGGTCGCCTCCAGGAAGGCGAGCACCGCGCCGCGCCCGCCCTGCGACCACAGGTCATTATGGCTGCCGCCGGCGATCCGCGCGAAGCGTTTCGGTTCGGGCGCCAGGGCGAACAACCTCAGGCCGTGCTCGATCGGCATGGTCGCGTCGCGGTCGCCATGGACGATCAAGATCGGCGCCTCGACCTTGCCGATGCGCTCGCGCGACAGAAAGCTGTCGGCGATCAGCCAGCGCACCGGCAGGAACCAGAACAGTTCGGCCGCGCGGTCGGCGACCGCGGTGAACGGCGCGTTGAGCACCAGCGCGGCGATCGGCCGTTCGGCGGCGAGCGCCGTGGCAACGCCGGTGCCAAGCGAATCGCCAAACAGCACGATCCTCGCCGCCGGTGCGAGCTCGCGGACAGTGGCATAGGCAGTCCGCCCATCGGCGATCAATCCGGTCTCGCTCGGCGATCCCGGCGAACCGCCATAGCCCCGGTAGGACAGCGCCAGAACGCCATATCCCGCCGCGGTCAGGTCGCGGAACACCGGCCCCCAATAGGACAGATTGCCGCCATTGCCGTGCATGTGGATGACCACCGGCTTGCTGCCGCGCGGCGCCATCCACCACATCCGGACCGCGACGCCGTCATCGGCCGTGCGGTCGATGATCTGGGCGCTGAGGCCAAGCTGCGCCGGCGCGGCCACCTGACCGTCGGGAAAATAGAGCAGCCGGCGCTGCAGGCCCCACATGGTCGCGCAGAGCGCGGCGTAACCGAGGCCCAGAACCACGGCGACCGTCACCAGCCCCTTCATCGCCGGCCCTGCCTGTTGCACCGCTTGAGGCTCATTCTTCGTCCAGGTCCTTGGCCAGTTCGACATAGGTCGTGCGGAAGCCGAAGCGCTCATAGGCGCGCCGCGCGATCGAATTGCCGGCGATGGCGCCGATCCTCAAGCGGCTGACCTGATGCAGCCGCGACAGCCGCTCGGCCTCTTCGAGCAGCGCCGTGCCGATGCCCTGGCCCCGGCTGCGCTCGTCGACCACCAGTTCGGTGACCAGCGCGACCTTGCCGATATCGGCGCGCAGATAGGGCTGGGGCGGATCGATCACCCAGGCCATCATGCCGACCAGTTCGGCGCCGTCGGTCGCCACGATGACCGCCCCGCCGTCGCGCGCGGCGCGCTCGAGATCGGCGTCGAGACAGGCTTCCGCGGCGCTGCGGTCCTTCGCCCGGTCGCCGGAGATGGCATCTTCGAAGACATTGAGCTGGTGGACCAGCGCGACGACGAAACGCCGGTCGGCCTCGACATAGGGACGCAGCACCACCGGCATCGGGACACCCTCAGCCTTGCGCCGAAGCATCGAGGAAAGGCGCGATCACGGCGCGCGTCTCCTGGCTCGGCACGACCGGTACGATCTCGAAGGTGATGCCCGAACCGCGCCAGGCCAGCACCCATTGCTGCAGGAGCCTGAGGTCGTCGCATTCCATCAGCTGGAAGCAGCGATCGAAATTGGGCTCGACCCAGCTGCCGACATATTTCAGCCCTTCCGGCAAGGAGCGCCCACTGTCGCGCACCCGGCGATAGGCCGGCACGGCGTCCTGGTTCGGGAAGCGTTCGACGATCATGAACAGCATGGAGCCCCCAAACAAGCGAAACGGGGCGCGAGGCCCCGTTTGCACTCTATCCGCGGGATGGGCCCGGCCTCAATGGCCGAGCGCCTTGACGATGTTTTCGACCATTTTCTTGGCGTCGGCGAACAGCATCATGGTGTTGTCCTTGAAGAACAGCTCGTTCTCCACGCCGGCATAACCGGACCCCATGCCGCGCTTGATGAACAGCACCGTGCCGGCCTTCTCGACGTCGAGGATCGGCATGCCGTAGATCGGCGAGGCCTTGTCGGTCTTGGCCGCCGGATTGGTCACGTCATTGGCGCCGATGACGAAGGCGACGTCGGCCTGGGCGAACTCGGAATTGATGTCCTCCAGTTCGAACACCTCGTCATAGGGCACGTTGGCTTCCGCCAGCAGCACGTTCATGTGCCCCGGCATGCGGCCGGCGACCGGGTGAATGGCGTATTTCACCTCGACGCCTTCTTTCTTCAGAAGCTCGGCCATTTCACGCAGCGCGTGCTGCGCCTGGGCCACCGCCATGCCGTAGCCCGGCACGATGATGACCTTCGAGGCGTTCTTCATGATGAAGGCCGCATCGTCGGCCGAACCCTGCTTGACCGGGCGGGTTTCGACCGCGCCGGCAGCCGCGGCCGTCTCGCCGCCGAAGCCGCCGAGAATGACCGAGATGAACGACCGGTTCATCGCCTTGCACATGATGTAGGACAGGATCGCACCCGACGAACCGACCAGCGCGCCGGTGATGATCAGCGCCGTGTTGCCGAGCGTGAAGCCGATGCCGGCCGCCGCCCACCCCGAATAGGAGTTGAGCATCGACACGACCACCGGCATGTCGGCGCCACCGATCGGGATGATCAGCGTCACGCCGACGATGAAGGACAGGAGCACGATCAGCCAGAAGGCGAGATGGCTTTCGGTGCGGATGAACACGATCATCAGGACGACGATCGCGACCGCGATGGCAATGTTCAGGAGATGGCGCTGCGGCAGCATGATCGGCTTGCCGCTCATCCGCCCATCGAGCTTCAGGAAGGCGATGATCGAACCGGTGAGCGTGACCGCACCAATGGCGACGCCGAGCACCATTTCGAACAGCGAGGCGCCCTTGATGGTGCCGGGCTGGCCGAGATCGAAGGCCGCCGGCGCATAGAGCGCGGCTGCGGCGACGAACACCGCGGCAAGCCCGACGCCCGAGTGGAAGGCGGCGACCAGCTGCGGCATCGAGGTCATCGGCACGCGCCGGGCGACCACGGCGCCGATGCCGCCGCCAAGCCCCAGGCCGAGCAGGACCAGGATCCAGGCGCCGACACTGGCCGGCGGGTGCGAGGCGAGCGTCGTGACGATCGCGATCGCCATGCCGGTCATGCCGAGCATGTTGCCCTGGCGTGACGTCTGCGGGCTCGACAGGCCGCGCAGGCTCAGGATGAACAGAACCCCCGAGAGGAGGTAGAGAAGGGCTGCAAGATTGGCTGACATCGTTTTCCCCTCAGCCCTTCTTTGCCGCTGGCTTGTCTTTGGCCTTGTACATCGCAAGCATGCGCTGCGTGACGAGGAAGCCGCCGAAGATGTTGATGGCCGCGAGAACGAGGCCGAGGAAGCCGAAGGTGCGCGCCAGATACGAGCCGCTATCCATCGCCGGGACGCCGACGGCCAGCAAAGCACCGACCACGATGACCGACGAGATCGCGTTGGTGACCGACATCAGCGGCGTGTGCAGCGCCGGGGTCACCGACCACACGACGAAATAACCGACGAACACGGCGAGCACGAAGATGGCGAAGCGGAACACTGTCGGGTCGATCGCCCCGCCGCTGGCGGCATGCGCCGCGGCGCCCACTGCGGTGGCGATCTGATCGGCAACGGCGGTTGCCTGGTCGGCGGCGATCCGCGCCTGTTCGGCCGCGGTGCGGGCGACCTCCGCCGCCGCGCGCGCCCTGTCGAGGGCTTGATCGGGAGAAAGATTGGCCATTGATGCCCCCTCAGGCCTTGCTGGATTTCTTCGGCGCCTTCGGCTTGTCGGCCGCCGGTGCGTCGGATGTCTCGGGTGCCGCCGTGGCGACCGCCGCCGGTGCGGCGGCAGCCTGGAAGCTCGGATGCACGACTGCCCCGTCCTTGGTCAGCAACGTCGCCTTCACCAGTTCGTCGTCCCACGGCACGACCAGCGACTTGCCCGCCTTGTCGATCATGATCTCAAGGAAGGCGAACAGGTTCTTGGCGTAGAGCGACGAGGCGGTGGCGGCGATCCGTCCGGGGACGTTCAGGTGACCGACGATCTTCACGCCATTGGCGGTCGTGGCGATCGCGCCGGGTTTGGCGCCCTCGACATTGCCGCCGCGCTCGACCGCGAGATCGACGATGACCGAACCCGGGCGCATCGATGCGACCATCGCCGCGGTGACCAGCCGGGGCGCCGGCCGCCCCGGGATCAGGGCCGTGGTGATGACCATGTCCTGCTTGGTGATGTGGTCGGCGACCAGTGCTGCCTGCTTGGCCTGATATTCCGCCGACATCGGCTTGGCGTAACCCGCCGCCGTTTCGGCCTGCTTGAATTCGTCGTCCATGACGGCGACGAACTTGGCGCCGAGGCTCTCGACCTGTTCCTTCGCCGCCGGCCTGACGTCGGTCGCGGTGACGACTGCGCCCAGGCGGCGCGCTGTGGCGATGGCCTGAAGACCGGCGACGCCGGCACCCATGACGAAGATGCGGGCCGCCGGAACCGTGCCGGCGGCGGTCATCATCATCGGCAGTGCCCGGCCGAATTCCGCCGAGGCGTCGATGATCGCCCGGTAACCGGCAAGATTGGCCTGCGACGACAGCACGTCCATCACCTGGGCGCGGGTGATGCGCGGCATCAGCTCCATGGCGAAGCCGGCGACGCCCGCCTTGGCCATGTCGGCGAGCCCCGCCTCGTTGCCATAGGGGTCCATGGTGGCGAGCACCAGCGCGCCTGCCTTGTAGCCTTTCAGTTCGGCGGCGGTCGGCCGGCGGACCTTCAGGACGACGTCGGCATCCTTGACGGCATCCTTGGCGATGCTGGCACCGGCAGCCTCGAAATCGGCATCGATGATGCCCGAGCCCAGGCCGGCACCGGCCTCGACCACCAGATCGGCACCCAGCGCTATCAGCCGCTTGACCGTATCGGGTGTGCCGCCGACGCGCTGCTCTGAAGCGTCGGTCTCTTTCGGTATCGCAATGCGCATCAATATTTCCTCCGGTGGACCCGTCTTGGGCGGGCGCGCCGGGGGGCGCAGAACAAGTCTCGAACGCGGCCGATGCCCCCCTCAGGCGGACGCGCTCAAGTCGTCAAACCAGGAAGAAAGCCATCAGGGCGAGCGTCACGATGACCGCGATCGAACCCCATTTGGTCAGGCTGATGAACAGGTTGTAGGTCTTTTCGTGCTCGGCATAGTCCATCGGCGCGGTGCCGTCGACGCGGGGCTCGGAAGCCATTGCGGATCTCCTGAAACAAGCAATAGTCCAAGGAGGCGTACCGCATGAACGCGCGTCTGGCAACGCGGCTTTTGCGCCGCAGCAGAGCCGGTTTCAGATCGGCATCTCAGCGCGGTGCGGTAAAGGCCGGGACACCCGCCGGCGCTCCGACTGCTCCGCCGCCGACACCGAACAGGCCACCCGGCAGCGGCGTCAGGCGCGGATTGGCCGGCCGTGGCTGGGCCTCGCGGATTTCGCCCTGGGCGGCAGTATCGCGGCCACGCGGGGCTGGCATCGGCAGGGGGGCGGCCATGGGCGGCTGCGGCTGGGACGGCGGCGCCTGCGGCCGGTCGTCGGTGAGCTGAACGGTCCACAGCCGCTGATCCTGGGTGTCGACCTCGAAAAAGCCGATGCGGTCATAACCGCGCGCCAGGCATTCCTCGATGCCGCGAATGGTGAACTCCTTGTCGCGGGTGCACATGAAGGCGCGCCCCGACCATTCGCCACCCTGGTCGTAGTCGACCGCGTAGAGATAATAGAAGCGCGCCACCAGCGGTCCGCGCAGGATGGTTTCGCAGGTTCGCGCCGCGACGTTCCACCAGCCTTCGGTGGTCCAGCCCTCGCCGTCCTTGTAGCCGATCGACACGCCGATGCGGCTGCCGGTCGTGTTGCACAGCCTCAGGTCGGCGGCGGCGGGCCCGGTCGCGGACAGCCATACGGCCCCGGCGAGAAGGCCGAGGGCGAGAAGAGAGCGGCTTGTTGGGAATCGAACCATTGGGCCAGTGTCACACCGATATTTGGCTTTTCGTTGATGCGACCGGCCGTGTCAACGCAACGGCTCAGCCCGAGGCCGCCGATTGGCTCTCCGCTTTGGGCCGTGCCACCCAGATGCCCAGCATGATCAGGAGCCCACCGGCGACCTGAATGACCGACAGGGCCTCGCCCAGCGCGATCCAGGCGAAAACCGCGGCGATAACGGCTTCCAGGAAGATCACCAGCGACGAAAACACCGTCGGTAGCGTGCCCAGCGCGACCGCCAGGAGCCCCTGCCCCGCCGCATGGGTCACAATGCCGAGAGCGATCACCGCGGCCCAGCCCCTGGCGCTCGCCGGCAGGATCGCCGGTTCCAGGGCCAGCGCGATGACCAACAGGCAGAGCGCCGTCACAACCGTCGACTGGAAGGTCAGCCGTGCCGCGCCGTGGCTCGCCCGGCCGGTCCGCACGGCATGGAAATAGAGCCCGAAAAAGACCCCCGTCGCGGCCCCGTAGAGATCGCCGACCAACCGCGCCGGATCGATCTGCACACTATTGCCGACCAGCGCGCCACCGCCGGCAATACATAAGGCAAGGCCGGCGAGCGTGCCGGCCGAGGTCTTTTGCTTCAGCCAGACCCAGGCCACCAGCACCACCCAGATCGGCGCCGTGGTGGCCAGAAAGGTCGAATTGGCGATCGTCGTGTTGAGAATGGACAGGTGCCAGAAGAACAGGTCGCCGGCGAAGAACAGCCCGGCCAGCACCACCGGCAGGGTGGGTCCGGGACGCCTCGCTTGGCCGCGGTCTTCGATCCGCATCCAGATATAGAGCACCGGCAAGGCCAGCGCGGCGCGCCAGAACGCCGAGGCGAAAGGACCGACATCGGCGATCCGCACGAAGACCGGGGATATGCCGAGCGCCAGCGCTCCCGTCAGGAGGGCGGCATAGGCTGTCGCCTGGCTGGCGACGGGACGGGGAGCTGCTGTGTCGGTCATGGGCACCTGGCGAGGCCGCCATCACTAGCTGGCCTGCGGGCCTGTGGACAAGGTGCAAGGCGCTTGACCCAGCCGCCCGTTTCCGCGAACCGTTCGGCTCAAACCTCCCCACCCCCGCTGGAGCATTCCATGGTCGAGACCCAAAGCGTCGCTGGCGATCAACTCAAGGCCATCATCGAGCGCATCGAGCGGCTCGAAGAGGAAAAGAAAGCCCTCGCCGACGATATCAAGGACGTCTATGCCGAGGCCAAGGCCAACGGTTTCGACACCAAGATCCTGCGCAAGATCATTTCCCTCAGGAAGCAGGACCGCGACGAGCGGATGGAAGAAGAAGCCATTCTCGAGCTCTACAAGCAGGCTCTCGGCATGGCCTGAGGCGTCACGCCTCGGCCGTAACCGAAGCCGGAACCCGCCTGGGCGCGGCCGCGAACATCGCGACCGCCGCCGCCGCCAGGATGGCGGCGAAACCGACAAAATCCAGCGGCGACGGCCGGTCACCGACCAGCGCCATGGCGCTGAGCACGCCGACCACCGGAATGGCGAAGGTGGTGAGTGAAGCCGCCCCCACCGACAGCCTGTCGAGCAGCGTGAACCACAAGAGATAGGCGATCGCGGTCGCCCCGATCACGTGGAATGTCAGTGCCGTCCAGACGACCGGCGACAGCGTCACCGGCAAGGTCTCGCCGCTCAGCCCGAAGCCGATCCCGGCCATCGCCGCCGCGATCAGCAGTTGATAGGCGGTGATCACCATGCGGTCGCCCTCGATCGGCCGGGCCTTCTGATAGACCGTGCCGGCGGCCCAGCTGAACGCCGCCACCAGCGGGAAGACCAGCCCGAGCAGCGTGCTCTGTCCGCCGATCAGTGGTGCCGCCAGGACGGCGATGCCGATCAGGCCGATGGCCAGCGCAATGGTCTTCGACCGGTCGAGCCTTTCGCCGAGGAACAGATAGGCCATCAGGATTGCCCAGAGCGGCGTGGTGAAGGTGAGGATCGCCGCCCGCGAGGTCGAGGTGTTGAGCTGAGCGAAGACGGTCGCGAGGTTGAAGCCGGCAATGTTGAAGATGCCGGCGATGACAAGCGGGATCCAGGACGACCGCGGCACCTTCAGCGACCGGCCGATCATGGCCGCGACAAGCGCCAGCAGCACCGCGCCGACCCCGAGCCCGACCATGCGCAATCCGAAGGGCTGGACCTCGGACAGGGCGGTCTTCACCGCCGGCCAATTGAACCCCCACAGGACCGCGAGCGCGACTGGGATAAAGCGAATGCCATGCATGCGAGGGCCACCTGAAGGGCCCTCGGGCCCGGATGCGTCCGCGGACCGCGGGACGGATCGAATGAGATCACATCGTCCGGCAGCCAGAAAGAGCGGATAGCGCAGGGCGGCCCGGCTCCCAGGGCGGCAGGCGATCGTCAGATCAGGGGATCAGCGATGTTCGGCGGCGCGGTCGGGCCGCTCCAGCGCGGCCTTCGGTCAGCGCTGCTCCAGCGACGCGCGGCGCTGCGCGACAGGCTCCGGCCGCGAGAAGTCCAGCGTGCGCAAGGTCGCGACCGCCTGACCGGCGAAACGCTGGGTCGACATGGTCGGGGCGTTCGACTGCGAGAAGGTCATGGCGACCATCTGGTCCGGCTGCTCGATCAGTTTCAGCTGGCGCGGATCGGGCGTCGTCAAGGTCGCGACGCTGGCCTCGCGATCGGTGGTCTGGCGGACGAAGACGACACGGCCGCGCTGGCCCGTCGTGCTCGGCGCGACCATTGGCGTCGGTGCGGCGCGGGCGACCCGGGTCTGGTGCGGCGCGCGGACCGGCGGCGCGGGCTGCGCGACGCTCGGCTGCGGGCCGGCATGGCTGCGGGCCACGGGAGCTGCGGTGCGCGGCTGCGGGGTCGCCGCCGCGTTCGGCAAGGTGACGCGCTGCGACGGCGAGGCAAAGGCCAGGGCAAAGCCCGGCGCGGCTTCGGCCGGGGCGGACTGGCCGCGCTGGTCGCCGGTGGTGATCAGCGCCGGCAGGACCGCCGCCGCCGTGACCGCCGATCCGCCAATGATCTGCGGACGCGAGGCCGGCACGGGCGCCTGCGCCACGACGATGCGATCACCTGATGGAGCCGGCTCGGCGAGCGGCGTCGGGCGATTGGGCTCCGGCGCGCGGGCCGCCTCAGGCACCGGCTGCGGCATTGGCGGCGCGAGCGAGGCGAAGGTGGTCGCGGCCGGCTGCGGCTCCGGCTCGCCGGGAATGGTCGGCCGGGCCATCGGCATCGGGCCGGCGGCAAGGCGCTGCATCAACTCGCCCTCTTCCTGGGCGCGCAGCCGTTCCGCAGCCGACGGGGCCCGGGCCGGGACCGGCGCCATGGCGATCAGCATGCGCGGCGGATTGGGAGCGATCTGGACCGGGGCGCCGGCGCGACCGCCAGCGGGCTGGACCTGGGCAGGTTGAGCCTGGGCAGGTTGGGCTTGGGCGGGTTGGGCTTGGGCGGGTTGGGCTTGGGCAATCTGGGTCTGGGCCGCGGCCGGCGCGACCGGTTCGGTGCGTGCCGGGATGCCGGGGGCGGCTTCAGCCGGGCGGAGCGTCGCGGAGACACGGCCCGAGCCGCGCTGGGCAAAGGTCTGGCGGGCCGGCGCCGGCTGCTGCGCCTGCTGCTGATTGCCGCCGAACAAGGCTGCGAAGAAGCCCATGCCGCCGCCGCGCTGGCGCAGCACGCCGCCGCGGTCGCCTTCATCGGCAAAGCCGGCTTCATCGGAGCGAGAATCATAGAAGCGCGATGCCGTGCCGCCGCGCGCCTGGACCATGGCGAGCGCCGTCTCGAAGCCCGCCATCGGCCGGCCATCGGCCGGGATGTGGACGGTGCGCCCGTCGGGGAACAGGCGGGCGAGATAGTCGCGCGAGACTTTCGGCCAATGACGGACCGAGCCGGTGTCGAGATGAATGAAGTGGTTGGCCGAGCCTGGGTAGAAACCGACGCCGCCGCGCTGCAATTGCAGGCCGACCTCGCGCACCCGGGTCATGGAAACGCCGGGGATGAAGAAATCCATCGCCCGGCCCTGGATATGCTGCGAATGCTGGGCGACCGCGCGCGAGCGCCGGCGCAACATGGCATTGGTGCCTTCCGAGCGGAAGGCCGAGAGGACATTGATCGGGGCCTGGCCGCCGACGCCGCGATAGACTTCCCAGAGCACGTCGAACAGGCCCGGATCCATCCGGGTCGGCTGATCGTTGCGCCAGTCGCGCAGGAACCAGTTGAGCTTGTTCAGGGCTTCCTGATCGTAGCGGCCATCGCGCTTGAAGGTGACCAGGATTTCTTCGCCCGTGTGCCGATGCACCAGCGACAACGTGCGGGTGTCGCCATTGGCGACCACCGTCTGGGTATGGCCAGCACCGAAGAGAAGGAACCCGAAGCCTATCGCGACCGTTGATGCGGTGCGCAGCACACGCTGAGAAACGAAGTCGGAAAGGGTTCTGAGCTGTTGTTTCACGATACTGTACTGGGCTCTGTCAGCGGACGAAAGATCGGATTCTCCGCCGGACGGGCCCGGCATATGGTGAACGTATCATCGTCGGGAACGGTTAAAGAACCCTGAGTCGCGTAAACGGAATCAGAAAGACCCGGCTCACGGACGCGTGACCGGTAAGCACCGACTGTGGCGAAATCATGCCGGATCATGATGTCATCCATCAGCGCCGGTTGACGGGAGTCAGCTCCGCGCGCTGGCCAGAACCGCTCGCACGCGGGCATTGTGCCCATAGATATCCTCGTATTCAACGAGTGAACCCGCGCTATCCACCGTCATCGTGAAATAGACCAGATGGATCGGCACGGCCTGCCGAAACCGCACCGTGCGCTCGTTTGCGCCATAAAGTCCCTGGATCCGGCCATGCGACCAGGCTTCGCCGGGCAGGCCGAGATTGAGCAGGACCTCGGCGAGCGCTTCCGGGTTCTGAACGCGCACGCAGCCGTTGGACAGGGCCCGGTAGCTCTGCCCGAAATATTGCCGCGACGGCGTGTCGTGCAGATAGATCGCGTGCCGGTTGGGGAACATGAACTTCATCTTGCCGAGCGCGTTGGCGGCCCCCGGCGGCTGGCGAAAGGCATAACGGCCGATATTGGCGGCGCCCCAGTTGATCGTCGAAGCATCGACCACCCGGCCGGCCTGGACCACCTGGATGCCACGCCGGGCGAAATAGCCGCCATTGCGCGTAGCCCCGCTCAGCATGCTGCGCCGGACGATCGAATGCGGCACGTGCCAATAGGGGTTGAACACGATGTGGCTCATCGCATCGGAAAAGATCGGCGTCTGCGTCTCGGCGCGGCCCATGACCGCCCGGGTCTGGTGGATGATCCGGCCGTTCTGCATCACCTCGACCGAATAGGTCGGGCTGTTGACCCAGATATGCGCCTGGCCGAGGTCGCGCGGCAACCAACGCCAGCGCTCGAGATTGGCGACCAGGTCGCGCTCGCGCAGCGCATTGCGCCGGATCCCCGGTGAATCCGACATTTCGCGGCGCTCGCCGCGCATCTCGATCAGCTTGGCGCGCAACCGGCGAAAGCCTTCATGCGGCGGATTGAACGCCTCGACCGTGGCGGTGGCATCGCTCGACCTGGCCAGGTCGCCGAGCGCCTGGGCGGTCTCGATGCGCGGCGGATGGACGTCGAAATAGGCGGACAGCTTGGCCGGGTCGGTCCGGCCGGCCGAGGCCTGGGCGGCATAGAGGCTGACGGCCCGTGCCAGCGCGATCTCGAGCCGCGCGACGCTTTCGGCATTGCGCGCGCCTTCCGGCAGCACGATCCGGAACGCCACGGGGTCGAGGCCGTCATCGCCGGCCTGGCCGATGCGGGTCAGCACGGCGCGGCCGCGCCCCGACAGCACGCCGTCCTGGACGAACAGCGGCTCGTAGCGACGCTCGGCGTAGAACGTGGCGAGCGGCTGCAGCGCCGTGCGCTCGCCGCCGGCCTTCGCCAGCAGGTTCTGCAGCGCTTGGGCCACCCGCTGGACGGTGATCGCCGGGTCCGGCTGGCCGTTCTCGACCAGGCTCGGCGGGTCGTCCGGAATGGCTGCGAGTTCGGCCGCCGATGGCGGCGGGATGACCGGCGGCGGCGCCAGCGCCGTGTCGGGATGCTCGTCGTCCGCCAGGGGCACGCCGGCGATCGCCGGATCGGGCTGCGAATGCTCGCCCATCAGCGGTGACGGCGGGAAGGCGGCGAGGCCGAAATCGGTCGCGGCCAGCGGCGCGACGGCATCAAGCGGCGGACGCGGAATCGACGCCTCGACCTCCCAATCGGCGAGCCGGAAAGTTTCGGCGGTTTCGGCCTGCGACGGCCCGGAAATGCCCACGCCCATGAGGGCGCAAAAAAGGACAGTCGACCGAAGCCGCATGTGAATCCCCTGGACCGCGGCGAGGGCCGCAAGCAATGACTTTTCGAACATGTGAGTCGGCAGAAATCAAGCGGGAGAGCGGGTTTGCGAGCTGTTTTGCCGGCGCCCGAGGCTTTGCGGTCACACCCCTTCGGCCTCGGCCTCGCCCTGCTCGATCCCCAGGTCCTTCAGTTTGCGATAGAGCGTGGAGCGGCCGATTCCCAGGCGCCGGGCGACCTGCGACATCTGCCCACGATAATGCTCGATGGCGAACTTCAGCGCCTCGGTTTCCAGGGTCTCCATCGAGCGCACATGGCCGGCCTCGTCGAGCAGCCCGATGGAAGCACCCGGCACGATCATCGCCGCGGTCGCGACATGGCCCTGCTGGGTCGCCGGCTCCGGCACAGGCGGGGCCGGCGGCGCGAGCGGCACCAGCACTTCGTAGCCCTCGACATGCGCCGCGATCTGCGGGAAATCGGCGATCGACAGCTCGTCGTTGTCACACAGCACGACGGCGCGGAACACGGTGTTTTCGAGCTGGCGGACATTGCCCGGCCAGGAATAGGCCTGCAGCAGGCCGAACACCGCCGGCTGGATGCCGCGAATGCGCTTGCCCTCTTCCGCCGCGATGCGCGCCAGGAAGTGCCGGACAAGGTCTGGAATATCGTCGGCGCGCTCGCGCAGCGGCGGCAGCGTCATCGGGAACACGCAGAGCCGGTAATAGAGATCCTCGCGGAACCGGCCGTCCTTCACCGCCTTGATCAGGTCCCGGTTGGTCGCCGAGATGATCCGGATATCGACCTTGACGCTGCGCTTGGCGCCGACCGGGTCGACCTCGCCTTCCTGGATGGCGCGCAACAGCTTGACCTGCGTCTCCAGCGGCAGTTCGCCGACCTCGTCGAGAAACAGCGTCCCGCCATGGGCCTCGACGAACTTGCCGGTATGTTTGTCGGTGGCGCCGGTGAAGGCGCCCTTCTCGTGGCCGAACAGGATTGATTCGACCAGGTTCTGCGGGATCGCCCCGCAATTGACCGCGACAAACGGCTTGGCCCGGCGCTCGCCCGAGCCGGCAATGGCCCGCGCCAGCAGCTCCTTGCCGACGCCGCTCTCGCCCTCGATCATGACCGGGATCATCGAGCCCGCGGCCTTTTCCGCCATGCGCAGCACCGGCCCCATGCGTGCCGACCGGGTGACGATATCCTTGAAGCCGAGCGTGCCTTCGGTCTTGCGCTTCAGCCGCTGCACCTCGGCGACCAGCGCCTCGGTCTTGAGCGCGTTCTTGATCGACACCGACAGCCGCTCGGCGCCGACCGGCTTGACCACGAAATCGGTGGCGCCTGCCCGCATGGCGTTGACCACCGTATCGATGCCGCCCTGGCTGGTCTGAACGATGACCGGTTTGGCGATGCCCTCCTCGCGCATGGCGGCGAGCACACCCATGCCGTCGCGTTCGGGCATGACCAGGTCGAGCAGCAGGAGATCGATGGCGTCGCCATCCTCGGCCAGCAGGCGCATGGCCTGTTCGCCGTTCTCGGTGATCCGGACGTCATAACCGAACTTGCGCACCATGGCCTCGACCAGGCGGCGCTGAACGGGATCGTCGTCGCAAATGAGGATGGTGGTCATGGGACGGCACGGCCTTCCGGATGCGATGTCTCGATTCGGGAAAGGGTGAAGACCCGCCATTAAGGTCGAGTTAACGCTCAGTAACCGCCGCAATGTTGCAGGATCATGCCGCGCGGGATCGGATCGCACCGAACGGGCAGAGCGCCTCGGCGAATTGCCGCGCGGCTGCCGACCACGACCTTGCTTCGGCTGCCGCGCGGCAACGTCCCGGGTCGAGCGTCAGCGCGGTCCTGATGGCCTTGGCCAGGTCTTCGTCGAGACAGGCAATCACGGGGTCGCCGACCACGTCGATCGGCCCGGGAACCGGGAAGGCCGCGACCGGCAGGCCGCTCGCCAGCGCCTCCTGCATGACATTGCCATAGGTGTCGGTGCGGCTGGTGAAGACGAAGACGTCGGCGCCGGCATAGATCTGGGCCAGCGCCTCGCCGGTCCGGGAGCCGAGAAAGACCGCGTCCGGAAAGCGCCGTTCGAGCTCGGCGCGCTGCGGCCCGTCGCCGACCACCAGCTTGGTGCCGGGCAGGTCGAGCGCCAGGAAGGCCTCGATGTTCTTCTCGACCGCCAGCCGCCCGACGCTGAGCATGATCGGCCGCGGATAGTCCAGCGTCACCGCCGGACGCGGCCGGAACAATTGCGTGTCGACCCCGCGCGCCCAGAGCGACAGGTTGGCGAAACCCCAGCGCGACAGTTCCTGCCGCATGGTCTCGGTCGGCACCATGGTGCGCCGCGCGGGCCCGTGGAAATGGCGCAGCCAGGCATAGGTCCAGGCCTCCGGGATCGGCGCCCGCGCCCGGACATAATCGGGATAGCGGGTGTGGTAGCTGGTGGTGAACGGCAGCTGGCGCGTCAGGCACCAGCGCCGGACCGCATGGCCGATCGTGCCCTCGGTGGCGATATGCACGGCATCGGGGCGGATCTCGTCGAGGCGCCGGGCGATCGCCGGACCCGCCATGATCGCCAGGCGGATGTCCGGATAGGTCGGCAGCGGCAGGCTCGGCAAGCCCTCGGCCGTGACGAAATGGGCGGCGACGCCGAAACCCGGCAGCGCAGCGGCGGTCTCCTGGAGCGAGCGCACCACGCCGTTGATCTGAGGCGACCAGGCGTCGGTTGCGATCGCCAGCCGCATCAGGCGGCAACCTTGCGGCCGTCAGGCAGCGGCAGCACGAGCTCCGGCTCGGCATCGTGGTCTTCGGCCGGCGCGGTCTCGGGCAGAACCTCGGTCCAGCGGACGATTTCGAACCGCCCGTCATAGGTCTCCACCAGCGCCGAGCAGCTCTCGACCCAGTCGCCGCAATTCATGTAGCGGATGCCGAACTGGTCGTGGATCGCGGCATGATGGATGTGGCCGCAGATCACGCCGTCGACTTTCTGACGCCTGGCTTCGCTGGCCAGCGCCTCCTCGAAGGCGCCGATGAAATTGACCGCCCTCTTGACCTTCAGCTTGGCCCAGGCCGACAGCGACCAATAGGTCAGCCCCATCTTGCGGCGGATCAGGTTGAACCATCGGTTGAGGTAGATCGCGGCGTCATAGGCCCAGTCGCCGAGATGGGCGAGCCAGCGCGCATGCATCACCACCACGTCGAAGGCGTCGCCGTGGATGACCAGGAAGCGCTTGCCATCAGCTGAGGTGTAGATGGTCTCGTCCATCACCTCGATGCCACCGAAATGGGTGCCGAAATAGTCGCGCAGGAATTCGTCGTGATTGCCCGGCAGATAGATGATCTGCGAGCCCTTGCGCACCTTGCGCAGCAGCTTCTGCACCACGTCATTGTGCGATTGCGGCCAGTGCCAGCCGCGGCGCAGCTGCCAGCCGTCGATGATGTCGCCGACGAGATAGATCACGTCGGCATCGTTGTAGCGCAGGAAGTCGAGCAGCAGCCGGGTCTGCGATCCACGCGCGCCGAGATGCACGTCGGAAATGAACATCGCCCGGTAACGCTTCTCCGCCATTGCCTCGATCCCGCTCTTCAAGCCGCCGGGCACAGGAAACAGATTCCCGTAGAGCTTTTGTGACACTGCGCGACAAGGACCTTCCCCGCGGCCGCCCGCGAGGCCCCGGCGCAGGGTAGCTGGCGCATGTCGCGAGACTGTCGCATGGCCTTGCTAGCGCTGCGCCGATCATCACCGCTTGAGTCGGCCGCAAGCACCGACCTGGCCTTCGCCGTCGGATCGACCCGATCCAGAACAGCTTGAGGAGCGCACCATGGCAGGAGATCTCGATCGCGAAACGATGGAGAAAGCCTATGCACGCTGGGCGCCGATCTATGACGCGGTGTGCGGCCCGGTGTTCGAGCAGGGCCGGCGCGCCGCGGCCCAGGCCGCCCGCCAGGTCGGCGGCAAGATCCTGGAGGTCGGCGTCGGCACCGGCCTGTCGTTCTCCGATTACGACGCCACCACCGAGATCACCGGCATCGACCTGTCCGGGCCAATGGTCGCCAAGGCGCGCGAGCGCATGACCAGCGGCGCCTTCCCGCATGTCAGGGATGTGCAGGTCATGGACGCGCATGACCTGACCTTTCCCGACGATACCTTCGATTGCGTGGTCGCCCAGTTCGTCATCACGCTGGTCGAGAAACCGGAACGCGTGCTCGACGAATGCACCCGCGTCGCCAAGCCGGGCGCCGAGATCATCCTGGTCAACCACCTCTATTCCGAACGCGGCGTCGCGGCCGCGATCGAGCGCTGGTTCTCCAAGCACGCCCATACCTTCGGGCTGCGTCCGGAATTCCCGTTTGGCCGTTTGCAGGCCTGGGCCGACAATCATGGCGGCGCGCAGGTGATCGAGCGCCGGCGCGTTGGGCCGCTCGGCGTCTATTCGCTGGTGCGCTTTCGCAAGACCGAGGCCGGCGCCGCCGCCGAGCGACAGAGAGCGGCGGGCTGACAGCGCGCCGAGCGGCCGCGCCGAGCGTTGCCCCAGGGCAACGCCGCGGCGGTTCTCTCGGCCTCGGGCGAACCGCCGCATTGATCGCGCTGACAGTTCCGACCATACGGGACATCCGTGTCTGATCCGACGGAGCTTGTCCCATGCGCCCATTGTTCCAGGCTGCCGCGTCGAAAAGCGCGGCGGCACGCGCCAAGGCCGAGGCTGCGCTGGGCACCCTGCCGCAATGGGACCTGAGCGCGCTCTACCCGGCGATGGATGCGCCGGCGGTCCGCGGCGACCTGGAAACCGCCGAGCAGGAGGCGCTGGCCTTCGAGACCACGTTCAAGGGGCGTCTCGAGGCGATCGCGCAGAGCGGCGCCCCGGAAACCGAGCTCGCCGAGGCGGTGGCCCGTTATGAACGGCTCGAAGACCTGCTCGGCCGGCTCGCCTCCTTCGCAGGCCTGGTCTATGCCGGCGACACCACCGACCCGGCGCGGGCCAAATTTTATGGCGATATCCAGGAGAAGATCACGGCGATCTCCTCGCATCTGCTGTTCTTCACCCTCGAACTGAACCGGATCGACGACGCGCTGCTCAACCGGGCCATGGCCGGACCGAAGCTCGGCCACTACCGCCCCTGGATCGAGGACATCCGCAAGGACAAGCCGTTCCAGCTCGAGGACCGCATCGAGCAATTGTTCCACGAAAAGAGCATGACCGGGCGGGCTGCCTGGAACCGGCTGTTCGACGAAACCATCGCCAGCCTGCGCTTCACCGTCGACGGCCAGAGCCTGACGCTGGAGCCGACGCTGAATTTCCTGCAGGACACGGCGGAAGCCAAACGCAAGGCGGCCTCCGAGGCGCTCGCCGCGACGTTCAAGGACAACCTGCGCACCTTCACGCTGATCACCAACACGCTGGCCAAGGACAAGGAGATCGCCGACCGCTGGCGCGGCTTCGAGGACGTCGCGGACTCGCGCCATCTCGGCAACCGGGTCGAGCGCGAGGTGGTCGATGCGCTGGTCACGGCGGTGCGGTCGGCCTATCCGAAGCTGTCGCACCGCTATTACAAGCTGAAGGCGCGCTGGTTCGGACGCGACACGCTGAACCATTGGGACCGCAACGCGCCGCTGCCGAAGGTCGAGAGCCGCACCATTGCCTGGAGCGAGGCGCGCGACACCGTGCTGTCGGCCTATGCCGGCTTCTCGCCCAAAATGGCCGACATCGCCAAACGTTTCTTCGACGAAAGCTGGATCGACGCGCCGGTGCGCCCCGGCAAGGCGCCGGGCGCCTTCGCCCATCCGACCGTGCCGTCGGCGCATCCCTTCGTCCTGCTCAACTACCAGGGCAAGCCACGCGACGTGATGACGCTCGCCCACGAGCTCGGCCACGGCGTGCACCAGGTGCTGGCTGCGCCCAATGGCGCGCTGATGGCGCCGACACCTTTGACGCTTGCCGAAACGGCGTCCGTATTCGGCGAGATGCTGACCTTCAAGGCGATCCTCGAGGCGACCACCGACCGCGTCCAGAAGAAGGCGCTGCTCGCCTCCAAGGTCGAGGACATGATCAACACCGTGGTGCGCCAGATCGCCTTCTATTCCTACGAGCGCAAGATCCACATCGCCCGCCGCGACGGCGAACTGACCACCGAGGCGATCTGCGAGGCCTGGATGAGCGTCCAGGCCGAGAGCCTCGGGCCGGCGATCGTGCTGAAGCCGGGATATGAGACCTTCTGGGCCTATATCCCGCATTTCATTCATTCGCCCTTCTATGTCTATGCCTATGCCTTCGGCGATTGCCTGGTGAATTCGCTCTATGCGGTCTACGAGACCGCCGACAAGGGCTTTTCCGAGCGTTACCTCGCCATGCTGGCCGCCGGTGGCACCAAGCACCATTCCGAGGTCTTGGCGCCGTTCGGCCTCGACGCCCGTGATCCGGCCTTCTGGCAAGGCGGGCTCAGCGTCATCGAGCGGATGATCGGCGAACTGGAGGCCATGGAGAGCTGATGTCGCACCAGACCGAAATCGTCACCCTGTTCTACAAGGCGATGTGGGACCATGCCGACAAGAGCCTGATCCCGACCATCTTCCACGAGGACTTCACCTTCCGCGGCTCGCTCGGCCCGGTGCTGACGGGCCATGACCAGTTCGCCGGTTATGTCGACTACGTCACCGGAGCGCTCGGCAGCTATACCAGCGACATTCTCGAACTGGTCGAGCAGGACAACCGGGTGGCCGGCCGCCTGCGGTTCCACGGCTTCCACAAAGGCGAGCTGTTCGGCTTCGCGCCGACCGGCAAACATGTCGCCTGGCAGGGCGCGCCGTTCTTCACGTTCGAGGGTGACAAGGTGCGCGACCTCTGGGTGCTCGGCGACGTCCACGGGCTGATCGAGCAATTGAAGGCCAACCAGGTTGCCTGGACCCCGGGCAGCGCGTGACCAATCCCGAAACAGACGGCTGGATTTGCCGACACCATCAGGCAAACCCCGGCCGATAGGACGCCTGACCAACGTCCTCTTGAAATCCCCGCCGCCACCGGAGGCGGTCCGCTGATGCAACAGGTCTATCGCAACACCCGCTGGCGCCGCGTCCGCTTCCTGCAGATCCTGTTCTGGGCGGTGACGGCCGGCTTTGCCTGGCTCGCCTGGTCGACCCGCGACGGCAACGACCCGACCAACAACCATGTGGCCGCGCTGATCCTGACGCCGATCGTCGCCGCCTGCGCGCTCGGCATGGAGTTTTATCTGAGGCTCTATGTCACCGCCCTGTTCACCTCGGCAAGCGAGGTCAAGGTCGAGACGCTCTGGACCATCGGGCGCCGGAGCGCGACCTATCCGCTCTCCGACATCACCTTCGGCCGGGAGCACCGGACCAATCCGCTGGTGACCGCCGCGACGACCGGCTTCTATCTCGACAACAAGTGGTCGGCGATGAAGGTGCTGACCCGCCAATGGGCCTATATCATCGACACGACGAAGGATTGAGCGGCCGGTCGGCGAGGCGAAAAGCATAGCCAAATCAAGCCTCTCCCGCGTGCGTTACCGGATTCGCACATCTCGACAATCCGTGTCTTGGCGCGCCGTTGCTCGCTTCGTCATGGCCGTGCTTGTCACGGCCATCCACGTCTCCCACGGTCAAGGCCATGCGTGGATGGCCGGCACAAGGCCGGCCATGACGAAAAGGGCGGCGCACGCGCTATCCGTGGTTCTCGTGCGAAGCCTTGAAGGGCGGCGAATTCGGGTCCCTTTGAGAGATGTGTGCATCCGCTAGCCCTCTGGGAGAGGGTTGATTTCTCGACGCTTTCCTTGAAACTCGGCAATGGGCGTTATACATTCCGTATAACATCCTGGAGATGGCCGATGAATGAGACACCCCGCAAAGTCGAGATCGAAGGCTTTGTCCTGCAGGTCCGCAAGATCGGCAATTCGGTCGGCCTCATCCTGCCGAAGGAATTGCTGGCGCGCGCCAAACTTGCCGATGGTGACAAGCTCTATGTGGCAGAGATGCCGGACGGCTCACTGCATCTGACGCCACGCGATCCCAATTTTGCTAAGGGCATGGCGAGCGCCGAACGAGCGATCAAGAAATATCGCAACGCGCTTGCCGAACTCGCCAAGTGAGCGAGGAGGGTGTGAGCGAGGAGGGCGTGAGCGAGGAGGGCGTGAGCGAGGAGGGTTCGAGCGAGCCGGTCTGGCTCACACCCGAGCTGGTCATTGCAATGCACGATCGGCAGTTGCGCGAGTTCGGCGGACCGCCCGGCCTGCGCGACGCCGGAAGTTTGGAATCGGCCCTCGACCGGCCCCGCAATAAATGGACGTATGAGGCCCCTGATTTGGCCGAGCTCGCCGCGGCCTATGCCTTCGGCATCGCGCGAAATCACCCTTTCGTTGACGGCAACAAGCGCGCGGCCCTGCTTGCGCTCGTTGTTTTTCTCGACCTGAACGGCATCGTTTTCGACGTACCGGAAGCCGAATTCGCCGCCATCATCCTGGCCCTCGCCGCCGGCGAGGTTTCCGAAGCCGGTCTGGCCCGCTGGATTCGCGACAACTGGCCGGCGTGAGCGCGCCGCGGTCGCGCCCCCTCGCGGCCATCAAGGGCGCGCACTATCTCTGAGCCCAAGACCTGAAGCGGGAGCCCGCATGACCGAACGCGACGATGAAGCCAATCGCCTGACCGGCCGGTTATCCCGTTATGCCCGCGTCGGGGTCAACGTGTCGGGTGCCGCCGTCTCGATCGCCGCCGCCCGCCTGTTCGGCACCGGGCTCGACCGCGACAAGAACGCCGCCGACCTGACGCGCGCGCTCGGCGGCCTCAAGGGCCCGATCATGAAGGTCGCGCAATTGCTCGCGACCATCCCGGAGGTGCTGCCGCCGGAATATGCCAAGGAGTTGCAGAAGCTGCAGTCGGAGGCCCCGCCAATGGGACCGGCCTTCGTCAAGCGGCGCATGATGGCCGAGCTCGGCGCCGACTGGGAAAAGCGCTTCGCCAGCTTCGACAAGATCCCGGCAGCCGCCGCCTCGCTCGGCCAGGTGCATCGCGCCACCGCCCATGACGGCATGCTTCTCGCCTGCAAACTGCAATATCCCGACATGATGTCGGCGGTGGAAGCCGACATCGCCCAGCTCGAAATCCTGTTTGCCCTGCAACGGCGGATGGATCCGGCGATCGACACCCGCGAGATCATCAAGGAGATCAGCGCGCGGGTCCGCGAGGAGCTCGACTACCGCCGCGAGGCCAAGCATGCAGCGCTTTATGCCGAGGTGCTGAAGGACGAGCCGCTGGTGCGTGTGCCCGAGGTCAGGCCGGAACTCTCCACCGGCCGGCTCCTGACGCTATCATGGCTCCACGGCACCAAGATGCTGAGCCATGTCGAGGCGCCGCTCGCCATCCGCAACCGGCTCGCCACCGCCATGTTCCGCGCCTGGTGGCACCCCTTCGCCGCGATCGGCGTGATCCATGGCGATCCCCATCTCGGCAATTACACCGTGTTCGACCATGACGGCGAGCCCGGCGGCATCAACCTCTTGGACTATGGCTGCGTGCGCATCTTCCCGGCCCGCTTCATCGGGGCGGTGATCGATCTCTACAAGGGGCTGGAGACCGGCGACGAAGCACGTGTCGTCCATGCCTATGAGACCTGGGGGTTCAAGAACCTGCGCAAGGATCTGATCGAGGTGCTGAATCTCTGGGCCCGGTTCATTTACGGCCCGCTGCTCGATGACCGCGTCCGCTCGATCGCCGACGGCGTGGCGCCCGGCGACTATGGCCGGCGCGAGGCTTTCCAGGTGCACAAGGCGCTGAAGGAACGCGGCCCGGTGACTATCCCGCAGGAATTCGTGCTGATGGACCGCGCCGCGATCGGCCTCGGCGGCGTCTTCCTGCATCTCAAGGCCGAGCTCAATTTCTACCGTCTGTACAACGAAGAGATCGACAATTTCAGCCTCGAACGGGTGGCGCAGCGGCAGGATGCCGCGCTCGGATCAGCCGGACTGAAGGCCGCCTGACCGACGCATCGAGAGCCGGGGTTCGCAGGACAAGGAGGTCGGGCCATGCCGGACGATGTCGAGCCAGAAGCGGTCGCAGCCAGGCTGACCGCCGCCCATCCGCAGCTCTTCACCACCGACATGACCCGTTCATGCACCTTCTTCACGCAGCAGCTCGGCTTTTCCATTGGCTTCCTGCACGGCGATCCGCCCTTCTACGGCCAGGTGACGCGTGACGGCATCTGCCTCAACTTGCGCCATGTCGACGCCATGCCCTTCACCGGCAATATCCGGGAAACCGACCACCTCCTGTCGGCCTATGTCGTGGTCAGCGATGTCGAGGCCCTCTACGCCGAATGCCGGGCCCGCGGCGCCGGCCTCCACCAACCTTTGACGACCCAGCCCTGGGACACGCGCGACTTCGTGGTGCGCGATCCCGACGGCAACCTGATCCTGTTCGCGAGCGGCTGATGTCAGTCTATGTCGACGATCCGATCTGGCATTGGCAGGGCCTGAAATGGTGTCACCTGCTGGCCGACGACGTCGGCGAACTGCATCGCTTCGCCGCCTCGATCGGGGTTCACCGGCTGTCCTATCAGGGGCCGCCCAAGACCGGCGCGCCGCATTACGATCTGACCGGCTTCGAGCGCAAGAAGGCGATCGCGGCGGGAGCGAAAATCTGCTCGCGCGAGGAAATCGTCGCGGTCTTCCGTCGCGTCAAGGTCGACCGCAAGGCGCGGCCGAAGCTCACGACATAGGCCCTCATCCCTTGACAGGCCCGCCGATCCCCCCGAAACCGAAGCCGCCTCACCCGGAGACTTTCGCGTGGCCGAGTTGCCGCTGAAACTGCCGCCGCTGAAAATCCTGCTCTGCTCGCCGCGCGGCTTCTGCGCCGGCGTGGTGCGCGCCATCGACGCGGTCGAGCAGGCGCTGAGGATCTATGGTCCGCCGGTCTATGTCCGTCACGAGATCGTCCACAACCGCTTCGTCGTCGACGGCCTGAAGGCCAAGGGCGCGGTTTTCGTCGAGGAACTCTCGGAGATCCCCGAGACCGACGCGCCGGTGATCTTCTCGGCCCATGGCGTGGCCAAATCGGTGCCGGCGGAAGCCGAGAAGCGCAATTTCCTGGCGATCGACGCCACCTGCCCGCTGGTCACCAAGGTGCATCGTGAGGCCGAGATCCATTTCCGGCGCGGCCGCGAGGTGGTGCTGGTCGGCCATGCCGGTCACCCCGAGGTGGTCGGCACCATGGGCCAGTTGCCGCCGGGCGCGGTGACCCTGGTCGAGACGCTCGCCCAGGCCAAGGCCTTCGTGCCGAAGGATGAGCGGGCGCTCGCCTATGTCACCCAGACGACGCTGTCGGTCGACGACACCCGCGAGATCGTCGATTTCCTCAATGGCCGGTTCCCGGCGATTGTCGGCCCGCACAAGGAAGACATCTGCTACGCCACCACCAACCGGCAGGAAGCGGTCAAGCGGGTCGCGCCGCTGGTCGAAGCCATGATCGTGGTCGGCGCGCCCAATTCATCGAACTCGCAGCGCCTGCGCGAGGTCGCCGAGCGCGAGGGCTGCCGCATCTCGGAACTGGTCCAGCGCGCCGCCGACATCGACTGGGACCGCTTCGGCGATATCGTCTCGCTCGGCATCACGGCCGGCGCCTCGGCGCCGGAAGTGCTGGTCGAGGAGATCATCGAGGCCTTCGCCACGCGCTACTCCGTGCTGGTCGAGACGGTCTCGACGGCCGACGAAAGCGTCTTCTTCCCCCTGCCCCGCCAGCTCCGGCCCGACGCCGCAGCCTGAAGGTTTTCCCACTATGGCCGTCTATACCGATGTCACCGCCGAGGATCTGTCGGCCCATCTCGCGCGCTACGACATCGGCTCGCTTTTGTCGTTCAAGGGCATTGCCGAAGGCGTCGAGAACTCGAATTTCCTGCTGCACACGACCAAGGCCAGCTACATCCTGACGCTTTATGAAAAGCGGGTCGACCCGGGCGACCTGCCGTTCTTCATTGGCCTGATGGAACATCTGGCCGGACGTGGCCTGACCTGCCCCCAACCGGTCAAGATGAAGGACGGCAACGCGCTCGGCGAGCTGGCCGGCCGCCCGGCCGCCATCGTCACCTTCCTCGAGGGCGTGTGGATCCGTCGGCCGCAGGTCAGCCATTGCGCCGCCGTCGGCCGGGCGCTGGCCGAGCTGCACCTGACCGGCCAGGGCTTTCCGATCCATCGGGCCAATGCTCTCTCCGTGCAGGGCTGGCGGCCGCTCTACGAGCGCGCCCGCGATCGCGCTGACACGGTGGCGCCGGGGCTCGCGGCGACCATCGCCGGCGAGCTCGGCCATTGCGAACAGTCCTGGCCGCGCGAACTGCCGGCCGGGGTGATCCATGCCGACCTGTTCAACGACAACGTGTTCTTCCTGAACGACCGGCTGTCCGGGCTGATCGACTTCTACTTCGCCTGCAACGACATCCTGGCCTATGACCTGGCGATCTGCCTGAATGCCTGGTGCTTTTCGCCCGACGACGAATTCGATTTCGCCAAGGGCACGGCCATGCTCGCGGCCTACCAGCAATTGCGCCCCTTGAGCGAGGCTGAACGCCAGGCGCTGCCGCTCCTGGCCCGCGGCTCGGCGCTGCGCTTCCTGCTGACCCGGCTGGTCGACTGGCTGAACGTGCCGCCGGGCGCCGTGGTCACCCCCAAGAACCCGCTCGAATATCTGTCGAAACTGCGCTTTCACCAGCGCGTCGGCTCAGCCACGGAATATGGCCTGTCATGACCAACCGCGTCGAAATCTTCACTGACGGCGCCTGCTCGGGCAATCCCGGCCCAGGCGGCTGGGGCGCCATCCTGCGTTATGGCGACAAGGTCAAGGAACTCTCCGGCGGCGAGCCGGAGACCACCAACAACCGCATGGAGCTGATGGCGGCGATCTCCGCGCTGGAGGCGATCAACCGCACGTCGGCGATCGATCTGCATACCGACAGCCAATATGTGAAGAACGGCATCATGACGTGGATCCACTCATGGAAGCGCAATGGCTGGCGCACCGCCGACAAGAAGCCGGTCAAGAACGCCGATCTCTGGCAGCGGCTCGACCAGGCACGCGACCGCCATGACGTCACCTGGCACTGGGTCAAGGGCCATGCCGGCCACGACGAGAACGAGCGGGCCGACGAACTGGCCCGCAGCGGCATGGCGCCGTTCAAGCAGCGCAACGGCGCCGGCTGAGCGCCAATGGCTGCCGCGCACAGAATGCGCGGATATGGTTACCCGCGCGACGACAGCGGGAAAGAGACGACAAAACAATACGTTGCGGCCTTCATCCCAACCTCGACCGGGCGGCCCGAGGCGATCGCATCGCCGTGGTGAGACAACCAGGAGCTGTCTTCGGCAGGTCTTTTGCCAAGTCGTCCGGTGCGGGGCGTCAATGTCCCGGCATGAGACAGAAGGGCAGGGACAATGCCGAATACCTCATTCAAAGCCGCCAGCCTCAGCCAGATCGAACTCGATCCCGCGCCGATCCGCCCGGAATGGATCCTCGAGGGCCATCCGGTCGCGCGCTGCCGCCAATGGTCCGACAGCAGCGACGGCACCACTGCCGCCATGGTCTGGGACTGCACGGCCGGCCGGTTCCGCTGGTATTTCGGCGGTGACGAGATCGTCCACATCATCGAAGGCGAGGTCATCGTCGGGGGCGACGACACCCCGCAACGCACGCTTCGGCCAGGCGATGCCGCCCTGTTCCGGGCCGGCACATGGGCCACCTGGCACGTACCACATTATGTCAGGAAACACGCGATCTGCCGCGACAGCCTGCCGATCGCAATCAGCCTGCCGCTCAAGGTCACGAAAAAGGCGGCCCGCTTCGCGAACCGCCTGATCGATCGTGTTACCCACCGCATACCGGGCTATGTCTCGAACGAGAGCCTGCCTTTCGCCCTGGTCGGCGCGATCGTGCTCTGACCGGGCAGCAAGGCCTGTCGGCTGCCGATCAAAGCTGCTTGAGCAGGGCCTCGGCTCCGGACACGTCAGCTTTGCCCGGCGCGTCCTCGATATTGAGCTGAACCACCACCCCGTCCTTCACCAGCATGGCATAGCGCTTGGAGCGCATGCCCATGCCGAAGGCCGACATGTCGTTGTCGAGGCCGATCGCCTTGGCGAAATCGGCGCTGCCATCGGCGAGCACGCCGACCTTGTCGACGGCGCCGGAGGCCTTCTGCCAGGCGTCGAGCACGAAGACGTCATTGGTCGAGGTGGCGTAGATGGCGTCGACGCCCTTGGCCTTGAACGCCTCGGCATTGGCGACGAAACCCGGCATGTGGTTCTTGTGGCAGGTCGGCGTGAAGGCGCCCGGCACGGCGAACAGGATCACCGTCTTGCCCGCGAAAATATCGGCCGTGGTCCTGGCGCCCGGACCGTCGGAGGTCATCAGGCGGAAGGTCGCGTCGGGCAGGCGGTCGCCAATCTGGATGGTCATCGGGTTTCCTCGTCGTCGGTGACTGCTCGCGCGTGGCGCGAGCCGTGAAGGGACGACCAAAAGGAATAGTCGGTCCGCTGTGCCACGTCGAGACGGCAAGACCGGACGGCAGACCCCTGGATGGCTTGGAAGCCGTTCCCGGATCAGGCCAGGCGCAGCCTGGTCTCCAGAGCCCGCGGGCCGGCGACCAGCGTGAAGGTGATGGGATGGTCGAGCGGCTTGACCCCGCGCGGGGCGCCGTCCAGCGTCAGCTTGAAGCGGCGGACCGGGCCGGTGGTGTCGAGAATCTCCGGCAAAGGCAAGGACCACTGGCCATCCGGCCCTTCGGCGAAGAGATCGACACGTCCGGCCTCAGGCCCGACCTGTGCCGCAAGAACCGCCACCGGATGCGCGCCGCCGGTATCGACAGAGACGAGCGACAGTGTCATGCCCTCGACCGCAGCCACGGGCACCCGAGCGGCAAATTTCGCCACCTCGCTCGCCAGCGCCGGGTCAAGCGCCGGGCCGGCCGTAAGCCCGAGGCGCGCCTCGCCCTTGGCCGGGATGCAGATATTGTCGCAGACGGCGTAGTCGATCTTGGCCACCAGCTCGACCGGTTTTGCCGGATCGCGTGGCGTGACGACGATCGGAAACACCACGTCGATCTTGTAGCCGATCGACTGCCCGCCGCCATCGGCGAAGCGGTGCGGCGCCGGCCAGGTGAGCTGGACATTCGCTACATTGTCGGAGGCCGCCCAGTCGAACATGGGCGGCACGCCCGAATCGCCGGGTGTGCGCCAATAGGTCTTGGTGCCGGGTGACAAGGTGATCTGAAGGCCGGCACGGTGACGCAATGCCGCACCCTCGCCGACCGACCCGGCTCCGATCAGGCGCACCGCCGAGCGGCTGTCGCGCGACCAGTCGGACGCCGCCTGGCCGGCGAATGCCGGACGGGACAGGACCAGGCCTGGTGCGGCCAAAGCGGCCAGGGACGAGAGAAAGGCGCGGCGATCGATCATGTCTGGGGATGTAGTGCGCAGACCCTGCGGTGACCACTGACGATCCGGTGATCACCGGATGTGATCCTGACACTCAGCCGTCAACAGGCCGTGAAGCGCAAGTCCTACGATCGCACCCCGTAGCCATGGGGCGCATTCCGGGGTAGTTTTCCGTCATGGCGCAGCAACCGACGAAACGCAGGCCGCGCGGCGCTTCCCGCGGCTACCTTGACGGACAAATGCTCATCGCGATGCCGACCATGCGCGATGAGCGGTTCGCCCGTAGTGTCATTTATGTCTGCGCGCATTCTTCCGACGGCGCCATGGGCATCGTGGTCAACCAGACCGCGACCAACCTCGTCTTCCCCGACCTGCTGGTCCAGCTCGACATCATTCCCGAGGACCAGAAGATCACCTTGCCGGCGAGCACCTCGTCGGTACGCGTGCTGCGCGGCGGACCGGTCGAGACCGGCCGGGGCTTCGTGCTGCACACCTCGGACTTCTATATCGAGAATTCGACCTTGCCGATCGACGAGGGCATCTGCCTGACCGCCACGCTCGACATCCTGAAGGCCATGGCGACCGGCGACGGGCCGACCAA
The DNA here is from genome assembly GCF_005144885.1 of Phreatobacter stygius. Classification (NCBI taxonomy): domain Bacteria; kingdom Pseudomonadati; phylum Pseudomonadota; class Alphaproteobacteria; order Hyphomicrobiales; family Phreatobacteraceae; genus Phreatobacter; species Phreatobacter stygius. The sequence goes on from NZ_CP039690.1 coordinate 935,858, forward strand.
CGCCGTCCTGGCGCTCGGTTATGCCGGTTGGGGCGCCGGCCAGCTCGAAAACGAGATCCAGGCCAATGGCTGGCTGCATTGCCCGGCCGACCAGGACCTGATCTTCGGCGCCGATGTCGAGACCAAATATGACCGGGCCATGCGCAAGATCGGCATCGACCCGTCCATGCTGTCGAGCGACGCCGGCCACGCCTGACCGGCATCGGCGCCGGCACCGCGACCGACATCCAGGCACGGCCTCTTACTTTCCGGCCTTTTGCAGCCGGCCGGCATTGGACTTGTTGCCGGCCAGCCCATCGGCTTGATCGTCCCGCCACTGATGCTGTTTCACCGGATCCAGCTGTTCGCCTGCACCATGCTGGCCGCGCGTCATGCCGCGCGCGCGGCGGCACCGGGAAAACCCGAACCGGCGCCCCATTGAACACTCGGCGGCCGTGTCATGCGGACGCCAATACCTGATGACATGCAACAGCAGCGCGAATGACGGCGGCGGCACTCGCCTCGCGCGGCGAAATCGGTCTAGGCTCGGCCGCAAGGGAGACATTGCCTGCATGCGACGCCAGCGCCGGACCAAGATCCTCGCAACCCTCGGACCGGCCTCGTCGACCCGCGATGCCATCGCCGCGCTGTTTGCCGCCGGCGCGGACGTGTTCCGCGTCAACATGAGCCATACGCCGCACGACAAGCTGCGCGAATTTGTCGAGATCATCCGCTCGATCGAGCACGAGAACCAGCGCCCGATCGGCATCCTGGCGGACCTGCAGGGCCCCAAATTGCGCCTCGGGGCCTTCAAGGATGGCCCGGTCGTGCTGGCCAACGGCGCGCAGTTCACCCTCGATTCCGACAAGAAGCCGGGCGACGGTAAGCGCGTGCAGCTGCCTCACCCGGAAATCCTCACCGCGCTCGAGGCCGGGCACCGGCTGATCCTCGACGACGGCAAGGTGACGCTGGTCGCCGAGCAATGCACGCCGGCCAAGGCCGTCTGCCGGGTCGTCGTCGGCGGCAAGCTGTCCGACCGCAAGGGTGTCAGCCTGCCCGACACGACGCTACCGGTGTCGGCGCTCACCGACAAGGATCGCTCCGACCTCGATGCCGCGCTCAATGCCGGCGTCGACTGGATCGCGGTGTCCTTCGTGCAGCGCCCGGAGGACGTCGCCGAGGTCAAGAAGATCGCCCGCGGCCGGGCCGCCGTGATGGCCAAGATCGAAAAGCCGCAGGCGGTCGCCCGCCTCGCCGAGATCATGGAGATCGCCGACGCCCTGATGGTGGCGCGCGGCGATCTCGGTGTCGAAATGCCGATGGCCAAAGTGCCGGGCATCCAGAAACAGATCACCCGCTCGGCGCGGCGCACCGGCAAGCCGGTGGTGGTGGCCACCCAGATGCTGGAGAGCATGATCACCGCGCCGGTGCCGACCCGCGCCGAAGTCTCCGATGTCGCGACCGCCGTATTCGAAGGCGCCGACGCCATCATGCTGTCGGCCGAGAGCGCGGCCGGCCAATATCCGGTCGAAGCGGTCGCGATGATGAGCCGCATCGCCGAGGAGGTCGAAGGCGACCCGACCTATCGCGCGGTGATCCAGAACCAGCGCGCCGAGCCCGAGGCGACCGGCTCCGATGCCATTGCGCTGGCGGCACGCGACATCGCCGAGACGCTCGACCTCTCGGCCATCGTCTGCTGGACCTCGTCGGGGTCGACCGCCATCCGCGTGGCGCGCGAGCGGCCGAAGCCGATCATCATCGCGCTGACCCCCAATATCGCCACCGGCCGTCGCCTGGCGCTGCTCTGGGGTGTTCATTGCGTGGTGACCCAGGATGCCCGCGACCTCGACGACATGGTCAGCCGCGCTTGCCGCTTCGCCTTCAAGGACGGCTTCGCCAAGCCCGGCCAGCGGATCATCGTGGTGGCCGGCGTGCCGCTCGGCACGCCCGGCGCGACCAATATGCTGCGCATCGCCTTCGTCGGCAGCGACAGCGACAACACGGACATCTAGCCCGTGGCGGCCCGATCCGGCCGCGCCAGTCCTGGCAAGGAGCCGTGCCATGCTCAGAACTCTCGTGTCGATCCTGTTCGCCGCCGTTTCGGGATGGTCGGCCATGGCCAATGAGCCGCCGCCGGGCGTTGCCGCCGAACTCGCACCGACAGGCCGGCTGCGCGCGGCGATCAATTTCGGCAATCCGGTGCTGGCCAAGCGTGATCCGGCGACCGGAGCGCCGGGCGGCGTCTCGGTCGCGCTGGCGCGCGCGCTGGCCGAACGGCTCGGCTTGCCGGTCGACCTCGTCGCCTATGAGGCGGCCGGCCAGGTCACCGACGCCGCCAGGACCGGCATCTGGGACATCGCCTTCCTGGCGGTCGACCCGGTGCGCGCCGCCGAGATCGATTTCACCGCACCCTATGTGCTGATCGAGGGCACCTATCTGGTCAAGGCGACCTCGCCGCTGCGCCGGGTCGAGGACGTCGACCGGGCCGGAAACCGCGTGCTGGCCACCCGCGGCAGCGCCTTTGCCTTGTTCCTGACGCGCACTCTGCGCCAGGCCCAACTGGTCCAGGAGCCGGCCTCCGCGCCCTATCTCGATATCTTTGTTGCCGGCGATTACGAAGCCGCCGCGGGCGTTCGCCAGCCGCTGGTCAATTTCGCCCGGTCCCGTCCGGACCTGCGCGTCATGGACGGACGTTTCATGGCGATCGAACAGGCCATGGCGATCCAGAAGGGCCGCCCTGCCGGCTTGCGTTACCTCAGGGCCTTTCTCGAGGAGATGAAGGTTTCGGGCTTTGTCGAGCGCAGCTTGAGGGCGAGCGGCGAGGCCGATGCCGCGGTGGCGCCGGCGGCCAAGCTCGATTGAGTTCCTAGGACGCCGCCCGCCCGGTTTGCCCCGGTTCCAGCCGCGATGGCTGGTCACCTGGCTGCATGCCGCGCGTGCTGGCCGCGAGCATGCGCTCGATCTCTTCGACCACCTGGTCGGGCGCGGCATGATGCGGACCGTGGCCGACCCCGTCCAGCAGCACCAGCCGGGTCTGGGTGACGTCACGGGCCGTGCCAAGGGAGTGCAGATGGGTCCAGACCACGCTGTCCTGGTTGCCTGAGATCACCGTCACCGGACAGGCGATCTCGGCGTAGCGCGGCGCCTGCGCCGCCACCTCCCGGAACAGCCCGGCGACGTCTTCGGCATTGGCCATGAACTGGCGCGGCCGCAGCACCAGGGCAATCGCGGCCTCGTCGGAATAGCTGGCGCTGACCGATTGCGGCATGAAGACGCCTTGGATGCTGCGTTTCATCCAGAGCTCGCCCAGCGGCAACACCAGGGTCCAGGCGAAGAGCGGGCCGATCAGCGGCGTCGCCGCCACGCGGTAATACCAATGCACGCCACCCGGCCAGGGATGGGTGACGGGCGCCAGCAGCACCAGGCCGGCAACCCTGTCGCCATGGTCGAGCGCCAGCCGGCAAGCCAAGGCTCCAGCCAGCGAATGCGCGACGATCACCGCCCGCGGCAAGCCGAGCACATCGAGCACGTCGATCACCGCACCAGCCTGATGATCGAGCGCTACGGTCGCCCGTCCGGCGCGGCGCTCGCTGAAGCCATGGCCCGGCCGATCGATGAGGATGGTCCGGCCGAGCCGCCCGAGCCGACGCCCGAGCGCCGGCTCCCAGGTGCGGACATTGCCGCTGGCGCCATGCAGGAACACCACCGGCAACAGGCCCTCGCCGGAATCGACGACATGCAGCCGGCCGGCGCGGGTTTCGATGAAACGGCCGCGTGGCGGGAAGGCCCGCGTGATCGCGCGCGTGCGTGCCGCCGTCCAGGCCGTCAGGACCGGCGCGAGCGCCAACGATGCCAGAAATGGATCCACCGGCTCATTATGCGCCGATCATGCGGGGCGGCAAGGCCCGCAGGCGGCCGGGCCAGGAAGCGCCGCCGTCAGAGTTCGGTGCCGTCGACCTTCGGCTGAAGCCGCCGGACGATCTCCGGAATACGCTCGAGATGCGGGTTGATCTCGAGGGCACGGCGGAACACCTCGAGCGCCTGCCGGTCATTGCCGAGCTGCTGGAGAATCATGCCCAGCCCCGCCAGCGCGCCGTAATGGCGCGGCTCGCGCCGCAGCACCTGTTCGATATCGGCGACGGCGCGACCGAGTTCCTTGCGGGCGAAATAGACGGTGGCGCGCCGGCTCCAGCCTTCGACATAATCGGGGTAGAGATCGATCACCGCATCGAGCAGCGACAGCGAAAGATCCTGGTCCTGCCGCTGGAAGGCCTGGCTCGCGCGCGCCATCAGGAGATCGGCGGTATCCGATCCGGAGCGGGCCAGGATCAGCGAGATCTCACGGTCGATGACCCGGGCGATCCGCGCGTCGGGTGCTTCCTTGAGGCGCGAGAACAGTTCGTCGAGCCTGCGGCCGCGTTCCGATTCGAGCGCGGGAATGGCCGGGTTGCCCGCCGCCGGCGGACCGCTGGACGGGCCGGTGACCTGCGCGCCGGCAGGCCCGGCCGCAACCGCAATCAGAACCAGACATAGAAAAACCGCCGCGCGTGTCATGTCCCGAAACTGGGCCATGAAACGCCGGCGGTCAACAAAAGAGGGCGTCGCCGCCCTCTCCAGCCGATCACATCCGCGCGCGAAAGGGCGCGCGGCCGCGATCAACCCTGACGCGCCTTGAAGCGCTTCTGGGTCTTGTTGATGATGTAGACGCGGCCTTTGCGGCGCACGATCTGGTTGTCGCGGTGGCGCGTGCGCAGCGACTTGAGCGAGTTACGGACCTTCATCGGTTCGATCCCTTGTGAACGACAGCGCAAAGGGCCGGGACATCCCGACTGCCAAAGCGACGATATTCGGAGGAGGCGGGCTATAGCCGGGGCAAGGGCGGCTGTCAAGATTTCGACGGCCGCCGCGCGGTGTCTTGTGCAACCGATGCCGAACCGCCCGGGCCACAGCCTGCCCATGCCCTCTCGGCCGGCTTCAGCCCAGGCCGATTTTCAGCGTGCCGGCGGAACGACCCGGCGATCCACAGGTTGAACATTGACCGAGCCACGAGGAGAGAGCCAATGAAACCTTCGATTCTGCTGTCGGCGCCACTGCTGTGCGCGCTGCTCATGCCGGTTGCAGCCAATGCCCAGGCCGGCGACGCCCAGAGTTCGCCGACTGCCAGCTCCCGGCCGCAACGGATCAGTCCTGACCAGCAGCCGCGGTTCCGCCAATACGTCATTCAGCGGCAGCATCCGTCTTTCACCTATTCGTCACCGATCGTGGTCGGCGGCGTCTTGCCGGAGGCCGGTGTCACCTATTACGAGGTGCCGAACGAATATGGCATGACCAGCCATCGCTACACGATCATCAACGACAAGCCGGTGCTGGTCGACCCGTCGACCCGCACCATCATTCAGGTGATCGAGGACTGATATCAGGCCAACATGCAGAAAGGGCGCCAAATGGCGCCCTTTCCTGTCTGTCAGTCGGGTCTTGCCGACCTCGCCCGCGCATCCCGTGCGGGCTAGCGCAGTTCCGCGGGAACGATGGCGTAGGCAAGCGTGGTCACCGGCCCGTATGACAGCGGGCTCGGCGCCGAGACGGTGCCTTGCGCTCTCAACGCCGGAAACCGCAAGCGCAGCCGGGCGAACGCCTCGTGGTCCTCGGGCTGCCAGACGATGATGCCGCCGTAGCGCGCCAGCATCTCCTCGGTCACCCAGGGGGCCTGGCGTGTGTCGCCGTCGAGCAGGATCAGCGGCCGGTCGAGCGAATAGAAGGCGACATTGCCGGCATGCCAGCGGTCTCCGATGACGATCCGCAGCGGCTGGTCGGTGTCGTCGCGCCAGCGGCTGGTCAACTGGTCGGCCAGCGATTCGGCCGGATACAGGGTTGGCACGACGCCCGCGCCCATGGCGAGGCGGGCATGATGATGGAAGGCGTTGCCGACCGGCAGGACGACGATGACCAGCAGGGCCAGAACCGCCGCGAGCCGCAACCGGCCGAGTTCCAGGCGCGGTCCGATCAGCATCAGGGCGGCGATGCCGGAAAAGGCGAAGAGCGCAGTGCCCCTGCCCTGCCGAAACTCGCCGCCGACCGCAAAATTCACCACCAGCGCCACGGCGATCGGCGCGAAGGCCATGGTCAGCAGCGCCGCCTGCTCGAAAGCCGGCACCCGGCGGCCGTCAACGACCAGCTCGGCCCGGGGCCTGAGCCTGCCGAAGCCGACGGCCACCAGCAACAGCACGATCAACATGCCGTGCTGGCTGATCTGCGCCGCCAGGAAAGCCAGGCAGAAATAGAGCCGGATGACGATCGATGTCGCTTTCTCGCCATGCGAGAAGGCGTAGCCGAATGTCGAGAAGCTGGTGTCCACGACCCAGTTCAGATGGGGCGCCGCCAGCACCAGACAGATGAGTGCGGCAAGCCACGGATCGCGCCGCCGCAAGGCCGCACGGCCGCGCGGCGTCGCCAGGGTGAAGATGCCGAGCACGCCGACGAGCAGCAGCACGACATATTTGGCATAGATCGAGAACGCGACGGCCAGGGCGAAACCGTACCAGGCCCGTGGGCGCTCCTCGACCACGGCGCGCCACCAGAACAGGCCGGTCAGCGCCCAGAGCGGCGCCGACAGGGTGTCGGGCGTGAAGGTCGCCATGGACGGGCCATAATAATGCACGCCGAACAGGGTCAGCAGCGCGGCGATCAGGCCTTGCCGTTCCCCCAGGATCGACCGGCCGAGCCGCCAGACGGCCCAGAGCGTGATGACGACGCAGATCTGCGCATAGAGATAGGCAAGCCATATGGCCGAAGGCGCGAGCCACTCGGTCAGCCCTAGAATCCAGGCCTGCAGCGGCGGATGTTTGGAAAAGCCCCACTGGAAGGTGCGCCCCCAGATGAAGCCCTCGAGCGTGTCGCGCGGCAGCGTGATGAAGCCGAATGCCGGCGCCGCGACGGCGATCGCGGCATGAAGACCGACCAGCGACCAGAACAGCATGGTTCCGCGCTCGATGAGCAACTGGCCGATCGTTCGGCTGCCGGTCGGCAGAGCGGTGAATGTTGCGCCGGACGCCACAGCAGTCGCTGCGTGTCCGTCGAGCGGCACGGCATAGGAATCGTTGAGAGACAATCAGGGCCTCGGAAGGGCGTTGGAACAAGCGGCCGCAGGCAATGGCGCCAGAAACAAAACGGACCTCCCGGAGGCCGCCGCGTGGAACATCCAAACGCAATGAGCACCTAGACATTGCTCAAGCATTACAATCCGCGGCAAATGTTTCCGAGCCCGCAAATAATTGCGATTGTCAGGAGATTGCAAGCTTCGGAACGGACGCGGCGGGGCGCCCCCGGATCATGCCGGGCGCAAGCGGACGATGGCGGCCCGGGCCCCGGCCGGAGCCGCGGCAGTGCAACGCTGCCCGCCCGCGACGAGCGCCGTCCAGCCCGGCGGCAGGGCCGCGGTCTCGGCGCCTTCGGTCACCGACCAGGTGCCCTCGATCGCCACGACGGCGATCGTCTCGGCTGCCGCGATCGCCTCGGGCTCCCCGTGCCCCCGCCAGATCGCAACGTCGCCTTGCACGGCGCCGTCGCGCATCAGCAGGTTGAAGGCCGTGGCGGGCGCTCCGCGCAGCCGCGAGAACGGCGCCGGCGCGCCGGCAAAGCGCGTCGGCTGGTCACGCGGCAGCGTCCGTGTCCCCTCGCCCTCGAAATCGAGATGGACGCCCGGGCCATGGATGATGGTGAACACCCGTGTCACTCCGGCATAGTCGGAGAACGGCCCGTCCTTGAGGATCTCGGCCGTGCCGATGCGCCAGACGACCTCGCCGTCACCGGCGAGTTCGACCGCATAGTCGGTCGCCGTGCCACCGCCATTCTTCCAGGGCACGGTCCGGTGATCCCTGGGATCGATCAGCTTGATCATCGCGCTTCGTACCTGACACCGCTGATCGGCGCCACGATGCGGTTATAGACCTCGCCGCAACGCTCGCCGCAGCGCTTGACGAAGGCCGGCAGCACGACGGTCGACAAAGACTGGCGCAGCAACGCCATGTCGGCCTGGCTCGCCCGCGTCACCGTCATCGGCCGGTTCTCGACCACCCGGCCGATCCTGCAGCCCGCGGCGATGCCGGCATTGCATTGCACGCCGTCCTCGGTCGCTTCCAGGCCGAGTTTCCACTGCGCCTCGCCGACATCGTTCATGGTCTCCTGCAGGAACTGCCGCACCGCCGGGTCGAGCCGGTTCCACCAGGCGAGATTGACCCCATAAGCCGCCGTCCCCCACTGGATCGGCAATGTGTAGAGATGTTTGGTCACCTCGTACCAGCGCGCGCCATTGCCGGTCGCGGTTCCGGTCACCGCGCAATCGACCACGCCCCGCTCGAGCGCCGCATAGACCTCGGGAAAGCCGATCGCCACCGGCTGAGCGCCGATCGACTGCATGAAATCGTTCTGCGAGCCGCCCGGCGTCCGCACGCGCCGGCCCTTGAGATCGGCGAGGCTGGTCACCGGATCACGGCAGAACAGCACCTGGGCCGGGAAGGGATAGAAGGCAACGATGCGCACGCCGACGCGTTCGAGCTCCTGGTTGAGTGTCGGCAGCATGGCCTCGGCGACACGCCGGCCCTGTTCATGCGACGCATTCAGGCCGGCAAGGTCGATGATGTCGAGCAGCGGCACGTCACCCGCGACCGTCGGCAGCGCGATGCCGGCGAGATCGATCTGACCGGCGCGCAGCACCCGCAACAGCTCCGGACCGTTCAGATTGCGCTCGGGCCAGCTCGCCAGCGTCACCGAAATGCGCCCGTTGGAGCGCTGCGGTATGCCTTCGCGCAGCATCGGGATGTCGACCCGGGTATATTGCGGGATCGACGGCGAGAGCTGCGTCACCATCTGGATCGCCACCGGCGGGCCGGGCGGCAAGGTCTGGGCCGAAGCCTGCCCCGCGAAACCCAGCAAAGCCAGGCCAACAGACACTTTGATCAGACGGCGCATTCGGTTCTCCCCCAAGACCCTGGAACAGTCACTATAGCCATCGGACAGAGCCGGTCGAGGTGCCTGTCTCCGGTGATTTTTGCCGGTCCGACGGCCGGCCGGCCGCTGATTGCACGGGGCCGAATGCTGCTGCCGATTGACCTTGCGCCGCGCGCAACGCTAAACCCCGCGCCATGACCACCATCCCGACCACCGCCCAGGCCTCGACCGCTGCGCCCACTCCGGCGTCGCGCCGGCGCACCTTCGCCATCATCTCGCACCCTGACGCGGGCAAGACGACGCTCACCGAAAAGCTGCTGCTGTTCGGCGGCGCCATCCAGCTCGCCGGTGAGGTGAAAGCCAAGCAGGGCCGCCGGCAGACCTCGTCGGACTGGATGGCGATCGAGCGATCGCGCGGCATTTCGGTGGTCACCTCGGTGATGACCTTCGAATATGGCGACTGCGTCTTCAATCTCCTGGATACCCCCGGCCACGAAGACTTCTCCGAAGATACCTATCGCACGCTGACCGCCGTCGACTCGGCCGTCATGGTGATCGACGCCGCCAAGGGCATCGAGGCCCGGACGCGCAAATTGTTCGAGGTCTGCCGGCTGCGCGACATCCCGACCGTCACCTTCATCAACAAGATGGATCGCGAGGCGCGCGACCCGTTCGACCTCCTGGACGAGATCGAGAAGACGCTGGCCATCGACACCACGCCGATGACCTGGCCGATCGGCTCGGGCCGGGATTTCGCCGGCACCTATGACATTGCCCGCTCGCAGGTGCGCCGGCTCGACCGCGACGACGAGCCGACCAAGGTCAACGGCCCCGAGGCCGGCCTGTTCGACGAATTGCTGCCCAAGGGTGCAGGCGAATGGCGCGACCAGGTGGAACTGGCGATCGGCGGCTGCAAGCCGTTCGATCTCACCTCCTACCGCGAAGGCCATCTGACGCCGGTGTTCTGGGGTTCGGCCTTGCGGAATTTCGGCGTGCGCGACCTGATCGACGCGTTGATCGCCTTTGCGCCGCCACCGCGCGCGCAGGTTGCCGAGGGCCGGACCGTCACCGCCGACGAGAAGAACATGTCGGGCTTCGTGTTCAAGATCCAGGCCAACATGGACCCCAACCATCGCGACCGGATCGCCTTCCTCAGGGTCTGCTCGGGCAAGCTGACCCGTGGCATGAAGGCAAGGCTGGTGCGGACCGGCAAGCCGATGCCGCTGAACGCGCCGCAATTCTTCTTCGCCAAGGATCGCCAATTGGCTGAGGAGGCTTATGCCGGCGACATTGTCGGCATTCCGAACCACGGCACGCTGCGCATTGGCGATACCCTGACCGAGGGCGAGGACATCGTGTTCAAGGGCGTGCCAAGCTTCGCGCCGGAACAGCTCCGCCGGGTCAAGCTGAAGGACGCGATGAAAGCGAAGAAGCTGCGCGAGGCCTTGCAGCAGATGGGCGAAGAAGGCGTCGTGCAGCTGTTCGTGCCCAATGACGGCTCGCCGGCGATCGTCGGCGTGGTCGGCGCCCTGCAGCTCGACGTGCTGAAGGAGCGGCTTGCCTCGGAATATTCACTGCCCGTCGATTTCGACCCGTGCCAGTTTCAGGTCTGCCGCTGGATCACCTCGGCAGACGAACAGAAGCTCGACAGCTTCATCGCCGATCACGGCTCGTCCATGGCGCGCGACCTCGACGGCGCGCCGGTCTACATGGCCTCCAGCGCCTTCTCGCTGCGCTACGAGGAAGAGCGCGCGCCGGGCATCGTCTTTTCCGATATCAAGGACTATCAGCGCGCCGCGGATTGACGGCCGCTCAGTGCGACGCGCGCCGGACGGCGCGTGCCCGCGCCGACCGCCTGGCTGATCCAGCCGATCACCTGGGCGTGCAGGCGCGGATCCTTGTCGATATTGAAATGGGTCACATTGCCCGACTGGCGCAGGTCGATATTCTCGAGCCGGCCGCGATAGCGCGCGTCGGCGGTGACCCGCTCGCCCCAGCCATTGTTCGACTGGTAGAAATTGACGAAGCGGCGTGCCCCGCCGGTCAGCTGCCGTGCCGCGGTCGGATCGAAAGCGACGGCAAGCGCCACCGAGCCACCCTGCTGCGCCAGGAAATTGGCAATGTCGGCGACCACATTGGCGCCCAGCGAATGGCCGATGATGACGGCCTGATGGCGACCGCCGGAGGCGCGCTGATTGGCCAGGATCTCATTGGCGATCGAACCCCAGTCGCCATATTCGTGGACGGTCGCCAAATAGCCGCGCTGGGTCAACTTGGCGCCGAGATCGTCCATGCCTTGCGAAAAGACGTTGGCGAGTCCCCGGATCAGGTAGATATGCGGCTGGATCTGCTGGACGCGGCCGTTCGGCACGGCGAGGCGCGGCGTGCCCTGGCCGGCATCGCGTGCCATCTGGACGGCGCTGCCGTCGGCACCGGTCTGGGCCGTCGCCTGACAGCCGGCCAGAGCCAGAGCCGCTATGAGAACACCGAGAACGCCGGACCGCGACGACATGCGCATGTTCAACCTCACCTTGGAAATCCCAGTCAAATGCACGGACCCCGGTCAAGGCGAGTCCTTCGGCTCACCCTGCCTCAGCATGGTTAATGCGAAGTCAATTGCCCGCTCCCGGGCCTGTCAATGGAAGATCGGCCTCCGGCCGTGACCGCGGTGACATCTGGTCGCCGGGTGTTGCTCGAATGCCTCGCGTTGCGGAAGCAACATGACATTCATGCCGGGTTCGGCCCAACCCTGCAGTCGCTTCAGCGTTCCGGACGGACCCGATTGGCGCGTGCGAGATTGCGGTCGCCTTCACCCACCGAACGCCGGATCCAGCTGATAACACGTTGATGCACCTGGGCATCCCGATCAAGCGTGAAATGGGTCAGATGCGCCATGGCCGCGAGATCGACATTCTCGACCAGGTCCTCCAAGCCGGGCGCCGCCTGAACCCGGCGACCCCAGCCATTGTTGGATTGGTAGAAATTGATGAAATGCGGGGCACCGCCGGTGACCGTCAGATCCTGGGTCGGATCGAAGGTCACGGCGAGCTGGGCGCTGGCGCCGCGGGCGGCCAGCGCGTTGGCTGCCTCGATGGTCGAGTTCGCGCCGAGCGAATGGCCGACGAGGACCGCCTTCTGGCGGCCGCCGGATGCGCTCTGGTCGGCGGCGATCTGCTCGACGATCTGCCGCCAGTCGCCAAAAGCATGGACGCTCGCCCGATAGCCGAGCCGGTTCAGCTTGACCGCCAGGTGATCGACGCCTTCCGAGACGGTCTGGGCGAGGCCACGGATCAGGTAGATCCTGGGCGCGCTCGACTGGGCAGGCTGGCGTGCCGGGGGTTCCGAGCGCCGCGCGAAATCACGTGGCGCGAAAGCCGCGTCGAGGCCGGCAAGGCTCGACATTTGGCAGCCGCCAAGTGCCAGTCCGATCAACAGGACGGGCAGCGAGCCGATACGCAAAAACAGACCCATGCCAAACCACTTCACTGTATCGGGGCCGGACCGGCCGTCCCCCAAGCAAGAATTCCAGTCCTTGCTCTCTGCCCCGGGCAATGGACGATAGCAGGCCCGTCCCTGTCAATGAATGAACGGGATCACGCGTTTCGTCCGGTTCATGTAATCGGCATATTGTTGCCCGAAGGCGGCACGCATCATGGCCTCCTCACGCCCGACCCGGAATGCGTAGAGAAGCCCGAATCCGATCAGACCCGCCGGTCCGGCGATCCAGTTCTGCAGCAGCAGGACCTGCCCCAGGCCCCACAGGAAGAAGGCGCTGTACATGGGATGACGAACCAGCCGGTAGACCCCATGGGTCACCAGCGTATGGTCCTCGCGCAGTTCCAATGTCTGCGACCAGTTGCGGCCGAGCTGGCGGTGGGTTGCCAGGAACAGCGCCAGCGCCGCAACGAAGACCAGCGTCCCGAGCCAGGCCTGCAGCGGCGAGAACGGATAATCGGCGAAGCGCAGAAAGCCCTTTGAGGCGAACAGGCAATAGGCGATCGGCACGATGCCGAGCCCGCATAGCGAGATCAGCAGCAAGACCCTTTCGCGCAAATCGACGGCGCTGACGTCGATGCGGTTCCGGCGCTTGTTCTTGATTTCATGCGGAATCCGGATCGCTCCCCAGCCGATCACACCGGCCAGGAAGATGATCTGAGCAACGAGACGGATCATGGGGCTGCGGTCTTCATGGTTGCGGCAGTGACGGGCCGCGCGGCGCGGCCGAGCGAACCGTCGGGCCCGAGCGCATCCGGCAGGGCCTCGCCGTCGTGGACGATGTGAGCGAACCGGAACGGTCCGCAGGCGATCATGTGGAAGTCGTAGCGGTAGCGCTGCTCGTTGCCCATCACATATTGCCGGTGGACCCTCAGCAGGTTGCCGCGAAACCGGCCCCAGGTCTCGGCCGAGAGCATGCGCGACAGGCGGATGGAATGGCTGACCGGCCGGGTCGCGGTGTCGAGCTTCAACGCGTCGACCGTATTGCGCTTGTAGAAGCAGATGAAGTCGACATGGCTGTCATATTCGGCCCAGGTGATCTCCGCCGCATCGGCGACGCGCTTGACCGCGTCGCGGATCCAGCCGGCGGCCGGATGAAGCGCGATCTTGAGGGTCGACGAGCCGACGCCGGCGAGGCCGAGCGGCACCTTGCCCTTGGCAAAGTCCGGCTCGTTTGCGAGTGCCAGCGCGACACTTTCGACCATCCAGGCAGCGCCCAGGCTGTGCGCGATGATGACCACCTCGTCGACATCGCCCGCCTTCACGCCGCTGGCGATCTCACGGGCGAAATCCGCGGCGCGCCGTTCGATCGACGGCCGGGTCCGTCGGATCATGTCGCGGGCGAAGATCCAGTCGTTCAGCATGTAGTCCATATGAAAGCGCCGGCCGGGCACGCGCATCAGCGTCAGGAACAGCCCGATGGCCAGCACCGGCATGGCGATCGCCGGATAGGGACCGCCAAGTTGCTTCCAGAGCCCGGCGAAACTGAGCGACAGCGCGGTGAACGCCAGCAGAAGCACGGCCGGATAGCCGGCGAACAGCGAATAACGCCAATAGGCCCCGACATAACGGAAGAATGTGCCGGTGAAGAACAGATCCGCCGTTGCCCGGCCATAAAGCACCAGCCGCTGCCACATCGGGCGCGCGACATCCTCGGCGATGACGTCGTCCCAACGCAACAGCCTGACATCGGTCGTGGTCCGCCAATCCGGCCCTTCGACCGCAACCGCCCAGGAGGCGACCGGGCGGTCGGCATGCACCGTCATCGGCCCAACGCTCGCGCGGACCGACCACGTCTTCTCGAACCGTTTGATCTCGCGATCGAAACGGTGGTGATGGGCGGCCGGCTCGAGGGGCTCGTAACCGGTCAGAAGATAGACGCGTCTGGTGCGGATGGGCTCGGACATGGACCAATGGCGCGTTGCGGGACGTTCCTGATGACATGACACGCCGTCGAGCGCCAGTCGGCGCGGTCAAGAGCTTGGGGAGGGCGGGCCGGATCGCGGCCCGGATTTCTCAACCTTCGGGCACCCGGCATAGGCGATAAACCGATCTGTCGGAGCGGAGCCGGCAATGCCAATCCTTGGGCAAGGCGGTCATGCGCCGGCATGATCGACCGGGAGGAGAGGCCTGATGCCCCGTTTTCTTGCCGCACTCGTCGCGCTGATGACCGCCAGCCTCGCCGCCCACGGCCAGGAGGCCTATCCGACCAGACCCATCACGATGATCGTGCCGTTTGCCGCCGGCGGCACCTCGGATGTGATCGCCCGCGTGGTCGCCGAGGAGATGAGCCGGGTGCTCGGCCAGCGGATCATCACCGAGAATGCCGGCGGCGCCGGCGGCACCCTGGCGCTGGCACGCGCGGCGCGCGCCGAGCCGGACGGCTATACCATCGCGATCGGCAATACCGGCACCAATGCCGCCGCCTATTCGATCTATCCCGAGCTCAAATATACCCCTGACGCCTTCGCGCCGATCGGCCTGGTGGCCAAGACCTCGCCACTGCTGGCGATCAAGAAGGCCCATCCGGCGCGCACGCTTGCCGAATTCATCGCCTTCGCCCGGGCCAATCCCGGCCGTGTGACGCTTGGCCATGCCGGCGTCGGCTCGTCCAACTATCTGATCTGCCGCAACTTCATCCACGCCGCCAAGGTCGAGATCACGCTGGTCAGCTACCGCGGTGCCGCACCGGCGCTTTATGACCTGCTCGCCGGCCAGATCGACGGCGTCTGCGACGCCGCGACCTCGCTTGCCTCGAACGTGCTCGCCGGCGAAGTGCGGGCGCTCGCGGTGGCCGCTCCGACCCGGCTCGCCGGTCTGCCCGACGTTCCGACTTCCACCGAAGCGGGATTGCCGGCCTTCCAGGCCCAGGGCTGGAACGCGCTGTTCGCGCCCAAAGGCACGCCGGAGGCGGTCATCCAGCGGCTGAATGCCGCGATCCGTCAGGCGGTCGCGAGCGAAGCCTTGCAGAAGCGCTTCGCCGAACTCGCCTCGACGACCCCTGGCCCGGACGAGCTTGCGCCGGCATTCGTTGCCCAACTGGTTCCCGCCGAGATCGCCAAATACCGGCAATTGCTGGCCAATCCTTGAACGGACGGGTCAGCGCGCGGCCAGCTCCGCCTTGGCCCAGGCGCAGAACCAGATGACCGCCAGATCGAACGCCACGAAGATGGCGATCCAGACGGTCAGCGGCTGCTGGTCCTGGACCACGCTGGCGATCGCCATGAAGCCGCCAATGGCGGTGACGATTTGGGCGGTGATCAACCCGCGACGGCCGCCGAAGGGGACGACCAGCGCCAGCACGACATAGACGGCGCCGAACAGCACGGTCACCAGGACCGGCAAGGTCGGCGGCGACAGGACGTATTGGTAGAGGTGCAGGGCACCGGTGATCAGAAGCAGCGCCGCGGCGGTGAGCTTGGCGATCATGCGGTGTCCCGAACAGCGTGTTGAGCCGATTCTGCTTCAGGGCAATCATCAGGCGGCGCGCCGCCGGAAGCAATGTCGGGCAAGCGACAGCGGTGCCACGGAGGCCTTAAGCCGGCCAGGCCGCCGCCATCGACCCCCGGCTGAGGACGCGGCAGCCGAACGCTGGTACAATGGCGATCCAGCCGCGGAGGCGACCTTGTCGCGCGGCTGGCGTCAGGGCATCGGCAAGGGTGACGCGTCATGAACCAGGACGAGGGAACCAGGTCCGACAAGCCGCGGGGGCCGAGCTGGCAGACCTGGGCGGATGCCACGCGGCCGGCCGATCATCCAGCCCCCGACGGCTTCAACAAGTGGGATGAGCGCGTCCGGAACCGCCAGAACATCGCCGCCGCCATCGTTGTCATCATTGTCGGTGTCACCACCTATTTCGTTTTCGACGAACTGAGGACGTCATCGCGGATCCTGGCCTGCATGGAGGCCGGCCATCGCAATTGCGTACCGCTGGACATCAGCCGGCCGGCCAGCCGCTGACCTGTCAGGCGACCCGAAACTCCAAGGTCCGGGACTCCAGGCTCCGGGCGCCGAGCGCCGCGTCGAGCCGGGCCGCGGCGAGGCGCCCGAAACGATCCTCCCGCTGTAAACGCTGGCGGGCCTGGACGATGTTATGCATCGCCAGCGCAGCGCCGCGATCAGCCGCGATCAGCGCCAGCGAACGCAGGAACAGGTCGCGTTGGGCGTTGCTGCCGCCGATCTCGGGCAGGCGCTGAACGAGGATCGAAAGATCGGTGCGGTCAGAACCGCCGAAACCGACCAGGACCTGCGCGAGATCCGCGCCGATCCGCGCCGCGACGGCCGACTGGTCGCCATCGGCCTTGCCGGCCCTGCCGCCGAGCGCCAGCGCGACGTCGTTCGCGCCTTGCCGGTCGCCGGCTGCCAGCAAAGCCAGCAGATAATGCAGTGAGGCAAAGACCAGGGACGTGTCGCGGCGGTGCCGGTGCGCGATCGCGGCAAGCTCGCACCAGCGGCCGCCGGCGTCGACGCCGTGCTGGCGCAACCGCCACAGGAACGAGACGGCATTGGCCATGTCGCGGAACTCCTCGCTGGCGGTCGGCCGGATTTCCCGGTCGTAGAGATCGAGCGCGGCATCGAGGCGCCCGGCCTCAAGGTGAAACAGGCCGAGATGCCAGGCGACGTGGAAGGCAAAATTGCTGCAGCCGGACCAGGTCGCCCGGCATGATTCCAGCCAGGCGACGCCCTCGCCGGTCCGCCCCGACATTTCGTGGACATGCGAGACCGCGTGAATGCCCCAGGCATCGTCGGGCTCGATGTCCACCGCGCGGCGGCCGAGCCGTTCGGCGGTGGCAAAATCGCCAGTCTCCTCGACGCCGAAGGCATGGCAGCCGAGAAAGAAGCCGAAACCCGGCGTCGCGGCGCTCCAATGCCGCTCCAGGCGGGTCGAAGTCGCCAGCATGCCGGCCCGGTCGCCACCCATGAAACGCAGCGCATGGGACAGCTTGAAGGCCAGGAGATCACGTGGTGTTTCGTCGAGATGGGCTTCCAGCCGGGCCGCGGCCGCACGATGGCGTCCAAGGACGGCATGGCCGAGCGCCTCGACCAGCGCTCTTTCGCCTGGAGTCGCGTCCCGCGTCCGGGCGGCCAGTCGGGCGCGGCCAAGCGCTTCCGCCGCGGTCGCGGCATGGCTGTCGCGCGCCAGCATGACCGCCGAAAAGCCACGCAACGCATGGGCGGCGATCATGTCGGGATCGATGGCCAGGGCGTCGGTCAGCGCCGTCGCGGCATCCGCCCGATGGGCGGCCACGGCCCGGACCGCGACCTCGAAATGCCGGATCGCGGCGCTCTCGGCCGTATGGGCGCCCTGGTAGCGATCGACGATCATGCGCTGGCTCCCGCTATCGGATCGGCCGATCAACGGGCACCGTGGTGCTCACGCCGGCTCACGATCCCTGTTCGCGGGGGCGCTGGCCGGCGTTACCGGCATCACGCAGTCGTGTGGCGAGCAACACGTCACGGCATTGAAGCCACCTCCGCCCGTCATGCGGAACTTGATCAGGCGTCGATGCAACGCAACAGCCACGCCTGGAAGGCGCGCATGGCATCCGTCTTTCGTTTCGAGTTCAGGCTCGTGAGCCAATACCGTCCGATCTGGACATCGATGTCGAACGGGCAAACGAGGCGCCCTTGAGAGATCTCACGCTCGAACATCGCCACCGGCAACAGCGCGATACCTGCTCCCTGAGCGGCGGCAGCGGCCATCGTTAGCGACGAATCGAAAATGGCGCCCTTGATCGTCGGGCAAGGAATGCCGGCGGCGGCGAACCACTGAATCCACTCGTCCATACGGTAGGAGCGCAGCAGCGTTTCGTTTCTAAGATCCGCCGGGCTCAGCAGACGCTCCGCAATGGCCGGCGAGCAGACAGGCGAAAGCGGAGCGGCCAGCAGGGGGACGGCTTCGGTGGCGTGCCAGAAGCCGTCGCCGTAACGGATCGCATAGTCCAGGCCCTCGCCGGCAATATCGACCAGATTGTTGTTGGTCCTGAGCCGAAGGTCGATGAAGGGATTGGTATCGTGGAAACCGGGCAGCCGCTGCAACAGCCAGCCGGTTGCGAAGGTTCCGACGGCGCCGACCGTGACGATGCTGCGGAACTGTCCCTTCTCGAACTGGTCGATCGTCACGCGCATCCGGCTGAAGGATTCGGCGATCACCGGCAGCAAGGCCAGTCCTTCGTCAGTGAGGGCAAGCCCCCGCGGAAGCCGGTGGAACAACTGCGTGCCCAGGCGATCCTCGAGGTTTTTCACCTGATGGCTGACGGCCGCCTGGCTGACCCGCAGCTCCATCCCCGCCTTGGTGAAACTCAGGTGTCGCGCGGCCGCTTCGAACGCCTTGAGACCGTTGAGAGGGAGATGAGACATGACGACGGAGACCCTAATTTTTATATGGCTTAATCCAAGAATTTGGCGTTTGTCGCCCCTTTGCCATCCATTTAGGTATGGGCTCGTCGTCGATGGCAAGACATTTAGGCACCCAGTCAGGTCTGGAGCCTGGTGCCGTCGCATCGCAGCAACAACGAGGATTCCATGGTCTTTCGCGTCGAGTACAAGCATTGGACAAGACGATCTTTCCTGGGCGCCGCCGGCGGCTGCGCCTTGGGCCTTGGCATGGCCGGCAGCCGGGCCGGCACGCCCCGGACCGTCGAGCGCGACGACCTGGTCGCGCAGTTTCAGAGCCGAGGCGCTGTCGGCACCTTCGCGCTTTACGACGTTTCGACCGATCGCCTGACGCTGGTCAATGCGGCACGGGCAATGACCCGCTATGTGCCGGCCTCGTCCTTCAAGATCGCCAACAGCCTCATCGCTCTGGAAACCGGCGTGGTGGCGGACGAAAACGAGATCATCCCCTATGGCGGCAAGCCGCAACCCTTCAAGGCATGGGAAAAAGACATGCCCATGCGCGAGGCCATCACCGCCTCGAATGTGCCGGTCTATCAAGAGCTCGCGCGCCGCATCGGGCTGGAGCGCTATCACTTTTGGCTCGACCGCCTGGGCTATGGCAACCGGCAGACGGGGACCGCGCTCGAAACCTTCTGGCTCGATGGCCCGCTGGAGATCAGTGCCGTCGAACAGGCGCGTTTCGCCGCGCGTGTCGGCCAGCAAAATCTGCCTCTGTCGTCGCGCTCCCAGTCGATCGTCCGCGACATCCTCAAGCTTGAAAGCAAGGACGGACGAACCCTCTATGGGAAGACGGGCTGGAGGTTCTCCAGCAATCCACAACTCGGCTGGTGGACCGGCTGGGTCGACCAAGGCGGCAAGGTCACGGCGTTCTCTTTGAACATCGACATGCCCTCCCCCCAGGATGCCGCCAAGCGGGTCGTCATCGGCAGGGCGATGCTCGAACAACTGGGCGTATTTTGATCAGGCATCGGCGTTGCGCCGCTTGGCTTCGTCTCGGATGACCGACATTGCCGGCGGCGGCACTTCTGCCGCCGGCAATGTCTTGATGCCGAGCGCCCTACTAGTTCGTTTCGCTCAGGAACGGCGTGAGCTCGGCCAGAACCGCATCCGGCGCCTCTTCCGGCAGGAGATGGCCGCAGCCCGGCAGCGCCCGGCCGAAGACCGGCGCGCCGACCCAGGGCCGCCAGCTGTCGAGCGGCGGGATGGCGGGCGCCTTGTGTTCCGGCCAGAGCACCAGGACCGGGCAGCGCAGCTTGCGGCCGTCGCTGAGATCGATCTGGTCGTGGCTCAGGTCGACGGTGGCGCCGGCCCGATAGTCCTGGCACATGGCATGGCGAACCTCCGGCTTGCGGAACGCCTGGCGATAGGCGTCCAGGGCATCGCCGAAGGCTTGCGGCACCAGCGCCATGCGCTCGAGCGTCGTGTCGATGAAATAGTCCGGGTCGGCACCGATCAGCCGTTCCGGGAAGTCGTAGGGCTGGGCCAGCAGGAACCAGTGATAGGCCGCAAGCCCGAAGCTGCGGTCGGCACGCCGCCACATGTCGGCGGTCGGGATGACGGTGAGCGACGCGAAGGCCGACACCGCCTGCGGCGCGTCCAGCGCCATGCGGTAGCCGACGCGGGCCCCCCGGTCGTGGCCGACGACCGCAAACCGGCTGAAGCCGAGATGGGCCATCACGGCAATCTGGTCCTGGGCCATGACCCGTTTGGAATAGGCCTCGGCCGAGGTGCCGACCGGACCGGTGCTGTCGCCATAACCGCGCAGGTCGGTCGCCACCACGGTGTGATATTGCGCCAGCACCGGCGCGATATGGCGCCAGGCGAGGCTCGTCTGCGGATAGCCGTGGAGCAGCAGCACCGGCGGGCCGTCGCCGCCGACGACGCCGGCAATGCGCGCTTCGCCGACATCCAGCTCGAAGGGGCGGAAGCGAGGGAAAGCCGACGGGGTCATGATGCGGCCCGCCACAACGGACCGCGCGCCTTGACCCGTTCGAGGCGTGCCAGGGTTTCCGCGTCGGCGGCCGCGATCCGGTGGCCGTGCGGCTGCGGCGGCTCGACGCGCCAGCCATAAGCGACGAGCACGGCTGGCTGGTCGTGATAATCGGCGACGATGTCCTGGACCAGCGCCCGGAACGGTTCGAACATGACCTGCTCGACGGCGGCGAGGATCAGCCGGCGCTGCTCCGGTCCGGCGGCCGCCAGGCCGTCGCTCGCGGCCTGGCTCTTCACGGCCTGGCTTTTCGCCGCTTCCTGCGCAATGGCGGTCAGAACCGCCGCATGCCGGCTGCCGTAACGCCGCCCGGCAAGGCCCGCCGCGCTCGCCGAGGGCAAGGGCGGCCCCAGCGCCGAATGCACCTCGCCCGGCAGCACGGTGTCGATGACCGCATCGAGAAAGCTGTCGGAAAAGGTCTCGGTCATGCCATGTCCCTCGCGAGATCGTCGGCGATGCGCAACGCCAGAGCTCCGATGGTCGAGCCGGGATTCACCGCGCCAACAGTTGGAAACAGGCTGCCATCAGCCATGATGAGATTGGCGACAGCATGGCAACGGCCGCTGCCATCGGTCACCGAGGTCGCGGGATCCACACCCATGCGCGCCGTGCCGAGCAGGTGCCAGCCGGTATAGGGGGCAAGGTCGACCCGGACGGTTGCCACAGCGCCGGCCGCCTGCAGGATCTCCTCGGCGCGGTCGAGGCCGAAATCGAGCGCTTTACGGGTATGCGCGGAGACGGTGTAGTCGAGCTTCACCCCCGGCAGGCCGTCGGCCTCGATCCGGTCGGTCAGCGTCACCCGGTTATGGGCCTCGGGCAGGTCCTCGTTGAGCACCAGCACGGCCATCGAACGTTTGAACTCGTCGCGCACCAGCGCCTGTGATTCGGCGCCCCAGGGCGTCGGCAACCGCGACGCCTGGGTCATCAGCGGGTTCTCGCGGGTCACCTGCAGGTGGACCCCACGGGTGAAGCCGCGGCTGAGATCGGTCTCGTAGAACTGGTGGCTGTAGATCGCGCAGCCGCCGGGGCCGACCGGCCCGTCCAGTTCCTCGCGGAACAGCCCGCGGACATAGGCGCCGCCATGGAACATCAGGTTGTG
Source organism: Phreatobacter stygius (assembly GCF_005144885.1). Taxonomy (NCBI): domain Bacteria; kingdom Pseudomonadati; phylum Pseudomonadota; class Alphaproteobacteria; order Hyphomicrobiales; family Phreatobacteraceae; genus Phreatobacter; species Phreatobacter stygius. The sequence continues at coordinate 957,766 of NZ_CP039690.1, forward strand.
CCCGAGCGCCGGCGACGACAAGCCGGAGGCGAGCAGCAGGCGCGCCGTGCCGATGCCGTTGCCGGCGACGACGACGGCGGCGGCCGGCTGGGCCACCTCGGTGCCCGCGCCGTCGCGGTAGCGCACGCCGGTCGCCCGCCCCGCAGCCATCTCGACCTGGAACACCACGGCATGGCCGCGCAATTCGACGCCGGAACGCACCGCGTCGGCGAGATAGGTCTGGTCGACCGAGGCCTTGGCCAAGGTGGTGCAGCCGGTCAGGCAGGGACCGCAATGATTGCAGGCCGGACGACCGGCATGGGGCCGTGTGTTGATCGCCGCATCGACCGGCCACCAGTGCCAGCCGAGCTTGTCGAAGGCTTTGGCGGCGAGATTGCCCATCCGGCCGGGCGCGACCGGCGGCATGGCGCGCTCGGGCTTCGGTGGATAGGCCGGATCGCCGGCCAGCCCCGCGACGCCCATGCGTTCGTCGTTCAGATCGTAATAGGGCTCGAGGTCGGCATAACTGAACGGCCAGTCGTCGCCGACGCCGTCGAGCGAACGGGTGCGGAAGTCGGACGGATGCAAGCGCGGAAAATGCGCCGCCCAATTGACGGTTGAGCCGCCGAAACCGTTCCACATCAGCGGCTTGAAGGCCGAATTGCTGTCGTCGATCGGATAGTCGGCGGATGGCGAGACCGCGCCTGCGGCGAGCCGCATATTGGGTGACGGCGCCCAGGGGCCCAGGAAAGCCCGCTGCCAGCCGGCGGTCTGCATCGGCATGGCGGCATAGTCGGCCGGCCCGCCGCGATCGAGCACCACGATCTTCAGCCCGGGCCGCTGCTGGGACAGGCGCCAGGCGAAGGCCGCACCGCCAAAACCCGCCCCGACGACCACGACATCCACCGGCTCGCGCCTGTCGACCATGCCCTCCAGCCTCCCCTGCACTGCCCTTTTTGATCGGCCGGCGTTCCGCCTCTTCCGAGGCACCATGCCCTCCGTCGGCATTGATTAGACCGGTTCCATCCTGGCGGTGACAGGCCGTTTGGGCAACGGAGAAACATTTCAGCGTGGCTGCCTTGCAGCCCATCGGTTTCGTTCTCTCACGCCTCCGATATTCGAAAGCACTCTCCGGCTGTCCCGCGTCATCATGTGATGAATGCGCCTCGGACGGCGCCCTTTGATGAGGACGGACAGCTCATGACCATCGAATTCATCGGCTACATCTCGACCCGCGAGAGTTCCGAGATCATCCCGGCGAGCGGTCCGGTGATCGATATCGATCATGTCGAGACGGTTGCCCGCGCCCATGAGGCTTCGGGCTTCGACCGGGCGCTGGTCGCCTTCCACTCGACCTCGCCGGAGAGCATCCTGGTCGCCTCGCACGCCGCCTCGGTGACATCAAAGCTCGGCCTGATGATCGCGCACCGCCCGGGCTTCACCCAGCCGACGCTCGCCGCCCGTCAGTTCGCCACCCTCGACCAGTTCACCGGCGGCCGGGTTGCCGTGCACATCATCACCGGCGGCGACGATGCCGAGCAACGCCAGGATGGCGACTTCCTCACCAAGGACGAGCGTTATGCCCGCACCGGCGAATATCTCGACGTGGTGCGCCGGGTCTGGACCAGCGATCAGCCGTTCGACCATGACGGCCGGTTCTATCGTTTCGAGCGCGCCTTCTCGACGGTGAAGCCGGTGCAGAAGCCGCATATCCCGATCTATTTCGGCGGCGCCTCGGACGCGGCGATCCCGGTCGCTGGCCAATATGCCGATATCTACGCCTTGTGGGGCGAAACCCATGACCAGGTGCGCGAGCTGACCGGCCGGGTCCGCGCCGCGGCTGCCCAGCACGGCCGCAAGCCGCGTTTCAGCCTGTCGCTCCGGCCGATCCTCGCCGACACCGAGGAGCAGGCCTGGAAACGCGCCGACGAAATCCTCGAGCGCGCCCGCGCGCTGGCCGACAAGACCGGCTTCACCCGTTCGAAGGAGCCGGTCAATTCCGGCTCGCTGCGCTTGCTGGAGGCCGCCGCCAAGGGCTCACGCCTCGACAAGCGGCTGTGGACCGGCATCGCGGCGCTCACCGGCGCGCGCGGCAATTCCACCTCGCTGGTCGGCACGCCCGAACAGGTCGCCGATGCCCTCGTCGACTATTACGATCTCGGCGTCACCACCTTCCTGATCCGCGGCTTCGAGCCCTATGCCGATGCCGTCGACTATGGCCGCGCGCTGATCCCGCTGACCCGCGAGCTCACCGCCCGGCGAGCGGAGCAGGCCGGCGTCGCCGCAGCGTGACCCGGCGCAAGATGATATGCAGGCCCGGGATGACCTTCCGGGGATGATCATGTTCGATCGCAGGACCTTTCTGGCGGCGTCCGCCGGCGCTTTGGGCCTCGGCGCGCCGCCGCTTGCCGCCCAGAGCGCGCTTGCCGTCCGCGTCGGCTTCGTGCCGGTCATCGGCGCGAGCGCCCTCTTCGTGCTCGCCGGCGACGGCTCGGCGCGCGCCGCCGGGCTCAACCTGACGCTCAGCAAGTTCGATTCCGGGCCGAATGCCATTCAGGCCTTCGCCTCCGGCACGATCGACATCCTGGTGATCGGCGTGGCGCCGGTGGCGGTCGCCCGCTCCCGCGGTTTCGAGACCCTGGTGATCTCGGCGGCGGCGACCGGCGGTTCCGCCTTTGCCGCGGGCCCGGTGCTTGCCAAGGCCTTCGCCGATCACGGCGGTGATCCGGCCAAGGCCTTCGCGGCCTTTCGGTCAGCCCAGGGCCGCAAGGCCAAGCTCGGCACCTTGCCGCCCGGCGGCGTGCCGACGGTGGCGCTGCATCACTGGCTGTGGAAGGTCGGCAAGGTCGACCGCGCCGATGTCGAGATCGCCAATATGGGCATCGAGGTGGTGCAGCAAGCCATGCTCGCCGGCGCCATTGATGGCGGCACGCTGCTGGAACCCTCGGCGACGCTGGTCACCGAACGCGATCCGCGCATCCGGCGCATCGTCAACTCGCCCGGCATGTTTCCCAATATCCCGGGCGTGGTGGTCGCGGCATCAGGCGCGTTCCTGAAAAGCCAGGCGCAAGCCGCCGAACGTTTCGTCGGCCTGTTTGTCCAGGCGACCGAGATCGTCGCCAAGGACCCGGCCAGGGCCGCGCCGCATGTGCTGGCCGTGCTCGGCGGAGGACTGGTGGCGGAAGCCACTATTGCCCGTGCGCTGGCGTCACCCGCCGTCAGTTATGTCAATGATCCCCGGGCAATCCGCGTGGCGACCGAGGCGCTGCTCGCCTATCAGGTCGAGCTCGGCGATTTCCAGCGCGCGCCCTCGACCGACGGTCTGTTCGACCAGGCGCTTTACGATCGCGCCGTCAAGGCTGCGGCCGGCCGCTAGGAGATCAGAGCCCTTCGCGCAGGAACGCCCGGACCCAGCCCTGGGCGAGGCGTTTCCGGCGCGGATCCCGGGCGGTCGCGGAAAAGTTCTGCCTGTCGGCCCGGATGAAGCGCGGCTCGCGCCGGACGGCGGCTGCACGCGCGATCGTCGCGGAGACCTGATCGAATGCCGATGCGACGAAGCAATCTTGGGAATGCTTGTACGTAATCATGGCCGCCCCTCCGGGACTGGGGCCGCGCCATGCGGCCCGTAGCCCATGAGTGGCACGATCAGGCCGGTCGGTTCATGCGCCAGCGCACATGCCGATCTCAGCTCCGGGCGAGCCCGGCCTCGCGCACGACGTCGGCGAAGCGCGCGACATCGGCCTTGATCAGTGCGGCGAAGGCTTCGGGACCTTGGGCGATGATGTCGAAGCCGAGGCCGGAAAGCGTGCGCACCACCTCCGGGCTCGCCAAGGCGCCGGCGATCAGCTCGTGCCAGCCCTCGACCAGCCCGCGCGCGGTGCCGGCCGGCAGCAGGAACCCTTGCCAACTCACCAGATCGAGCCCGGGGATCACGTGCTCCGCGAAGCTCGGCACGGAAGGCAGCGCCTTGGAGCGCGCGGCGGAGGTGACGGCAAGGCCGGTCAAGGATCGCTCGCGCACCTGCGAGGTCACCGCCGGCAAGGTGATGTAGACGGCGTCGAGATGGCCGCCGATCAGGTCGCGGGTCGCCGGCGCGCCGCCATTATAGGGGATGTGGTTCACCTTCAGCCCACCGAGCCGGAGATTGACCACCTCGCTGGCGAGATGGCCGATCACGCCGGAACCGGGCAACCCGACGGTCAGCGCCCCCGAACGGGCCCGGGCCGCAGCAATGAAGCCCGCGACATCGCTGAAGCCCGACTTCGGATGGGTGACCAGGATCTGTGGCGCGCTGATCGCCAGCGTCACCGGCTCGAAACTGCTGACCGGGTCGAAACCGAGATCGCGGAACAGGCTCTTGTTGATGGCCAGGCTGTCGCTTGCCACCAGGACGGTGAGCCCGTCGGGGGCCGACTTCGCCACCCGCTCCGACCCGAGATTGGTCGAGCCGCCGGCGACGTTTTCCACCACCACCTGATGACCCAGCCGCTCCGAGACGGCTTTCGCCACGGCGCGACCCAGCACGTCGACGCTGCCGCCCGGTGCGAAAGGTACGACGAAGCGGGCATTGCCGTCAGGCCGGCGCTTGCCCGATTGCGCCAAAGCGGTCGGCGCCGCCAGCATGGCACCGAGGGCGCCGAGCACCGCGCGGCGATCGGCCGACGGCGCCGGCCTTTGATGAATGTCATGGAAACGGCGTGTCATGGCCTGGCCCCTCGCGCCGGCCGTCCCGAACAGGCAAGTCAAGTTCAGGTCACGGCGCGGGTCGTGTCCCGATTGGTGGTGTAACTGACGGGTGGTCATCGGCGGTTGCCGGTTAGGTTTGGGTTGCGACGACCAACCCCGAACCGAGAGATCCACCGATGACCGACGAGATGATGAACCTGCGCGGGCTGCTGGAGAAGAGCCCCGACGCCGATTTGCTGCGCGAGATGATCGGCTTTGCCGCCGGGCGGCTGATGGAGCTTGAGGTCAGCGGCCTTGCCGGCGCCGGCTTCGGCGAGAAGAGCCCGGACCGCCTGGCCCAGCGCAATGGCTATCGCGAGCGGGATTGGGAGACCCGCGCCGGCACGGTCGAGCTGCGCATCCCGAGGCTACGCAAAGGCTCCTACTTTCCGGGCTTTCTGGAGCCGCGCCGGCTGGCCGAGAAGGCGCTGACCGCGGTGATCCAAGAGGCTTACATCCAGGGCATCTCGACCCGCTCGGTCGATGACCTGGTCAAGGCGATGGGCATGAGCGGCATCTCGAAGAGCCAAGTCAGCCGGCTCTGCGAGGAAATCGACCAGCGCGTCCATGCGTTCCTCGACCGGCCGATCGAGGGCGACTGGCCCTATCTGTGGATCGACGCGACCTATGTGAAGGTCCGCCAGGCCGGCCGGATTGTCTCGGTGGCGGTGATCGTGGCGGTCGGTGTAAGCGGCGACGGTCGGCGCGAGGTGCTGGGCATGGATATCGGCCCCTCCGAGGCAGAGACGTTCTGGACGGCGTTCTTGCGCAAACTGGCCAGACGCGGCCTGCGCGGCGTAAAACTCGTCGTCTCCGACAGCCACGAAGGCATCAAGGCGGCGGTCTCCAAGGTGCTCACCGCGACCTGGCAGCGCTGCCGCGTGCACTTCATGAGGAATGCGCTCGCCCATGCCGGCCGCAGCGGGCGGCGCGTTGTCTCAGCCTTCATCGCCACCGCCTTCGCCCAGAACGATGCCGCCGCCGCCAGCCAGCAATGGCGCCGGGTCGCCGACCAGCTCAGGCCAACGGTGCCGAAACTGGCGGCTCTGATGGATACCGCCGAGACCGACGTGCTGGCCTATATGACCTTCCCGACGCAACATCGGGCGAAGCTCCACAGCACCAATCCGCTGGAGCGCGTCAACGGCGAGATCAAGCGCAGGACCGAGGTGGTCGGCATCTTCCCCAACGAGGCCGCCATCGCCCGGCTCGTCGGCGCGATCCTGCTCGAACAGAACGATGAATGGGCCGTCCAGCGGGCCCGCTACATGACCCTGGAAACCATGGCCGGCCTGAGCGATGATCCTAGTGTCGGCCTGCCAGCCGTGGCAGCCTGACCAGCCCGGCCTATGCCGGCGATCGTGGGGCCTTGCGCCAGCTACACCACGCTACGGGACATGACCCACGGCGCGGCCGTCATGTCGATGGGGCCGATGATCCCTGATGACGCGCGCACCCTCAATGAAATGCATCGCCAAAGATCGGGCCGGGCAAAGCAGAACAGCCCCTTGAACGGCCCTTCCCCTAGGACAAATCTTCGAGCGCCGCCGCGACCACCTTTCGCTCTTCCGCCGACAGCGCCGGTTGCGGCGGCACGGGATCGCCGACCGCATAACCCTGCGCCTCGAGCCCCGCCTTGATACAGGCCGCCAGATTGAACCGGGCGAAGATCTCGTTGATCCGCCAGAGCCGGCGCTGCAGCGCCATGGCTTCGTCCCAGGCGCCGCGCCGGCAAAGCTCGTAGAGCGCGACGCTGTCGCGCGGGATCAGGCAGGCCGGCCCAGCCATCCAGCCGACCCCGCCGATCAGCATGACCGCGGCCGGAATGTGGGCCGAGGCCGAGAAGACGGCGAGATCGTCGCCGCAGCGGTTGATGATCGACAGGAGCCGCCCGGTATTGGTCGAGGCATCCTTGATCGCGACGATGCGCGGATGGCCGGCGAGCCGTTCGATCACATCGAGCGACAGGTCCGAGCGTTGGAAATTCGGATTGGTATAGAGCACCACGGGAATGTCGACAGCGTCGGCAATGGCCCTGAAATAGGCCTCGATCGCGGCGTCCGTGAGCGGAAAATAGGCCTCGCAGATCGCCAGGATGCCGGCCGCGCCGGCCTTTTGATAGGCCCGTGCCTGGGCCACCGCATCGGCCGTCGCGGTGGCCGCGACGCCGGCGACAACGGGCACCCGGCCGGCCGCAGCGCAAAGCGTCGCCGCCACCACGGCGAGCCGCTGCGCCCGGTCGAGATAGGCGAACTCGCCGGTCGAGCCGAGCGGCGTCAGCCCATGCACGCCCTTGTCGATCAGGTCGGAGGCGAGCTGCTGCAGCACCTCGGTCTTGACCCGCCCGTCGGAATCGATGGGCGAGACCAGGTAGGGATAGACGCCTCGGAAGGACGGCATGAATGAGATCCTCGATCTTGCGGCACAGCGTCGGACCGGACGGCCCATGCAACGGTTCGTCGATCAAATCATCTTAACCACCGGGTTTCGAGATGAAGCTCCTCATTCTCAAATAGAATTCGAAATCCTCAACTATTGACCCTTGCAGCCTTTGCCAGAGAATGCGGGTCAGAGGCGGCCAGTGGTTCGGCCGCCGGTTCGAATTCGACAACGACAGCCTATTTGGTCGCCGGCCGCGTGGTCGGCGGACGGGGATGCTTATGCCTTTTTCATCCCTGAGCAGGACCCGACTGGAGCAAGCCGCGATGACCGACATGCCGTCTCACCCTCTCTCCGCCGTCGATCCTCTGGACAAGGCCGGATCCGGCTTCTCGCGGCGCCACCTGGTGGCGAGCTTCGGCCTTGCCGGCGCCATCGGCACGCTGGCCGCTTTCGGCGCCAAGGCGCTGCCGGCCCGCGGTTTCGACATCGAGACTTTCGACCGGCTGGCCCGCGAAAGCCTGTGCGTGACGCCGGTTTCGGCCAATCCGCACGCCCATGGCGACGGCCTGCCGCGCGAGCGCCTGGCCCAGAAGCGCTCGCTCAAGGTCGCCTGGAACGCCAGCGCCATTTGCCTGTCCGGCCCGCTTGTCGGTGTCGAGCAGAAGATCTTCGAGAAATACAATCTCGACGTCGAACTGATCAATTTTGGTGGTTCGACCGACCAGCTTCTGGAGGCGATCGCCACCGCCAAGGCCGATGCCGGGGTCGGCATGGCGCTGCGCTGGCTCAAACCCCTCGAACAGGGTTTCGACGTCAAGATCACCGCCGGCACCCATGGCGGCTGCATGCGGCTGCTCGCCCCCACCGCTTCGGGCATCCGGACCTTGAGCGACCTGAAGGGCAAGACCATCGCGGTCGCCGACATGACCGCGCCGACCAAGAACCTGTTCGCCATCCAGTTCCACAAGCTCGGCATCGATGCCGAGCGCGACGTCGAATGGCGCCAGTTCCCCGGTGAGCTTCTGCGCGCGGCGGTCGACAGGGGCGAGGCCCACGCGCTCGCCGATGCCGACCCGAAGACCTTCCTCTGGCTAAAGGACGGCAAGCTCACCGAGATCTCGTCCAACCTGCATGGCGAATTCGCCGAGCGCACCTGCTGCATTCTCGGCATTCGCGGCAGTCTGGTCCGCCAGGAACGCGCGGTCGCCCGCGCGCTGACCGCGGCGACCCTGGAGGCCCAGGACTATCTGGTTCATCACCCGGAGGAATCGGCGCGGATCTACTCGCGCTTCGCGCCACCCAATTCGCCGATCGAGGACCTGGCCGCGCTGGTGCGCTACCACACCCACGGCAATCATCCTGTCGGCGCCGACCTGAAGCAGCAGCTGCGGCTTTATGCCGATGAGCTGAAGGCTGTGGCGGTGTTCAAGCCGAACACCGATTCGGTGCGTTTCGCCGAGCGTGTCTATGCCGACGTGCTGAGCTGACACCATGACCGCCATCGACACCACGACGCTTGACGCGGTCGCCGCCACCGGGCCGCGGTTGCGGCGGCGGATCTGGCTCACCGGCATTCTCGCCGCCGCCGCCTGGCTCGCCGCAGCCACTGTCACCTACGGGTACGAGGATATCGGCGAGTGGTCGCGCACCACCCCGCTCGCCGCTGCCCTGGCACTGATCGGTTTCGGCCTGTTCGCCGCGGTCCTGGCGACGGCGGCGACCGGCCGTGCCTCCGCGCGGCTGACCCGGCTCGGCCCCTGGCTGGTGGTCTTCCCGCTGTTCGTGGCGCTCTGGGAGGTTCTCGCGGCCAAGACCGACGTCCTGCCGCAGCCCTTCTTCCCGCCGCCGCAGGCGCTGATCGAGGTCTTCACCGACGACTATGCCAAGCTCGGCATCAGCATCCTGCATTCGCTCAGATTGCACGCCACCGGCTATCTCATCGGCGCCTTCACCGGTTTCGTCTTGGGCATTTCGGTCGGCTGGTCGCAGCATATCGGTTATTGGGTTCATCCGGTCCTGCGTTTCATCGGCCCCTTGCCGGCCACCGCCTGGCTGCCGGTCGCCTTCTTCGCCTTCCCGTCGAGCTGGAGCGCCAGCGTCTTCCTGGTCGCGCTCGCCACCGCCTTTCCGACCACCATCCTGACCTGGTCGGGAGTCGCAGCCGTGCCATCAGCCTATTACGACGTCGCCCGCACGCTCGGCGCGAGCCGCCGCTTCCTGATCTTCAAGGTCGCCATTCCCGCCGCCATGCCGCATGTCTTTGTCGGCCTGTTCATGGGCCTCGGCTCGTCTTTCGCCGTGCTGGTGGTTGCCGAGATGCTGGGGGTCAAGGCCGGCCTCGGCTGGTACCTGCAATGGGCTCAGGGCTGGGCCGCCTATGGCAACATGTATGCCGCCTTGCTGGTCATGACGCTGATCTGCTCGACCCTGATCACGCTCTTGTTCCGTCTGCGCGACCATCTGCTCGGCTGGCAGAAGGGCATCGTCAAATGGTGAGCGCGCTCGCAACCGCACCGGCGGCCACGATCGCCGGCGCCCGCCTCGACATCCGCAACGTCTCGCATCGCTTCGAGCTCGAAGGCCAGCCGCTGCCGGTGCTCGACCGGGTCAGCCTGACCGCCGAGCCGGGCGAATTCGTTGCCCTGCTCGGCCCCTCCGGCTGCGGCAAGTCCACGCTGCTCCGGCTGGTCGCCGGTCTCGAACCGCCGACATCGGGCAGCCTCACCAGCGACGGTGCGGTCATTGATCGGCCGGCCCCTTCCCGCGTCGTGGTGTTCCAGGATCCGACCCTGTTTCCCTGGCGCACCGTCTTCGACAATGTCGCACTGGGCCTCGAGGCCCAGGGCCTGATCCGCAGCCACCGGCACCGGATCGAAGAGGCGCTCCAGCGCGTCGGGCTCGCCACCTTCGCCAAGGCCTATCAGCATCAATTGTCCGGCGGCATGGCGCAGCGCGTGGCGCTCGCCCGCGCGCTGGTCAACGAACCGAACCTGCTCATCCTCGACGAACCGCTCGGCAAGCTCGACAGCCTCACGCGCCTGTCCATGCAATCGGAGATCGTGTCGCTCTGGCAGCGCTCCGGCTTCACCACCTTGCTGGTCACCCACGATGTCGAAGAGGCGCTGTTCATGGCGACGCGGGTGGTGGTGTTTTCCGACCGTCCCGCACAGATCAAGGCCGAGATCGCCGTCGACCGGCCCTATCCGCGCCATCGCGGCGACCCGCATCTGGCCGATCTGCGCCGCCAGGTCCTCGGCCTGCTCGGCCTCGACGCGACATGGTGACTGCACTCCTCATCGCCTTCGCCCGCCTGCTGAAAGGACCATTCCGATGACCAATCTGAGCGACTACCTGGTCGAGAAACGCGCCGCGGTCCTCGCCCGCAAGAGCCGCATCGAGAAGGGCGAGCTCGGCCCCCAGCCGATCACCGCCAAGGTCAGCGCCGAGGGCCGCAGCGGCATTCGCCGCATCCGCATCCGCGACTTCCAGGTGGTCACCGACAGCCCGCCGGACTTCGCCGGCTACAATCTCGGGCCGAGCTCGCCGGAGCTGCAGCTCGGCGTGCTCGGCAGTTGCCTCACCCACAGCTACCTGATCCAGGCGGCGATCCACAAAGTGCCGATCGATGCGCTCGACGTCGAAGTCACCGGCACTATTGACGGGCGCGGCTCGCATCCGGATTTCCCGCAGGTGCCGGTGCATCCTCACGACCTCACCTACACGGTCCGGATCGTCTCCTCGGCCAGCGCCAAGGTCATCGCCAGTCTCGAAGAGGCGGTCGAGCGTTTCTGCCCGATCCTCAACCTCCTGAAGAAGCCGCAGGCTATTTCCGGGTCGATCGACCTGATCAAACCGGCCGCTGTGAAGGCCAAACCGGCCAATGGCGCGGCGAAAGCGGCCAAGCCGGCAAAAAAGACCGCGGCCGCCGCGGTCGCTTCCATCGCCAAACCGGGACGGACCGCCAAGGCCGCCTGAACCGAGCCACGACGACGAGGAAGCAGCGCCATGTACATGGGTGACATCGCCGGCATCGACTATGTCACGCAGGCGCTGGCGCAGGATTTCGCCAGGACGGCGGCGCATCACGATGCGACCGGAGCCTTTCCCTTCGACAATATCGAGCGGCTCAGACAGGCCAATCTGCCCGGTCTCGTGACGGCGCGCGAATTCGGCGGTCGCGAAGCCGGCCTCGCCCAGGCGCTCGCCGTCGTCAACACCATTGCCCAGGGCGAGCCTTCGACCGCCCTCGTCCTGGCGCAGCAATATCTCTTCCATGCCCAGCTCAGGCGCAATCCGAACTGGACGGAGGCCATGCGCGCCAAGGTCGCCCGCTCGGCCGTGGTCGACGGCGCCTTCGCCAATAATTTCCGTGTCGAGCCGGATCTCGGCACGCCGGTGCGTGGCGGCATGCCGGCGACCATCGCCCGCAAGGTCGATGGCGGCTGGTCGATCTCCGGCCATAAGATCTTTTCGACCGGCGCGCCGGTGCTGACCTGGAACGCCATCTGGGCCAGGACCGACGAGGCGACGCCCCGGGTCGGCACCTTCCTGGTGCCACGCGGCACCAAGGGCCTGACCATTGTCGAGACCTGGGACCATCTCGGCATGCGCGCCAGCGGCAGCCATGACGCCCTTCTGGAAGACGTCATCGTTCCCGACGATCACGCGGTCGACATCCGGCTGCCGGCGGCCTGGGCGGAGGTCGATCCGGCGGCCGCGGCTTGGCCTGCCCTGTTGTTCGCCACCGTCTATGACGGCGTCGCGCGCGCCGCCCGCAACTGGCTCGTCACCTTCCTGAAGACCCGCACGCCGGCCAATCTCGGCGCGCCGCTTTCGTCCCTGCCGCGCATGCAGGAGGCAGTCGGCGAGATCGATGCGCTCTTGCAGACCAACCGCCTGCTGCTCGGGCTCGCCGACAAGGTCGACCAGGGCGCATCGCCACCGCCCCATGAGAGCTTCCTCGCCAAATATACGATCAACGCCAATGCCATCGCGGCGGTGCAGAAGGCCGTCGAGATTTCCGGCAATCCGGGGCTGACCCGCGGCAATCCACTGGAGCGCCACCTGCGCGACGTGCTCTGCGCCCGGGTCCATTCGCCGCAGGCCGATTCCGTGCTGATCGGCGCCGGCAAGATGTCGCTCGGGGTCGGCGCGGGTTGAGGGGGGCGGCCCCGGGCACGGCGACCCCAATGGTCATGTCCGATTGCCGCCAGACCGGCTGGCGCCCGTCGCCTATGCCTCCCCCTCACACAGGAGGACGGCATTGACCGACATCGAAAAACAGGACTTCGTCGACAGGTTCGCGGCCGCCTGGGCCGCCCGCGACGGCGACGCCTTTCTGGCGCTCTGGCACCCGGAAGGGCTGCTGCACTACCCCTTCGCCGACCGTGTCATCAAGGGCGGCGAGATCGGCAAGCTCAACGATCTGACCAGCAAGGTCTCACCCAACCTGACCTGGGCGCTGGTCGACTGGACCTCGCGCGGCGATATCGTCGTGCTCGAATGGCAATGCTCCAACCGGTTCGGCGACCATGTCGTCACCTGGCGCGGCGTCGACAAATTCACTTTGCGCGACGGCCGGATCATCGAAGAGATCGTCTATACCGATACCGCGCCATTGCAGGCGTTGCGGCAAGGAACCAGGTTCGACGCCCTGATCCGGTTTCCGGAGTGAACGGCCAGCCGCCTAGCTGACGTCGGCGGGGTCGTCATGGGTCTTGCCGCCGCGAATATCGGGCGCCAGCTGCCAGAAGATCCAGGCCGAGGCACAGGTGATCAGCCCGATGCAGAAGAAGGTGGCATGGAAGGCCGGCAGCGTCTTGGTCGGGTCGTCATGGTCGAGCAGGCCGATGAAGGTCGTCAGCAGCGCGCCGGCAATGGTCACGCCGAGGCTCATCGCCAGCATCTGCACCATCGAGAACAGGCTGTTGCCGCTGCCGGCGCCATCGCTGTCGAGATCGCGCAGCGTGATGGTGTTCATGGCGGTGAACTGCAATGAATTGACCGCACCGAACAGCGCCAGCTGGATCAGCCGGATCCACAAGGGCTGCTCCGGCGAGACCAGCGCGAAACTGGCGATCAGCACGCCGAGGATCAGCGTATTGCCGACCAGGACGCGCCGGTAGCCTTCGCGCTGGATCAGCGGCGTGGTGATGCGCTTGGCCATCATGCCGGCGGCGGCCACCGGCAGCATCATCAGGCCCGCCTGGATCGGCGAATAGCCGAGATTGACCTGCAGCAGCAGCGGGATCAGGAACGGCATGGCGCCTGAGCCGATACGGGCGAACAGATTGCCGAGCAGTCCGACCGAATAGGTGTGGATCTTGAACAGGTAGAGCGGAAACAAGGGGTCGGGCCGGCGCTGCGCATGCAGGCCGTAAGCGATGATCAGCGCCATGCTGAACACCAGGAGCAGCAGCACGGTCGCATGTTCCATGCCGAGCCCGGCCAGGCCGTCGAGCGAGAACGACAGCGCCACCATGCCGAGCGACAGCATGAGGTAGCCGACCATGTCAAAACGCGCCAGCGAGGTGCTCCGGCTGTCGGGCAAATGAAAATAGGTCAGGACGCAGCCGATGATGCCGACCGGCACGTTGATCAGGAAGATCCAGTGCCAGGATGCGACCTGGACGAGCCAGCCGCCGAGCGTCGGGCCGATCAGCGGCCCGATCAGCCCCGGCACCGCGACGAAGCTCATGGCCGGCAGGAATTCCGCGCGCGACACGGTGCGCAGCACGGCCAGCCGGCCGACCGGCAGCAGCATGGCGCCGCCCGCGCCCTGGACGATCCGCGCGATCACCAGTTCGGTCAGCGTCCGCGACATCGCACAGGCGACCGAACCGATGACGAACAGGATGATCGCCGCCATGAACACCTGGCGTGTGCCGAACCGGTCGGCGACCCAGCCGGAGGCAGGGATCAGCATGGCCATGGTGAGCGAATAGGAGATCACCACGGCCTGCATGCTCAACGGGCTCTCGCCCAGGCTGCGCGCCATCGCCGGCAAGGCCGTGTTGACGATGGTCGAATCGAGCGTCTGCATGAAAAAGCCGACGGCGACGATCCACAGGAAGATCTTCGATGTTGCCTGCTGCTGGGCCATCCGGACGTCCGCCTCTCCGAACCATAACAAGCAGTGTGGCCGGCCGAGGTCCAGTGCGGCGCTTCGCTTATTCGGCCGGGATCGCCTCCGGCTCCTCGTCCGGTTCGCCGGTCTCGCGGCCGCCGAACATCAGCGCCTGGGCCGAGGCGAGCTTGGAGATCGCGGCCGCCGGCTTGCCGCCGCCTTTCGGGCTGCCGGGCAAGGTGCGCCAGCCGACGCCGGCGATCGACACCGTGCGGTTGCCGCGGAAATCCGCCTCGCAGCGGATCAGGCCCTGTTCGCCCATATAGGTCAGCAGCCAGCGGCCGCGTGACGGCGAATGGCTGCCATAGGCACGCGCCAGCGCCTCGTCGGACGGGCAGACCGCCTGTTCGCGCGCCGCCCGGGCGACCAGCAGGAACACCCCCTGCATTTCCTCCGGCAGGCTTTCCGAGACGGAAAGCACCTGCTGCCAGGCCTCGTCGCCGCTCTCCGCGCTGATGCCGGCACGCGCCAGCGCCAGCCGCCGGCGGAACGCCGACATGTCCTGGCCGAAGCCGCCGAGCTTGCGCAGCCGGCAGTGGAACTGAAAATCCTGGTAGAGCAGCGGCACCGGCCGGAATGCGGCTTCGGGATCCGACAGAAGCTCGGCATAGATGCCGTCGAGCAGTTCCTGCCGTTCCGCCTCGGAACGCGGATCGGCTTCCGGCTCGGGCGCCATGTCGATCGCTTTCGAGGTTTCGATCCGGCGCATCAGGTCGGCGGTGGCGATCGAGCGCGACGAGCTCGATGCCGGCATCGGCAGCACTTCGGCGCTCGCATCGAAGATCAGGTCCTCGAGCGCATCGCGCGAGGTCTCGGGCAAAGGCATCAGCGACGGCCGGCCGCTGCGGCCGGCGGTATCGACCGCGCCGATCCTGATTCCGAGCGGCCGGCGCGACAAAGCCGGCCCGAGCGCCACGAACTGGCCTGGATCGAGATCACGGAAGGCCTCGGCCTGGCGGCGCTCCATGCCCAAGAGATCGGCGGCGCGCGCCATGTCGATGTCGAGGAAGGTGCGGCCCATCAGGAAGTTCGAGGCTTCGGCCGCGACATTTTTGGCGAGCTTGGCCAGGCGCTGGGTGGCGATGATGCCGGCAAGGCCGCGCTTGCGGCCGCGGCACATCAGGTTGGTCATGGCGCCGAGCGACGCCTTGCGGGCATCGTCGGCGACTTCACCGGCCACCGCCGGCGCGAACAATTGCGCCTCGTCGACCGCGATCAGCATCGGAAACCAGACGCTGCGGTCGGCGTCGAACAGGCCGTTGAGGAAGGCCGCGGCGCAGCGCATCTGCTCTTCCGCGTCGAGGCCCTCGAGGTTGAGCACGACGGAGGCGCGATGCTGGCGGATGCGGGTGGCGATGCGCTGCAATTCGCCGGGACTGCGCTCGGCATCGACGACGGTATGGCCGAAACGCTCGGAGAAGCTGACGAAATCGCCCTCCGGATCGATGATCGCCTGCTGCACCCAGGGTGCGCTCTGTTCCAAGAGCCGGCGCAGGAGATGCGACTTCCCCGACCCCGAATTGCCTTGCACGAGCAATCGGGTGGAAAGCAGCTCCTCCAGGTCGAGCTTGGCGGGTTCGCCCGCCGATGTCGTCCCAAGCTCGATGCCGACTTTCATTCCACCTCGCATGCCCTGCCCTTGGCGGCCGGGACATTATCACGCCAAGAGACTGCAGCGGATGCCATTGCCGGCACTCCACAGGAGATCGCAGCCATGCCCTGCCGTCATTGCGGCGCGGCCGGCCAAGGCCGAATCGCCCTCGTCCTCGAGCCTTGATACATCGCCTGGACGATGACCGCAGGTGGGTCCTGCCGGTTACGCCACGCCGCGCTTGCGGCCCTCCCAATAGGGCGCGCGCAACACCTTGCGGTCGATCTTGCCGAGGCCGGTGACCGGGATCGCCGCGACGAAATTCACCGATTTCGGCGACCAGGGCGCACCGCGCTGCGCCTTCACATGCGCCTGCAGCTCCTCGGCCGTGGCAGCCGCGCCCGGCTTGAGCACGACGAAGGCGGTGACCGCCTCGCCCCATTTGTCGTCGGGAATGCCGATCACCGCGGCTGAGGCCACCGCGGCATGCGCCATCAGGGCATCCTCGACCTCGCGCGGATAGATGTTGAAGCCGCCGGAGATGATCATGTCCTTGGTCCGGTCGACGATATAAAGATAGCCCTCGGCGTCGCGCATGGCGACGTCGCCGGTATGCAGCCAGCCGCCGCGCAATGTCTCCTCGGTCGCCTCGGGCCGTTTCCAGTAGCCCGACATGACCAACGGTCCGCGCACGCAGATTTCGCCCGGTTCGCCGACCGGCACCTCGCGCATGTCCTGGTCGAACAGCTTGACGTCGACGAACGGGCTCGGTCGTCCGCAGGAGCCGAGCCGCTCGGGCCGTGCCAGGTCGTGGTCGATCTTGCGCAGCGTCGTGATGCACTGGGGCGCCTCGGTCTGCCCGTAGAGCTGGACGAAGACCTGGCCGAAAATGCCGATCGCCTCCTTCAGGCGGTCCGGCGACATCGGGGCAGCGCCATAGACGATCATGTCGAGCGAGGAGAGGTCGTAGCGGGCCCGGATCGCCGGCTGGTCGACCAGCGCATAGATCAACGTCGGCACCAGGAAGGTCGCGGTGATCTTTTCCTCGGCCACGACACGGCAATAGGCGTCGGCATCGAAGCCCTGGGCAAGCCGAACATAACCGCCGCGATACATGACCGGATAGATGGTGACGCCGGCCGCATGGCTGATCGGGGTGGCGGCGAGATAACGGATCTCGGCCGGCCAGTCCCAGTCGCCATAGAGCAGCAGTGTCATGGTGACGATCGCCCGGTGCGACAGCATCACGCCTTTCGACCGGCCGGTGGTGCCGCCGGTATAGGCAAGCCAGCCGATCTCCTCGGCCTCGCTCTCGTCGACGAGGGGCGCCGGTGCGGCCGCCGCCGCGGCTTCGATCAGGTCGGGCACCCCCTCCATTGGCCCGAAGGAGAGGAAATGCCCGAGCGTCGGCACCCTGGCCCGGATCGCCCGCCCACGCGGGCCGAATTTCGCGCCTTCGACGATCAACAGGTCGATCTCGGCGTCCTCGATGATGAAGGCCTGGTCGTCCACCGCCGCCAGCGGATGCAGCGGCGTATAACGCATGCCCATCAAGAGGCCGGCGCACATGGCGGCCCAGGACTCGGCGCGGTTGCCGGCGAGGATCGACAGCGCGTCGCCTTGCTTCAGGCCCATGGCCTTGAACACCGTGACGAACCGGCCGATCGCCGCGCCGAGTTCACGGTAGGACCACTGGATCGTGCCGTCGGAGATCGCCGGCCGGTCGCCATGGCGGGTGATCGCACCGACGATGAGACCGCCGACCGTCCCACCGGAATAGAGGCTCTGCATGACGTTCTCCCCGCCTGCGGCCGGACCTCATGTGCCTGGGCCCGATCCCCGACAATGCCTCACGCTGGCCGCTATCGGGCAGGTGAGACGATCAGGCGAGAAGTTCTGCATGGCGGGCGGCGCGCTGGCGAGCAGCATTTTCGTGGGCCCTCATCCGCCGAACGGCCGATGGCGATCAAAAAAGCCTCCTGGTCCAGTCGGGACGGAATCGCCAGCGCCCGCCTGCATTGATGCAAGGCGTCAGCGGCGCGGGCTGGCCTTGTGGCATGGCTGAAGATCACCGCCGCCGCCGGCGTTCGCCATAATTTAACCCCATGCGGGCCATTGTATCGACGCTGAAAGGCTGTGTGAATGTTGGTTCAGTGGCGGGTCAGACCCCGAGCATATGTCTATGCTTTGTTGGCAATACTAAGCGTTGCTGGCCACGACTCCGCCTATTCGCAAAGTTTTTTCGGACTGTTCGGCAACGATCAACCGCAGGTCGTCGCCAACGCGCTGTCCTATCAAGTTACCGTCAGAGGGCTCGATAGCGACAAGGACGCCGCAGCCTCGATCAACGACGTCTCGATACTCTATCGCTTGCGCTCCGAACCGCCTGTCGACGGCGATGAATTGTTGCGGCGCGCGGAAAGCGACCTGCCGCGCGTCGTCGATGCGTTGTGGGGCTCGGGCTATTACGCCGCCAACGTGTCGATCGTCGTTGGCGGCCAGGCGATAGCGCTGGGCCGGCCAGCGCCGGCCGGCCTCAAGGTGCTGCTCGACCGGTTCAAGGGCCGCGCCGTCGTGCCGGTCGAGATCGTCGTCGATCCCGGCCCGCTCTACACGTTCAGCCGGGTCGAGATCATCGACCAGCGCAGCGGCCGGCCCTTCGATCCCACGGTGCTGCCCGGGCGTGTCGTCTCGCTGAAGGCCAATGAACCCGCGCGCACCGCCAGCCTGCTCGCCGCCGCGGCGCAATTGTCGGACCATTTCCGCAGCCGCAGCCACCCCTTCGTCAAGGTGATCAGGCGCCAGCCGACCATCGATCATCGTTCGCATCAGGTCGATGTCGTGCTGGCCGTCGACCCCGGCGCGGTCGCCGGCATCGGCGGCATCGGTGTCACCGGCACCCGCGACGTCAATCCGGCGGTGGTGCGCTCCTTCATCTATGCCGAACGGGGCGACCCCTATTCGCCCAAGGCGCTGACCGACATTCGCAGATCGGTCTCGCGCATCGAGGCGATCGGCGGCGTCAGGGTGCGCGAGGCGACCATGCTCGATGCCGACGGCAACCTGCCGCTCGACGTCGAGGTGACCGAGCGCCCGCCGCGCGTGCTCGGCGCCTCCGTGCGCTATTCGACCGTCGACGGGCCGGCGCTGAAGGCCTATTGGGCCCATCGCAACCTGTTCGGCGGCGCCGAGCGGCTGCGGCTCGACGCCGACCTGTTCTATCTCCTGTCGAACCAGAACTGGATCGGCGGCAGCCATCGCGGCGGCTTCACGCCCGACAATATCGGCGGCCGGCTGGCCGCCTCCTTCGTCAAGCCGGCGCTCGGCGGCAGCCGCAACGACCTGTTGATCGATGCCTCGATCCTGCGCGAGCGCACCGAGTTCTATACGAGCAATGTCGCGGCCGCGACGGTGGCCATCCGCCACCGCTTCACCGACGCCTTTTCGATCCAGGGCGGCATCGAGGGCCAGATCGGTCAGTCGATCGATCCGCTCGGCCGCAACAATTATGGCCTGGTCGGCATTCCCCTGTCGGTGACCTATGACTCGACCGACCGGCCGCTCGACCCGACACGTGGCTTCCGGGTCACCGCCTCGTTCACGCCCTATCACGGCTTCCGCGATGCCCCCTCGTTCTTCGGCGTCGGACGCATCCAGGCCTCGACCTATTATTCGCTCGACGACGCCGCGCGCTACATCCTGGCGGTCAGGATTGCCTTCGCCTCGATCGCCGGCGGAACGCTTGCCGACATCCCCGCACCCATGCGCTTTTATGCCGGCGGCGGCGGCTCGGTGCGCGGTTACGAATATAAGAGCCTCGGTCCGCGCGACGCCTTCGGCAATGTCGTTGGCGGCAAGAGCCTGTTCGAGGCCTCGTTCGAGGCCCGCATCAAGATCACCGACACCATCGGCATCGTGCCTTTCGTCGATATCGGCCAGGCCTTCGCCTCGTCTTTGCCTGACGGCTCGGAGCGGCTGAGGATCGGCGCCGGCCTCGGCCTGCGTTATTATACCGCCATCGGTCCGATCCGCCTCGACTTCGCAGTGCCCATCGCCCGCCAGCGCGGCGAGCGTGCTTATGCCGTCTATGTCAGCCTCGGACAGGCCTTCTGATGACGAAAGCGCAAGGGTCAAACCGCTTCGGTTTCCGCCGCCTCGGCCTTGGCCTCGCCCTGGTCGCCATGGGCCTGATGCTGCACGCTTCGGTGCCCCATGCACAGGAAGACCAGGGCGTTCTCGCCGGTTTCATTTCCAAGCTCCTGTCGACGCCGACCTCGCGCGTCACCGTCGGCGCGGTCGAGGGTCCGCTGTCGTCGGACGCCACCATTCGCAATGTCTCGGTCGCCGATGCCGACGGCGTCTTTCTCAGGATCGACACGATCCGCCTGGTCTGGCGCCGCGCCGCTCTGCTTGCCGGCCGCATCGAGGTGCAGAACCTCGAGATCGGCAAGATCGAACTGACCCGCAAGCCCAAGGGCGACGACAGCGCGCCGCCCTCCGACGGACCGCTATTGCCGGAACTGCCGGTCAAGCTGCAGGTCGACAAATTCAGCCTTGGCGAGATGGCGCTGGGCGAACCGATCCTCGGCGTCGCCGCGCGCTTTTCGGCCAGCGGCAATGCCAGCCTCGGCGCGCCGTCCGAGGGGCTGCAGGCCGTGCTCGACATCCGACGGCTCGATTCACCAGGCCAGTCCGCGCTGCGCCTGCGCTTTACGCCGGCCTCGCAGCAGCTCGACCTCAGCCTGCAGCATGACGAGCCGGCCGGCGGCATCGCCGCGCGGCTGATGGGGCTGCCCGGCCAGCCGCCGGTGAAGCTCGACCTCGCCGGCGCCGGCGTGCTCGACGACTGGCGCGGCCGGGTGGCTTTTGATGCCGGCCCGGGCACCGACGCGCGTGGCGAGGCGCGGCTCAGCCGCAGCGGCCTTGAACGGCGGCTCGGCCTGGACCTGACCGCCCATGTCGAAAACCTGCTGCCGCCGGCGGTCGGAACCATCTTTGCCGGCACCACCTCGCTCAATGGCGGCGTCACCTTCGCCGACGACGGCGCCATCGGCATCGAACGCTTGCGGCTGGCCTCCGATCTTGCCGAACTGGCGATCGCCGGGCGGCTCGATGCCAGCCGCATCCTCGACGTCGCGGTGACGGCCCGCGCGCTGCCGACCGCCAATGGCGGCACCCGGCGCGGCGAGGCGAGCCTTGCCCGCCTTGTCTTCGACGCCACCGCCAAGGGCCCGGTCGCGACCCCGCGGGTCGACGGCAAGCTCGATCTCGCCGGCCTCGACACACCTGGCCTCAAGCTTCAGGCGCTGGCGGCGACCCTGGCGGTCGAGCCGCTGGGCACGACCGGCCCGCAACGCTACCGGATCGCCATGGACGGCCGCGCCACCGGCGTCGTCCCGGCTGATCGGGGAATGGCCGAGGCGCTCGGCGACAACGCCACCCTGGTCGTTCGCGCGACCGTCGACGACAAGACCATTGCCGACGTGACGGAAGCGCGGATCGCCACCCCCAATCTGGCGCTCGGCTTCACCGGCCGGGCCGGCTCGACCCTGGTCGACGGCCGCGTCCAGGGCGAGATCACCAGGCTTGCGGCGCTGTCGACCCTGGCCGACCGGAGGCTCGCCGGCCGCGCCACCCTGCAGGTCGCCCTGACCGGCGATCCCCAGCTGTCGCGGGTGATGGCGCGGATCGAGGGGCGCGGCACCGAGCTTTCGCTCGGCGACCCCGTCGCCGACCGGCTGGTTGGCCGCCAGCTGACGCTTGCCGGCGCCGCCCGGACCTCACGCGACGGCGTCACCCTCGACCGGCTGACCGCCCAGGGCCAGCATGTGACGGCGGTCATCGACGGCGGTGTCGCCAGGACCGGCCTCGACCTGACCGGCGACCTCTCGCTGGCCGACCTGACGCGCGTCGACCCGCGGCTGGCCGGAGCGGCGCGCGTCAATGCCCGCGTCACCGGCCTGAAAGATGACCCTGACGCCACCCTCGTCCTGACCGCTCCCGATATCCGTGCGCTCAACCGGCCGATCCGCGACCTGCGCCTGACACTCGCCGCGACCCGCCTCGTCAGCGCCCCGGCCGGAACCTTGTCGGCCGGCGGCGACGTCAACGGCAAGCCGCTGATCCTCGACGTCAAGGGCGGCGCCATGGCCGATGGCGGCTGGCGGCTCGACCAGCTCGCCGCCCAGCTCGGCTCGGTCTCGGCGGAGGGCCAGGGCACACTCGACCAGGCTGGCCTCGCGGCCGGCCGCCTGACGGTTTCGGCACGCGATCTCGATGACATCGCGCCCCTGACCCTGACACGCCTCGGCGGCGCGCTCGAGGCGACCGTCAACGCGGCCGCCAATGCCGGGCGCCAGCAGCTCGCGATCACCGCCGACGGCCGCCGTCTGGTGATCGGGACCAACACGCTCAACGCGCTGAAAGCCGATCTGCGCACCGAGGATATGGCCGGCCGCCCCGTGCTCAACGGTACCGCCAGCATCGATCAGCTTGTCGCCGGCGGCGAGACCATCGAGCGCATCGCCTTCAATGCCCGGCCGGCGGGCGAGGCAAGCGACATCTCGCTGACGGCATTGGCCCGCGGCTTCAACCTGGCGGCCGCCGGCAAGCTCGGTCTCGGCACCGCGACGCGCCTTGACCTCGCATCCTTCAGCGCGGTGCGCTCGGGCGCCCGCATCGCGCTTGCCGCGCCGTCCACCCTGGTCCTGGAGAACGGCCAGGTTCGCACCGACCGCCTGGCCATCGCGGTGCAAGGCGGCGAGATCGAGCTCAGGGGTAGGTTCGGCGCCGAGCTCGATGCCGTCGTCAACGCGCGCCGCGTGCCGCTCGCCGCGGTCGACATCGTCGCGCCGGGCACCGGCCTGCGCGGCACGCTCGACGCCCGCGCCACGCTCAACGGGCCTGCCGCGGCGCCGCGCGGCCCGTTCGAAGCGACGATCAAGGGGCTCAGCGCGCCGCAGACCCGTTCGGCCGGCGTGCCGGCGCTCGACATCACCGCCCGCGGTGAAGCCGAGGGCGCACGCGCCTCCGTCGATGTCAGGATATCCGGCGGCGCGGCGCTCGCCTTCACCATCAACGGCCTGGTGCCGATCTCACCCCAGGGCAGCTACGACCTGCGGGCCCGCGGCACGCTCGACGCCGGCCTCGCCAATGCGACGCTCGCCGGCACCGGCCAGCGTGTCGCCGGCCGTGTCGCCGTCGACGGCACCATGCGCGGCTCACGGGTCCGGCCCGACATCCAGGGCACGGCGACGCTGTCGAACGGCGCGTTCAACGATCCGATCCAGGGCGTCGCCCTGACCGGCATCGAGGGCCGCGTCAGTGGCCGGGGCGACACCATCGTCATCGAGCGGCTGACCGCGCGGACCAAGAATGCCGGCACGATCAGCGTCAGCGGCCGGGTCGCGGCCGAACCGGAGCGCGGCTTTCCGGCCGATCTGAAGATCTCCGCCCGTAACGCCCAGCTGGTCTCGAGCGACGTCGCCGATCTCGTGGCGAGCCTCGACCTTGCCGTGTCGGGCCCCTTGTCGACGGCGCCCCGCCTGAGCGGCCGGATCGACGTGACGACGCTCGAAATCCGTGTGCCCGACCGGCTGCCGAGCGCCGCCGAGCCGCTGCGCGATGCCCGTCATGTCGCCCCGCCGCCGCAGACCCGGGCGCGGCTCGCCCAGATCGCCCGCCAGCGCGCCGCCAGCCAGCAGCGCCGCGGCGGCCGCGCCGCCTTCAATGCCGTGCTCGACCTGACCATCGATGCGCCGTCGCGCGTCTTCGTCCGCGGCCGCGGCATCGATGCCGAACTCGGCGGCACGCTCAGGCTCGCCGGCACCAGCAACGATCCGCGCGCCAATGGTGCGCTCGAGCTCCGGCGCGGCCGCTTCTCGCTGCTGACCCAGCGGCTGGATTTCACCCGCGGCCGGCTGACCTTCGGCGGTGGCGACGTGATCCCCGACCTCGACTTCGTCGCCGAGACCCGGGCCGCCGACGTCACCGCCAGCATCGCGGTGACCGGGCGCGCCACCGAGCCGCAATTCACCCTGACATCGTCGCCGGCCTTGCCGCAGGACGAGGTTCTCTCCCGCCTGCTGTTCGCCCGCGCCTCGGGCGGCCTGTCGCCGTTCCAGGCCGTGCAGCTGGCCCAGGCCGTGGCGCAGCTGGCCGGCAGCGGCGGCGGTCCGGATGCCTTCGAACGCACCCGCCGGGCGCTCGGCCTCAACGATCTCGACGTCGGCATGGGCGCCGGCGGACCGACGGTCGGCCTGACCCGCAACATCAACGACCGCCTGCGTGTCGGCGTCAGGGCCGGCACCAAGCCGGAAAATTCGGCTGTCGGTGCCGATATCGACCTGACCCGCCGCCTGCGCATCCAGACCGAGATCGGCGCCGACGGCCGCGCCGCGGTCGGCATCGGCGCCGAGATCGAATATTGATCGAAAGCGAGGCGCCCATGCCGGAAGCCGACATCGTTCAGCCCACCATTCCGCCGGCCTGGGCCGAACGCCTCGGCGACTATGCTTGGTTGCCGCAGACGATCGGCCGTTCCGACGCAGCGGTTTTCCGGCTCGAAGCGGGAGGCCGGCCAATTCTCTTCGCCAAGGCCGAAGCAATCCGGCCGCTCGCCGAACTGCCCGGCGAGATCGCCAGGCTCGGCTGGCTGGCCACGCGCGGCGTCGCCTGCCCGCGCGTGCTCGGCACCCATGAGCACGCCGGCTGGCATTGGCTGCTGATGAGTGCCCTCCCCGGCCCCGACCTGGCCTCTGCCGCGGATATGCCGCCGGCCCGCCGCGTCGAGATCGCCGCCGGGGCGCTGCGCCGTCTGCATGGCCTGGATACCGCGGATTGCCCGTTCGACCATCGGCTCGACCACCGCCTCGCCGCGGCCCGGGCGCGCATGGCCGCGGGGCTGGTCGACGAGACCGATTTCGACGACGAACGGCTCGGCCGGCCCCTGCCCGACCTCTATCGGCAGTTGATCGCGGACCGGCCGCCTTCAGAGATGCTCGTCGTCACCCATGGCGACGCCTGCCTGCCCAATCTCATCGCCGGTGAAACCGGTTTTGCCGGCTTCATCGACTGTGGCCGCCTGGGGCTCGCCGACCGCTATCAGGACCTCGCTTTGGCCTCCTGGAGCATCACCTACAATCTCGGCGCGGCCTGGGTGGCACCGTTCTTCGGGCATTACGGACTGCCGGAGCCCGATCCTGCGCGGCTCGCCTATTACCGCCTGCTCGACGAGTTCTTCTGAGAGCTCGGGCTCTACTGCTCCCGAAACGCCCGCATGACCTGATCGGTCAGCGGCTTCATCAGATAAGAAAACGTCGTCCGATCCCCCGTCCTGACGAACACCTCCGCCGGCATGCCGGGGATGATCTTCAGGCCCTGGAGCTTCGCCAGCTCTCCCTCATCCACCGCGACACGGGCGGTGTAGAAGGTGATCTGCGACTGCTGGTCGCGCGCGACATCGGCTGACAGGCGCACCACCTTGCCTTCGACTTCCGGGGTGGTTCGCTGCGGGAAGGCGGTCAGGCGAATGAAGGCGGACTGGCCAATGACGACATGGTTGATGTCGTTCGGCTGGATGCGGATCTCGATGACCAGGGCATCCTCGCCGGGCACGATCTGCATGATCGGCTGGCCGGCCTGCACCACACCGCCAAGGGTGTGATAGGCGAGCTGGTGGACGTAGCCGGTCTGCGGCGCGCGGATGTCGATGCGTTTCAACTGGTCTTCGGCCGCGATGCGCCGCTCGACCAGTTCGCCAATCTTGCCCTGCACTTCGCGCAGGTCGGTTGAGACCTCGCGCCTGAGCTCCTGGTCGATCTGGATGATCTGCAGTTCGGCCTCGGCGATGCGGCCTTCGGCGCGGGCGCGCTCGGCGACGAACTGGCCAACCTCGCCGGCAAGCCGCGCCGCCTCGCGCTCCAGTTCCACCATGCGGGTGCGCGGCACCAGGTTGCGCCGGAACAGGCCACCGACATCGACCAGCTCGCGCTGGATCAGCTCGACCTGCTTGCGCCTTGCGGCTTCCTGCGACTGCAGGCCAAGGATCTCCTCGCGGATCTGGGCAATGCGTTCGGCCAATTGTTTGCGCTGGCCGTCGCGGGCGGCCAGGCGCGCCGAGAACAGCCGCCCCTCGCCTTCGAAGGCCCTGACCACGTCGAGATCGTCGGCGACCGGCCGCAGCTCGTCCGGCAGGGCGAAGGCGAGGCCGTCGCGTTCGGCCTCGAGCCGGCCGCGGCGCGAATAGGATTCGTTCAGCTGCTTGACCACCACCGCGAGATTGGCGCGGGTGACGGTGTCGTCGAGGCGGATGACGAGGTCGCCTTCCCTCACCCGCGAGCCGTCGCGCACCCGGATCTCGCCAATGACGCCGCCGGTCGGGTGCTGCACGGTCTTGACGTTGGAATCGACCACGACCGTGCCGGCCGAAACCACCGCGCCGGCGAGCGGCACGGTGGCGGCGAGAATGCCGCTGCCGCCGACCATGACGGTGACCAGCAGCAGGCCGAACCGGACGAGATGGCGGATCGACAGGTCCTGTTCGGCGGCCTCCGAGGCCTTGGCCGGATTGGCGCCGGCATCGGGCAAGGCGATGGGTGCGGGACCAGTCATGGCGACCTCGTTCCCTTCGCCGGGGCGAGCACCTTGTTCAGCACCTCGTCCTTCGGCCCGAAGGCAGCGACGCGGCCATCCTTCATGACAGCGACCATGTCGACCGCCGTGATGGCGCTCGGCCGGTGCGCCACCACGATGGCAATGCCGCCGCTGTCGCGGATATGGCGGATCGCCTGGGTGACCGCCGCCTCGCCCTCGGCATCGAGATTGGCATTGGGTTCGTCGAGCACCACCAGAAAGGGATTGCCGTAGAGCGCACGGGCGAGCGCCACACGCTGGCGCTGGCCGCCTGAGAGCGCAATGCCGCCCTCGCCAATGCGCGTCTCATAGCCGGCCGGGAGCTTGCGGATGACATCGTCGGCGCCGGTGGCACGGGCCGCCTCGACGATCGCCTGCGGATCGGCATCGGGCTGGAAGCGGGCGATATTCTCGGCGACCGTGCCGTCGAACAGACCGATATCCTGGGCGAGATAACCGATGAAGCCGCCACGCGCATCGGCGCTCCATTGCGAGAGCTCGGCGCCGTCGAGCCGGAGCGAACCACGCAGTGGCAGCCAGGAACCGGTGAGCACACGCGCCAGCGTCGACTTGCCCGAGGCCGAGGGTCCGATAATGCCGAGCGCCTGGCCGGCCAGCAGCGAGAAAGAAATGCCCTGGATGATCGGCTCTTGCGCGCCGGGGGCTGCGGCAAAGACCTGATCCACCGTCAGCATGCGTTTCGGCGCCGGCAGCGCCATGGGTTCGGCCCCATCGCCGAGTGCGGCCATGGTCTTGCGCAGCCGCGCCAGGGCCTGGCGTGCCGCCACGAACCCTTTCCAATGGGCCACCGCCAGCTCGATCGGCGCCAGCGCCCGGCCCATCAGGATCGAGGCGGCGATCATCACGCCGCCGGAGACCTGGCCTAAAATGACCAGATAGGCACCGAGGCCAAGCATGGCCGACTGCATGAACATGCGGAAGATGCGCGAGACCGCGCCGTAAGTGGTGACGACGTCGGAGGCGGCCTCATTGGCCTCCAGGAACCGGCCATTGGTCGTCTGGTAGCGGCGGACCAGCGCCTTCTGCATGCCCATGGCGACAATGGTCTCGGCATTACGCTTGACGCCCTCGGCAATGCCGCTGCGCGCCGCCGCCTCGCGCGAGACGATCGCGGTCGGCTCCTTGGTCGCCCGGTCGGTGAGCAGCGTGACGGCCAGCAGCACGACGCAGGCGACCAGCGCGGTCAGGCCGATCCAGACATGCAGCAGGAAACACAGCAAGAGGAAGATCGGCACCCAGGGCAGGTCGAAAAAGGTCGTCGGCCCGAGGCCCGACATGAAGCCCCTGACGGCGTCGAGATCGCGCCCCGGTTGCAAGGCGTCCTGGCGCAGGCCGGCGCGCACCGGGATCAGCACCATCAGGTCGAAGATGCGCGGCGCCAGGCGCCGGTCGATCGCCGCCCCGATGCGGGTCAAGATGCGCTGCCTGACGACGTCGAGCAGCCCCTGGACCAGGAAAACGACGAGCAGCATGGCGGTCAGCCCGACCAGGGTCGGCACGCTGCGGCTCGCCAGAACCCGGTCATAGACCTGCAACATGTAGATGGAGCCGGCGAGCATGATCACGTTCATGACGCCGGAAAACAGGCCGACCCAGACGAGCGAACCGCGGTATCCAGCGAGAACCTCGCCCAGGGGATCACGCGGCGAAGCCGGGTTTGGAAGACTACGCATGATGCCCTGTCTGCTCGACACGCGGATATTGGTCGCGGGTCACTGGGATTTTCGTAACGCTCTGCCTGACAAAGGTCGAGTGCGGTTGCGGAGAACAGCCATACGGCCGCTGGTTGCTTCGACGTTCGCCGGCCCGCGGCCCTATGCGCGCGCCCTTCGAAGACGGCCGGCTCGCCGAAGCCTTCCACCCCTCCGGCCGCCGCAATGAACAGGATGCTGCGAATCTCGCTTCAGCCTCGTTCGCCTTGCGAGCCCGGGCCGACGCCGTCCCCATCTGTCGACGTTACCGAAAACCCAATGGCTATGTCATGATATTGTCGAGCGTGATTGTCGTTGCGACGACATTTTGAAGCCTCACAGCCGTTACCCAGTCCTGATTGGGGGTGGGATTGCTGTCGATCTGAACCAGCGTGTCCGCACCTGATTGTAAGAATTTGACGACGCCGTCGTGCAGGCCATCGGCACCAGCATAGCCGGTGGCAGCCAGAAGGCCGTGCAACTGCAGGACGTCACCGCCAGCGCCGACTTGAAAATCCGTAATGGCCTTACCGGTTTCGTTCAACGCATTGAAGACGAAGATATCGGAGCCAGCTCCGCCAGTCATGATGTCGCCGCCAGAGCTAAAGCTCCAGACAGCTGTCTTGCCGCTCGTATCGGCCCAAAGAAGGTCCGAGACCTTATCTCCATTGAGATCACTGACGCTCTGGAGTCTCCATGTGTTGTCCAGCTGCGAGGCGAGCGCGTCAAATTTGGCAATCTGACTACCGTTCATCTCCCAGATCTGAACGGCATTGGAAGTGCTGACCCAGACGAGATCGTCCTTCCCATCGCGATTGAAGTCGCCGGCGCCCGCCAAGCGCCATTCGGCTCCCATCCGGCCGAAATTCGCTGAGAAGCCGGACAGGTGCGAGCCGTTCATGGACCACATGGCCACTGTGCCGCCGGTGTCTTGCCAAACGAGGTCGTCGCGGCCGTCGCCGTTGAAATCCCCTATCGCTGCGACATGCCACTCCGCACCCATATAGCCGTCCGGCGTCGTAAAGCTCGTCAAGGTCAAGCCGTTCATGAACCAGATGGAACATGTGTCGGAGCGCCAGAAAAGGTCGGATTTTCCGTCACCGTTGAAGTCGCCGATACCGGCAATCTTCCATTCCGCTCCCATTTGACCCGCCGGAACTCCAAACGATTGAATTGTCGCGCCATTCATCTGCCAGATCGCGACCTGGCCTGCCGTCGTCCAGGCAATGTCAGCCTTGCCGTCGCCGTTGAAATCGCCGGTGCCGACAACAGTCCATTCCGGCCCCATGTGTCCGTCGACGTAATTGAACTGCGACAGCGCTCCGCTGCCGAACGTCCAGAGCGCCACGTTGCCGCCACTCGTCCAGGCCAGGTCCGCGACGCCGTCACCACCAAAGTCGGCGGAACCGACGATCGTCCATTCAGCGCCCATCTGGCCCTGCTGCGCTGGCTTGCCGGCAAGGGACAAACCGGAACTATTGGCTCCGCCGATAAGAATATCGTTGCCGGCTCCGCCGCTTAAAATGTCGTTGCCGCCGCCACCGTTGATCATATTGGCGGCATCGTCGCCGCTCAAGATATCGTCGAAATCCGAACCCCGCAGTACCTCGATCGAATTGAACGTATCCCCGAAGGCGTCACCGGTATTCAATGCGGGATTTAGCAGCGAGACGACCAGCCCAATCAGCGAATTCGAATAGGAGGCAGTGTCGTTGCCGGCACCGCCGTCGATGACATCGGCCCCCGCCCCGCCGTCCAGGACGTCGTTGCCGTTACCGCCGCGCAGAATGTCCGCGCCGGCGCCGCCCAAGATCGCATCGTCGCCGTCGAGGCCTTCGAGCAGATTGGCATTGCCGTCGCCGGAGATCTCGTCGGCATATTTCGAGCCTTTGACGTTCTCGATGCTGATGAAGACGTCGCCCGTCGCCTCGTTCAGGTTCCTCAGGTCCTGCGGCCCGGTCTGTGGTGTCAGCGACACCACCACGCCTCGGAGCGCTTCGTTATAGGCCGCGGTGTCGATGCCATCGCCGCCGTCGAGGCTGTCCATCCCAGCGCCGCCGATCAGCGTATCGTCGCCGGCGCCACCTTCCAGCCGGTCGCTGCCGTCAATTCCGCGCAGCAGATCGTTGCCAGTGCCGCCGACGATCAGGTCATTGCCCGACGTGCCGGCAATCAGGTCGTTTCCGCCATTGGCATAGACATGCGCCCGCGACCAAGCCTCGTCGCCAGGCGAAATGATCGACACGATCTCGCCCGTCGCGCCGAAGGTCACGATCAGCATGCCGTCCTGGAACACCAGTTCGACTTGGGACGCGGTCGTGTTCGATGCCAATGCCGGTCCGCGGGCGATCGTCAGATAGGTCGTCGCGTCATAACCGACCGCAATGCTGGTCGCAGTGAGTGTGAACGCGGCCCTGAACGAAACCCCATCCATGAAGACGACGCGATCTCGCGTCATCACGATATCGTCCGGATAGATGATCATGCCGCCGCCGGGTGTCACGAACGGCGCCGACGGACCTGGCACGGAACCACCGGTCTCGGCATAGAAGACATCCGCGCCACAACCTTGGCCAAAGACCAGGATATCGCTGCCGCCCCGGCCATAAATGGCCTGCGATCCGGCATCAGAGGGATTGAAGATCTGCTGTTGCCCGTCGCCGACGGTTCCGCCATAGGCCATCGACTGGACGATCTGGGCGGCCGTAAAGCTGCCGCCCGCGACGACATCGATGCGATCGATCATCCCCGTACCGAAGAAATCTTCTATAATGAAAGAAGGGCCGGAGATGGCGAAGAGGCTGGAAAAGACATTTACACTTGTTCCGCTCCTCCCGAAGGTAACGAACTGCCATGGGTAGGGCGTGTCATAGCTGACGACATCATAGTCGCCATTGCGATTGCCCAGCGCGTTGCGGACCGTATCGACCTGCGCCCCTGAGATGACGTAGACGTCATTGCCGGCCCCGCCGGCGAGCACGTCGCCCCCTGCACCACCATCCAGCGTGTCCTCGCCGGCGCCGCCCGCGAGAAAATCATTGCCTTCGCCACCCGCGAGGCCGTCATTGCCGGCGCCGCCCGACAGGAAGTCGTCGCCCCTTCCGCCGTCGAGCGTGTCATTGCCCTCGTCGCCAAAGAGCCAGTCCTGGCCGTCACGCCCTTCGAGCGTGTCATTGCCGACGCCACCGACGAGAATATCGGTGCCGGACGTGCCCCGGATGATGTCGTCGCCGGCGCCGCCATCGGCGCGGATGACACTATAGGTCGGGTTGGAAAACAGGTCGGCGAATTGCTGCGCGGTAATCGGCGCATTGGAGGCACCGAGCAGGCTGTCCTTGAGCGCCAAGGCATAGTCGGCGACGACCTTGGTCTCCGCATCGGAAAACCGCGTCGTCAGATCAATCAGGTCGTTGCCGGCAGTGCCGTCGACGCGCGCCGTCCGCCCCGGCCCGAAGAAATTATCCATGCCGCCGACTGTCGCGCCGGTCACGGGATCGACCAGCAAAAGCATGTCGCCGTCGAAATCGGGACGGGCGGCGATGGCTTTCTCGAGCAGGCCCCGGCTTTCGAGGATCTGGCTCATGCCGCCGATGAAATCGAACTTCGAGGCATTGTGTAGACCGAGATCGCGCGCCCGCATCAGCGTCGCGATCCAGGTCGCGGCATACTCGCCGACCTGGGTCTGGCCGTTGGCCAAGGTCTTGATATCCGCCTGGATCAAATAATTGATCAGCGCCGTATTATCCAAGTAGTAGCGGAAATCCTTGGCGATCTTCAGGTCGAAGGCGAGTTGCGTCAGCGTGGCCCGTGCACCCGGCGCGCCGGCCACATAGTCCCAATTGTTTTCGGTCTTGGCCAGGGCTTGCCAGGCATAAAAGGCGCGCTGCACCACGATGTCGCCGCCAACAATGGTGGTGTTGGCGAAGGTGCGCGTGGTGCCGTGTTCGACGACCTTCGTGAAGGCCTGCTGCGCCGACAACTGGTCGGGAACCCGGATCTCATAGGTCCCGGGATTGGTGACGAAAGGCGTGCCGCCCGTCGCGCCCGACGCCACGACGTCATAGGCCATGTATTGATCGGCGAAATGGCCGAAGCCGACACGGAACATGCCGGTGACAGGATCGATCCGGCCGCCGGTCTCCTCGAGCAGCGAGCGGATCGAGGCTTCGGCTGTCTCCAGCATCGCTTTGGCGAGATCGATATTCGGGCCATTCGAATTCCGGATCAGCCGCTCGCCGAAGTCCTGTTTCGCGGCGTCGTAGGTCAGTTCGTAGAGCGAGGCTGAATTACCGTAGATCTGGTTGCCCATCCAATTGCCGAGCAACGTGCCCAGAAGCGCGCCGATGAACGGGCCGATGATCGGGATGCCCCAGGTGATCGCGGTCAGTGCGGTTGTCAGCACCGTTCCGGCAATCGCCCCCAAGGCGCCGACCGCGGAACCGAACAAGGCTGATTGCGGACCGTGGACCGGCAGAATGGCGTTGCCCAGCTCCGAGCCGAGCATGCTTGCCAGCGACGAGCCGATCTGGCCAATCATCGCACCGCTGTTGAACCCGTCGAAGAGGGTCGCAGCGGCACCCTGATAGAGCGTTCCCGTCGCGATATTGCCGATATTGGTCAAAAACTGCGTGGTGATCGCATTGCCGGCTGTCGTGAACAGCTTGGCCTCGAAGCCTTTCAGCCCAACGGCTTCCGCCAATTCGCCCATGAGGATAGCCGACAGCGCGCTGGCGGCACTCGGCATGATGTTGGTCGAGAGATTCTGACCAACCCGATAGCCAAAGGCGGCAAAAGCATTGTCGATGCCGAGGTCGAGCAGCGTCGTGCCATTCGGGCCGGATGCGAGAATCGACTTTTCGAGCCCCCCGGAAAGGGTTTCACCGACTGTCTTGCCAATGGCCGAGAAGAATGTGCCGGCAGCGAATTGCGCGACTTTGTTATCGCCTGCAATGGCACGGCCGAGCGAGGCACCCAACGACGCGCCGAGATTGCCTGCGGCAACAATTACGCCATCGACCTGAACGGACTGAATACGCTGAAAGTCGGGGCGAATATCGGTGGGCTGGCCACCCGTCGGACCGACGGGCGTGGTTTGGGTGATGACAGCAGGACCGTGAGGGTTTGTTGTTACGCCGCCGCCCCAGATTGCGGAACCCATCTCATCGATGGTTCCATCCGGCCGCACCCACGGATTCGGCGCCGCATCAAGAAGCCGCGCCTCTTGATAGATATACTTAAAGCCGCTCGCGTCGTAACGCGTCTCATAATAGATCTGCTCACTTCCCCGAATAAATACGGCTCTGTCTGGGTTATTTTCTGGCCCACCCCAACCCAAGACAACTGCATTCGTTGGAATATAGTCAAACACGGAGTCATTATGCACTCGTAAATCTTCGGCCACGTACGTATGATCATTCGCGACTTCAAAATTGTAGGTGCGCCACCCCTCTTCCATCTGTGGCGCCAGCGCTAGACCGCGAGCGGTTGCGTAGCGCATGATCGATGCCTGCGGATAGAGACTGGCGGACTCCGCAGAATACTCAATTCGACGATAGGTGATGGCGACCGTCTCACCGTAGATGTCAATGAGGTTGCACCCAAGGCATGCTGCCTCACGAGCCTCACGCCACACTCCATCCGCACAGATAATTACGTGCCCGCCCGTGAGCGCAACAGCTCTAAATGAGGATCGCTGAAAGCCCCTAGCTTCAATTACGAAGAAATGATCAGTAATATTCTCAAACAACCGCGTAACGCTAGCAGCGCCAAGCACTCCGCGTCCGCCATCGGCAAACTCTCTAAAGGACGCCACCATATCGCCAACTTTTATGTCTTCGATAGGGCACCGAGAACCATTGGCAAGGAGAATACTTGTGCCGGCCGGGAAACAGCGCGGCGGTGGCGGCGGAGTTATGACAGGAAGAGGCGCACCATCTGATGAAAAACGTCCCGAATTGTAGTTTGCATATCCGGTCTTTATGGCTGTGACATTATCGATATTATTCCAAAATGCTCCCGACGTATCAAGACTCGTTGATCCACTTCTGAGGTATATATCGATGAGCGCTTTTGACCCGTTGTATATACCGCCTCCGGCAATCGTCACCGACTCCGGCAATCCTGCGGCCGCTGATACAACGCCAAAATGAAAAGACGCTGCGTCCTTAAACTCAGGCACAAATTCTGCGTATCCGCCTCCCGACACATCATTGTATGTTCGCTGAAGGTCCTGTGACCCGCCGGCTCTAAAGCTATTTGCAAGCTGTCCAAAAAAAGTCGAGACACCTATTGTTCCACCAAAGACAGTTGCAACTCCGGGTGCATTTACTGCGGAGGCCCGATAGTCATCTCTAAGGCTATATCCAAGCTGCACAGCCGCATTGAGGTCATAGTTCGCTGGAACAACGTAAGCACTTCCCGTTCTTGGATTTATTATATCGACTCCATTTATGTCGACCAATGTCTTTGCGGCAATAAAACGACCGGAGTTGTCCTGCACATTAAAGAACTGCTGGGCCATCTGGTTCTTCCGATTCGGCTAGCAATCGACGCGAATCATGTGAATACTACTGCCGTAGTCCGATTTCACTAACTTGTACCGACAGCTCTGAAACGGCCCAAAGCCTCTAATATTTTGCGGAATGTCATTTATTGAAATCTGATTGGAATTGAATCTAGTAAAATATCTATTCGGATCATAGATTATGGCAATCTGGGTCGTGTATCCTAGGAAACCAGAATCACACACACCAATTTGCTTGAAATCTACCGGTTGCCATGTCTTGGTGAGCATCTCCCGCTGATACAAAGAAAGATCTCGGTCAAAATTTGCACCAATAGATTTTTCGTCGCACCCGCAAGCAATACAAGCACTTGATATGCAAAAAACGACAGAAATCCGCAAAAATTTTGCAAATTTAACCGACGAAAATGAATGCCTGCAATGAGAGAAAGAAACGAAATTACTCAAATTCAATTTGGTATGAGTTATATTATTTTGCATCTCTATCATTTTAAATCTTCTTCATGACGTGCAATTGCTTAGGCGACTGGCCTCCCTCAGGGGACTGCAGCGAAATACGCTCGACCAGCCTTTCCTTTAGGCCACTGGCCCAATCCTGCGGCCTCATCGTCGGCACCCCAGCATCAAGCCGTGCGGCCGTCGCCTCGTCCACCTTCGCGATGAGATCGACCGCCACGGGCGTACTGTGCGGATCGTAATAGAGCTTGAACTGACGCAACAGCACAGGCGGCATGACCAGCCACTCCAGGTCAGCCAGCTGGTAGTGCTTGTGCTTCGGCGATTGGGTCATCAGCCAGACGATTTCACCGAGGATCGCGGCCACCGACTTCTGCGCGCCACGCTCCTGCGCCTCGGCGTCGAGCTGAGCGATCTGCTCCGGCGTGTAGCCGGGCGCACTCCTTGGAGGATTCGGCGCCTCGGCATTGATGCCTGGCTTGCCGTTACGATCTGTGGGGGCACTTTTTCGCCGGCCTTGCGCACGCTTCTTATCACTTGCCGGCACAACGTATCCTTGCAGACTGTTAACCACGACACTCAGCCACGGGACCAGTTTGGCTGTCAATGGCGGCTTCGAGGGAGAAACAGGATAATCTTGCTAGAGGTATTATAATACTACTAACAACTTCAAGAAACTTGAATAGTCCAGTGGCGTTATTACGTAATGTCTTCGCATGACACTGGCATCAGGACGCGACAGCCTGTCTCGCATGTTGTGGCGATTGCTATTTCTGCTTGCCAGGTGTTGCTCAGAGAGCGGATCACCCCCTTCGAACATTTCAGGCCCGAACAATCCACCCCAAGCCCCACCGCCGGCCAGCTTCCCGCGCCCAGCTCTTCCCGCCTCGGACTACGGGACACGTACCCATTGCCCTTTTTCGATTACGGCGACACGTGTTCGACCATCGGCTCGACCACCGCCTCGCCGCGGCCCGGGCGCGCATGGCCGCGGGGCTGGTCGACGAGACCGATTTCGACGACGAACGGCTCGGCCGGCCCCTGCCCGACCTCTATCGGCAGTTGATCGCGGACCGGCCGCCTTCAGAGATGCTCGTCGTCACCCATGGCGACGCCTGCCTGCCCAATCTCATCGCCGGTGAAACCGGTTTTGCCGGCTTCATCGACTGTGGCCGCCTGGGGCTCGCCGACCGCTATCAGGACCTCGCTTTGGCCTCCTGGAGCATCACCTACAATCTCGGCGCGGCCTGGGTGGCACCGTTCTTCGGGCATTACGGACTGCCGGAGCCCGATCCTGCGCGGCTCGCCTATTACCGCCTGCTCGACGAGTTCTTCTAAAGCCGCGCGATCAGGCTTCGCTTGCCAGTTGCTCGACCAGCAGGCGGGCGGTCCTCAAGAGCCGCCCGTCGTCGCGCCGTGCGCCGACCAGCTGCACGCCGATCGGCAGGCCGTCGGCCTCGAGCAGCGGCAGCGTCACCGCAGGCACGCCGAGATAGGTCCAGAAGGCGTTGAACACGGGATCGCCGGTATGGTCGATGCCTGACGGCGCCGGCCCCGGCGCGGCCGGCGTCAGGATCGTGCCGTGGCTGTAGAACAGCTCCTCGACCGTGCGGTAGAGCGCTTCCCGGTCGCCGAGCGCCGCCGCATAGTCGACGGCGCGGGCGGCACGGCCCTCCTCGATCATCTCGATCAGCTGAGGCGAGACCAGCTCGGGCGTGCGGTCGAACAGTGGGCCGAAATGATGCGCCAGCTCGACCATCTGGATGGTCCGGGCAGCGGCGACACCCCTCTCGATCGATCTGTCGATATCGACCTCGATCACCTGGTGGCCGAGCGCCTCGGCGAGCTCGCCGAAGGCGTCGCGCATGCGTGCATCCGCAGCCCCCCAGGCCGGCGACCTGACGAAAGCGAAGATCGGTGGGATCGGCCAGTCCATGGTCGCCAGCTGGACGAGCCCGGAGCGGCTCGACGCCAGGCTCGACGCATCGCGCGGGTCGTAGCCTTGCAGCACGTCGCCGGCGAGCGCCAGGTCCTCGATCGAGCGAGCCATGACACCGACCGTGTCGAGCGAATGCGCCTGGGTGAGCACGCCGGGGCGTGGCACCAGGCCGAAAGTCGGCTTGAAGCCATAGACCCCGCAGAACGAGGCCGGGCGGATCACCGAACCGGCGGTCTGGGTGCCGAGCGCCAGCGGCACCATGGCGTCGGCAACCGCCGCCGCCGAACCGGAAGACGAGCCGCCTGGCGTATGGGCAGGGTTGTGCGGATTGCGTGTCGGGCCCGGCCGCCGGGCGGCAAGCTCGGTGGTCACCGTCTTGCCGATGATGATGGCGCCGGCGGCACGCAGCGCCGCGACGCAGGCCGCGTCCGCTGCCGGCCGGTGGCCGACAAAGGCCGGCGACCCATGTTCGGTCGGATAGTCCGAGGTGTCGATGACATCCTTGATGGCGACCGGCACGCCATGGAGCGGACCGGCGCCCTTGCCCTCGCGCCGCGCCTCGTCGGCCTCGCTTGCCGCGCGCAGCGCATGGTCCGGATCGATGTGGACGAAAGCGTGGATCGCGTCCTGGCGTGCCGCGATGCGGTCGAGACAGGCCCCGACCAGCACCTCGGAGGTAGTCTCGCCGCGCCGTATCAGGTCGGCCGCCGCGGTGGCGGTCAGCCGGGTCAAATCGTCATGCGTCATGGCTATGCGCTCAGGTCCCGCCATAGAGGAAATTGGGCAGCCAGACGGTCAGGCCCGGCCAGACGTACATGATCACCATACAGAGGATGACGATGAGCATGTAGGGCATCATGCCGGCGAAGATCTGATTGATCGTGACGTGTTTCGGCGCGACCCCCTTCAGATAGAAGGCCGACATCGCCACCGGTGGCGACAGGAAGGCTGCCTGCAGGTTGACGAACACCAGGACGCCCCAGAGCACCGGGTCGATGCCGAAATGTTTGAGCATCGGCAGGAAGATCGGCACGAAGATGATGATGATCTCGGTCCATTCCAGCGGCCAGCCGAGCACGAAGATGATCGCCTGCGACAGGATCATGAACTGCATGGGCGTCAGGTTGAGCGACAGCACCCATTGCTCCAGCAGCGCCTGGCCGCCGAGAATGGCGAAGACGCCCGAGAACAGCGCCGAGCCGACGAACAGCCAGCACACCATCGAGGTGGTCTTGGCGGTGAGAAACACCGCTTCCTTGGTGCGCGCCCAGTTGAGCGTGCCGGCATGCAGCGCCAGGAGAAACGCGCCGGCGGCACCGACAGCGGCCGACTCGGTGGCCGTGGTGATGCCGAACAGGATCACCACCAGCACGACGGCGGTGAGGATGCCGAGCGGCAGGATCGACGTGGTGAGCAGTTTCACCAGCTCGAACCGGTCCGCCGTCATGCGCCAGTAATAGCGCGCGAGCATCAGCGCCGAGGTCGACGCCAGGCCGGCAAACCACAGGTAGAAGGCGCGCGCCGGTCCCTTCTCGGCCGCGGTGGTCGGTTCGCTCGCGATGCTCACCGAACCCAATTGCTCGAGCCCGGCGGGGCCGGCCTCGACCGCGCCAGCCGGCAGATGGATGACCACGTACCACCAGATCAGGCCATAGGTGCCGGCGGTCAGCACGAAGGGCACCAACGCAAAACCGAGATTCTGCAGCAGCGCCTTGTAGCCCATCGGCCGGCCTTCGAATTCGATGGCGCGGGCCTTGGCGGGCGAGATCAGCGCCTTGATCAGGCCGGCTGGAATATTCGCCGAATAGGCCGCCTGGAAGCGCCCCAGCCAGTCGGGGATCGGCACCTTGGTCTGCTCGGGCGGCAGCGGCGGCGCGAGCTTCGGATTGATCAGCGCCGAACCGACAATGTAGACGAGATAAAGCAGGGCCAGGAAGAACCCCGGGAACATCGCCGCCGCATAGAGCTTGACGATCGACTGCCCGGCGACCGCTGCATAGACGATGATCATCACCGAGGGCGGGATGAGGATGCCGAGCGTGCCGCCCGCGGTGATGACGCCGGCGGCGAGCCTGACGTCATAACCCGCGCGCAGCATCGGGTTGAAGGCGATCACCCCCATCAGCACGACCACGGCGCCGACCAGCCCGCTCGCGATGCCCCAGAAGGTGCAGACGATCAATGTCGCGACGGCCAGCGACGCCGGCACTTTCCGGAACGCCAGCTGGATCGAATAGAACATCTTGTCGACCAGCGCGCCGCGCTCCATCACATAGCCCATCAGCACGAAGAGCGGGATGGACAAGAGCACGTCATTGGTCATCGAGCCGTAGGTGCGTTGCACCATCAGGTCGAAAACGAGGTTGTCGTTCCAGGCCTGGCCGGATTTGAAATAGGCGATGAAACCGAAGAAAATACCGAGCCCCATCAGCGTGAATGCGGTGGGAAAGCCCAATATGATGACGACAACGATGAGCCCCAACATCAGGAGGCCGAGGGCTGGATCGCTCATGGGCGGATGTCTCCACCGAGGCCACGCTGGCGCGCCGCCTCGTCGATGTCCTTGGCCTGCTCGATGGCCTGCTTGCGCGTTTCCTCGTCGACGTGCTCACTCTGGGCGAGCTGCTGCTCGACGACATCGATCTCGTGCACGTCCTTCAGCCGGCTCGGCCATTCGCCGGTCTTCAGGCAGACGATGCAGCGCAAAATCTCCGCGAGGCCCTGCAGCATGACCAGCGCACCGGCGATCGGGATGACCGTCTTGAACGGATAGATCGGCGGCCCGTCGGCGGTGATGCTCGAGTGCTCGCCAATGCGCCAGGAATCGGCGGCGTAATAATAGCCGGCATAGATCAGCGCCAAGATGCCGGGGACGAAGAACACCAGGTAGAGCACGAGATCGAGCGAAGCCTGGATGCGCGGCCGCATCGAGCTGTACAGGAAGTCGCCCCGCACATGGGCGTTCTGGGCCAGTGCATAGGCCCCGCACAGCATGAAGGCCGAGCCGTAGAGCATGTTGCTCGCGTCGAAGATCCAGGCGGTCGGCGCGTTCAGGACGTAGCGCTTGAACACTTCGCCGCAGACCAGCAACATCAAGGCGACGACGAGCCAGGCCGCGGCCTTGCCCACCCAGGTACTAATGCCGTCGATCGTATGCAGGAATTGTTGAACCGTCATGGCATACCGGAGTTGGGGCGCGCGGGCCGCCGCGCGCCTCGGCAAGGGCAAGGCAACAGCAAGCCAAGGCCGGCACCATTCGCCCGCGAGGAGCAAGCGGGCCGGCGATGTCGCGTCAGCGCTGCCTTGCGACGCCGCTGGCGCCGAAATAGTGGTCATAGGCCATGCGGCGGCTGACCACGGTGTCCTGCTCCCACTGGGTGGTGCGGCGGGCGAAGGCGATCTGCGATTCGATGATCTCCTTGAACAGCGGATTTTCCGCCGACTTCTTGGCGACCACTTCGTCATAGACCTGCAACTGGCGGCGCAGGATCGCGTCCGGGGTCTTGAAGAACCGGACGCGGTCCTTGGTCTGCAACTCGATATAGTCCTGCGAATAACGATCGATCGCCTTCCACGACATGTCGGAGGAGGCAGCCTCGACCGCGTTTTCGATGATCGATTTGATCCGGTCCGGCAGCGCGTCGAACTTGGTCTTGTTGAACGAGATCTCGAACTGCTCGGCATTCTGGTGGTAGCTCTGCAGCATGCAGACCTTCGAGACGTCGGCGAAACCGAGCACACGGTCCGACGACGCGTTGTTGAATTCGGCCGCGTCGAGCAGGCCGCGATCCATCGCCGCGACGATCTCACCGCCCGGCAGCGCATTCACCGCCGCACCCATGGCGGAGAAGACGTCGATCGATATGCCGACGGTGCGGAACTTCAGGCCCTTGAGATCGTCGACGCTGGTGATCGGCTTCTTGAACCAGCCGAGCGGCTGGGTCGGCATCGGCCCATAAGGGAACGACACGACATTGGCGCCGATGGAAGCGTAGAGCTTGGCGAGCAGTTGCTTGCCGCCGCCATATTTGTGCCAGGCGAGCAGCATGTTGGCGTCCATCGCATAGCCGGGGCCCGAACCCCAGAGCGCCAGCGCGGTCTGCTTGCCGTAGTGATAGACGACCACGCCATGGCCGCCATCGAGCGTGCCGCGCGAGATGGCGTCGAGCAGGCCGAAGGCC
Source organism: Phreatobacter stygius (assembly GCF_005144885.1). Lineage (NCBI taxonomy): Bacteria > Pseudomonadati > Pseudomonadota > Alphaproteobacteria > Hyphomicrobiales > Phreatobacteraceae > Phreatobacter > Phreatobacter stygius. Next base: position 999,012 of record NZ_CP039690.1, read on the forward strand.
GGGACGACGGCACCGGCCGGCAGCACTTCGATCTTGAGATCGCCGCCGGTCATGTCGTTCACCTTCTTGGCGAAGTCGATGGCGAATTCGTGGAAGATATCCTTCGACGGCCAGGTGCTCTGCCAGCGCATCGAGATCGGGCCTTGCGCCTTGGCGACGGTGGGCGCGGCAACGGCGGCGGCGGCGACGATGGCCGAACCGCGTAGGAACTTCCGGCGTGATTGTGTCGTGTCTTGTACGGTCATGGTGGACCTCCCTGATGTCAGGACCTCTTTTCGGGTCATCTGTTCAATAGTGGACACCGGCAACGCCCGAACGCAAGGGCAATCACGCGACCGATTGCAAACGACGCGACGGTCGTGTTCGACCCCGGAAGGACTTCCGGCATGAAGCCGCCGGGGCGACTGCCTCGCGGTCAATTTCATCGCCGCCGATGGCATCGACGAACCGCCTGCTATTGGGTGCGCGCCGCGCTTTTCAGATGCAATCCGCCGCATTTATTGCGGTCTTACTCGCTCTCTCCGCGAGGGTCTGTATCGCGGCGCTTGCCGGCACCGGCGGGAGGCACCGGAAACCCTCCGCTCGCTCGTCTCTAGCGCCATGTCTCTCCGTCATCCCAGATATTGGCTGCAGCTCCGGCGAGATCTTTGGCTCGCTCATCGTTTCACCGCCCGAGCGGCTCTTTTGGTCTATTTCGTTTTGCTGCGCCGCGACCCGGCCGTTTGTTGTGGCGGCGGCCGACCCGGTCCCGTCATGCGAACTTCTGCTTGACCGCGCAGCGTCTCGCGCGATGGTCGTTCCGGATATCCGCGGCAGGCCGACTTCAGCGCGCACCAAGCGGGCCTCCGCCACCGGATCGACGTCCCCTGGCCGCCTCACAGGGGTCATGTCCCGTAGCGTGGTGTAGCTGGCGCAAGGCCCCACGATCGCCGGCATAGGCCGGGCTGGTCAGGCTGCCACGGCTGGCAGGCCGACACTAGGATCATCGCTCAGGCCGGCCATGGTTTCCAGGGTCATGTAGCGGGCCCGCTGGACGGCCCATTCATCGTTCTGTTCGAGCAGGATCGCGCCGACGAGCCGGGCGATGGCGGCCTCGTTGGGGAAGATGCCGACCACCTCGGTCCTGCGCTTGATCTCGCCGTTGACGCGCTCCAGCGGATTGGTGCTGTGGAGCTTCGCCCGATGTTGCGTCGGGAAGGTCATATAGGCCAGCACGTCGGTCTCGGCGGTATCCATCAGAGCCGCCAGTTTCGGCACCGTTGGCCTGAGCTGGTCGGCGACCCGGCGCCATTGCTGGCTGGCGGCGGCGGCATCGTTCTGGGCGAAGGCGGTGGCGATGAAGGCTGAGACAACGCGCCGCCCGCTGCGGCCGGCATGGGCGAGCGCATTCCTCATGAAGTGCACGCGGCAGCACTGCCAGGTCGCGGTGAGCACCTTGGAGACCGCCGCCTTGATGCCTTCGTGGCTGTCGGAGACGACGAGTTTTACGCCGCGCAGGCCGCGTCTGGCCAGTTTGCGCAAGAACGCCGTCCAGAACGTCTCTGCCTCGGAGGGGCCGATATCCATGCCCAGCACCTCGCGCCGACCGTCGCCGCTTACACCGACCGCCACGATCACCGCCACCGAGACAATCCGGCCGGCCTGGCGGACCTTCACATAGGTCGCGTCGATCCACAGATAGGGCCAGTCGCCCTCGATCGGCCGGTCGAGGAACGCATGGACGCGCTGGTCGATTTCCTCGCAGAGCCGGCTGACTTGGCTCTTCGAGATGCCGCTCATGCCCATCGCCTTGACCAGGTCATCGACCGAGCGGGTCGAGATGCCCTGGATGTAAGCCTCCTGGATCACCGCGGTCAGCGCCTTCTCGGCCAGCCGGCGCGGCTCCAGAAAGCCCGGAAAGTAGGAGCCTTTGCGTAGCCTCGGGATGCGCAGCTCGACCGTGCCGGCGCGGGTCTCCCAATCCCGCTCGCGATAGCCATTGCGCTGGGCCAGGCGGTCCGGGCTCTTCTCGCCGAAGCCGGCGCCGGCAAGGCCGCTGACCTCAAGCTCCATCAGCCGCCCGGCGGCAAAGCCGATCATCTCGCGCAGCAAATCGGCGTCGGGGCTCTTCTCCAGCAGCCCGCGCAGGTTCATCATCTCGTCGGTCATCGGTGGATCTCTCGGTTCGGGGTTGGTCGTCGCAACCCAAACCTAACCGGCAACCGCCGATGACCACCCGTCAGTTACACCACCAGTCGGGACACGACCCTCACAGGCTTTTGACCCCGGGCGGTTTGCACCGCACAGTCTCGTGTATTGCGTCGCATCATAGCGCTCGCTAAGCCTGCCTCATGACCGGCAACTGGACATTGTTCATTGCGCTTGTGCTGGCGGGCTGGATGTTTTCGGCCGGCCACACCGGGCCAAGCCATGCCGCCGCGGCCGACCTGGTGTTTCAGGCCGGATCAGTCGGCACCGACCGGTCCGGCGACAGGCACGGCATCGGCGAATTCGCCGAGCTGACCGCCGACGAGGACTGGCCGGATCTGGATTGCCAGGGCTCCATTCTGATGCCGCGGACCTTCAGCCGCGGCGGCGGTCCCGAGCGGCGTATCGGCACGACCGGGACGCCGGCGGCGCGATCGGCAACCCTGCCGCCGCACGAACGTCCGCCGGACCTTCTGCCGCGATCGTCCGCGCACGCCTGACTCCAGTCCGCGCAGCGTCGTGACTCCAGTCCGCGCAGCGTCGTGACCCGAAGCCCATGGGCTCGGGCCGCCGCGCAGGACAGCAGCATCATTCACATCAGCGCCGCCAAAGCGATCACGGATCCCGTGCATCGCCCGGTCCCTTCTTGCCCGAAACAAGCGAGCCAAGCCATGCGCGACCTCCATCGCCCGCTCTCCCTGAAACAGTTCAAGACGAAACAGATCAAGACCCTCGTCGGCATCTCGGTCTTCGCCCTCATGCTGGCCGGCTGCAACGACCCGCGGCCGGCGGCAAGCCAGCCGGCCGCGGCCGCGCCGGAAGTCGGTTTCGTGACGGTCGCGTCGCAGCCTGTCCGCCAGGTTCGCGAACTGCCTGGCCGCGTCGTGCCGCTGCGCATCGCCGAGGTCAGGTCGCGCGTCGCCGGCCTGCTGGTCGAGCGCAATTTCGAGCAGGGCAGCCGGGTCAATGCAGGCGACCTGCTCTACAAGATCGACCCCGCGCCGTTTCAGGTCGAGCTTGCCAGCGCCGAGGCCACCTTGGCGCGCGCCGAGGCGACCCTGGTGCTGGCCGGCCAGCAGGCCCAGCGCCTGCGCGAATTGCTGTCGCGCCAGACCGCCAGCCAGGCGCAATATGACGCCGCCTTCGCCGCCCAGAAACAGGCCGAGGCCGAAGTTGCCGGCGCCAAGGCCGCGCGTGACCGGGCGAGGCTCGAGCTCAACTATACCGACGTCCGCGCGCCGATCTCCGGCCATATCGGCCGGGCCTTGCTGACCGAGGGCGCGCTGGTGGCGTCCGCCAGCGGCACGCCGCTCGCCACCATCCAGCAGCTCGATCCCGTCTATGTCGACATCACCCAGTCGGTCGGCGAGCTGAACCGGCTGCGGCGCGATCTCGCCAATGGCGAACTGTCCCGGCTCGAGAACGGCGCGGCCAATGTCCAGCTGATCCTGGACGGCGGCCAGCTCTATCCGCACGCGGGCCGCCTGCTGTTCTCCGACGTGACAGCCGATCCGAGCACCGGCCAGGTGACCCTGCGCGTGCAGATCCCCAACCCCAATGGCGAGCTTTTCCCCGGCATGTATGTGCGTGCCCACACCACCCAGGGCATCGACGCCGACGCCATTGCGCTGCCGCCGCAGGCGATCCAGCGCACCGATGACGGCAAGGCGGAGGTCTGGGTGATCGGGGCCGACGACAGGGTCACCCGTCAGCCCGTGGAGGTTGGTCCGGTGGTCGATGGGACGTGGCTGATCCAGGCCGGCTTGAGGCCGGGCGAGCGTGTCGTGGTCGACGGTTTCCAGAAGATCACCGTGGGCATGCAGGTCCGGCCGACGCATCAGGCACCCCGCGCCGTCGAGGCCAGCGTGTCGCGCATTCAGGGCGCCGCGACCCTGGGCACGACGCTGGTTCGCTGAACGCGCGTCCCTATTCTCGATTCCGGAGCCTGTTTGATGGCTGCATTTTTCATCGATCGACCAATTTTCGCCTGGGTCATTGCCCTGTTCATTTGCCTTGGCGGGATCATCGCGATCCCGCTGATGCCGGTCGCCCAATATCCGATCATCGCGCCGCCCTCGATCGCGCTGTCGACCGCATTCCCGGGCGCATCGGTCGAGAGCCTTTACACCGGCACCACCCGGCTGATCGAAGACGAATTGAACGGCGCGGCCAATATCTTGAGTTTCGAATCGGCCACCGACTCGTTCGGCGTGGTCGAGATCACCGCGACGTTCAGGCCGGGCACCGACCCCGGTTATGCCTCGGTTGAGGTGCAGAACCGGCTGAAGCGCGTCGAGGCGCGCCTGCCGGCCGAAGTCCGCCAGCAGGGCATCCTGGTCGAGGAGGCCTCGGCCGCCACGCTGCAGATCATCACCCTGGCCTCGACCGACGGCACGATGGACGAGGTCGCGCTCGGCGACTTTCTCATCCGCAACGTCATCAATGAAATCCGCCGCATCCCCGGGGTTGGCCGCGCCACGCTCTATTCGACCGAACGCAGCCTGCGGGTCTGGATCGACCCGGACAAGCTGCGCGGCCTCGGCCTGAATGTCTCCGACGTTTCGCGCGCGATCCAGAACCAGAATGTCCAGATCGCCTCGGGCGCCGTCGGCGCGCAGCCGAGCCCGTCGTCCAATCCGGTCAATTTCCCGATCATCGTCCGAGGCCAGCTCACCGAACCCGAGCAGTTCGGCGCCATCGTGCTGCGCGCCAATTCCGACGGCTCGAACGTCCGCCTGCGTGATGTCGCCCGCATCGAGCTCGGCGGCGAGGACTACAAGTTCACCACCCGCCTCAACGGCGGCCAGGCTGCCGGCATCGCGGTGACGCTGGCACCCGACGGCAATGCGCTGCAGACCGCCCGCGACGTGCGCGCCAAGATGCAGGAGCTCTCGCAGTTCTTTCCCACCAATGTGAAATGGGACATCCCCTACGACATCACACCGGCGGTCGAGGCCTCCATCGCCAAGGTTCTGACCACGCTTGCCGAGGCGGTGGTGCTGGTCTTTCTCGTGATGTTCCTGTTTCTGCAGAACATCCGCTACACGCTGATCCCGACCATTGTCGTGCCGATTGCGCTGCTCGGCTCCTGCACCGTCATGCTGCTGGCAGGCTTCTCGCTCAACGTGCTGACCATGTTCGGCATGGTTCTGGCGATCGGCATTCTCGTCGACGACGCCATCGTGGTGGTCGAGAACGTCGAGCGCATCATGAACGAGGAGGGCCTGTCGCCGAAGGAGGCGACCCGCAAGGCCATGGGCCAGATCACCGGTGCCATTGTCGGCATCACCCTGGTGCTGGTCGCGGTGTTCGTCCCGATGGCGTTCTTCCCCGGCTCGGTCGGCATCATCTACCGCCAGTTCTCGATCGCCATGGTGACCTCGATCACCTTCTCGGCCTTCCTTGCCCTGTCCCTGACGCCGGCGCTTTGCGCGACGCTGCTCAAACCCGTCGACAAGGGCCACGGCCACGCCAAGGGCGGTTTCTTCGGCTGGTTCAACCGGCTGGTCGAGCGCGAAACCGCCCGCTACGGCCGCGGTGTTTCGGGTTTCATCGCCAAGTCCGGCCGGGTGATGGCGATCTATCTCGCCCTGCTCATCGGTCTCGGCGTCATCTTCGCGCGCATGCCCGAAGGCTTCCTGCCGGTCGAGGACCAGGGCTTCTTCACCGTCGACATTCAGACCCCGCCCGGTTCCTCGTTCAACCGGACCCAGGAGGCGGTGAAGAAGGTCGAGGAGCACCTTTTGGCCCAGCCCGGCGTCGCCACCGTGACCATCGTGAACGGCTTCTCGTTTTCCGGCCAGGGCCAGATGACCTCGCAGGCCTTCGTCACCCTCAAGCCGTGGAGCCAGCGCAATGCCGCGTCTTCGGTAGCCAATCTGGTGACCGGCACCAATGCCGCGCTCGCCAGCTACCGGGACGCGGTCATCCAGGCCCTGGAACCGCCGCCGATCGACAATCTCGGCAACAGCGCGGGCTTCAGTCTGCGGCTGCAGGACCGCGCCCAGCGCGGTTACGCAGCCCTGATGGCCGCGCAGGAGCAGTTGCTCGGCCTCGCCCGCCAGAGCCCGGTCCTGCAGAAGGTCTTCGTCGAGGGCTTGCCGCCGGCGCCCCAGGCGGAGCTGGTGATCGACCGCGAAAAGGCGGCGGCGCTTGGCGTCGGCTTCGAGGACATCAGAGATACGATCCAGGTCAATCTCGGCTCGGTCTACACCAATGATTTTCCCAATCGCGGCAAGATGCAGCGGGTCATCGTGCAGTCGGAAGCGCTGCAGCGGCTGAACACCGCCGACCTCTTGAACTACAGCGTGAGGAACGCCCAGGGGACGATGGTGCCCTTGTCTTCCGTTGCCGAAATCCAATGGAGCAACGGTCCGGCCCAGATCATCGGTTTCAACGGCTACCAGTCGGTTCGCCTCACCGGCGAGCCGGCGCCCGGCTACACCACCGGCGACGCGCTCGCCGAGATGGAACGGCTGATGCAGCAGTTGCCGCGCGGTTTCGGCTTTGCCTGGACCGGTCAGTCGCTTCAGGAAAAACAGGCCGGCTCGCAGGCGACCCTGCTGCTGTTCCTGTCCATCCTGATCGTCTTCATGTGCCTGGCGGCGCTCTACGAAAGCTGGTCGATTCCGTTCTCGGTCCTGCTGGTGGTGCCGCTCGGGGTGATCGGCGCGATCGCGGCGGTCTCGATCCGCGGCATGCCCAACGACGTCTATTTCAAGATCGGACTGATCACCATCATTGGCCTGTCGGCCAAGAATGCGATCCTCATCGTCGAGTTCGCCAGGGAACTCTGGAAACCCGGCCGGTCGATCATGGATGCGACCGTGGAGGCCGCGGTGCTGCGCTTCCGGCCGATCGTGATGACCTCGCTCGCCTTCATCTTCGGCGTGGTTCCCCTGGCCATTGCCACGGGCGCGGCATCGAAGAGCCAGCAGGCGATCGGCACCGGCGTGCTCGGCGGCATGGTCTCGGCGACGGTGCTGGCGGTGTTCTTCGTGCCGGTCTTCTTCGTCGTGGTGATGCGCCAGTTTCAGTGCAAGCGATTTGCCAAGGAGACATCCCGCGAGGATGAGGCATTGTCACTGCCGCCGGCCGGCCCGCCGGCAGCCGCCGTCCAGGAGGCCCATCCGTGACCCGCGCCAAAAAAGGGCCGCCCCGGGGAAACCGGCGGCCTGGTCGCCGCCAACCAGGGGGCGAAGAGCGGCTGAAGCGACCGGTCGGCAAAACTAGCCGGCCGGCTTTCTGTCCTCATCCCTGTGGCGTGCTCAGTGTGACGCTCAGCGTCGCCCGCCGAAAAACGGCCGGGATGGCCCGGACATCCTGAATGACGGTCGCGACGGCCCCATCGGCCGGAACGACGGCCGCGACGGGCGCTCGAAGGCCGGCCGCGACGGCCTCTCGAAAACCGGCCGCGACGGCCGCTCGAAGACCGGCCGCGACGGCCTCTCGACGATCGGTCGCGACGGCCGGGAGCCGGGCCGCTGGATTTGCGGCCGGGGCTGGAAGTCCGGACGCCGCGAATGCAGCACGACCGGGCCGGGGCGACGTCCCGGACGGTGCATGCCGGGCCGGCCGGCCGGTCGGCCGTCCTGTTGCACGGCAGGGCCGACCGGCCGCTGGATCACCGGGCCATCGGTTCCCGGCCGGGGCAGCCGGCCGCCGCCCGGGGCTCCGGGCAGTGGCCGTACCGCGCCGCCGACACTGCCCAGCACGGGGGCGCCGGCGCCGGGTAGGCCCGGCCGCGGCATCGGGCGTGGACCGCCTGGTGGCGGGCGCAGGACAACCGGCATGTCGGGCCGGCGCAAGGTGCGCGGCAGGATGAAGGGAGCGCTGACGATGGCGGCCGCCGCCGCCACGGGCAGCACACCCCAGGAATAGGCCGGCGGCGGCGGCAAGGCCCAGATCGGCGCCAGCGGCGGTCCGAGATGGGCCGGTGCCAGCACGACATTGTCGTAGAAGGCCGGAGGCGCCGGGACCCAGAAGGCCGGATCGTCGACGATTTCCACGCCCCACAGCGGCGGCGGAATGTCCTCGTAGATCACCTCGACGAAGTCTTGCGACGGCCGGATCGGCGCCTGCAGGCGACCAAGTCCCCAGCGGGCCTCCTCGGCATGGGGGCCGCGCGGATAGATCTTCAGATAGGTCCAATAGCTTTGCGGCGATCCGACACGCAACGTCTGGCGCCAGACCATCGCCTCGCGCTTGGCGGCGAGCAGCCGCAGCACCCGGCGCGTGAACGGGCCGGTCGGGTAAGCCCGCAGAAATTCCTGATAGCCGGCAATGCTGTCGCGCTCGACGGCCAGCGCATAGGCGTCTGCGACAGGCAGCCCCTCGATACGGCGCGCGGCGGCCGGCGGCAGGGTCGATCCGGTCGGCATCGGGTCGGCGGGCAGCGTCAGCGACCGCACCGGCGGCGGAAGCCTCGAGGCTTCCCATGGCGTGTCGCGGCCATTCGACTGCTGATGCACCCGAAGCCGGGCGCGGGCGATGGCCTCGTCGAGCGGCAGGCCGGGGGCGCGCAGCTGTTCGGCAAGGGCCAATGCGAAACGTCCATAGGCCCCTTCGAACGGCGCCATGACCTCGCCGGGCGCGACTGCAGAGGCGATGAGCAGGCCGGGCGCGGCGTCGAAGACGCCGAGGCCACGACGGACCGGCAGGCCGAGGCCGGCCCAGGGATGATCGGCCGACAGGTCGAGCAAGAGCAGTCTGGCCCGGCTCTGCACCGAACCGAGGGCACGCGCCAGATCGACCAGCCGAAGGCCCATGATCGGAACATCGGATTCCCGCTCGATCGCCGCGTCCGACGGGATCAGATAGCTGTCGCCCTCATGCTGAAGGCCGAGGCCGGCGAGATAGACCAGCAGGATCGAATCCGGTCCGGCCTGGCGCGCCTTCGCCATGAAATTGGCAATCGCCGCCCTGAGATCGGCCTGCGGCAGGTCGGCGCCCTCGATGGTGGAGAAGCCGAGGTCGCGCAAGGTCTGGGCCATCAGGCCGGCATTGTTCAAGGCATTCGGCAGCGGATTGGACCGATAGCTGCCGACACCGAGCACCAGCGCCAGGCGGGTTTCCGTCTGGGTCGGCGCTATCACGGGAAGGGCCCCTGCCGGGCCTGCGCCGCTACTGCCGGCCGCCGCCATGCGCTCGCGGCGCGATCGTTCTTCGGCCTCGCGAATGGCGGCCTGGACCGAGGCCTCGCGTTCGCGACGGGCCCGCTCTTCGGCCTGGCGCGCAGCCGCCTGGGCCGCGGCCTCGCGCTCCCGGCGCGACCGCTCTTCCGCCTGGCGCGCGGCGACCTGCGCCGCCGCCTCGCGTTCGCGCTGCAACCGCTCTTCGAGCTCACGAATGGTGGCCTGAGCCGCCGCCTCGCGCTCGCGGGCACGCCGCGCATCGGCCTCGCGCGCCTCGGCCCGCTCGGCCAGCCGGCGTTCCCGCGCGAGCCGTGCTTCCGCCTCGCGCGTCGCGGCGTCGCGCGTCCGCTGCAGCCGTTCCTGCTGCGCCCGGGCGGTCGCCTCCTCGGCCCGTTCGCGCTCGCGCGCGCGCCGCCCGACGGCCACCCGGGCCCGTTCGGTGGCCTGTCCGGCCTCCCGGGCACGCCGTTCCATTTCCTGCTGCATCGCCGCCAATTGCTGCTGCAACTGCTCGAGCCGCGCATTCTGTTCGGCCAGCGCGGTGCGCGCCGCCGCATCGGCCTCGGCCCTGGCGCGACGCTCCGCCGGGTCGGCCGACGGGCGGTCCATGGTCTCCAGGCGCAGCCGCGCGTCATCGGCATGGACGCTGCGGGGGTGGTCGGTGAGAAAGGCCGCGATCTGATCGCGCGAGCCCTCACGCACGCGCTGCCAGATCTGCGTATCGGTTTCCCGCGCGTTCAGCACGAACTGGCCGCCACCGGATGCGGTGAACTCGGGCACCTGCCGGCCGGACGTGGCGCGCGACACCGAATCGGCGACCCGCGTCAACATGTCGGCGACACGCAAGCCCGGCTCGCGGGCCTGCTCGATGAAGGCCAGCGTGAACGGGCTGTTGCGTCCGGCGCCATCGGCCGCGACATTGTTGGGCTGGGTGGCGTAGACGACCACCGTGCCGCGCACCTGCTCGTTGGCCAGGCCGAGGTTGAACATCGCGCCGCGTGAGGCCGCGCGGCTTTGCAGCCGCTCCGCCACGGGATTGTTGCGGCAGGCATCGATCACCATGATCTTGAGACCGGAAACGCCGGCCAGCGCGTCGCGCGCCGCATCCAGCCCGACCATCTCGAAACGGATCGAGATATCGTCCTCGACCTTGGCATCGACCGGCATCAGGAAGTTGCGGCCTTCGCGCTGGATACCGTGTCCGGCATAATAGAACAGCGCGGCATCGGCATCCTGGGCGGCGCGGGCAAAACGCGCGAATGCGATGTCCATGCCGCGCTTGTCGATGTCCAGTTCGAGCAGCACCTCGAAGCCCAGTTCACGCAGGAGCGCGGCAATGTCCTCGGCATCGTTGCGGGGATTGGCCAGCATGGGCGTACTGGCATAATTGGCGTTGCCGATGACCAGCGCCACGCGCTTGTTTGCCAAAGCGGGGCTTGCCGCGCCGACGATCACGGCTGCGAGCAGCGCAACCCGAGCAAGAACGCTGACGATGCGTAGCATCTCGCGAGCACTCCCGGTCGATGACCATCAATCGTGAAGATTAACATCAGGCGATGAGACCAGCAACGTAAGGGAAACGACCGGATCGTGTTGTGCGATGGCGCACATGGCGAACGCCGGTCATGGTTGCCTGCGCTGAGCGGCGGCCAGCGTTGCGCTCGAGCCTTCACCAGGATGGTTGACCAGGCCATCCCTCAAATCGACAATCGCCGCAGACGTCCCGCCGTTCGGCCCCTCCGCGCCATCAGCAACCTCGAGAGCAACAGCATGGTCCACGCGCCCGCTCGTGCCGCATCCGGCAGTCCCGCCGTCCGCATCAATCTTTATTCGGACACGCAGACCAGGCCGACCAATGCCATGAAGACGGCCATGATGGCGGCGGAGGTCGGCGACGAGCAGCATGGCGACGACCCCACCGTCCATCAGCTCTGCGACCGCATGGCCGCGCTGCTCGGCAAGGAAGCCGCCATTTTCCTGCCGTCGGGCACCATGTGCAATGTCGTGGCGCTCAACACGCATTGCCGCAGCGGCGACGAGGTGCTGGCCCATGAGACCGCCCATATCCTCACCAGCGAAGGCGGCAGCCACGCGGCGATCGCCGGCGTGCAGATCAACGCCTTGCGCGGCCCGCGCGGCCTGTTCGACGCGGCTACGCTGCGCGCCGCGATACGGCCACGCACGCGTTATGCTCCGCCCCAGACCCTGCTCGAGATCGAGCAAACCGCCAATATCGGCGGCGGCACCATCTGGCCTCGATCGACACTCGACGAACTGACGGCGATCGCGCGCAACGAGGGCTGGGCCACCCATATGGACGGCGCCCGTCTGATGAACGCCTGTGTCGCGACCAACATCAGGCCGGCCGACATGTGCGCCGGCTTCGACAGCGTCTGGCTCGACTTCACCAAGGGGCTCGGCGCGCCGCTCGGCGCGGTCCTGGCCGGCTCGCACGATTTCATCGGCCGGGCCTGGCGCTGGAAGCAGCGGCTTGGCGGGTCGATGCGGCAGGCCGGAATTTGTGCCGCCGCCTGTCTTTATGCCCTGGACCACAATGTCGAGCGGCTGGCCGACGACCATGTCCATGCGCGCGCGCTCGCTGCCGGCTTGGCGCGGCTGCCGGGTGTCGATGTCGCGGAGCCCGACACCAACCTGGTGTTCTTCGACGTCGCCCGGGCCGGAACCACCGCGGCGGCGCTTCAGGCAGCCCTGCGATCCCAGGGCATCGCGATCAGCCTGCTCGGCGGACGCCTGCGCGCCTGCACCCACCTCGACGTCTCCGCATCGATGATCGACGAGACGCTGGGGGCGATCGCCGGGATCATCAGGCGCTAAGCATCGCGCCGGTGAGGCAGCGCGCGCGCCCGCCAAAAGGCGTCAGGCCAGATAGATCTGTGCGAGCTTAACCCAATAGCTTGCGGCCGGAAGGATCGTGTCGTCGTTGAAATCATAGCTTGGATGATGCAGCGGATAGCTCTGTTCGCCATTGCCGAGCACGACATAGGCCCCCGGCCGGTTGGCCAGGAACAAGGCGAAATCGTCGCTGACCGACATCGGCCGCTCGAGATCGGCGACGCCGTCGCTGCCGAAATGCTCTGCTGCGGTCCTGCGGGCAAAGGCGGTCTCGTCCGGATCGTTGACGAGCGCGGGGCAGCCCGGCGTGACCGTCACCTCCGCCTCGATCCCGAAGCTCCGCGCGTGGTTCGACACGATGGCCCTGACCCGGTCGACCAGGACGGCGCGCACGGCCGGCGTGAAAGACCTGAGATTCAGGCGCAGATCGGCCGTATCGGGAATGACGTTTCCCGCCTCGCCCGAATGAAACGCACCGACCGTCAGGACGGCGCTGTCGAGCGGGTCGACATTGCGCGATATGACGGTTTGCAGGGCTGTGACCATCGCCGCTCCGGCGACCAGGGGATCCCGGCTGAGATGCGGCAGCGCGGCATGACCGCCGAAGCCGCGCAGGCGGACGTCGATCTTGTCGATGGCAGCCCAGAACACACCGGGCTTGAAACCGAGCACGCCCGTCTTCATGCCCGGCATATTGTGCAGGCCGAACACGGCATCGCAGTCGAAAAGTGCGAACAGCCCTTGATCGATCATCGCCGCGGCGCCCCGGCCGATCTCTTCGGCGGGCTGGAAGATCACGTTGATCGTGCCGTCGAATCCTCTGGTCTCGGCCAGGAAGCGCGCGGCGGCCAGCAGGATCGCGCTGTGGCCGTCATGGCCGCAGGCGTGCATTTTGCCGGGATGACGGCTCGCATGCGACGCGCCGGTTGCTTCCTGAATCGGCAGGGCGTCGAAATCGGCCCGGATCCCGAGCGAGCGCCTGCCGGTGCCCTGCGACAGACTGCCCACGACGCCCGTGCCGCCCAGTCCACGGTGCACCCGGTAGCCCCAGCCCTGGAGCAGCCGCGCGATCGTCTCGCTGGTCCGGTTTTCCGCGAAGGCCAATTCCGGATGCATGTGAAAATCCCGGCGCAGGCGCGTGAACTCGTCGCCCCACTCCGCCATTCCGGCCAAGATCGACATTCGGTCCCCCTCGCCCGGCCCGCGGCGCCAAGCCGCAGGACGGCCTCGACACTCAGACCCGCTCGATGCGGCAGAGCATGCAGCCGGCCCTGGCGGTATGGACATTGACATGTGCGACATCCTTGCGGCCGAGCAGCATCTGCAGCGTGCCGTCGCACTCCTTGCCTTCGACCAGTTCGTTGGCGTCGTAGATCGCCATGCCGTCCTCGTCATAGGAGCGCAGCACGACCAGGCGATTGCGCACGATGTCGGGGATCGTGTTTTCGGCGGTAAACTGGCTGCATTCCGTGCCGCACATGAAAATTGCGGTCGGGTGGCCGTAGACGCTCCGGGGTTTTGGAACCTGATATGACAGCAGCAGCATGCCGTTGTCGGCCGGGGCTTCCGTCAGGCAATGCCGGCACGGATAGGTCTTGCCGGCCTCGACACGCCGGGTGATCGGATAGCCGAAATCGTCGATGGCCGATTTCCGGGTTTTTTCGGCGAAGCCGGTGTCGAGCGGAATGCAGCGGAATTGATGCATGGCCTGATCCTTGTCCCACGTCGAGCGCGCGTGTTGCTTTCGGGCGGCGTCTGTTTCGCCCGAGCCTTTCAGGCGCCGCCTGCGCGTTGCGGCGGCGACCGCAGCCCGTCGATGACAGTCAGCCTAGGCGGCGCCCGACGCGGCCCGCCATCCGTTTCTTGCGGTCGAAACCGATGGAGACGGGACGGTCGGAGGGCGGGGGCGGTCAGGTCGGGGATGGATCGGCTTGGCCATGACGACATGGCTCACGCTAATGATCGACGAGACCCTGGATGCCATCACTGGGACAATCAGGCGCGAACATCGTGCAGGCTGAATCGGTGAAGGCCAAAGCACGAGGCCGGGCGAACCGGGGCGACGAACCCGCATCAACGCTATGGATGTCGCTGAAACTTGGCGCTCCTAGGGAACCCACAGGGTCGAGCGATCTCTAAGTTGGACAAAGGTCGATCATGCCAATGTTTTCTACGTGCTCCCGGAGGATCAGGTGCCCTCAGCCCGGGATCCATGTCCCGCTAAACCGGAATGTCGGTGGGTAGGCCGCAGTGTACAAACAGTCCGATGCCGCGAGTTACCGGAAGTAAGCCAAGCCCTGAATAAAGCGCGGAAAAGCTCCAACCACTTCGAAAATCCGAGGATTAAGATATTTCATGGCGAAGCGCGGGGAGACTGCCAAAAGCCACAAAATTCCGACGATAGGAAGCGCAGTAACCAGGTTTAGAACGATAACTAAGGTACTCAGAGGAGCCGATAAGAACTGCGCACTCATCGCAAGTGCTGCCATTCGCTTGCGACGTGGGTCATCCCAAAGCTTACCCTCACGGGGATCTGTTCCCGTGTGGATTTTAACGACTTGCCGTCCAGCTCTTTCAATCAACCGTCTATTTTCGTTTGGGTCTAATTCTTTTGCGGCGCTCGATGTCTCATTTTCCTCTTTCATGATGGCGTAGATAGCGAGCGGAAAGAATAGCGGCGCGCACCACGCGGCGCCCCATACGAAACGGCGATCCAAAGCGTCCTTGATTTCAACCCTTACCCAATCACGATCGACTTGATTGGCCCTGGGGTCGGAGAGCACGGACTGCGCGATACTCTTGAGCTCGGCAAACTTCGCACGCGACAGGTAGGCGGCGGCGGCCTGAATGGCACCAACCATCACTAACGCTAGAAGGGCCAAAAAGGCGGGTTCCGTTAGATAACCCCTCATTTTCCGTTCCTTTCGAGACTCTCCAGGATCTTCTTGAGCTCTCGACGTTCGTCCGAAACCTTATATTGCACGCAGTAGAGTCCAAAATGGATAAGGATCAAGCCTATAACAAGGCCTTGGTTGGCTAGCCCCCATTCCCTGATCCTATCGTCGATGCCGAGGAAGAGGAACATTCCCGCAGCGCCGCCAAACCAAGTGGCGGCGTGAAGCGCATAAGCACCGGCAAGCTTCGGAAGCTCCTTGACTATCCTCTCGACTAATCCCTGCATGCACCCCTCGCCCCCGGGCATCTTTCCAGAGGCTCAACCCAAAGTCGAACCGTTCAGGAGTGGTAGTCGGTGGCCCTCGCCATGCCCCGCAAGAGCATCGGATACTTATCGGGTCGGCATGGCGCGACTTAGTGCACGGCCTCTTCCCCACCCGCACTCAAACTGCAAGAGCGTCATTGGGCAGATTGCTTCGCCGATTGACGGCAGACGTACTGGCCGAATCTCGAGCGAAGCGAGGAAGCAGAGCCAAGCCAAGTTTGAGTTCTTCCTACGGAAAAGCGGATTGGGGGCTGAGGGCCGGCCGCGCCACTCATGCTGATCCGACTGAAAGTTAAAAAAAGCGACGAATTTGGTCCGCAAAGGCGCGCAAGCGCCCGGCAGTCATGTTTGGACGTCGGCAGGTTGAGGAGCAAGTGCGGTAAAGCTCGTGACGAGGCGCGATCCTTGACGCCGGCATGCACACGAAGCAGCGCGAGCGAACGCAACTCGGCGCAACTAGCGCGTCGTACGTCGGCCCTGTGGGAGTTCTATGTGGGAAGATCTCCGAGCGCTCAAACTCAGGGCAAAAAATTCCAAATATTTTCAATGATTTAGATTTGGCGCTCCCTAGGGGACTCGAACCCCTGTTTTCGCCGTGAGAGGGCGACGTCCTAGACCGCTAGACGAAGGGAGCGCGGCCGCATTCGCTGCGGAGCGCGCTTCATAAGCGGAAAGGGCCGGGCCGGTCAAGAACGCTGTCGCGCGATATCAGGCAATTCGCCGCGCGGCCGGTCAGGGCCGTGGCACCTGCGGGCCGCCCACCGTGATCCGGTGCACTTCCTTCAGCGATTTCAGGTCGTAGATGACGATGACCGGCACGCCGCTCTGGTCATAGGTCACGGTCAGCTGGCCGTCGGCGGCGAGCGCCGACACCACCTTGCCGCCCTGCGGATCGATGGCGCCGAGCTTCACCGGGCCGGACGGCCCCTGCGCGCCCATCAACCGATAGGCGATCACCGCCAGCACCGTGCCGACGCCGGCAATCATGATGATCGAGGAGACGATCGAGATGCGGCGGATCTTGGCGACGACGGCTTCGCTCGCGGGGTCGTTGACATCGGGATCGGAGGAAGTGTTGTTCATCGCGCAATCTGATGGAGTTTTGGGCGTGGCGGACGAAATGCAGGATTTCGTGGTGGGGGCGGACGAGGCGCGCGAGCGGATCGACCGGCTTCTGGCGCGCCACGTACCTTCGCTGAGCCGGTCGCGCCTGAAGGCGCTGATCGAGGCGGGACACGTCACGCTGAGCGGCCGGACCATGACGGATGCCGGCCAAAGGGTCAATCAAGGCGACCAGGTGCGGCTCGCCGTGCCGGAACCGGAGGACCCGACGCCGCTGGGCGAAGCGATCCCGCTCACCGTCGTCTTCGAGGACGATGAGCTGATCGTCATCGACAAGCCCGCGGGCCTGGTGGTGCATCCCGCCGCCGGCCATTGGACCGGCACCCTGGTCAATGCGCTGATCGCCCATTGCGGCGCCAGCCTGTCCGGCATTGGCGGCATCCGGCGGCCGGGCATCGTCCATCGCCTGGACAAGGACACCACCGGCCTGATGGTCGTCGCCAAGACCGATCGGGCGCATGTGGCCTTGAGCCGCCAATTCGCCGACCACGGCCGCTCCGGCCCGCTGGAGCGCGCCTATGTGGCGCTGGTCTGGGGCCGGCCGAAGCCCGACCACTTCACCGTCGACGAGCCGCTCGACCGCGATCCGCGCAATCGCGAACGGATCGCGGTGCGCAAGGGTGGCCGCGAGGCGATCACCCATGTCGGCGTCGAGACCGCCTTCCTCGACGGGCTGGTGGCCGAGGTGTCCTGTCGCCTGGAGACCGGACGCACCCATCAGATCCGCGTCCACATGGCCCATCGCGGCCATCCCCTCCTCGGCGACGAGACCTATGCCAAGGGTTTCAAGACCAAGACGAGCAAATTACCGGATGCCGCCCGCCTGGCGCTCGAGGCGCTCGGACGCCAGGCCCTGCACGCCGCGGTCCTCGGCTTCGAACACCCGACGACCGGCAAGGTCTTGCATTTCGAGAGCCTCCTGCCGGCCGACATGCAGCACCTGGTCGACGCGCTCGGCGCTCCCGTGTAAGATCACAAACCGGCTGGCAGCATGGTTTGCTTGGGGTCGGCGGCGCTCACGGGAACGTGCGGCGATGTGATCATCCGATTTCGCACTTGCAGCGTATAATCGCGGAGTTCGGGCGGCTTCCCATGCATCCATGCAAGGAAGCATTGCCGAATATGGCGCCCAAAAGGGTCCGAAAGTCACCCTTCCGCCATCATGTTGAGTGCATATATGAGGGTGTCACGGCTGGCGTTTCGCAGCCGTGCTCTACGGGTTGCCTGGGCCTTGGGGCAGGCGATCCGGGTTCGCCGGATGGTCCGGGGGCCGAGAATAAGGAGAGCTTTATGGCTTATGCTGCTTCTCTTCCAATCCTCTCCGCGGAAGCGGGTCTGTCGCGTTATCTCGACGAGATCCGCAAGTTTCCGATGTTGCAGCCGCAAGAGGAATACATGCTCGCCAAGAGCTGGCGCGAACACGGCGACAGCAAGGCGGCGCACAGGCTCGTCACCTCCCACCTTCGTCTCGTCGCCAAGATCGCGATGGGCTATCGCGGCTACGGCCTGCCGATCGGTGAGGTCGTGTCCGAGGGCAATGTCGGTCTCATGCAGGCGGTGAAGCGGTTCGAGCCCGACAAGGGCTTCCGTCTCGCCACCTACGCCATGTGGTGGATAAAGGCCTCGATTCAAGAGTATATCCTGCGCTCGTGGTCGCTCGTGAAAATGGGCACGACCGCGAACCAGAAGAAGCTGTTCTTCAACCTGCGCAAGGCGAAGAGCTCGATCTCGGCTCTGGAAGACGGCGACCTTCGCCCCGACCAGGTCAAGATCATCGCCACCAAGCTGGGTGTCGAGGAGCAGGACGTCATCGACATGAACCGCCGGCTCGGCGGTGACGCCTCGCTCAACGCGCCGCTGCGCGAGGACGGCGACGGCGAGTGGCAGGACTGGCTGGCCGACGACAGCGACAGCCAGGAAAACGTGCTGGCCGAGTCCGAGGAGGCCGACAACCGGCGCTCCGCGCTGATGAAGGCGCTGACCGTGCTCAACGAGCGCGAGCGCATCATCTTCGAGGAACGCCGCCTGAAGGACGATCCGATCACCCTGGAAGAGCTGGCCGAACGTTTCGGCGTGTCGCGCGAGCGCGTCCGCCAGATCGAGGTGCGCGCCTTCGAGAAGGTGCAGGATGCGGTGGTGAAGTCGATGCGGGCGCTGGAAGGCGCGCCGTCGGCGCTCGCCGCTCCTTGATCCAGCCGACTTCGGCCGGCTGCCCGGAAATGCCAAGGGGAGGTCCGACAGACCTCCCCTTTTTCGTCTGAACTGCTCGAACTTCGCTGGCCCCGGGGCGCGGCCGCCCGGCCTGCCTTATTGGCCCCAGGCCGACAGAGCCTCTTCGAAGGCGCGATCGCCGGCGACGCCCTTCTCGATGGTCAGAATGGCGCGCCGACCGGTATCGTAACGCATGGGGATGTCGATGAAGGCGCGCGACCTGAGCGCCTCGATATTGCCGACCTTGTCGGAATCGAGCGCCGCCGACAGGCCAACGAAGAAGAACCCGTTGGTCACGCGCACCGCCTGGCCGACCAGCGGCACGCCACGGGCCTGTTCGGACGGCTTCATCAGCACGCCCGGCACTTCGGCGACGCCACGGAACTCGAAGTCGCGCGGCAGGGCGAAGACGATCTCGATCGTATGGGTGGCCGGCAAGGTCTCGTCGAGATTGCGCCGGATCGTCACCGTCACCGTCATGCGGCGTTCGGGGATGGTCACCTCGCCCACCAGCACCAGATCCGGCGGCTGACCGCGGCCGACGCTGACGGTCTGTGTCCGCCAGATGACCGAACCCTGCATCAGCGTGCCGGCCTGATTGCCCGGTGTCTCCTCGAACAGGGCAGCCCGCTGCGCCACCACAAGGGAACCAGGCGGCGGGGCGGTGGCGGCCGGTGCCGTGGGGCTGGCCTCGGGAACCGGCGGCGCGGCCGGCGCAGGCGCTGCGGCCGGCGCAGGCGCTGCGGCGGGCGGCGGCGGCACCGGTGTTGCGACCGGAGGCGGCGCCGGCTCGGGTGTCGCAGCGGTCGGCGGTGTCGAAGCCGGAGCCGGAGCCGGCGGCTGGACCGGATCGGCCGGCGCTGGCCGCGGCGCGACCGGTGCCGGCGTCTCGCCACCGACACGGTCGGTGATCTTCGGCCGCTCGCCATCCGGCGCAGGCGGCACGGGTGGGGCCGGTACCGGCGGGCGCTGGGCGGTGACCGGCGACGGCGGGCGCACGGGCTGCGTGGCAAAATACCAACCCACCGCCGCGGCCGCGCCCAGAATCAAGACGACCAGTCCCGCGGCGATCAGGCCACCGCGCCCCTTGCGGGCGGTTTCGACCTCATCGTCGGCGCCCAGCACGGAAACCCGCGGCCGGATCGGCGCCAGCGACGACTGGCGTGCGCCCTCATCGAGGGATGGCGCAGCGGTTGCCGCTTCTGCCGTCGCGCTGCCTTGACCGAAATCGACATTCGGCTCGACCCGCTGAGACACCGGCTCGGCCGGCTCCGAGGCGACCAGCTGATCCTGCGCGACGCGCCTCGCATTGGCCGCGGCATCGCCGAGCGCCTCGGCCTCATGGGCCGCATCGCTGACCGCCTTGGCGCCGTCGACCGAAACCGCCTCGGGCCTGACGGTCGCCACCGCGGCGGCGATACCGGCGAGCTCGCGCTCCATCATGGCATCGAGGCTCTCGGCCGTGCTGTCGGCCTCGACCTTGCGGATCGCGTCTTCCAGCGACAGCCGCTCGCGCGTGATGTGCTCTTCGGCAAGCGGCGGATCCATGCCGCGCAATTGTGCAACCAAGGCCGCTCGCGCGCGGTCATAGACCGCGCGGCGTGCCTCGCCAGTGTTCTCCGTCAAAGCCGTGACGGCCCGGGAGATCAAGGGCGTGTAATCGGCCATTGCGTTATGCTCTGTCGCCTCCCTTAGGGGGACTGGCCCCCTGACATTCTACTCGAACGGGTTGCGCACGAGAATCGTGTCGTCGCGCTCCGGACTGGTCGATAGTAGGGCAACCGGGCAGCCGATCAATTCCTCGATGCGACGCACGTATTTGATCGCCTGGGCCGGCAGCTCGCCCCAGGAGCGGGCGCCCGCCGTGCCCGAGGGCCAACCCTCGATTGTCTCATAGATCGGTTTCACGCGGGCCTGCGCCTCCTGGCTGGCCGGCAACAAATCGATGCGCTTGCCGTCAAGTTCGTAGGCGACACAAACCTGGATCTCTTCGAACACATCGAGAATATCGAGCTTGGTCAGCGCGATGCCGTCAATGCCGCTGGTCTTGACCGCCTGGCGCACCAGAACCGCATCGAACCAGCCGCAACGGCGCTTGCGTCCGGTGACGACGCCGAATTCGCGGCCGCGTTCGCCCATGATCCGACCGTTGTCGTCATCGAGTTCGGTCGGGAACGGGCCGCCGCCGACCCGCGTGGTATAGGCCTTGGTGATGCCGAGGACGTAATTGACCGCGCCCGGGCCCATGCCCGAACCAGCGGCGGCCTGGCCGGCCACCGTGTTGGACGAGGTGACGAAGGGATAGGTGCCGTGATCGATGTCGAGCAGCGTGCCCTGCGCGCCTTCGAACAGGATGCGCTTGCCCGCCCGCTTCTCGTTGTAGAGCAGGTCGAACACCGGCTCGACATAAGGAAGCACCTTCGGGGCGACAGCGGCGAGTTCATCATAGATCGCCTGCGGATCGATCTCGGCGAGCCGGAGCCCGCGGCGCAGCGCGTTGTGATGGGTCAAGAGCCGCTCGATCTTCGGCATCAACGCGGTGAGGTCGACGAGATCGGTCATCCGGATGGCGCGCCGGCCAACCTTGTCCTCGTAGGCCGGGCCGATGCCGCGGCCGGTGGTGCCGATCTTGGTGCCGGCGGTATTGGCCGATTCCCGATGCAGATCGAGTTCGCGGTGCAGCGACAGGATCAGGCAGGCGTTCTCCGCCACCCTGAGCGTTTCCGGCGTGATCGTCACGCCCTGTGCCGAGACCCGTTCGATCTCCGCGATCAAGGCATGCGGGTCGATGACCACGCCATTGCCGATCACCGACAGCTTGCCGGGCCGGACGATGCCCGAGGGCAGAAGCGACAGTTTATAAGTGACGCCGTCAATGACCAGCGTATGCCCGGCATTGTGGCCGCCCTGAAAGCGTACCACCACGTCGGCCTGGCTCGACAGCCAGTCGACGATCTTGCCCTTGCCCTCGTCGCCCCACTGCGAACCGACGACCACCACGTTTGCCATGGTCTCTATCCTGACCTGTTCGTGGCAAGGCAAACCCCGACCGCGCGCTCATCGCGATGGCCGGGGTCCTTGCACTGTGCGGATAAAGGATCATGACGGGGGTGGCAAGTCCGCTTGACGCAGGGGCTCCTTTGCACCTGTTTCGATGGTTTTGGGGCTCAGGAACGTCCCTGGACCGGGGCGAGCACCTTGTCGGCCGGCCAGCGCAGCCGCCACCCGTGGCGAATCTCACGCGACGCGCCGGGCGCCAGATCGAAGGCCCATTCGACGATTCCACGCCGTCCCTTGACGTCGCGCGCCGTCGGCGCGGTCGCTCCGGGCAGCGCTTCGACCGTGATGTCCTGGACCTCGGTCACCGGCAGGCGATCCTCGATGACCAGCTGGCGCGGGCTCTGCGCGCCATTGCGCGCGATGATCTTGAACTCGCGCTCCTCGGTCCGCGACGAAGTGATGATGCCGGCCGAACCGTCGGTGCGCCGGACCACCTGATATTCGAGCCGGACCAGATCATCCGGGCCGAAGCCGAGATTGACGACATCGTCGCGGGTCGCGGCGGCGATCTGGGTGCGGCCGGCGAAGACGCCGTCGCGGTAGAGCGACACCCGGCCGGGCATCAGCGGCACCTCGCCGGCATATTTGAACTGCGCTTCGAGGAAGGCGGTCGGATCGACGCTCGGCGTCGCCCGCGAAATCAGCTGCGGCTCGATCGCCGTCGACGCGATCCGCAAGGCCCTGGCGCCGTCACCGGAGGTGATGGTGGTGCGGCCGGGAAGCACGAAAGCGGCCTGGAAGCCAGCCGCCTCGACAACCGCCTCGGCCTCGTCGACCCGGCCACGCTCCAGCCTTCGCGTGTCATCACCGGCGGTTATCGCCGGGGTCGTGGGCGCCGGAGCTGCGGCATAGCCCCGCGGCGAGCCGGCGCCGATGGCGTCGACCGCCGACCGGCGTGGTTCGCTGAAGCGGATGATCATCGAGGCCAGTTGCGGCGCGGCGCCGCCGCGCGCGATCCTGACGGTCGAAACGGTCATCGCGACGTTTGGCCAGTCCTCGCCGGTTTCCTGGCGGATCTCGGCCCGCCGGACCAGTTCGAGCGCCGGCTTTGCGCCCGATGTCGTGAGCCTGGCGTCATAGACCGGCGACCAGCGCGCGCCGCGCACGGCATAGGTCACGGTCAGGTCGCCACGGAACGCAGCTCCGGCCTCCACCGCGATGCGCGCTTCGAGGCGTTGCGGCGGCTGCTGGCGCAGCGCCGCCTCGATGGTTGCGATCTCGCGGTCGAGCACGCGCTGGCGCTGCTCGGCCTGGCGGATGGCACGATCGGCGGCATTGGTCTCCTCCACCGCCGCGGCAAAGGCCTGGCGCGCTTCGCCGACATTCAAGCCACGCTCGCCACCGGCCAGCGTCGAGCCGGCGACCAGGGCTTCGGCGGCGCGCTTGCGCAGGCGCTCGGCACCGATCCGGTCGTCCAGCGACAGACGCTCGTCGCGCAATGCTTCGAGCTGCTGCACCCGCGCCGGATCGGTCCGCTCGAAGGCGCGCGGCTGGCGGGCATCGACCGAACCGATGACCAGCCGGCCCTCGCCGGCGCCGGCGACCCGGAGCGAGCCCGGATCGGCGCTGGGCGGCAGGTCGCCGAGCACCAGGACATGTTCGCCGGCCGGCACCTCGACCGAAAAGCGGCGGGTGATGCTGGCGCCGTCGGGGAAAACCGTGACCGCCTCGACGCGCGACGGCAGGTCGAACTCGGCGGCGCTTGCCACCGCCGTCGGCAACAGGAACAGCACGGACAAGGCAACGATGCGTTGCGGCAACATGGGGCGCTCCTCGCGTTGAATCGGCTCAATTACCCAAAGGAATATGACCGACTGGCGGCGGAAGCACGGCGGCCTCCAGCCCAACATCAAAGAAAATACGCTTATATTTCAACAACGAAGCTGCCGCGCCAGGTCAACCGACGAGGCCAACCGGACAGATCAGCCGAAGCGGCCTGTAATATAGTCGCGGGTGCGCTTGTCGCGCGGATTGGTGAAGATCTGATCGGTCGCGCCCTCCTCGACCAACACGCCGAGATGGAAGAAGGCGGTGCGCTCCGACACGCGGGCGGCCTGCTGCATCGAATGGGTGACGATGACGATGGTGAAGTTCTGCTTCAGCTCGTCGATCAGTTCCTCGATACGGGCGGTGGCGATCGGATCCAGCGCCGAGCACGGCTCGTCCATCAGGATCACCTCCGGGCTGACAGCGATCGCCCGGGCAATGCACAGGCGTTGCTGCTGGCCGCCGGACAGGCCGGTGCCTGAATCATTGAGCCGGTCCTTCACCTCGTTCCACAGGCCGGCCTTCTTCAGCGAGGTCTCGACCACCTGGTCGAGGCCGAGACGGGTCCTGACCAGGCCATGGATGCGCGGCCCATAGGCGACGTTCTCATAGATCGACTTGGGGAAAGGGTTCGGCTTCTGGAACACCATGCCGACGCGGGCGCGCAATTGCACCACGTCGAGCGCCTTGTCGTTGATGTCCTGGGTATCGATCCGGATGTCGCCGGTCACCCGGCAGATCGGGATGGTGTCGTTCATCCGGTTGAAGCAGCGCAGGAAGGTCGACTTGCCGCAGCCCGAGGGGCCGATGAAAGCCATGACCGAGCGCTCGGGAATATCGACATTGACGTCCTTGATGGCCTGCTTGTCGCCATAGAAGACGTTGACGTTCCGGCCGGTGAGCTTCGGCCGGCCAGGCTGCGCCGGCGCCTTGCCGGCGGCCGAAACCGCGATCTCGAGATTGCGAACCGAACTCATCGACTTCACCTTTTCGGCGGCTTTGCGCTGGTTACCAGCGACGCTCGAATGTCCTGCGCAGAAACACCGCCAGCGCATTCATGGCAATGAGGAACAGGAGCAGCACCAGGATGGCGGCCGCCGTCTTGTGCCGGAACGCCTGTTCGGGAAAGTCCGCCCACATGAAGATCTGCACCGGCAGCAGCGTCGCCGCATCCGCGAAGCCGCCGGGCAGATCCACGACGAAGGCCACCATGCCGATCATCAAGAGCGGCGCGGTCTCGCCCAGCGCATGCGCCATGCCGAGAATGGTGCCGGTGAGGATGCCGGGCATGGCCAGCGGCAGGACATGATGGAACACCGCCTGCTGATGCGAGGCGCCAACCCCGAGCGCGGCTTCCTTCACCGAAGGCGGCACGGCGCGGATGGCGGCGCGCGCGGCGATGATGATGATCGGCAGGGTCATCAGCGCCAGCACCAGCCCGCCGACCACCGGCGCCGAGCGCGGCATTTCGAAGACGTTGAGGAAGACCGCCAGCCCGAGCAGGCCATAGATGATCGACGGCACCGCGGCCAGATTGTTGATATTGACCTCGATGATCTCGGTTGCCCGGTTCCGTGGCGCGAATTCCTCGAGATAGATCGCGGCTGCGACGCCGACCGGAAAGCACAGCGCAAGGGTGACCAAGAGCGTCAGGAACGAACCGACGATCGCCACCCAGACGCCCGCCAGTTCCGGCTCGCGCGAGGCGCCGCCGGTGAAGAATTCATAGGCGATGCGCCGCTCGACCAGCCCGCGCTGCTTGAGCGCTTCGAGATAGGCGATCTCGCGGTCGCCGATCCGCCGGCTGGCTTCCGGCACGACGATCCGGACGATGTCCCACTGGCCGCTCGGCACGGTTTCGAGCGAGCGCGGCGGCAGGAGGACCTGGCCGGAGGCGCTGGCGCGCTCGACCTCGCCGAGCTTGACCAGACCGCCATTCGCCCGGACCAGGAAGCTCGAGACGCCGCTGTCCAGCGTCCCGCGGGTCTCGGCCGCAGCAGCCTTGGCCTGGAGCGCGGCCAGGCGCTCGCGCAGGCCGGCAATGGCGGCACGGGTCGCGGCGAGTTGGCGGCCTTCCTCGGCGATCCGGCCCTGGAGCCTGGCGTGGGCCGCGGCCTGCGCATCGGCGAGCCCGGCATCGAGCCGGGCCAGTTGCTGTTCAAGGCCGGCGGCCACCCGCTCCTGACCGTCGAGTTCGCGCCTGAGCCGGTCGACGGCGACGATCAGTTCGGCCTTGATCGCGGCCAGCGTGGCCTGAAAGTTCGCCACAGCCGTCGCGACCTGGACCAGACCGCGATCGCCGGAAAGGCGAAGCTCGCCCTCCCCCTTGACCACCTGGAGCGCGGTGATCTGGCCCTTCAGATAGAGATCGGCCATGTCGTCGAGCGGCAGCAGCACCTGCTGCCGCGTGCCGATCAGCGTCGGATCGGCCAGGAGATCGGCCAGGACCTGGCGGCGCAGGATCGTGGCCGCGCCCGACGATACGATATGGTTGAGCGCACGGCGCTCGGCCCGCTCGGTCACATCGGGGAAATGGGCGCGCAGCGCGCCGGCAACCAGAGCATCGAAATTGCCGGCATTGATCGCCCGGGCGAGCTCTTCGCCCGAGGCATTCTGCGGATTGAGGTCGTCCTGCCTCAGGACCACGTCGAGCTTCACATAGGACTGGGTGAAGGCCGGTATCGCCTGGACGATGATGGTTGCGAGAAACACCACCAGGAAGCCGGCGGCCAGCAGCAGCGCGCCGAGGCCCAAGGCCTGGAAGGCGAATTCACGGCGATAACGCGCCTTCAGCCGCTTCACCGCGGCAGCGTCGGTATGCAGTTCGGTGGCGATCCGGGACGACGGGATGTCAGTCATACTGTTCCCGGTAGGTCTTGACGACGCGCAGCGCCACCAGATTGAGCGCGAGCGTGATCGCGAACAAAGCCAGCCCCAGCGCGAAGGCGGCAAGTGTCTTCGGGCTGTCGAACTCCTGATCGCCGGTCAGAAGCGTGCCGATCTGGACGGTGACCGTGGTGACCGCCTCGAGCGGATTGAGCGTCAGGTTGGCCGCCATGCCGGCGGCCATGACCACGATCATGGTTTCGCCAATGGCGCGCGAGATCGCCAGGACCAGGGCCGAGACGATGCCCGGCAAGGCCGCTGGCAGCACGACCTTCCTGATGGTTTCGGATCTGGTCGCGCCGAGCCCCATCGAACCGTCGCGCAACGACTGCGGCACCGCATTGATGACGTCGTCGGAGAGCGACGACACGAAGGGCACGATCATGATGCCCATGACCACCCCGGCGGCCAGCGCGCTTTCCGAGGAGACGTCGAAACCGAGGCCCTGGCCGCCATTGCGGACGAGCGGCGCGACCGTCAGGGCCGCGAAGAAGCCATAGACCACGGTCGGAATGCCGGCGAGAATCTCCAGCATCGGCTTGCCGACCGCGCGCACGGGCGCCGAGGCATAGTCGGAGAGGTAGATGGCCGCAAGAATGCCGATGGGCGCGGCGACCGCAATTGCGATCGTCGTGATCAGCAATGTGCCGGCGAGCAGGGGCACGAAACCGAAAGCCGCGGTGCCGCCGACCTGATCGGCCCGGAACGCCATCTGCTGCGGTGTCCAGGTCAGTCCGAACAGGAAATCGATCGGATTGATCATCGAAAAGAACCGCAGCGATTCCACGATCAGCGACAGCACGATGCCGATGGTGGTCAGGACGGCGAGCCCCGCCGATGCCATCAGGAACAGCCGGACCGCGCCTTCCACCCGGTCGCGGGCACGAAAGCCTGGCGAAATCGCCCGCCAGGCGATCACGAAGCCCACGGCACCGACCACCACCATGACGGCGATCATGGCGGCGACCGAGATCTCATCCAGCCTGGCGAAGGCAAGTGCCGCCTGTTCGCGCAAGCCGTCGCGCAAGGCCGCGACATCACCTCCGGCAATGGCCTGCACGTCGCGCCAGAAGCCGTCGCGCTGGGCGCGGCTGAAGCCAGCCGTCTCGGCCGAGAATTCAGCGAACAGCGAGGCCCGCACGAGGCGTGGCGCGACCAGCGACCACAACGCCAGCACGGCGAATGCCGGGCCGGCGGTCATCAGCGCGAGCCACCAGCCATGATAGCCCGGCCTGGAATGCATCGCCGCAAAATCCGGGCCCGCCAGCACGGCCGACCGCCTGCGCCCGAGCGGCAGGCAGATGATGGCGATCGCGACGAGAAGGCCGGACAGGATTGGGAACATCGGTATCGCCCGCGAAACCCGTCAAAGACCGGTCATGCCGGTCGCACTACGCGCGGCGCGCGCAACCGCCTCGCGCTCGGCCCGCTGCAGCGGCACCAGACCCTTGCGCTCGAGATAGCCGTCCTCGCCCATGGCCGCCTCGGAGACATATTCGTCGACAAATGCCTGCAGGCCCGGGATCACGCCGATATGGTCCCTCTTCACATAGATGAACAATGAGCGGGCCAGCGGGTAGCGGCCGGAGGCGATCGTGTCCACCGTGCCCTCGACGCCGTCGATGCGCGCGCTCTGGATCTTGTCCTGGTTCTCTTCCATGAAGGAGTAGCCGAAAATCCCGAACGCGCCGGTATTGGCCTGCAAGCGCTGGACGATGATGTTGTCGTTCTCGCCGGCCTCGACATAGGCGCCGTCGGCGCGCACCTGCTGGCAGGCGCGCGCATCGATCCGAACGTCCAGGCGCCGCTGGGCCTCCTTGCAGCCTTCGAGCAGGCCGCGCTCGTTCAGCGCGTCGCGCGTGCCCGAGGTCGGCGGCGGACCGAGCACCTCGATCTTCTGCGCCGGCAGGTTCGGTGAGATGTCCGACCAGGAGCGGTGCGGATTGGCGACAAGCTGGCCCTGGGCATTCGGCACCTCCGCGGCGAGCGCCATGTAGAGCTGCTCGAGCGTGATCTGCATGCCACCCGTGGCGCGGGAATTGGCGATGACGATGCCATCGAAGCCAACCCTCACCTCGATCGGCGTCACGCCGTTGCGCCGGCAGGCGTCGAACTCCGACGGCGTCATCCGGCGCGAGGCATTGACGACATCGGGGGTGTGGCTGCCGACCCCGCCGCAGAACAGGCGCATGCCACCGCCCGTGCCGGTCGCCTCGACAATCGGCGCCTTGCCGTGCTTCTGGCCGAACCGTTCGGCCACCGCCGCGGTGAAGGGGAAAACCGTCGACGAACCGGTGACCTGGATCCGGTCGCGGCTCTGTGCCCCGGCCGGCGTGGCGACCATCAGCGTGCCGCCGACCGCCAGGACCGCCCAGGAGATCAGGGCAACTGATGTCACGAGCCTCTCCTGGCTTGCGGGGGTTTCGGGCGGCGCAACCGAAAGTCCGGGGGCGACGGCGAGGGATCGGCCGTCGCGTCTCCTTCTATGACTCTCGGATGACGAAACGATGAAATGTATTTTCCATATTTACCAATGCATTACCACGGCGTTTCAGAAAATGGCGGGTCCGAGCCCCGATCGGCATGACAGCGCTTGCGCGCCGCATCGCTCGAATGCGCCGGCTGCGCCTGACAGTCGTCATGCCGGCCGTCTATAGTGCGCGCCCCGCGGGAACCCGGCAGCGCATGCGCCTCAACGACAACCCCTACCTTGTCCTGGCTGCCACCACCTTGATCTGGGCCGGCAACGCGGTCGCGAGCCGCATGGCGGTCGGCCATGTCTCGCCGATGATGCTGACCACTTTGCGCTGGGTCGGCACGCTCGCGATCATGGTCGCGGTGGCCGGCCCGGCCTTCCGGCAGGAATGGCCCGCGATCAAGGCCAATGCCTGGTGGATCGCCATCATGGGCGTGGTTGGCTTCACCGGCTTCAACGCCCTGTTCTACCTGGCGGCGCAATATACCACCGCGGTGAACATGGGCATCATCCAGGGCTCCATCCCGGTCATGGTGCTGATCGGCGCCTTTCTCGCCCATCGCACCCGGATCACCGGCCTGCAGATGATCGGCATCGTGGTGACCCTCGTCGGCATCGTGACGCTGGCGACCCGGGGCCATCTGGAACAATTGCTCGGGCTCGCCTTCAATCTCGGCGACCTGCTCATGCTGGTCGGCTGCCTCGGTTATGCCGCCTATACGGTGGCGCTGCGCGACCGGCCGAAGATTTCGCCGCAGCCATTCTTCCTTGGCCTGTCGGCGGTGGCGCTGATCTCGTCGCTGCCGCTGGTCGCGGCGGAATTCGCCACCGGAACCGCGCTCTGGCCGGACTGGAAGGCGCTTGCGATCATTGCCTATGTGGCGGTGCTGCCGGGCTTCGTCGCCCAGCTTCTGTTCATGCGCGGGGTCGAACTGATCGGCCCCGGCCGGGCCGGTCTCTGGGTCAATCTCGTGCCGGTCTGGGCGGCGATCCTCGGACCGCTGATCCTTGGCGAACTCTTCGCCTGGTACCATGCGGTGGCGCTGGTGCTGGTGCTCGGCGGCATCGCGGTCGCCGAAAGCGGCAAGCGCTAGCCTCGTCCGCCACCCGCCAGCCGCGCCGTCAATGACAGCAGCACCGCCATGCCGAGCCCGAACATGGCGCCGATGACGGCCGTGACGGCGATCCGCCCGGAACCGCCGAACAGCGCCTGCCCCCGGACGACCGGCAGGACCACCCAATTGACCATGGCCGGTCCCATCACCCCGAACAGCAGGCCGAACAGGACGCCGGCGCCGAACAACGCAATCAGTCCGGCGATGAGGGCGCCGAACAAGACACCGACCGCGATCGCCCGGAAATCACCGAAGGCGAGCGAGGTCGCGCCCCAGACCAGGGCGCCGGCGAAAATGCCGAAGACGATCGCCAGGGCATGGCCGCTCGCCTGGAAGCTCGACCGGTCCCACAGGATCACGAAGAGGATGCCCCAGAGCCCGCCCCAGAGGCACTGGTTGGCGATCTGCGGAATGCCGAGCGGCGACGCCGGGCGCAGCGAATAGACCGGAATCTGCGCCAGCCCCAGCTGGTTCAGGGCAAAACTCGTCGCCTGGTCGAAGATGAGAATGGACAAGGCGCCGGCAACGAAGCCGAGCGCGAGACGCGGAAGCGCGGACATGGATCACCCCAGGAAAGCGAGTCGCCAGTCTAGGTCGTGTACTCATAATGGATGGTGTCACGAGGCGAGGATTGCGGCCGGCCCGCTTTGAGCGAACCGGCCGCAATGATCTCGGTCATGGCCCAGGCGCCAGACAAACCGGCGCCGGCTCAGAACACCAGGCGGCGCGCCCGCTTCACATGGCTGATCTCGTGGATCTTGGCGAGCAGCTCGTCGGACACCTTTTCGTCCACCGCGACGAAACAGATGGCATCCCCGCCGGGCTTGTCGCGGCCGAGATTGAAGGTCGCGATATTGACCCCGGCATTGCCGAGCAGCATGCCGAACTGGCCAATGAACCCCGGCTTGTCGTCGTTGCGGACATAAAGCATGTGCGGCGCGAATTCCGCGTCCATGGCGATATGACGGATCTCGACGATGCGCGGCTTGCCGTCGGCCAGCACCGTGCCGGCGGCATGGCGCGGCATGTCCTCGGCATCGACAGTGATCAGGATGCGGCTTTCCAGATTGCCCGGCGCCTCGCGCTTCACCTCGTCGACGGTGATGCCCTTTTCGGTCGCGATGCCGACCGCATTGACCATGTTGATGTCGGAGAGGAACGGCCGGAGCACGCCGGTCACCGCGGCGGCGGTCAGCGGCCGGACGTTGAGATCGGCAACCGCACCTTCGAACTCGATCCGGATGCCCTTGATCGGCGCCTCGGTGAGCTGGCCGAGGAACGAACCGAGCTTTTCGGCGAGCGCCACGAAGGGCCTGAGCTTCGGTGCCTCTTCCGCCGAGATCGACGGGAAATTCACCGCATTGGTGATCGCGCCGGTCAGGAGATAGTCGGACATCTGCTCGGCCACCTGCAGCGCGACGTTTTCCTGCGCCTCGGTGGTGGCAGCCCCCAGATGCGGCGTGCAGATCACATTGGGATGGCCGAACAGCGGATTGGTGGTGGCCGGCTCTTCCGAGAACACGTCGAAGGCGGCGCCCGCGACATGGCCTGAATCGAGCGCCTCGCGCAGCGCCACCTCGTCGACCAGGCCGCCACGCGCGCAATTGATGATGCGCACGCCCTTCTTGGTCTTGGCGATCGCTTCGCGCGACAGGACGTTGCGGGTCTGCGCGGTCATCGGCACATGCAGCGTGATGAAATCGGCACGCCTCAGCAGGTCCTCGAGGTCGACCTTCTCGACACCGATCGAAATGGCGCGCTCGGGCGACAGATAGGGGTCGAAGGCGATGACCTTCATCTTCAGGCCGAGCGCGCGGTCGGCGACGATCGAACCGATATTGCCGCAGCCGATGATGCCGAGCGTCTTGGAGGTCAGCTCGACCCCCATATATTTGTTCTTCTCCCATTTGCCGGCCTGGGTGGTGCGGTCGGCATCGGGGATCTGGCGAGCAATGGAAAACATCATCGCGACCGCGTGTTCGGCGGTCGTGATCGAATTGCCGAAGGGCGTGTTCATCACGATGATGCCCTTGGCGGTGGCAGCGGGGATGTCGACATTGTCGACGCCGATGCCGGCGCGGCCGATCACCTTCAGCTTGGTGCCGTTGGCGAGAATCGCCGGGGTCACCTTGGAGGCCGAGCGGATCGCCAGGCCGTCATAGTCGCCGATGATCGCGGCGAGCTTGTCCTTGTCCTTGCCGAGCGCCGGCTGGAAATCCACATCGATGCCGCGATCCCTGAAGATCTGGACGGCGGCGGGCGAGAGAGCATCGGAAATGAGAACGCGAGGGGCCATGGTGATGGGCTCCGGTCAGCGGTGAATTAAGGGAATGAGGCCCTCTCGCCCGATCGCGCGAGAGGGCTGAGAAGGCTGGCCTCAGGCCGCCTTCTTGAGCTTGGCCTTCTCGGCCTCGAAAGCCCATTCGATCCACGGCATCAGCGCCTTCAGATCGCGCGACTGGACGGTGGCGCCGCACCAGATGCGCAGGCCCGGAGGGGCGTCGCGATAGTGGCCGAGATCGAGGCCGACGCCTTCCTTTTCGAGCGTCGAGACGACACCCTTGGCAAACGCCGCCTGGGCCTCGGCCGGCAATGCGGTGACCGCCGGATCGGTGAACTTCAGGCACACGGAAGTGTTCGACCGGGTCTTCGGCTTGACCGCCAGGAAGTCGATCCAGTCATTCGCCTTGACAAATTTGGCGATGACCCGGGCATTGCCGTCGGCACGCTTCACCAGCCCGTCGAGACCACCGACCTTCTGGCCCCATTTCAGCGCGTCGATATAATCCTCGACGCAGAGCATGGACGGCGTGTTGATCGTCTCGCCTTCGAAAATGCCTTCGATCAGCTTGCCGCCCTTGGTCATGCGGAAGATCTTGGGCAAGGGCCAGGACGGCTTGTAGGTCTCCAGGCGCTCGACCGCACGCGGGCTGAGGATCAGCATGCCGTGTGCCGCTTCGCCGCCCAGCACCTTCTGCCAGGAGAAGGTGACGACATCGAGCTTCGGCCAGTCGAGCCGCTGCGCGAAGGCCGCCGAGGTCGCGTCGCAAATGGTCAGGCCTTCGCGGTCGGCGGCGATCCAGTCGCCGTTCGGCACGCGCACGCCGGAGGTCGTGCCGTTCCAGGTGAACACCACGTCGCGCGTCTTGGTGTCGATCTTGTTGAGGTTCGGCAGCTCGCCATAACCGGCGGTGATGGTGCGGACGTCGGCCAGCTTCAGCTGCTTGACCACATCGGTGACCCAACCGTCACCGAAGCTTTCCCAGGACACCATGTCGACACCGCGGGCGCCGAGCATCGACCAGAGCGCCATCTCGACGGCGCCGGTATCGGAGGCCGGCACGATGCCGATGCGGTAATCCGCCGGCACCTGCAACACCTCACGGGTCAGGTCGATGGCAAGCTTGAGCTTGGCCTTGCCGACCTTGGCGCGGTGCGAGCGACCGAGCGATGCGTCGCCGAGAGCTTTGAGGGACCAGCCGGGGCGCTTGGCGCAGGGGCCGGACGAAAAGTTAGGCACGCGCGGACGCGCGGTAGGGGCGGTGGTCGCCATTCTGGATCTCCATCCTCACAGATGGACGTCCCTCGTTGGGGAGGGATGTCCCACCTGTGGCAATAGGACCGGCGATGGGTCAGGTCAAGCGGCGAAGAGCTTCGGCCGAGCCCGGGAGGGTTTCTGCTTAGGCCACAAGACATGGCCGCGGGTCCGGGCGCGGCAGAGGGTGGAGCGGTCTCCCCACCCCTTCGTGCTGGCCGCAAGCCCCGTCATGTCCGGCCTCCGGCGACCGAGGCGAAGAACGGCTCGGCGCTTTCGAGCTCGATCAGGCGCCGCCCCTCGATCAGCCAGAACCGGTTGCCCACCGCCCTGACGAAACTGCGGTCATGCGAGACCAGCAGGCAGCTGGCCTGCTGGTCGGCGAGTTCGCCCTCGAGCGCCTCCTGCCCGTCGATGTCGAGATGATTGGTCGGTTCGTCCAGAAGGTAGAAATTGGGATTGGTCAGCCGCAGGACAAGCATGGCCAGCCGCGCCTTCTGGCCGCCCGACAGATTGCCGACCGCGCGATTCTGCAGGTCGATGTCGAGACCGGCGCCGGCGAGCAAGGCGCGCGCCCGCTGGTCGCCAACCTCGAAGCGCCGGCTGATCGTGCCGGCCGGCGTGTCGCCGTCGGCGAGTTCGGCAAGGCCCTGGTCGCTATGCCCGAGCACCAGCGACGGCGTGACCTTGATCGCCTCGGTTGCGGCCTCGGGCCGCGCGATCGTCTCCTTGAGCAAGCTGACGAAGCGCGACTTTCCGGCGCCGTTTCGTCCAAGCAGGACGATGCGGTCGCCCTGGCAGATCCAGCGCTTGCCGGTGCGGAACAGGAGCTTTCCGTCAGGCGTTTCGACTTGGGCGTCGTCGAACGACACCAGGACCTTGGCATGGGTGCCGCGATTGGCGAGCTTGATGGCCCCGGCCGAGCGTTCCTGATGCGCCGGCCGCGCGCCATCCTCCAGGCGACCGGCCTTCTGCTTCAGCTGCTTGGTTTTCACGGTCAGCAGGTCGCTGCCCGAATTGACGGCGATATTGTTGAGCTTGGCGGCCTGCCGGCGCAGTTGCTGGGCCATCTTCATGTCGCGCTGATAGCGGCGCTCCTGCGAGGCGTCGATTTCGTCCAGCGCCACCCGCGCGCGGGCGTAGGGCAGCGAGAAGACCTCCGAGGCGATCGGCCTGAGGAACAAGGTCCGATTGGTCGTGGCATCGAGGAAAGCCCGGTCATGGCTCGCGATGACAACGGCAGCGTTGCGCGGCAGGCTGTTCAGCCAGTCTTCCAGCTGGCTGATCCGGGCGAGATCGAGGTGATTGGTCGGCTCGTCCAGAAGCAGGACATCCGGATCGGCAACCCAGGCGCGCGCCAGCATGGCGAGCCTTTGCCAGCCGCCGCTCAGCCGGCCGAGCGGCAGGACACGCAGCGCCTGCGGCACATCGAGGGAATCGAGCACGACATCCGCCCGCCAGGCTTCGGCCTCGATCTCGGCCACGGACAGGGCCTGGCAGACCGCCTCGCGAAACGGCGTTCCCATGAGGCCGGCGGGAATGTCCTGTGCGACATGGCCAATGCGAAGGCCGCGCCCCCGCATGATGTCGCCGGCGGTCGGCTCGACTGTGCCGGCAATGGACCGCAGCAGCGTGGATTTGCCACGGCCATTGGCGGCGACCACGCCGATCCGGTCGCCGGTTTCGAGTGCAAGGTTGAGGTTCGAAAAGAGCGGCGCACCCAAGGTGACGCCCAGATTGCGCAGGTTGATCAATGCCATTGTCTTAGAGCTCTGGTCCGCCCGAGCGACCGACCACATCGCTTCGCAAGGCCTTTCCGGCCAGCGCAACGGATGGGGGACCGAAGCCGCGCCAGGAGACGCCGCCAGGCCAGTTCAACTCGGTGAGTGGAAAATGCGCAGGACGCTCAAGCTCAAGAGAGCTCGGGCGCTGCATGACCACTGCAGGCAGACCAGGAAGACGAGGGGATCAGAGACCGTCTCTGGTCAGCCCTGCAGGAAAACCCGCAGGGCGTGGACAGGGCCGCGCTGACGATGGTGACGAAAAAACGTAATCACGCAGCCCTCCTCTCGATGACGACGTGTCGACGATGACTTGCGGGGCCGACCATAACGCCGTGCCCTTGGCCAGGCAATCACCCGGCGCCGCGTGGGAGCGCTACTGCCCCGCCGGCCCGAGCCCGTCGCCGAACATGTAACGCAGGCCGATGCGGATTTCATGCGCCGCGACCGGGCCGGCGCGATAGCTGCCGCCGGCCGTGTCGGCGAAGCGCAGCGAGCCCATGTGCAGGTAGCGATAGCCGATATCGAGCCGGGCCTGCGGCGTGATGTCGAAGGTCACGCCGGCCATGGCGGCGGCGGCCAGGTTCCATTTGGTCGTGCCGGTCAGCGCCGGCGTCACCGCGATCTCGCCGAGCGCGGCCGCCGCCGGAACCGGGGTGGAGCTGTAGCTCGACGCGCTGAGCCGCGCCACGCCAAGGCCTGCGCCGACATAAGGCGTTACGCCGCCCCAGCCGCCGAGATCGACATAGGCATTGATCAGCGCCGTCTGGCTGGTGACGCTGAAGCGCTCGTTGCGCGCGGGCACCGGTAGCGGTCCGGCATAAAGCCAGTCGCCATTGGGCGGCGCCATGCCGGAAAAGCGCGCCGCCGAGCGGATGTCGAGGGTCGCGTCGAGCCGGAACCACTTATATTTGAAGCCGACGCCGAGCCCGCCGCCAAAGGCCGAGCCGGCGCGCGTGGCGTTGAGGTCGGCCCACTGGCCAGGTGCGAAATAGCTGGTATTGCCGGCGCCGAGCGAGGCCCGGCGGAACAGGCTCGCCGACAGGTCGCCGCGGACATACCAGCCGGAGGCGAAATCCTCGGCGAGCACGGGCGGAGCCAAGGGCGCCGCCGGCATGCGGCCGCCGAGATCCGCCGCCTCTGCGCTTCCGCCTGCCGTGGCGACGAGGCTCACGGCAATCAAGGCCAGGGCCAGGCGTTTCATGTCGGACAACCCTTGCACGCGATGCGACCGGATGTGGCCCATTCGCTGCGGGCCGACGCGATATCGCCGACGAGCTTGGCAAAGCCGAGTTAAGGAGCCTTTAACGTTACCGAAAGCTGAACGCCGGCGGCGCAGCCGACCCGGTGATCCAGCCCGTCCGGTGATCCAGACGGAACCCTTGCCGTTCCCCGCCGTTGCATCCTGAGCACAGGAGGCGACGATGGCGGTCATGGATCAACGCGGGCTCAATCTTCCCGCCGGCATCGATTTCGCTGTCGCGATGGATGGCACAGCCTTTCCGCGCCAGGAGCCCGACAACCGGCACGACCTTCCCCACAGCGGAAATCCGGTTGCCGGCGACGGCCGCACCCCACCCGACCAGGCGTCGGCAGGGCGCGCCGAGCGCGGCGCGGATGCGCCGGAACCAACCGACCCGGTCAACGACGAGATGTCACGGGCGCCGCCCCGTCCAGGCGCCTACGGAAACCGCTAGGAGCTTGCCATGCCGACCGACCTGCCGGATCCGGGTCCCGACCGGATCATCGACCGCCCGCCGAAAAAGCACCTGCCGATCGACAATGACGTTGTCCTGCCGACACCGCCTCCCTCGGCCGAACCGGATGTCATTCTGCCCGGAGATCGCGAAGGCGACCATCGGGCGCCGCCGCTGCCCAAACCGACCTGACCCGTCGCCACCTGAGCCGTCTTGCTGGCGAGGCCAAACGAAACCGGCGCGGGCTGATGGCCCGCGCCGTTCGTGCCGGAAAGCCGGATCGGTTCAGTAGCGCGCGACGATCGGCTCGGCCGCGATCGGCGTGGCGCCGAAGGCGTAACGCAGGCCAAGCCGGACATCATGCGAGGTGACCTGGCGGATTTCGTAATTGCGGATCGCCGTGCCGCAGGTGACCGGGCATGGCGCACCCGACTGGAACGAGCCGAGATTCATGTAGCGATAGCCGAGCTCGATCTTCACCTGGGACGAGATGTTCCAGGCGACGCCGGCCATCAGCGCCCAGGCGAAATTGCTGCGCGAGGCCCCGGAAATCGTGCCTGCCGTCGCCGATGGCGGGGCATTGTTGAACAGTTGCAGGCCGGTGTCCTGGGTGACGCCGAGCATGTTGTAGGCGACGCCGACGCCGGCGCCGACGAAGGGCGTGACGTTCGACCAGGTGCCAAGGTCGATATAGCCGTTCACCATGGTGACGAAGGACGACATGTTGGCGCGCAGATTGTTCTGGTAGCCGACCACCTCGGGCGGGTTCGGCGGCCCGGCGATCAGGTCGTCACGGCCGCGGAACTTGCCGCCGACCCGATACTCGGCGGTGATGTCGGCGCGCAGCCACGAGTTGAAGGCATGACCGATGCCGGCCCCGAAAAAGAAGGCCGACGAGGTCGAATGCTCGTAAGTGCCGCCGGTGATGCCCCAGAACGGATTGTTGTTGTATTGCCAGCGCCGCGCCGAGGTGGCGCCAACCCCGATATCGCCGCGCAGATACCAGCCGCCATTATCGACCGCCGCCACGCCGATCGGCGGCGCGACATAGACCGGTGCCATATCGGCGGCCTGCGCGCCGGCGGCGGACAGGACGGCGCCGGCGAGCGCGATGGATGCGAGGATGCGCATGGCGGTTCCCTGAGGATACGGCGCGCCCGCCCATGAGGGCGCCTGCCGGATGACCAACATGCGGAAAATGCGCAGGAAACACTTAAATCTGGCTTAACCCTAAAGCTTAAGCCTAACGAAAATTGAACAGCGGATCGGGCCCCGTGCCTTCAGGGCAACAAGGCCCCGACCCGGCGCACCGCTGGATGGGCTCAAGCGGCCGCCTTGGTCACTGCCGCGACGATCTCGTCGACGACGGTTTCGACCAGGGCGCGATCGTCACCTTCAGCCATGACCCGGATCACCGGCTCGGTACCGGACGGGCGGATGACCAGCCGGCCATTGCTGCCGAGCCGGGCCTTGGCGTCGTCGATCGCCGTGACCACCGAGGAATTCTCCAGGGGCTTGCCACCCTTGAAGCGGACGTTCTTGAGGATTTGCGGCAGCGGCTCGAACAGATGGCAGACCTCGGAGACCGAACGGCCCATCTTCTTGACCACCGCCAGCACTTGCAGCGCCGCCACCAGGCCGTCGCCGGTGGTGGAATAATCCGACAGGATGATGTGGCCGGACTGCTCGCCGCCGACATTGAAGCCGTGCTCGCGCATATGCTCCAGCACATAGCGGTCGCCGACCGGCGTGCGGGCGAGGCTGAGCCCCAGCCCGGCAAGGAAGCGCTCGAGGCCGAGATTGGACATGATGGTGGCGACGATGCCCGGCGCCGACAGCCGGCCGTCCTCCAGCCAGGACTGGGCGACCACCGCCATCAGCTGGTCGCCGTCGACGATCTGGCCTTTTTCGTCGACGATCAGCACGCGGTCGGCATCGCCGTCGAGCGCAATGCCGATATCGGCGCGCACTTCCTTGACCTTGGCGACCAGCGCCGCCGGGTGGGTCGAGCCGCATTCGTCGTTGATGTTGAAGCCATCCGGCTCGTTGCCGATGGTCACGACATCGGCGCCGAGCTCCCAAAGCGCCGCCGGCGCGACCTTGTAGCTGGCGCCATTGGCGCAATCGACGACGATGCGCAGGCCGCCGAGTTCCATGTTGCGCGGCAGCGTCCGCTTGGCGAATTCGATATAGCGTGCCTGCGCGTCGTCGATGCGCTTGGCCCGGCCGAGCATGCGCGAGGCGGCGAGCCGGCGCGTCAGGTCCTCGTCAAGCAGATCCTCGATCGCATGTTCGACCTCGTCGGACAGCTTGTAGCCATCGGGCGCGAACAGCTTGATGCCATTGTCGTCGAACGGATTGTGCGAGGCCGAGATCATCACGCCGAGATCGGCGCGCATCGAGCGCGTCAGCATGGCGACCGCCGGGGTCGGCATCGGGCCGACCAGCAGCACGTCCATGCCAACCGAGGTGAAGCCGGCAACCAGCGCATATTCGATCATGTAGCCGGACAGCCGCGTGTCCTTGCCGATCATGACACGGTGGCGATGATCGCCGCGCTGGAAAGCGATGCCCGCGGCCTGGCCGATCTTCATGGCGAATTCGGGGGTGACCGGAAAGGCATTGGCGCGGCCTCGAATGCCGTCAGTGCCGAAATATTTGCGGGCCATGGCTTTGAAAATCTCTTGTGGCGGTTCGTCTGAATCACATGCGGGTCGACCGGCTCAATCGCGCGATCGCCCATCCTTATAGGCGGTGTGGCCCATGGTTGTCGAAATCGGCCGGTTCAATCTTGGTGAGTAACTGTGACAGATCGGGCGCGATGTCCGTCCTCAGCCCTCGATATTGGCCCGCCGCTCGATCCGGCCGCGCCGCTGCAGCCACAGCACCACCATCCAGCAGAGCATCGCCCAGGCCGCGCCGAGCGACCAGCCGGCCAGCACATCGGTTGGCCAGTGAACCCCGATATAGACCCGACTCACCCCGACCAGCACGGTCAGGATCACCGCCACGACCGGAAAGAAGCTGCGCGCCCGCCGGTTGGGCTCGACCCGCGTCAGCAGCGCGCCGAGCGTGAGATAGGTCACCGCCGACAGCATGGAGTGGCCGCTCGGAAAGCTTGCCGACAATTCGATCGGCGCGTTCGGCACCAGATCCGGCCGGACCCGGCCGAACAGGATCTTGAGCCCCTGGCTGAGCCCGAGCCCGCCAAGCACCGACGCCACCAGAAACACCGCGGCGCCACGCTTGCGCACCAGCATGAGATAGCTGAAGGCGAACAGCACGATGAGGCTGAGCACGGCAACGCCGCCGAGCGCGGTGATGTCGCGCATCACGGTCGGCAGCCAGGTAGGCCCGATCGGAATCGACGGGTCGCCGCCATGGCGAAAGGCCAAAAGCACCGCGCGGTCGAAAGCCGCGGTTTCGCCTTCGACGACCTCGTCGGCGAGCCTGAGAAAGATCAGCAGTCCACCGGCGGCCACCGCCAGCGTCAGGACCAGGCCGAGTTCGTTCTTGATCAGATGCCGGAGCGTCGACCAGCGCAGATGTCGCATGAAAGTCATGACGGGCTTGATGCGGTTCCCGTGCGCCGGGGTCAAGCCATGCCCCGCACGGCGCCGGCCAGCCGGGCTTATTCGCCCTTGCGGAAATAGGGCTCGACCGCGCCGCTGAGCTTGATGGTGATCGGATTGCCCCGACGATCCTTGGCGGTGCCGGCCGACACCCGCACCCAGCCCTCGCTGACGCAATATTCCTCGACATTGGTCTTCTCGACACCCTTGAAGCGGATGCCGACATCCCGCTCCAGCATGGCCTCGTCGTAATAGGGGCTGGCCGGATTGGTCGACAGGCGGTCGGGAGGGGTATCGGTCATCGGATCGGTCCAGGCGGAACAGGGGGTGATGCGCGGACAGATAGCCCCTGACGGCGCCCGTGCCAATGATGTTCGCGTTTTCGCTCCGCAATGCGCTGGCCGACGCGGCTCCGCGCCGGCATGCTGACCAAAGGGAACCGTGCTATGATGCTGACGTTGATCAGTATCGGGGGGCGACAAAGACTTGAGGAGACTCGACCATGCATCGCAGATCATTTCTGATTGCACTGGCCGGTGGGCTGGCGGCCGCTTCCCCCTTTGGTTTGTCCGCGGCCGAGGCGGCGCCGATGGCGCCCGAAGCAATCACCCTTGACGCCGTTCGCGCGGCCCTGACGCCGGCTGGCGACCCGCAGGAGATGCGGCGCGGCGGCGGGGGCGGTGGTCGAGGCGGCGGCCGGGGCGGTGGTCGCGGCGGTGGTCGAGGCGGCGGCCGAGGCGGCGGTTGGGGCCGTCGCGGCGGCGGCTGGGGCGGCGGCCGTGGCGGTGGCTGGGGCCGCCGTGGCGGCGGCTGGGGCGGTCGCGGTTATGGTTATGGCTGGCGCCGCCGTGGCTGGGGCGGCGGCTGGGGTGGTGGCTGGGGCGGTTATCGCCGCTGCTGGATCAATCGCTGGGGCGAGCGCGTTTGCCGGCGCATGGTCTATTGATCGTCATCCAAACCTCATGAGGTGCCGCGGCCCGGCTCAGGCCGAGCCGCCAGATGAGCTCAAGGCCACGTTTTCCGTCGAAAACACGAGACTGCGGCGCGCGTCCGTCACGGGCGCGCGTCAACTGATGTCGAGCGCGACCGCGGCCGTTCCAGGAACTCGCTGATGCCGCGCGCCACGTCGGGTGTATCGGCCATTCGTTCGAAATGGCCAGCCTCCACCGCCAGGCCCTCATCGATGCTGAGATTGATGCCGCGCGTCACGCTGGCGAGGCAGGCGGCGACGGCCCGCGGCGTATGGGCCATGATCCGTTCAGCCAATGCGACGGCCGCCGGCAGCAGTTCGGCCGCCGGGACCACATCATTGATGAGACCGATGCGTTTGGCCTCGCCGGCGTCGATCGCCTCGCCGGTCAGGATCATCTTCAGGGCGCGCTTGCGGCCGACCAGCCGCGGCAAGCGTTGCGACCCGCCGAAAGGCGGCGCGAAACCGAGCCGGATTTCCGGCTTGGCGAAACGGGAATGTTCCGCCGCGATCGCCAGCGGGCAGGCTTCGGTCACCTCGCAGCCGCCGCCGAAGGCGAGGCCGTTGACCGCGGCAATGACCGGCTTCGGGAAGGCTTCGATCCGGCGGGTCAGCCTCTGCCCGCGTCGGACGAAATCGCGCATCACGCGGTCGACGCCGCCGGCAAGCGTGCGCTGCAATTCCGCGATGTCGGCGCCGGCGCTGAAGGCGCGCTCGCCCGCCCCGGTCAGGATCACCGCCCTGATCGCCGCCTCCGCCTCGACGAGGTCGAGCAGGTCCTGCAGACGGTCGATCAGCGGCGCATCGAGCGCATTGAGCTTATCCGGACGGTTGAGCGTGATCGTGGCGATCGATCCGCGAACGTCCATCAGCACGACATCGGCGGGCAGGGTGGTCGGCATCGGTGTTCATCCTGTTGGCTGCCGGGCGATCCTCCCCTCCCCGCGCTTGCTGGACAAACGACTAATCCTGCGCGAGCGTTGAACGGAGCTCATCCGGTCCCGACGCCGGCCACAGGCGAGCAACCATGCGTCAACGCCTGCCTCCGCTGAATGCGCTGCGCCTGTTCGAGGCTGCGGCGCGGCTGCTCAGCTTCAAGAATGCGGCGGAAGAACTGCTGGTTACGCCGAGCGCGGTCAGCCACGGCATTCAATCGCTCGAGCAATGGCTGGGAGCGCCGCTGTTCGTCCGCACTGCCCGCGGCATCGTGCTGACGGAAGCCGGCGCCAGCTATTATCCGACCGTGCAATCGGCGCTTGCCATGATCGCGGCCGGCAGCGGCGAGGTTGCCGCCCGGCATGGCCGCCGCCATCTGACCA
Source organism: Phreatobacter stygius (assembly GCF_005144885.1). Lineage (NCBI taxonomy): Bacteria > Pseudomonadati > Pseudomonadota > Alphaproteobacteria > Hyphomicrobiales > Phreatobacteraceae > Phreatobacter > Phreatobacter stygius. Next base: position 1,041,916 of record NZ_CP039690.1, read on the forward strand.
TCAGCGTCGCGCCGACCTTCGCGAGCCGATTGCTCATGCCGCGGCTTGCCGGCTTCCGCGCCGAGCATCCCGACATCAGCGTGGTGATCGACACCACGCGCGAACGGGTGGATTTCGCCGACGGCATCGACCTGGCGATCCGCATGGGGCGCGGCGGCTGGCAAGGTGTCATCGCCCAGGAATTGCTGCGTGAAAGCCTCGTTCCGGTCTGCGCGCCTGAACTCGAGGCTGGCATTCGCGATGCGGTGGACCTGGCGGGCGTTCCGCTCATCCATGTCACCACCGTGTCCGAGGACTGGGCCCACTGGGCCCGTGCCACCGGCCGCCGGCTGCCGGATCCGGAACGGGGCCTGCGCTTCGACACGGTGCTGATGGCCTATGACGCCGCCGCCCGCGGGCTCGGCGTGGCGATCGGCCGCCGCCCGCTTGTCGATGCCGAGCTTGCCGTTGGCACCCTGGTCACCCTGTGGGAACCCGCCATAGCGGGCAGCACCGGCTATTGGCTGGTCTCACCCGAAAGCCGCGCCGGCGACCCTGATATCGCGGCCTTCCGGGCCTGGATGACCGCGCATCCGATCGCAATGGAGTGACCGGGGGTAACCGCAATCCCTCCCGGTCTCAGCCGCTTCTTGGAACCCGGCCCTCCAGCGGATAGGCGGGATCGGTATAACCGGGGGTCGAGGGGTGGCCCGCCGGCACCAGCCGGTTGACCAGGTCCTCGTCGGCCTTGGTGAAGCTGTAGGCGGGAGCGCCGAGATAGTCCTCGAACTGCGCCAACGTGCGCGGACCGGCGATCGTCGCCGTCACGAAGCGGTTGTTCAGCACCCAGGCGGTGGCGAACTGGCCCGGCGTGATGCCACGCTTCTCGGCGTGGTTCTTCAGCTTCTGGGCGATGACCAGCGACTCCTTGCGCCACTCGGTCTGCAGCATGCGGGCATCCGAGCGTCCGGCGCGCGAGCCTTCCGGCGGCGGCGCCTTGGGGTCGTATTTGCCGCTCAGGATGCCGCGCGCCAGCGGCGAATAGGGCACCACGCCAAGGCCGTAGAAACCGCAGGCCGGCAGATGTTCCACCTCGGGCATGCGGTTCATGGCGTTGTAATAGGGCTGGCTGACCACGGGACGGTCGATGCCCAGCCGGTCAGCCAGATTGCAGATCTCGGCAATGCGCCAGGAACGGTGATTGGACACGCCGTAATGGCGGATCTTGCCCTGGCGGATCAGGTCGCCGAGCGTCCGGACCGTCTCGTCGAGCGGTGTCGCGTGGTCTTCCTTGTGGACGTAATAGATGTCGATGACATCCGTGCCGAGCCGCTTCAGGCTGGCCTCGACCGCCTGGAACATGTGCAGCCGCGACAGGCCGCGATCATTGGCGCCGGGCCCCGTGGGATTGCCGAGCTTGGTTGCCAGCACCCAGCGGTCCCGGTCCTTCTTGATGGCGCGGCCGGTGATCTCCTCGGAACGGCCCTCGGTATAGACATTGGCGGTGTCGATGAAATTGACCCCCGCGTCCTTGGCCCGACCGATGATCCGGTCGGCGTCCTTCTCCTCGGTCGGCCCGCCGAACATCATGGTGCCCAGGCAGAGCGACGAAACTTTCAGGCCCGAACGGCCGAGATTGCGGGTGTCCATGAGGCGGTCCTGGCTGAGCGAGTGGCGAATGACTGATAGCGAATGGCGATTGGGAAATGAGGGTGAAGCGAAACGCGTCGTGCGCGCAACCCTCTCCCGCGTCTTCGTGGGAGAGGGTGGGCGAAGCCCGGGTGAGGGTCTGAACGTCCCCACCCTGCCCGCCATAGCGACGCGAAACGCGCGGTGGCCACCGATTTAGACCCTCACCCGGCGCCTGACGGCGCCACCCTCTCCGGCAAGCGGGCGAGGGTTCGCGCGCTGCTCTTCATCAGGCAGAGCGCCCCCACTCGCTATTCGCTACTCACTATTCGCTGCTACGCCGCCTGCACCGTCGCGTCTTTCAGCAGGCGGGTCGCCTGCTCGGCGGTCATCGGCTCGCCGAAGGCATAACCTTGCGCGAAGTCGCAGCCGAGCTGGTAGAGCTCCACCGCGTCGGCATCGACCTCGGCGCCCTCGGCCACCACGTCCATGCCGAGATCGTGGCCGAGCGCGATGATCGAGCGCAGCATGACCGGCCGGATGCCGCGGCCGTCGGCGCGCACGAAGCTCTTGTCGATCTTGATCGTGTCGAACGGGAAACGCTGCAGGTAGGACAACGACGAATAGCCGGTGCCGAAATCGTCGAGCGAAAGGCCGGCGCCGAGATCGCGGATGCGCTGCAGGATCTGCGCGGCATATTCCGGATTTTCCATCACCAGGCTCTCGGTGAGCTCGAGCTTCAACGAGCCGCGCGCGACCGGCGCACGGGCCAGCACGCCCTTGACGTCCTGCAGCAGGTCGTGGCGCAGCAATTGCCGGCTCGAGACATTGACCGCGGCGAATAGCGGCGGGTCGAGCGGCATCAATTGCTGCCACTGGAACAATTGCCGCGCCGTGCGGTCGAGCACGAACAGGCCGAGTTCGACGATCAGCCCGGTCTCTTCGGCAATGGCGATGAATTCGCCCGGCGGCAAGCGGCCGAGACGCGGATGGTCCCAGCGCACCAGCGCCTCGAAACCGGCGAGCGTCCGGTCGGCGAGCCGCACCACCGGCTGATAGACGATGGCGATCTCGGAGCGCTCCAGCGCCCGGCGCAGGTCGCTTTCCAGCGCCAGCCGGTCGGTTTTCTGGGCACGCAGCGCCGGCTTGAACACCTCGATCCGGTCGCCGCCGAGCCGCTTGCCGTGATAGGCGGCAAGTTCGGCATCCTTCAAAAGGTCTTCACGGCCGCGCTGGGTGCCGTCGGCGAGCGCGATGCCGAGCGAGCCGGTGAGGAAGATTTCGCGGTCGCCAAAAGCGATCGGCGCGCGCAGCGTCTTGCGGATGGTCTCGGCAAAGGCGGTGATCCGCTCCGGCGCCCGTTCCGACACCAGGATCATGCCGAACTGGTCGCCGTTGAGCCGGGCCAGCGTATCCTGCGGTTTGAGCAGGCGGGCGAGCCGGCGCGACACGGTGAGCAGGATGGAATCGCCCACCGCCATGCCGACGGAATCGTTGACCTGCTTGAACCGGTCGATGTCGAAGACCAGCACGGTCGGCCGGCGCTGATCGTCGGTGCGCGACTGGGTCAGCGCCGCATCGAGCCGGTCGAGGAACAGTTCGCGATTGGGCAGGCCGGTGAGATTGTCATGCACCGCGTCGTGCAGCAGGCGCTCTTCGGCCGTCTTGTATTCGGTGACGTCGGTGAGCGTGCCGACGAGGCGCACCACCTCGCCGTCGGAGCCGACCACCGGCCGGGCGCGCAAGGCGAACCAGGCGAAATGATTGTCGGCCGCGCGCATGCGGAATTCCTCGAACAGCCGGCCGCGCCGGTGCTCGACCACCGTGTCGAGCGTCGAGCGCACCCGGTCGCGGTCGCCCGGATGGATCGCCTCGACAAATTTGGTCGCAGCGCCTTCCAGCGCGCCGCGCCGGAGGCCCAGATGCTGTTCGGCCTCCGGGCTCACCCAGATCCGGTTGGCGCTCACGTCCCAGTCGAAAATGATGTCGCCGGAGCCGGTCAGCGCCAGCGCCTTGCGCTCGCTGTCGGAGACCAGCGCCTGCGGCACGCCGCCGCCGGCAAAGGCATGCTGCATCACCGTGAAGCCGATCAGCATGACCAGCAGCACCAGCGCGCCGAGCAGGGCGGGCGAAGCGATCTCGTTGTTCAGCCGGCCGGTGACCATCAACAAGGCCGCGCCGCCCCAGATCATGAACAGGATCCAGGTCGGCACCAGGTTGATCGCCCGGTCGTAACGCAGGAAGGCGAGGTAGACGAGGATCACCGTGCCGAGAATGGTGACGATGCCGATGCCGAGCCGGGCGATGCCGGCGGCGATCGAGGGGTCGAACCAGGCAACGGTGACGAGGCCACCGGCAAAGGCGAGCCAGATGGCGGTCAGCACGGTATAGCGCACGTGCCATCGGTTGAGGTCGAGATAGGCGAACAGGAAGATCATCAAGGTGGCGGAGAGAATCGCCTCCGCCGTCGCTCGCCAGAACCGGACCGCCTCCGGTCCGAGCTCCATCACCCTGGTCCAGAAGCCGAAATCGAGTGCCAGCGTGCCGAGCACGGCCCAGGCGAGCAGGGCTGCGGCCGGGAACATCAGCGAACCCTTGACCACGAACAGGATGGTCAGGAACAAGGCCAGCAGGCCGGCAATGCCGAGCACGATGCCGCGATAGAGCGTGAAGGAATTTTCGCGGTCCTTGAATGCGTCGGGTTGCCAGAGCGTGATCTGCGGCAGGCGCGGGTCGCGCAGCTCGGCGACGAAGGTCACCGTGGTGCCGGGATCGAGCGTCACCAGGAAGACGTCCTGGTCGACCGCCGACTGGCGCTCGGGCCGGAAGCCCTGGCTGGGGGTGAGCGCGACGATGCGCTGCGAGCCGAGATCGGGCCAGATCAGGCCGGAGCGGATCAGCCGGTAGTGCGGCACGACGATCAGCCGGTCGACCTGTTCGTCGGTGGCGTTCGACAGCGCGAACACGCCCCAGGTCAGGCTCGAGGTCGTCTGGGTCTGGCGGATCTCCATGCGCCGCGTGATGCCGTCGGCACCCGGCGCGGTCGGCACGCTGACGCGGTCGCCCTCGCCCTGAACGAACTCGATGGCGCGGCCGAGATTGATCGCCGGACGGTCGAGCGTCACCGCAACGGGATCGAGCGCCAGCGCGGCGCGCGGGCCGGCCATCGTCATTCCGGACGCCAGGACAAGACAGAGAGTGAAATAGCGGAAAACGGAAGAAAGCGTGCGCACGGTCGCCGAGGTCAGGACGAAGGAAGGGACGGGCGTCACGCCATGGGCCTCGGTTGTGGCGCCAATGCGGCGCATGGCATTTGCATTGACAAAGACTTAGCCGGCCTTGTCGGGCCGAAGCAAGGTCGCCGGCCGAAATTGCGCAGCCCATCCAAGGAATACGTCAAGGATTGCGCCGAGGATCCCCCGGGCCCGATCACGCCAACGCTTGGGCGAAACCCGCGAAGGCCTCGTGCTTCACCGCCGTGCCGGCGCCTGGCCGTCCAGGGCGCAGGAAATCACCATCGACAACGGCAATCGGCTCTTCGAAACAGTCCTTGATCCAGGGAATATATTCCAGCATCGCACTCGCCGGATGCCAATAGGCCAGGTGAACATGGACCTGGCTCATGTCCCCGGCATGGGCAACCACCGGCAGGCGTGCGCCGTGGGCGATATCGGCGACCCGGATATATTCGGTGATGCCGGCGAGCCGGGTCACGTCGGGCTGGACGAAATGCACCGCGCCGGGAAGTGTCAGGAATTTCGTGTGCGGGCGAGCATGATGGGACCAAAGGAGATTTCCCATGGCTCGACGGAAGGCACCGATAATTCCTGATGCGCTGCTGGACCAGCTCTTGGCTGGCGCCGACGCCAAGACGGCGTTCGACCCCAATGGGCTGCTCGATGAGTTGAAGAAGGCGCTGGCCGAGCGGGCGCTGAATGCCGAGATGGATCACCATCTGGACGGCGCAGACGAGGGCGGCAACAGCCGCAATGGCTACGGCCGGAAGACTGTGGTCACCGACAGCGGCATGCTGTCGTTGGAGGTGCCGCGAGACCGGCAGGCGAGCTTCGACCCGCAACTGATCGCCAAGTATCAGCGCCGCTTTCCCGGCTTCGACGACAAGATCATCTCGATGTACGCCAGGGGCATGAGCACCCGCGAGATCGTCGGCCATCTGCGCGAGCTCTATGGCATCGACGTCTCGCCGGATCTGATCAGCGTGGTGACCGATGCCGTGCTGGACGAGATCGCCGCCTGGCAGGGCCGGCCGCTGGAACCGGTCTATCCGATCGTGTTCTTCGACGCCTTGCGGGTGAAGATCCGCGACGAAGGCATCGTCCGGAACAAGGCCGTTCATGTCGCGCTCGGCGTGCGCGCCGACGGGACCAAAGAGATCCTCGGCCTCTGGCTCGAGCAGAACGAGGGCGCGAAGTTCTGGCTCCGGGTCATGAACGAGCTCAGGAACCGCGGCGTCGAAGACATCCTGCTCGCCGTCGTCGACGGCCTGAAGGGCTTCCCGGACGCGATCGTCGCCGTTTTTCCCGAGGCCACGGTTCAGACCTGCATCGTTCATCTGCTCAGGCTGAGCCTGGATTTCGTCTCCTGGAAGGACCGCAAACCGGTGGCCGCCGCGATGAAGGACATCTACCGGGCAGTCGATGCCGCCGCCGGCGAGGCCGCGCTCGGCGCCTTCGAGGATGGCCCGTGGGGCCGCAAATATCCCGCGATCGGCCAGAGCTGGCGACGGGCCTGGGGCGAGGTCATCCCGTTCTACGCGTTCCCCAACGACGTCCGCCGCATCTTGTACACGACCAATGCCATCGAAGCGCTGAATTCCAAGCTGCGCCGGGCCATCCGCGCCAGGGGCCACTTCCCGACCGACGAGGCCGCGATGAAGCTGCTGTTCCTGGTCTTGAACCGCTCCGAGAAAGAGTGGACCATGCCGGCGCGTGAGTGGCACATGGCCAAGGCCCAGTTCGCCGTCCTGTTCGGCGAGCGCTTCACACGGGCCATGGCCTGAGCATGTTCAACCGCTCGCCCGCACACGAAATTCCTGACACTTCCCCGCGCCGCGCCCGATGAACTCCGAAAAGGCTTCTGCCGTATAGAGCTGCTCGCCGAGCGCCACGGGAATGCAGCTGGTCCGGGCGAGCGCGGCATGGCCTGCTATGTCGTCGTACCAGAGCGGCTCCTCGAACCAGAAGATGTCGAGCCCGTCGGCCTCGCGGCAGAAGCGCATGGCGGTCGGCAGGTCCCAGCGGCCATTGCCGTCGACCGCCAGCATGATGCCTGGCCCGATGGCCCGCCGCACCGCCTGCAAACGCCTCAGGTCGCGCGCCATATCGGGCGAGCCGACCTTGATCTTGATGCCGCGGAAGCCCTCGTCGCCAACCGCCCGCCGCGCCCCGGCGATCAGTTGATCGTCAGGGATCGAGAGCCAGCCGATATCGGTATTATAGGCCATCAGCCGCTCGCAGGTCGCGCCGCCCAGCAGCTTCCACAGCGGCTGTTCGGCACGTTGCGCCTTGATGTCCCAGAGCGCGATGTCGACGGCGCCGAGCGCGATATGGCTGATGCCGGCGCGGCCGATCCACTGCATCGGCGGATGCCGGGCGATCTTCTGCCAGAGCCGGGTGATATCGGCCTCGTCTTCGCCGATCAGCAGCTCGGCATAACAGGAGGCGATGCAGGTCGTGATCAACCGGTCGCCGGCGAGATCGGCATGGGTGCCGGTAAAGCCGGTGCCGACGAAACCGTCGCTGGTGGTGATCCGCACGCCGACCACGCCCCAATGGGACAGCGTATGGGTGCTGTCGGAAATGCTCGAGCCGGTCACCGGGACATGCAGGATGAACGGTTCGACTTTGGCGATGGTCATCCGCGGCTCCGGGCCTGACAAACAAAAGCGGCGGGCACTGTGTCCCGCCGCTCGAGTGTTCTCAGGTCATGGCAACCGGCGTCAAGCCGAAGGTTGCGGCTCCAGGCCGTCGTCATTGGCCGGGCGGCGGCCCTTGCCGGCGGTCGGTACCGCCGAGGAGCGGCCGGCATTCTTGTCCGGCTCGGTGTCGCGCACCGGCGGCTTGCCGGCGATCAGATCCTTGATCTCGTCGCCCGACAGCGTTTCATATTCGAGCAGCGCCTCGGCAACCCGGATGAACTCGTCGTGCTTCTCGGTCAGGATCCGCTTGGCTTCGATATAGCCTTCCTGGACCAGCCGCTTGACCTCGGTGTCGATCTTCTGCGCGGTTGATTCCGAGATGCTCTGCTGCCGGCCCATCGACATGCCGAGGAACACCTCTTCCTGATTGTCGCCATAAGCGACCAGGCCAAGCTCCTCGGAGAAGCCCATGCGGGTGACCATGGCGCGCGCCATCTTGGTCGCCTGATCGATGTCGCCGACGGCGCCGGAGGTGACGTTCTCCTTGCCGAAGGTCAGCTCTTCCGCCACGCGACCGCCCATGGCGACCGCCAGATGCGACGTATATTCCTTGTACTTCATGGAATAGCGGTCGCCCTCGGGCAAGAACTTGACCATGCCGAGCGCACGGCCGCGCGGGATGATCGTCGCCTTGTGCACCGGCAGGCCGGCCTCGACGTTCATGCCGACAACCGCGTGACCGGCCTCGTGATAGGCGGTCAGCTTCTTTTCTTCCTCGGACATTGCCATCGACCGACGCTCGGCGCCCATCATGACCTTGTCCTTGGCATCCTCGAGATCGGCCATGGTGACCATGCGCTTGGAGCGCCGGGCCGCCAGCAGAGCCGCCTCGTTGACCAGGTTCATCAGGTCGGCGCCGGAGAAGCCGGGCGTGCCGCGGGCAATGATCTTCAGGTCCACGTCGGGCGCCAGCGGCACCTTGCGGGCATGAACCTTCAAGATCTTCTCGCGGCCGTTGACATCCGGGTTCGGCACCACGATCTGGCGATCGAAACGGCCGGGACGCAGCAGCGCCGGATCGAGAACATCGGGACGGTTGGTCGCCGCGATGATGATGATGCCCTCGTTCGGCTCGAAGCCATCCATCTCGACCAGCAACTGGTTCAGCGTCTGCTCGCGCTCGTCATTGCCGCCGCCGAGGCCGGCGCCGCGATGGCGGCCGACCGCGTCGATTTCGTCGATGAAGATGATGCAGGGCGCATTCTTCTTGGCCTGTTCGAACATGTCGCGGACACGGCTGGCGCCGACGCCGACGAACATCTCGACGAAATCCGAACCGGAAATGGTGAAGAACGGCACATTGGCTTCGCCGGCCACCGCCTTGGCGGTCAGCGTCTTACCCGTGCCGGGCGGGCCGACCAACAGCACGCCACGCGGGATGCGGCCACCGAGCCGCTGGAACTTCTGCGGATCGCGCAGGAATTCGACGATCTCCTGCAGGTCCTGCTTGGCTTCGTCGATGCCGGCGACGTCGTCGAAGGTGACCCGGCCGTGCGCCTCGGTCAAAAGCTTGGCCTTGGACTTGCCGAAACCCATGGCCTTGCCGCCGGCGCCCTGGATCTGGCGCGACATGAAGATCCACAGGCCGATCAACAGAAGGACCGGGAACCACTGGGCGAGGAGCGCCACGAACCACGGCACCTGCTCGCCCGGCGGACGGGCCTGCACCTGCACGCCCTTCTCGAACAGCTTCTGCGTCAAGCCCGGATAGGGCGGCGCATAGGTCTGGAAGGTCCGGCCATCGGTGAAGTGGCCGGTGACCTCGGGCCCCTGGATCGTGACATCGCGCACGCGTCCGCCGTCAACCTCGGAGAGGAACTGCGTGAACGGCATATCGGACGAACCTTGCCGTTGCTGCGGGCTCTGGAACAGCGTGAACAACGCCAGCAAAAGCAGGACGATGATCACCCAGAGGGCGAGGTTGCGGAAATTCGAGTTCATCGCGGTCCTTCCCCAGGGCCTGGCCACGCACCTGCGCCAATGCGGCGCGTCTCTGCGACTGTCTGTGGCCCAGCCCGTTCGAATACGTAATGTAGGTTCAGCGGCGGGCCTTGCCAAGGAGCGGTCGGCGCATCCGAGCCGTTCTGTTCGAACGACATGGCAATCCGGTCAATCTTGTCTTGCTGCACGGCACGTCGGCAGACGACTAGCCTATTCACGCGCCGCGCGCCGCATTGGTTCACGCGACACGATGACACGCCCCTCGGCGGTCACCGCGACCACGGCGCCGCGCAGGGTCGTCTTGGCGGCCCGCCCCTCGGCGAGCGCCATCAGCACCTGCACCGAGAGCTCCTCGATCGCGGCAAGCCGCTCGGCAACCTCACTGTCGCCGACCTCCTCGATCGCCCGTGACAGCAGCATCTGCACCGTTGCCAGCGGCTCGGCGAGCCAGCTTTGCGCCTCGAACACCTGGGTTCCCGGAACGATCGTCGGCTTGAGGCTCGCCTGCGCGAGTTTGGCGGCCTGATGGCGCAGCGCTTCGTCGAGCAGCCGCATGCGGCCGGCAAAGGTCGCCAGGCGCTCGATGTCGAGGCCCTCGCCGGCCATGGCGGCGATCAGCTTGCGCAGTCGCACGCGGGTGAACCGGTCGTCGATGTTCGAGGGGTCCTGGACCGGGGTCAGCCCTGCCGCCAGCGCCGTGGCCTTGAGCCGGTCGCCGGTTTCCCAGAGGAATGGCCGGATGATTGCCACGCCGTCGCGCTCGGTGATCTCCGCCATGGCCTTGAGGCCGAGCGGGCCGGAACCGCGCAGGAAGCGCATCAGCACCGTCTCGGCCTGATCGGAAATGGTGTGGGCGGTGACGATCGCGCCGGCGCCGACACGTTTGGCCTCGGCCGCCAGCAGCCGGTAGCGGGCGGCCCGCGCCTCGCGCTGCAGTCCGGCTTTCGGTTTCACGCCGTGCCAGACCAATGTGGCGGCGGGAAGATCGAAATGTCGCGCGGCCGCTTCGACAACCGCGCATTCATCGGCGGATTCCGGCCGGATCGCATGGTCGACGGTCGCCACATGCAAAGCCGGGCCGTCGGGCCGCGCCTGGCGCCAGCGCGCGACAGCGGCCAGCAGGCCCATCGAATCCGGGCCGCCCGACACGGCGAGCAGCAGGGCCGGATGATCGGCGAAACGGTCGAAGAGTTCGGCGAGGTCGGAGCTGTCGAAAGGCCGGGCCGAGGCGACCTCAGCAGCTTGCACGGCGCTGCTCGTTGGCGACCGCGGTCTTGGTCTGCGGGCGGGCATTGGGGTATTTGCGGTTGAATTCGGCATAAGCGGCACAGGCGGCCTCACGCTCGCCGAGCGCGTTCAGGGACTGGCCGAGGCGCAAAAGGCTCGACTGGGCGCGGCCGATGCGCGGATAATCGGTGGAGACCTTCAGGAACTGTTCGGCGGCTTCGCGATATTGCCGGCGCTGATACATGGTTTCGCCGAGCTGATGCGTGGCATCGCCCACCAGCCGGTCGCGCGGATGGCTCTGAATAAAGCCGCGCAGCGCCATCTCGGCCTGTTCGAATTCGCGCCGCTGGACCAGCGCCACCGCCTGATCATATTCGTCGCGCGGCGAGGCCGCGATGATCTGCTGCGTGCCGGTGCCCGGCGGCCGCGCGGCCATGCGCGGGTCACGCGGGTCAAGCGTCGGGTCGTTCGCCGCCTGGCCGGACATCTGCCCGAGGTCGAGCGGCTGGGCGCCGCCGTCGCTGCCGCCACCCCCCGCCGGCCCCATCGGCACACCACCGCCGGTGGAGGCGGTCGCCCCGCCCGGTCCGATACTGCCGACGCGCGGCTGGGCGGCATTGCCGCCGGGCGGCACGGCGCCGAGATCACGCGGCGTGCCGACCGCGCCCTGCTGGGCGTTCGGGTCGAAGGCGTCGCCCCGCTGCTGGCGTTGCGGCTGCGCCGGCTGCTGTGGTTGTTGCCGCGGCTGGCTCGGGCGAGCACCGCCGCGCTGGGATTCCAGTTCGTTCAGCCGGAATTCCAGATCGGCCTGGCTGCGGCGCGCCTGATCTTCCATTTGCCGGATACGGAATTGCGACTGCTCGAGCTGGCCGTTGAGCGAACGGATCTGCGCCTCCAGCCGCTGGATCCGATCCAGGAGATCGGCCCCCGACTGTGCCTGCGCCCCGCCATTCGCGGCGACGACAAGAGCTGCCGCCAAGGCAAGCCCCGCCCACATCTCGAACCGGAGCCAGCCCCTGACTGCCCGACCGACTGTCATCGTCGTTCTCTCTCCATGGATTTTGCGCAAGTCGCGCAAGCCACACTATTCGCAGGTGCGAATTGGGCCAGATTTCGGCCCCATTCAAGCAAAAACGGCGCTCGTCAGACGAGCGCCGCTTTATTTCTTCGGGCGTTGCCGGCAAGTCTCAGGGCAAACCACCAAGGCAAAACCCTTGCTGGCCGGGCCTGATCTGGCCAGCCCGGCCGTGACTCAGCGTCAGGAGCCGGCACCACCGCTCAGCACGGTCACCGAGCGACGGTTCTGCGACCAGCAGGAAATATTGTCGCAAACCGCGACCGGCCGCTCCTTGCCGTAAGAAATCGTGCGGATGCGCGCCGACGAAATGCCGCGGGCGCCGAGATAGTCGCGCACGGTCTGGGCGCGGCGGGCGCCAAGGGCGATATTGTATTCACGCGTGCCGCGCTCGTCGGCATGACCTTCGACGGTGAAGGAATAGCGGTTGTACTGCTGCAGCCAGGTCGCCTGCTTGTCGAGGGTCGAGCGGGCCTGGGTGGTCAGCTCGGATGAATCGGTCTCGAAGAACACGCGGTCGCCGACATTGACGACGAAGTCCTGCGGGCTGCCGGGGCTTGCGGCGCCCACGCCGCCGGCCCCGCCGGCGCCAGCGCCGTTGGTGGGATTTTGAGCGCAGGCGCCAAGCGCCAGGCCCATTGCCATGAGGGCTGCAAACTTCATGTTGCGCCCGAGAGCCATGGTCAGCATGGGTATCTCCTTAACGAAAAACGTAGCCGTTCCTTTACCAGGATGGGGGTTAATCGAACCTTCCTGCGACCTTGAAGCCTCGCCCGAAACGGGCAACAAAGGCTTCGCTCATGGTTTCGGAGCGGCTCTTTAACATCCTGAAATGACGTTTGTTTTTTACGGATGGCCGAGCAGTGAGGCAGGTACGCCGCACTGCTCGACCATTCGCCGGGATGGTCAACCATCGGTTAATGGAAGACCTGCCCGATCACTTGAGCCGGCTGGTGCGGCGACGTGACGGGACCGGGATCGCGGCGCAGCGTGACCAGACTGTGGCAAGGGGGTGTCGCCGAGGTGATAAACCCGCTCGGGCCATGGCTTTGCCCCGCCTGTTGCAAGATTGCCACAGGCCTCGATGCAGCCTCTCCGGCGGTCGATCAGGCCGCGCCCTGCCGCGCAACGTCAGATTGCGCTCGGTCCTCGTCCGGCAAGGCCGCCGCGAGACCTGACAGCTGGCCGGCAAAGTCGGGCGGGAGCGCGGGGCCGAGCGCCTCATGCGCCTGCCGCCAGACCGGCATCGCAGCCTCCAGCGCATGTGCCCCGGCCTCGGTCAACCAGACCATCCGCCGACGCTGATCCTGGTCGACCAGCGCGATCTCGATCCAGCCGAGACGCTCCAGAACCCTGAGATTACGCGACAGGCTGGACGGATCGAGGCCCATGCGCTCGGCCAGCGCGCCGAGCCTGTCGTCCGGCGTGCTGGCGATCTGCGCCATCAGCCAGAACTGCGGCAGCGACATCGCCGAAGCCGCCATGCGCCGCTCAAGGAACTGGCTGATCCGGCGCGCCGCCAGCCGGCTGTTCCAGCCGGCGCAGGCGTCCAGCGCCGCACTGGCATCCGACCGGAGTGATTTCGAAGCTTGCCGTGCCTTGTTCATAGGTCTATGTATCTACACTAGTTGTATCTACATGCAAATCGAAATGGCACGGGGAGCCAGACATGCCGAGCCAGATCATGCCGCCTGCCGCAACCGCGATACGTTACGGCCTCGCCAGCCCGGCCGACATTGCCGGCAAGACCGGCCGGGAGGTCCTTCAAGCCATCATCGACGGCGTGCTGCCACAGGCACCGATCTCTGAAACCCTGTCGTTCTGGCTGATCGAGGTCGGCGACGGTTTCGCCGCCTTCGAAGGCGAGCCCGGGGCCCATCTGCTCAATCCGATGGGCGGGGTGCATGGTGGCTGGGCGCTGACCCTGATCGACAGCGTGGCCGCCTGCGCCGGCCATTCGCTGCTGCCCGCCGGCAGCGGCTACACGACGATCGAGACCAAGGGCAATCTGTCGCGACCGATCAGCCAGGCGACCGGCCGGGTCCGCGCCGAGGCGCGCGTGGTCGCCCAGGGACGCCAGGTGATCTCGGCCGAAGCGCGGTTGACCGCGGCGGACGGCAAGGTGCTCGCCCATGGCAGCTCGACGATCCTGGTCCTGCCTGGCATTCATTGATCCCTGCCGTCCTGTCGTCCGGAGCGAAGCTGCCATGGCCACATTCGTTTTGTCCGATGGGCGCAATCTGTGCTTTTCGGAAACGGGCGACGGCCCGCCTTTGCTGCTGATCCACGGTTCGCCTGGCGAAGGCCGGGCCTGGAACCGGGTCGTGCCGCTGCTGGATCGGCAGTTTCGCGTGCTGACGCCGGATCTGCCCGGCTATGGCGGTTCCGCCCCCCTGCCCGAGGCCGGCGGCGGAACCGCCGCCATGGCGGCTGACGTCGGCGAACTCGTCGCCAGCCTCGGCGAACCGGTTTTCCTGGCGGGTCATTCCTACGGTGGCAATGTCGCGTTGCATGTCATGGCGGCCTCGCCTGACCGGATCCGCGGCCTGGCGCTGTTCGAGCCGGTGTTTTTTCGCGCTCTGGAGCTGAATGGCGATCAGGCGGCCCTGAATGAAGCCGGCCGCTTCTTTGCTTCCTACGCGACGCGCGCCGCAGCCGAAGAGAAAGACGCCATTGCCGACATGATCGACTACTGGTTCGGCGCCTCGGCGTTCAACCGTCTGCCGCCGCCGGTGCAGGGGTTCCTGCGCGCTTCCGCCGCAAAGAACGCCGGGGATGTCATCGCATCCTTCGCGGAAACGCTGAGCGGAGCCAGCCTCGCGCGTTTCGACAGGCCGTTGGCGGTCGCCCATGGAACCGCCAGCGCGCCGGTCGCCGTAGCCATTGCCCAGGCGCTCGGGCTGCTCGCGCCGGCCGCGCGGGTCGTGGCGATCGCCGGCGCCAGCCACGGCATGACCGACACCCATTCACGCGAGGTTGCCGAGATCATCCTCGACCTGCGCCAAGGATAGACGCCTGTCCTGCGAGCAGGACTGCCGGTCCAGCCGGGCCGATTGCATCTGATGCCGACCGTCCTCTAGCCTCTCCCAAACAAGAAGTTTGGGAGGACTGGCATGACATTGCGGAAGATCGGGCGGATTCTGTCCGCATGGATCGGCTTGGGAGTGATCGCGGCAGGTCTTTCGAGCCCGGCCGACGCACGCATCGTCAGGCTCGACATCACCAGGCAGGAACCGGCTTTCGGCGGCCGCAACTTCGGCCAGGTCGGCGGCTATGTCCGGCTTTCCGGCAAGGCCCATGGCGAGGTCGATCCGAACCTGCCGCAGAACGCCATCATCCAGGATATCCGCCTGGCGCCGCGCAATGCCCGCGGCATGGTCGAATATGTCACCGACATCGACATCCTGCGGCCGGCCGATCCGGACCGGGGCAACAACATCCTGCTGTTCGAAGTGCATAATCGCGGCCGCAAGCTGATGCTGCGCAACTTCAACGACGGCCTCGCCGGCAACCAGGCCGACTACAACAACCTGACCGATGCCGGCGACGGCTTCCTGATGGCGGCCGGCTACACCCTTGTCTGGTACGGCTGGCAGGCCGACGTGGCGCCGGGCGACGGCCGCCTGACCCTGACGGTGCCGGCCGCGCGCAACCCGGACGGCTCGCCGCTCACCGGCCTCGTGCGCGCCGAACTGACCACCGCGACCCCGGCGAAGACGCTGAACCTGTCGAGCGGCTGGTTCACCGGCCTGACCCATGCGAGCTACCCGACCGCCTCGGCCGACAATCGCACCGCCTTTGCCGACGGCTTCCTGCCGACCTTGACGGTACGTGCCAGGCAGCAGGAGCCGCGTGTCGCGATCCCGAACGGCGACTGGAGCTTCGGCGCCTGCAATGACGCCGACGGCGTCACCTCAGGCGACCGGCAGATCTGCCTGCCCGCGGGCTTCCAGCCGGGCCGGCTTTACGAGCTGATCTATCGCGCCAAAGATCCGCTGGTGACCGGCCTCGGTTTCGCCGCCACCCGCGACCTCGCGGCTTTCCTCAAGCGGCGCGACAAGGACCTGGCCGGCACGGCCAACCCGGTGTTCCGGCGCGGCCAGCGGGCGATCATCATGGGCACCTCGCAGTCCGGACGGATGATCCGCTCGTTCATTCACCTCGGCTTCAACCGCGACGAACAGGGCCGCACCGCCTTCGAGGGCGCGCTGCCGCATATCGGCGGCGGGCTGATGCCGCTCAATGTCCGGTTCTCGCAAGCCGGCCGC
This sequence comes from Phreatobacter stygius, assembly GCF_005144885.1. Lineage (NCBI taxonomy): Bacteria > Pseudomonadati > Pseudomonadota > Alphaproteobacteria > Hyphomicrobiales > Phreatobacteraceae > Phreatobacter > Phreatobacter stygius. The sequence continues at coordinate 1,057,973 of NZ_CP039690.1, forward strand.
GCCTGGGGCGAACAGGTCGACCATCTCTACCCGGCCTATGACTTCCCCTTCACCTATGGCCGCCAGCGCGACCCGCTCACCGGCCGCAACCAGGGCCTGCTCGATCGCTGCCGGGCGAACGGCACCTGCCCGCGCATCTTCCATGTCGCGACCGCGCTGGAAATGTGGGAGGGCCGCCAATCGCTCGGCCTGACCGACCCCATGGGCCGGCGCGACGTCACCGATCCCGCCAATGTCCGCACCTATATCATGGCCTCGACCCAGCATGGGCCGGCCAACCTGCCGCTGCCGGCAGCCGAGCCGTTCGGCGTCTGCCAGCAGCAGCAGAACCCCAATCCGCATATCTGGACGCTGCGCGCGCTCATCACCGGGCTGACCGATTGGGTGGTGTCGGACAAGGCGCCGCCCGATAGCGCCATCCCGCGCATCGCCGACGGCACCCTGGTGGCGCCGGACCAGGTGCGTTTCCCGCCGATCCCGGCCAATGCCTATGGCAATGTCCGGCGCCCGCAGGTCAGGATGCTGCGGGTGACCAATCCGCTGTTCCAGCTCGATTACGGCCCCGGCTATGTCGCCGCCGATACCAGCGGTGTCATCACGGTCGAGCCGCCACGCCAGAGCACTGCCGGTTACGGCCTGCTGGTGCCGCAGGTCGACGGCGACGGCAATGATGTCGGTGGCCTGCGCTCCTTGTTCCTGCAGGCGCCGATCGGCACCTATACCGGCTGGAACCTCGGACGCAAGGACCGCTTCGAGGACGGCTTCTGCTCGCTCGCCGGCTCGTTCATTCCCTTCGCGCGGACCCGCCAGGAGCGGCTCGATACCGGCGATCCGCGCCTTTCGATCGAGGAGCGCTACCCAACCCCCGCGGCCTATGCGGCGACCGTCAAGGCAGCGGCCGAGCGTCTGGTCGCCGCACGCTACCTGCTGCCCGACGATGCCGCCCGGCTGGTCGGGCGCGCCGAGACCGAAGGCATTCGCCTCGGGCCGTGATGCCTCAGGCGCGCTTCGGCCCCCAGCGGGTGATGTGGATCGCATAGGCCGTGGTCAGGCCGTAGACCACCATGGACAGGCCGACGAGCGCGAACAGCATCCATTGCGGCTGGTCGGTCGCCACCAGCCACCAGCCGCCGAGGATCACCGACACCAGGCGCGCCGTGCCAGCGAGCACCGGACCCAGCACCCGGCCGGCGCCCTGGGCGGCGAAATAGAGGCAGAGGCCGAGACCATAAAAGCCGAAGCTCGGTCCGGCCCAGATGAGATAGGAGCGGGCCGCGGCCAGCACCTGCGGGTTGTCGGTGAACATGCCGGCCCAGGCCGACGGCATGAGCCAGCCAAGAAGGCCAATGGTCGTGGTGATGGCGAAGGCGAGCATGCCGCCGGTCCAGGCCGCGCGCCTCGCCCGCTCCGGCTGGCCGGCGCCGATCGCCATGCCGACCATCGGCACCATGGAGACGCCGACCGCGAAGGTGAAGGGGATCAGCATGAATTCGAGCCGCGAGCCGATGCCATAGCCGGCCAGCGCCTCGTGGCCGAAACGGGCCACCAGCGCGGTCAGGATCAGCACGGTCAGCACCGACTGGAACGACGACACGCAGGCGAGCGCGCCAACCTTCAGGATGTCGGCGAAATGTTCGCCGCGCAGCCTGACCCCGGAGACCGGCAGCACGATGCGGCAGGCGCCCGAGCGCAGGAAGCGGAACATGATGAGCGCGCCGATGCCATAAGCGATGACCTGGCCGAGCGCGATGCCGAACATGCCGAGACGCGGCACCGGCCCGAGCCCGAGGCCGAGACCGCCGCCGATCACCACCTGGAGAATGGCGACCGCCAGCAGGGTCGAGGACGGCACGGTCATGTTGCCGGCGCCCCGGATGATCGAGGCGAGCAGGTTGCACAGCCAGATCGTCAGCGCGCCGAGAAACACGACATTGGAATAGATCAGCGCCTGTTCGAGCGCCTCGCCATGGCCGCCGAGCGCGCTGTAGATCGGCCGGCCGAAGACGAACATGACAAGGGTGATGGCGAGCCCCAGGCCAAGCGCGATCAGCACGGTGTGGTAGGCGAGCGAGCGGGCGCGCGCGTCGTCATTGGCGCCGATGGCCCGGCTGATCGCCGACGACACGCCGCCGCCCATGGCGCCGGCCGACATCATCTGCTGCAGCATGATGATCGGGAAGACCAGCGCCATGCCGGCGAGCGCCCCCGTGCCGAGCAGCCCGACATAAACGGTCTCGGCGATCGCCACCGCGGCGGTCGCCACCATGGCCAGCATGTTCGGCAGGCTCAGCCGGATGATCGTCGCGAGCACCGGCGCGCTGACGATTGGGTTGACGGTCGCTGCGGCGGTCATGGTCATGGCACGTCTCGATCTTGCGCGGATGGCGGGGCCGAAGCGACAAATTTAGCTGTATATGCAGATAGTTGGCGGAACGGCGAACGATGGCCGGGCATCAGCGGGCCAGCCGTTCAATGGTCCGGTCGAGCAGGGCATTGAGGGTGGTCGCGTCGGTGCCGCCGAGCGCCTGGTCGATCTGGCGCTGGCCGGCGAGCCAGGCCGGCCGGGCCGCTTCGTAGACCGCACGGCCTTCCGGCGTGAGGTGCAGGCGCCGATGCCGGCGATCACGCGGGTCATGTGCCAGCCGGACGAAGCCCTGGCGCTCCAGCGGCCTGAGCGTGCGGGTCAGGCTGGTCGGGTCCATGACCATCCGTTCGGCGAGCATGCCGATACCGACGCCGTCATCGGACTTGAGCTGACCGAGCAGGCCAAACTGGGTGACGGTCAAGCCGTGCGGTTCGAGATGCTGGTCGAAGATGTGGGAAACGAGGCGCGCGACCTTGCGGATCCGCACGCCGGTACAGGCCGAGGGCGGGGTGGTCGCAGCGGAACCAAGAGAACCATCGCTCATGGGCGAGAAATAGCTGCATATGCAGGTACTGACAATCTGCATATGCAGCTATTTGTCCCGATGCATGCCAGCCTTGTGCCGGACAGGGCCTCGGACTTAGGCTGCACGGCGAGACGCCCGGTCACGGAACAGGCTTGCCATGCCATGCACGGCCACTCGCCTTCCTCTTGTCGCGCTCGGCCTGGTTCTGTGGGGAAGCTCGGGCGCGTGGAGCCAGCCGGTTCCCGCCTGCCGTTTCAACGCCGACATTGTAGCGGCCGCCGACTTCCTGCTCACCGAGCCCAGGATCGAGCGCCGTTTCTGGCGCGACCGCGCCAGTGATGACGCGGCTTTTCTCAAGATCCGCTATGCCGGCTTGAGCCATGCCGACGGCCTCCGGCTGATCGACGAGCTCCGCCAGCGCCGGCCGCCGCCGCAGCGGATCGAGGAATTGCGGCTCGCCCATGCCCGGCCCGCCGATCGCGCGACCGTGCTGGATGGCCCGATCGACAGCGCGACAGGTCCGGTGCTGAGCGCTTCAGCCTTCCGCGCCGCCATCCTCGATGACGACGGCGAGCGTCTGTTCAAGGCTTTAATACGCCGGGCCTCGCCGCAGCAGACCCCGATCCTGGCGGACGCGCTGCAGGTGCAGCTGGCCCGCGGCCTCGCTGATCTCGACGACGCCACCAAGGACCGTGTCGCCAGGCGTGCCGAGGCCGCCGGCTTCTGGCGGTTCAGCCTCGAAGTCTTGGCGGCCAAGTCTGATCCATCGGCCTGGCTCGCCACCTTGAAGCGTTCGCCGTTCGCCCCGCCCGACGCGGCCCGGCTTGCCGAGCTGTTCGCCCCGCTCTGGCGCGGCTACGCGACACTCAACCCGCAGGCTTATCAGCGCGATGCCTTGCCTGTGGAGTTGCGCGCCGCTGCCGAGCAGCTGGAGGCGCGCCGCATGCCGGAGACGACCAGCATCGACCACGTCAACACTCTGGTGCGCCTCGCCCCGCGTGCGCAATTCCTGATGACTGTGCTCAACCAGACCGGCTCGGTGCGGCTCGGCAGCGAGGTGGCGCAGCCACTGGTCGAGGACATCCAGGCCGGCCGGCTCGATCCCGCCCAGGACGACGATGCCGTGCAGATCCTGATTTTCAGCGGCCTCGACCGGGTGCTCGGCCGCGCCCAGGCCTCGGCGCAACTGATGAGCTTCCGTTCCAGCATCGGATCGGCGCCGGACCAGACCACCTTGATACGGCTGGAGCGAACCGTCGCCCGCCAGGCGCTGCGTCCCTATCTCACCGGCAACCGGCCGGCCTTGCCGGAGCGTCCGCTGCCGCTGTCGCCCGACTTCGATTGGGAAAGCTGGTCCAGGACCGCCCAGATCCTGCGCGCGGGCACCCCGGTACCGGATGGCAGCCAGCCAATCGCCGCCGAACTTCTGGAAGCGGCCGGACGCTATCCCGAAGCGCTGCTCGCCTGGCGCCACGTCGCCGATCGCGAGGCCGGACGCATTGGCGCCCATGCCATGCTGCTGGCCCTCGACCAGCGCTGCGCCAGACTGATGTCGCCGCCGGCGCCGTTGCAGGAACCGGTCTACCGTTTCGAGCCGCGCTGACGCTCAGCTCAGCGTCGGGCCCCAGGCCGGATCGGAGCCGAAGCTCGGCGTCGGCACGCGGTTCTCGGCGCGGGCAAAAATGTCCGACTGGAACAGTTGCGGCCCGGCACCCTGGTCGCGAAAGAACATGACGAACAGGCCGTTCGGCGCGAAGGTCGGGCCTTCGTTGTGGTAGCCCGAGGTCAAGATGCGCTCGCCCGAGCCGTCGGGCTTCATCACGCCAATGGAGAACTGGCCGCCGCCCTGGCGGGTGAAGGCGATCAGGTCGCCGCGCGGCGACCAGACCGGCGTCGAATAACGGCCCTCGCCGAACGAGATGCGGTTGGCGGCGCCGCCGCCCGAGCTCATCACATAGAGCTGCTGGGTGCCGCCGCGATCGCTTTCGAACACGATCTGCCGTCCATCCGGCGAGAACGACGGGCCGGTATCGATGGCCGAACCGTCGGTCAGCCGTACCGCGTTCTTCGACCTCAGGTCCATCGAGTAGATCGACGATCCCGCGCCCTGCTGCAACGACAGCACGATGCGCTGGCCATCGGGCGAGAACCGCGGCGAGAAGCTCATGCCCGGAAAATTGCCGACCTGCTCGCGCTGGCCGCTCTCGATATTGAGCAGGAAGACGCGCGGCTCGCCGGAATTATAAGCCATGTAGGTGATGTCCTGGCTCGACGGCGAGAAGCGCGGCGTCAGCACCAGGTCGCCGCCCCGGGTCAGGTAGCGCACATTGGCGCCGTCCTGGTCCATGATGGCCAGCCGCTTCTGGCGGCGGTCCTTCGGGCCGGTCTCGTCGACGAACACCACGCGGGTGTCGAAATGGCCCTTCTCGCCGGTCACCCGCTCGAAGATCTGGTCCGAAATGATATGGGCGATGCGCCGCCAATTGGCCTCCTGGGTGGCGAATTGCTGGCCGTGCAGCTGGCTGCCCTGGGCGACGTCCCAGAGCCGGAATTCGACCCGTGAACGCCCGTCGGCGCCGCGGCCGGCCCGGCCGGTGACGAGACCGGCGGCACCGGTCGCCTGGAAGCGCTGGAAGTTCGGCGCCTGGTCGGGATCGACCTGGACATTGGCATAGGCCTGGCGGTCGATGATCCGGAAGAAGCCGGAGCGCCGGAGGTTGTTCTCGATCACCCCGGAAATATTGCGGCCGATATCGCCCTCGCCGCCGAAATTCGGCACGGCGATCGGAAAGGGCTGCACCTGGCCGCGCCGGATGTCGATCACCGGCGGCTGGCTCTGCTGCGCTCGAGCGTAAGGCGATACCAGGCCGGAAGCGCCGAGGGCGGCACCGGCGGACAGGAGATTGCGGCGGTTCAGGAGCAAGGTCATCATGAGTCTCGATCAGTCGCTGAGCTTAGCGACGCCCTGGGTCACGACGGTGACGGTGGGCGCTCAGCGCATCATTTCCTTCGGGTCAAAGTTGAGCACGACTTCGCGCCAGGTTTCATAACGCTCGCGCGGCAGCCTCACGCCGCCCTCGGCCGAGCAGCGCATGACAGCGCGCACGGCGGAATTCGCGAGCACCTGGAAATTGGAATCGCCACGCGGGTTCTGCACCTCGGGGCGACCGGTGACGGTGCCGTCGGGATTGAACGACACCCTCAGCCGCACGGCCTGGCTATTGCCCTCGCGTGCCGAAATCGGGATTTCCCAGCAGCGCTCGGCCCAGGCGCGGATCGCATCGATCTCGCGGCCCGAGATGCGCGCGGCGGCGCCCGTCGCGGTGCCGAGCGAGGCGGTGCGCACCGGCGCGCTGGCACCGGTCGCCTCGGTGCGGGCGGCCTGACGGCGGTCATTCTCCTGGGTCGGGCTGGTGTTCAGCCGGGCAGCGATCGAGTTCGGATCGAACTGCCGGGCATTGGCCCGCTCCTGGCGCTCGCGCTCGGCCCGCTCGCGCGCCTCCCGCTGAGCCCGTTCGCGGGCCTCGCGCTGCGCCCGCTCACGGGCCTCGCGCTGGGCTTTTTCGCGGGCTTCACGCTGTTCGCGCTCGCGCGTCTCGCGCTGCTGCTGGGCGACGGCCTGACGTTGTTCTTCCTCGCGCCGGCGCTGCTCGGCCTGGCGCTGCTCCTGGCGGCGCTGCTCGTCTTCGCGCCTCTGCTGCGCCTGGATCTCGGCGAGCTTGGCTTCGAGGTCCTCGCGCTGCTCGGGCGCAACGGCAGGCGTCGGGCGCGGCGCCGGCTGCGGCGGCTGGACGGCCGCGACCTGCGCCGGGCGGGCGGCCGGCGGCGGCGGCGCCTCGGCCTGTTCGGGCTGCGGCGGCTGTGGCATCGGCGGACGCGGGGTCGGCGGCGGCGGCAATTGTATGTTCTGCACCCGCTCGCGGGCGACCGGCACGGAAGCCTCGTCCGGGGTCTGGCGCTCTTCGGGGGTCTGGCGGTCGACGACACGCTGCGGCGTTGGCGTGCGCTCGCCGCGACGATCGCCGCGGGTCGACTGCGCCGGCTCGTCGGAGACGATCTCGACCGGCACGCTCTCGCCCTCGTCCGGCTTCTGCGGCGCGCTCAGAAAGCCGACCAGGGCCGCGGCAAGCAGGAGCACATGCCCGCCCACCGAGACCCCATATCCGACTTTTTGCGGGTGCAGCGCCACGCTCTTCAAACCTCGGCCAGCTTTCAGCGCGACGCGCGTTCGGTCGCGACCAGCGCGACCTTGGTGAAGCCGCCGCCCTTGATCTGCGACAGCACGTCCATGATGGCCTGGTAATTCACCGCGGCGTCGCCGCGCACGAAGATGCGCTCCTCGCCGCCGTTCTGCGCCATGGCCTTCAGCTGCTCGATCAACTGGGCCTGTTCGACCTTGTTGTCGCCGAGATAGATATCGCCGTTCTGACGCACCGAAACGGTGATCGGCGGCTTGTCCTGCTGGATCGCGCGGGCGGACGCCTGCGGCAGGTCCAGCGGCACGGAGACCGTCATCAGCGGTGCCGCCACCATGAAGATGATCATCAGCACCAGCATCACGTCGACCATCGGCGTGATGTTGATCTCGTTCATCACGAAGGCGCGGCGGCGCCGGCGGCCGTTATTGCCGCGGCCGCCACCACCGCTTGCGACATGAGCTCCCATGGTCGTCTCCTCAGGCCGCGCGCTGGTCGTAGGTGGTCGGCCCACCCTGCTGATCGATCTGACGCGACAGGATGGCGGCGAACTCGTCGGCGAAGCCTTCGAGCCGGTTGGCGATCTTGTTCACCTCACCGGCAAGCTTGTTATAGGCAATGGTTGCCGGAATTGCGGCGACAAGGCCGATGGCGGTGGCGAACAGGGCCTCGGCAATGCCGGGCGCGACCACCGCGAGCGAGGTGTTCTTCGAGATCGCGATCGCCTGGAAGGCGGTCATGATGCCCCAGACCGTGCCGAACAGGCCAATGAACGGGCCGGCGGATGCAACGGTCGCCAGAACCATCAGGCGAGCCTCGAGACGCTCGACCTCGCGCTGGATGGTGACGTTCATCACCCGGTCGATGCGCTGTTGCAGGCCGGCGAAGGAGCGCGACGCGGTTTCGTGCGACCGCTTCCACTCGCGCATGGCGGCAACGAACAGCGCCGCCATGGCGGTGGTCGGCCGCTGCGCCAGGCTGCGATAGAGTTCCTCCAGCGACTGGCCGGACCAGAAAACCTGCTCGAAGCGGTCCATCTGGCTGCGCGTGCGGCGGAACAGGATGATCTTCTCGACAATGATCGCCCAGACCCAGATCGAGGCCGAGACGAGGCCGAGCATGACGAGCTTGACCACCCAATGGGCGGTAATGAACAGACCCCAGAGCGACACGTCGTGGGATGCGGCGACGGCGGTCTGGGCGACATCGGCGGGATTCATAGGCGGCGATCCTTTTCGCGACAGGTCCGGCTTCGAGGTCGCAGAACAGCCCACGCCACGGTTTGAGAACCCGGAACGGCCAGCGCCTGTGCAGTTTTCGCGCTTTTTCCCGTCCCTGGAGGGCGAAATGACCCTCGAATGTGTCTTGACCGTGACGCGGTCTGTACATCCGCGTGGTAAACTACCAAGCCATCGATAAGGTTAAGACTGGGTTATTGCCGCACTGCAACAGCTTATTGCCGTCGGTAATTGTCACAAAAAGGTGGTCGCGCGACTGCTATGCGCGAATGCGTCAGCGAAGACTTGGTCGTTCACCCCCGGACCAGCAGCACCAGCGCGCCGACCACGGCGATGGCCAGCAGGCCGATACGCATCCTTTCACGGTCCATCAGCGCGACCGCCGACGGCGCCAGCCAGGTGCCGATCAAAATGCCGGGAACCAGCAGCGCCGCGCGGCCGAGATCGGCGAACCCGAACCGGCCGGCCGCGACATGCATGGCAATCAGCATGGCATAAGCGACGATCCAGTAGAGCCCGAGCGTGGCGCGCACCTTGGCCGGGTTCTGGCCGGCATAGACCACGCCGATCAACGGTCCGTGGATGCCCGACATGCCGCCCATGAAGCCTGATATGACGCTGGTGATCGCGATATTGCGGGCGCTGAGCGCCAGATGCAGCCCGCTCAGCGACAGGCCCACCGCCAGCAGGATCAGCCCGCCGAACAGCCGCGGCAGATGGGTCGGGTCGATCGCCAGCAGCGCCAGCACGCCGATGGCCGTGCCGATCAGCAGGCCGCCAGCCCCCCAGCCGATCTCGGCGCGGTCGATCAGGTGGCTGTTGCCGCGCACCATCGCCAGCATCACCACGAAAGCCGAGGCGATCGCCGGACCCGGCACCAGGCTCGGCGAAATGATGGCCAGGAGCGGGATCATCACCAGCGACAGCCCGACGCCAACCGCCATCTGGATGACGGTGGCGACCGCCATGATGGCGGTGATGGCGGCGAGTTCGGCCGGCCCGAAGCCGAGAAGCGACATGAAGAGACTAAATCTGCTGTAACGACGCCAAAAAGGGACGCTCTCACTCGCACATCACGCCCTTGGCGTCATGATCCTTCTCAGCGCGTCAGGGATGCGCATTGGCCGGCCGCCGGCGACGAAGGCGACCCGCACGGTCGCTTCCACCAGCACCGCCTCGCCGCGCAGCACGCGCTGGGCAAGGTTCATGGTCGCGCCCTTGACCTCGACCGTGCGGGTCTCGATGGTCAGCACGTCGTCGATCTTGGCCGGGCGCAGGAACTCGATGCCCATGGCGCGCACGACGAAGGCGAAGCCGGCGCCGGCCTCTTCCTTCGCCTTGTCGAACAGGTCGCCCTGCGCCACGCCGAGCAGTCTCAGAAAATCGGTCCGCCCGCGTTCCATGAAGCGCAAATAGCTCGCGTGATAGACGACGCCCGAGAAATCCGTATCCTCGTAATAGACGCGGACCGAGAGATGGTGGGTTTCGTCTTCGATATGGCCGGCAAGCGCCGGGGACTTGATCATGCGGTCAACCTTCGGGTGAACGATCTCAACGGATTTTGCCGCGCCGCATAGGGGCTTGATCTGGCGAAAGCGAGGCCTGAACGCGGCCAAACCTTCGATCGGACCAGCGCTCAATCGGCAAGACGCGGCTCAGGCGTCGTCCTCGTCGCCCTTGAACAGCTGGAACTGGGTGGCGTCGCGGGCTGGTTCCGCCAGGCCGAGATGCCTGAAGGCATGGCTGGTCAACAGCCGGCCGCGCGGCGTGCGCTGCAGGAAGCCCTGCTGGATCAGGAACGGCTCGATGATCTCCTCGATCGCGTCGCGCGGTTCGGACAGCGCCGCCGCCATGGTCTCGATGCCCACCGGCCCACCGCCATAGTTGAGCGCGATGCCCTGGAGGTAACGCCGGTCCATCGCGTCGAGGCCAGCGGCGTCGACCTCGAGCCGGGTCAGCGCCTCATCCGCGATGGTCCGGGTGATCGTGTCGGAATCCCGGTAGATGGCGAAGTCGCGCACCCGCCGGAGCAGCCGGCCGGCGATGCGCGGCGTGCCGCGCGCCCGCCGGGCGATCTCGTTGGCGCCATCCGCGGCCATGCCGACACCCAGCACGCGGGCGCCACGGGTGACGATATATTCGAGCTCCTCGACGGTATAGAACTGCAGCCGGATCGGGATGCCGAAACGGTCGCGCAGCGGCGTCGTCAGCAGGCCGGCACGCGTGGTCGCGCCGACCAGGGTGAACTTGGCGAGGTCGATCTTCACCGAGCGCGCCGCCGGCCCCTCGCCGATGATCAGGTCGAGCTGGAAATCCTCCATCGCCGGATAGAGGATTTCCTCCACCGCCGGATTGAGCCGGTGGATCTCGTCGATGAACAGCACGTCGCGGTCTTCGAGATTGGTCAATTGCGCCGCGAGATCACCCGCCTTGGCGATGACCGGTCCCGAGGTCGAGCGGAAATTGACGCCGAGCTCCTTCGCCAGGATCTGTGCCAGTGTCGTCTTGCCGAGCCCAGGCGGACCGACGAACAGCACGTGGTCGAGCGCCTCGCCGCGCATCTTGGCGGCCGAAATGAACACTTCGAGGTTCGACCGCGCCTGCGCCTGGCCAATGAATTCGGTCAGCCGCTGCGGACGCAGATGCACATCCGCATCGTCGTCGCGGTGTTCGGGGTTCAAGATGCGGCGGGCTTCGGTCATTCCGGCTGGTTACACGATCGTCTCGTTTCGCGACAGCTTGGCTCAGGTCGACGATGGCCTGTTCAAGAACTCAGTTCCTTCAGCCCCATCCGGATCAGCGTCTGGGTATTGGCTTCTTCGCCCGCCTTGCCGGCGGCGGCGGCAATGGCCGCGGCGGCCTGCGGCTGGCCGTAGCCGAGATTGGTCAAGGCCGAGATGGCGTCGCGGATCGGGCCGGGCGCGCGTTTGTCGTCGACGTCGCCGACCAGCTTGGCAAGCGTCGGATCGATATCGGTGAAGCCCGGCGCCTTGTCCTTCAACTCCGTGATGATGCGCTCGGCGACCTTCGGCCCGACGCCATTGGCCCGGCCGATCGCCGCCTTGTCGCGCATGGCGATGGCGGTGGCGAGATCACTCGCCTTCAGCGTCGACAGCACCGACAGCGCCACCTTGGCGCCGACACCTTGCACGGCGAGCAGCAGGCGAAACCACTCGCGCTCCAGGTCATTGGCGAAACCGTAGAGCCGGATCATGTCCTCGCGGACCATGGTTTCGATCGACAACACCGCCGCTTCGCCCGCCGCCGGCAGGGCCTGCAGCGTGCGCGACGAACAGTGCACGACGTAACCGACGCCGTGCACGTCGACGATCACCCAATCGGGCCCATAGGAGTCGATCGTGCCCTTCAACTTGCCGATCATGGCGATATCCGTCCCTGCATCCTGCGCCCCTTATAGGGGATTCGCTGGCCGGACGGACGGTTTGTTCACTCTTCGCCCCCGCCATAACGCATCAGCGTCGCCGCGTCGTAATTTTCGCCGATCGACATCGAGCAGGTGCGCGACAGGTGCACGCGCGGCAGGCCGGTCTCGCGCGCCCATGCGTTGAACACGGCCTGGATCTTCTTCAGGTCGCCCTTGGAGGTCGGCTCGGCCGCAATATCGAGACCGGCGTCGCGCAGTGCCGCCACCGTGTCGCGCGCGGTGACGAAGCCGTCAAAACCGATGAAGCGGAGGAAATACTGGCCGGTGCGGGCGCCAAGCCGCGAACCGCGCTTGGCCATGAAATCCAACAGCCCGATCTGATCGTCGGCCGGCCAGGCCGCCAGGAACTTGCCGAAGGAGCCGCGCTCGGCCGCGACATCGGCGACGAAAGCGGCGTTCTCGCGCACACTCTTGATCTTCAGCGGATTCTTGACGATGCGCGGGTCGCGCGCCCGGTCGTGCCAGAACTCGTCCGGCTGGAACAACAAAGGCTTCGGCTGGAAACCGAGAAAGGCTTCTTCAAACCCCGGCCACTTGTTGTCGATCACCCGCCAGACGAAACCGGCGCAGAAGATGCGCCGGGTCATTTCCGCCAGCACCCGGTCGTCGGGCAGCGCCGCGAGCTCGGCCTTCGCCATCACCGGCGGCAACAGCGCCTTGAGCGCGGCCGGGCCGCCCTTGCGGGTCTCGGCGCGCGCCTGGATCTTGTCGAATGCGATCACCTGGGGGTCTCCGGGCAAGCCTTGATGTCGCCGAGCATCCCGCGACGATGCGGCTGAGGTCAACGCCGGTCAGGCGTGCAGGCGCGCCGGCCCGCGATGATGGGCATGGGTGATGGCGATAGCGAGTGCGTCGACCGCATCCATGGTCTTCGGATCGGCCTTGGGCAACAGGATGCCGATCATCATCTCGACCTGCTTCTTGTCGGCATGGCCCGCGCCGACGATCGATTTCTTGACCTTGTTCGGCTCGTATTCGGACACCGGCAGGCCGGCGAGCGAGGGCACCACCATGGCGATGCCACGCGCCTGGCCGAGCTTCAAGGTGGCGGTCGCATCCTTGTTGACGAAGGTGTTTTCGACCGCCGCTTCGTTCGGTTCGAAGCGTCGCACCACATCTTCCACACCGCGATAGAGCTGCGCCAGGCGCTCGGCCAGAGTCGTTTCGGCGTCCGATGTCACCGTGCCGCAGGCAACGAAGATCAGCCGGTTGCCGGTCACGTCGATAATACCCCAGCCGGTGCGGCGGAGCCCAGGGTCGATGCCGAGAATGCGAATCATGTCGGACATGACCGCCAACTTATCCGAGAAGGCCGCCGACACGCGCCTTCATCGCTAAATTTACCGCGTCACGGCAAAGCCTCGCAGCGAGCGGGCAAGGCATTCACGGATTTCGAACCATGCGTGTCTGCGCGGAACAGGCATCGCCTGAATTGACGGCGGCCGCGTTTTTGACAGAATGCAATTGCAACTCATTTGCATCTGAAAGAGAACCGGCACCCCGATGCTCCTTGTTCCCGATGAATTCCGAGACCAGCTGCGTGCCGCGCACGACGACGCCTGGCTGTCCGCGGTCCAGGTTCAAGCCGCCCTCCGAGCCGCCGGGTTGCGGCCAACGCGACAGCGTATCGCGCTCGGCCGCCTGCTGTTCGGCAACCGGCATCGCCATGTCACCGCGGCCGACCTGCATGGCGACGCGCTTGATGCCGGAAGCCCGCTGTCGCTGGCGACGGTCTACAACACGCTCAACCAGTTTGCCGATGCCGGTTTGCTGCGCCGCATCTCGATCAATGGCGAGCGCAGCTATTTCGACACCGACGTCGGCGATCACCATCACTTCTATATCGACGCCGAGGACCGGATCCTGAACATCCCGGCCGGGGCCGTCGCGCTCGATCGCCTGCCCTTGCCGCCCGACGGCTACGAGATCACCAAGGTCGACCTCGTCGTTCACCTGACGCGCGTTGCCGAACGAGCCGCACGCCAATTGAGCAAGGCAGATCCGGCGACTTCCGCCGTTCCGCCGGAGATCGATCCGCTCTAATCGACAGGCATCATGGATTTTCTTGCCCGTCTCGGCGATTCGCCGCCCTTGCTCGTCCTCGTCGCGGCGCTCGTGGCCGGTACCGTGCGCGGCTATACCGGGTTCGGCTCGGCGATGATCTTCATGCCGGTCGCCGGCGCCTATCTCGGCCCGAAGACCGCCATCGGCATCATGTGGATCATCGACGGCACCTTGCAGCTCGCCATGGTGCGCTCGACCTGGAAACATGCGCGCTGGAGCGAGATCGGCCCCCTGTTCATGGGCTATGTCGTCGGCCTGCCGCTCGGCGTCTATGTGCTGATGACCTTCGATCCCGGGCCGATCCGCTGGGTCACCTCGATTTCCATCGTCGTCGCACTCGCCATGCTCTTGACCGCCAAGCGTGTCGAAACCTCGCCGGGCCTGCCGGCAACGGTGGCGACCGGCGCCGCATCGGGGCTCATTTCGGGTATCGCCAGTCTCGGCGGCATGGTGCTGTCGCTGTTCTGGCTGGCTGGCCCGAGCCGCAACGAGGCGGTCAGGGGCTCCTCCGTCGCCTTCTTCGTGCCGGCCTCGCTGCTGTCGGGCGCGCTGCTGGCCATTGCCGGCATCTTCAACCTGGAAGTCCTGCGCATCGCCGCCTGGGCGATCCTGCCCTATGGCGTCGGCATCGGGCTCGGCTCGCTGCTGTTCAGCCATGCCGACGCGCGGCTGTTCCGGCCGGTGGCCTTCGCGGTGATCGCGGCGGCCGCGCTGACCAGCCTGCCGGTGCTGGACGCCTGGCTCAGATAGTCCCGGCCGGGCGGCCCGAGCCGCCCCGCATCAATCGACCGTCCAGCATCAGCCGCCCATCTTGGCGACCAGCGCGTCCGACAGTTCGAAATTGGCATAGACATTCTGGACGTCGTCGTTCTCGTCCAGCACATCCATCAGGCGCAGAAGCTTCTCGCCGGTCTCGTCATCCACCGCGATGGTGTTCTGCGGTTTCCAGGTCATCGCCGATTTGCGCGGTTCGCCAAATTTCGCTTCCAGCGTCTTGGTCACCTCGACCAGGCTCTCGATCGTGGTGGTGATCTCGTGGCCGGTCTCGGAGGAGACGACATCCTCGGCGCCGGCCTCGATCGCCGCCTCCAGCATGTCGTCGGCCGAAGCCTTGGCGGCCTCGAACTCGACCACGCCGACCCGATCGAACATGAACGACACCGACCCGGTTTCACCCAGATTGCCGCCGCTCTTGGTGAAATAGGAGCGCACTTCCGAAGCCGTCCGGTTGCGATTGTCGGTCAGCGCCTCGACGATGACCGCGACGCCACCCGGGCCATACCCCTCGTAGCGGATCTCGTCATAGGTCTCGGTGTCGCCCCCGGCCGCCTTCTTGATGGCGCGCTCGATATTGTCCTTCGGCATGTTTTCCGCGCGCGCCGCCAGGATCGCCAGACGCAGGCGCGGGTTCATGTTGGGATCGGGCATGCCCATCTTGGCCGCGACCGTGATCTCGCGCGCGAGCTTGCCGAAAAGCTTCGAGCGGACCGCATCCTGGCGGCCCTTGCGATGCATGATGTTCTTGAACTGGGAATGCCCGGCCATCGTGACCCTCTCGACCCCGCCCCTGTGGCGCACGTTCACCGGCCAGCAGGGCGCATGGGCGCACCGCGTCAGGCCGGCGGTGATTTGGCGGGTCTTATAGGCGCGGGTTCAGCCGAAATCCAGACGCCGGCTCAGCGCTTCATGCCAAAGGCGGCGGCCAGCCGGTCGATCTGTCCGGCGACCATGTTGCGCGGGTTCGGCGCGGCCGGCTCGGCCCCGGAATAGAGCAGCTTGTCCATATGCATCACCCGCTCCTGCAGGCGCATGGCCTTGCCGATCAGTTCGCGCAGCGCCTCGGGCAGGTCGACAAGGGTCGCATCGGGGGTTGCCGCACCGACCGAGGACAGCCGCACCTTGGACTTCTCCTGGGCGGCCTGTTCCTGGGTGAGCTCGCCCTCGTTGACGGCGCGCTGCAGCAGGAGCCAGGAGGCCAATTGCATCAGCCGGGTGGTCAGCCGCATGCTCTCGGTCGCATAAGCAAGCGCCGCACTGCGATCCAGGGCCTTGCTTTCGAGCCGGCCCGATCCATCGAGATAGGTGGCGGTTTCCTCGACCAGGCCCATCCCATCGCGGAACAGATCCTTGAATGCCGGCGAGCTCGCCAGCCGCGCGGCGAAGGCGACAGTTGGCCGGATCTCAGGTGCGAACTCATTCGACATGACGCATCAACTCCCACAGGCATCGTCCTTGCCGTCGTTGCCCTCCGCTGTCCAGAACATGCTTAAGCGAAGGTAAACGGGGCTCTGGCCTTGAACGAGCAAGCACGATGCCAGGGTCCTTGTCCCGCCTTGGGACGAATCGGATGCTATGCTGCAGCAGGATGCTCTGCAAAAAAAGGCCGCCCGAGGGCGGCCCGAAAGTAATTAACAGGGAGGCGTCAAACAGAGTGGACAGGAGCCACTCGCGTCCAGCGAACTGAACGATTTCGGTTATAAACTGGAAAGGTTAACCCCTGGTTAACCCCCGCCGTTGCAGGCGGCGATTCGTTCCGGATGCGGGACGCAGGCTACGACTGCTCAGAATTTGAAGACGCTGTCGGCCGCACTCTTGCTCGACGTCTTTGCCGCGATGGCGGTCTCGAGCCGCCGGATCTCCGCTTTCAGAAGATCGACCCGTTCGGCCAGTTCGTGAATGGACAGGGTCGCCAGATCGCTGCCGACCTCATGGGCTGGTGGTTTCGGGCGAGGCCTCTGTTCTTCTTCCATGGTGAACCTCCGATACGCCGGCTGGCGTGGCGCTTGGCCAGAGGTTATCACCATCAACCCTTCCCTGTCGAAATGGACAAGGCTCATGACTGGCTCGACCGCAGCGCTGCCCGCAACCATGACCGCCATCGCAATTCCGGTCCCCGGCGGGCCGGAAGCCCTGGTGCCGGAGACCCGCCCGGTGCCGACGCCCGGCCCGCAGGAGATCCTGGTCAAGGTCGCCGCCGCCGGCGTCAACCGGCCGGACGTGCTGCAGCGGGCCGGCGGCTATCCGCCGCCGAAGGGCGCCTCCGACATTCCGGGCCTGGAAATATCAGGCGAAGTTGCAGCCCTTGGCGTCGGCGCCAGCCGCTTCAAGCTCGGCGACAAGGTCTGTGGGCTGGTCGCCGGTGGTGGTTATGCCGAATATTGCGTGGTGCACGAGACCAACGCGCTGGCTGTCCCCGCCGGCCTCTCGCTGGTCGAAGCGGCCGGCATTCCCGAGACCTTCTTCACCGTCTGGTCGAACGTCTTCGACCGTGGCGGGCTCAAGTCGGGCGAGACCGTCCTGGTCCACGGCGGCACATCCGGCATCGGCGTCACCGCCATTCAGCTCGCCAAGGCCTTTGGCGCGACCGTGCTGACGACGGCCGGATCCGATGACAAATGCGCCGCGGCCAAGGCGCTCGGAGCCGATCACGCGATCAACTACCGCAGCCAGGATTTCGTCCAGGCGGTCAGCGAGATCACCGCCAAGAAGGGCGTCAACCTGATCCTCGACATGGTCGGCGGCGACTATGTCGAGCGCAATCTGAACTGCGTCGCGGCCGATGGCCGGATCGTCCAGATCGCCTTCCTGCACGGTTCCGAGGTGAAGCTCGACCTGCGCTGGCTCATGCTGAAGCGCATCACCTTCACCGGCTCGACGCTGCGCGTCCGCGACATCGCCTTCAAGGCAGCACTCGCCGATTCACTCCAGGCCAAGGTCTGGCCGCTGCTGGCATCAGGCAAGGTGAAGGTCGTGATGGATTCGACCTACCCCCTGATCGACGCGGCCAAGGCGCATGCCCGCATGGAGACCAATGCTCATATCGGCAAGATCGTATTGACGGTCTGACCTGAGATCGGAGCTCTGCCGTGCCTTGAGTTTTCCGTTTAGAAAGCTTGATATTCTCGCATCAGGAGCAGGGCATGGGCGTTCTCGACGGCAAGGTTGCAGTCATCACCGGCGCGGCGCGCGGCATCGGCCGCGCCATCGCGGAGCGCTTCGTCTCCGAGGGCGCCAAGGTCGTCATCGCCGACATCATGGCGGATGTCGGCGAAACCACCGCGGTCGAGCTCGGCGGCAATGGTAAGGCGGTGTTCGTCGCCTGCGACGTCGGCGACAAGGCCTCCGTCGACGCCCTGGTGAAAGCGGCCCGCGCCGCCTTCACCGGCGATATCGACATCCTCGTCAACAATGCCGGCATCTCGCACAATGACGATTTCCTCGATCTGGCCGAGGCCGATTTCGATCGCGTGCTGAGGGTCAATCTGAAGGGCTCCTTCCTGGTCGGCCAGGCGGTCGCCAGATGCATGGTCGCGCAGGTCAAGGCCGGCAAGGCGCCGGGCGCCATCGTCAACATGAGCTCGGTCAATGCCGTGCTCGGCATCCTGAACCAGACCCCCTATTGCGTCTCCAAGGGCGGTGTCCGCCAGCTTACCAACGTGATGGCGCTGGGCCTTGCCGAATATGGCATCCGGGTCAATGCCATCGGTCCCGGCTCGATCGCCACCGACATGCTGAAGAACGTCAACAACGACGCCGCCGCGCGCCATCGCCTGCTGTCGCGCACGCCGCTCCGCCGCATCGGTGAGCCCGACGAAATCGCCAAGGTGGCGGTGTTCCTGGCCTCCGACGGTTCGAGCTACATCACGGGCCAGACCATCTATGCCGATGGCGGCCGCATCGGGCTCAACTATACGGTTCCGGTGAAGGATTGAGCGGCGAGC
Source organism: Phreatobacter stygius (assembly GCF_005144885.1). Taxonomy (NCBI): domain Bacteria; kingdom Pseudomonadati; phylum Pseudomonadota; class Alphaproteobacteria; order Hyphomicrobiales; family Phreatobacteraceae; genus Phreatobacter; species Phreatobacter stygius. The sequence goes on from NZ_CP039690.1 coordinate 1,076,528, forward strand.
TGCCTGCGTCGCTGCGCGCCGGCCTGGAGGCGCTGGCCGCCGCCCACCCTGGCCGGGCGCTCGGCGAGGCGAGCAGCCGGCTCACCAGCCATTATCGCGGCGGCCACGGCACCAGGCTCGACGCGGCCGTCGATCTCGCTGCCTATGCGGTGGCCCGCATGCCGGCGACCTATGCCGCCTTTCGCGCCGTGCTCGACGAGGTCGCGGCGCGCGTCGACATCCAACCCGTCAGCGTCACCGATATCGGTTGCGGCCCCGGCACCGCCGCCTGGGCTGTCGCCGATGCCTTTCCCGGCATCGCCACGGCAACCCTGGTCGACGCCCATTCCGGCATGATCGGCCTCGGGCGCAAGCTCGCCGAGGCGGGCCCGCGCGCCCTTGCCGGCGCCACCTGGATCACAGCACCGATGGCGCGGCACCTGGCCGAAGCCGCCAAGACCGACCTGGTGGTTGCCGGCTACGCGCTGAACGAAATTCCGCCCGACGAGGTGGCGGGCATCGCCCGGCAGTTCTACGCCGCCGCGACCGGACTGGTGGTCATCGTCGAGCCGGGCACGCCGCAGGGTTTCGCGGTTATCGACCGCGCGCGCGCCGCCTTGATCGCCGCCGGTGGCCAGGTCGTCGCGCCCTGCCCACATGCCGGCCCCTGCCCGCTCCAGACGCCGGACTGGTGCCATTTCTCCGCGCGCCTGCCGCGCCTCAAGGCCCATAAGGCCGCCAAGGGCGCCGACGTCCCGTTCGAAGACGAACGCTATTCTTATGTCGCCATTGCCAAACCCGGCATGGTGATCCGGCCAGCGGCGGCCCGTGTCCTGCGGCCGCCGAAAGCCACCAAACCCGCCACCCTCTTCCGCCTTTGCACCGCCGACGGCCTGCAGGACAGGACCGTCGCCGGGCGCGACCGCGACCTCGCCCGGCGCACGCGCAAGACCGGCTGGGGCGACGCCTTTCCTGCTGATCCCTAACGGAGCCGCCCGATGAAACGCGCCACGATCCTTGCCACGCTGGCCCTCGCCCCGATGCCGGTGGCCGGCCAGGCCGTCGCCGAAAGCAACCTGTCGTTCAGCCAGAAGCTGTCGATCTATCGGGCCTGCCGGGCGGATCTCAATCAGCACTGCCCCGACGCCGGCACCGACGGCGCCAAGATCGAAGCCTGTCTGCGCGCCAACCAGACCCGCCTCACGCCGGATTGCCGCACAGCGATCATTGGTACCGGCGCGCGCTGACCGGCGGGTCGCACATCACCCCTGCGATGGCGCCGGATTGACCGCGTCGAGGCCGCTCGTGATGGTCCAGGCCATCAGGAGATCACGCTATGCTTGCCTTGCCCTGGCTCTGGGCCGTCTTCACGGTTGTCGCCGCCGCCGCCCAGACCGCCCGCAATGCCATGCAGCGCAGCCTGACCAGCACGCTCGGCACCATTGGCGCCACCCATGTTCGCTTCCTCTATGGCTTTCCGTTCTCGCTGATCTTCCTCGGCCTGGTGAAGCTGGCCGTCCCGAGCGCCGGCTTTCCCTTGCATGCCACCTTCTTCGCCTGGGTGGTGGTCGGCGCCGTCGCGCAGATCGCCGCGACCGCGCTGATGCTGGCCGCCATGCAGGAACGCTCCTTCGTGGTGACCACCGCCTATACCAAGCTGGAACCGGTCCTGGTGGCCTTGTTCGGCGTCGTCATCCTGGGCGATCACCTCAGCCTCTGGGCCTGGGTCGCGATCGTCGTCGCGACCTCCGGGATCCTGTCCATGTCCTGGCGGCCGGGTACGGAGAACGCCCTTCGGCCAGCCTTGCTCGGCGTCGCCTCGGCGGCCCTGTTCGGCGTCTCCGCCATTGGCTTTCGCGGCGCCATCCGCTCGCTCGAAGCCGACAGTTTCGTGCTGGCCGCAACCACGACGCTGGTCTGCGGCCTGGCCATCCAGACCGTTCTCTTGACCACCTACCTCGCGATCTTCGATCGGCCCGGACTGATCGCCATCTTCAAGAGCTGGCGCCCGTCGGTCTTCGCCGGCTTTCTCGGCTCGTTCGCCTCACAGTTCTGGTTTCTCGCCTTCGCCCTCGAGACGGTCGCCAAGGTCCGCACGCTGGCGCTCATCGAGGTGATTTTTGCCGGCCTGGTCTCCGGCGCCATCATCAAGCAGGCGACCAGCCCGCGCGACGGACTGGGCATCGCGCTGATCGTCATCGGCGTCGGCCTGCTGCTGACGCTGGGGTGATAAGGGCGAGTAGCGAATGGCGAGTGGCGAAATCGGGCGCGCGGTGACCGGGATATCGGGCGAGCCAGACCAGCCGGAAGCGCTGGCGATCTCTACGTCATCCTCGGGCGAGCGAAGCAAGGGAAGGGAGTGACGGAGTGGATGAACCGATGGGCAATTGGTGAGACTCGACCGGTATCCGAGTCACCGCAGGCCCTATTCGCCACTCGCCACTCACCATTCGCCCCTAAGTCAGCTGCGTCAGCCGTGTCACATGGCCCATCTTGCGGCCGTCGCGCTGGTCGCGTTTGCCGTAGAGATGCAGCACCGCGCCGCTCTCCGCGGCGATCGCACGCCAGGCTTCGACATCGGCGCCGATGAGGTTCTCCATCACCGCGTCCGAGTGGCGTGCGGTCGAGCCGAGCGGCAGGCCGGCCACCGCGCGCATGTGGTTCTCGAACTGCGAACAGTGGCAGGCCGCCTCGGTCCAGTGGCCGGAATTGTGCACGCGCGGCGCCATTTCATTGACCACCAGTCCACCGTCCGCCGTGACGAACAGCTCGACCGCGAGAACGCCGACATAGTCGAGCTTCTCGGCCAGCACCTCGCCCATCCGCGCCGCCTCGTTGGCCTGTTCCGGCGTCATCCGCGCCGGCACCGTCGAGGTTCTGAGGATGCCGTCGCGATGGACGTTCTCGACCGGATCATAATGCCGGATCTCGCCATCGGCGCCACGCACCACGATCACCGAAATCTCGCGTATGAACGGCACGAAGGCTTCCAGGATCGCCGGCTGGCGGCCAATCGATGAAAAGGCCGCCGCGGCATCGTCGCCGTCGCGGATCACCGCCTGACCCTTGCCGTCATAACCGAAGCGGCGGGTCTTCAGCACCGCCGGCCGGCCGAGCCGGGCCAGCGCGCGATCCAGATCGGCCTCGTCGTCGACCGGCTCGAAATCCGGCACGCCCAGCCCGCAATCGCGTGCGAAGGTCTTTTCCACCACCCGGTCCTGCGACACGGTCAGCGCGCGCGGGCCGGGCCTGACCGTCAACCGGCTCGACAGGAAGCGCGCCGCCTTGTCGGGCACGTTCTCGAACTCGTAGGTGACGATGTCGACATCCTCGGCGAAGCGGGCGAGCGCGACCTCGTCGGAATAGTCGGCCTCGGTGATGCGCCGGACCACGTCGAAAGCCGGGCTCTCCGGCTCGGGCGCCAGCACCTGGCAGCGCAGGCCGAGCTTGGCGCCGGCCAGCGCCAGCATGCGGCCGAGCTGGCCGCCACCCAGAATACCGATGATCTGATCGGGGCCGACCGACCGTTCAGTGGTCGTCACGAGGCCGCTCCGCGATGCTTGCCGTCTGTTTGGCGCGATAGGCCTCGAGCCGCGCCGCCAGCGCCTCGTCATGGAGCGCCAGGCAGGCGGCGGCGAGCAGCGCCGCATTGATCGCCCCCGGCTTGCCGATCGCCAGCGTGCCGACCGGGATGCCGCCGGGCATCTGAACGATCGAATGCAGGCTGTCGATGCCGGACAGCGCCTTGCTCTCCACCGGCACGCCGAACACCGGCAGCATGGTGAGGGCCGCGGTCATGCCGGGCAGGTGCGCCGCACCTCCGGCACCGGCGATGATGATCTTGTAGCCCTTGGCCTTGGCGCCTTTGGCGAACGCGTAGAGCCGGTCGGGTGTACGATGGGCGGAGACGATCAGCGGCTCATGCGCCACACCGACCGCATCCAGCGTCTCGGCGGTATGTCTCATGGTCGCCCAATCGGACTGGGACCCCATGATGATGGCGACGGGCGGCACCCCGCTCGCGGCATTTCCCGACATAAAACTGCTCCCCAGCGGCCCGGACGGCCTCGCGAAAGAAGCGCCAGAGCATAGGCAGAGCCACGGCCAGCGGCAAGGCCACAAGCGGCCCGGCCTGACGTTCACCTTGCCTTAACCACGATTACGGTGCGTTTCAGGCAATGATGTCGGGCGTCCGCATGTCCTCGAGATAGGAAATCCGGTCACGCAGCGCGAGCTTGCGCTTCTTCAGCCGCTGCAATTGCAGCCGGTCGGCCACCACCAGGGCGGCCAGCGCATCGATCGCCGTGTCGAGGTCGCGATGTTCCTGCCTCAACCGCTCCAGTTCGAGCGAAATGTCGCGCTCTTCGTCCTCGGTCAATGGCATTGCCGCACCGGTCAAGGGAATCGGAGGCGCTTCGCTCGGGAAGCGCCGGCCGCGACTATCGCGCTCACCGCGGCCGAGGGCAAGGCAGCCGGCAGGGGTCCGGACGCGATAAGGCCCTGGGGGGCGACGCAGCGGCACCCGGCACCCGTAACATTCCGTGATTTTACTTTGCCGGAGAAGGGGTAAAACATCGGTCGTCCGACGCGTAGCGGACCCCGTCCGAGATGCTGTCGGCACGCCCCATTCTCAAAAGGAGACATGGATGAGTCTGCAGTCGCACTTGTCGGAATTGGAACGGCGCCATCAGGCGCTTGATCGAGAACTCGCAGATATTGTCGCCAGTCCGTCGTCTTCCGACGAAAAAATCGTCGATATCAAACGACGCAAATTGCTTTTGAAAGATGAAATCACGCGGCTGAAAGCCGGTGTACGGAGTGTTCACTGAAGGAGATTCCACCGGATCATGACCGCGCACGGCGCGGTCGAGCCGATCAACGGACCGCCGGCCGCCCATGGCGCCGGCGGTCTCGTTTTTTAAGAAGGGTACGAAGACCTAAGCCTTTGACGGCCACATGCGCCTGAACACACCGTCCTTCTTGATGACCAGATGCATCAAGGCCGCGCCGACATGGCCGACCACCAGGACGCTGAGCAGGGCCACCGCGGTGAAATGCACGAGATAGACCGGTTGCGAACTTTCCATCGTGCCGGAGATCGGCAAGGTCATCGGAATGGTCCAGAACAGGTTGACCGGTGCGCAGCACATCGAGGTGGCGATCCAGCCGGAGAGCGGCACGACGAAGATCAGCACGTAGAGCAGATGGTGCAGCGTGGTCGAGGCGACCCGCTCGAACGGCGTCAGCGACGCCTCGGGCGGCGGCGCGCCCTTGAAGATCCTGAGCAGGACGCGCAGCACGGCCAGCATGAAAATGATCAGGCCGATGGATTTGTGCAGCTCGTAGAGCCGCCCTTTCAGGACGGGATTGGCGCCCGGCGCCGGCTCCCAGGGAATGTTGGTCATGACCACGCCAAGCGGCACCATGCAGAAGACCAGGATGGCCATGATCCAGTGAACCGCGCGCTGCGGCGCCGAATAGACGGTCTGAACGGTCGAAAAGGCGTCAGGCTGCTGCATCCGCATTGTCCTCGCTCGCTGCAAGCCTGAGATCGCAGTCGAACAGGACATCCCCGTCGGGAAGCTGATGCACCCGGGTCACCGGGCGCAAGGCATCATCCACGACCGAGATGGGTGGCAATTCGATCCCAGGCACTCCCGAGCCAATGATCATCGGGGCGACCAGAACATGCAAGCGATCGACGGCGCGATGTTCCAGAAAGATCGACACGGTCCTGGCGCCCCCTTCGATCAGGATCCGCTTCAGGCCAGCATCGAACAGCGTCTCGACGATCGAATGCGGCGACAGCGCCGTCGGGCTCAGCCGCTTGACCAGCAATTGTTCGACGCCGTCGGGCACGGCCTGCGGCTCGGCCCGCAGCACGATCCGCCTGACGCCGTCGTCGACGAGGCATTTGGCGTCCGGCGGCAACCGGCCGCCGGCATCGATCACCACGCGCGCCGGGCTTCGGCCCGGCACCCGGCGGACCGTCAGCAACGGGTCGTCGGCGATCACCGTGCCGACCCCGACCACCACCGCGTCGACATGGGCACGCAGCCGATGCAGGTGGTCGAGCGCTGCCGACCGGTTGATATATTTGGAATGGCCGGTCAGCGTCGCGATGCGGCCATCAAGCGATTGACCGAGCTGGGCCACCACGAAGGGGCGCAGCGTCGAGGCCGTGTCGAAGCCGGCAAATGGCCCTTCCAGCTCGAGATTCGATCTCCGCTCGCATCCGGAATGGTCAGCGTGTAGAAACACGGGTGGCTCCGCGACGATAGCGTCATTCGACAAGGGAGCCTCCCAGACTGGGATTCCGGCGCCGATCGCGCTTGATTGGCATGTCGAAACTCCTACATGCGGTCGGAGACATCCGGGCGCACAATACGCGTCGGCATGCACGGCAAGGGCCTGAAGGCAGTTCTATGACGGATGGGAATGGGATTCTAGGCTCTCGCGCCGACTTGGATCAAACCCGTGTCGAGCGTGCGCTGGCCGAGTTTCGCGCCGCGCGCCCGGTTTTGATAACAGGCGAGACGGAAGCGGTGCTCGTGTGTGGTGTCGAAGGTCTCGAGCAGCCGCTCGCCGAGGCCCTGGCCAAGCTCGCCCTCGGCACGCCGCGGCTGGTGCTGCCCGCGGCACGGCTTCGGCGCCTCGGGCTTGAGCGGACGTTGCCCGGCCGCGTCGCGCTGCCGAGCATCGACCTGAAGCGGATCGAACAGCTGGCGCTGGTCATCGATGCCAAGACCGATGCCCCGGTGGCGCCGGTCGACGGCCTCGACGAGACCGCGCTCGAACTGGCCCGGCTGGCTTTGACCGTGCCTGTCGTCGTGGCCGTACCGGTCGATCCGGCCCGGCTCGACGACAGCAATGTCGAGCGGGTCAGCGTCGAAGCGGTGAAGAATTTCCGCCGCAACGAAGTTCGGCGCCTGCGCATCGTCGGCCGCGCCCCGGTGCCGCTGGAAGGTGCGCCGGAGACCGAATTCGTCGTGTTCCGCGGTGGCGAAGGCTTGCGCGACCAGGTCGCCATCGTTGTCGGCAAGCCCGACCTGACCAAGCCGGTGCCGGTCCGGCTGCATTCCGCCTGCCTCACCGGCGACCTGTTCGGTTCGCTCAAATGCGATTGCGGCGACCAGTTGCGCGGCGCGGTCGAGTGGATGGCCAAGAATGGCGGCGGCGTTCTGCTCTATCTCGACCAGGAGGGCCGCGGCAACGGCATCGCCAACAAGATGCGCGCCTACAAGCTGCAGTCGCTCGGCTTCGACACCTATGATGCCGACGAGGTGCTCGGCTTCGACCTGGACCAGCGTCATTTCGACTTCGCCGCCGAAATGCTGAAAAAGCTCGGCGTCGCCGAGGTCGACATCATGACCAACAATCCGGTCAAGGTGACGGCGCTGCGCGAGGCCGGGCTGCACGTCGTCTCCGAGCGCCGCGTCATCGGCCGGCCGACCGATGAGAATGTCCGCTATCTCGCCTCCAAGCGCGAGCGTGCCGGCCATTTCATCGATACCGACGCGCTGTTCGCCAGGCTCAATGCCGGCGAGTGAGGTCGGGCGGCCAGCGCCTGCGGCGGGGCGAGGGCCCGCCGGCGGATCGTGAAAAAAATGCGCTCAATTGGATCTTAACGCGCCGGCCGGCATACGAGCCTTGTGATCGATCGCGCCGCAATCGCAGGTGCGCTATCAAGACCAGGTCTTGAGCCCGGACCCGTCAATGCAAGTGCCCGCCCGCGCGCCGTTCAGCCTGCCCGCCACATTAGGACTGTTCATCCTGGCCTGGGCCGTCCTGGCGTCCCCCTGGCTGGTTGGCGCCGTCACCATTCCCTGGGACGCCAAGGCCCATTGGTATCCGCATCTCGGCTTCGTCGCCCGCGCCCTTCATGGCGGCGGGGCGGCATTCTGGACCCCCGATATCTTCACCGGCTCGCCCGAAATCGCCGATCCGCAATCGGTGCTCTTTTCGGCGCCGCTGATGCTCTTGGCGGCGCTCGATCCGGCGCCCTCGCTCGCCGCCATGGACCGCACCGTCTTCGCCATGCTGCTGGTCGGCGGCATCGCGGTGATCCTGGTCTTTCGCGACCGCGGCTGGCATTGGGGCGGCGCCCTGGTGGCCGCCATCGCCTTTGCCTTCGGGGCGGCGGCGAGCTGGCGCATCCAGCATGTCAACCAGGTCTTCTCGCTGTGCTGGTGGCCGGTCGCCTGGTGGCTGCTCACCCGCGCGCTGGACCGCTCGTCGATCGCCTATGGCATCGCTGCCGGCATCGCCGCCGGCCTGATGGTCGTCGGGCGCGATCAGGTGGCGCTCATCCTGACCTATCTGCTCGTCGGCCAGGTCGCGGCCCACTGGTTCGTCGGCCACGGCCGCCTCAGGCGCCTTGCGGCCAGCCTCGCGCCGCTCACCGCCGGTGCCGTCGCGGGCCTCCTGATCGTCGCGATTCCCGTGGTCCTGGCGGCACTCTGGGGCGAACAGTCGAACCGTGTCGCGATCGACCTGGAAGGCGCCGGCCGCGGCTCGCTCCACCCGGCCTTTCTGCTGAGCCTGGCGATCGGCAACATCTACGGCGCGGCGGGACCGCTGGTCGACTACTGGGGGCCGCCGAGCCCGACCTGGGGCGAGACCGGCCTGTTTCTGGCGCGCAACATGGGCGTGCTTTATGCCGGCGCGCTGCCGTTCTTTCTGGTCTTTGCGGTCTATGGCACCGGCGCGGCATTTGCCGCCGAGATCCGCTATGTCGCGATCGCGCTGATCGTGACGCTGGTCTTCGCGCTCGGCTGGTACACACCGGCCTTTCAACTGTTCTGGCATGTGCCGGGTGTCAACCTGTTCCGCCGGCCAGCCGATGCCGTCTTCGTCTTCGGCGGCCTCTATGCGGTGCTCGCCGGCTACGGCGCGCATCTCCTGCTGACCGGCCGGCTCAAGACCGACTGGATGGCCCAGACCGGCCTCGCCTTCCTGTTCACCATCATCGCCATCCTGCTGATCATCACCAAGGCCGCGCCGCTCAGCGCCTGGCCGCAACTGCTGATCGGCGTCGTCACGCTGGTGCTCTCGCTGGCCGTCCTGACCGCGGCGCCGAAGATCAGGCCGGTCCTACTGGCCCTGGCGCTCGCGGTCGTCCTGGTCCAGGACCTCGCCATCACCAATGCGCCGAGCGAATCCACGGCGCTGCCGCCCGCGACCTATGACGTGCTGCGGCCCGACACCGGCAATGCGACGGTGGCGCTCTTGCAGACGAGCCAGGTGCGCGACGCCACGCGTCGCGACCGCGTCGAACTGATCGGTCTCGGCTATTTCTGGCAGAACGCCGCCATGGTCCATGGTTTCGAGGACACGCTCGGCTTCAACCCGGTTCGCTCGGCCGCCTATGCCGCCCTGGTCGGCGCCGAAGATATCGCATCGTTGCCGAACCAGCGGCGCTTCCCGCCGGCCTTTCCATCCTACCGCTCGACGCTGTCGGACATTCTGGGCCTGCGCTTCATCGTGTCGGGCGTGCCGATTGCCGAGGTCGACAAGGCTCTGCCGGCCGACGGTCTGACGCTCGTGGGGCGGACCAGCGATGCCTATGTCTATGAAAACCCGCGCGCCCTGCCGCGGGTCTGGGTCGCGCCGGCGGCCGAGGCCACGCCCGAACGACTGGCCGAAACCGGCTTTCGACCCGATCTCGACCCGCGCGACACCGTTCTGATCGAAGGGCCGGTGCCGCCCCGCCGGACTGGCGGCGGCACCGCACGCATGCTCGGCTATGCCAATACCGAGGTGGTGGTGGAAACCGAAACCCGCGATGGCGGCATCCTGGTCCTGGCCGACGCCTGGCACCCCTGGTGGGTCGCCCGCATCGACGGCCGGGAGGCGCCGCTCAGGCGCGCCTTCGGATTGGTGCGCGCCGTCGAGGTACCGGCCGGCAAGGCGACGGTGCGCTTCTCGTTCGAACCGTTCGCCGGCGCGCTGCGCGAGCTTATCCGCCGGCGCTGATCAGGCTGCCTTGAACGGCTTGACCGCGATCCCGGCCGCCTCCAGCCGGTCGCGCACCCCGCGTGCCATGGCAACCGCCGCCGGGTTGTCGCCATGCACGCAGATCGTGTCGATCTTGACCTTCAGCACCTTGCCGGTGACCGTGATCACCTGCTGGTCCTCGACCATGCGCAGCACCCGTTCGGCGGCAAGCGCCGCGTCATGGATCACCGCGCCGTCCGTCTTGCGGCTGGTCAGGTTGCCGCTGTCGTCATAGGTGCGGTCGGCGAACACTTCGCGCGCCATCGGCAGGCCGAGGCGCTCGGCGACCCGCTCGGTCGGCAGTCCCGGCATCACGATATAGACGAGGCCCGGATCGATCGCCTTGATGGCGCGGCCGATCGCCAGCGCCATGTCCTCGTCGTCATTGATCATGTTGCCGAGCGCGCCATGCGCCTTCACATGGGTCACCTTGTGACCGGCGAGCGCCGCGCAGGCCTGCATCGCACCGATCTGATAGGCCACCTGCTTTTCCAGATCGGCCATGCTGTCGCCGCGGATCACCCGCCGGCCGAAACCCCAGAGGTCGCCGAAGCCCGGATGGGCGCCGATCGACACGCCCTTGGCTTTGGCGATCTCCGCGGTGCGGTGCATGATGATCGGATCGCCGGCATGCCAGCCGCAGGCCACATTGGCCGACGTGACGATGTCGAGCATGGCTGCGTCATCGCCCATCTTCCAGGGTCCGAAGCCCTCGCCCATATCCGAATTGAGATCGACAGAAGCCATCATCGTTCTCCTTCACGTTTGGATGTCGTGCTGCATGGACGCCGTTTCGTGTGCGTCGACCCAGCCGTCGACGAGATTGAGCGACAGCAGCCGCTCGGCGTCGAGTCCGCCTCCGACCGGCTGCAGGCCGGCGGCGACCGCGGCGAGCATGGCCGCCTGGTCGCGCGCGGCGGCGATCGCCTGGTCGCGGCTGATGGCGGTGAAGCGCACCTCGCTGCCGGGGCGCTGCTGCACGAAGCGCGGCAGGTCGGCGGAGATGATGGTGGCGATCTTCGGATAGCCGCCGGTGGTGCCTCCATCGGCGAGCAGCACGATCGGCTCGCCGGAGCCGGGCACCTGGATCGAGCCGGTTGCGATGCCGTCCGAGACGATGTTGAATCCCTTGGAATGTTCGATCTTCGGCCCGGACAGGCGATAGCCCATGCGGTCGGCCTGGGCCGAGATGACATAGGCCTCGCTCGTCAGCGCGCGCAGGCCGGCTGCGGAGAAATAGTCGTCCTGCGGACCGAGCACGACGCGGTAAGCGCCGGCATTGACCCGTGGCGGCACCGTCACGGTCAGCTCCGGCCCGCCGGGCGCGCCGGCAACCGGCAGCCGCTGGCCCGGCTTCACCGGCTCGCGGCCGACGCCGCCGAGACCGGCGCGCAGATGGAATGACTGACTGCCGAGATCCGGTTGCAGGTCGAAACCGCCGGATACCGCGAGCATCATGAAGACGCCGAGCCTGGCCGGGCCGACGCTGATGACCTGGCCGGCGCGTGCCGTGACGCTCGACAAGGCCGGAACCGGCTCGCCGTCGAGCTTCAGATCGGCCATGGCTCCGGCAAGGGCAACACGAACCTCACCACCCTCGACCTCGAACGAACCGCCGAACAGGGTGAATTCGATCGCGCCGGTGCCCGGCTCATTGCCGACCAGCCGGTTGGCGACGGCCAGCGCGACCCGGTCCATGGCGCCGGCCGGCCCGACGCCATAACGCTGATAGCCGAACCGGCCGGCATCCTGGATGCTGGTCCCGGCGCCGCAATCCCTCACCAGGAGACGCGTCATGCCGCGATCTCCTCGGCCACCGGTTCGCCGGCCGCGGCCGCCCGGTCGAGCTCGTCCCAGCGCGACGCATCGACCGGCTCGAACACCACCTCCTCGCCGGCCCCGACCAGGAAGACCGGGTCGCGGTCGGGCATGAAATTGCGCACCGGCGTGCGGCCGAGCAGGTGCCAGCCGGACGGCGCCTCGACGGAGGCGAACAGCGCCTGGACGCCGCCGATCGACACCGTGCCGGCCGGGGTCTTGACCCGCGGATCGGTGCGCCGGGGCAAGGCAATGCTCTGGTCGGCGCCGGAGAGGTAGCAGAAGCCCGGCAGGAAGCCGAGCATGGCCACCCGGTAGATCCGGTCCGAATGGCGCCGGATCACCTCATTGGCTGTGATCCCGTGCCTCGCCGCCACATCCTCCAGGTCGATGCCGAATTCACCGCCATAGACCACCGGCACCTTCCAGCGCTTCGGCTGGGCGGTCGAGCGTTTCAGGCCGCCGAGCACGCCGAGCACGCGGGCCTCGAACCCGGCCGTGTCGATGGTCAGCGGATCGAGATGCACGAGCACCGAGCGATAGGTCGGCAAGGTTTCGACGACGCCTGGAATGGCTGCGGCCGCCAGCGCCTCATCGAAGGCGAGGCACAGCGCATTGACCTCGTCGTCGATCTCGGTGCCGAACTCCACCGTGACGGCGGTGTCGCCGCAGGCAAGAAAGCGCGGCTGGATGGGCGCGCCCATCGCGGACCTCATGAGCTGGGGACAGTTGGGATCATCAACGGCTGAGGCGATCCTAGCGTGGACCGCCGGCCTGCGTCGCCTCCACGAACATGCGGGGCAGCACCGTCACGATGTCGGGGAAGACGCTGATGATGACGATGGCGACGACCAGCATGAGGAAGAACGGCAACGAAGCATAGGCGACGAACCACGAGTCGCGGCCGCTCATCGATTGCAGCACGAACAGCACGAACCCGACCGGCGGCGTCACCTCGGCGATCTCGACCAGCAGTACGATGAAGATGCCGAACCAGATCGGATCGATGCCGACCTTTTGGATCATCGGCAGCACGATGGTCGTGGTCAAAACGATCATCGAGACGCCGTCGAGCGCCGTGCCGAGGATGATGTACATGATCGTGAGCACGGCGATCAGCTGGAACTTGGACGGGTTCAGCCAGCCGACGAACTCGGCAAGCGCGCGCGGGATGCCGGTGAAACCCATGGCGATCGTCAGATAGGCCGCACCCGCCAGGATGAACATGATCATGGCGGACAGCCGGGTCGCCGCGAGCAGGCTCTCCTGGAAATGCTCCCAGGTCAGCGAATTGCCCCACCAGGCCAGCGCCAGCGAACCGACCACGCCGAAGGCGGCGGCCTCGGTCGCCGTCGCATAACCCGCGACGATCACCCAGATGACCATCACGATCAGCAGCATGCAGGGGATGAGTTCTTTCGACGCAATGAGCTTCTGCTTGAAGCTCATCTCGCCGAGATCGTCGGCCGGAACCTGGTCCGGGTGCAGCAAGGCCCAGACCACGATATAGCCGGAGAACAGCACCATCACGAGCAGGCCGGGCAGGAAGCCGGCGAGGAAGATCTGGATGATCGAAACCTCGGCGGCCACCGCATAGACCACCATGATGATCGACGGCGGAATGAGGATGCCGAGCGTGCCGGAACCGGCAAGCGAGCCGAGCGAGATGGAATCGGGATAGCCGCGCCGCTTCAGTTCCGGAACGGTCATCTTGCCGATGGTGACGGCGGTCGCCGCCGACGAACCGGACACCGAGCCGAAAATGCCGCAGGCCAGCACATTGACGTGCAGAAGCCGCCCGGGCATCCGCCGCAGCCACGGCGCGAGCCCGGCGAACATCTGGTTCGCCAGATTGGTGCGGAACAGGATCTCGCCCATCCAGACGAACAGCGGCAGCGCGGCCAGTTCCCAGGAGGCGACCGACTGCCAGACCGCGGTTGCGAGATTGAGCCCGGGCGAGGAATTGGTGAAGAAGGCCATGCCGACCCAGCCGGTGATGGCCAGCGAAAAGCCGATCCATGCGCCGACCGACAGGGTGGCGAACATGACGACGAGCAGGATGGTGCCGATGGTGAGCGCGCCCATAGCTCAGACCTCGCCCGAATAGTCGCCGGCCGCATGGCGGTCGCGCACCTGCTGGACATAGGTCGGCACGAGCCCCGAGGCGACGCGGAAAAATTCGTCGACCACTGCGATGGCGAGCACGATGGCACCGATCGCCACCGGCACCTGCGGGATCCAGATCGGGATCGGCAGCAAGCCCTGGCCGCGTTCGTCGAAGATGAAGCTCTCATAGACCATGTTGCACAGCCAATAGGCGAGGTAGGCGCCGAAGGCCGTGCAGAGCGCCAGCGCGACAAGCTCGATCCAGCGGGCGGTCCGGTCGGAAAAGCGCTCGACGATGATGCCCATGCGCACCAGTTCGCCGCGCTTGAAGGTCGCGGCCAGCGGCAGGAAGGCGGCCGCGGCGCAGACCCAGGCGGTGACGTCGTCGGCACCGCGCAGCAATGTGCCGTTCAGCCGCAGCGCGGCCTGCGCCATCATGATGGCGCAGATGGCGAAGACGGCAAAGGCGCCGAGCCAGGCCGCCCCGAGATAAAGACTATCGAGAAATTTTCGCATGACCAACCTGTGGTTTACCGGCGCGATCCCTGCGGGTTGCGGCGTCGACGAGCGAGATATCGGGAGTGGACGGGGATCGGAATATCATCAGCCCGCAAGAAGCAAGACCCGGGCCGGCGGCACGCACGACACCGCATGGAACCGGCGCTTGCAGCGCCGGTCCTTGATGCGGTGGGGAGGCCAGGGTTTTCGCCGGTCAGGCGCGAATGCGTGAGTTGAAGTTCTCGATGACGGCCTTGCCGGCGTCGCCGGTCTTGCCGATCCATTCCTCGGTGAGCTTGGCGCCGACCGCCTTGACTTCGGTGAGAAGCTGCGGGGTCGGATCGACGATGGTCATGCCGTTCTTGCGCAATTCCTCGACCGAGGCGATCTCGACTTCGGCTGCGAGCTTCCAGCCGCGCGGTTCGGCCTGCGCCGAGGCGGCCAGCATGGCTTGCCTGACCGGCTCCGGCAGACGCAGCCAGGCGCGTTCGTTCACCAGCACGGCGTTTTTCGGCATGGAGGCGCGCAGATTGACGAACTGACTGGCGAACTCCCAGGCGCGCGACTGCACGCCGGTGGCCCCAGACGTGATCATGCCGGTGACGATGTTGGTGGCGAAGGCCTGCGGCACTTCGGAGGCCTGAACCGCGGTCGGCACGGCACCGAGCAGTTCGGCCATGCGCGAGGTGATCGGGCTCACCGTGCGGAATTTCATGCCGCGCATGTCCGCCGCCGAATTGATCGGCGTCTTCGAATAGAAGGCCTGGCTCGGCCAGGCGACGGAATAGAGCATGCGGATGCCGCGCTTCTGCAACGAAGCCTGGAGCGCCGCCTTGGAGGCCTCATAGAGCTTGGTGGCCTGATCGAGGCCCTGGGCCAGGAAGGGGATCGAGTCGAGTTCGTAGAACGGATCCTCGTTGCCGAACTGGCTGATCAGGATCTCGCCGGCGGCGACCTGGCCGGTCGACACCGCGCGCAGGATTTCCGGCAGGCGGATCAGCGAATTGTTCGAGTGGACCTGGATCTTCATCGACCCGCCGGTCGCCTTGGCGATCTCCTCCACCCACCAGCGGACATTCTGGGTGTGATAGGTGCCGTCGGTATAGGGCACCGGCATGTCCCAGGCGGTCTGGGCGCGCAGCACGGTAGGCGCGGCAAGCGTGGTCGCGCCGGCCATGCCGGCGAGAATCTGACGGCGGTCGAACATGGGAGAAACTCCTGAAGTCCCTGATCTCTGGATGGTCCCGCCTTTGACAGGCGGTCGAGGCTGCTTGCCCTTGAATATCGATTGGATCGCTGTTTCACCCACAAGACAAGGGGTCTGTATGCATTGCGGTGCACACTGGAACGCGCGAATTCCGGCGCGTCGCCCCCCGGCTTGCGACATGAAACCACTCTCAGACCCGACGATCGCGCAACAAAAAGTCCGTGTCAACATATCGTTGATAATTTATCGTCGTTTTCTTGATTTGATTTCGATAAGATGACCACCATAAATCGACTGGTTCCGATGTCGTCCTCCGCTTGCGAGAGAATCGCCGATGCCCTCAACGCCGACGCCTTCAGCAGTGACGTCTCCAACCGCAACGCTCGGCCCGATCGTCTCCTCGGCGCACCTCGCCTCGGGAGCCATGCCGGCGCTCTCCGAGTTCGAGTTCGGACTGATCCTGGTCGGCCATGCTTTCGACCGCTGGATGACCCGCTGCGCCGCAGCCGCCGGCGTGCCCGGCCTGTCACCGCTCGAAGTGCTGATCGTCCATACCGTCAATCACCGTGGGCGGCCGAAGCGCATGGCCGATATCGCGCTGGTGCTGAACGTCGAGGACACTCACCTCGTCACCTATGCCGTCAAGAAGCTGGAAGCGGCAGGGCTGGTGAAGGGCGAGAAGGTCGGCAAGGAAAAGGCCATCGGAACCAGCGCCAAGGGCGCCGATTTCTGTCTGCGCTATCGCGAGATTCGCGAGGCCCTGCTGATCAAGGGGGTCAAGGCTTTCGGCACCGACGCTGTCGAACTCAGCCGGATCGCCGCCGAGATGCGGGCGCTCTCCGGCCTCTATGATCAGGCAACCCGGTCAGCCGCGAGCCTGTGAACCGGCGAAGCGCGTCGCAGGCGCATCCACTTGGCGTGATCCGGTGTTCGTATCTTCGACAGGGCTGGGATGCTGCGACAGGAGCAATGCCATGAGCCGCAATACGGACACCGTCAAGGCAGCATACGAGGCGTTTGGCCGTGGCGACATTGCCGCCATTCTCGACAAGCTCGCCGATGACGTGGAATGGGAACACGATTGGGGTGGCGCGCAATTGCGCTGGTATGTCTCGCGCCGCGGTCGCGACAATGTTGCCGGCTTCTTCCAGACGCTCGACGACTTCGATTTCCTGAAATTCGAGCCCTTCGCCTTCCTGGAAGACGACGGCATGGTCGTCTCGCTGGTCCGCCTCGAATTGCGCGTCAAGGCCACCGGCAAGGGCTTCAAGGACCTCGAGGCCCATCTCTGGACCTTCGGCGCCGATGGCCAAGTGGCGAAATTCCGCCACCTGGCCGACACCCATCAACTGGCAGCCGTCACGGCGTGACCGGTCGGGCGGCCGGGCTCGCGCTCAGCCGCCATAGACCTTGGCGCCGGCCTTGCTGATCAGCCCCTCGGACAGGTCCTTCTCGACCGCCGCCTTGTCGCGGGCCGTCGGAGCCCCGATGCCGCCGCCGCCAGGGGTCATCACCACCAGGCGGTCATCCGGCGGGATCAACTGGAAGCCTTTGCCCTTGAGCTTCACGCCCGACTTCAGCGCGACCGCACCAGCGGCTCCATCCTTGCCGCCGTCACGGCCGCGCGGGGGATGATCGATACGGTCATAGGCCGCCAGCAGATCGAACGGCTTGCCGATGCGGCTGCCGACCTCGATCACCTGGCCGAGGCCACCGCGGGTCTTGCCGGCACCGCCGGAATCCGTGCGGAACTCCTTGCGCCAGAAGATCAGCGGGGTGATCGATTCGGCGATCTCGACCGGCGTGCCCTTGACGCCGGAGGGATAGGCGGTCGCCGACAGCCCGTCCTTCAGCGGCCTGGCGCCGGTGCCGCCATTGGAGGTTACCGCCATGGTGAACCCGTAATTGCCGAGCCCGGCATCTTCGGTCTGGCCGCGGACATTGAGGTTCCACAGGCAGGACGTGCCCTCGGCCGGCACGCGCTCGGGGATCGCCTGGCGCAACGCGCCGAACACCACATCCGGCAACATCTGGCCGATCACGTGGCGTGAGGCGACCGGCTTCGGCTTCAGCGCGTTGACGATCGAATCCTCCGGCGCCGACACGGTCAGCGGCGCCAGCGAACCGGCATTGTTCGGGATATCCTTGCCGACGATGCAGGCAAGACCGAACACCGTATAGGCGGTGGTATAGGCCAGCGGCACGTTGATGCCGCGGCGCGAGGCCGGGCCCGTGCCGGCAAAGTCGACATGGATGCCGGTCTTCGACACCGTGACGGTGGCGGCCAGGACCACTGGCTCGTCATAGCCGTCGACCGTCATGGTGTTCGACCAGGAGCCCTGCGGCATGGCGGCGATGGCGTCCAGCACGGCGGCGCGCGAGCGGCTCAGGATGTGCTTGGACAGCACGTCGAGATCGTCCAGGCCGAACTCGGTCATCATCGCGGACAGCCGTTCGCAGCCGACATCGTTGCAGGCGGCGAGCGAATAGACGTCGCCTTCGGTATCGATCGGCAACCGGGTATTGGCCCGGATCATCGCCATCAGCGTCTCGTTCAGCTTGCCATTGTCGGCGAGCTTCAACAGCGGGATATAGAGGCCTTCCATGAACACGTCGGTGGCATCCGGCCCGAAGCCGATGCCCCCGATATCCATCAGGTGGCTGGTGCAGGAGAACAGCGCGACCAGCTTGCCCTTGTGGAAGGCCGGCGTGGTCAGCACGAAGTCATTGAGATGGCCGGTGCCCATCCACGGGTCGTTGGTGATGTAGATGTCGCCTTCGCGCATCGTCTCCACCGGGAAGGTGCGGATGAAGTGCTTGACGCTCTCGGCCATGGAATTGACGTGGCCCGGCGTGCCGGTGACCGCCTGGGCCAGCATGTTGCCGTCACGGTCGAACACGCCGGCGGAGAGATCGCCCGCCTCGCGCACGATCGCCGAAAAGGCCGTGCGCAGCAGCACCTGGGCCTGTTCTTCCACCACCGCGATCAGGCGGTTCCACATGACCTGCAGATCGATGTCGGAGAGCTTGGTCATGACGGTCAATGTCCTTTTGCCGCGGCGGGCTTGGTCGCGGCCGCCTTGGTCGCCACGGTTTTAGCGGTCAGGACCAGGCCATGGCCGGCATCGAGCTGAGCGTCGAACGTCGCGCTGACAAAGGTCGAAGTGCCGGCTTCGACAATGATCGCGGGCCCCGAGATCACCGCGCCGGGTGTCATCGTGGTGCGGTCGATCATCGGCACGTTGATGGTCTTGCCGCTCTTGGCGTCGAACACCGGCCGTGACCCGATCGGCTTCGGCCCGTCCTTGCGGCGCGGCTTCTTCAGCACCTCGGGTTTAGCCGTATCGGTGGTTACCAGCAGGGCCCAGGACAACACCTCGATGGCCGCGCCCGGAATGTGGCGGGCGAACAGCCGGCGATAGCCGGTCTCGAAATGCTCGCGCATCAGCGCGATATCCTTTTGCGTCAGCGCGCGATTCGGCAGCGCCACGGCGATTTCGTGGCCCTGGCCGGTATAGCGCATGAAGGCGGTGCGGGTTTCGTGCAGCTTGCGGCCACCGGCGGCCGCCTTGGCAAGGCCCGTCGCCTCCTTGCTCATATGGCTAAGCAGCTCTGTCGCTTCCTTCACGTCGAACCGGTCGAGCCGCATGAATTTGGAATGGACCAGCTCATAGGCCGCCGGCGCGCGCAGGAAACCGATGGCCGAGCCGACACCGGCATCGGCTGGAATGATGATCCGCGAAATGCCGAGCTTTTCGGCGAGCCGCGCCGCATGCAGCGGCGCCGCGCCGCCGAAGGCCACCATGGTATGGTCGCCCACCACCACGCCGCGCTCCACCGAATGGACACGGGCGGCGTTCGCCATGTTCTCGTCGACGATCTCGGCAACGCCATGGGCGGCCATCGAAGTCTTGAGCGACAGGGGCTTGCCGACTGCGGCATCGAGCGCGGCATTCGACTTGTCGGGATAAAGCGTGATCGCACCGCCGGCAAAGCGGCTCGGGTCGATCCGGCCGAGCGCCACGTCGGCGTCGGTAACCGTCGGGTCGGCACCGCCGCGCCCATAACAGGCGGGACCGGGCACCGAAGCGGCCGAATCCGGCCCGACCGTGATGCGCTTCAGGCCGTCGACCCGGGCGATCGAACCGCCGCCGGCGCCGATCTCGACCATCTCGATCACCGGGATGCGCACCGGCAGGCCCGAACCCTTCATGAAGCGCGACTGGCGGTCGACCTCGAAGGTGCGCGCCTTGTAGGGGGTGGCGTCATGGATCAGGCAGATCTTGGCGGTGGTGCCGCCCATGTCGAAGGACAGGACCTTGTCCTCGGCACGCTCGGCGGCGATGTAGGCGGCGAGGATGGCGCCGCCGGCCGGGCCCGATTCAACCAGGCGAATGGGAAAGCGCGCGGCCGTCTCCAGCGTTGCCAGCGACCCGCCCGAGGTCATCAGGTGGATCGGCCTGGAATAGCCCTCGGCCGCGAAGCGTGATTTGAGCCGGCCGAGATAACCCGCCATCAGCGGCTGGACATAGGCATTGGCGATCGCCGTGGAGGTGCGCTCATATTCGCGCATTTCCGGGCAGACCTCGGACGACAGCGTCACCTCGATGCCGGGCAGTTCCTCGGCCAGGATCTCGCCGGCGCGCGTCTCGTGGGCGCCATTGGCATAGGAGTGGATGAAGGCGACGGCGACCGCCTCGACCTTCTGCTTCTTCAGCTCTTTCGCCACCTTGCGCAGCGCCGCTTCATCCAGCGGCACCCAGACCTTGCCCATCACGTCGATGCGCTCCGGCACCGTGTAGCGCAGCTTGCGCTCGACCAGCTGGCGGGGCTTGTCGATGAAGATGTCGTATTGGTCGTAGCGGCCTTCGTCGGCGATCTCGATGACGTCGCGAAAACCGTCGGTGGCGATCAGTGCGGTCCTGGCCCCCTTGCGCTCGATCACCGCATTGGTGGCGAGCGTCGTGCCATGGACGAACACGGTCAGATCGGCGAAACCGATGCCGGCCTGTTTCAACACCAGCCGGGTGCCCTCGACCACGGCCTCTTCGGGCGCGTGGGGCGTTGTCAGCACCTTGGTGGTGAAGCGTTCGTCGCCCTTTTCGAGGACGATGTCGGTGAAGGTGCCGCCGATGTCGGTGGCGAGGCGAATGGTGCTGGAAACTGTCATGGCCGGGACACTAGCGATCGGCGTGCCAAGAACAACCTCGTTCTGGTGAATGAGGGGGATGCGCGTCTGCCGTGCGACAGCGCTCGACCCCTGGCCCACGGCATGGAAATCTGCCCCCCAAAGGGAGAGCGACATGTCGAAACCGCCACAGCCTCCGGTCGAATGGGTGAAGCTGACCGCCCCCGAGCTGAACCAGCTCGCCGCCGCCGATGCCCTGGTTATCCTGCCGGTTGCGTCGACCGAACAGCACGGCCCCCATCTCGGCACCGGCGTCGACACCATTCTGTGCGGCACGGTGTGCCGGCTGGCCGCCGAGCGGGCGCAGGAGCGGCGCCCGGTCGTGGTGGCGCCGACGCTGTGGGTTGGCCTGGCCGAGCACCACATGGCGCATGGCGGCACCTTCACCCTTGATATCCCGACCTATCGGGCCGTGCTGGTCTGCCTCGTCACCTCGCTGCAGCGCCACGGCTTCAGGCGCGTGCTGATCGTCAATGGCCATGGCGGCAATGCCTCGGCACTCAACGCCTTCCTGCCCGACATCACGCGCGAAACCGGTGTCGAAGTGGCGGCGACCACCTATTTCGAACTGGCTCAGCCGGCCTTCGCACCCCTGCTGGACGACCAGGATGGCGTGCTGCATGCCTGCGAGGCCGAGACCTCGATGATGATGCTGGCTGCCCCCGATGCGGTGCGCGAGGACAGGCTCGCCGATGCTCATGGCCCGCAATTCGCCGACCCGCGCGCGGTTCTGGCGCCACCGGTGCAGCGCTGGCGCTCGTTCAAGAGCTTCGCGCCATCGGGTGTGATCGGCGACGCCCGCAGGTCGTCCCGCGCCAAGGGCGAGAAGCTGCAGGCCGCCGCCGTCGATGCCTTGGCCGATGTCATCGTCAAGGGCACGCCCTGGGCGTGAGCACGGCGAGAGGGCCTGACAATTGCCGGCGCGGCCAGTACGGCATCCCCGGCTGACTGAGCGAAGCGCAAGGAAGGGAAGGGCATCCAGGGGTTACGGAGCAGAAGCCGTGCCGCTTGAGAAATCAGCGCATTCCAATGGATGCCGTACGAACTCATGTGCTGAAAACGCGGCCCGTCGACTCCTGGATCCCCTTCCCCTCGCTGCGCTCGGCCGGGGATGACGTCGAGTATTTTCCGACAGCCGCGCCTGCCCTCACCTCACCTTTGCCAGCCACTTCTTGTCGATCATCACGTGGATGCCCTTGTTGCCGTTGACCACCTGGGTCACCCTGACATCGGCGACCAGGGACAGCAGCGCGAAGGCCTCGTCGCGATCGAGCCCCGAGCGCGCGCTGACCAGATCGATCATGCTGCGCAAGGCGATCTGAACTGCGGCATCGAGGTCGGGATCGAAGGCCATGGTGATGGCATGGGTCGGTGTCTCCGCCATTGGCCAGGTAAGGCTCATGTCGGCGCGCAGCGTCAGCGTGAACGTGCCGATCAGCCCGGTCTCGATGGCGGTGATGCAGACCTCGCCGTCGCCCTGCGCGCCATGCCCGTCGCCGACCGAGAAATTGGCGCCCTCGACATGGACAGGCAGGTAGAGCGTGGTGCCGGCCACCAGTTCCTTATTGTCGAGATTGCCGCCGTTGCGGCGCGGCGGCAGCGTATTGATCCGGCCCCATTCGGCCGGCGGCGCCACCGCCATGACGCCGAAGAACGGCCGGTCGAGCGGGATCTCATGGCCCCAGGGCATGCGGGCGAGTTTGGCCTGCCGGTCGATGCGCGAATGAAACAGCCGGCGCGCCTTGACGTCATCCGGCAGCGCGCCGACCAGCGGCGCCACAAAGGTGTAACCCCAGTCGTAATGCAGGTCGATCGCCTCGATATCGACCTGCAGGACCTGTCCGGGCCTCGCACCCTTCACCGCCACCGGGCCGGTGCAGATATGGCCGGGCAAGGCCGGGCCGCCGAAACGCTGATGGATCGCGGTCAGACCGGGCGGAATGCCCCAGCTTGGATCCGGCAGCACGTCGGCGCCGCCGGACACTGTCGAAATGGTCACCCGCTCGCCCGAATTGATGGTCAGCCGGGGGGCGAGGGCCGCTTCGAAATAGCCCCAATGGGCGGTCTCGGCGCCGGCGTCGAGGCGATGCGTCATGGTCTGTCCTGTCAGGTCGGAATGGCTTTGGCATTCTTCACCCGCATCCAGTGCCAGGCCAAGCCCGCGCCGAGGAAGACGAGACCGGCGAGGTCCGCATAGGTGTTGGTGGCGAGCAGAAGAGCGCCGCCGACCAGGCACAGGAGCCGCTCCGGCCAGGTCGCCTGGCCGATCGCATAGCCGGTAAACATGACGCAGAGGCCAACCAGCGCCAGGCAGCCGGTGACTGTCGCGCCGATGACCGAGAGCCAGGCCAGGATACCGCTCGGCGCAGCATAGATGGGGACGCCGGCGGCATTCACCCCTGCGGGCACCAGCATCAGGAGCTGCGCGCCCTCGGGCGTCAGGCAGAACATGAACGGCACGATGAAGGCCGGCAGGGTGTATTTCCACGCCTGCATGGTGGTGCGGAACGGATCGCCGCCGGTAATGGCGGAAGCCGCGAAGGGGGCGAGCGCGGTCGGCGGCGACACGTCGGCGAGCACCGCATAGTAGAACATGAACATATGGGCCGCGGCAGGCGCCACGCCGACCTTGATCAGCGCCGGCACCAGCATGACCGCCGCGATGATGTAGCTTGCGGTCACCGGCACGGAGAGGCCGAGGACCCACATGGCCAGCGCCGCCATCAGCAGGATCAGGAAGACGTTCGAGCCGCCCGCCGAAATGATGATGCCGGAAATGGTCAGGCCGAGACCGGTGAGGTTGACCACCGAAACGATGATGCCGGCGCAGGCGCAGGTCGCGACGATGCCGAGCGTCGAGCGCGTGCCGTCGATCAGCGCGTCGATCATGCCGGTACCGCCGGCGGGGACCGGCCGGCCCGCGTGCGCGGCAACCAGGCTCTGTGCGCCCGATGCCACGACGGCGGCGGCGATGCCCCAGAAACTGGCAACCGAGACGCGCGCGTCAAACAGCTCGTGCAGCCCGACCGCGCGCGGCAGGTCGGAACTGCCGAACAGGAAGGCCGCAACCGCCGCGACGCAGCCGATGGCAAAGGCTGCGCGCGTCACGAGCTGGCTTTCCGGCCGGATCATCGACAGCACGAAGGCCACCACGATCGACCAGTAGACCGCCATGAAACTGGAATAACCGAGCACCAGGAAGACCGCGATCGCGCCGAGCGACAGGAAGTGGTAGCCGCCGGCCCGGGTCAGCTCCCAGAGCGAGGCGTCCGAGGTGCGCACCGCCCTGACGTTCATCCGCCGGCTGTCGGCTTCGGTCATCAGCCAGCAGGAGACGTAATAGAGAATGGTCGGGATGGTCGCGTAGATCAGGATTTGCAGATAATCGACATCGAGGAATTCGGCGATGATGAAGGCCGCCGCGCCCAGCGTCGGCGGCGACAGCGTCGCGCCAATGCCGGCCGCCGACAACATGCCGCCGGCGACCTCGGGCGAATAGCCGGAACGCTTCAGCATCGGCCAGGCAAGCGACGACACGGTCACCGTGGTGGCGACACCCGAGCCCGACACCGTGCCGAGCAGGAAACCCGAGGCGACGACCGCGCGACCGGGCGCCGAGGGCGAGGCCTTCTTGCCGAACAGGGCGAAGGCCCATTCGATGAAAAACTTGCCGGCGCCGCCGCGATCGAGCACCGCGCCATAGATGGTGAACAGGATGATGAAGGTCGCTGCGACGTCGAGCGGCGTGGTGAAGATGCCTTCGAGCGTCAGGTAGTTCTGGCCGATGATGCGGTTCAGCGAAAAGCCGCGATGCTCGAATACATCCGGGATCAGCCAGCCCGAACCGACATAACAATAGACCAGGAAGACCACGGCGATCGCCGGCAGGATCCAGCCGACCGTGCGCCGCGTCGCCTCGAGGACCAGCAGGATGAGGGTCAGCCCCAGCACCATTTCTTCGGGCGCCGGGCGCATGGCGCGGACTTTGTATTCCTCGATATTGAACGCCAGGTAGACCGCCGCGTAAAAGCCGATCGCCGCGAAGATCCAGTCGACCGGCTGGTAGCGCGCCAGCGCCTTGTTGCTGACCAGCAACGGGTAGCTCAGGAAGCACAGCGCGACCAGGAGCCCGAGCCCATAAGCGAAGGTCGAGCGCCCGAACACCGCGAAGACAGGGTTCGGATTGTGCAGCAGGTAGAGCATCAGCGCGACCGCGGTCAGCGCGAAGACAAGCTCCTCAATGGTCGGCCGGCGCGTTTCCGGCCGGCCGTCCCGGCCTGCCCTCGCCAGCGGATAAAGGATGAAGGTCAGCGCCAGGCAGAGCACCAGGAAGGACGAGCGATAGATCGTCGTATTGATCGCAAACTGGGTCCAGTAGAGCGCATAGGCCCCGATCAGGAAACAGGTCGCCCCGGTCAGCCAGCCGAGCCAGCCCGACAACCGCCGTGCCGGCCCGCCTTCCGAATCCGACGAGAGCTTCTCGATCTCCTCGGCGGTGAGCTGCCGCTCCTCGGACTGAACTCCCGCCGGAGCTCCCGCTACGCTTGCCGCCATTCCTCAAGTCCCCTCGCATCCCCGGGGGCGGTCCGTTCAGCGCGGCCCTGTCCCCTTGGTCGGCGCGACCATAACCGGTTGGCGCGACAAAAAAAGCCGGGATGGCACGACCATCCCGGCTGTTTTTTGAAGTGAACCGGCGCTTTGCGCCTGCCGGTTGCAGCTTACATGGCCACACCCTTGGCCTTGTAGAAGGCTTCGGCCGCCGGATGAAACGCGACCGCCGTCTTGGTGGCGGCGCTCTGCAAGGTGAGACGCCGCGCCTCCGGATGGATGCCCGCGACATCGGTCAGGTTGTTGAAAATACCCTCCAATATGGTGGTCACCAGGGCGTTCGGAGCCTTGGAATTGACCACCATGACGTTGGCGACGCCGATGCACGGGACCGCCGCCGTCTGGCCGGCATAAGAATTCGGCTGCATCGTGTAGAGCCGGTAGAGCCCGGGATATTTCTTGTCGATTGCGACAAGTTCTTTCGATGAATCGAGGAGCTTCATCGGGGTTCGGCCGCCCTGCGCGAGATCTCGAACCGCGGCCGTCGGCACACCGCCACCCCAGAAGAAGCCGGCGATCTTACCGTCGGACAGGGCATTGGCCGATTCCGCCACGCCAAGATTGTCGCGCGTGATGTCGGTGCGCGGATTGAGACCGGCGGCTTCCAGCGTGCGATCCGCCCAGCCCTCGGTCGACGACCCCGCGGAGCCGACGCCAATGCGTTTGCCCTTCATGTCGGCGATCGAGTTCAATGACGGGTTGGCGACCACATGCAGGACGTTGTCGTAAAGCACGGCGAGCACGCTGACCTCACGCTTGCCCCCCTGGGCATAAGCGGCGGTGCCGGCGAGCGCATCGACCACCGAATCGAGCGTCGAGAAGCCGACATCGGCATCGCCGGCGGAGACGAGGTTGATATTGTCGACCGATCCGCCGGTGACCTGCGCCGTCACTTGCGTGTTCGGCACTTTCTCGGACAGCACACGCGCGAGGCCGCCGCCATAGACGAAATAGACGCCGCCGGTACCGCCGGTGGCGACCGTCAGCCGTCGGCGCGACTGGGCGAGCGCGGGTGCGCCGAGCACCAGTGCGCTGCCGGCTCCGGCCAGCAGCGCCGAACGGCGGTTGAGAATGATCGACATTGGTATTCCTCCCTGGAGAATTTTGCTGACGCGTCCTTGGGCCGGCCTGAGCCGGGCTTGCGGATGATTATAGCGGAGATGATCCGATCGATAAGGGGCCGCCGGCATTCAACCAAGAATGGCGGGTCGGCGGAGGCCAACTTTGCGCCCCGGCCGGTTTTCCGGCTCGCCCGACAATGTTATGGAGCGACATGTGGGCACCGCCTCATGACCGAAACCAGGGGCACTGGCGTTAGACCGGCACCGTCCGGCACGACCAGCGCTTCCCAATCGAGTTCATGCCATGACCGAGAATGCTGACCACGGCATCCGTTTCGGACGGATCGCCGCGATGTTGCCGGTGCGCGACATCGGCAAGGCCCGGGCCTTTTATACGGATATCCTGGGCTTCACGAAAACCTTCGAGAACGGCGATCCGGTCGGTTTCATGATCCTGAAACGCGACAAGGCCGAGCTGCATCTGACCCTCGACCCGCGCTATCGGGCACCGACCTATAACGTCATCCACCTGATGGTCGAGGATGTCGACGGGCTCTACGCGGTCTGCCAGCGCCACGGCGTCAGGATCGTCAAGGGCCTGCGCGACCAGGACTATGGCCTGAGGGCCTTCGTCTTCGCCGATCCCGACGGCAACCGCATCGACGTCGGCCAGCCGATCTGAACGCGGCAACCGGCCCCTCGCTCGAGGGGTCGGCACCCCCCGGCCGGCTCAGCCTTCGCTGGCGAGGCGGTCGGGGAGCGGCGGCTCCGCTCCATCGGCCGAACATCAGTGCGACCGGGGCGCTTCGTCAGGACGAGGCCAGCGATGCGCGCTGCACGGCTTCCGACGGCGTCTTGCCGAAACGGCGGCGAAAGGCGCTGGTGAACCGCGCGGCGTTGGTGAAGCCGTAGCGGCGCGCGACCGTGGCGACCGAGGCATCGGCTGCGCCAAGGCTCAGCACGGCGTGCGCCTGCTCCAGCCGGATCGCGTGCAGCGCGCCCAGCGGCGTCTTGCCGCGGAACTGCCTGAACACCGCACCCAAGGTGCGCACGCTGCATCCAGCGGCCGCGGCGACATGCGCCATGCGGACCGGCTCCGTGCAGTTTGCCCGCATGAAATCCTCCGCGCGCCGAATGTAGGCCGGAACCGCGCCGGCAGGGCCCCTGTCCAACCGATCGGCATAGTTGTGCGGCGCGCCACGCAGCACCAGCGAGATCAGCAGATCGGTCATCGACGCGAGTGCGGCGGGGTTGCTGGCCACTCCGTCCGGTCGCGCGAACTCGTGCATCACGAGATCAAGCTGGCACTTCAGGCTGGCTGCAAGCCCGCTGCTCCAATCGAGATTGGGCCTGAATTCGAGTGGCCCGCGCAGCCGCTCATCGAGCATGTGCTCCAACGCATCCTCGACCTCCGCGACCTTGAAGAAAACGTTCGTGCGCACGTTGTCGTCGCTGGTCAGGAGCCGGGTGCCGGGGCCGGGTCGCAAGGCGAGACCGCCACCTTCCGTGGCGGTCGTGGAATCACCGTTATGGATCAATGTCGTGTGGCCGTGCAGCAGCGTCGTGAAGCAGAAGAGACCACCTTCGTCACCGTCGATGGAGACCTCCGTTGCGAAACGGCTGTCGGCATAACTTGCTATGATCGAGCCGGCACCGCGGGTCGCGAGGGTGAAGATCGGCCGGTCGAACTGCATGCGCCATAAGGCGCTATTCTGCAGTTGGTATCTGTAGATACGGCTCGATTTTGCCACGCGCTCGCTCACGCGCGACGTACCATCCACCCCGCCGGGATCGCTTGCCCGGACGACATTGAACGTTGCCAGGCGGGCGGGGTCGATCGCAGGCGCGGTCATCGGCATGTCACCATGTTCCGTTCCACCGTCCGCGTCTTGGCGTCACCGTCGCTGGCGTGGACCGGCGGCGGCAATCCACCGCTCCCACGCGGAGTATACACATTCGGCAGTGTGTGGACAGATTTTGCGAGAAAGCGGCGAAAGCCGTCGAAATCGCCATCCCACACGTCCCCGACATGGCAAAGATCAATCAATACATCCGCGATGCCGAAAGGCACGCTGCACATTTCTTAGCCAGATCACGAAAATCATCCGCAGCTTTGGCACAGGTGCCGCCATCAACAGTCCGGAACAACAGGAAAGCCGGAATTTTCATCGCGAATGCCGGTTGATTGTGGCCGACGTGGTCGCGTCGATATGGGGATGTCCTCGAACGATGACTTTCCGGTCGACATGCGGCGTCCCTCGGATGGGGAGGACTAGACGTGATTGATTTGGATGGTGTCTCCGCCCAGGCGTTATCCGACACGATCGGCGCGATCTATGACTGCGCGCTCGATCCGCAGCTGTGGTCCGCCACTTGCCGGAAGATTGCCGCTCTGTGTGAAAGCACAGCGGGTGGAATATGCGTTCACGATATGCGGCACGTGCAAAACGACCAGCTGTTCGTTTTCGGATATCAGCCGGAGTTCCTGGAGAGGCTGGGACAGAACTACGCGGCAAGTCCAATGGCCGTCGCGGATGTCGTCTCGAATATCGGCGACGTCAGTGCGCTCTCCATGGACAGCTCCGAATTGTCGGAAACCCGGTTCTTTCGCGATGTGCTCGAGCCGTTCGGGCTGGTGGACATCATCTGGTTTCCCGCGCTCAGGACCGGTGGCCGTATGGCCTCCATGCATGCCTCCAGGGGCGAGACGGTGCCACATTACCAGAAGCGTGAGATCAGCCTGTTCAAGCTGCTCTCTCCGCATGTCTGCCGCGCACTCGCCATCTCCGATGCACTCGACATCCGGGCGCTGAGGTCGGAGATGCTGGAACGGACGCTCGATGCGCTTGTCGCCGGTGTCTACCTGACCGCACGGGATGGCCGCGTCGTCTATATGAACGCCGCCGCCGAACGCCAGATCAGGACCGGCGACGCGATCCGCATCGTGAACAACCGGCTTCACCCCACCGATTCGGCGGCGCGTGCGGCCCTGTCCAAGGCCATTGATCAGGCAACGCGCGACGGCTTGGACATGGATATGACCGCGCATTCCCTGGCGATCCCGGATGCCGTGGGCACCGGCTATGTCGCAACCTTCCTTCCGGTCGACAGTGGCCAGCGCCGCAGCGCCGTCGCGCCATTTGCAGCGTCCTGCGCCGTGTTCATGCAGGATCCTGTTCGGGCGCCGCTCATGCCGGGTGAAGCTTTTGCCAGGCTTTATGGGCTGACCGGCGGCGAACTTCGCGTGCTGTTGGCGCTTGCCCAGGGGTTGGGCGGCATGGAGGCCGCCGACATGCTCGGCATCAGCGAGCCAACCGTGCGCACCCACTTGCAGCACATCTTCTCCAAGACCGGCACGCTCCGGCAGACCGAGCTCCTGCTTCTGTTGCGCAACTCGACGCCTCCGATCCGGGCCCACAGCGCCTCATCCGCAATTCGCGAAGCGGCCTTTCGCTAAGGATCTCCGCCACGCGCGCCGCGGGAGTGAACGCCGCGTTGACGCCGATCCGCATTGGGTTGGCGACGCCCCTTTCCAGATGCGACCGGCCGATTGCGATCCGGCCAGGGGCCGATTTCGACTGCCCGCGCCCATTTGCCGTCATCCTCATTGTCGGCGCCTGGCCATGGCCGGGCCCGTCGCGTGGCCATGACCGACAAGCCCGATCGGCCCGACCGCGAGGCAGAGCAGCGGCAGCGGCAGCCGCATCATTGGTTCCGATGACGCGGCGTCTGCGGTTGACGGCCTACCATCGCGCGTCGGTCCGAATTGGACCGGAGACGCGGCCTCATTTTGCCAAGTGGGCGTCGCCGCATGGACCCACGGCGAGGAAAAGATCGATGGCTGTTGAGACCTTTGCCTGCCTGAGGTTTGTTGAACGCCGCGCGTCGCCAGCGCTCGCCCTCGTCGCAATCCTGGCGATGACGATCGGTGCGATGGCGCAAGGACCGGCGAAATATCTCGCTCGGGAGTGTGCGCTGCAGGAAATCATGGTCATTACCGCAATCGAGGATCATGGGATCACCGACGACCTGCCCGCGGATCAATTGGGCAAGGCCGGGTTGAGGATGCTGGACGCCCGCATGGCGTGCTCCGACGGCCGCGTCGGCGAGGCGCTCGCGCTCTACGAGAGCGTTCTTCTCAATCTCGGGCCCGTCGCATCCGCGCGCCTGCAGTGACCATGATGTGCCGTCTTGCCGCGCGGCTGTTCGAGACGCCGCGTTCGCACCTCCTTCAGCCATCGCTCGCGGTGGATTGGCGATCGGGAGACAAGGCTGCGCGCAAGCGTAGCTGACGCAGCGACCGTCGATTCGCTCGGCCGCGCATTGCCGGATCACTTCGATGAACGGGGTGGGTCAATGGAATTGCAGCAGGTTCGATATTTCCTGGCTGTTTGCGACGAAAGAAATTTTACCCGTGCCGCCAAGCGCTGCGGCATTTCGCAGCCGTCGCTCAGCAACGCAATCCGACGGCTCGAACAGCAACTCGGCGGGCGATTGTTCCATCGCAGTCGCGTGAATTGCTCTCTGTCTGAACTTGGCCAGCAGGTCCGGCCTCATCTCGCAAGGATAATTCAATGCACCCGCGACGCCGAAAGGCAGGCGGCGCATTTCTTGGATGGATCGCCGACATCATCCACCGCCTCGATCATGGCGAGCATGGGCTCGTCGATAAGGGACGAGGAGAGATGGAAACAAGACGAAAAGGCTGCCGGATCGGCCGATGGCCGGATCGACGTCGGCCTGCCGGTCTGGCCGGCAAACCCGGCCGCCCTCAGCCCCCGCAGGCGAACCGGCCGAGAATGGTGAAACGTTGGTCGCGCGCGGCCTGCCGGAACACCAGCAGGGCGTCGAGCCGGAACGGTTCGGCGATCGGCTGGTAGCGTTCCGCCAGGGCGGCGCGCACCGGCTCGCACCGGTCGGCGGATAGCGAACCGGTCAGCGTCATGTGATAGCGGAAATCCTCGAAGACGTAAGGATAGCCCCAGTTGTCGAGATGGCCGATCTGCCGTTCGGTCAGCGGGCTTTTCAGCCGCCGCGCCCGGTCGGCCTGGCTCATCGGCGCGCGGAATTCGTCAAACACCCGGACGCAGTCGCCGGCCAGCGCCAGGAGTTCGTCGGAGCGCTCAGCCGGCACCAGGGCCACGAAAGAACCGAGGGTGGCAACCGCGAGCCGGGGCACCTCGACCGCTGGCCGGCGATCGGCGAAGACCATGACGGCTTCGAGCAGATCGGCTTCGCTCGCTCCTTGGGCCAGTTCGAACGGCGCCTTCAGCGTGCCGTGAAAGCCGTAGCGGCGCGGATCCTCGGTGAGTTCGGCCCAATCCGGGTCATCCCATGGCGTGCCCGATGGAAACGGCAGGTCACGAGCCGCCGCGGCATCGTAGCCGATCGTGGCGGAGCCGAAGTTCCAGAGCGGGTCGTCGGGCGCGGGAGCGGCATAGAGAGCATAGCGGACGGTCATGCCTTGAGCCCTTAGCCGGATGGAATGACAGGCTCAAGACCTCTGTCGCCGGCTCATCGTTCGGTTCGGCGCAAGCCGTAGGTGATCTGCAGGGCGCGCATCCGCTCCTCGGTCTCGACGATCAGGCAAGGGCCGACCAGCCCGGAATAGACCGAATTGGCCGAGCGGTTCGGCGTCTCATAAGCTTCGAGACGGCAGGTCAGGTCGCGCAGCTCGGCCCAGCTGCGTTGCGCGGCGCGCAGCGCCTCGCTCCAGGCCGCTCGATCGGCCTCCGAAACGTCGTGCCGTGCCCGGATGGTCGCCAGCACCCTCGCCCAGACCGCATTGAGTTCGGCGTCGACCCGCGCCGCCTGGCGCTCGTAGCAGGCGGTCAGCGGCGCATAGTCACCGCCCCGGCCGGGGTGGCGGCACAGCGGCTGGCGTCCTTCCGCCGCGATCAGCCCGCGCCGGTTCGGGCCGCGCTGCGAGCCGGCGAGATGGCCACGTGCCTTGTCCGAGACGGCCTCGCCGAAACGATTGGTCAGGTCGCCTGACATCACCTGGGTGATGACCAGCCGGCAGGCGCTGCTCGCGATCGCTGCGCGCTCGGCATTGAGCCTTTGCTCGAAGCCGATCAGCGGCGCGGCGCAAACCCGGTCGCGGAACAGCGCCCACAGATCCAGGTTCTTGTCGAATTGAGCCCGCCATTGCGCGCGCTCCTCCGGACTGAGGTTGCCGTGCCAATCCGCGATCGCCTTGGTGGCATCGGCGCGGGCGACCACCAGGGCCGCATCCGCCTCCGGTACGGCCCGGGCGAGGCAGGCCTGCCGTTCGGCCAATGCCAGGCTCGCCGGGCAGCCCTGGGCTCGCGCGTCCGAGGCAAGGCCGACGAGGCCTGCGACCAGCGCCAGAACCGATATCCATGTCGCAGTCATCCGCCGACCTTCCCTGCCCCGTCATGCCGCCTGCTTCTGCCGTGCCGCTGTTTCCATTGGTTGCCGGAGGCACCGCCATCTGTTTCATCAGCCGATGGGGACTTTGCGCTGATGGCCGCTCGGCTCTATATAGCGGTCCAATCGTTCCGAAACCGGCGCCCATGTTCAACAGCCTCGACATCGCCAAGCCCGCGCATGCGACCCGAGTGGTCGTCGCCATGTCCGGCGGCGTGGATTCCTCCGTCGTCGCCGCGCTGATGGCCGAACAGGGCTATGACGTGGTCGGCGTGACGCTGCAGCTTTACGATCATGGCGCCGCGATCCACCGCAAGGGCGCCTGCTGCGCGGGCCAAGACATCAACGACGCCCGCCGGGTGGCCGAACGCCTCGGCATTCCGCATTATGTGCTCGACTATGAGGAGCGCTTCAAGGCGGCAGTGATCGACCGCTTCGCCCAGTCTTATGCCGCCGGCGAGACGCCGATCCCCTGCGTCGACTGCAACCGCCATGTGAAGTTCACCGATCTGCTCGACACCGCCCGCGACCTTGGCGCCGATGCGCTGGCGACCGGCCACTATGTCTCGAGCCGCCGCCTGCCCGATGGCCGGCGCGGCCTCTACCGGCCTGTCGATGCCGACCGCGACCAGAGCTATTTCCTGTTCGCCACGACGCCGGCTCAGCTCGACCTGCTGCGCTTCCCCTTGGGCATGATGACCAAGCCGGAGACGCGCGAGCATGCCCGCCGTTTCGGCCTGTCGGTCGCCGACAAGGCCGACAGCCAGGACATCTGCTTTGTCCCCTCGGGCAAATATACCGCCATTGTCGAGCGGCTGAAGCCGGAGGCCGCCGAGCCCGGCGACATCGTCCATATCGATGGCCGGGTGGTTGGTCGCCATGACGGCATCATGCGCTTCACCGTCGGCCAGCGCCGCGGCCTCGGCATCGCCGCCCGCGAGCCGCTTTACGTGGTTGGCCTCGATGCCCCCGGCCGGCGCGTCCTGGTCGGGCCGAAGGAGGCGCTCGCCACCCGCGCCATAGGCCTGCGCGACGTCAATTGGCTCGGCGACCGGCCGCTCGAGCCGGGCGAGACGGTCGACTGCTTTGCCAAGGTCCGTTCGACCCGGCCACCCAAGGCCGCGATCCTGCGCGCCACCACGACCGGCATCGAAATCGAGCTGCTCGACGGCGAGGAAGGGGTAGCGCCCGGCCAGGCCTGCGTGCTCTATGATGCCGCCGACGGCGCCTCCCGCGTGCTGGGCGGCGGCTTCATCAAGCGGCCCGAGACGGCCTCCCGGGCCGTCGCCTCCGCCCCCCTTCACGCCGCGCTCTGACGGAGCCCGCATGGCCGCAGCCGAGCTCGATACCCAGTCGATCCAGAAGGCTTATGCCCGCTGGGCACCGATCTATGACACGCTGTTCGGTTCGATCACCATCACCGGGCGAAAGGCGGCGGTTGCCGCGGCGACTGAGGTCGGTGGCCGCATCCTGGAGGTCGGCGTCGGCACCGGCATTGCCCTGCCCGACTACGGCCGCAACTGCCGTGTCATTGGCTTCGACCTGTCCTTCGACATGCTGAAGATCGCCCGCAAGCGGGTCGATGACGGCCTGCCCCATGTCGAGGGTATCCTGCAGATGGATGCCGGCCGCCTCGCCTTCGCCGACGCCTCCTTCGATTGCGTCGTCGCGATGTATCTGATCACCGTGGTGCCGGATCCGGAAGGCGTGATGCGCGAGCTCAACCGCGTCTGCAAGCCGGGTGGCGAGGTCATCCTGGTCAATCATTTCGCCGCCGAAGGCGGCGTCCGCGCCCTGATCGAGAAGGCCGCGGCGCCCTTCGGCGACAAGCTCGGCTGGCATCCCGACTTCCCGTTCTCGCGGGTCACCGGCGAAGCCGAACTGACCGTCGTCGAAAAGCGCTCGGCCGGCTTTGGCGGCCTGTTCACGCTCGTCCGCTTCAAAAAGGCAGGCCAGGACGCGGCAGTCGCGGCGACGGCGACCGGCTAAGGCCTTTTCTTCAGAGGTCGAGGGATGAGCGAGATCGCCGCCGGGAGCCAGGGTGACATCGGCCGTGCCGGCCGGACGGCGGCGGCGGTCATCGCGCTCATGGCCTGGTTGGCGCTGGCCCTTCAGGTCTGGCTGACCGTCACTCTGGTCAGGAGCAATGGCGGCACGACGCTGGGCGGCGTCTTCGTCTTCGTCAGCTATTTCACCATCCTGACCAACCTGTTGATGGCCGCCGTGCTGACCGCCCTGGCGTTCGGGCGCTGCGTCGGCGCTTCCCTCATCGGGGCGGTCACCCTGTTCATCGCGATTGTCGGCATCGTCTATTCGCTCGCCTTGCGCGCCACCTGGAACCCGCAGGGCTGGCAGAAGGTCGCCGACATGGCGCTGCACGACCTGACCCCGCTGCTCGGCGTCGCCTTCTGGGCCGCTTTTGCCCCGAAGGGCCGGCTCGCCTGGCGCGATCCACTGCTCTGGCTGGTGTATCCGCTGGGCTATTTCATCTTCGCGCTGATCCGTGGCGCCACATCCGGCTGGTGGGCCTATCCGTTCCTGAATGCCGATGCGCTCGGCTATCAGGCGGTGATGATCAACGCGGTCATCCTGACCGCCGCCTTTCTCGGCCTTGGCCTCGTGCTGGTGGCGATCGACCGCAGCATTGGCGGCAGGCCGCGCTGAGCTTCACCGGTCCGCCTTGACACCCCTTCGGATGGGGCACTATATCCGCGCTCTCCAGGCTGCTTCGGCGGTTCGGGGAGCCTCTTTTGGGGCGGGGTAGCTCAGTTGGTGAGAGCGCAGGATTCATAACCCTGAGGTCGGCAGTTCGACTCTGCCTCCCGCTACCAGCTCTGCAACAACACTTCGGGTGTTTGCAGGGGTGGGGCCATTCGGTGGCATGGCCCGGCCGAGCAGCGCCGACAGCCTGCCGCGGATCTCGACCGTCGGCGGCTGGTATTTGGCGCGGGTCGGGATCACCGAAGAAATCCTTTCGATCGCTATTGGAATGTACGCGGGGCGTCGGCCTGATTGCCGTCAGCGCGGCTGGATCGTCCTTGTCAGCAGGGACCACAATGCGCTTCCCACGCCCCGGATCGTCTCCGCCCGCAACTCGTGCGCGCGCTTCTTGTAGAAGGCGATGAGCTCGGGCGTGACCCGCAGGGGGGCGTCGCGATGGCCCGCTACAGCCGCTGTCCCGCGCAGATTGTGACGCAGCGTATCACATTCGGAGACATCAAGGCGGTCCTGGACTGATCGCGCGACAGATTGTGGCTCACCGTCTCGTTCGACAGCGAGCGGTGGCGCATCGGCAGGGACACGGGCAAGGGCAGGCAGCATGACAACCTCCTAGGTCGGCGATGCCGGATGCTAGGCAATCGATCGCCGCCGCCGCGTCATCGCAACCAATGAGGTTGTATTGTTTTTGCAGCCCTTCCAGTCGCGACGACCTGGCCGCGCGTGCCGGGTTCGCCCCCTCGAAAGCCCAAGAGCCGCCCCCAATCGAGGACGGCTCCCGTGACCCGGCCGGGCGCAGCCGCTCACGCCGCGCGGCGCTGATATTCTGCCGTCTCCTGGGCGACCGCCGCGGCGACCGCTGGCCGTGCCAGCTGCCGCTTGTGATAGGCGGCAATCGTGGGCCATTGCCTGAGGTCCGTGCCGACATGGCGGCACCAGTTGAGCAGCACCACCAGATAGGCGTCGGCAACGCTGAAATGATCACCGACCAGATGGTCGCGGTCACCCAGCCGGCGGGCGATCGCGTCCAGCGTCGGCGCCAGCAATGACTTCGCCCGCGCCTTGGCATCCTCTGGCGCCTTGGCGGTGAGCAGCGTGCTGAAGATGCGTTTGTGCACCTCCGTCGACAGATAGTTCAGCGCGTCGATGAGCTGATAGCGTTCGGTCGTGCCCCAGGCGGGAGCCAGTTTCGCCTCGGGCTTCTGGTCGGCCAGGAACTGCAGGACGGAAGGGCCCTCGTTCAGCACCTCGCCGGACGCAAGACGCAGCGCCGGCACATAGCCATTGGGCGAAATGCTCCAATAGTCCTCGCCCTCGTCGGTCACCTTGGTCCGGTTGTCGATATAATGGACCGTCACCGGCAGTCCGGCTTCCAGTATGGTGATGTGCGAGGCGAGCGAACAGGCCATCGGCGAAGCGTAAAGGTGCATGGCGTCCTCCATTGTTTTATGCGATACGGTACATAATTAAGAATGGTCCGCTGCAACCATGTCAACTGATTTTATGCAAGACGGTACAAAAAAGCCGAGGCGCACCCCCGGACGTCCACGCTCGTTCTCGGAAGCCGAGGTGCTGGAGCGGGTCAGGCGGGTGTTTCTGGAAAAGGGTTTCTCGGCGGCCTCGGTCGACGACCTCGCCAAGGCGGCCGGGCTGAACCGGCCGAGCCTTTACGCCGCCTTCGGCAATAAGGAACAGCTCTACCTCGCCGTGATCGCCCGTCACGGCACGCAAAGCGTTGCCGGCATCGATCAGATCATGGCGGGCGAAGGCTCGATCGAACAGCGGCTGACCAAGCTCTATCGCACCGCCATCAGCCTCTACACGGCGCCGCCGCGACCGCAGGGTTGCATGATCATCGGCACGGCCTCGGTGGAAGCGCCGACCCATCCGGACATCGCCAAGGCCGCTGCGGCCTTTATCGCCGGCAATGAAAAGGCGCTCGAGCGCGCCTTCGCCAACGCGGTCGAGGCAGGCGAACTCAGCCCCGAGCCGTCGCCCGTGGCGCGCGCCCGGCTCGGCGGCGCCATTTTCGATACGCTGGCGGTGCGCGCGCGCATCGGTACCAGCATCGACGACCTCCGGGCTTTCGCGTCATCGGCGGTCCCCCTGATCTGCGCCTCCCCTGCGCAACCCACATAAAGAAACAGGTATATATTTGCGGGTAAAGTCGCTACTGCGAGCGCGATCACAAGGCTGTCGGGTGCATCCAAGTGGACTCGCAGGCTGCCTGTGGGTCAGCTAGATAACCATACTGGCAATCGGCAATTGCATGATTGCTAAAATTGCGCCTATTCATCCCCCTCAGGAACGGGGATGGGCTCGAAGGGGACCGTCCGACATGACGACAGAGATTCGCAGCATCATCGCCAGGACCGTCGAACTGCCTGCGGGCGTCGACAGCCTGACCGATACGTCCGACCTCTATGAGGCCGGCATGACATCATTCGGTTCCGTGCAGCTCATGCTGGCGCTCGAGGAAGCCTTCGACGTCGAGTTTCCCGAGCGGATGCTGAACCGCAAATTGTTCTCCTCCGTAACCTCCATCAGTGCCGCCCTGAACGAGCTTGTCGCCGAACGGGCAGAGGGTTGACCATGCTCGACGCGATCGGCTCCGACGGCGCCCAGGGCGCCACGACGCTGGCTGCCCGCATGAAGGCCGTCGCGGCTGTCGCAGCCGAGGCCGCCGATCAGGTCGATCGCGATGCGCGGTTTCCCCGCGAGGCGGCGGATGCGCTGCGCCAGCAGCGCCTGCTCGGCATCATGGTGCCGCGCGAACATGGCGGCGAAGGCGTCGGTTTCGGCGAGATCGCCGAGCTCTGCGCCATTCTCGGCGCGTCCTGCGCCGCTGCCGGCATGGTCTTCGCCATGCACCAGATCAAGACCGCGAGCCTCGTCCACCACGGCGGCGCCAGCGTCTGGCACCGCGACTTCATGACCCGCCTGGCGCGCGACCAGTTGCTGCTGGCCTCGTCGACCTCGGAAGCCGGCATTGGCGGCGACCTGCGCAATTCGGTCTGCTCGGTCGTGCCCGATGGCGACCACGTCACGCTGGAGAAGGACGCCATCGTCATTTCCTACGCGCTTGATGCCGACGCCATTCTGGCGACCGCCCGGCGCGCGCCGGAAGCCGCCTCCTCCGATCAGGTCCTGCTGGTCATCGAGCGTGCCCAGGCCGACCTCGTGCAGACCTCGACCTGGGATACGCTTGGCATGCGCGGCACCACCTCGCATGGCTTCAAGCTGACGGCGCGCGTTCCCGCCGCCCAGGTCTTTCCCAAGCCGTTTGCCGAGATCGCCGCGCAAAGCATGTTGGCAAGCTCGCATCTGTTCTGGTCCGGCCTCTGGTTCGGCATCGCCGCCGGTGCCCTGTCGAAGGCCCAGGCCTTCGTCCGTGCCGCCGCCCGCAAGGCGCCGACCGTCGCGCCCCCCGGCGCCACCAGGCTCGCCGCCGCCGCCGCCGAGCTCGCCAGCCTGAAAGCCCTGGTGCGCGACGGCATCGCCCGTTTCGAACGCGCGCGCCGCCACGACGACGAACTGAATTCGATGGCCTTCGCCATCGCCATGAACGCGGTCAAGGTACAGGCCTCCGAAAAGGCCGTCGGCATCGTCCAGCAGGCCCTGATCGTCGTTGGCATCCAGGGCTACAAGAACGACACGCCGTTCGCGGTCGGCCGCCATT
Source organism: Phreatobacter stygius (assembly GCF_005144885.1). Lineage (NCBI taxonomy): Bacteria > Pseudomonadati > Pseudomonadota > Alphaproteobacteria > Hyphomicrobiales > Phreatobacteraceae > Phreatobacter > Phreatobacter stygius. Next base: position 1,115,776 of record NZ_CP039690.1, read on the forward strand.
TGCGCGACATTCTCTCCGCGCCCCTGATGATCGCCAATGATCGGATCATGGCGAACACCTCGACCATGTTGCTGATGTCACGGCTCGATGCCGACCTGGAGGGCTGAAGATGCTGGCCACGACCGGATTTCTGGATGAACTGTTCGACAAGGGCCTGCTGATCGAGACAGGCGTCGACGGCATCTATGGCCGCTCGGGCCTGTTCGAGGAGATCGGCGACGGGTTTCAGAACCTGGTCACCCGTTATGCCGGCACGGACAATGCCGAGGTGGTTCGCTTTCCCCCGGCGATGAGCCGGGCGGTGTTCGAACGCTCCGGCTACATGAAGAGCTTCCCGCAGCTCGCCGGCACCATTCATTGCTTCCATGGCGATGGCGCGGCCCATCTCGACCTGATGCAGACCATCGAGGCCAATGGCGACTGGACCAAGGGCCAGACGGCGAGCGAGGTCGTGCTGACGCCGGCCGCCTGCTACCCGCTTTATCCGACGGCGGCCAAACGCGGCCCGCTTCCGGCCGAGGGCCGGCTTTACGACCTCTTGTCCTATTGTTTCCGGCACGAGCCATCGCGCGACCCGGCGCGCCAGCAAATGTTCCGCATGCGTGAATTCGTCCGCATGGGCACGCCCGACCAGGTGACCGCGTTCCGGGCCGACTGGCTCGATCGCGGCCAGAAGCTGATTGCCGAGATCGGCCTGCCCTTCTCGGTCGATGTCGCCAACGATCCGTTCTTCGGCCGCACCGGCAAGATGCTGGCGGTCAACCAGCGCGACCAGCGGCTGAAATTCGAACTGCTGATTCCGATCGAAAGCGAGGCCAGCCCGACCGCCTGCCTCAGCTTCAACTATCACCAGGACCATTTCGGCAAGACCTTCGGCCTGGAAACCGCCGGTCCGGAAACCGCCCACACCGCCTGCGTCGGCTTCGGCCACGAGCGGGTCATCCTGGCGCTGCTCAAGCATCACGGCACCGACGTCAAGGCCTGGCCGGCCGCCGTGCGCAAAGCGCTCTGGGGCTGACCATGGCGCCGGTCTTCGTCGAGCTCGACGCGGCAGCCTATGTGCGGCATCCGCTGCACGATCCGGCCAATCATTGGCCGGAAACCAATTGCCATACCGATCTGTTCATCGAGATCCTGCACACGCTGGGGCGCGAGCCGGCGGCCGGCCTCGGCATGACCCTGGCGCAGGATTTCGAGGGCGACCAGTTCACTTTCTTCAAGATGGCGGCGGCCGATCTTGAAACCCTGTTCGGCCTCGACGTCCAGGAACTGTCGATCTACCGGCCGCTGGCCGACCATATCGACGCGCAGCTGACGCGTGGCCGGCTGACCCTGATCGAGGTCGATGCGCATTATCTCGCCGACACCCGCGGCGTCACCTACAAGACCGGCCATTCCAAGACGACCATCGCGGTGAACCGGTTCGAGCGCTCCCCGGCCCGCCTCGGCTACTTCCACAATGCCGGCTATTTCGAAGCCGAAGGTGCCGATGTCGAGGCGATGTTCGGTTTCGGCTCGGCGCCCCAGCCGGTGCTGCCGCCCTATGTCGAATTCGTCAAGGTGATCGGACCGGGGCTGACCGGCCAGGCCTTGCTCGACGCCGCCATCGAGCGCCTCGCCGGCCACTGGGCCCGGCGGCCCCGGACCAACCCGATCGACGCCTACCGGGCCGCGCTGCCGGCCCATCTCGATTGGCTGGTGGCCGAGCCGCCCTGTTCGTTCCACCCCTATGCCTTCAACACGGCCCGCCAGTTCGGTGCCAATATCGCGCTCGCCGGCGCTCACCTGGCCTGGCTCGGCAGCCAGGGCATTGGCGGCCTTGCCGGGGCCGTCGGCCTTTGCGACCGCATGACCACCGCCGCCAAGACCTTCCAGTTCCTGCTGGCGCGCGCGCTCGCCCGCAAGCGTTTCGACGCGCTCGACCCGGCGCTCGAAGCGGTCGCCCGCGACTACGACCAGCTGGTCGACGACGTGTCCACCGCATTCCGCTTCGGCGCGTCGCCCGAGGCGCGTCCTCAGGTTCGAGCGGCATCCTAGGGTCGACATGGCTCTTGTTCGCGGCATATCGGGCGACGAGATCGCCGCGCTGGAGACTGGCTGGACGCTCGCCCTTTGCGCACCCGACGCGGCGACGACGCCAGCCGAGGCGGAAGCCTTGACCGGCTGGCTGCCCGCGCCCGTTCCGGGCACCGTCGCGCAGGCGCTGCGTGCGGCCGGGCGCTGGTCGCTCGGTCAGCCCGGGGATTTGCACGACCAGGATGCCTGGTATCGCCTTCGCTTTGCCGCGACCGGCCCGCAGACCCTGCGCCTCGAGGGCCTCGCAACGCTTGCCGAGGTGTTTCTCGACGGCGAGCCGGTGCTGGTGTCGCACTCGATGTTCCTGTGCCATGAGGTCGACTTCACCGGCACCGGCCGGCACGCCCTGGCGATCCGGTTCAAGGCCCTGAACCCGGCTCTGGCCTCGGCCAAGGGCCCGCGCCCGCGCTGGCGGCCGATGATGATCACGCCGGGAAGCCTGCGCCTGATCCGCACCACGCCGCTCGGCCATATGCCCGGCTGGTCGCCGCCGGTCGCCACCGTCGGTCCATGGCGCGCCATCACCTGCACCACGCGGCGCGCCCCGTTGAGGGTCGCGGCGCTCAGCCTGCTGCCCCGGCTCGACGGCCAGACCGGCATCCTCGATGCCGACATCCGCTTCGATCGCGCCGTCGCGACGCCGGTGGAGCTTGCCTGTGCCGGCGCCGGCATCGCGCTCGACCGGATCGCCCCGGACCGCTTCGCCGGCCGCCTCGTTCTCGACGGCATCGCGCCATGGTGGCCGCATACCCATGGCGAGCCGGCCCTGCACGCCGCCGCCATCCGTGCCGGCGAAACCACCATCGACCTTGGCCGCGTCGGCTTCCGCAGGCTCGAACTCGACCGCGGCGGCGATGGAACGGGCTTTGGGCTGATCGTCAATGGCCAACCGGTGTTCTGTCGCGGCGCCTCATGGATGCCGCCGGACCCGGTGGCGCTCGGCTCCGGCGATCCCCTGCCGCTGCTGGCGCTGGCGCGCGATGCCGGCATGAACATGCTGCGCATTTCCGGCACCACCGCGCCGGCCTCGCAGGTCTTTCACGACGCCTGCGACGCGCTCGGCATCCTGGTCTGGCAGGACTTGCCATTTGCCAATTTCGATTATCCCGCCGCCGATCCGGCCTTCGCCGGCCTGGTCGAAGCCGAGGCGTGCCAGTTGCTCGACCGCCTGCAGGCCTCGCCGTCCGCGGCGATCGTTTGCGGCGGCAGCGAGATCGCCCAGCAGGCGGTCATGCTTGGCCTCACTCCCGCGCAGACAGCCAATCCGCTGTTCGATGACCTGTTTCCAAGGCTCACCGCCGAGCATGCCGGCCAGGCGATCTATCTGCCGCACACGCCATGGGGCGGCCCGCTGCCTTTCGCCGCCAATCAAGGGGTGACCCATTATTTCGGCGTCGGCGCCTATTGCCGGCCGATCGAGGATGTCCGTCGCGCGCAGGTGCGTTTTGCTTCCGAATGCCTCGCCTTCGCCAATGTGCCGAGCCCGGCGCGGCTCAGGGCATCGACGGTGCGCGATCCCAACGACATCGACTGGAAGGCCGGTGTGCCACGCGATGCCGGCGCCGGCTGGGATTTCGAGGACACCCGCGATCATTATGTCGGCCTGCTCTCCGGCCTCGACCCGGCGGCGCTGCGCATCGACGATCCCGAACGCTATCTCGCACTCGGCCGCGCCGCGCCGGCCGAAGTGATGGAGGCGGTGTTTGCCGAGTGGCGGCGCCCGGGCTCGTCATGCGCCGGTGGACTGGTCTGGTTCCTCAACGATCTCGCGCCCGGCGCCGGCTGGGGCGTCATCGACGCGGCCGGCGAGCCGAAATCGACCTATTTCGCGCTGAAGCGGGCCTTCCGACCGGTTCATGTCGGCCTGACCGATGAGGGCTTGAACGGCTTCGGCATTCATCTGGTCAACGAAACCACGGATACGCGCGACCTGACCCTGGTTCTGGCCTGCTATGGCGAAACACCTCATCCGCTGGTGAAAACCGAGACGGCGCTGACGCTCGCGCCCCGCAGCGCGACCAGCCTGTCCAGCGACGCGCTGATCGGCCGCTTCTTCGACATCACCCATGCCTATCGTTTCGGTCCGCCAGCCCATGATGCGACGGTCGCCCGCCTCGTCGACCCGGATGGCGCGGTTGTCGCCGAAGCCGTCCATGTGCTGCCCGGCCGCGCCGCGGCTCCCCGCGACATCGGCTTGCAAGCCCAGGTCGAAATGCGGGACGGCGGCGCCGCGCTCAGGGTGTCGACCGATCGCTTCGCCCGCTTCGTCACCATTGACGACGATCATTTTGAGGCCGGCGACCAGGGGTTCTGCCTGACACCCGGCGAAAGCCGGCTGATCCCGCTGACCGCCAAGACCGCAAAGCCTGTGCCGCGAGGCCGCATTCAGGCCCTGAACGGCCATTCCGTCGCCTATGGGGACGTTTCATGATCCCCGTGACTTTCGACGGCGTCATGGCCAAGATTCACCCGGCCCGAGGCGATCACACGTCCGGTCTTGGCGTCGTGATCGTCCCGCCGCACGGCGTCGAGGCACTCGCCGCGACCAAGAGCCTGCGCCTGCTCGCCGACGCTCTCGCCGCCAAGGGCCATGCCTGCTTGCGCCTCGACCTGCCGGGCACCGGCGATTCGCTCGGTACCGACGCCGATGCCGACCGCATCGAGGCCTGGACCCGCAGCATCGTTTCGGCGGCGCAGGTCCTGTCGACCCATACTGGCGTCACCGGAACAGTCGTGCTCGGCTTGCGCCTGGGTGCGCTGCTGGCGGCGCGCGCGGCGCCTGATATCGACAACCTTGCCGGCCTCGTCTTGCTCGACCCGATCACCCGCGGCCGCACCTATGCCCGGGAGCTGACGGTGACCGCGCGTGCGGTCGCGGAAGGTGCACGGCTCGATCCGGACGCGACTTCGACGCCGGCCGGCGTGCTGATCGGCGGGCTTCTGACCAGCACGGCCACGCTCGAGGCGCTGCGCGGGCTCGACATCGCCAAGCTGCCCGAGCCGGCAGCGCCGGTCCTCGTCCTGCACCGCAAGGGCGCGCAGGATGCGGCGCCCCTTGCCACGGCCTGGCCGGCAAGCCCGGTCATCCGGGAAGAGGCCTCCGGCCTCGACGGCATCGCGCTCAGTCCGACCATGGCCGTCACGCCGCGCGCCGCATTCGACCGTGCGGTCGCCTGGATCGACGGCCTGTCCAAGCGTGGGACGGTCCCGGCCGTCGCGCCGGCGCCCGCCATGCTTACGGGACCGGACTTTGTCGAGGAAGCGGCAACGTTCGGCCCCGACAGGCGGCTGTTCGGCGTCATTTGCCAGCCCACGGCGAGCGAGGCCACCGGCCCGATCCTGCTCATCCTCAATGCCGGTCGCAATTCCCATGTTGGCTGGGCCCGGACCGGCGTCACCATTGCCCGCCGTCTGGCGGCCCAGGGTATCGCCTCGTTCCGCATGGATCTCGGTGGTGTCGGCGACGGCGCCGAGCGGCCCGGCACAGCCGATACCATCGACGCCGTGCTCTACAATCCCGCGCTCACGCCGGAGGTCGAAGCGGCGGTCGATCTGCTCGACGCCGGCGGCTACCGGTCCATCGCCGTGATGGGTGCCTGCAGCGGCGCGCATCTGGCGCTGCAGGCCGCGGCGGCCGACGCCCGCATTGGCGGCGTGGTCCTGGTCAATATCCAGCGGTTCGTCTGGCGCCGGGGCGAAACCGTCGAGCAGGCGATCGCCTCCAGCTATGCGGTTGCGTCCAGCTATGTGTCCAAGCTGTGGGACCGGCGCGCCTGGACCAAGGTGCTGACCGGCGAGAGGCCCTTGCTGCCGCTGGCGCTCGAGCTGACCAAGCGGCTGGCCGCCCGGGCACGGGGCTTCATTCCCTCGCCGGAAACCCGTGCCGCCAGGGCGCTGATGGACAAGCTCCATCGGCAGGATGTGCCGGTCGAGATCGTCTTCAGCGAAGACGATGCCGGCCTGGAAGAACTGGCGCGCCATTTCGGCTCGCGTGGCCGATGGCTGACCCGCATGCCCAGGGTCCGTCTGAACTACATTGCCAATACCGACCACGATCTGACCCCCGAGGCCGCCAGGGACGCGCTTTTCGTCCACACCCTTGCTGCGGCCGGGACGTGGAAGACATCGCCCGCCGGCCAGGTCCGGCCGGCGGAGCAACGGCACGGCTTCTGCTTAGCGTTACGTCAGCCTCAATAGACGTCCCGATCCGGGACGGCGCCCAGCGCGCCGCCACCGGGCAGGGACAGCTGACGAATGCGCAAGCTGAAGAGTCTCGACCATGACATTGAAGGACCTGGACCTGCCCATGGGCGTCGTGGCACGACGCGCTCGCGGCGGATATGCCTGGACGCGCCTGACCTTGATGATCGCGACCGCGGCGATCGACTGGATGGTCATAGCCGGCACCTCCTACATGGTGTCGCTGGTCTATAACCGTTTCAACAGCGGCGATTGGTGGACGATCAAGGCTCAGGTCGACCTGGCCCTGCTGGTCTCCAGCCTGTTCGTCATGCTGAACGTCGTGCGCGGGCAATACCAATTCAGCAACTATATCGCGCCCAATCACCGGATTGGCACAGCCTTGACGCTGTGGGGCGCGACCTTCGTTACCTTGATGGCCTTCGCCTTCGCCACCAAGACCAGTGACGGCTTCTCGCGCGTCGCGGTCATCGCCACCTTCGTCACCGGCTTCCCGCTGCTGCTGCTGGCCCGGCGGGCGGCCGGCCGCCTGATGACGCTCGGCTCGAAGATCGGCATGATTCCCGCGCGACGCGTCATGCTGGTCGGCCGCGAGAATGACGTCACCGCCTTCGCCATGCGCTATCAGCCCTGGAACGCCGGCATGCACATCGCCGGCACCGGTCTGTTGGCCGATGAGGGACGCGCCGGATCCGGCCGCGGCGATATCGCACGCATCGTCGCTCAGGCCCGCCAGATGTATCTCGACGACGTGCTGATCATCGTGCCCTGGTCCGAGACCGCCACGATCGACAGCGTCATCGACGCCTTCATGCGCATGCCGGTGACCATCCACCTCGGCCCGGAACGCATCTTCGACCGGTTCGACGAGATCAAGATCGCCAAGACCGGCGGCATCGCCAGCCTGCAGCTCGGCCGTCCGCCGCTGTCCGCCGGCGAGATCATGATGAAGCGCATGCTGGATGTCGGGCTGGCCTCTTTCGCCCTGTTCCTGTTCACGCCCGTGCTGCTGCTGATCGCGCTCGCGATCAAGATCGACAGCCCCGGCCCGGCGCTGTTCCGGCAGCGCCGTCTCGGCTTCAACCAGCGCGCCTTTTCCATCGTCAAGTTCCGCACCATGACGGTCGAGGACGACGGCGACGCCGTGCGCCAGGCGACCCGCGGCGACCAGCGCATCACCCGCATCGGCCGGTTCCTGCGGCGCTGGAATCTCGACGAACTGCCGCAGCTCATCAATGTGCTGGGTGGCCAGATGTCGCTGGTCGGCCCGCGTCCGCATGCCATCGCCCACGACCGCCAATATGATGACGGCCGCATCGCGCTCTATGCCCGGCGCCACAACGTCAAGCCGGGCATTACCGGCTGGGCACAGGTCCACGGGCTGCGCGGCGAGACCGACACGGTCGAGAAAATGCAGGCCAGGGTCGAGCACGATCTCTACTACATCGACAACTGGTCGGTGCTGCTCGACCTCGAAATCATGGCGCGGACCGTGTTCTCGCGGAAGGCTTATGACAACGCCTTCTGACATGGCGAGCGCGACGCGCCCGGACGCGCCCGCCCGACCCCTCGCCTCGGCCGCTCGCACGGTCGAGGCGGCGGCCTGTGCCATCAGCGTCGTGCCGGCAGCCGATCTCTCATCCCTCAACTGGCCGTCCAACCTGTCGAACGAGACGATCGGCACCGTTTTCCAGTCGCTCGAATTCGTGACGCTGTGGTGCGAGACGATCGGTGCCCGCCGCGGCGCCCGCGGTTTCGGGGTGGCCGTCACGCTCACCGACGGCGCGCCGGTGCTCTATCTGCCGCTTGCCGTCGAAACACGCCTTGGCTTGCACGTGCTGCGCTTCATGGATGGCGGCGTGGCCGGCATGAATGCACCGATCCTGGCGAAGGATATCGATCTCGTGCCGGGCGCGCTGGCCGTGCTGTGGCCCCGGATTATCGCCGCGCTGCCGCCGGTCGACGCGGTCGATTTCACCAGGATCGCCGGCCATGTGAAGGACCGGCGCAATCCACTCATCGAGCTCGGCTGCGCCGACCACGGTGCAGCCGGCAACCTGATCGACATTGCCGGCCAATCCTTCGACGACTATGCGGCGACCAAGGCGCGGCGCGGCGAGATCGGCAAGGTCGAGAGCCGGCGCCGACAGATGGCACGCCTCGGCCCGGTGTCTTTCGCCATCGCCGGCACGGCCGGCGAAGCCACCGGCATGTTGGAGGCGCTGGTTGGCCTCCGGCGACGGCAGATCCTGCGCAGCCATGGCCATGACCGATTCGAGACGGGTGGCCACTTTGCCTTCTATCGCGGCGCGATCGCCGAAGGCCGGCTGAGCCGGCTCACCAACATCGCCGTCGAACGCTGCGGCGATACTGTGACCGCGGCCGTTCTCGGCTTCATCGAGCCCGGCCATTACCGTTTCGCCCTGACCGCCTATGAGCTCGACAGCTACGGCCGCTTCTCCAGCGGCGCGCGGCTGCTGATCGGGCTGATCCGCCGGTCATTCGCGCTCAGGCATGCGACATTCGATCTCGGCGAGAGCGACCAGCCCTACAAGGACGTCTGGGCGACCCGCCGCCTGCCGCTGCTCGACCATGCGGCCCGCGTGACCTGGCGGGGCCATCTCTATTTCGCGGCCAAGCGTCTCCGCAGGACCTGCGCGGCCTGGCACCAATCCGACTTTGCCAAATGGGCGCGCGCATCCCTGGCCCACAAGCCGAACCCGCGTTAGTTCGCCTTGCCGCGGCGCAAGCCGCCATCGACCGCATCAAGCGCGTCACGCCAGGCGGCCTCCTCGTCGACCGTTCCGGCGGACAGGCGCGCATCGCGCGCCGCCACCACGGCCTCGGCCACCACGTCGATCGAGGCGTCGGTCGGCACCAGCCGAAGGCGCCCGTCGTCGAGCAGGCGCAGATAGGTCGGATGGTGATCGAACGCCCCAGCCGCGCGTGGCGCATTGACCACCACGGGCCGGCCGGAGGCCGCCGCCGCCAGAACGCTGGCGCGCCGCGAGGTCAATCCTTCGGCGAAGACATAAAGGAAGACATCGACCTGATCGAACAGGGCGAACAGCTCGGCGTCATCGGCGACATAGCCGCTGACGACAACGCGGTCGGTGAGACCGAGGGCCTGGACCCGGGCGAAGAAGTCTTCCTCGACACGGTCGGCGCCCTTCACGAACGAGCCGATGAAGCCGACAAACGGCTCTTCGCCCCGGGCCTTCAAGCGCGCGGCGACATCGAGCACCAGGGTCGACTGTTTCTTTGGGTAGATCGAGCCGAAATGGCCGAGGATCAGCCGGCCCCGCGCCCGCTCTCCGACGAGCGCCAACGCCGTCGGGTGCGACGACGCAGGCGTCGATGCCGTCGCGGCCGGCCGCACGAGATTGGGCGGGATCGGCACGATGGCGCGCCGTCCGGTGGTAAGCCGCGACAGCGGGCTTGCGGCAAATTGCCTGGAGACCTCAGGCGATGAGAACAGCACCGTGGTCGCCAGTGGCAAAAGCGGCGCATAGCTCGCCCGCCGTTTCCAATCGAGATCGGCCCATTCGTGCAGGATCACCACCACGTCGCGCCGCATGGCACGCGCCACGGTGGCGGCAAGCACCGGCTCGGCCAGTTTGGCCTTCCAGGCCACCACCGGCAGATTGAGCACCAGCGCGTCCGCCGCTTCGAGCGCCTGCCTCAGCCCGGCGATGCCACGGTCGAGCACATGCGTCGTGGCGCGATCGCCAGCGGTCGCCGCCAGGCGACGGGCAAAGGCTTCGACGCCGCAGAGCGTCGTGGTGTCGGACGTGAGCACCAGCAGGCGCAGCCGGGAGGCCTCGATCATGGCGACGGCATGCTTTCAGCGCGATAGGGCTCCGGCTCCTGGCCGAATATCCCGCCGATCCGGCCGGCGGCGACGGCCAGCGGATGGACCGCGATCAGCGGATTGCCGGTCTTGACGAAGGCGCCGACGGCACGCCCGAGGGCCAAAGGCAGAATGGCCAGATCCTTGGCCAGGATGCGCAGCAGGCCGCCGGCGCCCGGCGCGTTCTTGCGGTCGACGGCCCGGTTGATCGCTCCGATCCTGAGGCCTCTCTTGAGGATCCAGCCGACCTTGGCGCGCTGGGCCGGAACCGTCTCGGTGATCTCGGCCTCCGCCGCCCAATAGGATTTGAAGCCGGCTTTGCGGCAGCGCGTGAAGAAATCCATGTCGCCGCCGCCGAGGAAATTGAAGCGGGGATCGAAGGCCGGGCGGCCGAGCCGGTCGAACACCCGACGCCGCATCAGGCAATTGCCGCTGCCATAGATCATGTCGACCGGACCGCTGGTGTCATAGGCCGGCCAGAACACCGGATGGCGCGCCATCAGGGCCGGTGCAGCCGCTGCGAAGCGCGGCACGACCGGCCCGCCGACGACATCGGCATTCTCACGTTCGGCCGTCGCCACCATGGCGTCGAGCCATCCGGGCGACGCCACCTCGTCGTCATCGATCATCAGGACATATTCGGCCTGCGGGAAAGCCTCGAGCGCGGTTGCAAAGCCGGCATTGATCGCGTGGACATTGCCCTGCGAGCGTTCGACGACGCAGAGCCCGTGAATATCGCCCGTCTCGAGCGCGGCCCGCGCGACTGCCGCGCCGGCGAGGCCGGTCGCGTCATTCTCGACCACCACGACGGCAAAAGGCACCGACGCCGTCTGCAGGCGGAGCGAGGCAAGGGTTGCCGCCAGCATGGCTGGCCTGCGGAACGTCGGGACGACAATCACTGCACGCATCGCTAGTCGGTCCAGAGCTCGGCTCGACGCGAGTTCCCGACTCGATGCAACTAGAGGCTTCGACATCGTCTCGCCCGGGGACAAATCCATGGTCGGGGTCTCGTTCTAGGTCAAGAATGCGGCGCGACGGCCGGCAGGACAAGACGAGAGCAAGACTGAAGCCGTGGCCTTGCGCTTGCTTACATTTGGATGAACGGCACGAACACCGGCGACCCATCCCGGCGTGGGACGCATAGCATGGCGCGGCCGACCGCGTATCGGACCGAGGCTGAGATCATGGCACGCGATCGAGGAGGCATTGATGAGCGACAGCGGTAATGCTTCGCCGACGCCGATGGCCCGACCGGTGGCTTGCCAGTGCTCGCCGTCTGCCGGTCCGGCCGCCAACAGCAATGGCGACGCGATCATCGATCGCTTCGGTGCGCGGCTCGACCATGCGCTCGCCAAACGCCTGCCGGTCAGATCCGTCCCTCTGCGCAATGAACGGCCGATCGTATCGTTCACCTTCGACGACTTTCCGGCCTCCGCGCATGAGGTCGGCGCCGGCCTGCTCGAAGCCTGCGGCGTGCGCGGCACCTATTTCACCTGCACCGGCCTGCTCGGCGGGATCAATCCGCTCTGGACGGTGGCCGGCCCGGACGCCGTCATCGATCTTCATGCCCGTGGTCACGAGATCGGCCTGCATACCCACTCGCACCGCGCGGTGTTCAACATGACACGCGGTGAGTTCGAGGCCGACCTGGCAGCCAATCGAGCGGCCTTGCGCCGGCTCATCCCAGGCCTCACCCGCGAGACCTTTGCTTACCCCTATGGCTTTGCCGGCTACGCACGTAAACGCCAATTGAGCCGGCTGGCGCGAGCAAGCCGCTCGGTGCTGCCGGGGGTCAATGCGGGTCAATTGGATCCGGATTTCATCAAGGCCGTCGAACTGATCGATTGCGGCCTGACCGTGCCGGCGCTCGAGCAGCTGCTCGACGAGGTCGTGGCGCGCCAGGGCTGGCTGGTGTTCCTGACCCACGACATTGCGCCGGAACCGACCAAGTTCGGCGCTTCGCCGAAGCTCATGAATGCGGCGCTCGAAGGCGCTCTCCGGCGCCAGGTCGATATCCTGCCGATGCGCGAAGCGCTCGACCGGATCGGCGTCGCCTGATCCCGACCCGGACGCCGTCCACCCCCTCGCCTCGAACCCGCAGATGACCCGGCGCCGAACAGATCGTGCTGGCCTCGTCCTTGCGCTGTCGGAACACAGGCAAATATATGTGTTCCAATTCGGGACGTTGTTAACGGTTCGTTCCGGATCGGCAGGAGAGGCAAGTCATGTATGACGACGATCGGGCCGAGCCCATCGCGCCGCGTTCCGCGCAACAGCCGAGCGGCAAGGGGCCGTTCGGACTGGACATTATCGGCGCGCTTCGGCGCTACTGGATCCTGATCGCCGTGCTCGGGCCGCTGTTTGCCTTTGGCGCTTACGTCGCCTCGCAATTCGCCACGCCGCGCTTCATGGCGACCGCCCAGATCTATATCGACCCGCGTGGCCTGCAGGTGCTCGACAACGACCCGACCGCGCGCCAGCAGGACTCCAATGCGGCGATCAATTTCGTCGAAAGCCAGGTGCGCATCATCACGTCGCAGAGCGTGCTGGCCCGCGTCGTCGACGGCGAGCGGCTGATCGAAGACCCGGAATTCGGTGCCAGCACCGGCGGCTCGCCCTGGGCGGTCACCTTGCTGAAGAGCCTTGGATTGCGGCGCGAGCCCATCCAGGAAAGCCTCGAAGGGCGTGAGCAGATCGCGCTTGCCGCGCTCTATGACCGGGTCATCGTCCGTCGACCCGAGCGCACTTTTGTCATCGAGGTCACCGCCCGCGCCGCGACCGGCGAGAAGGCGGCGCAGATCGCCAACGCGGTCGCCCATGCCTATATCGACTCGCAGACGGCGGCGCGCTCCGACGCCGCCCGGCGCGCTACCCTGTCGCTGACCAACCGGCTCGACGAATTGCGCGACCGCGTCCGCGTCGCCGAAGAGAAGGTCGAGGATTTCCGCCGCCGCAACGGCCTGGTCGGAACCCGCACCCAGCTCGTCAGCGAACAGCAATTGACCGATACCAACACCGCGCTCAGCCAGGCTCAGGCGCGGGTCGGCGAGGCCCAGGCGCGCAACGACCAGATCCAGCAGGCGCTGCGCAGCGCCAGCCAGGCCAGCGCGCTGCCCGAGGCCGTCGTATCACCAACCATCGCGGCGTTGCGCGGCCAGCAGGCCGAGGCGCGACGCCGACTCGCCGACGCCTCGACCGAGTTCGGCCCGCGCCATCCGAGCGTCCGCAACGCCCAGGCCCAGGTTGCCGATCTCGCGCGCGGCATCGCCGAGGAGCTCGGCCGCATCGCCCAGTCGGCGCGCGCCGATCTCGAGCGTGCCAAGGCGGCCGAAATCGCCCAGCGCCGCATTGTCGAACAGCTCAGCAACCAAGCCTCCAATGCCGGCCAGGCCTTCGTCCAGCTGCGCGAATTGCAACGCGAGGTCGACGTCAACCGCAACCTCCTGAACGCCTTCCTCAGCCGCTCGCGCGAGACCAGCGAGCTGGAGCGGATCGACACCAGCAACGCGCGTATCATCACCGTGGCCCAGCCGCCGCGCAACCGCACCTTCCCGCCCCGTGGCGTCATCGTCGCCGCAGCCGGTTTCGTCGGCGGCATCGGCACCGGCGCCGCACTTGCCCTGCTTCTGGCCCTGATCTTTCCCGGATCGGTGCCGCCGGCCACGCCGCGCATGACCAGGGCTGCCCGCCAGCCGGTCGCCCGGCTGGTCCATTGAGCGGATGACAGGCATGCCCGACAACTTCGACACCAGCTTCCGGACGCTACCGACGGTCACCATCGGCGGCTTGCCGATCACCGTCCTCGATCGCGACCAGACCGCCGACTGGATGATCCGTGCGGCCCGCGAGCATCCGCGCGGCGGGCGGCCGCTCTACCTGACCTCGGCCAATGGCGAGGTGATCGCCCGTGCCGCCGCCGACCGGGAAATCGCCGCCCTGATGCTGGCGGCCGACCAGATCGTCGCGGACGGACAGCCGATGGTCATCGCCTCGCGATTTCTGTGCCGGCAGCCCTTGCCCGAACGTGTCGGGACAACCGATCTGTTCCACGACGTCGCGGCGCGTGCCGTCAAGGCCGGCGCGTCATTCTATTTGCTCGGCGCGACCCAGGACGAGAATGCCCGGGCGGTCGCGCGGGTCCGCCAGCTCTATCCCGGCCTCGACATTGTCGGCCACAGCCACGGCTTTCACACTGGCGCCGCGCTCGACGCCAAGCTCGCCGAGATCAACCAGTTGGCGCCGGATATCCTGTGGCTCGCCATGGGCGTGCCCCACGAGCAGCGTTTCGTCCGCGACCATGCCGGCAAGCTCGGCAAGGTCGGCATGATCAAGACATCAGGCGGCCTGTTCAATTTCCTTTCCGGCACCAATCGCCGCGCGCCCGACTGGATGCAGGCGGCGGGCCTCGAATGGGCCTATCGCATCTGGCTGGAACCGCGCCGGCTGTTCTGGCGCTATGCCATCACCAATCCGAAGGCGATCTATCTGATGGCGACCCGCTCGGCCTGACCGATAGCCGGCATCGCGATCAGCCCGACGCGCCATTTGACAGGCCCCCGGCGCTTCACCAATGGTCGAAGCCTTGAGAAGACGAGAGCGGCCAGCCGACCATGCATCCTGGAATTGCCCCCGGAATAGGGATCGTCGAGCCGTCGCCTGTCATGCTGCCAGCCTTTTCCGACACGCGGCGCGAACCGACACGGCCGGCGGCGTATCGCGATGCCGAGTTCGACGCGAAATATGATGCCGAGACCTTGTTCTATGACGCATTCCGGGACGCCGATACGCGTATCGTGCTGGTCGGGCCGCCATTCCTGAATCTGCAGCCGGCGCTCGCCGTGATGACGCTGACGGCAAGGCCTTCGGGCGTCGCCTGCCGGTTCGAAATCCGCGAGCTGGATCGCCACGGCCAGATCCATGTCGAGGCACCCGACGGGACCACCAGCCTGACGCTCAGCGCCGCATTCGGCACGACCGAGATCACGGTCAATCCGAGCGAGGTCGATCTGTTCGCCGGCCGCCGCGTCATGTTCACCCAGTCGAAGAACAATCACCTGGCCTGGATCCAGGACTGGGTCCGGTTCTCACGCGACATTCACGGCGCCGATGCCGTGCTGATCTATGACAATGGCTCGACCGACTATTCGCTCCGCGCCCTGGCGGAAGCCATCGGCGCGCTCGACGGCATCGCGGTTGCCCGTATCGTGTCCTGGCCCTTCAAATTCGGCCCTCAGGGCCTCGATGCCAAGCGCTTCTGGGATTCCGACTACGGCCAGCACGGCGTCTGGGAGCATGGCCGGCGCCGGTTCCTGGCGGCCGCGGCCAGCGTCCAGTGTTCCGACGTCGACGAAATGATCCTGTCGATCGACGGCCGCAGCATCTTCGAGGCAGCCGAAAGCGCGCGCTTCGGCGTCTGCCGTTATTATGGCCGCTGGGTGCTCGGCATCGAAGGCCGGGAGCCGGCGCCGGACAAGCCCGGCAAGCGCCATCGCGACTACCGGATCGTGCGGCGCGAACGGCCGCAGAGGCGCCTTGGCCTGATCACCATCGACGGCGATCGCTGCCCGCCGAAATGGACCATCGTGCCGTCGAAATGTCCGCCCGACGCGCAGTGGCGCATTCATGTCATTGGCGGCCATGCCGCCTCGCGCCTGACCACCCGGCAGTTCTCCTACCGGCACTTCCGGGAGATCAGCGACAGCTGGAAATATGCGCGCACCGGCCGCGAGGCCTTCGATCCGACACGGCATGAGGAGGATCCGCTGCTGGCCGACCATTTGGCTCGCGTCCGCTGGGACGTCTAGCCGGAATTTCCCACGCGACCTAGGGCCGATCAGCGAAGACGCGGCGTGGGCGGCCTCAGGCTTCGCCCCTGCGTTGCCTGAGATAGGCGATCCGGCCGACCAGCGCGCTGCGCACCCCGGCAAGATCGATCGCCAGCGCCACCACGCCATAGATGGCAATGCCGGTCGCGATGCTGGCGGCAAGCCCGATGATGCTGTCCTCGGGATCGCTCCATTCGATCAGCGCGGTGGGCACCGCCATGACCACCACGGCCGCCACCACCTTGACGATCGGCCGCCAGGCAAAAGGCAAAGGATGGGCCTGCCGCGACAAGAGATAACCGACCACCACGCCGGCCGCCTCGGCGAGCACCAGCGAGAAGGCCGCACCCGCCAGGCCGAAGCGGCCAACCAGCAGCAGCATGGCCAGGACGTTGACGATCAGGATCGCCGTGCCATGGGCCACCATCAGCTTCGGCTTCTTGGCGAGGTGGAAGCTGACCTGGACGAATTGCTGCGAGATGGTCTGGAACAGCCAGGCGAACACCAGGATCGGGATCAGGCTTGCCGCGGTTGCGCGAAATTCCGGCCCGAGGATCAGGGCGGCAAGATGTGGTGCGACAATGGCCAGGCCGACGACCGCCGGCATGACCACCGCGAGCAACAGTTCGCCGCTCTTGGTCAGGTGCGCGTCGACAGCTGCCGGCCCGTCCTCGGCAAGCGACCGGATCGCCATCGGCACGACGGCCGAGGCGACCGAGAGGGCCGGAAACAGGATGATCTGGCGGGTCAGATCCGCCGCCGCGCCATAGATGCCCGCGGCATGGTCGCCGAGCAGATAGGCGACCAGCAGCCGGTCGAGCGCCGAATGAAGTGCGAAGACGCCGCCGGACAGCGCCATCGGCACGCCGAAGCGCAACATCTCGGCGAAGACCTCGCGGTTGAAGGGTTTGAGCGGCGCGCGCCAGACCGTTCTGGAAAAGCACAGCGAGGTGATCAGATAGGCGCCGGCGACCCCGGCGACCAGGCCGAGACCGCCATAGCCGAGATGGACCAGCAACAGCGACAGACCAATGGTCATGATCGCGCGGAAAATGGTTGCGCGCATATAGGCGCCCGACTGCTGGCGCGCCCGCAGGATTTCCTGGCCAAGCTCGAACAGGCCGAGCGCCAGTGCCAGGGCGATGGCCGCCGCCGCCCGCTCGATCGGCACCCCCACGCCATAAGCCGTGACCACAAAGGCAATGGGCGTCGACGCGACCGAAATGACATAGGCGGCCAGCGCGGTGAGCCGGATGTCGACCCCTCCGCCTTCCGACTGGAAGCGCAGCACCGACAGCCTGACCCAGGTGAACAGGAGCGCCGAGACGATGCCGGCAATGCTCATGCCGACGACATAAAAACCATATTCCGTCGGCGTCAGCAGACGGGTGAACAGGACGACCGACAGGAAGCCGAAAGCGGCCGACGTCCCATGCGCGATCATATAGGTCGAAGTCTGGCGGATCAGCATCAGCGCGGGCCCTGCCCGAAATGTTCGAGGACGCGCATCAGCGGCTTCGGCCGGTAGGCCTCGTCCAGCGGCAAGGGCCGGTTCGGCTGGCCGTCGCCACGCTTGAACCAGAGCGGCACCCAGCTGTACTTGTCCGTGATGCCCCAGGTGAGCACGGCGGTCGGCCGCGCCGCGGCGTGGATCGCCTGGAGAAATTCATAAGCCCGGGCGGCCACCAGCATGTCGCGCAACTCCGGCGGCGCCGGCAGCCTGTCGTCCACCACGTCGAGTTCGGTCACCAGCACCTCGAGGCCAAGGGCCCGCATTTCGGAGACGAAGGCCGACAGGCCCTCACGGTCGATGGCCAGGTCGCCACGCAGGTGACCTTGCAGGCCGATGCCGTGCAGCGGCACGTTGCGCAGCTTGAGGTCGCGCACCAGCCGCAGCATGGCGTCACGCTTGCGGCGGAACCGGTCGCCGACGAATTCGATGTCATATTCGTTGATGATCAGCTTGGCCGCGGGATCGGTTCGCGCCGCGGCGCGCAGCGCCAGTGCGATATGGCTTTCACCAAGCCGCTGCTGCCAGATCGACGGACGGATGTCGGACCGGCTGGCCGGGTCATCCGGTATCGGTTCGTTGATCACGTCCCAGCTCTTGATGCGGCCGCGATAGCGGCCCATGACGGTCTCGATATGACCGACCAGTTCGCGTTCGGCCTCGGCCGCACTGGCGATCGTCTTGGTCCAGTCGGGCATGGCGCCGTACCAGACCAGCGTATGGCCACGCAGCTCCAGTCCGTTGCCGGTGGCGAAATTCAGCTGCTTGTCGGCCTGGTCGAAAACGAAGCGCTCCCGCGAAGGGCGAAGATCGAACCATTTCAGCCCGCCCTCGCCGACGACCTGGCGGCAGTGCTTGACGATCGCCGCGCGATAGTCGGGCTCGTCGGCCAGCGGTCCGTCGCGCAGGGCGGCGCCAAAGGGAATGGTCCATTCCGCCGGCGAGCGAAGCGGCGGCTGGGCGGCGGCCGGCGTTGCCAGCAACGTCCCCAATGGAGACGCCACGCTTGCGGAAATTCCGCAAACGGCTTTCAGCGCCGTCGAAAGGGTCTCTCGTCGGGACAACATGGGGTACCTCGACCCTGGCCACGCAAGGGCTATGCCTCGTCCGCGCGATCGGCAA
Source organism: Phreatobacter stygius (assembly GCF_005144885.1). Lineage (NCBI taxonomy): Bacteria > Pseudomonadati > Pseudomonadota > Alphaproteobacteria > Hyphomicrobiales > Phreatobacteraceae > Phreatobacter > Phreatobacter stygius. Next base: position 1,134,359 of record NZ_CP039690.1, read on the forward strand.
GGCCGCAGGCTGCGCGTCGGCCCAATATCGCCGCCATGATGAACCGGTCGTGACCGGACCGATCGCAACGCGGCGCCGCGGCGCTGCCGTTTGACGACATCGCGACCGATGCGGCATATCGACGCCACGCTCGAAATCGCATTACAACGAACGGGCGAAATCGATTGTTTCGGTCAACACGCCCAGATCAGGCGGTTGCGGCGGGAACAGCGGCCGACAGCGAGGGACAAGACATGGTCAAGGCGATCCGTATCCATAAACCCGGCGGTCCGGATGCCATGGTCTATGAGGACGTCTCGCTGAAGCCGCCGGCCCCGGGCGAAGCCTATATCCGCCAGACCGCGGTCGGCGTGAACTTCATCGACATCTATCAGCGCTCCGGCATCTACGCGATGCCGAGCCTGCCGCACGGCATCGGCATGGAAGCCGCCGGCGTGGTCGAGGCGATCGGCCAGGGCGTGACCGAGGTCACCGTCGGGGACCGCGTCGCTTATGCCGGCGGCCCGCCCGGCGCCTATGCCGAGAAGCGGCTGATTCCGGCAGCAACCCTGGTCAAGCTGCCGAAGGCCATCGACGACAAGACCGCCGCCGCGATCATGCTGCAGGGCATGACGGCGCGCTATCTGTTGAAACAGACCTATCATGTGAAGAAGGGCGACTATGTGCTCATCCATGCCGCCGCCGGCGGCATGGGTCTGTGGCTGTGCCAATGGGCCAAGGCGCTCGGCGCAATCGTCATCGGCACGACCTCGACCGACGACAAGGCCAAGCTCGCCAAGAAGAACGGCTGCCAATATCCGATCCTCTATACCAAGGAGGATTTTGTCGCCCGGGTGAAGGAAATCACCGGCGGCAAGGGCGTCCAGGTGGTCTATGACGGCGTCGGCAAGGACACTTTCCTGAAATCGCTGGAATGCCTGGCGGTGCGCGGCCATCTCGTGCTGTTCGGCGCGGCCTCCGGCGCACCCGACCCGCTCGCGCCCGGCGCACTGGCCGCCAAGTCGGCCTCGCTCACCCGCCCGACGCTGTTCCACTATGTGGCGACACGCAAGGAACTGCTCGCCAATGCCAAGGACGTCTTCGAGGTCGTCAAGAACGGCACCGTGAAGATCCAGAAGCCTAAGGAATATGCGTTGAAGCAGGTTGCCCACGCCCATGGCGACCTGACCGGCCGCAAGACCACCGGCTCGATGATCCTCATTCCCTGACGCGACGCGGTCAGCTGCGGTCAAGCAAGCGCCCCGCCATCACGCGGGGCGTTTTTTTCGTCCGGCTTCAGCGCTGGCCGCCCCGGCTGCCGAGTTCCGGCGGGACGTTGAGGAATGAGGCGGGAGCCGCCTGGCCCGGCGCCGGATAGGCCTGAGGCTGCTGATAACCGGGTTGCGGTGGATAGGCTTGCCGTGCCGGATAGGTTGCGGCCGGCATCGGGGCGTTGGCCGGATAACCTTGCGCCGGATAACCTTGCGCCGGATAGCCCTGTCCGGGATAGGGCTGAGCGAGGAGGCCCTGCTGCACCGGTGCCGCGGCCGCCTTGGCGGCCCGCCGCTGCTGGCCGAGCCAGCGCAGGCCATAGGCGCCAGCCAGACCCGCGGCGATCAGAGCGATCGACATGACCGGGCGATGCCAGAACCAGGCGAGCGCGATGACCGGCAGATAGACGACGAGCGTCAGTGCCAGGGCGACCAGCCCGGCACCCGCCGCCATGGCGCTGCCGAGGATCGGAATGATGTCGGCGAGAATGACGAAGGGACGGAACACCAGGAACCAGCCGATCCACATGACCAGCAGCGCCACGGCGCGCAGGATCCAGGTCAGGATGCCGTTGGCCTCATGGGCATGGGTGAACAGCTCGGCCGCACTTTTCGTACCGGTCTCGCCGAGGAACACCTCGCGGCCGTTCTGGGCGACGTAAGCCGTCAGGCCGCTGCCGATCTGGCGAGCGACGACGCTGACCGGTCCCTCGGCCAGGATCGAATAGCGGATCCTGATATCGCCGATGCGCGGATTTTGCGGATCGTCGCCGACATAGACCGAGCCATCCGACAGACGCGCCCGGTCGCCGAAACGCGCCGTGAAAGGCTGAAGCGCCTCGGCGCTCAGGGCGAAGCTCCGCTCGGCGCTCCGGCCGAACAGCCCGATGACGCGCTCGTCGGCGCGGAACTGCCCGAGCGTCGCATTGGGGGCGACCTGGGTGCGGCTGGCGATTGGCATGCGCGGGTTTGAATGGCCGTCGCGCTGGCGGAACCTGGAGGAATCGATCGACCGGTCCGACCAGACCTGCTCGTAGGTATAGGTCGTGGTGCGGGTCTGCGATCCCCCGGTATTGCTGCGGCTTTCGGTCTTCTGCTCTTCTTTCCACTGGTACATCTCGACCCGGCGCTCCAGCCGCACCGCCTGGGTCCTGATCCGGAACTCCTCGTCGGCAAGCGGCGCGCCGGCGCGGAGATCACCGGTCAGGTGGATCAGGCGGCCTTCATTGGCCGGATCGACGCGGGCAGCGGGGACGCTGATTGCAGCCGCGGCCCCCTCGTTCAACGCGCGGGTCGTGCCGATCGCCCGGCCCTCGTTCCAGAACAGGCCCCAGATCGTCGCGCCGACCAGCGCGATGCCGACAAGGATGCCGACGAGCGACTGCATCAAGCGCTGGAAGAAACCGACATGTTCGGTGGTGCTGTCGCCATCCGGCGTGGTGGAACCGCTCGAATCCGAGCTGGTGGCGGAGGACCAGTTATTGTCCGAGTCCATGCTCATGGAAATCCCCTCGAAAAGCAGGCTCAGGACTTCGCACGGGACTGTTTCAGCGTGACGGCGCGCCGCTTTGCCGATGTTTCGAACGCCTTCAGGGGGCGGCGATCAGCCGGTAGCCGATGCCGCGAACGGTCTGCAGGTGGATCGGGTTGGCCGGATTGATCTCGATCTTGCGCCTGAGCCGATTGACCTGCACGTCAACGGTGCGCTCGTTGATGTCGCCACCCGGAGCCGCCAGGTCGAAACGCGGCACGGTCTCGCCCGGTTTCACCGCCAGCACGCGCAGCATCTCCTTCTCGCGATCGGTCAGCCGCACCGTTTCCTCGCCCCGGCGCAATTCGAGCCGGCCGAGATGGAAGTGGAAATCGCCGAAGCGCACGGACTCGACCACCGGCTGCGGCGTTGGCAGGGCCCGGCGCAGGATGCCGCCGATCCTGAGCAGCAATTCGCGCGGCTCGAACGGCTTCGGCAGGTAGTCATCGGCGCCGATCTCCAGCCCGGTGATCCGGTCGGAGGGGTCCGACCGGGCGGTCAGCATCAGGATCGGCACGGCCGCCGCTTGCTCGGTCTTGCCGGCACGAATGGCGCGCGCCAGGTCGAACCCGGTCTCGCCCGGCATCATCACGTCCAGAATGAGCAGGTCGAAGGTCAGGCCGTCGAGCCGCGCCCGCGCCGCGGCGGCATGTTCGGCGGTCGTCACCCGGTAGCCGTTATTGCTGAGATAGCGCGCCAGCGTCTGGCGGATCACGCGGTCGTCGTCGACCACCAGAAGATGATGCGCATCATCCGGCAAAGCTTTGACAGGCGGCATGGCTCAGCGCTCCCTAGCCCGTGCCGCGACGCGATCGGCCTTGGTGATCAGGCGCGTCACGTCCTCGCGCGCCTCCGGATCGATCATCGCAAACAGAAAGCGCACAGCGGCATCGCGCGCCGTGCCGGAGCCGGCGAGCGCCCGGGCGAAGCGCTCGGTCTGCAGGCGTGACAGTTCGAGCGCCAGCGCCCGGCCCTTGTCGGTCACGGTCAGCAGCCGCTGGCGCCGGTCGATCTGGCCTTCCTTCTGCAGGATGAAACCTTGCTCGACCAGTTCGCGCAGCACCCGCGCCAGGCTCTGCTTGGTGATCTTCAGGATGTCGAGCAGGTCCGCCACGCGGATCTCGGGATGCCGGAACACGAAATGCAGGACCCGGTGGTGGGCCCGGCCGAAATTGAACCGCTCCAGCACATGATCGGGATCGCCGACGAAATCGCGATAAGCGAAGAACATCAGCTCGATCAGATCGTAGGCAGGCTCCCGCGCGCCTGCCTCCGGGCTGGCGCCGGCTGGACCCGAGGATGGCCGGCGCGGGGCCGGTGAGACATTTATGTCAGCCATGTTGACATATTCGGTGCCGATTGTTACTCATTTGCCCGCATTCACGAAACGATCGTACCAAATCGGCCGCTGGCCTTGGCAAGAATCGTCGCTTTGCGATGATGCCGTCTTTGCAAGGTTAGCCGGACCCGGCGCGCTTCGCAAAACCGCAATCGGGCCATCCAAGCTCCGGTGCAGCAGCAGGAGGATAGACACATGACCCTCATCCCGTTCCACGACCGCGACGGCTTCATCTGGATGGACGGCAAGCTGGTTCCCTGGCGCGAGGCCCAGGTCCATGTGCTGACCCACGGCCTGCATTACGGCTCCTGCGTCTTCGAGGGCGAGCGGGCTTATGGCGGTGTCATCTACAAGTCCACGGAACATTCGGCGCGCCTGCGCACATCGGCCGAACTGCTCGATTTCGAGATCCCCTTCTCGGTGGCCGAGATCGATGCCGCCAAGGCGGCGGTGCTCAAGGCCAACGATCAGATCGACGCCTATATCCGTCCGGTCGCCTGGCGCGGCTCGGAAATGATGGGGGTCTCGGCGCAGGACAACACCATTCATCTGGCGATCGCCAGCTGGGTCTGGCCGAGCTATTTCGACCCGGCGACCAAGATGAAGGGCATCCGCATGGACATGGCGGACTATCGCCGTCCGGATCCGGCAACCGCCCCGTCGACCTCGAAGGCGGCCGGTCTCTACATGATCTGCACGATCTCCAAGCATCGGGCCGAGAAGAAGGGTTATGCCGACGCGCTCATGCTCGACTGGCAAGGCCGGGTCGCCGAATGCACCGGCGCCAATGTGTTCTTCATCAAGGACGGCCAGGTGCATACGCCGAAGGCCGACTGCTTCCTCGATGGCATCACGCGGCGCACGGTCATCGACTTGTGCAAGAAGCGCGGCTTCGAGGTGATCGAGCGGCGGATCATGCCGGAGGAGCTTTCGAGCTTCAATGAATGCTTCATCACCGGCACTGCGGCGGAGGTGACGCCGGTCTCCGAGATCGGCCCCTACCGCTTCACCCCCGGCAACATGTCGAAGGTGATCATGGAAGATTATTCGGCCGAGGTGCTGCCGAAGGCGGCGTAAGCCAGACCGTGCCGGATCAGAACAGCCGGCCTCCGAGCGGGACATCCTGCTCGGGGGTCAGCAAAACCACCTCGCCCTCGCCATCAGGCACGCCGAGGGTGAGAACCTCCGAGATGAACTTGCCGATCTGGCGCGGCGGGAAATTGACCACCGCCAGCACCTGACGCCCGACCAGCGTCTCCGGCGCATAATATTTGGTGATCTGGGCCGACGACTTCTTCCGGCCGATGTCGCCGCCGAAATCGATCACCAGCTTGAACGCCGGCTTGCGCGCCTCGGGATAGGGCGCGGCCTCGACGATACGGCCGACCCGGATATCGATCTTCAGGAAATCGTCGAAGGCAATCGGGCCGGCCGGTTCATGCGCATCCATGTTCTGTCCGTTCAGACCGGGGTGACGTTGGGATCGCGGAAATCGTCGCCGCGCCAGCTGCCCGGCCGCGGCTCCCGCCCCTGTTCGCGGTCGTCCGACCGCCGGCGCGAACAGAACGAGCGCGGCGCGCAGAACAACGACTTGAACGGCGCGGCGATCCGCTCGACATCGTCGAGCGCGCGTGCCGCCCGGCCAGCTCTTGTAAGCCCTTCGTCCAAAGCCTTCATGGTCTTGGCCAGCGCCGGGTCGTCATCGTCGAGCCAGACCCGCATGACCCGCGCGAACATCACCGCCATGCCTTGCGCGCGCAACGCACCGCCCGGCCCGCCGGTCTCGACTCCGGCCGCGGCCAGCATCCACTGATGCGAACGCAGCGCCAGCCGGTTCATGCCCATGGCGATCCCGCCGTCGCGCCGGGCGGCGCGCGCCAGATTGCCGATCGCCGCCTTGTGGGGCGCCAGCACGTCGAGCCGGCGCATCAGAATGTCGAACAGCTTTTCCTTGGTCGGCTGTTCGGCGAGGTCTTGATCGATGCCTTCGAGCACCGTTGTGTCCACGGTCTTCACGAAGGCTGCCAGAATGTCGAACTTGGAGCCGAATTCACCGCGCAGAACCGCCAGCGACACGCCGGCTTTCTCGGCGATCTCGGCAAGCCCGATGTCGTGCGGCGCCTTCTCGGCGAGCAGCGCCATATAGGCCGCGACGATGGCATCGCGCGGCGCCTGGGGCGAGGTGGGTTTGGAAGCCTTGGCCATGCTGTCCTCCAGTCTCTCGGGGTCGGCGAGGTCTTTGGGATCGGAGCGATCTTGGGGACCCAGCGGGATCTTGCGACGGAACCTTGGATCAACGAGACTCTGAGATAGGTGCGCTGTGTCAGCCCGCCAGTTCCCGCGAGCGTTTCGTCGCAGCAGCGACGGCCGCCTCGAAGACCGGGCCGATGCCGTCGGCTGCCATCAGCACCTGCAGCGCGGCGTGGGTCGTGCCGTTCGGCGATGTGACGTTCTGGCGCAGCACCGCCGGCTCCACCGCCGGCGAGCGGTAGAGCAGTTCGCCCGCCCCCTCGACGGTGGCGCGGGCCAACCTGGCCGCCAGGTCTTCCGGCAGTCCAGCCGCCGCCCCTGCCCGCGCCAGCGTCTCGGCCAGCAGGAAGACATAGGCCGGCCCCGAGCCCGAGACCGCGGTGACCACGTCGATCCAATCCTCGCGCTCGAGCCATTCGACCCGGCCGACCGCGCTGAGGAGATTATCGACCAGCACCCGCTGGGCTTCGTTGACATGGCGGTTCGCCGCCGCTCCGGTAATGCCGCGCCCGACCGCCGCCGGCGTATTCGGAATGGTGCGCACGACGGCCGCGTCCTGCCCGAAAACCTGTTCCATCCGGGCGATGGTCTTGCCGGCCATGACCGACACCACCACCGTGGTCCGGCCCACCAGATGTTTCACCAGCGGCATCACCTCGTCGGCCATCTGCGGCTTGATCGCCAGCACCAGCACATCGGCCAGCGCCGGCTTCGGCGGATCGAGCGCTATGCCGTGCGCATCGATGACCGCGCGTATCGCCGCGGGCGGCTTCGGATCGATGACCGTAACCCGCTGAGGCGCCAGCCCGAGCTTCAGCCAGCCGGCCAGCAGGGCGCCGCCCATCTGACCGGCCCCCACCAGAACCAGGTGGCCGTTGAAGGCATGCAAGGGCAAAGCCTCCGGCGAGGACTTGGGCTCGGGCGAGAGCTCGGAACGGGGCGGATTCGTCATGGCGACCTCGGTGGCACGATCTCGTCAAGACCGATACCTGCCGCGGGTCGCCCTGTCACGCTTCGCCGACAGTCTCGAACAGGGCCGAGTCCATGGCCTCGCGCGCGCTCTTGCCGGCCCAGACGACGAACTGGAAAGCCTGGTAGTAGCGGTCGCAGGCCTCGATCGCCGCGTCCAGCTGGGCCTCGCATTGCCGCCCGGAGGCTTCCGCCCCGCCGGCAAGCAACAGGCCGTGGCGGAACATCACCACGCCCTCCTGCGGCCAGAGGTCGAAATGGCCGAGCCAAAGCTGCTCGTTGGCCAGCTGGATCAGCTCCTTGACCTCGCCACGGCGCCGGTCCGGCACCTTGAGATCGAAGGCGCATGCCAGATGCAGCGATTCGATATCATCCATCCAGGTGAAGGAGGCATGGTAATCGCCCCAACGCCCTGTCACGGAAAGCGTGATCTCGTCATCGGCGGAGCGGTCGAACGACCAATCGTTCAAGGCCGCCAGGTTTTCCACGAGATCGACAGGGTTGACCTGGCGACCGGTGGTCTCAAAGTCGATCAAGGACATTCCGCCCCCGTGCGGTTCGCTCGGTTGTCGGACAGACGCGACGGACGCAACTGGACAGAAGGATCTGTTTGGGAAGGCCGGCGTCACCGCCGTCAACCGTTTGATTCGTTTACCCGAATCGATCCTTGACCAGACCCTAACGCAGGATGAAGGCGCTGCCTACTGACCCGCCAAGCGATCTTGGATTCGTCATGTTTCCGCAATCGCTCCGTCACGATTATCCACACGAGCCGGACCGCAGTGCACAGGTGTCTGATCTTCCGAATCGAGCCGGCCGGCACCGATCGTGAAAAGTGTCCTAAATAGCCCGTTTTTTAGGCGTCATGCCGAGACGTGCGGCATCCGAGGTCCTGCCATGCACCCTCTTCTGTTGTGCGCTGCACACGAACGCGCCATGTTTGGTGCGTCGACGGTGTTACGGAACACTTCCTCCCTGTGCTCCCATGTCACCGTCGGCGTTCCCCTCTGGAAGGCGGCCGCAAGATGCTTAGCGTCAGCGGCCGAAACTCATAAAGCCGGGCTTTTTAGCTCGGCTTTTTTTTGTTCGCAAAAGACCACCGGCGACATCAGGCCGCGGCGCGCGCCTGCACGATCTTGTCGGCCTCGCGCCCGGTCAGCTCGGCGAGGTGATCGAAACGCGACGTGAAAGTGCCGACGCCGGCGGTGACCGAACGGATCTCGACGATCAGGTCGCCGATTTCCGATTCGGGCATCAGCGCCGCCACCACGTCCCAGCCGGGCCACCCGTCACGGCTGTCGAAGCCGAGAATCTGGCCGCGCCGGCCCGACACGATCGCGTTGATCTTGGCGGTCGCCTCCGACGGCACAACGACCTCGACCCGGTGGATCGGTTCGAGCAGCACGGCATGGCAGGCCGGCAGCGCCTCCTGGATGGCGATTCGCCCGGCTTGCTGAAACGCCATGTCGGATGAATCGACCGTGTGATAGCTGCCGTCGGTCAAGGTCACGCCGATGTCGACGACCGGAAAGCCAAGCGGCCCTTTCCTGATCGTGTCCTCGATGCCGTCCTTCACGGCCGGAATATATTGTTTCGGCACGACGCCGCCGGTGATCTTGTCGGAGAAGACGAAGCCTTCGCCACGCCCGAGCGGCCGGACATCGATCACCACGTCGCCGAACTGGCCGTGACCGCCGGACTGTTTGCGATGGCGCCCGCGTATGCCCGTGGCGCTCTTCTTGATGGTCTCGCGATAGCCGACGCCGGGCTTGGCCTGGTTGACGGTGATGCCGTAGCGGTTGGCGAGCTTGGCGACCGCCACCCTCAGATGCATTTCGCCTTGGCCGGCAAGCACCATCTCCGAGGTCTCGCCGACATGGGCGACCGACAGCGAGGGGTCCTCGTCGACCAGCTTGGCCAGCGTCAGCCCCAGCTTGACGTCGTCCTTGCGGTCCTTGGCCGACAGCGCCGCCGACAGCACCGGCTGCGGTGGCGCGGTTTCGGCAAGCCGCGGATGCGGCGTCTTGGCCGTGGTCACGGCATCGCCGGTCGCCACATGATCGAGCTTGCCGAAGGCGACCGTGTCGCCGGCCCTGGCCTCGGCGACCTTCTCGAGGCCCGGGCCGAACATCTTGAACAGGCCCGAGGTTCGCTCGGTATGGCCTGACGAGCCGGTGAGCATGGCGCCATCGGCGACGGCACCGGCGAGGATGCGCGACACCGACAGCTTGCCGCCATGGGCGGTGTGGATGGTCTTCATGACATGCGCCACGGTCTCGTTCGGCTTGACGCCGAGCCGGCCTGCCGCCTCTTCGACCGAGGGCACATCATGGCGCAGCGTCTTCAACAGGCGCAGCACGCCATTGGTCCGGGTCGCCGAGCCGAACAGCACGGGACAGACCAGTCCGTCGCGCAATTCCTTGCCGAGATCGTCGAACACCTTGTCGCGTGGCGGTTCGAGGTCGCTGAGCAGCGCCTCCATCAGCTCGTCGTCGTGATCGGCCAGCGTCTCCAGCATGGTAAAGCGGGCATCGCGGTTGCGCGTCAGGTCGTCGCCATCGAGCGGCACGACCATCGAGGCGGCGTGCTCGCGGTAGACGAAGGCGCGTTCGAGCGCCAGATCGACGAAACCGGAAACGATGCCATTCGACCAGATCGGGATCTGGCGCAGCAGCAGTGGCACGCGCGACGCCGGCCGAAGTGTCGTCAGCGTCTCGCGGATACGCTTGTCCGCCTTGTCGATCTTGTTGATGAACAGGATGCGCGGAATGCCGCGATCCTCGAGCTCGCGCAGGATCACGCCGAGCGCCGGAACCTTCTTTTCGTCCGCCTCGCAGACGACCACCGCCGCATCGACCGCGGGCACGATATTGCGCATCTCGTGCAGGAAATCGACGGAGCCTGGACAATCGACGAAGGTGTAGCTGTCGCCCATGAAGCCGGTCGTGGCGATGCCGCCCTCGATGCTCATCTTGAACTGGCGAGCTTCCGCGCTCGCATCGGCGACGGTTGTCCCGGTCTCCACCGACCCCATGCGCTGAAGGGCGCCGGTGCGCTCCAGGATCGCCTCGAGCAGCGTGGTCTTGCCGCTCTGGAACGGGCCCACCAGCGCGATGCACCGGGGACCCGCCACTCTTCTGCCGCCTGCTTCACCCATGGCATTTCCCTCGTCGAACGGGGCCCGGGCAAGAAGGTCGACCCGGAAGTGACGGGACAAACGGAGGGTCTTGTTGGTGGGACCTCTCGTGGGACTGATGCTCGCGCCGCCGGAACGCCGACGCAAGGGTTCAATCTCGCGCTGCAGCGAAAATGCCGCGGTCAGTTGAAACGGGGCAAACCAGCGCGGTCAGCGCGCCGGCTGGCGCCGCGTGCTGCCGGTCAGGATGGCGTCATCCGCGCTAGGACCGCCATCACGCTGCGCGAAGCTCTCCGTGCCTGCCAGATGGGCCGTGCCGCGGTCGACATATTGGGCACAGACCACCGCGGCCGCAGCGATCAGGAAAAGCACGAAACGGGACATTCCAGACCTCAGGCAGTACTGAAAGGTGTCGGAATTCCATTGTCGATCCATCAAGGTTAAGGCCGGGTTCATGCTTCTGAAACGATTCCGGCGCAAGATTTCACGCAGTCGTGACAGCATGCCGCATTTTTGCCTGCAATTATCGCCGCGCCGTCATTGTTGAGCGAAGCCCTGGCCCCATTCTGGCATGACAGTGCCCGCGTCAGGATCGAACTCAATGGGACCCGGGTGGCGCGCCGTTCGCGCCGCGAAGTTGGCCTGTTGCGTGCGAGCCTGCATTTCCGGATCGACGGAGACCGCTTCATGCCTCGTACTTCGCATCCCCTCCTCCGAAGACCCGGCCGCCGCGGCTTCCCGCAGGCGCATCCGCGCGTGCCGACCATCATTTCGGCTGGCGTGGTCATTGCCCTGTTGGTCGCACTGGCGGTTGCCGCCTTCTTCCTGTCGTCCGAACTGGTCGACCCCTCGACCTTCGAGGACGGCGCCGATCCGGAAACCCTGGTCATGTCCGGCACGGTGCTGATCGCCATTCTCGGCTTTTCCGGGCTGCTCGTGCATATGCTGCGCAAGGGCGTCAGCGGCGGCGGCCAGGACAAGGATCCGATCGTTCCGGTCTGACCTGCCCGCGCTATCTCGACGCCGTCCCGAAACCCGCGCGGACCGCCGTCCCGCGGGTTTCATGTTAGGATCCGAGGATCCCAACAGGTCTTTCGCCGGGAGATTGCCGTGCGTGCTGCCGTCCTTGCCTTGAGCCTGGCGCTGATCGGCGGTCCGGCCATCGCGCAGACCGCCGCCAGCGAGGCCGACTATGCGCTCGACGTCAAAGTCGTTGCCCGCGGGCTGGAACACCCCTGGGGGCTCGCCTTCCTGCCCGATGGCCGCATGCTGGTCACCGAGCGTCCAGGCCGCCTGCGGCTGATCGAGCGTGACGGGCGCGTGCTGCCGGCCCTTGCCGGCGTGCCCGCCGTCGCGGCCGTTGGCCAGGGCGGCCTGCTCGGCATCGCGCTCGATCCACGTTTCGCCGAGAACCGGCTGGTCTATCTGAGTTTCGCCGAGCGGCGCTCGGGCGACACCAATGCCACGGCGGTCTATCGCGGCCGGCTCAATCTCGCCGGCACCGGACTGGAGGCCGGTCGGGTCATCTATCGCCAGGAACCGGCCTTCGCCGGCCGCCTGCATTTCGGCTCCAGGCTGGTCTTCGACCGGTCCGGCGCGCTGTTCGTCACCCTGGGCGAACGTTTCCAACTGCCGAACGAGAGCCAGAACCCGGCCAATGCCATTGGCAAGATCGTCCGGATCACCACCGACGGCGCGCCGGCGGCCGGCAATCCCGGGGCGAACCGCCCGGGCTGGAACGCCGCGATCTGGTCGATCGGCCACCGCAATGTCCAAGGCGCAGCCCTGCATCCGCAGACCGGCGAGCTCTGGATCAGCAATCACGGCCCGCGCGGCGGCGACGGTCTCTACGTCGTCCGGGCCGGCCGCAACTATGGCTGGCCGCTGATCTCCTACGGCACCCACTACGACGGCCGCCCGGTCAATGGCGGGGCAACCGCCGCCGAGGGTCTGGAACAGCCGCTCGTCCATTGGACGCCATCGATCGCGCCGTCCGGTCTGACCTTTTACACCGGCGACCTGTTTCAGGCCTGGCGCGGCAATATCATCTCCGGCGCCTTGGCCGGCCAGATGCTGGTGCGCGTCGTCCTGGATGGTGAACGCGTGATCGCGCAGCGGCGCTACCTGACCGACTTCGGCCAGCGCTTCCGCGATGTCCTGGAGGGACCGGACGGCGCGCTCTGGGCACTGACCGATTCAGCCGAAGGACAGCTCGTCACCATCAGGCCGCGAGGGCGCTGAGAAAGCCGGCGCCGGTCAGACCTCGGCAATGCGCGGGTTGGGTGTCAGCACGACGCAGTGATGCCCCATGGCGTCGCCGCCGAGAATGAAATGCTGGGCCGAAAAGCTGGTCATCAGGTCATTCTCGTAGAGGCGCACCGCGTCGGTGCGGCAGATCAGGAATTTCGGGGCCGCGACAATGTCTTCGCGGTCGATCACGCACATCAGCCGCATGTCCTGATGGCGCGTCAGATAGTCGTGCACCGCGACCACCAGGAACGGGTAGCCCGGGTGCAGCATGTCGTCGAGGCAGATCAGGCCTTGCGGGTGCAGGCTCGCATGCGCCAGCGTCAGATCGTGGGTCAAGGCTTCAGGCGAATGATCCCCGTCGATATGGATGAAGCGCAGGGGACGCCCGCCGGTCAGGCCGGCAAAGTCCTCCGGGCTCAATTTGCCGGTATCGAAGGGGCGCGGGGTGAAACGCTCGGCCGTCAGGCCGTGCTGTTCGGCACTTGCCATGAGCCGGTCCAGCACCTTGTCGTCAGGCCAGGAAAACAGGTCGAAGCCATAGGCATGTTCGCCCGCCGACAGGGCCAGCGCCATGGCAATGAAGAACCGCCCCTCGAATGTGCCGATCTCGGCGACCCCACCGCGGATCCCCATTTCGGTCTGCCGGCGCAGGATGTGCCCGCAGATGGTCGCCGAGAAGCGCGAGGACATGCCGCGCACCTGGTCGAAGCCGTCGCTGAGGTAGCGATCGAGCGCCGGAATGCCGCTGGCGAAAGCCGATGTCATGCCTGCCCCTGAAAATGCCGAGGAAATCTCAGCCGCAAGCGGTGCCGAGCCGCAAGGGCCGCTACAAGATAGCGGCTCTTTTCGACAGGCCAGCGAAAATATCGCGAAGGCTGCCGGCGCGATTGACGCAGCCGCCTGAGCCGCGCGGCTCAGCCGTAGCGCAGCTTCAGGCCGACAATGGTCAATTGCAGGCCAAGCGTCACCGAATTGGCCAGGATCAGCGGCAGGTCGCCGAGCGACAGTCCATAAGTCAGCCAGAGCGCGATCCCCGCGGCGAAGCCGGCATAGGCCGGCAGCGAGATTGCCCGCGTGTCGCGTGTGCGGATGATCCGCCAGGCCTGCGGAATCCAGCAGACCGTCGTAACGATTGCCGCGGCCAATCCGATGAGGGGAATGAGGGTCGGCGCAAGCATGATGCCTCCAGCGGCGGGACGGCTCTCGCCGCAGTGTGATTTGTCCATCAACGTCAGCTTCTATAAGGCTTGACCGCAGGCGAAGGAAGACCTCCATGCTCATCAAATCGAAGCGCGGCTGGGAATTGCCGGAGAGCGCGGCGACCCCTGAAAGCCTTTTCCTCGATCGCCGCAGCCTGATCGGCGCCGCGGCAGGGCTCGCCGCGGTCGGTTTGAGCGGGCCGGCCAGCGCCCAGCGCGCCGCCGATGTGGCTGATCCGACCGCCGATCTCTATCCGGCCAGGCGCAATACGACCTATACGGTCGAGCGCGACCTGACGGCGCCGGAGATCGCCGCGAACTACAATAACTTCTACGAATTCGGCACCTCGAAACAGGTCGCCCGCGCTGCCCAGGCGCTGCCGATCCGGCCCTGGACGGTGAAGATCGACGGTCTGGTGGAAAAGCCGCAGACCATCGACATCGACGCGCTGATCCGGCGCATGCCGCTCGAGGAGCGGCTCTACCGTTTCCGCTGCGTCGAGGCCTGGGGCATGACCGTGCCGTGGACCGGCTTCCCGATCAAGGCGCTGCTCGACATGGTGCAGCCGCAAGGGTCCGCCAAGTTCATGCGGATGGAGACCTTCGAGGATCCGAAGGTGGCGCCCGGCCAGAAGGCCGTCTGGTTCACCTGGCCCTATGTCGAGGCGCTGACCATCGACGAGGCTGCCAATGACCTGGCGATCCTGGTGACCGGCATTTACGGCAAGCCGGTGCCGCGCCAGCACGGTGCGCCGCTGCGCCTCATCGTGCCCTGGAAATACGGTTTCAAGTCGGTGAAATCGATCGTCCGGATCAGCTTCACGGCCGAACGACCGGTGTCGTTCTGGGAAAAGATGCAGGCCAGCGAATATGGCTTCTGGGCCAATGTGAACCCGGCGGTGGCTCATCCGCGCTGGAGCCAGGCGACCGAGGAGCTGATCGGCACCGGCGGCCGGCGAGTGCCGACCCAGATCTTCAACGGCTATGGCGAATATGTCGCCAGCCTCTACAAGGATCGCCAGCGCGAAAGGCTCTGGGCTTGAAAGCATCGGCCAGTTGACGCTGGGTAACTAGCGCCAACCTCATTCTCGTCTCATTTGACTTCTACGAGCGCTCTGGTCGTTGGCGGCACGGCTGTATTTTTTCGTGCCGCCGGAACCCATCCGCGGGATCGGCGTTTAGGCTCCCCGCGCGAGACGAGAGCTCCATACCGATGGCACTATTCAAGCGCATGGCGGTGCTCGGCACCGCTTTTTTTGCATTGGCTCCCATCGCATCCGCCAAAGCCTCCGAAGCCCGCAACACCGGCCTGGCGTCTTGGTATCAACTGCCCGGCCGGACCGCCTGCGGACCTCGCCACAATCCCGAAGCCATGACCGCGGCCCATCGCAACCTGCCCTGCGGCACCAAGATCCGGGTGACCAACCTGTCCAATGGCCGCTCGGCCGTGGTCACCGTGATCGATCGCGGTCCTTTCGTGCGCGGCCGCATTGTCGATGTCTCGCGCGGCGCCGCCCGCCACATCGGCCTGATCCAGCGTGGCGTCGGCCGGGTCCAGATCGCACGGCTCTGACCAAGCCCGGCTCGCGAGCCCTGTTGGGCTCGCCTCGCCGTGGACCCGCCAATGGGCCCATGGCCTTGACCTTCGGGCACCCGGCGGAGCACCGCGCAGACCGCCGAATTGACCACGCCCGCGGGCATCTTGGGTTGTACCGGCGAGGATTTGCCGCGCACCGGTCGGCGGTCAATCCGGGCGCGTCGTCACACCGGCGCTCAAAGCACCTGAGTCTTGACAGCAAATCATTGTCATCAAAAGAGTATTTGTTCGCGCGCGCAGTGCCAGGGGACCGATTTTGGCGGCCGCCTCGCACACCTCACCTGGCACGTCAGCCTGTGGATACAGTGGATAACTCAGGTCCGCGCCCCGTCGCTGAGGGGCGTTTTCCGGGCCCTGGCCTCAGGCTTTTTTGGCCTCGTCCATGAGCGCGATGAAGCGGTCGAACAGGTAGTGGCTGTCCATCGGGCCGGGGCTCGCCTCCGGGTGATATTGCACCGAGAAGGCCGGCCGGTCGGTCAGCGTGATGCCGGCATTGGAGCCGTCGAACAGGCTGACATGGGTCGAGCGGGCATTGCCGGGCAGCGTCGCCTCGTCGACGGCGAAGCCGTGGTTCATCGAGGTGATCTCGACCTTGCCGGTGTCGAGGTCCTTGACCGGGTGGTTCGCGCCGTGATGGCCCTGATGCATCTTCAGTGTCTTGGCCCCGACGGCGAGGCCAAGCATCTGGTGACCGAGGCAAATGCCGAAGGTCGGGATCTTGCGCTCGAGCACCGCCTGGATGACCGGCACGGCATAGGTTCCGGTCGCCGCCGGATCGCCGGGGCCGTTCGACAGGAACACCCCGTCGGGTTTCAGCGCCAGCACGTCCTCGGCGCTGGCGGTCGCCGGCACCACGGTCACCTTGCAGCCGGCATTGGCCAGCAGCCTGAGAATATTGCGCTTCACGCCATAATCGAGGGCGACCACATGGTGGCGCGCGCCGCCGGCCGCACCATAACCCTCATTCCAGACCCAGACCGTCTCCGACCAGGGATAACGCTGGCTCGAGGTGACGCCGGGAACCAGGTCGAGACCGTCCATGGAATGCAGCGCCGCCGCCTTCTGCTTCAACGCTTCGATATCGAATGTGCCGGTCGGCGAATGGGCGATGACCGCATTGGGCATGCCCTTGTCGCGAATCAGCGCGGTCAGCGCCCGGGTATCGATGCCGGACAGGCCGACGATGCCGCGCCGCTTCAACCACTGGTCGAGATTGGCGGTGGCCCGGTAGTTGGACGGATCGGTGATCTGAGCCTTCAGCACGACCCCGCGCACCCCCGAGGCGGCGGCCATGTTGACCGTCTCGATATCCTCCTCGTTGGTGCCGACATTGCCGATATGCGGAAAGGTGAAGGTGATGATCTGCCCGGCATAAGACGGGTCGGTGAGGATTTCCTCGTAACCGGTCATGGCGGTGTTGAAACACACCTCGCCGGCGGCATCGCCCTCGGCGCCCAGGCCGAAGCCTTCGATCACCGTGCCGTCGGCCAGCACCAGCAGCGCCGTCACCTTGGGCTCGGTCCAGCCGGCCGTGGTCGTGGTCGTGGCCGCTTTGGCGGCGCGATCTTGAGTGTCGGTCATGGTTCGTCTATCAGGCTCGTTGCAAGCGCGCTGGACGAAGGCCCGAAAGCCCCGCGAAACGGGCACCGACCGCGCGCAAGCGCCGGGGCTCGCCCGGCGCGGGATCTGCCGAGACAGTTAAGGTCGGACGATCCCTTCGTCAACCCTTCGCCGGGACATTGCCGCCCTGTCGCGGGGAAATTTCTGAAAGAAAATTCAGAGGCTTAGGCCTCATGGGAGAGCCGTTCCGGCAGCCTGCCGCCGATCGCCTCCCCTGACCGGAGACCGCCATGCTGCGCGACCAGTTCATGAACGACCTCAAGGTGGCGATGAAGGCCGGCGAGAAGCTTCGCCTGTCAACCATCCGCCTGATCCAGGCCGCTCTGAAGGACAAGGACATCGAGGCCCGCGGGCTCGGCAAGGAGCCGCTCGGCGACGACGAGATCCTTCAGTTGCTGCAGAAGATGATCAAGCAGCGCCAGGAAAGCGCCAGGCTTTATGCCGAAGGCGGCCGGGCCGAGCTGGCGCAGCAGGAAAATGACGAGATCGCCGTCATCGCCGGCTTCATGCCGCAGCAGATGGACGATGCCGAGACCACGGCGGCGATATCTGATGTCATCGCCGAGATCGGCGCCAGCGGCATCAAGGACATGGGCAAGGTCATGGGCGAACTGAAGAGCCGCTTCGCCGGCCGCATGGATTTCGGCAAGGCCTCGCCTGCGGTGAAGCAGCTGCTCGGCGGCTGACCGGACGGCAGGCGCCCGCGCCGACCGCCATGCGACAACCCTGCCAGAAGCCCGGCCGCCATCACGGTGCCGGGCTTTTTGTTGGAGGCCGGCGGGTGCTTAACGCGCCAGGCGCATTGCGGTATCCGCCATGGTCACCATCATGTTGTAGGAGGTGACCAGCGAATTGGCGTCATTGGCGGCGCCGCGGCGGACGTCGCCGCGTGACCGCGCCAGCTTGTCGCGGAAGTCCCTGAGCTTGCCGAGCCATGAGCTCGCCTGGCTTTCGATCATCGGCACGCCCGCCGGATTGCCTTCCTTGAAGCGATCCATCTCGCGCACCGCGCCGGCGTAGCGGCTGACCACCGCGTCGAAAGCCTTGAGGTCGACGATCGGCTGGTCATTGCTCGGCATGACATCCATCACCGCCCGCGCGCTGATCATGATGTTGCGCACCTGCCAGCGCGCCGACCGGCCCTCGCGCTTTTCGATCGCCGCCAGTTCGCGGATGTCGAGGTCACTCTTGAACGTCCGCATCTGCGTGTCGAGCAGGGCTCGTTCGCGCAGGAAAGCTGCGGCCGCCGGCACCATGCGCGTGTGCAGGTCGCGGCCCTCGGCCAGGTTGTCGTCGCGATAGTCCTTGCGCTCGTAATAGCGCTCGGCGCGGCTGATCAGCGGCGCCAGCGCCTGATAGGCTTCGATATAGCGCCTGACCGTCTGGTCGAGCTCCGGAAAAGCCGGCTCGCGCCCCGTCGCTTCCTGGGCACGGGTGATTTCCCCCGCCACGTCGTAGAGGCTGTAGAGGCCATAGGACATGTAGCGCTCGCGGCCGGTCGGTCCGCGGCTCATGTCGACCCAGCTGCGATAGCGCTCCCAGGACTGGATCGCCCTCAGCGTGCGGTTCATCAGCGCCGTATAGGCATTGGACTTGGCGATCGACGCCTGCAGGTCGTCGCTGCCGGTATCCGGCGTGCCACGCGAGATCGTGGTCGCCCCTTGCGCCAGGCCGGGTGTGGCGGCCGCGACCGAAAGCGCCAGCGCCGCGGCAATGGCCGCGGCGCGAAAGAAGACGGAAACCGGCATGGTATCGATCCCGTTGGTCATTCGCCCCCCGGGGGCCGAGAGGCCATGAAACAAACCCTGCAACAGGCCATCAAACGGGCGGCACTTCAAGACGATGAACGCGATCGGCGGCCTGGACCCGGCGGGTCAGCCCCACCTGACCTCGACGACCTCATAGCTCTTGGCGCCTTTCGGCGTCGTCACTTCGACGCTGACGCCGGCTTTCTTGCCGATCAGCGCGCGCGCCAGTGGCGACGAGATCGAGATACGCCCGGCCTTGGCATCGGCTTCGCTGTCGCCGACGATCTGCCAGACCTTCTCCTCTTCGGTATCCTCGTCGATGAGCTTGACGGTGGCGCCGAATTTCACGGTCTCGCCGGAGAGTTTCGTTACGTCGATGACGTCGGCGCGGGTAATCGTCGCTTCCAGTTCGACGATCCGGCCCTCATTATGCGACTGCTGCTCCTTGGCCGAGTGATATTCGGCGTTTTCCGAGAGGTCGCCATGCGCGCGCGCCTCCGAGATCGCCGCGATGATGCGCGGACGCTCGATCTGCTGGCGCTGCTTCAATTCAGCTTCGAGCTTGGCGAAGCCGCCGATGGTCATCGGGATCTTGTCCATGATGTCCGCCCTGACCTTTCAATGACGAATAAGGGGCCGCGGGCCGAGGACGCCGGCCGCGCAAGCCTTCCATGTGTGACGCGAACGTCTGTTTTTCGACTATAACCCGACTGCGTCAGGCACGGTCGAAATAGCTTTGCAGCGCGTGCACCTCGAGGTCGCCCTCGAGAAAGGCCTTGATGCCCTGCGCGGCCGCGATCGCTCCCGCCAGAGTGGTGTAGTAAGGCACCTTCTGCAAGAGGGCTGCGCGCCGCAACGAGCGCGAGTCGGCCAGCGCCTGTGCACCTTCGGTGGTATTGAACACCAGTTGCACGCCGCCATTCTTGATCGCATCGACGATATGCGGCCGGCCTTCCAGGACCTTGTTGATCTTGGTCGAGGGCACGCCCTGCTCGGCGAAGAAGCGCTGGTTGCCCGAGGTGGCGATGATCTTGAAACCGAGATCATGCAGTGAACGAATCGCGTCCAGGATGCGCGGCTTGTCCTGATCGCGCACCGACACGAACACCGTGCCGCCGGTCGGCACCTTGGTGCCGGCGCCCAGCTGGCTCTTGGCGAAGGCGATCGGGAAGGTCCGGTCGAGGCCCATGACCTCGCCGGTCGATTTCATTTCCGGGCTGAGCAGCACGTCGACCCCGGGGAAGCGGGCAAAGGGGAACACCGCCTCCTTGACGCCCATGTGCTTGAGCGCCTTCGGCTCGAGCCCGAACGAGGCCAGGCTTTCGCCGGCCATGACCCGCGAGGCGATCTTGGCGATCGGCTCGCCGATCACCTTGGCGACGAAGGGCACGGTGCGCGAGGCGCGCGGATTGACCTCGAGCACGTAGAGGTCGCCGTCCTTGATCGCGAATTGCACGTTCATCAGGCCACCGACGTCGAGCGCGATGGCCAGCGCCTTGGTCTGGCGCTCGAGCTCGGCAATGGTTTCGGCCGACAGCGAGTAGGGCGGCAGCGAGCAGGCCGAATCGCCGGAATGAATGCCGGCCTCCTCGATATGCTCCATGATGCCGGCGACATAGGTGGTCTTGCCGTCGGCCAGGCAGTCGACATCGACCTCGATCGCATCCGACAGGTAACGGTCGAACAACAGCGGGTTCTTGCCCAGCACCGTGTTGATCTGACCGGTCTTGTCGTTCGGATAGCGCGCCTTGACGTCGGCCGGCACCAGCTCGGGCAGCGTGCCGAGCAGATAGTCGCCGAGCTGGCTGTCTTCGTGGATGATCTGCATGGCGCGGCCGCCCAGCACGTAGGACGGCCGGACCACCAGCGGGAAATCGAGCTCGGCGGCGATCAGCCGGGCCTGCTCGACCGAATAGGCAATGCCGTTTTTCGGCTGCTTGAGGCCGAGCTTGTCGAGCAGTCGCTTGAACCGGTCACGGTCCTCGGCAAGGTCGATGGCATCGGGCGAGGTGCCGAGGATCGGAATCCGGGCCTCCTCCAGCGCACGGGCGAGCTTCAGCGGCGTCTGGCCGCCGAACTGCACGATCACGCCTTTCAGCGTGCCATTGGTCTTCTCGCGCTCGAGGATCTCAATGACGTCTTCCGCCGTCAGCGATTCGAAATAGAGCCGGTCGGACGTGTCGTAGTCGGTCGACACCGTCTCCGGGTTGCAGTTGATCATGATGGTTTCGTAGCCCGCATCGGCGAGCGCGAAACAGGCATGGCAGCAGCAATAGTCGAATTCGATGCCCTGGCCGATGCGGTTCGGCCCGCCGCCCAGGATGACCACCTTGGTCCGGTCGGTCGGCCGCGCCTCGTCGGCGACCTTGCCGGCGAACGGCGTCTCATAGGTCGAATACATATAGGCGGTCGGCGACGCGAATTCGGCCGCGCAGGTGTCGATGCGCTTGTAGGCCGGCCTGACGTCGAGCGCCCGGCGCGCCTTGGACACCTCGGCCTCGGTCTTGTGGGTCAGCAAGGCCAGCCGCGCATCGGAAAAGCCCATGGCCTTCAGGCTGCGGAAGGCGCCTGCGGTGACCGGCAGGCCCTTGGCGCGGATTTCCGCTTCCTTGTCGACGATGCCGCGGATCTGCGCCAGGAACCAGGGATCGATGCGGCAATAGGAGTGGATCTCCTCGTTGGAGATGCCGAGCCGCATGGCCTGCACCACCTTCAGGAGCCGGTCCGGCGTCGGCGTGCCGAGCGCGGCGCGAATGGCGTTCTTGTCGTCGCCCTTGCCGAGCCCTTCGATTTCGATCTCGTCGAGGCCGGTCAGGCCGGTTTCCAGGCCGCGCATGGCTTTCTGCAGCGATTCCTGGAAAGTGCGGCCGATCGCCATGACCTCGCCGACCGATTTCATCGAGGTGGTCAGCACCGGATCGGCGCCCGGGAATTTCTCGAAGGCGAAGCGCGGCACCTTGGTGACGATATAGTCGATGGTCGGTTCGAACGAGGCCGGCGTCGCGCCGCCGGTAATGTCGTTCCTGACCTCGTCGAGCGTGTAGCCGACGGCAAGCTTGGCCGCGACCTTGGCGATCGGGAAGCCGGTCGCCTTGGAGGCGAGCGCCGAGGAGCGCGACACGCGCGGGTTCATCTCGATGACGACCAGCCGGCCATCCTCCGGATTGACCGCGAACTGGACATTCGAGCCGCCGGTCTCGACGCCGATCTCGCGCAATACGGCGATCGAGGCGTCGCGCATCATCTGGTATTCTTTGTCGGTCAGCGTCAGCGCCGGCGCAATGGTGATCGAATCGCCGGTATGGACGCCCATCGGATCGAGATTTTCGATCGAGCAGATGATGATCGCGTTGTCGGCCGTGTCGCGCACGACCTCCATCTCGAATTCCTTCCAGCCGAGCACCGATTCCTCGACGAGGATTTCGTTGGTCGGCGAGGCATCGAGCCCGCGCTCGCAGATCTCGATGAATTCGGCCTTGTTATAGGCGATGCCGCCGCCAGTGCCGCCGAGCGTGAAGGACGGCCGGATGATGGTCGGCAGGCCGATGTCGTCGAGCACATCAAGGGCATGGCCGAGCGTCTGCACGACATGGCTCTTGGGCGTGGCAAGCCCGATCTTGGCCATGGCCTGGCGGAACCGCTCGCGATTCTCGGCCTTGTCGATGGCGTCGGCCTTGGCGCCGATCATTTCGACGTCGAATTTCGCCAGGACGCCCATTTCTTCGAGTTTCAGCGCGGTGTTCAGCGCGGTTTGCCCGCCCATGGTCGGCAACAGCGCGAAACCGCCGGGGATCGCGTAGCGCTCCTTCTCGATGATCTTCGCCACCACTTCGGGCGTGATCGGCTCGATATAGGTCGCATCCGCCAGGTCGGGATCGGTCATGATCGTGGCGGGATTGGAATTGACCAGGACGATCCGATAGCCCTCTTCCTTGAGCGCCTTCACCGCCTGGGTGCCCGAATAGTCGAACTCGCAAGCCTGGCCGATGACGATCGGGCCCGCGCCGATGATCAGGATCGAGGAGATGTCGGTTCTTTTCGGCATGGTTCTCCGGCCCTGTTAAGGCTCGCTCGCGGACGAGGACGCGCGGCGCAAAAAAAGAGGCCGGACTCCGGTGATCGAGCCAGCCTCCCGCAACCGCACACCCGTATCCAAGTCGGGTCGCGTGATTAAGGCGCCCCTATAGACGGCTTTTCCCGCCATGGGAAGCCGAGAGCAGCAGCTTGGCCACAGGTCCGGGATGCATGAACGCTCGGCCGGTGCCGCGTCGCGCCCGTTTGGCCAGCATCGGACCGTGCTCTCGCTTGCCGGAGCCCCTGCCCTGCCGAATTCCGGGCGAGGCCGGACGGGCCTTACCTGATCGCTTCGGCCGCGCGCGGCGACAATTTCTCGGCGATCGTGCGGGCCAGCGTGACGCCGACGCAGAAATAGCCGCCATCGACCATGTGCAGCGCATCCGCCGAGAAGATCTCGTCGTCCCTCAGCCGTCCCTCGCGCAGCAACTGCGCCATCACGTCGAAACGCCGATAGACCGGCGTGCGCGTCTCGGCGGCGACCTCACGCAAGGCCATAAGATAATCCTGATAGAGCGGGTAGCGTTCGACGCGGGGAACCGGCTGCTGGTCCATGAACACCAGGTCGGTGTCCGCCTCGCGCAGCTTGACGATGCCTTTGCGCAGGATCCGCTTGAAACGTTCGATGCCGATATCGTGGATCGCGTCATTGACGCCGGTCTGCCAGATCACCAGCGCCGGGCTTTCCTCGAGCACGTCATCGTCCATCCGGTGGAACATCTGCAGCGCCGAATTGCCGCCGACACCCTGGTTGACGACCTTGATGTCATGGCCCGGCAGAAGCCGCGCCAGCTCGGCCTGCAGCACGGCTGGATAGCTGGTTTCCGCCGAGGAGGCGCCGACGCCCTGCGTCGACGACGAGCCGAGCGTCACGATGGTCAGCGTCCGGCCTTCGCGCAGTGCTGCGCGTGCATGCGGCAGATCCTGGGTGAAGGCGCGCAATTCACCGCTGACCGCGCAACGGCTGCGCCCGGCCGCCATGTCGCCCCCGGCCGCGCCGGCAGGCGCAACCGAGAGCCCGGCGAGCAGGGCCGCCGTGAGCAATGTCTTGGCCGTGGCACGAATCAATGAAGCCTGACCTCGTTCAGCACCGCCGACCGGGTGGCCGGCGTCCTGGCTGCTGCTGCCTTATACCATTGAAGCACACGACCGGATGCGAGCAAAAGCCCTAATCCCGCCAGATTCACCGCGATTTGCATGTCGAGGCCCCGCCCGACCTCGAAGAAGACGAAGGTGCCGAGCAGCGACAGGATCACCCCCAGGCAGAACAGCGGCAACGAATGACGCCCGCAATCGTCGAGCAGCCTGCCGATCCGGCCCCGCATCCAGCGCGCATCGACCGGCACGAAACGCGCGATCAGATAGGCCAGCGCCAGGGCATGGGCGAGCCGCCAGGGCGACAGATTGGTCTTGTCCGGGTCGAGCCGCCAGAGATCCGGCAGCGTCAGGCTCTCCAGGCCGGGGATCCAGGCCCAGGGCGCCGCATTGACGAAGCCGGCAACCACCATGGCCACCGCGGCAGCCAGGATCAGGCGTGAGCGCGACAGGCCGACCCCGTGCAGCGCCGCGTGACCGGCAACCAGCCCGATGGTGAAAATCAGCTGCCAGGCGAACGGATTGAAAAACCAGACGCCGCCGGTCGACAGGTTGGGAAGAGCCAGTTCCAGCATCCAGGCGGCGACGTAGAGCGCCGCCGACGCCAGCACCGCCAGCACCGGCGCGATGCGCGCCAGAATCCACAGCGCCGGCAGCATGGCCAGCAGGACGATATAGAGCGGCAGGATGTCGAGATAATTGGGCAGGAACAGCAGCACCACCATCGCCAGGATGGAATTGGCCGGATCCTGGAAGAACGGCAGGATCGCCACATGTTCGTAATAGAGCGGGTTGCCGACCTTCACGGCCATCAGCGCCACCGCCACCGCCATGAAGACGAACAGCCCGAGATGGGCGGTGTATAGCCGCCAGATACGCGCCACCACCTGGGCTGAGCCGGTCAGAAGCCCGCGCTCGTCGATAACAGTGCCATAAGCGACCGCCGCCGAATAACCGGCGAGCAGGACGAAATATTCGGCGGCATCCGACAGCCCCATGGCCGAAGGCGTGACGCGCGTCAGCCAGTTGCCGGCGACATGGTCGACAAAGATGATGAGCAGCGCCAGGCCGCGGAACACATCGATGCGCGGGTCACGGGCAACCGTTCCCGCCGTCGCCGAAGCGGCGCCGCGCCAGAACCAGGTTGCAAATGAACTCGTACCGGGCATTCCGCCGACCGTCCGCCGAGATATGACAAGCCCTAATGCAAGGCCGGCATTTTCATAGCAGAACTTGGCTTTCGGCAGGCTGACCTGGCCGGTCACATTGCGTCATGACGGCTTCACGTCTTCGCGAGCATCGCCTCCAGCGCGGCGCGGACATGGTCGGGCCGTTCCATCGGGAAGAAATGGGACGTACCGGCAACCACCTCGGTCGCGACCTGGGGCGCGGCCCGGCGAACCTTCTCGACCCCACCCGTCACCGTCGATCCATGGGCCGCCGCCATCAGGTGCACCGGCATCCGGGTGCGTTTCAACGCCCCCCAGGAATTGTGCCGGTGCGACGAAAAGGTCGCCGATTCCCAGATCGGCGCGCAGGCGAGATGGACGCCTTCGGCATCGGCGACGAAGCCGCCATCGACATAGGCCTCGAGAAAGCCGGGCTGCCAGCTCATGAAGGCCTTGCGGGTCCGATAGGTGTCGACCGCCTCCTGCTTCGAGCCGAACACCGCCCGGCGCTTGGCCGCGCCGACGGCAAGACTGAAATTCTTGAACTTCGCCCGTCCCCACGGCGTGTAGGTCGCGAGCCTCAGGAGCGGGCTCATCATGACCGGATCGAGCAGGACCAGTCCGCGCACCGCACGCGGCCGGGCGACCGCGGCGAGCAGCGACACGATCGCGCCCATCGAATGCCCCGCGACCACCAGCGGCTTGCCGCCCGCGGGCACCAGTTGATCGAGCACCGCCATCAGGTCACGCGCATAGGGCATCCAGTCGACGATCCCCTGCGGATCCGTCGGCAGGTCGGAGAAGCCATGGCCGCGCTGGTCGAGCGCCATGATCGCGTAGCGGTCGCTCAAGGGATCGAGCAGCGGCGCATAGGTCTGCGCGTTGAACCCGGTGGCGTGCAGGAACAGGAGATCGGGCGGGCTCTTGTCCGCGCCCCAGCGCAGGCCCGACAGGCTGCCGTCGGAAAGCGGCAGCGAGAAGCGCGTGCCGGTGGAGGAGCGAAATGTCGTCATGGATCAGAGGCCGCCCGTGCTCGCTGGCGCCGCGGCAATCAGCCGGCCGGCGCGATCTCCATCGGCACGGCCGCCTCGTCTTTCACCTGGTTGAGGGTCAGGACGGTGCGCACATTGCGGACATTGGGGGTGGCCGTCAGCTCGCCGACAAAGGCCTGGAAGCTCGACAGGTCCGGTGCGACACATTTCATGACGAAGTCGAAATCGCCGGAAACCGTATGGCACTCGCGCACGATCGGCCATGCCCTGACCTTGGCG
The DNA here is from genome assembly GCF_005144885.1 of Phreatobacter stygius. Classification (NCBI taxonomy): domain Bacteria; kingdom Pseudomonadati; phylum Pseudomonadota; class Alphaproteobacteria; order Hyphomicrobiales; family Phreatobacteraceae; genus Phreatobacter; species Phreatobacter stygius. The sequence goes on from NZ_CP039690.1 coordinate 1,160,857, forward strand.
GCGAAGGCATTGAGATCGGCCTCGGCCTGGCTCGCCAGATGCACCATCGCGAACACCGTGACGCCGTAGCCGAGCTTGGCGCCGGCGACCAGCGCCCGATAACCGAGAATGACGCCCATCTCCTCGAGCGCGCGCACGCGCCGCAGGCAAGGCGGCGCCGAGATGCCGACCCGGCTCGCCAATTCGACATTGGTGATGCGCCCGTCGGCCTGCAGCTCCTTCAGAATCTTCCAATCGATCGCGTCCAGGCGGGCCTTCACGGGGGCGCGTCTCCAATGTCGGGGAAGGGGCAGGAACAGGCTTGCCGGATAGCCCAGCCGGGTTCGCCGCGCAACAAAATTTCGCGTCAGCCACGTCATGCGCAATGACACTGTTGCGGCCACGACAACATCGCGTTGCGCCCGGCGGCCTCGTCGCCCTCGCAGACAAGAACGATTCTGTTGTGTGGGTCGCCACATGGACAGATGTCGCGCGAGACATCATATGTTGGGCCATTGACCGAGATCGAGAGACCCTCAGATGAGCTTCATTGATATTGAGCGTTTCCGCGCGACGCCCGTCGAGACCGCCCCTTACGACTATCTGGTGGTGCGCAATTTCGTCCGCCCCGAGCGGCTTCAGGACGTCCTGAAGGACTATCCCGACGTGCCTGGCCCAGGCTCGCACCCGCCGTCCGTCCTGACCATCAAGGGCGATTTCGCCGGCCTGATGGCCGAGCTCGACCAGGCGCCGTTCCGCAAGGCGATCGAGGAGAAGTTCGGCGTCGACCTGACCGGCAAGCCGACCATGTACACGGTGCGCGGCTTCACCCGGGCGACCGACGGCAAGATCCACACCGATTCCGAGACCAAGATCATCACCGTTCTGCTTTATATGAACGATGCATGGGATTCCGATGGCGGCCGGCTGCGGGTGCTGAACAACGGCACCGACCTGAACGACTTCGCCGCCGAGATCCCGCCCGATGGCGGCACGCTGCTGGTGTTCAAGCGCTCGGACAAATCCTGGCACGGCCACGAGCCCTTCGCTGGCAAGCGCCGCGCCATCCAGATGAACTGGGTGACCAGCCAGGCGGTGGTCGATCACGAACAGGGCCGTCACGCCCGCTCGAGCAAGTTCAAGAAATTCGTGCGCTTCATTACCGGCCGCGCGGCCTGAGCCGCGACGCGCCGACCCGTCAGACGCATTCCGGAACGGGTTTTCGACCGGGCGCAACCATGCGCCCGGAAGCGCGACCTATTCATCAAACAAATCCGCGCTATCAGCGAAAATCACCGGACGAGCCTTGCGCCGGGCGCATGGCTATAACAGTATAGGGTTCTTACGGACTCGCGTCCTATTTCCTCCCTTCCGTTCCCACTGACCGGCCCGGAGTCCGCCATGGGCGTCCAACACGAGCGCGTTGTCATCATTGGCTCCGGCCCCGCCGGTTATACGGCCGCCATCTATGCGGCCCGTGCCATGCTGAAGCCGGTGATGATCCAAGGCATCCAGCCCGGCGGGCAGATGACGATCACGACCGATGTCGAGAACTATCCGGGCTTTGCCGACGTGATTCAGGGCCCCTGGCTCATGGAACAGATGCAAAAGCAGGCCGAACATGTCGGCACCCGCATCATTTCCGACCATGTCAGCAAGGTCGACCTGAAGACCCGGCCGTTCCGGATCGAGTGCGAATCGGGCGCCGTCTATTCGGCCGATGCCCTGATCATCTGCACCGGCGCCCAGGCCAAATGGCTCGATCTGCCGTCCGAACAGACCTTCCGCGGCTTCGGCGTCTCGGCTTGCGCCACTTGCGACGGCTTCTTCTACCGCAACAAGGAGGTGCTGGTTGTCGGCGGCGGCAATACCGCGGTCGAGGAGGCGCTGTTCCTGACCAATTTCGCCTCCAAGGTCACCGTCGTGCATCGGCGCGACGCCTTCAAGGCCGAAAAGATCCTGCAGGAGCGCCTGTTCGCTCATCCGAAGATCGAAGTCGTCTGGGACACGGTCGTCGAGGAGATCCGCGGAAACGACACGCCGCCTGGCGTCACCCATGCACGATTGAAGAACCTGCGTTCGGGCGCCATCGAAGACCGCAAGGTCGACGGCATTTTTGTCGCCATCGGTCATGCACCGGCCGTCGAGCTTTTTGTCGGGCAGCTCAAGCAGAAGCCGTCGGGCTATCTGTGGACCGCGCCCGATTCCACCGCCACCGATATCCCCGGCGTCTTTGCCGCCGGCGATGTCACCGATGACATCTATCGCCAGGCGGTCACCGCCGCCGGCATGGGATGCATGGCCGCCCTCGAAGCAGAACGGTTTCTCGCCCACCACGCGACAATCCGCCAAGCCGCAGAATAAGTCAGCCAGCACCCAGCCCGAGGGAGAAAGCCCATGGATTGGGACAAGTTGCGGATTTTTCATGCGGCCGCCGCCGCCGGCAGTTTTACCCATGCCGCTGACACGCTGGGACTGTCCCAGTCGGCAGTATCCCGACAGGTCTCGTCGCTGGAACAGGACCTGAAGGTTCCGCTGTTCCATCGTCACGCCCGCGGCCTGGTGCTGACCGAGCAGGGCGAGCTCCTCTATCACACGGCGCAAGACGTGCTGATGAAGCTCGAAAGCGCCAAGATCAAACTGACCGATTCCAAGGAACGGCCGCACGGCGAACTCAAGGTGACCACCACGGTCGGTCTCGGCACGGCCTGGCTGGCGCCACGTCTCGGCGAATTCCTGGATCTCTATCCCGATATCCAGATCAAGGTGATTCTCACCGACGAGGAACTGGATCTGTCGATGCGCGAGGCCGATGTCGGCATTCGCGTCCGCCAACCGGTGCAGCCTGACCTGATCCAGCGCAAGCTGTTCCAGATCAAGTTCCACGCCTATGCCTCGTCCGACTATCTGAAGCGCCACGGCACGCCGAAAAGCGCACTCGATCTCGACGGCCACCGCATCCTGGCCTTTGGCGGACGCGCGCCGAACTACATGCAGAACGTCACCTGGCTGTCGACGGCCGGGCGCAACGGCCTCGCGCCGCGCACCTTCGCCATGACCATGAACAACATTGTCGGCCTGGTCTCGGCGGTCGAGCGCGGCATCGGCGTCGCGGTACTGCCCGACTATCTCGTCAACGACGGATCGGGCCTGGTCCAGATCCTCGACGAGGAGGAAATGCCGGTGCTCGACGCCTGGTTCGTCTATCCGGAAGAACTGAAATCGGTCGCCCGCGTCCAGGTGTTCCGCGACTTCCTGGTCTCCAAGGCGCAGCGCTGGCCGGGCTGAGACGATCGCGACGTGCCTGGGGTCAAGTCTTCATTGACCCTAGGACCTCCCCTAGGATTCCCAGGCTGCCTTCTGGCCTGCTAGGCTCCACATCCAGGGCGTGTATTGCGGGGGGAGCTGGCAATGGCCGGTATCGATCGACGTGCGGCCATCGGCGCGCTCGTGCCGCTTGTCGTCACCCTCGGCGCCATCGTCGCGACCTATGTCACCGGCACCACCGCGCGGTCGATCGAGACGGCGGTCGGCAGCCCCTACCTGATTTTCGGCTTCTTCGCCGACCGTTTTCCGGCGCTCGCCTTCGCCATCATCTTCGTTCTGGTGCGCCTGCTGGTGGTCGCCATCGTCGCCACCCGGCCGAATATTCTGTTTCGCCTGCTGCTGTTGATCCCGGCGGTCCTCCTGGTGCTGGTCGCGGCACTCTACCCGACCTTTGGCGGCATCATCGCGCGGCCGGGTTTCATGGGCGGCGGCTTCTCCATGCTGGATGGGCGCATTACCGGCGCCGATGCCGGCTTTCTCCTCGGCGGCGCGATATCAGGGGTCATGCTCGGCCTGGTCACCGGGTTTGCCCGCGGCCTCATCGACTGGTCCTGGGGCTTCACCTGGGGCCGGCTCGCCCGCGTGATCCTGGCCTTCGTGGCTTATGCCGCCTTGGGCGCGGTGCTGGCTTGGGGCTGGGCGACGTTCGAACGGGCCGGCGCTCTGTTCCCGCGTGCGCCGCTCACCATCATCGAAACCATTGGCCTGATCGGGCTGATCATCGTCGCGAGCGCACCACAGATCGTCGTGGCGGCGCTCAGCGACGCGGCGCGGCGGGACTAGGGGTTTCGGCAGGACCGCGAATGCCGATGGGCGGGGCCTCATGTCGCTGAGTTTTCGGCAGATCGAATGTTTCCTGGCCGTCGCCGATGCCGCCAGCTTTTCCCGCGCGGCGATCGGCCTCGGCGTCACCCAGTCCGCCTTGAGCCGGCATATCAAGGAGCTGGAAGGCGCTCTCGTGGCGCAATTGTTCTACCGCAACGGCCGCGGCGCCCTGCTCACCGAGCAGGGCCGGCTGTTTTACGAGCGCGCCCGCGACATCCACGCCAACATGCAGAGTGCCCGCCAGGAGCTCGGCAAGATCGGCAACAACCAGTGCGTCATCGCGCTGACCCCGACCTTCTCGCGCTTCATCTCGGCCCTGGTCGTGCGGACCCTCGCCGAACGGGTCCCGCATGTGCAGGTGCGCCTGGTCGAGGCCTTGAGCAGCCATATCCTGGAATGGCTCGCCAGCGGCCGCGTCGACCTGGCGTTGATCTATGACACGCCGGCAGCCCACGGCCAGCAGATCGAGACCGTGGTCAAGGAGCGCCTCCACCTCATTGGCCCGGGCGACGCCTTCGGCGGCGTCCGGCAGATCCCCTTTGCGGCGCTCGCCGATTATCCGCTGATCATGCCCGGCCAGCCGCATGGCGCGCGCCGGCTGATCGACCAACTCGCCGCCGAATGCGGCGTCAGCCTGAAACATGTGCTCGATGTCGACAGCCTCGGCGCCATTGTCGACCTCATCCGCAGCCGCATGGGCTTCGGCCTCTTGCCCGTGCTGCCGCTGCAGACCGAGCTGCGCGCCCGCGAGCTGCAGTCGGTCGAGATCATCGATCCCACGCCGTTGCGCAGCATCATTGCCGTCACCGGCAAGCACCGGGCGCCGGTGCGCGGCATCAATGACATCATCCGGGCGGTCAAGACCCTGTTCGCCCAGGCGCAGCTCGCCTGAACACCTCGGTCAAGCCGCTTGCTCGGCTTCGGGAAACAGGCCGCGAATGCCGGCCTCGGACGCCGCGCAGACGCCGCGCTCGGTGATCAGGCCGGTGACCAGGCGGGCCGGCGTGACGTCGAAGCCATAATTGACCGCGCGGCTGCCGGCCGGCGTCAGTTGCACGGTCTGCAGGACGCCCGCCTCGGTCAGGCCGGTCAGATGTGTCACCTCGTGCTCGGCCCGCTCCTCGATCGGGATTTCGCTCAGGCCGTCGGCGATGCGCCAGTCGATGGTCGAGGACGGCAGCGCGACATAGAAGGGCACGCCGTTGTCGGACGCCGCCAAGGCCTTCAGATAGGTGCCGATCTTGTTGCAGACATCGCCCGTGCGGGTGGTCCGGTCGGTGCCGACGATGCACATGTCGACCATGCCGTGCTGCATCAGATGGCCGCCGGCATTGTCGACGATCACCGTATGCGGCACGCCTTCGCGGGCGAGCTCCCAGGCGGTCAGACTGGCGCCCTGGTTGCGCGGCCGGGTCTCGTCGACCCAGACATGGACCGGAATGCCCTGGCGGTGCGCCTTATAGATCGGCGCCAGCGCGGTGCCCCAGTCGACGGTGGCGAGCCAGCCGGCATTGCAGTGGGTCAGGATCTGGAACGGCCGGTCCCGGGGCGCCTTGGCCGCACGCAGCGCGATCAGGCCGAGCCCGTGGTCGCCGATATCGGAACAGACGGCGGCATCTTCATCGGCGATCGCCGCCGCTTCGGCATAAGCCGCCGCGGCGCGCTCGGCCGGCGGATGGGCGAGGAGCCTGCGCCGCATCCGCTCGAGCGCCCAACGCAGGTTGACCGCTGTCGGCCGGGTGGCGTCGAGGACGGTGAAAGCCTCGGCCACCGCGCCGTCGGAGGCATCCTGGCGCATGGCCAGCGCCATGCCATAGGCGCCGGTCGCGCCGATCAGGGGCGCCCCGCGCACGATCATGTCGCGGATGGCGGCGGCGGCGGCAGGCATGGTTTCGAGGCTTTGCACCTCGAAAAAGTGCGGCAGCCTGGTCTGGTCGATGACGACGACGCTCCAGCCGTCATCGGCGAGCCAGATGGTGCGGTAGTCGCGACCATTGATCCGCATCAGGCAATCTCCTGTTCGATGCTCCGCGCCATGCCGGTCACCTCGGCAATACCGGAGAGCGATGCCGCGCCGACCACGAGTTCGCGCGCCAGCGTCAGCGCCCGCCGCTCGGAGCGCGCGCGCAAGGCTGGGTCGGTTATGCTTTCGAGGTCTTCGACATGGGCGAGGCCCAGAACCCGCCGGATCATCTTGAGGCCTGCGAAGGCCGCGGAATCCTCAAACAATGTGCGCATGAAACGGCCTCGTTCGACCGCCATTTCGGCTTGTCCCGCCGCGTCGGCGAAGAGCCCCGCAACATAGGCCTCGCCCGCCGTGCTGTCCCGCCAGAGCGCGATAAAACGCTCTTCGAAACGCCGCCAGACCTGGGTCACCTGCGCCAGCAGCCATTCACGATAGCCGTCGCGCGCGCCGGCCGTGGTCTCATGGCCGGACTGGGCGAAATAGGCCAGCATGAGATTGCCGAGCACGGCGCCGACATCGAAGCCGATCGGACCGACACAGGCGAATTCCGGATCGATGATACGGGTATTTGTGGGCGTCAGCATGACCGAGCCGGTGTGCAGGTCGCCGTGCAGCAGCGCCTGGGCCGCGGTCATGAACTGGTATTTCCGCGCCTGCGCCGCGCGTTTCAGCGGCGCGTCCTTGCGGAAGGACAGGGCCATGTTGTCGAGCTCAGGGCTGGTCCAGCGGTTGAGCGGCGCGTCACGATAAGGATCGGTGAAGACAAGGTCCTCGGTGATCCGGCAGAGCGCGACATTGGGCGCGAAATCGGCGACCAGGCCCTTATAGGGTGCGGCAGCTCCGGCCAGCACCGAGGTGCCGAACAGCATGCGCGCCATGAACTCGGAAACATCCTCGGCGAAACGCGGATATTCGATACCCCGGACCAGCCCCTTGCGCATGATGATGTGCGGCGACAGGAACTCCATGACGATCAGCGCCAGGTCGCGGTCGAAATGGTAGATGTCGGGCACCAGGCCGGGCGCGAGCCGTGCCTGTTCGCACAGCGCGCGATGCTCGTAATGCGACCGCTCCAGCGGCAGCGGCCAGGATTCGCCGACGAGGCGGACATAGGGCAAGGCCTGCTTGACCACCACCGCCCCCTCGGTCCCCTCGACGATGAAGACCAGGTTCAGATTGCCGTCGCCGACCTCGCGCACCCGCCAGCGCGCCTGGTCGGCGCCGAGCAGGTCGGGCACCGCCGGGATGGTACTGAGAAAGGGCCGAAGGCTGGCATCGTCCATCGGGCGATAGGTGGCGGATGCGCTCACGGATTGTCCTCCCGAGCCCTTGGATGTCTTGGATGAACCAAGGGGCATGGCGATGTCGGAACCCGTGTGGCGAAGGCCAGGCTCCGGGCGAAGTCGTAGCGGGGGCCCTGGTCCGCAACAATTGATGGTCCGCTCATAACAGTTAGAAGTCGTCCGGCGCTGGCGGCGGCCCCCGGCCTTTGCGACAACTCACCCCCGAGGAAACGCAAAAAAAGCGAGGGCGACCTGCCATGAAGCGGGCGTTTATGACGCTTGACGGCCTGGGCAAGACATTCGGCGCCAATTGCGTCCTCGAGGACGTGTCGCTGGATCTCCGCCCGGGCGAAATCGTCGCCTTGCTGGGCGCCAACGGCGCCGGCAAATCGACCTTGGTCAAGATCCTGTCGGGCGCCTATCGCCCGGACCAGGGCTCCATCACGATCGACGGAAAGCCGGCTGCGTTCGGTTCGCCGCTCGATGCCCGCCGCGCCGGCATCTTCACCGTGCACCAGATCATCAATGACGGCGTCGTGCAGGATCTCACCGTCGCCGAGAACCTGCTGCTCGATGAACTCTCGGCCCCGGGCACGCCGGTATTCCTCGACCGCCGCTCGATGCGCCTGCGTGCCACCCGGGTCGCCGACAGCCTGGCGCTCCGCCTGCCGCTCGACAAGGCCGTGCGCGACATTGGCCAGGCCGACCGGCAAATGGTCGCCATTGCCCGGGCGCTGGCCCATGAGCCGCGCCTGCTGATCCTGGACGAACCGACCTCGTCCTTGTCGGAAGCCGAGGCCGAGCGTCTCTTCACGACGATCGAGCATCTGCGCCAATCCGGCGTCGCCATTCTCTATATCTCCCATCGCATGGCCGATATCCGGCGCCTGGCCGATCGCGCCGTGGTGCTGCGTGACGGACGGCTCACCGGCATTTTCGAAGCGCCGCTCGACCTCGCCAAGGCGGTCTCCGCCATGCTTGGACGCGATCTCGCCGCGGCCGTGACGCGCCGGGCGGCGATCGCCGGCCGCGAAGTGGTCCGCTTCGACAGGGTTCAGCTTGCCACCCATGCGAGGCCGTTCGACCTGCAGCTGTGCGAGAACGAGATCGTCGTGCTGACCGGGCTGATCGGCGCGGGCAAGAGCGAGATCGCCCAGTGCCTGTTCGGCCTCTACAGGCCGGTCGCCGGCCGCATCAGCCTCGACGGCGCCGACTGGACGCCAGGCACGCCCGCCGACGCCGTCGGGCGCGGCGTCTTCATGGTGTCCGAAGACCGGGCCAACAATTCGCTGCTGCCGGAAACCAGCGTCACCAGGAACATGACCTTGCCCTTCCTGAGGCTGTTCTCCTGGCTTGGGCTGGTCGACCGGAACCGCGAGCGGTCCGTCGCCCTGCACCAGATCGAGCAGCTCTTCATCAAGGCGCCCTCGCCCGACGCCGCCATCGAAGCCCTGTCCGGCGGCAACCAGCAGAAGGTCGTGCTGGCGCGCTGGCTGATCGACACCTGCCGGGTGCTGATTCTCGACGAACCGTTCCAGGGCGTCGACATCGCCGCCCGGCGCGACATCGGTCAGCACCTGCGCGACACCGCCGCCGGCCGCGCGACGCTGGTGATCTCCGCCGATATCGAGGAGGCCTTCGAGGTCGCCGACCGCATCGTCGTGGTACGCGATTTCCGCGCGGTCGCGAGCTATCCGGTCCACGCCATCGGCCATGACGCATTGATCGCAGAGATCGCCGCCATCGAACACGAAGAAGCGGCCTGAGCCGCCATGACGACCTTTCGGGACATTGAAAATCCAAGGCCCCATCAATCATGACCTCACAGACCCGCGACAGCATGATCCGCTACGGCCTGCTCGTCGTTCTCGCCGCCATGGTCGTGCTGTTCGCCGTGCTGGAGACGTCGTTCCTGCGGGTCGGCAATGTCTTCATCATCCTGCAGTCGGTTTCGATCGTCGCCCTGCTGGCGCTCGGGGTCACCACCTCGATGGTGGTCGGCGGCTTCGACCTGTCGATCGGCAGCGTCGCCGCCGCGTCGCTGATGGCCTCGGCCTATGCCATGGTGGTGTGGAAGCTCGGCACCGTCGAGACCATCTTCTTCTGCCTCGCCATCGGGCTGGCGGTCGGCGCGGTCAATGCCTTCCTGATCGTCAAGCTCCGGATCCCCGACCTGCTGGCGACGCTCGGCATGATGTTCCTGATCGTCGGGCTGCAGCTGATCCCGACCGGTGGCCGCTCGATCGCCAGCGGCATGCAGCTGCCCTCCGGCGCCATCGCCAATGGCAGCTTCCAGCCGTCGTTCCTGATGCTCGGCCGCTATCGCATCGCCGATGTCGTGCCCGTGCCGGTGGTTATCATGATCGTGCTGGCGGTGGCGACCTGGGTGTTCCTGGAACGCACGCGCTGGGGTCGCATGATGTATGCCATCGGCGGCAATGAGCAGGCCGCCCGGCTCGCCGGCGCCAATGTCAGCGCCTACAAGTTCACCGCCTATATGATCTCGAGCCTCTATGCGGCGATCGGCGGCATCCTGCTGGCGGCGCGGGTCGGCCGCGGCGATGTCAGTTCCGGCAATTCGCTGCTGCTCGACTCGGTCGCTGCCGCCCTGATCGGTTTCGCCGTGCTCGGCGCCAAGAAGCCCAATGCCTTCGGCACAGCCATCGGCGCGCTGTTCGTCGGCGTGCTGCTCAACGGCCTGACCATGCTGAATGCACCCTATTACACCCAGGATTTCGTCAAAGGACTGGTTCTCGTGCTGGCGCTCGCCTTCACCTTCGGCATCGCCTCACGGGTTCGGTGAAACAACGGCCTGCCGGCAGGCAAGGCCGAAAATCCAGCGGAGGAAAGCTCATGATCAAGCGTCGTACCATCCTCACAGCCGCGGCTGCCGCGCCCTTCGTCCTGTCCGGCCGCTTCGCACTGGCCGCCGGGCTTCCCGGCGCGCCGAAACCCTTCGACAAGGGCGGCCTGCGCATCGCGCTCGTCCGCTATCTCTCGACCGGCGATTTCTTCCAGGCCTATCTCGCCGGCGTCGAGCGCCAGGCCAAGGCGCTGGGCATCGAACTGCGTGTCTTCGACAGCCGCCAGGATGCCGCGCTCCAGCGCGAAATGCTGGAACAGGCGGTCGGGCTCGGCGTCGACGGCATCATCGTCCAGCACGGCCTGACCGAAACCATGAAGGATGCGGTGGCGCGCGCCGTCGACGGCGGCATGAAGGTGGTCGCCTTCGACGTGAACTGCGAAAATCCCAAAGTGCCGCAGATCGAGCAGAGCGACCGCGATCTCGCCCGGCTCGCGCTCGAACAGGCGGTCAAGGACAACGGCAATGCCTTCCCGGCGGGTTATGTCTATGTCGCCGGCATCGCCCCGCTCGATCGCCGCGACGAGACCTGGCAGAAGGTGAAAGCCGCCAATCCCGGCATCCGGGAGGTTGCCCGCTGGGGCACCATGGACAATCCGATCGCCAATGCCGTCGCCAACCAGACCGGCGCCGTGCTCAGGGCCAATCCGGGCATCAAGGTGGTGTTCGCGCCCTATGACGAGTTCGCCAAGGGCGTCAAGATCGCCGTCGACGAAGCCGGCAGGAACAAGGACATCAAGATCTATTCCGCCGATATCTCGACCGCCGACATCCAGGCGATGCGCGAACCCGACAGCGCCTGGGTGGCGACCGCCGCGACCAATCCGGCGGTTGTCGGCGAGGTCTGCGTGCGCGCCCTGGCCGTGCACATGACCGGCGAGTTTCCCGGCCAGCAGGTGATCGTGCCGCCGACCCTGATCACCCGCAGCGACCTGATCGACAAGAGCATCACCAACATGCAGGACCTCGGCCAGAAGATGCCGCAGTTCGAGCATGCCGACGTCGTCGTGCCAAAATGGCTGCCCTTGCCGCGGCGCGGCTGACCGGCGGCACGTCTCGCGGGGCCGTCGGCGCAAGCCGACGGCCTCGTTTCATGGGAGCATCGGATGAGCGAGCAGGACCTGCGCCGGGCGATCGTCCGCCTGTGCCGCGCGATGAACGCGAGCGGCCTCAACCAGGGCACTTCGGGCAATATCAGCGCGCGCTACAAGGACGTGATGCTAATCACGCCGAGCGCCACGCCTTATGACAGCATGAAACCGGCCGATATCGCGGTGATGCCGCTTGGCCGAGAGGACGGCGCCTGGTCCGGCCCGCTCAAACCTTCGACCGAATGGCCGTTCCACCTGGACATCATGCGCGCGCGGACCGACGTCGGCGGCATCGTCCACACCCATTCGACCTTCGCGACCATTCTCGCCATGGCGCGCCGGGAGATCCCGGCCTGCCACTATATGATCGCCGCCTTCGGCGGCCCGACGATCCGCTGCGCCGATTACGCGACCTATGGCACCAAGGCCCTGTCGGACAATGCGCTGGCAGCGCTCGCCGATCGCAACGGCTGCCTGCTCGCCAATCACGGCCAGATCGCGGTTGGCGCCTCGCTCGACAAGGCGATGTGGCTTGCTGTCGAGCTGGAGACCATTGCCAGGCAATATTACCACAGCCTGCTGATCGGCGGCCCGGTATTGCTGCCCGACGACGAGATCGAGCGGGTCCGGGAGGGCTTCCGCAGCTATGGGCTGCGCGACCGCTGACCGGCTTGAAGCCCGGTCAGACTAACGCCACGGCGCCTGGCTTCCGGCGCTATTTGGCCTTGGCGCTTTTCGCGTCCTTGGCGAGGCTCGCCTCGAAGGCGTCGAGCCTGGCCTTCAGCGCCTCGTTCTCTTCGCGCGCCTTCACCGCCATGTCTCGCACGACCTCGAATTCCTCGCGGGTCGGCAAGTCGAGATCACGCAACATGCGCTCGGCCTGGGTCTTCACGAAAGTATCGGCTTCGCGCTTGAAGCCCTGGGCAAGCCCTGCGGCGTCGGTCATGAACTTGGCGAACTCGTCGGCAATGCGGTCGGTGGTCTGGGTCATGGCCTATCTCCACGGCAGACCCTGGGTATGGGGAGCTTCGATCACGAGCGCAAGACTCGCGTGCAACAGAGTCGCGCAAGAGAGCCTTGGCACGGCCATCCTGGCGCACCAGCCCGCACGGCAACGTCGCCAGGCCGTCGACGGTGGCTTGACACGTGATCCCAGGGCCGGGCAAACCCGCGCCATGCCGGTTTCCGCGATCATGTTCCCCGCCTTCGATCCCGTCCTGATCCAGATCGGGCCCTTCGCGATCCGCTGGTACGCGCTCGCCTATATTGCCGGCTTCTTCATTGGCTGGTGGATGGCCAAGCGCCTCGTCGCGACCGCCTCCTTGTGGCGGGGCAACACCTCGCCCTTCGATCCGGCCCTGATCGACGATGCCATCGTCTGGGCGGCGCTCGCCGGCATTCTTGGTGGCCGGCTCGCCTTCGTGCTGGTCTATAATTTCGACTATTACATCGCCAACCCCTCCGAGATCATTGCGGTCTGGCATGGCGGCATGGCGTTCCACGGCGGCATTGTCGGCGTGGTGGCAGGGTTGTTCGTCTTCGCCCGCAAGAACAAGCTGCCTTTCCTCAGCCTGATCGACGTCGCCGCCGTCGTTGCCCCGATCGGCATCATGCTCGGCCGGCTCGCCAATTTCATCAATGCCGAGCTCTGGGGCCGGACCACCACCATGCCCTGGGGCGTGATCTTCCCCGGCGCCGGGCCCGACCCGCGCCATCCGAGCCAGCTCTACCAGGCGATGACCGAAGGGCTGCTGCTCTTCGTCGTCCTCATGCTGATCGCGCGCGCCGGCGGCCTCAAGCGGCCGGGTTTCATGGCCGGCTGTTTCGGCATCGGCTATGGGCTCGCGCGCTCGTTCGGCGAATTGTTCCGCCAGCCTGACGCCCAGCTCGGTTTCCTGTTCGCCGGCGCCACCATGGGCCAGCTCCTGTCGATCCCGGCGATCCTGGTCGGCCTCTGGCTGGTCGTCCGCGCCCGCCGCCAGCCGTCATGACCGCGCTCGGCGCCGAGATCGCCGCTCTCATCGCGGCCGAAGGCCCGATCGCCCTCGACCGCTACATGGCGCTTTGCCTCGGCCATCCCCGCCACGGCTACTATATGACCCGCGATCCCCTGGGCGCGCATGGCGACTTTGTCACCGCGCCGGAGATCAGCCAGGTGTTCGGCGAGCTGATCGGCGCCTGGGCGGCGGCGACCTGGGACGCCATGGGCCGGCCGCCGCGCCTGCGCCTGATCGAATGCGGCCCGGGACGCGGCACGCTGATGCAGGACCTGATCCGTGCCGCGCGCGCCGCGCCGGACTTCCGGGCGGCCATCGATCTTCACCTGGTCGAGACCTCGCCGGTCCTGGCCGCCAGGCAGCGCGAGGCCATGGCCGCCGCCGGCACCGAGGCGACCTGGCATGCCGATCTCGCGACGGTTCCGCCGGGAGCCACCCTGGTGATCGGCAATGAATTTCTCGATGCCTTGCCAATCCGCCAGTTCGTCATGACGCCGAAGGGCTGGCGCGAACGTGTCGTCGGCCTCGCAGACGCGAAGCTCACCCTCGGACTGGCGCCGGACCCGGTTCCACCAGCACTCGTTCCAGCCGCGCTGCGCCAGGCGCCACCGGGCGCGGTCGTCGAAATCTGCCCGGCCCTCGACGGTCTGGCTGCCACCCTTGGCACGCGCCGCGAGGCCGGCCCGGTCGCCGCGCTGTTCATCGATTACGGTCATGCCAGATCCGCTCATGGCGAGACGCTCCAGGCGGTCCGCGCCCATGGCTTCACCGATCCGCTGGCGGAACCGGGCGAGGCCGACCTCACCGCCCATGTCGATTTCGCCGCCCTCGGCCGGGCGGCGGCCGGGCATGGCCTGGCGGCAAGCGCCGTCATCAGCCAGCGCGAGCTCTTGTTCCGGCTCGGGCTTCAGGCGCGCGCCGAGGCGCTGGCCAGTGCCAATCCTCGCGACATCGACAGCCTGAAGGCGGCAGTCGAGCGGCTGATCGATCCCGCGCCCGCAGGCATGGGGGCCTTGTTCAAGGCCCTTGTCATCCATTCTCCCGGTCTGGCGGTGCCGGCGTTTGACAGCTGAGCGCGAAGCGGATTTGGTCCCGCCATGCGTGTTTCCTCCTCCGCCCTCTCCGCCCTGCCCGGCATTCGTCACGCCTTCTTCACCCGTGAAGGCGGTGTCTCCGAAGGCATCTACGGCTCGCTCAACGCCGGCATCGGCTCGAACGATGCGCCCGAGAACGTCCGCGAGAATCGCCGGCGGATGACCGAGGCGCTCGGTGTCGCCGACAATGCGCTGATCTCCTGTTTCCAGATCCATTCGCCCGACGTGGTGGTCGCCGAAAAACCCCATGACGGCGGCGACCGGCCTCGCGCCGACGCCGTGGTGACCCGCGTGGCCGGCCTCGCCTGCGGCGTCGCGGCCGCCGATTGCGGCCCGGTGCTGTTCGCCGATGCCGAAGCCGGCGTCGTCGGCGCCGCCCATGCCGGCTGGAAGGGCGCGCTTGGCGGCGTGCTGGAAGCGACCATCCAGGCGATGGAAGGGCTCGGCGCCGCGCGCGGCCGGATCCAGACCGCCATCGGCCCGCTGATCCGCCAGCCGAGCTACGAGGTCTCCCAGAGTTTCATGGACCAGTTCCTCGCGGTCGATTCGTCCTATTCCCGGTTTTTCGCCGACGGAAAGCCCGGCCATGGCCAGTTCGACCTGCCCGGTTTCATTGGCCATCGGCTCGCCGCCGCCGGCATCGGCATGATCGACGATCTCGGCCTCGACACCTATTCCGACCCTGAGCGCTTCTTCTCCTACCGGCGCACCACCCATCGCCGCGAACCCGATTATGGCCGCCACATCGCGGCCATCACGCTTGGCCGTTAACCATCGTGGTTAACAAAGCATGAAGGCCGCCTGGACCGATGCCTTGGCGTCGGTTATCCCTGGCGGCGATCGGAGATGATCCATGCCCCGAAACCCGTTGCACGGAAGCGTCGCCCTCCTTCTCGGTTCGCTGGCGCTCGGCGCCTGCACCGGTGGCGAGGGCCCGGTGGCGGGTAGCCCGCCAGCGCGCGGCGCGATCGCTTTCGAGCCGATCGACGGGGCCCCTTCAGCCGTCAACCAGCGGCTTGCCGGCCGGCTTGCCGGTGAGGCCCAGGCCCGCCAGATCCAGGTCGTCGCCAATCGCGACGGCGCCCGCTACCGGGTCCGCGGCTATATGGCGACCGCCCGCTCCGGCGATACCGCCACCGTTTCGTATGTCTGGGACGTCTTTGACCCCGAACGCCGGCGTTCCACCCGCATTGCCGGCGAGGAGCGCGTCCAGGCCCGCGGCGGCGACGGCTGGGGTGGCCTCGACGACGCTGCGGCCGGCCGCATCGCCAGCCGCAGCATGGACCAGATCGCCTCCTGGCTCGCCACGCCGCAGGCTGGCCCGGCAGTGGCGCCTGCCTCCGCGCCGGTCACGCCAGCCGAACCGGCACCGCCGGCGCAGCCCATGGTCGCCTCGACCACCGGCACCGCCCAGGTCACCACTTTCGCCTCGCCCCAGGCGGCACCGGCCGCCGCCCCGCCACAATCCACGGTTGGCACCGGCGGCCCTCTGATACCGGCTCAACCGCTCCGCTGACTGTCATTTCCGCGTCACACCCTGTTGATCTCCGGATTCTCTCGCCTTCATGCCATTGTCGCGAGAGACCTCGGTTGCTATGAGGTCCGCGCAGCCGAAAGCCAGCGGGACCAGCCTTATGTCGAGAAAACCCGGGATCAAGATCGTTTCCGGCAACTCCAACCGTCCGCTCGCCGAGGCGATCGGCGCCTATCTCCAGACCCCTCTGACCAAGTCTTCGGTGCGGCGTTTCGCCGACATGGAGATCTTCGTCGAGATTCAGGAGAATGTGCGCGGCGAGGATGTCTATATCGTCCAGTCGACCTCGTTCCCGGCCAATGACCACCTGATGGAGGTGCTGATCATCTGCGACGCCCTGCGTCGCTCATCGGCCAAGCGCATCACCGCGGTCATCCCTTATTTCGGTTATGCCCGCCAGGATCGGCGCTCCGGCTCGCGCACCCCGATCTCAGCCAAGCTGGTCGCCAACCTGATCACCCGCGCCGGCGCCGACCGGGTCATGACGCTCGATCTGCATGCCGGCCAGATCCAGGGCTTCTTCGACATCCCGACCGACAACCTGTTCACCGCGCCGTTGCTGGCCAGGGACATCAAGGAGCGGCTCGACCTCTCGCAGGTCATGGTGGTGTCGCCCGATGTCGGCGGCGTGGTGCGCGCTCGCGCGCTCGCCAAACGCATCGATGCGCCGCTCTCCATCGTCGACAAGCGCCGTGAAACGCCCGGCCAGAGCGAGGTGATGAACGTCATCGGCGATGTCGAGGGCAAGAGCTGCATCCTGGTCGACGATATCGTCGATTCCGGTGGCACCCTGGTCAATGCCGCCGAGGCCTTGCTCGCCCGCGGCGCCAAGGATGTCTCCGCCTATATCACCCATGGCGTGCTGTCGGGTGGTGCGGTTGCCCGCATCACCGCCTCGAAGCTGAAGGAACTGGTGATCACCGATTCCATTCTGCCGACCGAAGCGGTGCGGGTGGCGCGCAACATCCGCACGCTGTCGATCGCCAGCCTGATCGGCGAAGCCATTGCGCGCACCGCCAGCGAAGAAAGCGTGTCGAGCCTGTTCGAAGACTGATCGACCGGCGACGGCCGCCGTCAGGATCTCAGCACGACCTTGCCGAAATGCTGGCCGGAGCGGAGATAGTCGAGCGCGGCCCGCACCTCGCCGCGGGGAAAGACCCGGTCGATGACCGGGCGCAGGCCGGTCGCGCCAATGCCGCGGTTCATCGCCTCGAACGATTGGCGTGATCCGACAGGTATGCCGCGCACCCGGGCCTTGCGCCGAAAAATGTCGAGCGGATTGATCGCGCCTTCGACACCGCCGAGATAGCCGATCACATTGATCTGACCGCCCGGCCTTAGCGCCAGGAGCGACTGGCCAAAACTGCCTGGGCCGCCAACCTCGACCACGTGGTCGACACCGCGACCGTCGGCCAGGGCCCGCACCTCCAGCCCCCATTCGGGTGATCTCCGGTAGTTGATCGTGCCGCTCGCCCCAAGGGCCTTGGCGCGCTCGAGCTTGGCGTCGCTGCTCGACGTGACGATGACCTTGGCGCCGGCCAGCCGGGCGAATTGCAACGCGAAAATGGCGACCCCGCCGGTGCCCTGCACCAGCACCGTGTCGCCCGGTTTGATCCCGCCTTCGGTGACCAGTGCATGCCAGGCCGTCAGCCCGGCGCAAGGCAAGGTCGCGGCTTCCTCATCGCTCAGGTGAGCCGGCACCTGCACCACGCCGTCGGCGCTCAGCCGGACATAGTCCGCCAGCATGCCGTCGATCGGCCCGCCCAATTGCCGGTTGGTGTCCGCCATGTCGAAACCACCGGCGATCCAATTCTGCCAGAAGGTGCCGGCGACCCGGTCGCCGGCGCGCACGCGTGCAACGCCCTCGCCGACCGCGACGACCTCGCCAACCCCGTCGGAGAGCGGGATCAAGGGCAGGTCGAAGCGCGTGTGATAGCTGCCTTCGATGATCTCGACGTCGCGATAGTTCAGCGCCGCGGCGGCGACACGGACGACCACTTCGCCATGCCGCGGTTCGGGGATCGGCCGCTCGACCTCGCGCAGGTTGGCGATGCCATGTTCGGTGATTGAGAAGGCCTTCATATCGACTGCTCCGGCGTGTCTGAGGGGCGGGCTTTGAGCTTTCGACCGGCAAGCCCTAGGATGCAAATTCATTATTCTCAGAATGATTATGCCTTGGAGGCATGATGCTGGATGAAATGCGCAGCTTCGTGCTGCTTGCCGAAACCGGATCGATCCAGATGACGGCCGAGCGCCTGCCGCTGACCCAGTCGGCGGTCACCCGCCAGATCCAGCGGCTGGAAACCGAACTGGGGACCATCCTGCTCGACCGTCGCGTCAAGCCGCCGCGCCTGACGCCGGCGGGGATCGAGGCGCTGGAGCGCTGCCGGGCCATCCTGGGGGCGATCGGCGCCTTGAAAGCGAGCACGGCGGCGACCGCCGAACCGGAGGGCACCTTGCGCATCGGTTTTGCCTCGGCGCTCGCCGCCGAGACCATTGCCGATGCCGTCCGCGCCGTGCGGCAGCAGTTTCCGAAGGTCGAGCTGCGCGTCGTCGGCGGCTGGGCGCGCGACCTGGCCGATCTCGTCCTGGAGGACAAACTGGACGCGGCGGTGATGCTCACGGCTCAGGGCGCGCCCATGCCGTCGCCGGGTCTCAGGAGCGAAACGATTGGCGGTGAGCGGATGGTCGTCGTCGGCCCGTCCGGACGGCCGCTGCCGCGCAAACCGACCCGGGCTGCGCTCGGCGCGATGGACTGGGTGCTCAGCCCCGAGCCATGCGACGCGCGGTATGCGCTTGCAGCGCTTCTGGCATCGGCCGGCGCGACCATGCGTATCGCCGCCGAGGTTCTGGGCCTGGACCTGCAGACGGCGCTGATCGCCCAGGGCGTCGGTATTGGCATGGTGCCGGCGCGCCGCCTCGAACCCTATGCGCGCCGCCACGGTCTGAAGCGCCTGGCGATCCCGGACATGCCGCTCGATTTCGATATCCGGCTCGTCAGGGGGCCGCATCTCGGCCGCATCGATCAGGCCGTCGATGTCATTCGCGACCGCCTGACCAAGGCCTGGACCGGGCCGGAGGCGGGCGGCCCGGCCAGGGCGGCGGGCTAAGCGGCTCGGGCATCCCGATCTCGGCGAGACCGAACTCGAGCATACCGCCTTCAGCGTCGAGGGTGCCGAGGACCCGCGCCTGATCGTCTGCACGCCGGCGCAGCCCGACCATGCGCGGCGTATTCAGGCTCTGGTCGAACGGGCGAAAGCCGAAGCCCGCGTGACGATCTAGCGAAGCCGTCCGAGGACCCGGCTGACCTTCGCGAGATAGCGCTCGCGATCATCCTGCGAGGCGCTGTCCATCCGATGCAGGGCAAGCCACAAGGTCTTGGCGCGTGGATGAACCAGCGGCCGGAGGCCGCGCAGCAAGGTGCGCCGGCCGGGTTCCGACATGACGAGCCGCCACCACCACCACGGCGAGCCGAGTGTCGAGACCGCGCCAATGAAACGGATATTGGTCATCACCCGGCCGATCGGCTTGCGCCCCTCCGGCATGCCGAAGGTCGCATAGGGCACCCAGACCCGGTCGAGCCAGCCCTTGAGCATGGCCGGCAGGCCGTACCACCAGGTCGGGTAGACGAACAGCAGGCCCTCGCACCAGCGCAGGGCCTGAAGGTGTTCGGCCACCGGCGCTTCATTGACGCCGGGCGTGTGATAGCCGCGCCGCTCCTCGGCGCTCATCACCGGATCGAAACCCTCGGCATGGAGGTCGAGGACGCGCAATTCATGCCCGCCGCGGCGCAATGCTGCGACCACCGTGTCGCGCAGCGCGGCGGTGAAGCTCTCAGGGCAAGGATGGCAATAGACGATGAGAAAACGCATATCCTGCAGGCCCTGATGATCACGCGCCGGAACGCTCTGCCAAACGACCGGATCGCAGCATATTAAACTATTGAGTCGACTACTGAATTGGCCAAAAAAATCAACCCTCGACCCCGGCTAAGTTTAACCCTTGGTTCAGCTCGGTCGCCGAGGTTGCGGCAGCTTTCCCATGGCCAGTGCAGACCATTTTCATGCCGCAGTCCAACGCCCTTTCGGTCCGCATGCGGATCCTCATCATCGCCGTCATTCCGATTGCCGGGCTGATCGGGCTGACCGCCTTGTCCTGGTGGTCGTCGCGCCAGACCGACCGCGCGATCGTCGAGCTGACCGCGGCCAACGATGTGCTCCGCAGCGCTTATGAGTTGCGGGCCGCCGTCAGCGCCATGGGCAGCAGCATCGACCTTCAGGCCGCCAGCGAGAGCGCCGAACAGGCGACCGCCTTTGCCAATCTCCTTGACCGCGCCAAGCGTGAGGCGGCCGCGATCGGCTCATCCTCCCTCGCCGCCATTTTTGCATCTGAAGATCTCAGGGCCGGTCTCGCCGCCCCGCAGGACGTCGCGGCCGCCTTCGACCGTCTCGCAGCGGTTCAGGGACGGATGGGACGAGATGCCGATTCCGGGTTGAACGGTGAATTGCGCCGCGCCATCCACGGGGTCGAGGACACGCTGCAGAAGCTCGCATCGGTCTGCTGCGCCGACACGCGCAACTTTCAGATCGCCATGCTGCGCCTCAGGCGCTCCGAGAAGGACTTCATGCTGCGTCTGACGGTCGAGGAGCTGGACCGGTTTCGCAAGGGCGTCACCGAATTCGAGGCCCTGCTCCAGGACAACGAGCTGCCACTGCCGGCTCAGGCCAAGATGAAGGAGATGCTGGCCGGTTATGTCAGGGGCTTTTATGCCTGGGCCGAAACGGTGCAGGACAGGAGCCGGGAAGCCGCCGACGGCGCGCGGATCGGCGCGGCCGCGGTCGGGCATATCCAGAAGCTGATCGACCGGGCAGCGCTCCAGCAATCGGCGGCCCAGACCCGGATCGACGCAACCGCCGCCACCGCCCTCACCCTGACGATCGGCGCATCGATCGTCCTGGTCATCCTGCTCTCCGGATTGGCGCTGGTCTTCGGCACCGGCTTGATCCGGGCGATCCGCGCACTGACCGCGACCATGTCGCGCCTGGCGGCCGGCGAGACCGATCTTGTGATCGCCGAAGCCGAACGCCAGGACGAACTCGGCGAAATGGGCCGCGCCGTCACCGTCTTTCGTGATGGCGCCATCGAGCGCCTGCGTTTGGAGGCGGCCCGCGACGAGGGCGCGGTGCGCGCCGCGCGCCAGGCCCGGATCGACGGGCTGTTCGGCCGGTTCCGCACCGACATGGCCGAGGTGGTGACGGTCCTGCGCGGCAATACCGATCAGATGGAAACCACCGCCCGCGCGCTGAACGCCATCGCGCGAGAGGCCGACAGCCAGTCGGACGAGGCCGCCGCCGCGTCCGAACGGACCTCGGCCAATGTCCAGATGGTTGCGGCGGCGGCGGAAGAACTTGCCGCCTCGATCAGCCTGGTTGCCGGCCAGGTGACGCAGGCCCAGGCGATCGTCGGACAGGCCGGCGACATCGCGAGCCGAACCAATGGCGAGGTCAACAGGCTCGCCGATGCGGCCGGCCGGATCGGCGACGTCGTCAACCTGATCCGCGCGATCGCGGCGCAGACCAATCTCCTGGCGTTGAACGCCACGATCGAAGCCGCAAGGGCCGGCACCGCCGGCCGGGGGTTCGCGGTGGTGGCCGCCGAGGTCAAGAGCCTCGCCACCCAGACCGCCAGGGCGACCGACGAGATCGCGGCGCAGATCGCCGGCATCCAGGCCTCGACCGGCAGCGCCGTCGAGGCCATCAGGACCATTACCGGCACGATGGGCGAGATCACCAGCGTGACCGCCACGGTCGCCGCGGCGATCGAGCAACAGGGTGCCGCCACCGCCGAGATCGCCCACAACATCCAGCGCGCCTCGGCCGGCACGACCGAATTGTCGCGCAATGTCTCCGGCGTCAAGGGCGTGATCGCCGAGGCGTCGGCCCAGTCGGCAAGCGTCCTGACCGCCTCCGGCGCTCTGACGCATGCCGGGCAGCGGCTGTCGGCCTCGGTCGACGGCTTCCTGACCGAGGTAGCCGCCGCCTGAGGCACCGGCGCTGCTGCAGGCAGCCGACGCATCGGATGGGCCAATGACCGGGTGCACTCGCCGCCCGACAATGCTAAACGCCCGGATATGGCTCCTCCTCTTTTGCAATTGCAGGACATCCGCCTCACCTTTGGCGGCACTCCGCTTCTGACCAGCGCCAACCTGTCGGTCGAGGCAGGTGACCGGCTGGCCCTGGTCGGCCGCAACGGCTCGGGCAAGTCGACGCTGCTCAAGATCGCCGCCGGCCTGATCGAGGCCGATGGCGGCAGCCGTTTCGCCCAGCCGAGCGCCACCATCCGCTACCTGCCGCAGGAGCCGGACCTGGTCGGCTTCGCCACCACGCTGGCCTATGTCGAGGCTGGCCTCGGGCCGGGCGACGACCCCTATCGCGCGCGCTATCTCCTGAACGAGCTCGGCCTGTCGGGCGAAGAAGGCACCGCCGCGCTCTCCGGCGGCGAAGCCAAGCGTGCCGTGCTGGCCCGGGCGCTGGCGCCCTCGCCCGATATCCTGATTCTCGACGAACCGACCAACCATCTGGACCTGCCGGCCATCGAATGGCTGGAAAAGACCATTGCCGCTTCGCCTTCGGCCATCGTCATGATCAGCCACGACCGGCGCTTCCTGGAAAACCTGTCGCGCGCCACCATCTGGCTCGATCGCGGCACCACCCGCCGGCTCGACAAGAGCTTCGCCCATTTCGAAGCCTGGCGCGACGAGGTGCTGGAGCAGGAGGAGAAGGACCAGCACAAGCTCGACCGGCAGATCGCCCGCGAGGAACACTGGCTGCGCTACGGCGTCTCGGCGCGACGCAAGCGCAATGTCCGCCGGCTCGGCCAGCTCCACGGCCTGCGCACCGATTTTCGCGAGCATCGCAAGGTGGTCGGCAATGTCTCGATGACGATCAGCGACGCCGACCCCTCCGGCAAGCGGGTGGTCGAGGCGCGCGGCATCACCAAGGGGTTCGGTGAGCGGGTCATCGTCGACGATCTGTCGATCCGCATTTTGCGCGGCGACCGGCTCGGCATTGTCGGCCCGAACGGCGCCGGCAAGACCACGCTGGTGGGTCTGCTGACCGGCACGCTCGAACCCGATGCCGGCAGCCTCAAGCTCGGCACCAATCTCGCCATGGTGACCCTCGACCAGAAGCGCGAGGCGCTCGATCCGACCACCCCGCTGATGGATGCCCTGACGCTTGGCCGCGGCGACTATGTCACCGTCAATGGCGAGAACCGCCATGTCATCGGCTATATGAAGGACTTCCTGTTCACCCCCGAACAGAAAGGCACGCCGGTCGGCGTGCTCTCCGGTGGCGAACGCGGCCGGCTCCTGCTCGCCCGCGCCCTGGCGAGCCCGGCCAACCTCCTGGTGCTGGACGAGCCGACCAATGATCTCGACCTCGAGACGCTCGACCTCTTGCAGGAAATGCTGACCGATTTCCCCGGCACGGTGATCCTGGTCTCGCATGACCGCGATTTCCTCGACCGGGTCTGCACCTCCGTCCTGGTCAGCGAAGGCGAAGGCCGCTGGCTCGAATATGCCGGCGGCTATTCCGACATGGTCGCCCAGCGCGGTGCGGGCGTGACTGCCCGGACAGCCGAGAAACAGGCCAAGCGCGCCGCCGAACCGCAGGCGCCGCGCAGCGACAACGGCCGCGATGCGGCCAGGCGCAAACTGTCGTTTCGCGAGAAACACGACCTGGAAAGCCTGCCCGGCCGGATGGAGGCGATCGGCCGCGACATCGCCAAGCTGCAGGCGATCCTCGCCGACCACGGCCTGTTCAGCCGCGACCGGAGCGCCTTCGACAAGGCCTCCGCCGCGCTCGCCAAGGCCCAGGGCGAGCTGCACCGCGCCGAGGAGCGCTGGCTGGAGCTGGAGCTCCTGAAGGAAAGCCTGGACGCCTGAGGACAGTCTCGAGCCGTTTCGCCGGCTTGTAGCCCGCTTACGATCTTGCGATGCTCGCTCCCGCAGCGGTTGAAACCGGGCCGTCAAATGCCCGGCAAAGGGACGTCGGGACAGGGGGAAGCATGGGGGTCGACAGCGTCCTGATCCAGATCAATCCGACGGGTCAGTTGATCCTCAACCTCATCCTGGCGCTGATCATGTTCGGCGTCGCGCTTGAACTGCGCCTGAGAGACTTCGTCGACGTCTTTTCGCGGCCGCTGGCACCGGTCACCGGACTTGTCGCCCAGATCCTGATTCTGCCGGCCGTGACCTTCGCGATCACCATGATCCTGCAACCCCAACCGAGCATCGCGCTCGGCATGATCATCGTCGCGGCCTGCCCGGGCGGCAATATCTCCAACCTGATGACCCATCTGGCGCGCGGCAACACGGCGCTGTCGATCTCGATGACGGGCATCTCCAACATGCTGGCGGTGGTGACGACGCCGCTCAACATCCTGTTCTGGGCCAGCCTCAATCCGGCGACATCGGCGCTCCTGCGCCAGGTCAGCATCGAACCGGCGTCGTTCCTCGGCACCACTGCCCTGCTGCTCGGCCTGCCGCTGATCGCCGGCATGGCCACCGTGCATTTTTGGCCAAAGCTCGCCGACCGGCTCCGCCGGCCGTTTCAGATCGCCTCCTTTGTCTTCCTTATCGGTTTCATCATCGCGGCGACCGCCAGCAATGGCCGTTATTTCCTCACCTTCGTCAGCGACATCATTCCCCTGGTGATTCTGCACAACGCCATCGCGGTCGGGATCGGCTGGCTGGCGGCGCGGTTCTGGCGGCTCAGCGACTACGACACTCGCGCGATGGCGATCGAGGTGAGCATGCACAATTCGGGTCTGGGGCTGGCCCTCATCCTCAACCAGTTCGACGCGCTGGGCGGGGCCGCCCTGATCGCCGCCGGCTGGGGCGTCTGGCACATCGTCTCGGGCTGGGCGCTGGCGGTCTACTGGACGCGGCGTGACAGGAAGGCAGCGGCCGAATGAACGCGGGCATCCTGGTGACCGGGGCCGCCGGTTTCATCGGCCAGGCCCTGGTCCGGCAACTGGCTGCCGGCGACGAACCGGTCTTCGGCCTGGATATTCGTGCCGCGACGCAGCCGGTTCCCGGTGTCCGTTATGAAAAGGCCGACATTCGCGACCGGGCGCTGGTTGGCCTCGTGGCGCGCCTCAAGCCGCGTGTGGTCGTGCATCTCGCCTCGGTCGTCGCCGCCGGCGGCGATGCCGAACAGGACTATGCCATCGATGTCATCGGCACCGGCCATGTCGTCGAAGCCTGCCTTGCCGCCGGCGTGACGCGCCTGGTGGTCACATCCAGCGGCGCTGCCTATGGCTACCATGCCGACAATGCCCAGCCGCTGACCGAGACCGATCCGCTACGCGGCAACGAGGACTTCCCCTATTCGCGCCACAAAAGGCTGGTGGAAAACCTGCTCGCCGAAGCGCGCGCGGCCCATCCGGCACTGGAGCAGGTGGTGTTCCGCCCCTGCACCGTGCTGGGGCCAGGCGTCAGCAACCAGATCACCGCCATTTTCGAGCGGCCGGTGGTCATCGGCCTTGCCGGCAGCGCGGCGCCGTTCAGCCTGGTCAGCGAAACCGACGTGGTGGCGGCGCTGGCCCGCGCCGCCGCACCGGCAAGCCTGCCCGGCATCTACAATCTCGCCGGCGACGGCACGCTGTCGCTCGCCGAGATTGCCGGGCGCATCGGCAAGCCCTATCTGCCGCTGCCGCCAGCCCTGCTGCGTGGCGTCCTGTGGTTCGCCAACCGGCTGAAACTGACCCCACTCGGCCCGGCCCAGGTGAATTTCCTGCAATACCGGCCGGTGCTGGCCAATGACCGCCTGAAGACCGGCTTCGGTTATGTGCCGGCCCTGTCGGCGGCGGAGGCCTTTGACCGCTATTGGCGTGCGAGGCCGGCATCATGACCTTCCTCGTCATCGGCGCGGGACCGGCCGGGCTTGCCACCGCCCGGGTGTTCAAGGCGGCCGGCCTGCCCTTCGAGGTGGTCGAGCGGCATGCCGATATCGGCGGCCAGTGGCTCTATGGCGCGCCATCGAGCGGGGTCTATGCCTCGACCCACCTGATCTCGTCGAAAACCACCACGGCCTTTGCCGACTATCCGATGCCGGAAGACTGGCCGGCCTATCCACATCACGCTCAGGTTCTCGATTATCTCAAGAATTTCACCCGCCATTTCGGCCTCTACCCGTCGATCCGTTTCAACCGGGCGGTGACCCGGCTGACCCGGCAGGAGGATGGCTGGCGGGCGAGCTTCGACGACGGCACGAGCCTCGACTACCAGGGCGTGGTCATTGCCAATGGTCATCTCACCGATCCCGAACTGCCGCAGATCCCCGGCAGCTTTTCCGGCGAGCTGATGCATTCCAAGACCTACAAGAACGCCGCGATCTTCAGCGGCAAGCGCGTGCTGATCGTCGGCATGGGCAATACCGGCTGCGACATCGCGGTCGATGCCGTTCATCGCGCCTCGAAAGTCTTGTGGTCGGTGCGCAGCGGCAATCATTTCGCCCCGAAATTCCTCCGCGGCAAGCCGGCGGACGAGGCCAATCACAAGGCGAAACTTGTGCTGCCGCGCCGGCTTCGCTCGATCCTGCACGAGGCGGTGCTGCGGTTTGTTGTCGGCTCACCGGAAGATTTCGGGCTGCCGCGCCCGGCGCACCGGCTTTACGATCGCACCCCGGTGGTCAATTCGCTGGTGCTGCAGCACCTCGGCCAGGGCGACATCGCCGTCCGGCCGCCGATCGAGGAGCTCGACGGCAACCGTGTCATCTTCACCGACGGCCAGACCGACGAGGTCGATCTCGTGCTGCTGGCCACCGGCTATCGGATCACCTTCCCGTTCCTGGACGAGGCCGGGCTGATACGCGAACTGAACTGGAAGGCGCCGGCGCCGCACCTGCACCTGAACATCTTCCCGCCCACCGATAACAACCTGTTCGTCGTCGGCATGATCGAAGGCGCGGGCATCGGCTGGCCCGGGCGCGACCTGCAGGCGAAGATCGTCGCGGCCTATCTGGCGGCCCGCAAGGACGCACCCGACAAGGCCCAGTCCTTCCGCCGGGAGATCAAGCGCCATTGCGCCGCGCCCCGCCCTCGGGATGCCGGCCCCCATGGCATCTTCATCGATTTTGTCGATTACAAGCGCGTGCTCGGCAAGGGGATCGAGCGGTTGAGCTGACCTCTTTCGGCCGCCCGACGGCGGCCGGCCTCAGGCCGCGCCGGCGAAACGCTCGTTGAACGCATAACCGGAGCCGCGCACGGTGCGAATCGGGTCGGCCTCGCGGCCACGCTTCACCGCCTTGCGCAGGCGTCCGATATGGACGTCGACAGTGCGCTCGTCGATATAAACGTCGCGGCCCCAGACGCCGTCGAGCAATTGCTCACGGGTATAGACGCGCCCCGGCGACTGCATGAGGAATTCCAGCAGGCGGAACTCGGTCGGGCCCAGCGTGATCTCGCGGCCCGAGCGGTGTACCCGGCGCGTCTCGCGGTCGAGTTCGATATCACCTGACTTCAGCAGGCTCGACAGATGCTCGGGCTTGGCCCGGCGGAGCAGCGCCCGGATCCGCGCCAGAAGCTCGGGCACCGAGAACGGCTTCACCACATAGTCGTCGGCGCCGGTGGCAAGCCCGCGCACGCGCTCGCCTTCCTCGCCGCGTGCGGTGAGCATGATCACCGGCAGGCGCTCGGTCTCGGCGCGCAGCCGGATGCGCCGGCAGAGCTCGATGCCCGACAGCCCCGGCAGCATCCAGTCGAGCAGCATCAGATCGGGGACCGCCTCGCGCAGACGCACCTCGGCCTCGTCGCCGCGCATCACCGTTTCGACGCGGTAGCCTTCGGCTTCGAGATTGTAGCGGAGGAGAACGGTGATCGGCTCTTCGTCCTCGACCACCATGATGCGTGCGATCATGAGAAAATCCTTCGCAGGTTAAGTTCCGGCCGCGACGATCGTCGTGGTGTCGAGCTTCGGCCGCTCTTCGGCGAGCGTCGTGCCATTGACCACGTAGTAGATCGTCTCGGCGATATTGGTGGCGTGGTCACCGATGCGCTCAAGGTTCTTGGCGCAGAACAGGAGATGCGTGCAGGCGCCAATATTGCGCGGGTCCTCGAGCATGTAGGTCAAGAGCTCGCGGAACAACGAATTGTAGAGGGCATCGATATCGCCGTCGGATTTCCACACTTCCAGGGCGGCCGCGACGTCGCGCTGCGAAAACGCGTCGAGCACTTCCTTGATCCGCTCGAGCGCGAGCCGGGCCATGGCGTCGAAACCACCGGTCACCTTGGGCAACGGCAACGAGCCGTTGATGGCGATGACCCGCTTGGCGATGTTCTTGGCGAGATCGGCAATGCGCTCCAGGTCGGCGGCGATGCGCAGGGCGCCGACAATCTCGCGCAGGTCGATCGCCATCGGCTGGCGCCTGGCGATCACCAGGATGCCGACCTCCTCGATCTCGCGCTGCATGGCGTCGATGGTCGGATCGGCGGCGCGCACCGTCGAGGCAAGCGCGACATCGCCGCGGATCAGCGCATCGATGGCGCCAACGATCTGTTTCTCGGTGAGTCCGCCCATTTCGGCGACGCGCTGCGCCAAGCCCTTCAGCTCGTTCTCGAATGCGCTGACGATGTGCTCGGTCATGCAGGTCTCCTGGGTGGGGCTGGCAAAGGGGGCTTTTCCCTACCCTGATATGACGACGGTTCTATGCTTGGGACGTGACACATCAATGACGATGAATCACACAATGCTTCAATTGCTTAGATGAGATGCGACAAGACCGCCGGCAAGCACCCGATGGCCGACTCGGCTATTCCGCCGCGGGCGGCACGCGGCGGGCCGGCATTTCGGCGACCGGCGCCTCGCCTTGTTCGGCCGCCGCCGCGGCGGCGGTCTCCAGGCGAACCGTGAAGGTCGCGCCGTCGCGTCCCTCGCTTTCGATCGCCAGGCGGCCACGATGGCGCTTGACGATATGTTTGACCAGCGCCAGGCCAAGGCCGGTGCCGCCCTTCTCGCGGCTCGACGCCACATCGACGCGATAGAAGCGTTCGGTCAGGCGCGGCAGATGTTCGGCCGGGATGCCCGGCCCGTGGTCGCGCACCGCGACCACCGCCTCGTCGCGCCGCTTGCCGCGCGGCTCGCGCTTCAGCGTGATCTCCACCGTCTTGCCCTCGGCGCCATATTTGATGGCGTTCTGGACCAGGTTCTCAAACAGCCGGAACAGCTCGTCCTGGTCGCCCGAGACCACCAGCGAAGGTTCGGCCGCCTCCACGCCGACGCTGACGCCGAGCGTTTGGGCATAAGGGCCGAGGCTGTCGCGCACCTGGCCGAGCAGCGGCACCAGGTCGATCAGCGCCACCGGCCGGACATGTTCGTTCAATTCGACCCGCGACAGCGACAGGAGGTCGTCGATCAGCCGTGCCATGCGATTGGCCTGGGCCAGCATGATCGCCAGGAACCGCTCGCGCGCCGCCGGATCGTTTTTCGCCGGCCCCTGGATGGTCTCGACGAAACCCACGACGGAGGCGAGCGGCGTCCTGAGCTCATGGCTCGCATTGGCGACGAAATCGGCGCGCAGACGCTCCAGCCGGCGCTCTTCGGTCAGGTCGCGCAGCGAGACCAGCACGAAATCGGGGCTGGCTTCCTCACGTGCCCTCACCGTCAGCGCGACCGGGGCGGCCTCGACCCGGAACCACCGGTTGACCGGCACCCGCTCGGTATAGTCGATCTCCTGGCTGGCATTGGTGGCGAGCGCCCGGCGCACCGCCTCGACCACCTCGGGCGTGCGCAGCGCCAGCGTCAGCGGTTCGCCGCGTTTCAGGCCGGGGACCAGATCGGTCGCCCGGGCATTGTGGCTGCGAACGATGAGCTTCGGATCGATCAGCATGGCCGGCGCCGGCAGGGCCGCGATCAGCCCTTCGATGGTCAGGTCGGTCAGCCGGGCGGCGCGGCGCGCCAGTTGTTCCGGATCCGGCGGAAGCGGCGCCACGCTGCGCCGGCGCACGATCAGCGCCGCGGCGGTCATCACCGCGACCGCTCCGATGGCATAAGGCCATTCGACCTTGCGCCAGGCGATCAGGACCGTGGCGACGAGGAAGGCCACGACCAGCAGCAGGGTGCGCCCTTGCCAGCCCTGTAGTCGCGGCGGTTCCAATTCGTCGTCCATGACTGTGTCCTAGAGCATTTTTGCGCGCGACGGAGCCCGGTTCGCACCAAGATTACGACGAAACGGGGCAATGAACGCCTCTTCGTTTCGACGAAACGACAGGACGTTCAGCGGCGAGCAAAGGTGACTGGCACGCCGATGCGACGGTTCGATGACATGGACGGTCGGCTTCAGTCGCGCCGGAACACGACGCTCGCCGCCCAGCCGGTGAACAGCGCCATGGCAGCGGCCGCCATGCCATAGATCAGCCCGTTGTCGCGGGCGGCATTGGCGACAAAGGCCTCGAAACCGGTCTTGGTCACTTCGAAATTGGTATTCTCGCGCGCCAGGATCACGCCGCCCGACATCAGGTAGATATCGACCTCGAAGGCGCCGACCGGCGTGTTGGAAACCACCGGAATGGTGGCGCGGAACAGGGTCGGCGTCAGGAAGGTGACGCCGGTCGGGTTCTCGCGAAACAGGCCGCGCGCCTGGTTGATCCTGAGGAAGGCTTCGCGAAAGGTCACGGTGCCTTCCGGATTGGTGCCCGGACGCGATGTCTGCAGCGCGATGCCCTGCAGGCCGATCTGCTGGCGCCGGCGCACGTCGAGATCGGCGAGCGCCTCGGCCGGCTTGTTCGACAACAATGTGTAGGAGGTCGGCACCTCGACGAATTCACGCGCGTCGGTGTTCATCCAGATCCCGAACACCCGGTCCTTCCGGCGCGTGATGATCTTGGCCCTCGGCCCGCGCACCACCACCGCCATGTCATAACCGCCCGATCGAGCGACGGTCTGGCTGTCACGCTCGATCGAGCCGAACAGCACGATTTCCGAGCCGACGAAATTGGACGTGATCTGCAACCGATGGGTCGAGAGCGAGGTGATCAGTGCCTCGGCCCGTGCGGCCGGGACGGCGGCGATCAAGGCGACGAGCGTCAGCACCAGCCGGATCATCTGACCACCCATTCCATGATCGTATTGGAAAAGGGGTCATCCGGCTTGAGCACCAGATCGACGAAGAAGCGGATGCCGACGGCGAGCACCACAAGGCCCAGCATCAGGCGCAGTTCCTCGCCTTTCATGGTCAGCGAGGTGCGCGCGCCGAACTGCGCGCCGATGACCCCGCCGATCATCAGGAGCAGCGCCAGCACGACATCGACCGAGGCATTGGTGATGGCGTGGAAGATCACCGTCAGCAGCATGGTGATGAGCGTCTGCAGGCTGGAGGTGCCGATGACCACCGAGGTCGAGACGCGCAGCAGATAGATCAGCGCCGGCACCAGCAGGAAGCCGCCGCCAATGCCCATCATCGAACCGAGAAAGCCGATGCCGAGCCCGATCGCCACCACCGGAATCACCGAGATGGTGATGCGCGAGCGCGGGAAATTGATCGCGAAAGGCAAGCTGGAGGCGACACGCCGGTCGCGGGCCGGCACCGGTTTCGGCGGCTCGCCGGAGCGCGAACGGGCGATCGCCCGGCTGCTCTCGACCACCATCAGAAGGCCGATGCCGCTGAGCAGCGTCACATAGGAGAGCGCGATGAACAGGTCGAGCTGGCCGGCCCGGCGCAGGAACGAGAAGGCCGCCACGCCGCCGGCCGAACCGATGACGCTGCCGCCCAGCAGCACGGTCGCCAGCTTCGGGTCGACCGCGTTCTTGCGCCAGTAACTGAGCGTGCCCGACAGCGACGAGGCGGCGATCTGGCCGGAGACGCTGGCCACCGCGATGGCCGGAGGAATGCCGATGAAGATCAGCAGCGGCGTCAGCAAAAAGCCGCCGCCAACTCCGAACATGCCGGAAATGAACCCGACCGCCAGCCCCATGCCCAGGATCAGGAGCATGTTCACAGGCAATTCGGCGATGGGCAGGTAAAGCTGCACGGCTCACCCCGGCGATGATCGGGTTGATCTCCGAAGGACCGGAAAATCCCTGCCGCGTCAAGGCTTTTGGCCGCAGGGCTCCAACCCGGCAGCCGGTGTCAATAAGACCGTGGCATTCCCAGCACATGTTCGCCGACATAGGCGAGGATCAGGTTGGTCGAGATCGGCGCGACCTGGTAGAGCCGCGTCTCGCGGAACTTGCGCTCGACGTCGTAATCGGCGGCGAAGCCGAAACCGCCATGGGTTTGCAGGCAGGCATTGGCGGCTTCGAACGAGGCGTCGGCGGCCAACAGCTTGGCCATGTTGGCCTCGGCTCCGAAGGCTTCGCCTGCGTCGCACAGCGCCGCCGCCTGGAACCGCATCAGGTCGGCCGCGCGAATGTTCACGTAAGCCCGCGCGATCGGAAACTGCACGCCCTGGTTCTTGGCGATCGGGCGATCGAAGACGATGCGCTCGGTGCCGTATTTCTTGGCCCGCTCGATGAACCAGTAGCCGTCGCCGATACATTCGCCGGCGATCAGGGTGCGTTCGGCATTGAGCCCGGAAAGGATGGTCTTGAAACCCTTGCCTTCCTCGCCGATCAGGTTCTCGGCGGGAATTTCCAGGTCGTCGAAGAACACCTCGTTGGTTTCGTGATTGACCATGTTGCGGATCGGCCGGACCGTCATGCCCTTGCCGATCGCATCGCGCAGATCGACCAGGAACACCGACAGGCCGTCGGACTTCTTGGCGACCTGGTCGACCGGGGTGGTGCGGGCGAGCAGCACCATCAGTTCGGAATGCTGCACCCGGCTGGTCCAGACCTTCTGGCCATTGACCACATAGCGGTCATTGCCCTTCTTCACCGCCGTGGTCTTCAGCTTGGTGGTGTCGGTGCCGGTGGTCGGCTCGGTCACCGCCATGGACTGCAGGCGCAGCTCGCCCGAGGCGATCCGCGGCAGATATTTGGCCTTCTGCTCGGCCGAGCCGCCGCGCAGGATGGTGCCCATATTGTACATCTGGCCGTGCACGGCGCCGGCATTGCCCCCCGAGCGGTTGATCTCCTCCATGATGATGGAGGCCTCCGTCAGGCCGAGCCCGGAGCCGCCATATTCGGCCGGGATGAGGGCCGCGAGCCAGCCGCCCTTGGTCAAGGCCTCGGCAAAGGCTTCGGGATAACCGCGTTCGTCATCGACCTTGCGCCAATAGGCATCGTCATATTCGGCGCAGAGCGCGCGCATGGCTTCGCGCAGGTCGGCATGGTCGTCGGCGGTCGGCAAGGTCAGGGGCATGGCGTTTGGGTCTCCGCGGCGGACCATAATGACTTCCCGTGCGGTGAGATATCCGGCCGATGGCAGAGGGTGGATGCGTCAGGGTGCAGCCCTTGGCCCCCGGCCGGACGCCCGAACGGCGCGATGTTTGCTAGGCTTCGCTTTGACGCCCCCTGCGGAAGGCATTACCGGTAGTATCATGGCCATTCTCGCGCAGCTGCACCATGTCACGCGTTACCTTTACGATCGGCCCGTCGGGCTCGGTCCCCAGGTCATCCGCTTGCGCCCGGCGCCGCACAGCCGCACGACGATCGCGAGCTATTCGCTGAAAGTGGTGCCCGAGAACCATTTCGTGAACTGGCAGCAGGATCCGCACGGCAATTGGCTGGCGCGCTTCGTCTTTCCGGAAAAAACCACGGAATTCTCGGTGACCGTCGACCTCATCGCCGACATGGCCGTGGTCAATCCGTTCGACTTCTTCATCGAGAGCTATGCCGAGACCTGCCCGTTCGACTACACGCCGGCGCTGGCCGAGGAATTGGCGCCCTATCTGGTGATCGAGCCGGCGGACGCGCATTTCGAGAGCTATCTCGCCGCCATCCCGCGCGGGCCGACCAAGACGATCGACTTCCTCGTCGGTCTCAACCAGAAACTCCAGAACGACATCCGCTATGTCATCCGCATGGAGCCCGGCGTCCAGACCCCGGACGAGACGCTCGAGCGCAGCTCCGGTTCGTGCCGGGATTCGGCCTGGCTGCTGGTCCAGATCGCCCGTCGCCTCGGCCTCGCCGCCCGCTTCGTCTCCGGCTACCTGATCCAGCTGAAGCCGGACCTGAAGGCGCTCGACGGCCCCGAAGGCACCGACAAGGACTTCACCGATCTGCACGCCTGGACCGAGATCTACATCCCCGGCGCCGGCTGGATCGGCCTCGACCCGACCTCCGGCCTGCTCTGCGGCGAAGGCCATATCCCGCTCGCGGCCACGCCACATTTCCGGTCGGCTGCGCCTATTTCAGGCAATGTCGAGCCGGCCGAGGTCAGTTTCGCCTTCGACATGCGGGTCGATCGCGTCAACGAGCGGCCGCGCGTCACCGCGCCCTTCTCGGACGAGGCCTGGACCCGGCTCGATGCCCTTGGTGAAAAGGTCGACGCCGACCTGAACGCCCAGGACGTGCGCCTGACCATGGGCGGCGAGCCGACCTTCGTCTCGGTCGACGACTACGAGGGCGCCGAGTGGAACACGGCCGCCGTCGGTCCGACCAAGCGCGAACGCGCCGACGAGCTGATCCGCCGGCTGCGCGAGCTGTTCGCGCCGGGCGGCTTCCTGCACTACGGCCAGGGCAAATGGTATCCGGGCGAGAGCCTGCCGCGCTGGACCTTCGCGCTCTACTGGCGCGGCGACGGCAAGCCGATCTGGAGCGACGACAGCCTGATCGCCAAGGAAGCGCCGCAAGGCGCCGGGCCGGTCAGCATCGATGATGCCGGCGCCCTGGCCGGCGGCATCGCCACCCGGCTCGGCCTCGACGCCGACGCCGCGGTGCCGGCCTATGAGGATCCGGCCCATTGGGTGCTCAAGGAAAGCGACCTGCCCATCAATGTCGACGCGCTCGATTCCAAGCTCGAGGACGCCGAGGCGCGCGCCCGCATCGCCCGGGTGTTCGAACGCGGGCTGACCAAGCCGTCCGGTTTCGTCCTGCCGGTGCAGCGCTGGAACGCCGAACCCAGCAAGCAGAGCTGGATGACCGAGAAGTGGAAGCTCCGGCGCGAAAAGCTGTTCCTGGTGCCCGGCGACAGCCCGGTCGGCTATCGCCTGCCGCTCGGCGCCCTGCCCCATGTGCCGCCGACCTCCTACCCCTATGTCATCGACGCCGATCCGGGCAGCGTGCCGGAGACCCTGCCCGACCCGCAGGTGGTCGCGGCGCAGGTGACCCAGCGGGTCGCGGCCGAGCGCGAGCGCGACGCCGATCGCGCCGAACAGGTCGAGCAGATCATCTCGGGCGACAATTCGGTGCGCACCGCGCTCGCGGTCGAGCCCCGCGACGGCCGGCTCTGCGTCTTCATGCCGCCGACCGAGCGGCTGGAGGACTATCTCGAGCTGATCACCGCGACCGAAGCGACCGCCAGGTCACTCGGGCTGCCGGTGCATGTCGAGGGCTACCCGCCACCGGCCGACCCGCGCCTGAATGTCGTGAAGGTCACCCCGGATCCCGGCGTGATCGAGGTCAATGTCCATCCGGCGGCATCCTGGCGCGACTGCGTGACGATCACCCAGGGCCTTTATGAAGAAGCCCGGCTGTCGCGCCTCGGCACCGAGAAATTCATGCTCGACGGCCGCCACACCGGCACCGGCGGCGGCAATCACGTGGTGGTCGGCGGAGCCCGGCCGTCGGACAGCCCGTTCCTGCGCCGGCCCGACCTGCTGAAGAGCCTGGTGCTCTACTGGCAGCGCCACCCCTCGCTGTCCTACCTGTTTTCCGGCATGTTCATTGGCCCGACCAGCCAGGCCCCGCGCGTCGACGAAGCCCGCCATGACGGGCTCTACGAACTCGAAATCGCCATGAGCATGGTGCCGAAGCCCGGCGAGGGCTTGGCACCCCGGCCATGGCAGGTCGACCGGCTGTTCCGCAACCTGCTGGTCGATTCCACCGGCAATACCCATCGCACCGAATTGTGCATCGACAAGCTGTTCTCGCCCGACAGCCCCTCCGGTCGCCTCGGCCTGGTCGAATTCCGCGGTTTCGAAATGCCGCCGGACCCGCGCATGAGCCTCGCCCAGCAATTGCTGATCCGCGCCATCATCGCCTGGGTCTGGCGCGAGCCGCAGGACGGGTCCCTGGCGCGCTGGGGCACGGCGCTGCACGACCGCTTCATGCTGCCGCATTTCGTCTGGGAAGACTTCCTCGGCGTGCTCGCCGATCTCGACCGCGCCGGTTATGCCGTCGATCCCGCCTGGTTCGAGGCGCAGTACGAATTCCGCTTTCCCCTGGCCGGCCAGGTCGACCATGCCGGCGTCAGGCTCGAGCTGCGCCAGGCGCTCGAGCCCTGGCATGTCATGGGCGAGGAAGGCGCCATCGGCGGCACCGTCCGGTTCGTCGATTCCTCCGTCGAGCGGCTGCAGGTGAAGGTCACCGGCGTCCAGCCCGAGCGCCATATCGTCACCTGCAACGGCCGGCCGGTGCCACTGACATCAACCGGCCGCAGCGGCGAATATGTCGGCGGCGTGCGTTTCAAGGCCTGGAAACCGGCCTCCGGCCTGCATCCGACCATTCCGGTCCATGCGCCGCTGACCTTCGATATCGTCGATGCCTGGAGCCGGCGGTCACGCGGCGGCTGCGTCTATCACGTCGCCCATCCCGGCGGCCGCAACTACGAGACCTTCCCGGTCAATTCCTACGAAGCGGAAGCGCGCCGGCGCGCCCGTTTCCAGGACCACGGCCACACACCGGGCCTGGTCGACCCGCCGAAGCCGGAACGGACCGACGATTTCCCTGTTACCCTCGACTTGCGCCGCCCGCCGGTTCATTGAGCCGTGAGCGGGAACCCTCGATCATGACTTTGCGCGGACCACGTTCCACCGACACCCGGGCCGAGCGCATCCTGTCGCTCCTGACGCATTACCAGCCGCTGCCCGGCATCTATGACGAGATCCTCGACGGCCATGGCGAGCCGCGCGAGCACTGGAAGCCGGTGCTGGCGAGCCTCGCCGATCTCGGCCCCCGTGAGCTCGACCGGCGCTTCGCCGCGGCCGACCGCTATCTCCGCGATTCCGGCGTGTTCTACCGGGTCTATGGCGACCAGACCGGTGCCGAGCGCACCTGGCCGCTCGCCCATGTGCCGCTCGTCATCGCACCCGATGAATGGCGCAGCCTGACCGCCGGCCTCGCCGAACGCGCCGAGCTGCTCGACCAGACCCTGGCCGACCTGTTCGGCCCCGGCGACCTCGTCCGCGACGGCCTGCTGCCGGCCGCGGCCTTCGCCGGTTCGCCAGATTTCCTGCGCCCGATGGTCGGCGTCAAACCGCGCGGCGATTCGCATCTCTGGCTCTATGCCGCGGATGTCGGACGCGGTCCCGATGGCCGCTGGTGGCTGCTCGGCGACCGGGCCCAGGCGCCGTCAGGCGCCGGTTTTGCCCTGGAAAACCGCCTGGCCATGGCGCGCTCGCTGCCGGAAATCTACCGCACGCTGCCGGTCGAGCGGCTCGCCGGCTTCTTCCAGGCCCTGCGCGCGCAGTTCTCGGCGCTCGCCGCAACCACCGACTCGCGTGTCGCCGTGCTCACCCCCGGCCCGCTCAACGAGACCTATTTCGAGCACGCCTATCTCGCCCGTTATCTCGGCTTCCTTCTGACCGAAGGCGCCGACCTGACCGTGCGCGACGACACGCTCTATATCCGCACCGTGTCCGGCCTGAAGCGGCTCGAAATGGTCTGGCGCCGGCTCGATGCCGATTTCGCCGACCCGCTCGAGCTCAATCCGCGCTCGCGGCTCGGCGTGCCCGGCCTGGTCGGCGCCCTGCGTGCCGGCAAGGTGACGCTCGCCAATGCGCTCGGCTCCGGCGTCGCCGAGGCCCGCTCGCTGCTGGCCTTCCTGCCGGCCATCGCACGGGCCCGCCTCGGCCGCGACCTGCAGCTGCCGCATATCGCGACCTGGTGGTGCGGCCAGCCGATCGAACGCGGCGCGGTCATCGCCGATCTCGACAGCTTCGTGATCGCACCGGCCTTCGGCCAGACCGTTCCGGGCGTGCTCGATGACGGTCCGGTGCTGGCCGGCGACCTCTCGCCCGCGGCCAGGCTCAAGCTCGCCGAGGAAATCCGCCTGCGCGGTTCGGACTTCGTCGCCCAGGAGGTCGTCAAGCTCTCGACCATGCCGGTCTGGCGCGACGGCTACCTGGAACCGCGGCCGTTCATCCTGCGGCTGTTCCTGGCCAAGGTCGACAATCGCTGGACCGTCATGCCCGGCGGCTTCTGCCGTGTCGGCGACCGTATCGACGCCCGCGCGGTGACCATGCAGCGCGACGGACGCTCGGCCGATGTCTGCGTGCTGGCCGATGGCCCGGTCGACGAGACGTCACTGCTGCCGACGCCCGACAAGGTCGAATTGCGCCGCTCCAGCGCCTCGCTGCCGAGCCGGTCGGCCGACAATCTCTATTGGCTCGCCCGTTACATGGAGCGGGCCGAGGCGACCTTGCGGCTGGTTCGCGCGCTTGGCGACCAGACCGGCGCCGGCCAGTCGATGACCGGCGACGGGGTGCGCCGCATCATCGACCTGCTCGGCGCCTGGGAAGCGCTGCCGCGCGACCACATCATCACCGATCCCGCGGCGGTTGCCGGCATGGTCCTGCACGGCCGCACGCCCGGTGGCCTGAACGCCCTGGCGCAATCGGCCCGCGGTTCGGCTTCGGTCATTCGTGATCGCTTCTCACCCGATGCCTGGCTGACCATCACCGACCTGGTCGCGCTCACCGAGAAGCCGCCGCCCGGCGGCTCCGACACCGATATTTTCGATCAGGCCGATATTGGCCTGCGCATTGCCGCGGCCTTTTCCGGCCTCGCCCAGGAGAACATGAACCAGCTTGCCGGCTGGCGCTTCCTGTCGATCGGCAAGCGCATCGAGCGCGCGCTCGCGACCTCTCGCATCACCCGCCAATTCGCCGATCCGAAAGCCGGAGCCGCCGGCCTCGACGTGCTCTTGAGCCTTGCCGACAGCCAGATCACCTACCGCCGGCGTTACGTCATGGTGGCGGCGCGCGCACCGGTGCTCGACCTGGTGGTGCTCGACCCGAACAATCCCCGATCGGTGGCCTTCCAGGTCGAACGGGTCAGCCAGCATCTGAAGGCCTTGCCGCTGCACTCCTCCGACGGCCGGCTGAACAGCGCCGAAAAACTCATCGCCCGGGTGCTGGTCGACCT